>JBFWZQ010000003.1:0-311220 GCA_050185195.1 Steroidobacteraceae bacterium | reverse complement strand
GGATGGACGCACCTCTGGTGTTCCGGTTGTCACGCCAGTGGCACTGCCGGGTAGCTATGTGCGGACGGGATAACCGCTGAAAGCATCTAAGCGGGAAGCCCCCCCCAAGACCAGATCTCCCTGGGAACTCGATTCCCCTGAAGGGCCCAAGTAGACGACTTGGTTGATAGGCTGGGTGTGTAAGGCCAGTAATGGCTTCAGCTAACCAGTACTAATTGCCCGTGAGGCTTGACCATATAACCTCAAGCGGTCTGCATGAGCTTGAGTTGGATGCGACCGATGGAGTGATTCATCGCGAGCGCGAGATCTGCCAGGCCGACGATCAGTCGTGCGGGCGTGGGCGTCAAAACTAAAACTTCCGGGTTGTGCAAAGTTTTCCCTGGCGGCATTAGCGAGCGGGAACCACCCGATCCCATTCCGAACTCGGAAGTGAAAACGCTCCGCGCCGATGGTAGTTTCGCCTGTTGCGACGCTAGAGTAGGTCACTGCCAGGGTCTTATAGAGAAAAGCCCCCGTTGCGAAAGCAGCGGGGGCTTTTTGCATTCCGGATCCTTCCGTTTGTCCGCTAATGGTTGACATGATCTAGATACGTCAATACGCTCGGAACTCATGAGGGTTTGCCGAACTCCCGTGAAAGAGTCCGCATTGATCGCGCCGGCGGGCGGATTGAGCGGTACTCTTTCTTGGAGGACGGGTTGAGCAAGCTCAACGACCGTCCGGAATTGCTCGAAGCTGATCTTGCAGCCTTCGACCTGAAGCAGCTGCGTCACTTTCTAGCCATAGTCGAGCAGGGGCACTTCGGGCGTGCCGCCCAGCAGCTTGGCATTAGCAAACAGGGCATCAGCCAAAGCGTTGCCACGCTTGAGGAATCGCTCGGTGTGCGTTTGTTCGAACGTGGGCAATTTGGCGCGGTGCCCACCGAATTCGGACGCGTGCTCACGCAGTATGCAAAGGTAATACAGTCTGAAGCGCGCAAGGCGCGCACCGAAATTGATGGGCTGCGGGCCGAGCACCGGGGCGAACTCACCATTGCATTTGGATCGTCGTTTTCCGAGTACATCGCGCCGACGGCGATGCGCCGATTCCTCGATGCGAACCCGCGTGTCGTACTCAAGATTGCGAACGTGCACCCGGACAACATGCTGGCGTTGCTGGCCCAGGGCGAACTTGATTTCGTCGCCATGGGAGAGCCCGCGAATGTGGATCTGGCGGACCTTCAGCGCATCCCGCTCTTTCGCATGCGTAGTGACCTGCTGCTCGCGGCGTCGCATCCGCTCGCGGCGTTCGCCACGCTCGAACTGACTAACCTTGCCAGCGAGACCTTCGTTGGCGTTTGGCGCAACGACATCACCGGGCGAACGATCGCCGGCGCCTTTGCCGCGCACGGCATCGCTTCGCCCCGAGTGATCGAATGCGACAACCCATTGGTATCCAGGGGCTTGTTGCTGGACGAACACTGCCTCGTGATTGCCAATCGCTTGTTCTTCGGGCGCGAGATCGATTCGGGGCTCGTCGTTGAACGACGCGTGCCTGCGCTCACTTTCGAGTACACCTATTCGTTGTTCCATCGGAAGGACACGATCATCGGCCGTGCGACGCTCGCCCTCATGGACGAGCTGCGTCGCGTTACCCAGGAACGCTTCGCAGACTCACTATTGCCGGTCGCGCCCTGAGCGACTTGCTGGTCCCCAAGGAGGACACGTGTCGAAATACAGCCTGAAACTGCTGCTGCCCGCCGCACTCTTTGCGTTGCCCGCGATTGCCGAGGAGCCGACTGTCGCGCTCGAAGAGATTACAGTCACCGCGCAGCGTCGTGCCGAATCGATGCAGACGACGCCCGTTTCGGTCACCGCGCTGACACGCTCTGCACTGGAAGACCGCCAGATCGAGAGTACGCTGGACCTGGCTGCCCAGGTTCCCAACCTTCGAATTGAGCCAGTTACCGCGCTGACGAATGCCGCGCGGGTCTTCCTTCGCGGCGTGGGCGAGGACCAGTCCACCCCGACGACAGATAGCGCAATTGGTTTCTACGTCGACGGCGTGTACTACCCGCGCGCGCAAGGTGCAATATTCGACTTCACCGATGTGGAGCGGATTGAAGTCCTGCGCGGGCCCCAGGGGACGCTGTATGGAAGAAATACTTCTGGCGGTGCTGTCAAGATCATCACGAGTGATCCGGGTGAAGTGCTTGCAGGCGCGGTTGACCTGACGGCGGGTAGCTACGAGCGGCGTCAGTATCGTGGCACGATCGGCGGGCCGCTGACCGACACCCTCAAGGGTTCGCTGAGTGTGCTCAAGCATGAGCGCAATGGCACGGTAAGAAACACGACGCTCGACCGCGACGTGAACTCAAAGGACACAACGGCCGCGCGTGGCAAACTCGTCTGGGAAGCGACCGACGCGCTCAAGTTCAATCTCGCGGCGGACTGGTCGCAGGATCTGGCGGACGTCGGCGTCGGCGTGAGCGCTTTTGGAGGCTATCCCGCCGACCTCTACCGGACGGCTGCCAATGCAGATCCGAGCGGCTACCTTCGAACGCGTGGAGTCGCCCTCACCGGAACCTGGGAGAGCGGAGCGTATACGCTGAGCTCGATCACGGCGTGGCGGGACCTGCGCAACCACGGCGTGTTCGACAACGATGAGGAGGCGCGCACCATACTGCACTTCGCCTTCGACACCGAGCAGAGCCAACTGAGCCAGGAGCTCACGCTCGCGGCCGACTGGGGGCGCACGAAGGCCATCGCAGGTGCCTACTGGTTCACGGAAGACGTGCGCTACGACACGACCAACTACATCGGCAGTCGCCCCAATCCAGCGGCACCTGTCAATGCGTTGCCTGACCTTACCAACCAGGATACCGACAGCTACGCCGTATTTGGACAGGCCTCGTACGCTGCCACCGAAACACTCACTATCACGGCGGGCGCGCGCTACACCTGGGACAGCAAGGACTTCGTGGACCGCTATCCGACACTCGGACGGACGTTTGTCGTCGACAGGAGCTGGACTGCATTCACGCCACGATTGGCAGCGGATTACAAACTGACGGACAGCGTTTTCCTCTTTGCTTCCTGGTCCGAAGGCTACAAGGCGGGGGGCTTCAACCGCAGCAGCAACGCCGTCACGGCGCTTACACCCTATGACGAAGAAGAAGTCTCCACGTTCGAGGCTGGCGTGAAGACCGAACTGTTTGACCGGAAGCTGCGCGCGAACCTAACCTTGTTCCACAACGACTACTCGGAATTGCAGCTTTCGGCGTTCGATCCAGTTACGAATGTCACGCGCCGCTTCAATGCCGCCGCCGCCACGACGAAGGGCGTCGAACTCGAGCTTTCGGCGGCACCTATGCCAGGGGTTAGCACCTACGCCACCGTGGGTTATCTGGACGCACGCTACGATGAGTTTCAGGATCGGGTGGGTGGCGTGTCCCAGGACGTGTCCTACCGAGACCTCAAGGGCGCGCCGCGCTGGTCATACGCCGCGGGCTTTGCATGGACGCTACCGTTGCAGCTGCCTGGTGCCGTGCGTTTGAGCGGTGATGTGAGCCATCGCACGCGCATGGAAAACGACGTCGCAAACACCCCGATCATCGCGACGCCGGCACTCACGCTGGTCGACGCGTCGCTGTCCTGGACATCGGAGGATAGTCACTGGAGTGCAACGGTCGCTGGCAAGAACCTGACCGACAAGCACTACATCGGCGCGGGCCTGCACATTGCGGGTCTCACGACGGTGCTGTATCCGGCGGATCCGCGCACCTGGTCGGCGAGCCTGAGGTACCGGTTTTGACGGCAGCAGGCGGCGTACACGAAATCTGCTACGGGGTACCGGATCTCGAAGCCGCAGCAGACTACTGGTCAGCGTACGGCTACCGCGCGAAATCGCGCGGTAGCCTCGATGAGGCTGCGGCGCAGGCCCTATACGGCGTTCGTTCCGGACTGCGCTCGCTGCGCCTGTCGCATCTCGACGCGGACCATGGTCTCGTGCGGCTCATGCAGTGGGAGCGCCCGCTCGGCCCCGGCATCGGCGTGTCGGGTTTGCGGGCGCATGGCAGCCGGTGGGTCATGCAATTCGTGCGCAACTCACTCGATGTGGCGAACCACGCTGCACTCGCGCGCCGCCAGGGCGCGCACCTGGCCGACTTGCCGCCGAGCTTCATTGATCTGTCGTCCTACAACCCGCAGTTGTTTGGCGATCGCGTGGCCAGGCCGTTCCGGGACACGCTGGTCGCGGCGCGCGAGTACACGTTGCTGCAGCCGCTGTGGCGGCAGGCATTGCTCGAACGCTTCCACTACGACAGTCCGCACATGGGTTGCATCGACGACAGCGCGTTGTTGCGCGCCTCGCAGATCGTCAACGCGAGTTTCATGATCGCAAGCGACGACGCTGGCGTGTTTTCCTTCTACGCCGATGTGCTCGGCCTGAAACGCGTATCCGCGCAGGAAGTGACCTGGGAGCAGTCCATGGCCAGTCGGGCCGTGTTCGAGCTTCGAGAAGGTGAAACACACTGGTGCGACACGTTCGAAGAGCCAAGGTCGGGTGCTCGCCATGACGAGCGGCGCTCGGGCCGCCTCTACCTGTTTCGCTTCCCGAAATCGTCGCTGCTCGAGGACCGTCTCACCGTCTCGCAGCCGGGCCATCTCGGCTGTTCCCTGTTTACGTGGCGCGTGCGGAGCCTCGAAGAGCTGCGACTGAAGTGCCTTGAAGCGGGCTGCACGGCGATCTCGGTTCCGCTCACCGACGAGTTTGGTGTGTGCTCCTTCCGCTGCGTGGCACCGGACGGCATGACCTGGGTTTTCCAGCAAGCCAGTGACGTCGAGCTCGCAAGGTTCGCTGCGTGAAGCTGGCCGAGATCTTCTCGCTGACAAGGGGATACCCGGGGCGCCTTTGGCTTACTTGTTTTGGCGCCTATGCGCTCTCCCAGATGGACCTCGCGTTGTGGAGCTACGCATTACCCCTCATCCGCCAGGACCTCGAGCTCACGCGCACGCAGATTGGCGTCCTGACGGGGGTCGCATTCGGGCTCGGCGGTATCGCGCTGGTCTGGCTCGGCATGTTGGCCGACCGTATCGGCCGTCGCAAGACAATGATCGGCGGTATCGCCGCATCGTCCATTTTTGTCGCGGCGCACAGTCTTGCTTTCAACGCGCTATCACTCGGAGCGCTGCGCGCAGCCAGCATGGCCAGCGGTGGACTGCTCTACCCGGCGACTGGCGCCCTTGTGGCGGAAGAGGCGCCGCCGCGTATCCGCGGGCTCATGACGGGCCTGCTGCAGATCGCCTATCCGCTCGGTTGGTTCTTCGCGTCGATGCTCGCCGTTGCATTGCTCGCGGATTTCGGCTGGAGGATCCTGTTCGTCGCGGGGCTCCTGGGGCTGCCGTTCGCGTTCGTGGTGAGCAAGGTCGTGCGCGAATCTTCGCGTTTCGTCGCGTCCGTTCCTGGCGCGAAGCGTGCGTCACTCCGGGAGCTGTTTTCGCCTGCGATTCGACGCCGGACCATGACGCTTTTCGCCGCGCAGTACTTCTTTGTCATAGCATACGGCGGCGCATTCATCTTCTCGCCGATCTACTTCCACGAGGCGCGCGGCTTCGACATCGCGGGCACCGCCACGCTCGTGGGCCTCAGCAACCTGATCGGCATTGCCGGCTATGTGCTCGCGGCCTGGGTCGGCGAGTTCCACCTGACGCGACGCACGACCACGATCATCTGGACGCTGCTCGGCAGCTTCTTTTTCGTGGTTTTCCTCTGGTTCACCGAAGGGTACCTGGCCAGCATGGTCGCGTTCTCGATCATGGCGGTGTTCCTGCTGGGCGCCGCGGCGGTCAAGTTTGCGTACATCGCCGAGCTTTTCCCCACTCGCCTGCGGGCGACGGGCCTCGCGTTCTGTGGATCGTTTGCGGTGTCGCTCGGTCAGGCAACGGGTCCAGCGATGATCGGTTGGCTCGCTGACACGCGCGGCTGGGACATCGCGATGTTTGCGGGCGGCGCCGTGCCACTCATGATCGCGGCGATTCTTTACTTCTACCTCAAGCCGCTGCCTTCGGGGCTAGACGTCGACGAGGTGCAACGGAGACTCTCAACTTGAAAGCCTGGATCGTTAGGGAATTTGGTGACCTCGATGTAATGCGCTGGGAAGACATCGCCGTGCCCGAGCCGGGCCCCGGCCAGGTGCGGGTGCGTGTGCACGCGACCGGCATGAATTTTGCCGAGACGCGGATGCGTGCCGGGACCTACAGCGGCCAGCCCCTGCCATTCGTCGTGGGCATGGAGGCGGCTGGCGTCGTGGACAAGCTGGGTGAGGGTGTTGCCACGTTCTCCGTCGGCCAGCGTGTCTTCGGCCGCGCAAGGGGAGCGCATGCGGAGTTCGTCTGCATCGAGGCAGAACACCTGCTGCCCCTTCCCGACAACCTGGGTTTCGAGCAGGCAGCCGCCGTGCCCGTTGGCTGGCTGACGGCCTGGCATGCGGTGCATACGGTGGCATCGCTGCGCGCGGGCCAACGCGTGTTGATCGAAGCGGTCGCCAGCAGCGTCGGTAGCGCCGCGCTGCAGATTGCGAAACATCGTGGCTGTTGGGTCGCGGGCACCGCGAGCCGCGACGACAAGGTCGCGCGTGCCCGCGAATGGGGCCTCGATGCCGGTTACAACTACAAGCGCGAGAACCTTGCCGAACGCATCGCCGCCGATACCGGCGGCCAAGGCGTTGACGTGGGCTTGATGACCATCGGCGAAGAGACCGCCACCATGCTGTTCGACTCGATGGGGATGGGCGGGAAGATTGTCATGTATGGCAGCACTGGCGGGCGGCAGGTGTGCTTCAGTCTCAATATCGGCGTACGCAACATCGAACTCCATTCGATGAGCATCTCGACGAGCCCACGATTCATGCCGGAATCGATGGTGAGTTTCCGCGAGATCGCCCTGCCGCTGTTCGCGCAAGGCGTATTCAAGCCCGTGCTGGATGTCGTCCTTCCGATTGCGGAACTGAAGCGCGCCCACCAGATGATCGATGAGCGTAGCCACTTCGGAAAAATCGTGATGACCCTTTGATGTCGAGGACAAAGTATCCATGAGCAAGACAATGCGTGCAGTGTTGGCAGACTCAGCCGGCGGACCGGAAACCCTTCGAATCGTCACGCGCCCGATACCTGAACCCGGTGCCGGCCAGGTTCGCGTCCGCGTCGCTTATGCGGCGCTGAACCCGCTCGATACCCACGCGCGTGCGGGCCGCATCAAATGGGGGCATCCGGGTTTTCCGTTCGTGCCAGGCTATGAGTACGCTGGTCGGATCGACGCCGTCGGTGCCGATGTCGACGCGGCGCTGATCGGACGGCGCGTGGCGTCGCATAGCGAATGGGGCGGCAACGGCGAATACGCGCTGGCGACTGCCGCACGCATCGTGGCGATACCGGACCGGTTGTCCTGGCAGATTGGCGCTGCGTTCTCGACGACCGCGGTGACTTCGTGGCACCTCGTGCACTCCGCGGGACGAGTGAGCCCGGGCATGCATGTCGTCGTGCATTCTGCCGCAGGCTCGATTGGTGCGATGGTGACGCAGATAGCGAAGGAAGCGGGCGCCACGGTATACGGGCTTGTTGGAGGACCTGACAAGATCGCGTACGCACGTCAGTTCGGCGCCGATCACCTGATCGACTACCGCAGCGAGGGGTGGCCCGCGAAAGTAAAGGAGCTGTCGGGTGGCCGCGGTGCCGATGTGATCATTGACGGCAATGCGGGACCCGAGTCGGTGAAGAACTACGAATCGATCGCACCGCTCGGCAACGTAATCTATATCGGTGCCATGGGCGGACAAGCTCCTGAAGTGAATGTCTCCATGCTGATCGGCAAGTCGTTCAGCGTCTCGGGTTTCGTGCAGTTCTTCCACCAGGCGCGCACGCGCGGCTCCGAGAACGCAGAAATCGAGGAGAAGCTCGCGTCAGGCCGCTGGCGCATTCCGATCGAACGTGTGTTCACGCTCGATGAGGTTGCCGAGGCACACCGCCTCTTCGAGAGTCGGGCACTGCGCGGTCGTTCCCTCGTGCGAGTCGGCGGGGATATCTAGCCGGCGGTGTTGGTGAAAACGGCGGCGTACCAGATTGGTGCGCCGCCACATGAACGGCTGGTATCGGCGTCGACGTCGACGGACTTTACATCTGGCGCGCCGACGGCTACTCAAACGCCTCGTCGGAAACATGCAAGTAGCTGATTGAATTTGGGCCGCGTGACTCTGGCACGCGGGTTGCTGATCTTCCCTGCAGGGAATGCGTTTGAAACCAGGGAGGTATCGAGCGATGAGCGCCCAAGGAAGTTTCTTCACGAAGTTTCTCGCGGTGACCGGGCTGGCGGCGGGTGCGCTGCTCGTCTCCGCTCCCGCATCGGCCCACACCATCGCGCTGGGCACAGTCAATGCCGGCGCGCCGGGCAGCGTCACCATCTGGCTCGGCAGCTACCACACGGGTGCCGGGAATGAAGGCTCGCTGACACTGAACGGTGTCACGCAGGCTTTCAACCAGATCTCGGCGGTGCTGCCCGCGGGGCTCGTGGCCGGTGACAACTACTTCTATGCCCAACCCGCCTGCTGCTTGAGTCCAGCGGGCCAGTTCGACCAACTCACCAATCTGACTGGGCTGGCCGTCACCGCCTGGCAGGGCGTGACCTTCACCGGGCTCGCGGCGGGCATCTACACATACTCCATTACGGGTATGTTCTCGGTCGACTGGGCGGACTGGAATTCCAATACGTCCAATTGGACGGGGCGGCTGGTGATTCCCGAATCGTCGGTCGGCGTCCCGGAGCCGGGCACGCTGGCGCTCCTCGGCCTTGGCCTCTTCGGCCTCGGGCTGATGCGGCGCAGGGCCAGCTGAGCGTAGTCTTTTCATCGATCCGGCATGAAACCCCGCCGCTCCGGCGGGGTTTTCATTTGGCGGCGCCGTGTATCAGTGCGCGGTGGCGATCCCGTAGGCCGCGCTCAAGTACGCGCGGATATCCGCCGGATCCTGCAGGAACGACTTGCCCTGTGCACGGCTCACCTTGAGGCCGGCGACCGCGGCGCTCGCATGCGAGTCGGCGAGGATCAGCACCGGGCACCCCTGGTTTTCGGCGCCGAGTTCACTCGCGAGCGGTGCGCGCGGTCGTGCGAAATCGAGATAGTTCACTTCGAGCGAAGTACGCAGCCGTGGGTAGTAGCTGAGCAGGCCTTCGATGCCCACGCCGTCGGGGCAGTAGTACGGGCCCGCATCGCCGTCGCGAAAATCGGGCTTCAGCAGGTAGAGTCGGTCCTTGGTCATCGTCGCCTTTCGTCGTGGTTGCGCAGCGGATCATCGCTACTTTGCCGGACTGGCGAGCGCTTCGTCGAGCATCTTCACCAGCGAGTCCCGGTCGTAGCTGAAGGGCTGGTCCTGGTTCAGCTGCACGAGTTCCTCGATGGCCTTCCTGATCGTGATCCCGGCCTCGAACTGGCTCGGCACGACCATGTAGCGGCGCTTCGGCGCGGGTGCGAACAGCGCATGCTCCACCGCTGCCGCAACGTCGTCGGGCTCCTTGTATTTCGAGCGGTCCGAAAGGCGTGAATCGATGCCGAGGCGCTGAGCGGCGTGAAGGCCTTGGTCACCCGCCATGGCCCGTACACGTTCACCTTCATCATGAGGTCGAAGTCGTCCTCCGCGGTGTCGGAAAATGGCCCGATGCTCGCGATGCCGGCGTTGTTGACGAGGCCATGGAGGCCGCGGCCGCCAGGCGTTCGGTGATCTTGCGGCCGATACCGGTGCTCGCGCCGGTCACGAGGACTGCTTTCTGGGCGGCGTTCGCGGCCGGCTCCGCGCCCTGGCCGGGCGCGCGCTGTCCAGCCCGTATTGGCGGGGCTTCAGCCCATGAAACCGAGGTCGCGTTTCGGAAAGTTGTCGATGCTCGGCGCGACGCGGGAAAGGTCCGGATCGAGCACGCCGAACCACCGCGACAGCGTTGCGGCGTACTGGTCGGACGAGGTGGTGGGTATGAATCGCCCGCCGCCGACATCGTCGGCGCCGTCGGCCGCCAGCGTCGCACCGAGCCGCAGCACCGGATAGCTGCCGTAGATATCGTGGCCGCGCACCGCACCGCCGACGGCGAGCTGCACGCCGCCCCAGGCGTGATCCGTGCCATCGCCATTGGAAGTGAGCGTGCGGCCGAAATCCGATTGCGTGAACGCGGTGACACTCTGCGCGACGCCCATTTCGACCGTGGCGCGGTAGAAGGCGTCGAGGCACGCGCTGACGTTCGACAGCAGCCCCGGCTGATCCTGTGCCTGGTCGTCATGCGAATCGAAGCCACCGGTTGCGACGAAGAAGATCTGCCGCGAAGCTTCGAGGGTGCCCCGCGCTGCGATCATCTCGGCTACGGTCTTCAACTGGGTGCCGAGCGGCGAAGCGGGGAAAACCGTGCCGAAGGGCACGGGATTCGGCGCACGCACGGTGGCGAGCGCGGCATTGACAGCTTGCGCGGAATCCAGCGCCCGCTGCTGCACCCCCGAAAAAGCGCGTTCATAGAGGGTGCCGTAGTTCGCGCGCAGCACTGATTCGAAGCCGCCTTTGCGGGCGACTGAGAGCGCGTCCGATCCATCGAGACCGAGGAAATCGACCGGGCCATCGGGCCCGATGACATAGGGCCGCGTGCTCGCCCCGGCCTGATACAGGGTTTGGCCCGAAAGCGAGACGTTGAGCGGCAGCGCGGGACCCGTCTGTGCGCCAAGCGCGTCGGCGATGCGCCCTGCCCAGCCGGTGTTTGACACCACCTTGCCACGCAGCGAATGCCATTGATCCTGCTGATCGTTGTGTGAGAACAGTTGCGGCGGCAGTGGCACCGAGCGTGCCTGGTACTGCGCCAGCGTCGTCGTCGTGATCAGCGGGCCGATGTTTGCCACGACGGCACAGGCGCCGTCCTGTTCGAAGAGTGTCGCGATTTCGGGCATCGAGGGGTGCAGCCCGAGCTGCGCCCCGTTCGGTAGCGGCGTGAGCGGCGTGATGGGCAGCAAGCTCGCCTGGGACACCGCGAGATTCTGGCGCGCGAGCTGATAGGCCTGGTATTCGGCATCGCTGCGTGGCACGACCATGTTCCAGGAGTCGTTGCCGCCAAAGAGGAATACGCAGACCAGCGCCTTGTAGTCAGTGAACCGTGCATAGGCGCTGAGCGCCTGCGCGTACACGGCATCAGGCAGTCGGCCGAAAGCGTAGGCCATGCCTCCGGCCGCGGCGATCTTCAGGAGCTGGCGGCGCTGGGCACGTTCTTTGCGGGTCATGCTGGACTCCTTCAGCGCTGCGCCGCGTATTCGGGCGAGCTCGCGATGAGGTAAAGCGCCTCGGCGACCCTGAGTCCGGATTGATCGGGCGGGGCGCGCTCCACCGCCGCACGCGCTTGCGCCTGCAGTGTGCTCGAGATCTGCCCGCCGAGGAGTTTCCCGGCGATACGGTCGACCAACGCCGCGGAATCTGCGGCGAGGCCGGCTTCAGCGCTCACGTCGATGAAGACGAGATCCGGCCGTATCGCCGCTCGAACGGCCGGACAGCCGGTGACGGGCGAGGTGGTGTAACAAAACGCCTGCACGAAGAGGTAGTTCGTGAGTTGCGTCGAGAGATATTCGGTGGCGATCTGCGCCTCGGGTGCGACGAGGCCCTTGTCGGCGATCTCACCCGGCGGCGCGTAGAAGGGGCTGAAGAAGTTGAAGACCGAGGGTGCCAGCAACGGCCCTTGCCCTGCGACAGCCGCCGGACTCTGCACGTTGTAGCGACCGCTCTGGGAGCGCCCGCCATAGGCGCGCCACAACTGCGTCACGCGCAGCAGCGGTTCCTTGAGCTTGCCGGCGCTCGACGCGTCGGGCGCCGCTCCGCGGGCCTCCGGATCGAGCAGCAGCGCACGCACAACCGCCCCGAGGTTGCCGCGGCGCCCGGTCCCGTCATTGCCGAATACCTTTGCCACGCGCTGCACGTAAGCGGGCGAGGGGTTGCTCGTCACGAGCCGCTGGATCAGCTGCTTCGAAATGAAGGGCCCGACGTTCGGGTGGTTGAAGATGTTGTCGAGCGCGTCGTCGAGGTCGCGGGCAGGATCGGCCGGCGTACGCGCCGGAATTTCGGCGAGCGCCGCACCCGCGTAACTGAGGACTTTCTTGGCGCCCGTATCATGCTGCTCTGCGTAAGCCTGCATCGGCAGCACCTGGTTCTGGAGCGAGGGACGGGCCTGGCCGAAGCTCGCGGCGCCGGACCAGCTCCAGCCCGTGTAGACGTGCGCGAAGCCCTCGATGATCGACTGATCGTAGGTGGGGATCTCCTGGCCCTGCGGGTCCTTGCGCGGCGTGCCGTCGGCATTCAGTTCGACCAGCCCGACGGTGAAGAGCTGCATCAGCTCGCGCGCGTAGTTTTCATCCGGGCGGATGTTGCGGGCCGCGTCGGGTTTCTGGTTGCCGAGCATGGAGAGATACACACCCATCGCCGGGTGCATCGACACGTCCTCCATCAGTTGCCTGAAACTCCCGAAAGCGTCGCGGGCGAGCAGGTCGTAGTAGTCGGCGAGCGCGTAAGGGCGGTTGTTCAGTGCGCCCTGCTGGGAGACGACCATGATCTCGGAGAGGGCGAACGCCACACGCTGCCGCAGCTGGTCAGGGCCGTTGACTGCGTTGCGAAACCAGATGTCGACGCGGTCGGCATTGAGCCGGGCGATCTGCACCGGCTGCGGCAAGGCGGCGTAGGCTGCCTGGACGTGGGGGAGTTCGAGCGACGCGGGTTGCTGGAGCTGTTCATCGATCCAGCGCGCATAGGCGTTGGTCGAATCGCCGAGACCCTGCAGGCGCAAGGCCTCGGCCTCGGTTGCCCCGAATGTCGCTTGATTCAGGAACCCGAAAGCCTCCGCCTTCGTGACGCCGGCCGGTGGCGGTGGGGGCGGCGGAGGCGGGGGGTTGGGATCGCCCGAGCCGCCGCCCCCTCCGCAAGCGGTCGCGATGAGACCCGTGGCCGCGACGAGGGCCAGTCGCCATCGAGATGGGCGCCGTTTCGATTGCATGGTGTCGGGGGAACGCACCGGTCACGCTGTCGTTGACACCCCGTCATGCGTCGCGGGGACTTTCGTGGGGTCTTGCCCGCACGTACGCTCGGGAACATGAGCGAGAACGATGCAGGTGGATCCTTTCCCGTGGCGCCCGAGCTGCAGGTGGCCCAGTGGTTCAACACGCGCGAGCCCGTGTCGCTCGGCGCACTGCGCGGCAAGGTCGTTGTCGTCGAGGCTTTCCAGATGCTCTGTCCGGGCTGCGTGAGCCATGGCCTGCCGCAGGCGGCCCGGATCCGCGAAACCTTTGCCGCCGCGGATGTCGTAGTCCTCGGTCTGCATACGGTTTTCGAGCATCACGATGCGATGACGCCGACTTCGCTCGCAGCGTTCCTGCACGAGTACCGGATACGGTTTCCAGTCGGCGTCGATGCACCGGGCGACGCCAGGGGACTGCCGAAAACCATGGCCACCTACCGCATGCAAGGCACGCCGACACTCCTCCTGATCGACCGCAGGGGCTGCCTGCGCGCGCAGCACTTCGGGGCCGTTCCCGACCTGCAGGTCGGCGCCGAAATCATGGGCTTGATGATCGAATCGAAGGGCGATTCCTAGCGCCCTTGCCCTGTCCCGCCGGCCTGTTTGCTTTTGAGCCATATATGAGCTAAATTAACTCACATATGGCGAAGGCAACCGCCCCGCAAGTTCTTGCTGCAACGCGGCAGTGGCTCAAGCCGCTGGTTCACGTCCTGATCCGTTGTGGCATCACGTGGAAAGAGTTCGCGGATCTCGCGAGGGCAGCCTATGTGGACGTGGCTACCGCGAGGTTCGGCAAGCGCGGCCGGCCGACCAATGTGTCACGCATCGCGGTGCTGACGGGCCTCACGCGGCACGAGGTGCGCAAGCAGCGCGAGCGGCTCGAGGGTGCGGAGCCTGCCTGGAGCGGCTATGTCACCAAGGGATCGCTGGTCCTTTCGACGTGGCACCAGGATGCGCAGTTCCTCGGCGCGGACGGTTTGCCGCTCGCGCTGCCGCTCGAGGGCGAGGGCGCGAGCTTCGCCGAGTTGTTGCGACGTTGCGGCGCGGGTGACGTGCGTGCGTCCACGTTGCTGAAGGAACTGCGTGACGCCGGCGCGCTGCGTACGTTGCCGGGCGGCCGCGTCGAGCCGCTGATGCGCGACTACATTCCGCAGGGCATGGACGCGGAACTCGTGCGCCTCTGGGGCACGGTGATCGCGGATGTCGCCGGCACCTATCTGCACAACCTGGCGCGTCGTCCCGCGTCGCCCGCGCGCTTCGAGCGCGCCGCGATGAACGGGCACGTGCGCGCCGATGCAGTGCCGGAGTTTCGCAAGTTCCTCGAAACAGAAGGCCAGTCGTTCCTCGAGCGCGTGGATGCGTGGCTCACCGCGCACCAGGCGCGCGTCGACAAGCCGGCCGACGAGGCAGCGGCCATTCGCCTCGGCGCCGGCGTCTATCACATTCAGGATGAGGATGTACGATCATGAAGCACTTGAAAATCTTCGCGGCGACTGCGGCCTTGCTGCTCGCCTCGTGCGGCGGCGGTGGTGGCGATGCCGGTGGGACACCGCCGATCGGTGGCATCCAGGGCTCGGGACGCTGGGTTTCCGTCGGCGCCATCACGGGCTTCGGCAGCATCTTCGTGAACGGCGTGGAATTCGCGACGACCGGCGCGCAGATCAGCATCGGCGATCGTTCCGGCACGGAAGCGGAACTGCGCATCGGCCAGGTCGTGGCCGTGCAGGGTACCGTGGATGCCAACGGCACCACCGGGGCGGCCACCCGCGTTTCCTTCTCGTCCAACGTGGAAGGACCCGTCACGCAGCTGGACGTGGCGGCAGGGACCTTCGTCGTGCTCGGACAGACCGTGCGCGTCACGGGTGCCACGCACTTCGACGACGACATCGTGCCGTCGAACATCCAGGGCCTCGCAGCGCCGGGGATCATCGTGGAGGTCAGCGGTTTCCCGACCGCGAACGGCGAGATCTCGGCGACGCGCATCGAGCGCGAGGACCCGGGCAGCGAGTTCGAGGTCAAGGGCGTCGTGCAAGGGCTCGATACGAACGCGCACACGTTTCGCGTCAACGCACTCACCGTGGACTACAGCGGCGTGACGCCGGAGGGCACGCTCGCCGACGGGCGCACCGTCGAGGTGAAGGGCCGCACTTTGTCGGCGGCCGGAGCGTTGGTCGCGACGCGCGTCGAGGTGTCGCCAGGCATTGGTGCTGCCGCGAACGACGAAGTCGAGCTCGAAGGGCTCATCACGCACTTCACGTCGAATGCCGATTTCGAGATCGCGGGACAGCGCGTGACGACGAATGCGGGCACGCAGTTCGACCTGAAGGGCGTCACGCTCGCGCTCGATGTGCGCGTCGAAGTCGAGGGCGTCATCGATGCGAACGGCGTGCTGGTCGCGCGCGAGGTCGAAGTGGAGCCGGAGAATTCGGCGCGTGCCGCGGGGCTCGTCGAATCGGTGAATGCGGCGGGCAATACGCTGCGCGTCGCCGGCGTGACTGTGACCACGAATGCCGCGACCCAGTTCGAGGACAAGACCAGCCAGCCGCTGCGGCCGTTGCGGCTCGCCGACCTGCGCACGGGCGACTTCGTCGAGGTACGCGGAACGGAGCCGCAGGGCGGCGGCCTCACCGCGTCCATCGTGGAGCGTGACGATCCGGAGGGTGATGTGACGCTGCAGGGCGTCGCGCGCAACGTCGCCGACCCGAACCTCGTGATACTCGGCGTCACCGTCACGGTCGACGCCGGTACGGAGTTCGAAGACGCCGCGGACGCGCCGATCACGCGCGCGCAGTTCTTCGCGCAGGCGCCGGACCGGCTCGTCAAGGCGAAGGGCACGCTGTCCGGCACGACCCTCGTCGCCGAGGAGATCGAGCTGGAGGACTAACCCGACTTGCGCAGACCGTGCGGTCCACCGTAAGTTGCACGAGGCAACCGAGGTGATCGCGATGAGCAAGGGTATGGATCGCAAGAAGGACACGAAGAAGAAGCCGTTGAAGTCGCCCGCCGAGAAGCGCGCGGAAAAGCGGGCGAAGAAGGCCGAGAGGCAGCGCTGAGTGGCGGCCGTGCGCCGCCGCTCCTGATCGCCTACCCGCCGGAGAGCTCCGCGAACCATGCGGTGGCCGCCTCGCGAACGGCCGCGTCGTCATCGTAGGTCATTTGCTCGAGATACCGGGTTGCCTCGGCGCCGCCGCGCTCTCCCAGTGCATCGATCACGCTGACGCGCATCCGTGGATCCGCGGCACTCAGGGCCGAACCCAGAGAGGAGACGGCACCGTCGTCGGGCAAGGCAATGAGCGCGCAGAGCGCTGCGTCCCGGACTCTTGCGCTCGGATCGTGCAGTGCCTGCTGGATAGTGAGCGACGCGACCGTGCCGCCCCGCTCCCCCAGTGCATGAACGGCCTCCTCGCGCACTGCCGCTCGCGGATCGCTCAGCGCTTCGCCGGCCAACGCGGCTGCAGCACTTTGTCCAGGGGTCTCCGCCAGCGACGCGATTTCGCGTAATGCCGCCGCGGGCGTTTCCGCAGCGAATCGTGACCGCAACTCGGGTTTCGCCGTCGAGCGCTCGATCGCATCGCCAGCCGTCACCACGGGCGAGCGCGAAGGAAACCGCTCGCCTGATGGCGGTTGCCCCGTCGCCTCGATGTCGCCGACGACAATGGCAGCGGCAAACGCGATGGCTGCCACGCCGACGGCGCAAAGCAGCGCGGGTTGCCAGAAGCTCACGTGTGCTCTCCGGAAACTGCGTGCGCTACCGAACGTTGAAGCAATTCTCCACCGCAGTCTGGTTGCCGTTCGCTTCCCGTACCTGAATCTCGAACTTGTACTGGCGATCGCCTAACGCGATGAGTTCCGGCGCGATCGTGTACCGCGTCATCGTCGGCGGCAGGTCCAGGCTGTACTTCAGCGCGTTCGGCTTGCGTTGCTCGGCGAAGACCTGGTATCGGTCGACGGTTGCGCGACCACGCTTGCCGAGCGTCGGATGGGACCGCGTCACCGCATCCCACGTGATGACCACCGGAGGACTGACCACCGGCAGGTTCGGCGCATCGCAGTTTTCCGCGGCCGGAATGCCGTTCACCCGCAGGTTTCCGGGAGGGCCGGGCAGTAAGTGCGAGAGCCGCACCTCGCCTTCGAGTTCGTCTCCTTCGAGCGTGATGGCGTCGATGTCATAGGTGCCTTCCGGGAACCTCACGAAGAAGTCTGCCGGATCCAGCTCGTCGAATGAAGGTTCGGCGCTTTCGAGGAAAAGTTGCGTCAGCCCCTGGTTCCGCAGTCGCCCGGTCGGGGTCACACTGAGGATGCGGCGCTCGTTCGGGTCTTCGATGGTGAGAGATTTCCAGGCCTCGCCGTCGATCGATGCGTGGATGCCGAGGTCGCCGCGGTGAGGCCTGCTGCGCAAACCGAGATCGCGAGCGGCAGCGCCAATCGCAGTTTTGCTTCCGTGAACATGGGGGTGCTCTCCTGTCCGAAGTCGTGTTGCCGGGCTCTTGGTGACTTGGACGGTCCGCGGCGGTCGGATTTGTCGCATCGTGCGCAGCAGCACGCCCCGGAAATAGCCGAGCTGTGGGCCGATGTCGTGCACGGACTCGTGCCAGTTTTCAGTTAACGCCGGTACGGAGTTCGAAGACGCGGCAGATGCGCCGATCACGCGCGCGGGCGATGTCGCGAACACCGAAGCGGATGCAGCGCCGCGTCTCAGCGGCTACAGTTCGCCGCAATCCACGCTTGGGCCTGAGAAATCCTGTCGGCCAGCGAATTCAGGTCGGCCTCCAGGTTCTCGCTCAGCGCCAGGAGCTGCGCCTGGTCCTCAGCCAATCGTTCATGCGCTTGCGAGCATGCGGTCCCTTTCTCCGCACTCTGCGTCGTTAGGTCACTTGCCAGCGACTTCCTCGCCGTTTCGCAGTCTTCCGCCGATATGTCCGGCCTGCACTGGAACGCCGGCGCCATCAGCCCGGACTCCGGTTCCGCGGCGGCGGCTTCGATCGCCGCGGCCCTGGCTGCGGGGCTGTCGCTCCCGCCTGATCTTGCGCTGACGGCCCTGCCGGAATTGATTGCGGCCTCTTCGCGCGCCTTGCGCTCGATTTCCGATTCGGAGCCGCTGAAAACGAACATCGCCCCTATGGCGAACAGTGCGAGGAAGGCCAGGACGAGTTTAGACAAGTGATCTCCGTTCAATGGTCGCGGTCAGCCCAGTCGCTGCATGCGACGTTCGAACTCCGCGCGCGTGGCGTCGGCGGGAAGCACAGGATTGCTTGAGTCCAGCGCGCGCTGGAAGCTGCGGCTGATTGGAATCGACAGGTTGTCGCCGACCCGCAGGATCTGGTTGTGCGCCTTCGTGAATCGCCCGGTGATGGAAGCGCGCCTGACCCAGTAGGAGCGGTGGACCTGCAGGCCATCGACTCCGCGAAGGTCCTGTACGGCGTCCCGAAACCGGTAGTGGACGAGCGTGTCACCCTTCTCCGTGTACACGCGCACGTAGTGATCCTCGGCCTTGAGAGCGATGATCTCGGCGTCGAGATGCGCGGGCAGCCGCGCACGCAACGTGGCCTCCGCGCCGGCGCCGGCCATGGCGGGCAGTTCGGTCGGGAGGCTCTCGCGATTGCCCAGCCATTTTTCAAATACCGCGTAGGCGACGACCCAGTACAGCACGCCCGGCAGCGTATTGGCGAACAGCCGCGGCAGGTACTCGAACGTCGGCCAGGGCAGGGGTGGCGCGAGCTGCATGAACTCGTCGGGCAGCAGGCCGAGGCCGAAGTGCCGGTAGCGGGCGATCGGCCAGTAGAAGAGGAGTATGCCGACCAGGGCCCCCGTGAAGGCCCTGAGCCAGGTGGGCCAGTGAAGGCGGTGGACCAGGGCACCGACGAGACGGGTGCCGACGATCGCCGCGATCCAAACGATGCCGACCAGCCCTGTCCAGAAAAGGGTCGATCCGGCACGGGACATGTGGGTCCCGACCAGCATGCGGTTCCAGCCAAGCAGGACGCTCACCAGCAAGGGCGCCGCCAGATAGAACAGGGCGGCCGTTGCCGGCGTCATGCCCTCGAATTCGAATCTCAACCACCGTCGCCAACTCATTGCCGCTCAAATCATACCCAGTAACTCGCGTACGCCAACGGCATTCGCGAAAAAAGCCGCACGGATCGCGAAATCGGGCTTGCCCGCGTCGCGGGGGCCGTGGATGTTGCGCGCATTTGCTCATGACTTCACGGGGAGCGTCCATGACTCGGATCAAGGCTTTAGTGTCGATGTTCTTGGCGGCGGCGGTGACCGTCCCGGCGGGCGCCCAGGAGGCGCGGGACGTCAACGTGCTCGAGGAAATCGTCGTCACGGCGCGCAAGTCCGCCGAGAGCCTGCAGACGGTGCCGGTCGCCATCACGGCATTCACCGCCGAGGACATCGAGGCCGCGGGCATCCGCGACCTGCGTGACGTGGCCGCCCTGACCCCCGGCCTCGTCTTCGACACCATGATCGGCGAGTACCTTGCGATCCCGACGATCCGCGGCCTGACCCAGAACGACGTGTTCGGCGACGTCAACAACGTCGAGATCTTCCTCGACGGCGTCAACGTGTCCGGCCGCTCGGGCCTCAATTTCAACCTGCTCGACGTCGAGCGCATCGAGGTCGTGAAGGGCCCGCAGAGCGCCCTGTACGGCCGCAACAGCTTTGCCGGTGCGATCAATTTCGTGACGCGGCCCGCGCCCCACGAATTCGGCGGCCGGGTCTCGGCCACGGGGGGCTCGGACGGCACCGCGCGGGCGGCCCTGCACGTGGGCGGTCCCCTCGCGGAAAACCTGCGTGGCCGCCTGTCCGTGGGCTACGACGAGTTCGACGGCAGCTACACCAACCACAGCTCGCCGGGCGACAAGCTCGGCGGACACGAGTACCGCACGTACTCCGGCGGCCTCGAATGGGAACCATCCGGGAGTTTTTCGGTGCGGGCCAATGCGTACTACTCGGACGACGAGATCGGTGCGCCGGCCGTGGGATTCGCGCGCGGCAACTGCGAACTGAACGGGGCCGGCCAGGGCCTTGCCTTCTGCGGCGAGCTGCCAGAAGCGGACACCAGCGCGCTCGGCGCCGATCCGCGCGGCGTGGGCGAATTCCGCGAGGTGTTCCGCGCGAGCCTGCAGGCCGACTGGAACACCGGTATCGGCCAGCTGACCTCGCTCACCGGCTACAACACGCTGCGCCACGAAGCGTTGTCGGATGCCACGCGCCTCGTCGGCCCCGCCTCCTGGTTCTATCTCGGCCGGCTGCCTTCGGGCGCCGTCGTGCCGCAGGTCTTCCAGTCGAAGCTGTTCCGCGGCGACCGGGACTACGTGGATGAATTCAGCGAAGAGCTGCGTCTCTCGGGTGGCGAGGGCACGCGGCTGCGCTGGACCGCCGGCCTCTACTACTATGAGCAGGAATACGACGGCGGCCTCGACGCCGGTGCCTTGAGTTCGTTGCCAGCCAACTTCGTCAGCTTCATCCCGCCGTTCTACACGGCGATCGCGACGCCCTGGTTCACGCCGAACGGCGTGCCGGCCTTCTCGCGCTTCTCGCGCGAGACCGAGTCGCGCGCGGTGTTCGGCGCGCTCGAATACGACGTGACCGATCGCCTGCGCGGCCGCGTCGAAGCCCGCTACACGGAAGAAGAGAAGACCCAGAGCACGCTGGTGCGCGACGGACTCGTGGTGGTGAACCCGCGCGCGTTCAACGACACGTGGTCGTTCTTCACGCCGCGCTTCACGGTGGACTACCGTGCGACCGACGCCCTGATGGTCTATGCGTCGGCCGCGAAGGGCATCAAGGCAGGCGGCTTCAACGAGAACGCGAGCGTCGCCGCGGAGGAGTCGTTCGAACCCGAGGAGAACTGGACCTACGAACTCGGCACGAAGGGCTCGCTCGCGGACGGCCGCGTGAGCTTCGACGTGGCGCTCTTCTACGTCGACTGGACCGACATGCAGCTGCCGGCGCTGTCGCCGAGCGCGACCATCCCGCAGACCGTGACGCTGAACGTCGGTACCGCGACGTCGCAGGGCATCGAGCTGGCGCTGCGCGCGGCCCTGGGGATGGGCTTTGCGGCGAATGCAGGCTTTTCGTACACCGACGCGGAGTTCAAGGACGCGGTCAACCGCAGCCTGGTCACGCTGCCGTCGTTCGCGCCCTCGGGCGGCGACATCTCGGGCTTCGACCTGCCGCGCACCTCGCCGGTGCAATGGAACATGGGCCTCGACTACCGGCACGCGGCCTTCACGGGCTTCGATTTCTTCGGCCGCGTCGACTTCTCGTTCAAGGCGAGCCAGAAGCCGATGTCGGAAGGCCTCACGAAGACCGGATCGACGGAGCGGCTCAATGCCCGCCTCGGCCTCGAGTCCGAACAGTGGCGCTTCGAACTGTGGGGCGAGAACCTGACCGACGATGCGACGCCGACCGGCGCCTTCCGCGACTCGTGGCTCAACAACTACGTCGACAACCAGGTCGCCATCTTCCTCAATCGCACGACCGTCTCGTATCCTCGCCTGCGCACCTGGGGCCTCACGGCGAGCTACAAGTTCTGACATGAGCACACTCTCCCGTCTCGGCGGCTACGCGCTGCTGTGTGTCACGATGGTGTCGGCGTCGGCCCTGGCCGCGCCGACCCGCATGGTCCCGACCGCCGAAGGCGGAGTAGTCGGCCAGGTGCTGGGCGGTATCGCCGTGTTTCGCGGCGTGCCGTATGCGGCGGCGCCCGAGGGCGAACGGCGCTGGCAGCCGCCACAGCCGGCCCTGCATCGCGAGGCGGTGCTGGATGCGACCGCGTTCGGCACCATCTGTCCGCAGTCGCGGCGGACCCCGTACCCCCTCGCGGGGCTGCCGATGGGCGAGGACTGCCTCAAGCTCAACATCTACGTGCCGGCGGGCGCCTTCGACGGGGGCGCCCGTGTGCCCGTGATGGTGTGGATCCACGGCGGGAGCTATCGCTGGGGCGCGGGTTCCTGGCCCGGTGCCGAACCTTTCGCGCTGGCGCACAAGGATGTCGCGGTCGTCACGATCAACTATCGGCTCGACCGGCTCGGCCTCTTTGCGCACCCGGCGCTGTCGGCGTCGATGGCAGGCACGCCGCTTGCCAACTACGCGCTGATGGACCAGGTCGCGGCGCTGCGCTGGGTGCAGGCGAACATCGCGGCGTTCGGCGGCGATCCCGCGCGCGTGACGATCTTCGGCCAGTCGGCCGGCGGCGTGTCGGTCACGACGCTGATGGCCACGCCGTCCGCGCGCGGCCTTTTCCAGGGCGCCATCGCGCAGAGCGGCGCTTCGCGCATCGAGGGCGATCGCAGGTTGCGGGGCGAGGGTGGGCCGTTCCAGTCGCTCGAGGCGGACGGCCTGCAGATGGCCACGAGCTTCGGCATCGAGAACGACAGCGACGCGCCGGCAAAACTGCGCGCGCTGCCGACCGGGCGGATCATCGCGTACTCGGAAAAAGAGATCCCGAATTCGATGAACCCCGTGGTCGACGGGGACGTGTTGCCGGACGACATTTCGCGCACGTTCCGCGCGGGACGCCAGCAGCCGGTGCCGTTCCTCTCGGGCACCACGAGCTGGGAGGCGTCGCTGCTCGGTCCCTACGAGTTCAAGTTGAAGGACATGCTGCGCGGTGAGGACCCTGGGGCGGTGCGACAGGCCTATGCCGGGGTCGACGAGCCGACCCTGGTCAAGACCTGGTTCATGGACATGCTGTTTCGCGGGCCCGCGCGCTTCCTCGCCGGCGAAATGCCGAGCGTCGGCAAGCCCGCCTGGTTCTATGAGTTCAGCTACGTCGGGGAGGGCCGGCGCGGCAAGGTTCCGGGAGCGGCCCACTCGGACGACGTGGCCTACGTGTTCGGCGACCTCGGCATGGGCGGTCGCTGGCGCGGCGAGGCGCCGCCGAGCGCCGCGGACCTGCGCATGGCGCAGATCGTCACGGGCTACTGGGTCAATTTCGCGAGGCGCGGCGATCCGAATGGGCCCGGCCTGCCGCACTGGCCGCGTTACGAGCGCGCCACGGACCGGATGCTGGACCTCGCGCCGGTGATCACGGTGCGCAAGCCCGAACGCCTGGAGCAGTTGCGCTTCCTCGACGGCCTTTACGAGACCGCGCTCGAGAGCCGCTGACCGCGGCGCGACCACAGCGAGATCGGCACGCCCGCGGCCGCGAGCGCCAGCGCCCAGAGGAAGGGCACGTGGCCGACGCCATAGAAGGTGAGCACGACGTAGGCGGTGCCGAGCGTGCCGAGGACCCGCAGGTCGCCGCCCGCCGGGCGCTCGCCGCGATGCCACAGGATGACGAGCGCGAGCGAGGAGCACAGGTACAGCGGCAGGTTCGCCGCCGTCACGATCGTGCTCAGGAACACGAACCCGTCGACGAGCGACCTGCTGTAGTTCATGAAGATCATCGCGCTCGCGAGCAGGCCGTTGATGACGAGCGCCCGGGCGGGCGCGCCGCGCCCGTTCAGCTTCGCAAACCCCGCGGGAAAATCCCCCTGGGTGGCCATCGTCGCGGTGAGGTTGCCGCCGATCAGCGTCCAGCCGTTCAGCGCGCCGAGGCCGCTCACCACGACGAACAGCGCCAGCCAGCGCCCGACGCCGTCACCGAGGTGACCGTCGAGCAGGTCGACGAACGGTGCGGCCGACTGCGCCAGCTCGGCCTGCGGGATGAGCAGCAGCGGCACGGTCGACACGAGGATGTAGATCACGGCCGTCAGCAGCGTGCCGATCAGCGTGGCGCGCGGGATGTTGCGGCCCGGATCGCGCACGCGCCCGGCCGGCACGCTCGCGGATTCGAGCCCCAGCATTGCAAACAGCGCGATGGTCGAAGCCGCCATCGTCTGCGGGAACGAAATCGCGGTCGCGGGCACCGAGCGTGTGTAGGCGCCCGGTTCGGTGAACAGCATCCACGCCCCGAGCAACACCACGGCCACCATCGGCAGGAGCTTGAGCAGCGTGCAGGCGACCTGCACGCGCCCGCCGGCGCGCGTGCCCATGAGGTTCACGACGACGAGCAGCCACATCAGCGCGAGTGCGAGCAAGGCCGGCGGGAAATGCGCGAATGACGGGACGGCGGCATCGAGATAGCCGACCACGCTCACGGCGAGCGTCGCGTTCGTGATCCAGTTCGAGACCCAGTAGCTCCACATCGACAGGAACGCGGGCCAGTGGCCGAGCGTCGAGCGGATGTAGGCGTACGGGCCGTCGGCCGACGGGTAGTGGCGCGCGAGGCGCGCGAACACGCGCGCGAGGAACATGCAGCCGACCACGGTGATGCCCCAGCCGGTGAGCGCGTTCAGGCCGTAGGGCGCGAGCGCGGCGGGCATCATGAAGATGCCCATGCCGATGGTATTGCCGACGACGAGCGCCGTGCACATCCAGAAGCCGAGTTCGCGGCGGGGGCGTTCGGGCGTCAAGCAGCGCAGCCTTGCAGCGCCTCGTCGAGGCTCGCGCGCAGCAGCGCGACCGCCTCGTCGATCTGCGCGACGCTCACGTTGAGCGGCGGCATGAAGCGCACCGTACTCGTGCCGCAGGAAAGCAGCAGCAAGCCGTTGTGGAAGGCGCGCGTGACGAGCGCGTCGCAGAGCGCCTTCGCAGGCGTGCGTGCGGCGTCGTTCATGACCAGTTCCATGCCGACCATGAGCCCCTTGCCGCGCACCTCGCCGATGCAGGGGTAGGCCGCCGCCAAGCCACGCAGGCGGGACTGCAGGTGCGCGCCGTTCTGCGCGGCGAGTGCCGCGTACTCGCGTTCGACGAGGTCGAGGGTGGCGCAGGCCGCGGCGCAGGCGAGCGGGTTGCCGCCGAACGTGTTGCCGTGCGCGCCGCGGCGCCACTCGCCCATGTAACGCTTCCTCGCGACCACCGCGCCGATCGGCACGCCGGATCCGAGCCCCTTCGCGAGAGTCATGATGTCGGGAGCCACGCCCCAGTGCTCGCACGCAAACATCCGCCCGGTCCGGCCGATGCCGCTCTGGACTTCATCGAAGACGAGCAGGATGCCGTGTTCGTCGCACAGCGCGCGCAGGCCGGCGAGGAACCCATCGGGCGGCACGAGATAGCCGCCCTCGCCCTGGATCGGTTCGACGACGATCGCGGCGACTTCCGCGGCGGGCACGCTGCGCTCGAACAGCATGCGCAGGTACGCGAGCACGGCCTCGCCCTGGTCCGGCCCCGCGAACAGCGGGCGATAGGGATTGGGATAGGGCACGTGGGTCACGCCGGGCATCGTCGGCGAGAAGCCCAGCTGCTGGGTGTGCTTGCTCGACGTGAAGGCGAGCGACCCCATGGTGCGGCCGTGGAAGCCGCCGAGAAAACCGATGAAACGCGGGCGCCGCGTCACGTAGCGCGCGAGCTTGAGGGCGGCTTCGACCGCTTCCGTGCCTGACTGGCACAGGAAGGCGAGTGCGGGCTCACCGAGAGGCGCGAGGCGCGTGAGGCGCTCTGCGAGTGCCGTCATGCGTTCGTGCCAGAAATCGCTCGAGACGTGCAGGAAGTCGTCCGCCGCGGCCTTGATGGCCGCCACCACCTCCGGGTGCGCGTGGCCGGTGGCGCAGACGGCGATGCCCGCCTCGAAATCGAGGAAACGGTTGCCGTCGACGTCCCAGGCTTCCGTGCCGCGCCCGTGCGACATCACGAACGGATAGTCGCGTGGATAGGATGGCGTCGTGACCGCGGCGTCGCGCGCGATCAGCGCCCGTGCCTTCGGCCCGGGAAGCTCCGTCCTGATGTGGCGCATGACCCCCGCCTGCTGCGCTGCAAGGCGCACACTGTGCGCCGTCGTCAGCAGTGTTTGCAATGGCCGCCGTGCGCGATGGGGGGTTAGTGCGGGCGAAACAGGCGCACGGTGTCGCCGGTCGGCCGGCGCAGTTCGGCCTCGCGCGCGAGTTCCGGCAGCGTGCGCGGCATGGCGAGGATGGCCCTGCGCAGTTCCGCGACCTGGTGCTTGAGGTAGGGCAGCAAGGCACGCAGCGATTCGACATCACGGCGCACGCCGAGCGAGACGTCGCAGAAGGCGCAGAAGTACTCGCGGTACAGGACCTCGTAGCGCGCCAGGGGCTCCTGGAATGCCCCATCGAACAATTCGACCGTGCCGATGTGACAGGTGCACAGGTGGCTGCAGGCGGCCCGCACGAAGTTGCCGTGTTCGGCCACCATGGCGTCGGTGTAGGCGCGCGCGCCGTGGAACAGGACCAGCGCTTGTCGGCGTGCATCGCCGCGCAGCCGCCGCGCCGACACGTACCCGAACAGCGACTCGCGCTCGATCAGCATGAACGATGTCGTTTTCAGGGCGCGCGACTGCCGCGCGGCGCGCTCCGCTGCGACCTTGCGCATCAGGCTGCCATGTTCGCCCTCCCAAGTGCGCCAGGCGCCGGCGTCTTCGACCAGGCGGCGTGCAACGAGCTGCTCCTGCGGCGTGCCGTGGCGCGCGGCCGCCTCGACCCGGTCGCCGGAGACCCGCATCAGGCGGGCGTGATCGATGGGTGCTGCCCCCATGGCCGCGTTCCTGTTCTTTGCAGGAACCTCTGACTATGCGCGCCTTCCACGTGGTGTGCCAGCGCTGCTTTTGCTGCTACGCGGCTGGGTCGCGATCTCTTCCCGCAGCCAGTCCCGGAACGCCGCGCCGGCCGGGGACAGCGGCGCGCCGAGATGCCAGGTCAGGTAGTAAGCGAAGGTGTCCTCGACCGCGATGTCGAACAGGCGCACCAGCCGCCCACGCTCGAGGTCGTCCGTGGCGAACAGGCTGCGGGCGAGCGCCACGCCCTCGCCCGCCGCGGCGGCCTCGAGCAGCATCGCGGTATCCGACACGGTCAACTGTCCGGCAGGCTCCTTGATGCGCAGGCGAGCGGCACGCAACCAGGGCTGCCAGGGTTGCCAGGCGTGCCGCAGCAGCCTGCAACGGCGCAGGTCGCCCGGCGTGCGGATCCGGTGGGCCTCCCGATAGGCGGGCGTGCAGACCGGAAACAGCACTTCGCCGGCGATGCGCTCGCCCGTGGCATTGCCCCAGGTGCCGGCGCCGTAGCGGATCGCGACGTCCACGCCGTGGCTCAGGAAGTCGCCGAGATCGGCCACCGAGCGCACTTCGACGGCAAGATCGGGCATGCGACGCAGGAAGGCACCGACGCGCGGCACCAGCCAGCGCGTCGCGAGGGACGGATGCACGCTCACGACGAGGCGGCCGGGTGTCGTATTGGCGACATCCGGGAACACGCGCTGCAGCAACCCCAGCGACTCACGCACCTGCGCAAACAGGGTCACCGCCTCACGGGTGGGCGACATGCTGCGCCCGACGCGGCGAAAGAGCGTGATGCCCAGCTGCGCCTCGAGTTCGCGGATGCGGTGACTGATCGCGCCGTGCGTGACGTCGAGTTCCTGCGCCGCGGCGGAGTAACTCTCGAGGCGCGCGGCGGCTTCGAACGCGCGCAGGGTCTGCATGGAGGGCAGGCGTCGCACCGGAGGTATTGTGACAATTTTTCACAGGTTGGGCGAATTCATATCGTTTGCCTGCGCGGCCCTTCCGGCCGACGCTGCGGGCATTGACCCGGGGGACCGCGATCGGTGCGAGCGGAACTGGCCATGACCCGACCCATGCCCGCGAACGTCGCGCAAGCGGCGGGCCGCTACGCGTGGTACGTGGTCCTGCTGCTGACGGCCACCCAGGTCGTCTCGTATATCGACCGCTTCCTGCCGAGCCTGCTGCTCGAGTCCATCAAGGCCGACCTCGCCCTCACCGACCTGCAGGTAGGGCTGCTGATGGGTCCGGCGTTCGGGCTGTTTTACGTGTTCGTCGGCGTGCCGATCGGCTGGCTCGCCGACCGCTACAGCCGCCGCAGGATCCTCGCGGCAGGTATCTCGATCTGGTGCGCGATGACCGCCACCGCGGGCCTCGTGCGCGGATTCGTACCGCTGTTCCTCACGCGCATGGGCGTGGGCCTCGGCGAAGCGTGCGTCGCGCCCTGCAGCGTTTCCCTGATCAGCGACTATTTCCCGCGCGAGCGCCGTGCGCCGCCGCTGAGCCTTTTCATGGCCGGCACCTTCCTCGGCGCGGGCACGGCGTTCCTCTTCGGCGGCCCGCTCGTGCACCACATCACGTCGTTGCCGCCGCTGCACCTGCCGCTGCTGGGAGACCTGCGCAGCTGGCAGCTCGCCTTCGTGGTGGTGGGCCTGCCGGGATTCGTGCTCGCGGCGCTGATGTTCACGATCCGCGAGCCGCGTCGACAGGACCAGGCGCGGCGCGAACTGGACGCCGACGCCGCGGGCCATGCTTCGCTCGGCGCGGCGGTGCGTTTCATGCGCAAGCGCTGGACGGCCTTCGGCGCCCTGTTCATCGGTTCCGCGGCGGTCGTCACGATGGGGTCCCTCTCGTTCTGGAACGTGGCGCTCTTCGGCCGCACCTGGGGCTGGAGCGTGCGTGACGTCGGCATCGCTACCGGCGTGCTGTTTTTCATCGGCGGCCCGATCGGCACCCTCGGTGGCATCGCGCTCACGAAGCGCTGGATTGCCGCGGGGCGCGAGGATGCCACGCTGCGCGCGCTGTGGACGGGGCTCGCGATCGCCGTGCCGGGCTTTGCGTTGTATCCGGTCATGCCGAGCGTGGAGCTCGCCATCGCGATGCAGCTCGTGGCCTTCACCGGGCAGGCCATGGCCGCCGCGGCGGGTCCCGCCTCGATCACGCTGATCGCGCCGGGGCAGATCAAGTCGCAAGCCACCGCGCTCTACTACCTCTGCATCGGCGTGTTCGGCCAGTTGCTCGGGCCGCCGCCCGTCGGCCTGATGACGGATCTGCTGGGCGATCCGGGCCAGTTGCGATACGCCATGACGATCGAAGCCGCGACGATCGGCCTGGCCGCGCTCGTGCTCGTGGGGGCCGGCCTGTCGCATTACCGGCGGTGCGTCGTGGAAGTCGATGGGCTCATCGAGCCGGGAAAGGCCGCGCATGCGTGACCTGCGCGTTGCCCCATGCCTCGGCCGCATCCTCGAGGTGACCTACGCCGTCGCGGATCTCGACGTCATCGAGGCCGCCTATACACGCTGGCTCGGGTATCGGGTCACGGCACGCGGCACGGTAAGCGACGCGCTCGCGCGCGACTGGGATGCCCCGGCGCTGGCGGGTCGCGCGCAGCTCGCCCTCGAACCGGCCTCGGGTGAAAGCGTCGTGCTGCGCTTCGTCGCCGAACCGCAGGCGGCGGGCTGGCGGTCACTCGGCACGTTCGGCTGGAACGTCAGCGAAATCGTGGTCGAGGACGTCGATGCCCTCGCCGCGCGCCTTGAAAGCTCGCCGTTTCGGATCATTGGCGGCCCGGCGAGCCTGACTCGATTCCCGATGATCCGCGCGATGCAGGCCATGGGGCCGGCAGGGGAGTGCCTTTACTTCACGCAGGTCGGCGCGGGCAGCGGCCTCGATCTCGCGCGTGCCGAGGCGCCCGTGGGACGCGTGTTCATCGTGGTCGCCGGCGGGCCGGACGTACGCCGCATGTTCGACGCCTATGCGGGATTCGGCAACGAGATCGATCCTCCGGTGAGCACGCGCGTGCAGGTGATATCGCGCGCCCACGACCTGCCCATCGACACGCTGCACGCGCACGGCCTCGTGAAGCTGGGTCATGGCTCGCTGATCGAGCTCGATGAGTACCCCGCTGCCGCGACGCCGCGCGCGGAACCGGCGGGCGGTCTGCCACCCGGCATGGCCGTGGTCACGTTCGAGGTCGCGGGCCGGGTGGGGTCGGCGCTGCTGCGCGGCGCGGCCGGCGAGCGCATCCTGCTGATCGGAAAAAATGGCGGGGGCGTCGCGACATGAACGCCGACGTGCTCGCACGCGATGCCGCGCTCGACTTCGTGCTCACCCTGCGCCGGCGCTGGGCCGATACCCTCTATCCGCAAGTGAAGCGCGAGTACGACGCGGCGCCCGGCGCGCCGGTCGATGCCCTGCCCACCTATCGCTGGTTCGCCTGGCTCGAACGCGGCGCGCAGCAGATGCTGTGGCGGGCCGTCGGCGATGCGGTGCGGAGCGGCGAGCGATGTATCCCGGCGCCGGTCCCGCCGGCCACGGTCACGCTGGACCCTGACCTTGCGTTGCCGGCCTGGTACACGGGCTGCGATATCCATGTGCAGCCGGGCGGCGTGTGGCGCGACGACGAATCCGCGCTGGTCTACGAACTCGGCGCGAAGCTCGTGATGCTCGGCGAGAACGATGACTACCGCTTTCACCGCCTCTTCGTCGAAACCGCGGTCCCGGTGCGTCCTTACCGGCGCATCGTCGATTTCGGCTGCGGTTTCGGCAAATCGACCTGGCCATTCAAGCTGGCCTTTCCGCAGGCCGAGGTGATCGGCCTCGACCTGTCGGGCCCCTGCGTGCGCCTCGCTGCGTGCCGCGCCGGCGAACGCGGGCTTGCGGTGCATTTCCGCCAAGCGAACGCCGTGGCAAGCGGCCTCGAGGCGGGCAGTGCCGACCTCGTTGCCTCGACGATGCTGGTCCACGAGCTGCCGGTGGAGGAGATCGAGCGGCTCTTCGCCGAGGCCGCGCGCGTGCTGGCGCCGGGCGGCCTGCTGCGGTTCCTCGATTTCCAGCGCACGGGCGATGCCTTTCGCGACCTCGCGATGGTCGAACACGGCGAGCGCAACAATGAGCCGTTCATGCCGCCGATGATGGCCGCCGACTTGCCGGCGATCGCAACCCGCGCCGGCCTCGTCCATGCGCGCTGGGTGGCCTTCGACGAGCGCTCGCGGGGCCGGCTGGATGCGCTCGCGTGGCCGGCGCGCAGCGAGTGGCATTTCCCGTGGGCCGTGCTCGAAGCGGAGAAACCGGCGTGAGCGCGGGGACGCGCGCGCCGTTGACGGCGCCCGACAACGCCGCGCTCGCCGCGCTGGTGCTGGAGCTCGCCTCGCAACTGCAGGTCGAGCGCGCGCAGCGCATCGCGCTCGAACTCGTGCTGGCCCGCGGAAGCAAGCCGACGCGCGAGGCGCTGGCCGCGCTCGCCGACGATCCCGAGTTCCGGCGGCGCAGCCAGGCGGCGCTCGATGCCGCGATGGCGGGCCTCATGCGTGCGATGACGGGCGAGGACAGGAACTGAGGTGAGCTGATGTCGAGGCCACGCATCGAATTCGTCCAGTCGCAGCGCATTCCCTGGCGCTCGCGCACGCTCGATCCCGTGCGACCCGGCGTCGATACGCGCCTGCTCAGCGAAGACGGCGAGAACGGCGCCTGCAGCCTGGTCGTGCGCTACCCGCCCGGCATTGCGCTGCCCGGCGGTGCGCTCGCCGTCGACGATGAGCTGCTCGTGCTCGACGGCGAGCTCACGCTCGGCGACCTGTCCTACCCGGCCATGACGTTCGCGCACCTGCCGGCCGGGTACGATGCGGGCGCCTGGTCGAGCCCACGAGGCGCCATCGTGCTGGAGTTCTTTTCCGCTACACCGGCGCGGGCGGAGCGGCCGATCGCCTGGGACGAGCGCCGGCTGGTGCGTCACAGGAGCCTCTACGACGTGCCGTACACCGGCAATTTCCACCCCGAGTTTCCGCCCGGCGCGGGACGCAAGATGCTCTACCAGGACCCGGTCACGCACGACACCACCTGGGTGCTCGGCACGATGCCGATGCGCTGGGCCGAACGCTCCGAAGTACACCCGACCGTGGAGGAGATGTACCTGCTCTCGGGCGAGGTGCATGGCGACCGCGGCGTGATGCGCCCGGGCGCCTACTTCTGGCGGCCGCCGTCGGTGCCGCATGGGCCGTTCGGCACGTTGACCGGCAACCTCTATTTCTTCCGCACCAAGGGCGGGTTGCTCGCGACGACCTATGTCGCGCCGGAGCGTCCCTTTCGCTGGTGGCCGCCCTACGATGCGATGCTGCCGCCCGAACTCGAGGCGGCGCGCGGCGAGGTGCCGGGAGTCGCTGCATGCTGGTGAGGAGAGGATTCATGGGGAAAATCTGGATGACGGTGGCGGCGCTCGCCGTGGCGGGGACAGCGGCTGCCCGGGACTATCCGGCGACCCTGTGCGATCGGCTCGCCGCCAATCCCGAGGACCAGGACGTGATCGCGCCACCGGTGCCGCGCGAGCGGATCGACCTGCCGCAGGCGATCGCGGCGTGCGAAGCCGAGGTCGCGCTGCACCCGGACAACGTGCGTGCGCGCTACCAGCTCTCGCGCGTGCTTGCCTACGACGGCCAGGGCGTGCGCGCCAACGCCGAGATGCAGCGTGCCGCGGACGAAGGCTACCGGCAGGCGCAGTTCGTCTACGGGTTGCTGATCGATCGCCACCGGCCCGGAGCTTCCGCCGATCCCTGCGTGGTCGAAGCGTACTGGTTGCGTTCGGCGCGCGCGGGGCGCCAGGCCGCGCGCATCAGCTACGTGCGCCACGTGCTCAACGGCAAGTTCGACGCCTGTCGGGTCGAGGCGACGCCGGCGGAGATGAAGGGTTTCCTCGATGCCGCGGTCGCGGATTCGGGTGACTACTACGACCGCCTGCTGCTGAAGGATCTCGCGGCCCGCCTCGGCGCACGCTCGCGCCCCGAGGTCGTGCCGCCGCAGTTCGGCAAGGCGATGCCGAAGCCGGCGGCCGCGGCCAGCCCCATCACCGACTGCGACCGGCTGGCCGCCCATCCGGAGGACCCGGATGCCGTGGCGCCCGGTGTGCCGGGTTCACGGGTGGACATTCCCAGCGCCGTCGCCGCCTGCACTTCGGCCGTGGAACGGGAACCGGCGAATGCACGCCTGCGCTACCAGCTCGCGCGGGTACTCGCCTACAGCGGCGACAGCCGGCACGCGACCGACGAAATGAAACGCGCGGCGGATGGCGGCCATCGCCAGGCGCAGTTCGTCTACGGCCTCCTCGTGGATCGCGGCCGCCCGGATGCCCCGACCGACATCTGCGTCGCCGAGTCCTACTGGCTCGAGGCGGCCCGCGCCGGGCGGCAGGCCGCCCGCGTGATTTACGTACAGCGCCTCTTCCGGGGGCGCTTCGATGGCTGCCGCGTGCAGGCGACCGGCGCGGAAATCGGGCAACTGCTCGATGCCGCCGCCGCCGACGCGCGTGATTTCAATGAACGCCTGTTGGTCGAGGCCTTGCGCGATCAGTGGGCGGAACGCGAATCATCATGAGAGGGGGAGATATGATCCTGACACACATCCGCCGCTACGCGGCCCCGCCACTCGCGCTCGCGGCGCTCGCACTGGCGAGCCCGCCGGCCTGGTCCCAGCTCGAGGAAATCGTCGTGACGGCGCGCAAGCAGGAAGAACGCCTGCAGGACGTGCCGCTCGCGGTCGCGGCATTCAGCAGCGAACAGCTCACCGAGCGCGGCGCGCGCGACATGTACGACGTGTCGCGGTTCACGCCGGGATTTTCGTTCGAAAAGGTCAACCGCTACGGCGTGCAGGGCGGCGTCAGCCGGCCCGTGATCCGCGGCATGTCCAACATCCTCGGCGAAGGCAACGCGCAGGTCTTCATCGACGGCATTCCCTACTCGGACTCGATCCTGTCGTTTCCGTTCGACATCGTCGACCGGGTCGAGGTGATCAAGGGGCCGCAGGCCGCGCTGTTCGGGCGCGCGACCTTCTCGGGCGCCATCAACCTCATCACGAAGAAGGGCGGCAACGAGCCCGAGCACACCGTGAGCGCGCGCCTCGCCGAATACGGCGACACGGAAGTGAACCTGCTGTCCCGCGGGCCGCTCGTGGAAGATCGCCTCTACTACATGGTGCACGGCCGCTACTACACGATGGACGGCATGTACCGGAACACCATCGACAACGACCGCATCGGCGGCGAGCAGTCGGCCAATTTCAACGCGTCGCTCGAATGGCGCCCGACGGACAGCATCGAGGCGATCCTCTCCGGCGGTTACACGCGCGATCGCGACGATCTCGCGGCGGTCACGTTGCAGGACCGTTTCGCGAACAACTGCTACCTCAACGTGGCGCGGCAGTACTACTGCGGCGAGGTGCGGGAGGCGCGCGAGGCCACGCTCGACCGCGCGGGCCTGCAGGGTACCGATGGCCTGCAACGCGACTCCACGCGCTTGTCCCTGCAACTGAGCTTCGACCTGCCCGCGGGCCTCACGCTGGTCTCGAACTCGGGCCTCTTCAGCACCGAGATGGAATACGGCTACGACTCGACCTACCAGGGGGCGACCGCGTTCGGCACCACGACGGTGCCGGGTGCGCCAGGCTACGTGCGCGCCGCGAGCGACCCGGTGCGCAACGGCGGCGTGCTGCGCAACGAGGTCACGGACCGCGACGAGTGGTCGACCGAACTGCGCCTCCAATCGGATCGCAATGCACGCTTTCGCTACATGGTGGGTGCGTACTACTACGAGAGCCGCCGCTCGCTCGAGGAACGGCATTTCCTCGTCACGGCGCCAACGGTGTTCTCGGGCGAGACACGCATCGACAACCAGGCGATATTCGGCTCGCTGGCCTTCGACATCACCGAGCGGTGGGAAGCGACCGCCGAGTTGCGCTACGCGGAAGACACGGTCGGCAACTACAACGCGATCGCGCGGCCGTCGGCACCGCTCGTCGACAACACCTTCGATTCCGTCTCGCCGCGGGTGACGACGACCTTCAAGCTGACGCCCGAGAACATGGTTTATGCGAATGTCGCGAAAGGCAACAAGCCGGGCGTGATCAACGCGGACCCCCGGTTCCCGGAATCGATACGGTTTGCGGACGAGGAACAGAGCTGGAACTACGAGGTGGGCACCAAGAACCGCTTCCTTGACGGTCGGCTGATGGCGAACCTCGCGCTCTACTACATCGACTGGAAGGACCAGCAGATCACCGCGAGCTTCACCTTCCCGCCACCGACCGGCGGCACCCAGTCGTACATCCGCAATGCCGGCGGTTCGGAGATCAAGGGCGCCGAACTCGAACTCGAGGCCGCCGTGACGGACCACTTCACGGCCGGCTTCACCTACTCGCTGACGGACGCGAAGTTCACCGAGCTGTCCGATGCGGAAGCCTCGCAGCTCTTCGGCAATGCCTCGCTCAAGGGCAAGAAACTGTTCGGCGTGCCGGAGCAGCAGGCGAGCGCCTACGGCAAGGTCACGTTCCCGGTGGGGACGGGCAAGTCCGGTTTCGTGCGCGGCGACATCTCGTTCACCGACCGCAAGTACGACCAGATCTTCGACCTGGCCCACACCGGCGAGCAGGTGCTGATGAACATGAGTGCCGGGGTCGAGAACGACCGCTGGGCCCTCACGCTCTTCGTGAACAACCTGACGGACGATCGCACGCCGTCTTCCGTGACGCGTTATGTCGACCAGATGAACCTCAACGTGCCGCAGCACGTCAACGCCAACCCGGCGCAGAACAACGTGCCGGGCACGACGGCGCTCGAGCGCGCGTTCTTCTATCCGCTCGCGAACAAGCGGCAGTTCGGCCTCAACATGAAATGGAAGTTCTGATGGCCAGCCGTGCCACGGGCCGTGCGCGCGCGCGGCCATGGGTCACGAGCGGCCTGTTGTTCGTGGTGGCGGGGGCGCCGGCAATCGCCGGCGCCCCCGATGCATGCACGGTCCGCACGCTCGGCAGCAGCGAGGAAATGTTCAGGCGCCTGTTGCCGCTGATCCTTGACGGGTCGAAGACCGGCACGTTCTCGCTGGGCGAGCCGCCACGCGTGGGTGACTGTGTCGCGGTGACCCATTTCGACGGTACCCCGGCGCTCATCTGGCGCGTGACCGGTGTCGAGATCCTGCCGTTCGATGCCATCGGGGCGGCGCAACTCGCCCTCGAAAGTCCGGGATTGCGCGAACTCGAAGCGTGGCGAAAAGTGCATTTGCGTGCCTGGGCCGGGCAGCTCGCCGGCAAGTCGCGCGCCGAGATTGGACGCACGCCAGTCGTCGTGCAGCGTTTCGTCGTGATCCATCCGGTGGCAGCGCCCATCCCCTAGCCGCGGGGGCCGCGGCAATCCGCCGAATTGTGGCTTGTGCACTGCAGTCCCGCCGATCGCTGGCCGATATTGCGTCAGCCCCCGCAATTGTCCGTACATTATGTCCAACGGGATCGCGCTCGCCCACTATGCCGCCGCTGCGCTCCTCCTCGGGGCCGTGGTGGCCGTGGGCATGCTGCTGTGGCTGTTGCGCCGACGCGCGCAGACGGTCGATCACAGGCACCGCGCCTTCGTCGCAGAAGCGGAACAGGGCAGCGCCATGCGGCGCAAGATCGAAGCGCAGTTGCTCGAGAACCAGCAGCGGCTCGACCGTCTCGCGCACCACGACCAGCTGACCGGCCTGCCCAACCGGTTGTATCTCGCCGCCCACCTGCCCGAAGCGATTGCGGCCGCGACGCGCACGGGCGTGCCGCTCGCGGTGTTGTTCCTCGACCTGGACCGCTTCAAGCACATCAACGATACCCGCGGCCACGAGACCGGCGACAAGCTGCTGCAGGCGGTGGCCGCCCGCATCCGCGAAGCCGTGCGCACCGGGGACGTCGTCGTGCGCATGGGCGGTGATGAATTCGTCGTCGTGCTCGGCACCGTCAAGGGCAGCGAGCAGGTCAACGAAACCGCGGCACGTATCAACAGTGCGCTGGCCACGCCGGTCGTGATCGACGGGCGGCCGCTCGTGACGACGGCCAGCATCGGCGTGAGCCTCTTCCCGCGCGACGGACACGATGCCGATGCGCTGCTGCGGCACTCGGACACGGCGATGTACCAGGCGAAGGACCGGGGTCGCAACAACTTCCAGGTGTTCAGCCCGGTCATGGACCGCAAGCTGAAGGAGCGCGTGGCGATCGAGGCGCGGCTGCGCGCGGCGCTCGCGGGCGGACAACTCGGGGTGCACTACCAGCCGGTGATCGACATCGAGACGCGACGGGTGGTCGCGCTCGAGGCGCTGCTGCGCTGGCGCCACCCACGCGAGGGGTTCATCTCGCCGGCTCGCTTCATTCCGGTCGCCGAAGAAAGCGGGCTCATCGTGCCGATCGGGCAGTTCGTGCTCGAACGCACCGTCGCCGACCTCGCGGCATGGCGCGCGGCGGGCCTCGCACCGGTGCCGGTCGCGCTCAATGTCTCGGCGGGCCAGCTGCGGCGTGGCGACCTGAAGCGTGCGATCGGCACGGCGCTCGAGGCCCACGGCATCGCCCCGGCGCTGCTGCAGATCGAGCTCACAGAAGGGGCGATGTTCGAGCAGCTCGAAGGCCGGCAGGGCGAATCGAACGAGGATGTCATCAACGAACTGCGCGCGCTCGGCATCCGCGTCGCGATCGACGATTTCGGCACCGGCTATTCGAGCTTGAGCTACCTCAAGCGCTGGCGCGTCGACTACCTCAAGGTCGACCGCAGTTTCGTGCGCGACCTCGTTACCGATCCGAGCGACCTCGCGATCGTGGGGGCGATCATCGCGATGGCGCGCCACATGCACATCGACGTGATCGCAGAGGGCGTCGAGGGCTGGCCGCAACTCGAAATGTTGCGCCGGCTCGGCTGCCGGCTCGCGCAGGGCTTCCTGTTCGCCGAGCCGGTGCCAGCCGCCGACTGCGCGCGCTTCCTGCAGGGCCGCCCGATCAGCGTCGCCGACATCGATCTGGGCGAGGACCTGCTCGCGGCGGCCGCCGTCTGAGCTACCACGCTATCCCGTAGTCCTCGCCGTGGTTGCTCGAGCCGCCCCAGAGGCTGCCGTGCTCGCGATCGAGCCACACGGCGTTGATCGGCCCGGAGGTGCGCTCGGCGAACTGCAGCGTGTAGCCCATGCGCTGCAGTTCCTCGCGCACCCAGGGAGGGGTGGCATCGGCGAGCAGGATGCGTCCCGGCTGCGATTCGTGGCCGCCGAACGAGGCGCGCATCTGGTAGCTGTTCACGTTCGCCGCTTCGGTCGCTTCCTGCACGGTCATGCCGAATTCGACCATGTTGAGGAAGAACTGCAGCAGGTTCTGGTCCTGCGAATCGCCACCCTGCACCGCGAAGGCCATCAGCGGTTTGCCGTCCTTCATCGCGAGGCTCGGCGTGAGCGTGGCGCGCGGCCGCTTGCCCGGCGCGAGGACGTTGAACGGATTCTCGTCGGCGTCGAGCACGAAGCTCTGCATGCGCTGCGACAGGCCGATGCCGGTGCGGCCCGCGATCACGGCAGGCACCCAGCCGCCGCTCGGTGTCACCGAAACGACCCAGCCGGCCTTGTCGGCCGCGATCACGGAGGTGGTGCCGCGCATGAACTGGCGCTGCAGCGCCTCGAGGCGCGCCGCGGTGGGCGGTGCCGACACGTGCGCCGAGGGCACCGTGTGCCACTTCGCGAGGCTTGCGAGGAAGGGGTTGCGGTCGCCCTGGAAGGGATAGGGGTCGCCGGGCCGGATGTCCGGGTCGTTGCGGTCCGCGCGGATCAGCTTCGCACGCTCGCGCGCATAGTCCTTCGATAGCAGGCCCCGCACGGGCTCGGCCGGCGGGAAGTACGGGTCGCCGTAATAGAAATCGCGATCGGCGAACGCGAGGCTCATCGCCTGGTACACCGTGTTGATGTAGCGCGCGCTGTTGTAGCCCATCTCCCTGAGGTCGAAGTTCTCGAGGATATTGAGCGCCTGGAGCATCGCCGGGCCCTGCACCCAGGTCGTCAGCTTGTAGACGTCGATGCCCTTGTAGTTCACGTGCACCGGCTCTTCGAGCTTCACCTGCCAGTCGGCGAGGTCCTTGCGGGTGAAGAGGCCACCCACCGCGCGTGTCGCATCGACGAGATCGGCCGCGATATCGCCGCGATAGAAACGATCGTACGCCGCGAGGATCGCGCCCTTGCGGTCCTTGCCGGCGTCGAGCGCGGCCCGTTCGGCGGCCACGAGCTTGCGCAGCGTCGCGGCCAGGTCGGGCTGGCGGAAGATTTCGCCTGCGTGCGGGGCCTCGCGGGCTTCGCCGGGGTGAGGCAGCATCACCCGTTTCGAATCGGGCCACTGCTTCAACTGCGCCTTCGAGGCCTCGATGCGATCGGCCGTCTCGGCTTCGATCGGATAGCCGTCGGCCAGCGCGATGGCCGGCGCCAGCACGTCCGCGAGGCTCATCGTGCCGTACTCCGCGAGCATCACCATGATGCCCCCCGGCGTGCCCGGCGTGACGGCCGCGAGCGGGCCGGAATCCGGCGGGTATTGCAGGCCCCGCTTGCGGAAGAATTCCACCGTAGCGCCACTCGGTGCCACCCCGAGCGCGTTGACGCCGATCACCTTGCCGGTGTCCGGGTTGTAGACGAGCGCCTGCGTCTCGCCACCCCAGGACAGCACGTCCCACATCGTCGACGTGGCGGCCACCATCGCGCAGGCCGCATCGACGGCGTTGCCGCCCCGTTCGAAGATCTTCGCGCCCGCCGTGGCGGCGAGCGGCTTGCCGGTGATGGCGACCCAGTTCTGGCCGTGCAGCGGGGGCTTCTGCGTGCGCGCCTGCGAGTCGGGTACGAGGGCGAACAGGACGAGCGCGGATGCGCAGCCGAGCAGGGTGCGTCGTAGCATGGAAACCTCCGGTACCGGGGAGGGCTACTTTAACGCCTTGGTGAGCGCAGGGCGGACATCGCCGAAACCGGCCGCCAGGGCCTGTAGGAAGGCATCGGTGTCGCCGGTTTCGCGGATCTCCGTGAGGATGTTGACGGGCATGAGGCCCTGGCCCGCATCGGCGGGCGCAGGGGCGCGTCCGTGGTAAGCGGGCACCGCCGTCCAGAGTGCACCGGACCGCGCGAAGCCTGCGGGATCGAATGGCGACCTGGCCGGCGTGAGGTCACGCAACAGCACGAAGAGGTTGGCGCCCCGGGCCTGCTCGGGCAGGCGTAGCTGCAGCGAGATCGCGAGGTCGCGCGTGCGCGCCGCGCGCGGTTGCAGCGGCGCCGGATAGTGCAGGTTCAGCACTTCAGGCGCGATGGCCGCACCATCGCGCGACGGGCGCAGGCGGATCTCGGCATAGATGCGCGGCAGTCCGGTGACGCCGGCTGGCCCAGTGTCCGGCACGCCGCCGGCCGCGGCGGCGAGCAGCCGACGGCCTTCGGGCGAGCAGGTCTTGTCGAAGGCCGGGCTGGCGGCTGGCGCGGCCTCGTGCGCTGCGCACCAGCCGGCCGGTTGCGCGCCGGCCTGATCCGCCAGGGCGACCACGACGCAGGCCGCGAGCGCGGCGGCCGGCGGGACGTCGACCCCGCCCAGGGCCGCGCTGCCGAAGTAGAGGTATCGCGCATCGGCTCCCGACCACGCGACGCCATCCCGATCGGCGCTCGCGGCCGAGGCGAGCGCCGATGCGATGCGGTCGAGCAGCAGGTCGGCCGCGAGGCCGATGGCCGGCGCCACTACGGTGCCGGCGGGCTGCAAGGGGGACGCGGGGCAGGCGGGCAGCGTCCAGGCGTGTACGCGCAGTGCTTCTCGCGGCGCCGTGGGCCGGGCGGGTCCGAGGGCCGTGCAGCCCGCCGTGAAAAGGGCGAGCGCCGCGGGCCACGGCGCGCGGTGCGAGGCGTTCAGGCGGGGCGTGCCGTCCATGGTGGCTCCCTGCGGCCCGTTGCCGAGGGTGGGCCGCCGCGCACTATAACGCGGTCAGTCGACGAGCGCCGGCGCTGGCGCGGCGCCCCCGCGTTTCGTGAACACGAGCAGCAGCGGTATCGTGAACACGCACAACCACAGCATCAGGCGAAAGTCCTGCACGTAGGCGAGCAGCTGCGCCTGGCGGGTGATCTCGTGTTCCAGGGCCGCGATCGACGCCGGCGAGTGCAGGGCCCATTCGGCCGGATAGCCCGGCAGCCGCGTCGCATCGTTGAACGGCGAGGCGTACTGCGCGAAGGCCGCGTGGTTGGCCTGCGTGTTGCGCGCCAGCACGCTCGTGACCAGCGATACACCGACGCTGCTGCCGACGTTGCGCATCAGCGTGAACAGCGCCGTGCCCTCGTTGCGCAGCCGTGGCGACAGGGTCGAGAAGGTCACGGTCGTGAGCGGCACGAAGATGAAGCCGAGGCCGAGGCCCTGCACGAAGCCCGAGCCGACCACCATCGCCGGCGTCGTGTCGAGGCTGAAGAGGGTCATCCAGTAGAACGACCCGGCCATGAGCAGGGCGCCCGGGAGCATCAGCTGCAGCGGGTGCACACGATCGCCGACCCGGCCGACGGTGAGCATCGCGAGCATCGTGCCGACGCCGCGTGACGCCAGCAGCACCCCGACGTCGCGCACGGGATAACCGAGCAGCATCTGCAGGTAGGACGGCAGCAGCGTGACGGCCGCGAGCAGCACGACGCCGACCACCAGCGCGAACATCGACCCGGCGATGAAGTTGCGGTCGCGAAAGAGCGCCGGCTCGAGGAAGGGCGCGGGGTGCGTCAGCATGTGGGTGACGAACATGTAGAAGCACACGCCCGCGAGCAGGGCCTCGAAGAGGATTTCGGGCGAGGCGAACCAGTCGAGTGTCTGGCCGCGGTCGAGGCAGAGTTGCAGCGCGCCGATGCCGATCGCGAGCAGGCCGAACCCGAACAGGTCGAAGCGGCGCTCGCGGTCGATCGGGGTCTCCGGCAGGAACACGGTCACGCCGATCCAGGCGAGTATCCCGACGGGGGCGTTGATGTAGAACACCCAGCGCCAGCTGTGGTACTCGGTCAGGAAGCCGCCGAGCGTCGGGCCGAGGATCGGGCCCACGATCACGCCGACGCCCCACCAGGCCATGGCCGAGGTGTGCTTCTCGCGCGGCCAGGTGTCGAGCATCACGGCCTGCGACAGCGGCACGAGCGCGGCGCCGAACACGCCCTGGACGAGGCGTGCCGCGACGATTTCATTGAGCGACTGCGCCGCGCCGCAAAGCGCCGAGGCCAGCGTGAAGCCGATGATGGCCGTCGAGAAAACGCGCTTGCGGCCAAAGCGCGCGGTGCAGAAGCCGATCAGCGGCGTGCAGATGGCCGCGGCGACGATGTAGGACGTGAGCACCCAGGCGATCTGGTCGAGCGAGGCCGACAGCGCGCCCTGCATGTGCGGCAGGGCCACGTTCGCGATCGTCATGTCGATCGTCTGCATCACGGTCGCGACCATGACCGCGACCGTCACCCACACGCGATGGGCCTGGCTGGTCACCGGCGGCCGGTATCGATCTCCACCCAGGCCGACAGGCCGGCACGCAGGTGGGGGGCGCGCTCATCCGGCAGCAGCTCGATGCGCACCGGGATGCGTTGCGTGATCTTGATCCAGTTGCCCGTCGCGTTTTGCGGCGGGATCACCGAGAACTCGGCGCCGGTCGCGGGGCTGATGCTGTCGACGATCGCGCGCCAGTGCCGGCCGGGGTAGATGTCGAAGCGCACGTCCACCGGCTGGCCGGGATGCACGTGCGTCAGGTCCTTCTCGGTGAAGTTCGCCTCGATCCAGGGCGGCTGGCCACCGACCAGCGCGAGAGCCGCGGTGCCCGGTGCGAGGTACGTGCCTACCTTGGGCAACTTCGTGACGACGCCGGCGAAGGGCGCGTAGACGGTCGTGCGCGCGAGGTCGAGCTTCGCCTGCGCGAGCGCGGCCGCCGCGGCGAGGTACTCGGGATGCTGCTCGACGGGCAGGTCGACACTGCCGCCGAGCGTCGCGCCGATGCGCGCCAGCTCGCGCTCGAGGGCGATTGCCTGCTGGTGCGCGACGTCCACCTGCTCCTGCGCATCGTCGAGATTGACCGCGGAGATGTACCCCTTGGCCGCAAGATCGGCCCGGCGGCGCTGCTCCCGCACCGCAAACTGCTCGCGGGTCTGCGCAAGCGCGATCTGCGCCTGTTGTTCACGGTAGCTCGCCTTGAGGGCGGCGACGTTCGTGCGCGCACGGGCGAGGTCGGCCGTGGCCCTGGCGAGCGCCACTTCGTAGGGCGCGCGATCGAGCGTGAAGAGCGGGTCGCCGGGGGCGACGGGCTGGTTTTCCTTCACTTGCACCGTACGGACCGTGCCGGCGACGTCGACGCTGACCGGCAGCTTGTCGGCCTTGACGTAGGCATCGTCGGTGTCGACGTAGCGACCGCCGGCGATCCAGATCGCCCCCGCGACCGCGAGGGCCGCCAGTGGCACGCCGTAGAGCAGCGCCGGGCGCAGCCAGCGGGTCATGGCGTGGCCTGCGCGATGTTCCGCTTGATCGTGCGCAGGCCCTTGAGGAGCGCCTCGCGCTCGTTGCGCGCAAGGCCGCGCAGGGCCAGGGCGCGCACGTCCCGCACCGTGCGGCCGATGACGGCCAGCACCGGTCTCGCCGCGGGCGTGACGTAGAGGCGAAATGCGCGGCGATCGCCCGGGTCCGGCCGGCGCTCCACGTGGCCCGCCTTCGCCAGCTGGTCGAGCAGGCGCACGAGGGTCATCGGCGCGATCTCGAGCAGTTCGGCGAGCTCCACCTGGCGCAGCCCCGGCTGCTGCGCGAGGCGGCGCAGGGTCTTCGCCTGGGCGAGCGTGATGCCGTGCCGTTGCACGCGGCGGTTGAACTCGGCGCGCATCAGTCGCACCGCGTCGCTCAGCAGGAAGCCGATCGAGTCCTCGGGGGCCTTCATGGTAAGTACTGAAATCAATAAGCGGTGCTTATTATATGGCCAGTGCCGGCGCCGCGCCAGCCCGTGGCGGCTGGCGTGCCCGCTGGGTGCGTCAGCGCACGGGCAGCTCGACGGCGGCGAAGTGGCGCTCGATCTCGCCCGGCGTCGGCAGCTCGCGCGCGCGATCGACGCTGCGCCGGTCGAGGTGGTCGCCCAGCGCCTGCAGGAACTCGTACATGTACTTGCGCAGCAGCATGCCGCGCCGGAATCCCACCCAGGTGGTGTGGGTCGGGAAGATGTGCGAGGCATCGAGCGCGACGAGGTCGCTGTCGGCGTCCGGTTCGATCGCGACGGTCGCGACGATGCCGACCCCCAGCCCGAGGCGCACGTAGGTCTTGATGACGTCCGCATCCCTCGCGGTCAGCGCGACGTTCGGGGTGAGGCCCGCCGCGGCGAAGACCTGGTCCAGCGAGGACGGGCCCGCGAAGCTGAACGAGTAGGTGACGATCGGGTAGGACGCGAGCGCCTTCAGCGACAACCGCTTCTCGCGCGTGAGCGGGTGTCCCTTCGGCACCGCCACGGTGCGGTGCCAGCGATAGAGGGGCAGCAGCGTCGTGTCGGGAAAGAGCTCATGCGAGCCGGTCGCGATCGCGAAGTCGATCTGGTCGCGCTCCATCAGCGTCGCGATCTGCTCGGAGGTGCCCTGGTGCAGGTGCAGTTGCACGTCCGGGTAGCGCTGGCGGAACGCGCGGATCACCTCGGGCAGCACGTAGCGCGCCTGCGTGTGCGTCGTGCCGATCGACAGCGAGCCGCCCGCCTCGTTGCGCTGGTCTTCCGACAGGCGCTTGATCGACTTGATCTCGCCGAGGATGCGTTGCGCACGCTCGACGAGCTGCGCGCCGGTCGGCGTGAGCCGCGTCAGCGCACGGCCCTCGCGCATGAAGACCTGGAAACCGAGCTCGTCCTCGAGCAGCTTCAGCTGCTTGCTGACGCCGGGCTGGGAAGTGTGCAGGCGCTGGGCCGCCGCGGTGATGTTGAGCCCGTTCTCGACGACCGCGACGAGGTAGCGCAGCTGGTGCAGCTTCATGGCGGAATTCTATGCGAAGCGCACGCGATGGTAATCTGCCCGGATGTCCGCGCCGCCGCGCCTCGCGCACCTCGATCGGCTGGAGGCCGAGAGCATCCATATCCTGCGGGAAGTGGCCGCCGAATGCGCCCGGCCGGTGCTGCTCTATTCGATCGGCAAGGACAGCTCGGTGCTGTTGCACCTCGCCGTCAAGGCCTTCCATCCCGCCCGCCCGCCGTGGCCGCTGTTGCACATCGACACGACCTGGAAGTTCCGCGAGATGATCGCGTTTCGCGACGCGACCGCGCGCCGGCTCGGCCTCGAACTGCTCGTGCACACGAACGCCGAAGGCTTGCGCCAGGGGATCGGGCCGTTCAGCCACGGGGCCGGTGCCTACACCGACGTGATGAAGACCCAGGCCCTGCGCCAGGCGCTCGATGCGCACGGCTTCGACGCGGCCATCGGCGGCGCGCGGCGCGACGAGGAGAAATCGCGTGCCAAGGAGCGCATCTTCTCGCTGCGCGCGGCCGGGCATCGCTGGGACCCGAAGCGCCAGCGCCCGGAACTGTGGAACCTCTACAACGCCCGCCACGGCCCTGGCGAGAGCCTGCGCGTCTTCCCGCTCTCGAACTGGACCGAGCTCGACGTCTGGTTATACATCGAGCGCGAGCGCATCGCGGTCGTGCCGCTGTACTTCGCGGCCGAGCGCCCGGTCGTCGAACGGGGCGGGCAGCTGATCATGGTGGACGACGATCGCCTGCCGCTGGCCGCCGGCGAGCGGCCGCGGCTGCAACGCGTGCGCTTTCGCACGCTCGGCTGTTATCCGCTCACCGCGGCGATCGAGAGCGGGGCCGCGAGCGTGGCCGACATCGTGCGCGAGATGCGCTCGACGAACCAGTCGGAGCGGCGCGGGCGCCTGATCGACCACGACGGCGCCGCCTCGATGGAGCGCAAGAAGCGGGAAGGCTATTTCTGATGCTGCGCTTCATCACCTGCGGCAGCGTCGACGACGGCAAGAGCACGTTGATCGGGCGCCTGCTGTACGACGCCCGCGCCCTGCCCGACGACCAGCTCGCCACGCTCGAGGCCGAATCGAAACGCCTCGGCACGCAGGGGGGCGGGCTCGATTTCTCGCTGCTGGTGGATGGGCTCGCGGCGGAGCGCGAACAGGCGATCACCATCGATGTCGCGTATCGCTACTTCGCGACGCCGCGGCGCAAGTTCATCGTGGCCGATACCCCGGGCCACGAGCAGTACACGCGCAACATGGTGACGGGCGCGACGACGGCCGATGCGGCGGTGTTGCTCGTCGACGCGCAGACCGGACTGACGACCCAGACGCGCCGCCATGCCTGCCTCATGGCGCTGGTCGGCGTGCGGCGCGTATTGCTGGCCGTCAACAAGATGGACATCGTCGGCTGGTCGCAGGAGGCCTTCGAACGCATCGAACGGGAGGGCCGCGCGGTCCTTGCGGCGCTCGGTTTCGCGCAACCCGCCTGTGTGCCGGTGTCGGCCCTGCAGGGCGACAACGTCGCGGCGCGCAGCCCCGCGGCGCCCTGGTATGCCGGCCCGTCGCTGCTCGAGTGGCTCGAGACGGTGCCGGTCGGGAACGATCGCGAGGGCCTGCCGCTGCGCCTGCCCGTGCAGTGGGTCAACCGTCCCAACGCGGCCTTTCGTGGCTTTGCGGGCACGATCGAAAGCGGCACCGTGCGGCCGGGCGACCCGGTCTGCGTGTTGCCGTCCGGGGTCGAGAGCCGGGTCGCACGCATCGTCACGCACGACGGCGACCTCCAGGTCGCGGTGGCGGGGCAGGCCGTCACGCTCACGCTCGCGAACGAGATCGACGTGAGTCGCGGCGACCTGTTCTGCGGCGCCACCGATCGCCCCGCGGTGGCCGACCAGGCCGAGGCGACCCTCGTCTGGATGCATGCCGCGCCGATGTTGCCGGGCCGCGCCTACCTCGCGCGGATCGGGACCCGCACCGTGAGCTGCACGGTCACCGACCTCAAGCACCGGATCGACGTCGCGACGCTCGGGCACCTGGCCGCACGCACGCTCGAGCTCAACGACATCGGCGTCGCCACGCTGGCCTTCGGCGAGCCGGTCGCCTTCGACCCGTACTCCGAAAACCGCGCCACGGGCAGCCTCGTGCTCATCGACCGGTTCACGAACGACACGGTCGGCGCGGGCACGCTGCATTTTGCGCTGCGCCGTTCGCAGAACGTGCACTGGCAGTTCCTCGACGTCGACAAGCGCCAGCGCGCCGAGCAGAAGGCGCAGCGGCCGCGCGTGCTGTGGTTCACCGGCCTTTCCGGCGCCGGCAAGTCGACCATCGCGAACCTCGTCGAGCGCAAGCTGCACGCGCTCGGCCGCCACACCTATCTCCTCGACGGCGACAACGTGCGGCACGGCCTGAATCGCGACCTCGGGTTTCGCGATGCCGATCGCGTCGAGAACATCCGGCGCGTGGCGGAAGTCGCGAAGCTGATGACCGATGCGGGCCTGATCGTGCTCGTGTCCTTCATCTCGCCGTTTCGCTCCGAGCGGCGCATGGCGCGCGAGCTGTTCCCGGTGGGCGAGTTCATCGAAGTGTTCGTCGACACGGCGCTCGCAGCAGCCGAACGGCGCGATCCGAAGGGCCTCTATGCCAAGGCGCGGCGCGGCGAGCTCGCCAACTTCACCGGCATCGACTCGCCCTATGAGGTGCCCGAGCATCCCGAACTGCGCATCGACACGGCCGCGGTGAGCGCGGAGGAGGCGGCTGACCTCGTGATCGGGCGGCTGGGCGCGTAGGTCAGAGCAGCCCGATTTCCTTGAGGCGCTGCTGCAGGTAGGCGTTCGCGGTAATGGGCTCGGGGAAACGATCCGGCGTATCCGCCGACACGCACGAAGGCAGGGTGCGGATCTCGAAATCGGGGTTGAAATGCAGGAAGTACGGCATCGCATAGCGTGAGCGACCGGCGTGTTCCCCCGCGGGGTTGACCACGTGGTGGGTGGTCGAGCGCAACACGCCATTCGTGAGCCGCTGCAGCATGTCGCCGACGTTGCAGACCACCGATCCGGGCAGGGGATCGACCGGCAACCATTCGCCTTCGCGCGTCCTGATCTCGAGCCCGGGCTCCTCGGCGCCAAGGAGCAGCGTGATCACGTTGATGTCCTCGTGTTCCCCGGCACGCATGCCGCCCGGATCGCCCTCGACCGGCGGATAGTGCAGGACACGCAGTACGCTGTCGCCCTCGTTGACCTTGTTCTCGAAATACTCGCGGGGCAGGGCGAGCGCGCACGCGATCGCGCCGAGTAGCCGCCGGCCGAGTGCGTCGTAGGCGTCCCACAAGGCGAGGGTGCGCTCGCGAAATCGCGGCACTTCGGCCACCCGGGCATTCGGGGTCGTCTCGCGGCCGACATGCCAGAATTCCTTCAGGTCAGGGTGGGTGGCGCGCTTCGCGGTCTCGATGCCGAACGGTGTATAGCCGCGGGCGCCGCCGCCGCCCGGTGCGTGATAGCGGCGTTTGACGGCTTCCGGGAGCGCGAAGAATTCGCGGCACGCCGCGAGGCAATCGTCGATCAGGTGTTGACCAATCCCGTGGTCGGCGATCACCACGAACCCGTAGCGCTCGTACGCAGTGGCGATGGCGCGTGCAAAGGCATCCGTCTCGATCGCCTTGGCGGAGAGCGTGGGGACATGCTCGCTCATGGGCGTGGCCATTGTGCGCCCGGCGCGACGCGCGCGCCACGGCGTGCCATGATCGGACCGCCAACTACAACAAGAAGGGGGAGCATCATGCCTTTGCTTAATCGCGTGGCCGCGGAGTTCCTCGGGACCCTGTGGCTTGTCCTCGGTGGTTGCGGGAGCGCGGTGATCGCGGCGCGCTTCCCGGAGATCGGTATCGGCCTCGTGGGCGTCGCGCTGGCCTTCGGCCTCACGCTGCTCACCATGTGTTATGCGATCGGCCATGTTTCGGGCTGTCACCTGAATCCCGCCGTGACACTCGGGCTCTTCGCGGGCGGGCGCTGCAGGGCGGGCGATGTCGCTCCCTACATCGTCGCGCAGGTGGCGGGCGCCATCGTCGCGGCGTGGCTGCTGCTCACGATCGCGGGTGGCAACGGGACGGACGTGCTGGCGGGTGGCCTCGCGGCGAACGGCTACGGCGATCATTCGCCGGGTGGCTTTGCGCCCGGCGCGGCGTTCCTGTGCGAAGTCGTGATGACGTTTTTCTTCCTGCTGATCATCATGGGCGCGACCGACCGGCTCGGATCGCCCGGCTTCGCGGGACTTGCGATCGGGCTCGCGCTCACGCTGATCCACCTCATCAGCATCCCGGTGACCAACACCTCGGTGAACCCGGCGCGCAGTACCGGGCCGGCGCTGATGGTCGGGGGTTGGGCGATCCAGCAATTGTGGATGTTCTGGGTCGCGCCCATCGTGGGCGGCATGCTCGGTGGCCTCGCGTACAAGTGGATGGGGCGGAGCCACGCCGCGGCGGTCGGCTGATCGCCATCCGCGCGCGGCGGTGACTGGCAAGAAAAAGGCCCGCGACTTGCGTCGCAGGCCTTTTTCCTCGGCGCGATCTTGACGACGCGCTCGACCCCCTGTGCGGACGCTCTCGCTGCAGAGCCTCCTGGCCCCTCCTGCAGCAACCCTCGTGCCACACGTGATAAGCCACTGAAAATGCTATATCTTCCGGGGCGTCCGCTTTGGCTCTCGCCCAGAACTGTAAACCCTGTCGACAGTGCCGATGATCCAGCAGTGCGCCGATTCGGTGTTCCTCGTGCGTCCCGCGGCGTTCGGTTTCAACACTGAAACCGCACCGAGCAATCGCATGCAACGCCGTGACGTTTCCTTGTCTGCGGACGCGCTCGAACGTGCGCGGGGGGAGTTCGATGCGATGGTCGCCGCGCTGCGCAGCGAGGGCGTGTCGGTGTGCGTCGTCGAGGACACGCGCGAACCGGAGAAGCCCGACGCCGTTTTCCCGAACAACTGGGTGAGCTGGCACGCGGATGGCACCGTTGTCCTCTACCCGATGCAGGCCGCGAACCGCCGCACGGAGCGCCGTCGCGACATCGTCGATCGGGTTGCGCACGAGGCGGGTTTTCGCATCGCGCGCACGCTCGACCTGACCGCGCACGAGCGCGACGGCCGCTTTCTCGAAGGCACGGGCAGCCTCGTGCTCGATCATGTCCACCGTGTCGCCTACGCCTGCCGCTCGCCGCGCACCGACGAGCGCGTGCTGGCGCAGTGGTGCGAGGCGATGGGCTACGCGGCGGAGATCTTCGATGCGGCCGATCGCGACGGCGTGCCGCTCTACCACACGAATGTCCTGATGGGGATCGGGCGCAGCTTCGTGGCCATCGGCGCGACCTGCCTCGCTGACGCCGATCGCGAACGGGTGCTCGCCCGGCTCGCGGCGAGCGGTCGCGACGTGATCGAGTTGACGCGCGAGGAGATCGAGGCGTTTGCGGGCAACCTGATCGAGCTCGCGTCGTGGGACGAAGCACTGGGCGACAGCGGCGTGCTGGTGCTGTCGGCGACCGCGCGTGCGCGGCTCGCGCCCGAGCGCTACGCGCGCCTGGCCGCCTGCACGGACAGCGTCCTGCCGGTGCCGGTGCCGACGATCGAGCGGCTCGGCGGCGGCAGCGTACGCTGCATGATCGCGGAAGTGTTCCGGTGAGCGGCGCCGTGGTTGCGGCAATCGCGGTGCTGGCCGCCTACGGCCTCGGTTCGGTGAGTGGCGCGTTGCTGGTCGGGCGGCTGCGCGGCGGCGTCGACATCCGCACGCTCGGCAGCGGCAACGCGGGCGGCACCAATGCCCTGCGCACGCAGGGACCCTGGTTCGCGCTCGGCGTCATCGTGATCGACCTCGGCAAGGGCTGGCTGGCCGCAGCCTGGCTGCCCGTCGCCGCGGCGCGCGCGGGCGCCTCGCAAGACTGGCTGCCGGCGGCCTGCGCCTTCGCGGCGATGGTGGGCCACGTCTGGCCGCTGTGGCATGGTTTTCGCGGCGGCAAGGGCGCCGCGACGCTCGTCGGCGCGTTGCTGGCACTTTCCCCCACCGCGCTGGCTGCCGTGCTCGGCGTGTGGCTGGTCGTGGCGATTGCCTTCGGCTTCGTCGGGCTCGCCTCGATGATCGCCGCGGCGGCCTTGCCCATTTATGTCGGGGCCCTGCACGTCGAACCTTTCGTGCCGCTGTGCCTGTTCGGCGTGGCGGCCGCCGCGCTCGTCGTCCATACGCATCGCGCCAACATCGCGCGCATGCGCGCCGGCACGGAGCCACGCGCACGCCGGCTGTGGCGGCTGGGGCGCGGCCGCTGATGGGCACACGGGATGGGCAGGACGCTCGTGCCGCGACCCTCGGGGAGCGGATCTTCCGTCGCCTGGGCGACGGCGGCTTCGCGTCCGGACAGCAGCTCGCCAGGGACTTCGGCGTGACACGCAGCGCCGTCTGGAAAGCCGTGCACGCGCTCGGGGACGCAGGCGTGCGCATCGAGGCGGTGCCGAACCGGGGCTATCGCCTGGGCGACGGCGTGGGCGCGCTCGACGCCGCCCGCATCCTCGCGCAGTTACCGGAAGATGTGCGGGCGCGCGTCGCCCGCTGCGAGGTGGCCTGGGCCCTGCCGTCGACGAATGCCGCGTTGCTCGCGGCCGGTGAGGAGCCGTCGCGGGGCCGGGCCGCCGTGCTGCTCGCCGAACACCAGACGGCCGGGCGCGGACGGCGAGGGCGCGAGTGGGTGGCGCCGCTCGGCGGCGCCGTGTGCCTGTCGATTGCCTGGACATTCGCCGAGCTGCCGCGGGACCTCGCGGCGTTGTCGCTCGTGGTCGGTGTGTGCGCCCTGCGCGCGCTGTCCGCCCACGGCTTGCAAGGGCTCGAACTCAAGTGGCCGAACGATGTCATGGCGGGCGGACGCAAGCTCGGCGGCATCCTGATCGAGATGCGCGCGGAGGCTTCCGGGCCGGTCGTCGTCGTCATCGGCATCGGCGTGAACGTCGCGCTCGGCGCGCCGGCGAGGTCGCAGGTGGCCGCGGCCGGCAATACGGCGATCGATGTCGTCGAACTCGGCGGTAGCGCGGATCGTAATGCGCTCGTGGCGGGCCTGGTGCGGGAAGTCGTCGGAGCGTTGCCGGTTTTCGCGGCGGAGGGGCTCACGCCCTTTGCGGCCGAGTGGCGGCAGGCGGATGCCCTGCGGGGACGCGCGGTGTCCGTGGCGCTCGGGACCGACCCGCAGGTCGGCATCGCGCGCGGCATCGATGCCGGCGGGGCGCTGCTCGTCGAAACGCCGGGCGGGTTGCAGCGTTTCGTCGCGGGCGAGGTGAGCGTGCGGGCGCAGCCATGAAGAGCGAACGCCCGCGCCGCAGCCTGCTGATCGACGTCGGCAACAGCCGCGTCAAGTGGGCGCTGGCGCGCGGGAGCCGCATCGAGCGCCAACACGCGTTGCCGATCGGCGCGGCCGGGCACGTGCCCGTCCCGGAGTTGCTGGCCGCGTTGCCGAAGCATGTCGACGCGATCCGCATGGTGTCGGTCGGGCGGCCTTCGCGCACACGCGCCCTCGAGCGCGACCTGCGACGGGCCTTCGGCGTGGCCGTGACACGCCTGCGGACGACCGCCCAAGCTGCGGGCGTGCGCTGCGGCTATCGCGAACCCTGGCGGCTCGGGGCGGATCGCTGGGCCGCGGTGATCGGCGCGCACCACCTGCATGCACCGGCGCGCGCCGCGTGTGTCGTCGACATCGGCACGGCAATGACGATCGATTTCGTATCGCGCGACGGGAAGCACGGGGGCGGTGTCATCGTGCCCGGGCCGGGGCTCATGGTCGAAGCGCTGCTGCGCGATACGCAGGGCATCCGCCGTCGCGCGGCGCCCGGTCGAAGTGGCCGGCGCACGCTGTTCGCGACCAGCACGCACGAGGCGCTCGTGCAGGGGTCGCGCCACGCAGCCGCGGCCCTGGTCGAACGGGCCTGGCGCGCGGCATGCGCGCGTTATGGCGGGCGCCCCCGCCTCCTCGTCACGGGCGGCGGTGCGGCGCAGGTCCTCGCCCTGCTCACCGTGCCCCATGCGCTCGTTCCGGATCTCGTGCTGCGCGGCCTTGCGGCGCTCGATTAGACTCCCGCCCGTGCGCACGCTGCTCTTTGCCCTCCTTACGGCCAACCTCGGCTTCTTCGCCTGGGCGATGCTCACGCCCGTCGCGCCGCCCATGGCGAATTCGCCGCCGCCCGATGTGCCACGCCTCAAGCTCGCGAGCGAAGCCTCGGCCGCCCCGTCGAGCACCCGCGGCGGGGAGGACGGTGGCGCGTCGGCCGCGGTGCCCGGAGCACCCGCCGGGGCGGCGGCCTTGTGCCGCTCGATAGGGCCGTTCGGGAGCGAGGCGGAGGCAGGCCGGGCCGCGACGGCATTCAGCGAGGGCGGTTACGACGCGCGCCCGCGCACCGAGGAGTCGCGCGAGGCCGAGGGTTTCTGGGTCTCCCTGCCGGCGCAGCGTAATGCCGCCGCTGAAACGCGCCTGCTGGCGCGCCTTGCGCGCGCGGGCATCACCGATGCCAGCGTCATGGCCGATACGGACACGCGCCGCATTTCGGTCGGCATCTTCTCCGAACGCGAGCGCGCGGACCGGCGGGCGGCGGAACTGCGCCGGCTGGGGCTCGCGCCCGACGTCACCGAGCGCCTGCACATCGGGACGACCTGGTGGGTCGACCTGCCGCTGCAGACGCCGCAGGAACTCGCCGAGGCCGAAGCGTTCAATAGCGAGGGTTCGAGCCAGCTCGAGCTGAAGCCCTGCCCCGCGGCGGCGGGCGTGGCGGGGTAGAATCCCGCTGCCAGCGCGCCGGCTTAGCTCAGTTGGTAGAGCACCTGATTTGTAATCAGGGGGTCACAGGTTCGAATCCTGTAGCCGGCACCACCTTTCCCGGCGCACCCCGTCCGGTTGTCGGTTCCCGCATGGTTGGTACGTCCTCGTCGAAACGGAGGTGGACGATGGCCCGGAACATGATTTGCCTTTGGTACGACGGCGACGCGGAAGCAGCGGCCCGGTTCTACGCCCGGACGTTTCCAGACAGCGCCGTCACGGCGGTCCACCGTGCGCCCGGCGACTACCCGTCGGGCAAGGAAGGGCAGGTGCTGACGGTGGAGTTCACGGTCGTGGGCGTACCCTGCCTCGGCCTGAACGGCGGCCCGGCCTTCAAGCACAGCGAAGCCTTTTCGTTCCTGGTCGTCACCGAAGACCAGGCCGAGACCGACCGCTACTGGAACGCGATCGTCGGCCACGGCGGCACCGAGAGTGCCTGCGGCTGGTGCAAGGACAAGTGGGGCCTGTCCTGGCAGATCACGCCCCGGGTGCTGCTGGAAGCCACCACCGATCCGGACCGCGCAGCCGCGAAGCGTGCCTTCGAGGCGATGATGAAAATGAAAAAGATCGACGTGGCGGCGATCGAGGCAGCGCGACGCGGATAGGGCGCGGGCGGCTCCGCCGGTGCTCAGGCCTTCGTCGGGTCGAAATGCCTGCCCAGTCCCTGCCAGCATTCCTGGTAGTCGTCCTGCCGCAGCGGCGACTCCAGTGCGTAGCGTGTCGGCCGGATGACGCAGCGGGTCTCGAACATGAAGGCCATCGTGTCGGCGACGTGCTCGGGCTGGGTCGTGTCCGCGCTCGAGGCTTTCGCAAAGGTCGCGGCGTCGGGCCCGTGGCCGGTCATGCAGTTGTGCAGCGATGCGCCGCCCGGCAGGAAACCCGCGGCTTTCGCATCGTAGGTGCCATGGATGAGGCCCATGAACTCGCTCGCGACATTGCGGTGGAACCAGGGTGGGCGGAAGGTGTCCTGCATCGCAAGCCAGCGCGGCGGGAAGATCACGAAGTCGATGTCATCCACCCCCGGCGTGTCGGTGACCGACTGCAGCACGAGGAAGATCGACGGGTCGGGGTGGTCGTAGCTGATCGAGCCGATCGTGTTGAAGCGGCGCAGGTCGTACTTGCAGGGCGCGTAGTTGCCGCGCCACGCGACGACGTCGAACGGCGAGTGATCCAGCGGCGTGGACCACAGGCCACCCATGAACTTCGCGACGAGCTCGTGCGGCTCGTTGCTGTCCTCATACCAGGCTTCGGGCGTGAGGAAGTCGCGCTCGCACGCAAGCCCGTTCGAGCCGATCGGGCCGAGGTCGGGCAGGCGAAACGCCGTGCCGTAGTTCTCGCAGGCGTAACCACGCGCCGCGCCGTCGGGCAGTTCGACGCGAAAGCGCACGCCGCGCGGCACGAGCGCGATTTCCTGCGGCCCGACGAGCAGCCGGCCAAGTTCGGTCACGAGCAGCAGCCTGCCGGACTGGGGCACGATCAACAGTTCGCCGTCGGCGTCGTAGAAGGCGCGCTGCGTCATCGAGCGGTTCGCCGCGTAGAGGTGGATGCCGCAGCCGCGCTGGGCGTGCGGATCGCCGTTGCCCGCGAAGGTCACGAGGCCGTCGAGGAAATCGACGGCGCCTGCGGGGATCGGCAGCGGATTCCAGCGCAGGGCGTCGGGCGGCGCCTCGAGGTCCGTGAAGCGGCTCACGATTCGTTCGTTCGCGAGCCTGCGAAACGGCCGATGCACCGCGGCCGGCCGGATCCGGTAGAGCCACGAGCGGCGATTGCTCGCGCGCGGCGCCGTGAAGGCGGTGCCCGACAGCTGCTCGGCATAGAGGCCGTAGGGGCAGCGCTGCGGCGAGTTGTGCGCCGGCAGCGCGCCCGCCAGCGCTTCGCTCGCGAAGTGGTTGGCGAAGCCGCCCTGGTAGCGAAGCTCCGCGCTGGCGGTGGCTGGCCGGTCGTTCATCGTGCTTCCCGCATGGCCATTTAGTTTCAAATGAAACCATCGGGAAGTAAAGCGGCCGCCCGTGCGGGCGGCCGGCCGGTCCCTCAGGCCTGCGCGGGCTTCACGTTGGCATTCAGGTGGAACAGGTTCGACGGGTCGTACTGCGCCTTCACTTTCTCGAGCCGCGCGAGGTTGCCGCCGTAGTTGCCGTCGATCTTCGCCTGGCTCTGTTCGGTGAGGTTCACGTCGTTGACGTAGAAGCCCTTCACGTGGGGCTCGGCGATCGCGTACGCGCGGCGCCCCGCCGCCATGTTCGCCTCGGTATCGGCGGGGTTGTCCCACACCGTTGCCGTCACGATGTTCCAGCGCGCCGGTCGGTGCCAGAAAGCGGTGGCGGTGGGGTCGACGCGGCTGATCGCGCCGCCCGCGTCGGCGAAAATCACCATGACCGCGGGCGGCAGGGTCGCGAACTCTTCGACCAGGCTGTCGCCGAGCGACGCATCGAGGGTCCGGAGGAAGCCCGCCTTGAGGTAGTAGTGGCGACCGACGGCAAGCAGCTTGTCCGAACTCGTCTGCAGGGTGACGTAGGGCGTGGGTGCGATCGCATCGACCATGGGCTTGCCGAACTTGCGGATCGGCGCGACCGCCTTCTCGCCCGCGTCGATCGCGCCTGCGTAGCAGGTGTCGATGACGACCACTTTCTGTCCGTCCGGCAAGGTCGTGAGCGCCGCGTCGGCGTACATGTCGTCGGTGGCGTCGCCGGCGAAGTCCGCATAGGCGCGCAGCACGTCGCGCGCCTGCGCGAGCGGGAAGATGGCCGGCCCGCCGAGCAGGATGGGCGGCGAGGGATGCAGGCGGAACTCGAACGAGGTGACGACGCCGAAGTTGCCGCCGCCGCCGCGCAGGGCCCAGAAGAGATCGGCGTTCTCGTCGGCGCTCGCGCGCACCAGGCGGCCGTCGGCCGCGACGAGGTCGGCGGACAGCAGGTTGTCGCAGGCGAGCCCGAACTTGCGGGCGAGCCGGCCGAAGCCGCCGCCGAGCGTGAGGCCCGCGACGCCGGTGTGCGATACCGTGCCCGCCGGGGTGACGAGCCCGAAGGCCTGTGCCTCGCGGTCGAACTCCCCGAGCAGCACGCCGGGTTCGACACGCGCGATGCGTGCCTCGGGGTCGATGCGGATGCCGCGCATGGCGGCGAGGCTGATCATCAGCCCGCCTTCGCAGACCGACTGCCCGGAGATGCTGTGCCCGCCGCCGCGCACCGAGACGAGCAGGTCGTGGGCCCGCGCGAACTCGACGGCGCGCATCACGTCGGCTGCGCCTGCGCAGTGCGCGATCAGCGCCGGCCGGCGATCGAAGGCGCCGTTCCAGATCCGGCGGGCGGCATCGTAGCCCGCGTCGCTCGCGAGCAGCAGTCCGCCCCGCAGCCGGGCTCGCAGGTCCGCCAGGTCGGCGGCGGGCAGCGTGATCGCCTTGCCCGTGCGCGATACCGCGGGCAGGTCCTGGGCCGCGTACAGGCGGCGCAGCGGGAGCGCGGCGAGGGACAGGGCGGCAACGCCGCTGCCGAGGAAAATCCTTCTTCGCATGGCAGACCTCACTTGGGGCCGCCGCTCAGGGCGGGTGCGCCATGCTACGCCTACCAGGCGACGAAGAGCACCAGGAGCCCGAAGAGGATGCGGTACCAGGCAAAGGCGGCGAAGCTGTGGGTGCTGATGAAGCGGATGAAGCCGCGTACCGCCAGCAGCGCGGTGACGAAAGCCACGACGGCGCCGATCGCAAAGGGCAGCGCGTCGGCGGCGACGAACAGGTCGCGGCCCTCGTAGAGCTTGTAGAGGGTCGCGCCGATCAGGGTCGGGATCGCGAGGAAGAACGAGTACTCGGTGGCGAGGCGCCGGGACATGCCGAGCGCGACGCCGCCGATGATCGTGGCGCCCGCGCGGGAGGTGCCGGGGATCAGCGCCAGCGCCTGCCACAGGCCGAGCAGGATCGCCGAGCGCAGCGGTACGGCGTCGACGGCATCGAGGGTCGCCCGCGTGGCGCGCCGGTCGACGACCAGGATCGCGATGCCGCCGATCACCAGCGCAATCGCGACCGGCACGGGGCGAAAGAGCTTCTCCTCGATCGTGTCCTGGAAGGCGAGCCCGAGCAGGGCGAGCGGCAGGAAGCCGAGGAACACGTTCAGCGCGAAGCGTTGCGCGCCCGCATCGCTCGTGAGCGAGACCGTCGTGCGCCACAGCAACTGGCGGTATTCCCAGCAGACCGCGAGGATCGCGGCACCCTGGATGATGATCTCGAACGCGAGCACTTTCGGGCCCGTGAGCCCGAGGGCGCTCGACGCGAGGATCAGGTGTCCCGTGCTGGAGACCGGCAGGAACTCGGTCAGTCCTTCGACGATGCCGAGCACGAGCGCGGCCAGTGCGCTGATTTCCATCGATTCGGAACCGTGCGGCCGCGCTCAGCGCGCGGCGTAGGCGTCCATCATGAGGCCGGTGCCGCCGCGCGACACGTGCGCCACGGTCGCGGTGCGCCGATGCAGTTTCGTCACGCTGCCGAGGTTGATCGCGAAGGCGAGGCTGACCTGCTGGCCCTTGCGCAGGCCGAGATTGGTCGTCTCGATGAACACGCCCGTGGCCGACAGGTTGATGGCCCGGCAGAGCCGTTTGCGGCCGCCGGGAACAGTGATGTACACGGTCGTGCGCGCCCGGTGACGCGTATGCAGGCGGCGTTCCAACTCGATACGCTCTTCTTCGCTGATGTGCTTCATGGCCCCTGCGCCGATTATGCCTGCCGACCGGAGTTTGCCAAATGGAAGTGAACTTAATCGAGCTTCTTTGGCGCGATCGGCACCCGCAGCCGGATGGAGACCGGGCAATGGTCGGAGAGCTTGCGGCGGACGGCATCCTGCGTGTCGTACACGACGCGGGTGAATGATCCCGGGACGAGGCGGTCCGACAGCGATCGCGACAGCACGATGTAGTCGATGTAGCCGCGAAATACCTGTTTCATCGAGCAGTTGGCGAAGCGTTCGCCCGCCGCGGTGTTCGTGAGATCGGCCTCGGGCGGGTCGCCGTCGTCGATCTCGGGCCAGAGCCGCAGGCGCGTGCCCGAGGCGTCGCGCGCAGTGCCGGTGTCGCGCAGGAGATTGCGGTTGAAATCGCCGAGGATCGCAAACGGCCGGCGTGCGGCGGCTTCGGAATCGATCCAGGCCTCGAGGAAGTCGACCTGCCGGTCGAGCGCCGCGCAGTCCTTGCGCCGGTCGTTCAGCAGGCGGCTGCCGCAGCCCGATTTCAGGTGCACGGAGAGCAGGCGGAATTCGCGGCTTTCACCCGGGTAGAGCACCAGTTCGGCGCCGCGGCGCACCGAGCCGCCGAGCGACAGGGAAGTGAGGTCGCGGCCGCAACGGAACGGGATGCCACGGCGGATCGCAAAGCCGGTGTTCTGCACATGGCGTCGCCCGGTGAAGCAGAACCGGTAGCCCGGGAACACGAGTCGCGCGGCGCCCTCGCCGTCGACCTCCTGCAGTGCGACGACGTCGGCGTCGAGGCGGCGTGCGTATCGCGCCAGCGCCTCGAAATCGGTGCGCCCGCGGTCGAGCTTGGCGGCCACGTCACAGGGAATCGAGCGCGTGTTCGGCCTTGGGCGCGCGCCCTCGGGTGTGCAGCTGCCTCGCAGGTCCTGCAGTGCTTCGGGCGACAAGAGCCACTCGAGGTTCCAGGTGGCGAGCTTGAGGTCGCCGCCCGCGAACAACGCGGTCGGGAGCAGGCATAGGATCAGGGCGAACCACATTGCCCCATTCTAGCGTCCGGCCCGCAGCCCGCAGCCCGCAGCCCGCAGCCCGCCGCGCGCGCAGCGCGCGCCTCAGCGCCAGCAGTAGTCCTTGCCGCCGGGGCCGGTCGAATTGCGCACTCCGGTGTCGGTCACCGAAAAGCCGGTGCAGCGGCTGTCGTCGGACTGGCCGGCGCCGGCGACCGGGGTGGCGTTGGCCGTGTAGGACTGTTCGTCGGCGGCAAGATCCACCGCGATGTCGTAGAACCCGCGTTCGGTCGTGGCGGCGAGGCCGAGGCCGGCGGGCGGATCCGCGGCGACCTGGTCGGTGTAGGCATTGTTCTGCAGGTAGAACTTCTCCTGCGCCGCCTGCAGGTTCAGCAGCGCCGTGGTCGCCTCGGAACGCTGTGCGCGCAACAGGTAGTTGCGGTAGCTCGGCACGGCGATGGAAGCGAGGATCGCGATCACCACGATCACCGTCATCAACTCGATCAGCGTGACACCGCGTTGCGTGGCTCGCATGGCGTTCAGGCTCCTGTGGTGATCAGTTGGCATCGTCGCGCTGCCAGAAGGTGCGGATGGTACCGCCGGCGCTGACGCATTTCTTCAGCACTTCCACGCCGGCGATGCACACGGTCGGCGGCGAGGACGGCGGCAGGGCGGGGTCCTGGTTGCCTTGCCGGATCAGCGCGACGCTGATTTCGCCGACGATGCCGCTCTGGCTCAGGTCGACCGACAGGTCCTTGTTGTCGAGGACGCCGTCGTCGTTGAAGTCGAGCGCGGGCTTGCCGGTATCGACCGTCATCGCGTAGGCGCGGTTGATGTTGGCCGGGTAGCACGGGTCGGCGCCGGCCGCCTGCAGCGGCTGGAAGGTGGTGAAGAGGATCACGTTGTTCACGGTGGTCGATTCCGCCAGCACCTTTTCGCCCGACCGGCCCGGCTGGTCCGGGAGGACGAACTTCCAGCCCGGGTTCGAGGGCGCCACGGTCGAACCGGCGGGGTTCGCGGTGATGTCGATCAGGTCGCCGTCGACGACCGGGGTGATCGCATCGTACTGCCCCTGCGACAGGCGCGCATACGGAGATTTGTCCCTGATCGCATAGAAACGGTCCGTCGTCACGACATCGAGCGGGTGCCCGCGGTAGCCGGAGCCGATGGCGATGTTGTAGTAGGGGTCCTCGGCACGGCGCTGGATCAGCGAGACGTCGGGCGCGTTGTAGAAGCGGCGCGCCTCCGAATTCGGCTGCGTGCCGTTGTCGCCCGAGCCGAGCTGCGCGAGTACGCCGCCGGCCACCAGCGTGGCCGCCGGCTGGCCGTTCGTGATGTCGAAGCGCCAGATGCGCCCGCCCATGTCCGCCGCGTACATGCGGTCGGCGAAGAGGTCGCCATCGGTGTCGATCACCGTGATGCGGCCCGGGATCGAGTTGGTCATCTTGCTGAAGGCGATGCCGGGCGAGGCGGTGCCGGGTCCGCCGCCATACCACAGCACCCCACCCGATTCGGCGTCCACCATGAAGAGGCGGTTGCCCACCGAGTCGGTGCTGTACGGCTGCACTTCCTGGCCAGTGTCATAACCGCCGCCGAACACCAGCACGAACTTCTCGCTGCTGACGTTGGCCGAGCCGCCAGTGCCCACCATGACGCGGGTGATCACCGGCGTGGACCAGGACTGGCCGATGCCGGGCAGCTCCGTGGGGCCGATGTTCCACAGCAGCCGCGGGTCGTCGCGGTCCGTCACGTCGAGCGCGTAGTAACGATCGCCGCCGCCGCGCATGCCGAAGAACAGCAGGACCTTGTCCTTGCTACCGCTCGCCGTGTCGATGATGCCGTCCTGGTTGACGTCGAACTTCAGGACCTGGATGTCGCCATCGAGGCCGTAGCCGCGCTGGGCGACCGCGTTGTTCTTGTAGAGTGTATTGAGGCGCGACAGGAGCTCCTGCGGGATGAACGCCCAGCGCTCGACGCCGTTCTTGCCGTTGATCGCGTGCAGGAAGCCGTCGTTGGTCGGGAAGTAGAGCACGGTGTCCTTGTCGTCCGGTGCGCCGGGGGCGCCGCCGTAAGTCACCACCGCGGGCCGCCCGTGCAGCGGGTCGCCCATGAAGCGCACCGCGTCTGTCGTGCTGTTGTCGCCGTTTGCGTCGCGCACGTCGAAGCCGCGCGCCCAGTTGATCGTGTTCTGGCATTCGGTGCCGCAGCTCGAGGTCGAAGCGCCGGCGCCGACGAGGGCGTCGGTGAGCGCGGCGTTCGCCGTGCTGAACGCATTCGCGCTGTTGTTGAGCGGGCTGCCCGACGCGAGGGAGGTGTAGAGCGATCGGCTCGCCGGGTCCGGCAGCTTGCTTGCCGCGCCGCCCAGCGTGATGTCATTGCCGTCGGCGCTGCCCGACCAGAGGCTGGTCGTGCCCTTGGCGAAGAAGCCGCTCGTGTCGACCGCCGACTTGTCGAGCGCATCGAGGATCGACGTGCCCTTCAACTGGTATTTCTTCAGGTTGCCGGGCCAGTGCTCGCCCGGCGACACCTTGAAGAGCGAGAAATACAGGTCGCTGCTCGTCTGCGCGCGGTTGAAGGTGTTGACGGAGATCGACGGCGTGATGAACGTCGAGCTGCTGTCCTGGATGCCGCTGAAGATCGTCTGCAGTGCCGCGGTGAGGGTCGGGACGTCGCCGGCCGAGTAGGCCCGCTCAGTACCGCCCGCCTTGGCGATTTCGTTGAGGTAGCCCGGCGTGTCGCCGGTGGGCTGGCCCGCGAGGTCGTCGCCGAAGCCGACGACGTAGGTCGAGGCGGTCTGCGTGCCGGGCAGGGTGCCGGGCGCGAGATCCGCCGTGTTGAGCCAGTTCGCGAGGTCGTCCATGCACACGCCGCTGCCCGCGTCCCAGCCGTTGTCGTGGTAGGGCTCGATCGGGTCGGCCTTGCACGAGCTGCCGATCAGCGTGCCGATGGCGTCGACAGCATCGCTGTCCACGGTCGGCGCGCCGTCCGTGAGGTAGACGACATAGTTCTTCTGGCACTGGTACGCGATCGGCGACTTGTAGGTGCCGCCACCGGGCGAGGTACGCGACGCATCGACGCTGACGCCGGGCTTGCCCTGGTCGCCGTACACGACCTTCTTGCCCGTGAGGTAGTGGGCCGCCTCGTAGAGCGTTTCGGAGAGCGGCGTGCCGCCGCTGCCGCTGTCGGGATCGAAGCCATTGAGCGTCGAGATGATGCTGTTGCGGCTGGTCGCGATGTCTTCCACGGCGTGCAGCACATAGCCGCCCTGCGCGTTCGTGTTGTAACGCATCAGGCCGAGGTTGACGTTCTGCAGGGACGAGGCGAGGTTGATCGCCACGTCGCGCACGATCTGCAGGCGGGTCATGGTGGACGCGCCGCCGGTGCCGTTCTCGTAATTGAGGTAATTGCCGGTGTAGAAGCGATAGCGGTTGCCGATGCTGCGCCAGCTCAGTCGCGACGTGGCGCCCCAGGGCGACGCCGCGTTGTCCCGCGGATAGGGGTTCGTGGTCGTGCCGTTCTCGCCGTGCACGCCGTTGTCGGCCGCGCACTCGACCTGGCCCGAGTTGCCGCCGGAGATGCCCCGCCACTCACTGCGGCGATACTGTGCGGCACGTTCCCGCGAGTTGCCGAAGGCCGGCCAGGTGCCGCTGCCGCCGATGTTCGTCAGGGCGGCGGCCGAGGCGTTGCAGTGGTTCGACGAGGCCGGGAACCACTGGCTCGTGCCGCAATCGGGCGGATCGTCGTCCGTGCTGAAGTAGATGCGATCGGCCGCGCAACTGCCGGTATAGACCGTGTTCGGGTCGTAGAGCGGCGTCGTGTCGACCTTGCCGTCCATGCTGCCCGAGGTATCGATGATGAACAGCACGTTCGGCTGGGCGCCGGCCGATGCCTTGCTCATGTAGATCTCGGTGTCGTCGGCCGCGGCGGGCAGCGCGACGAGTATCGTCGCGAGGGCGAAGCCGAGCGTCTTGCTGATCGGGTGCTTGAGGGTCGACATGGAGGGATCCTCGGTTGCAGTTGCGGCGCGCTTACTGCGCGGCGGAGACCTGGGTCACGACGCCGGTTTCGACGACGTAGGACACCGTCACGATGTTCTTCGGGTGCTTGAGCAGGGCGGCACGCAGGCTCGCGATGCTGGCCGGCTGGTCATCCAGCAGGAACTGCGTCGCCTCGGTGGTCTGGAACGTGCGCGGCGCACAGGCGGCGCACACGGGCATGGCGAGCGTGCCGCCGACGCTCGAGGGCAGCGTTACCGAGGAGGCGAGCGCCTCGACGGCGATCGTGATGTTGCGCAGCTTCGGTGCCGCGGCGCCGGCCGGCTGCAGGGCGGCGAGCAGGCCGAGGGCCAGGATCGCCGGCAGGGCAAGCAGTGGGGTGCGCTTCATGGTGCGTTCCTCAGGAATCTCTAGGGATTGATGGAGCCGAACGAGCCGGCGCCGCCCGCGCTCTGGATCACGAAGGCGCCCTGTGCGTGCCGTGCATTCGCGTTGCGCGCCGAGCTGCCGGTGCTTTCGACCTGGTAGTGGAAGCCGACGAACTTGCCGGCGCTGAAGCCGGGCAGGTTGAGGTCGTCGCCCATGTAGCGGCTCGAGGTGGTGAACGTGTCGCCCGAGGTCGATCCGGGCACGGCGACATTCGGCACGACGACCGCGGCGCCCGACTGCGGGATCGTCGGCAGCAGGCTGATCGCGCGCTCGATGCCGGCTTCGGCGGCCTGGAAGGCGTTCTGCCGGTACTGCTCGTTGCCGGCCATGATCAGCTCGGACGAGGCCGTGTTCATCCCGGTGATGGCAAGCAATGTGAGGACCACGAGCAGCAGCAGCCCGATCACGAGCGCCGCGCCCCGTTGTCCCTGCCTGCCGGAATGTGATGTCTGCATGGCGTACTCAGAGCTGGCGCGCGTTGCGCAGCTGGATGGTGCGTGAAACGAGCATGCGTCGGCTGCCGTCGCCCGGCGAGACGCTCTTGTCGGCGTAGTCGTAGGTGCGGCCGTCGACGAAGCCGGCCTCGAACTGCGCGCTGCGCATCATCAGCCAGAGGCGCACGGCGACGACCTGGAAGCCGACCGGCAGCGCGTCCGCGTTCACATAGCGGGTCGCGATGCCGCGCGGGGCGTCGGGAATGCCGTTGTTGTCGGCGTCGAGGCCCGGGTCGATCACGCCGTCGTTGTCGTAGTCGCCCGTGTCGATGCCGAACTGCACCTGCAAGTCCTCGACGCCGGGCATCACCTGCTCGTCCGTGAAGTCGCCGTCGACGAGCGTCTTCACGCGCAGCGCGGGCAGGCCGACGCGGGTGGGCGCCTCGGAGTCGGTCGAGATGTAGTAGCTGCGCACGACGAGGTCGCGCACCTGCACGGTCTCGGGATCGAGCGCCGGCGTTGCAGGCAGGCTGCCGTCCGAAAGCATGTACTGGTTGGTCGGGGAGAGACGGCTCACGAGCAGCTGCAGCCGGCCGCCCGTGGCCGCCGCCAGCGCCACGCGCGAGGCGCGGCGGATCGTCAGGGTGTCCGTGTTGGCCTCGGCGCCTCCGGCCTCCGCGGCGCAGGCGAGCGTGTAGGCGTCGTTGCTGCCCTCGACCGTCGCGACGAGGTTCACCGCGAAGTTGTTGCCGCAGGACTGGAAGCCCGACGGCAGGCCCGCGAGTGCCGCGCTCGCCGCCTGCATGCGCGACGCCGGCACGGCGCTCGAGGTCGCCCCGCCGGTGATGTACTTGAAGTCGTCCGGCGAGTTCGAGAAGCCGTAGTAGCCCGCGAGCTGCACGTCGGGCTCGATGATCGAGAACGCGTAGCGGGCATCTTCCTGCAGGCGCGAGGTGGCGTCGCTGACGCGATAGGAGCTGCTGCTCTGCGAGTACACGTAGACGGCGCCTACGATCAGCACCGAGCCGATCGCCAGCGCGACGAGCAGCTCGATGAGGCCGATGCCCTGCTCGCGGCGGCTCATGGCGTCACCGGGATCAGGAACGTGCTCGTCTGGTAGCTGAAGGATTCGCGCGCCTCTTGCCAGGTGAGCGAAATCTGGAATTGATCCGGCAGGCCCGTGGCCGCCGCGGGAGTGAACTCGACCGTTGCAACCGGACCCGGCAGCGTCGCATCGACGCTCGCGATCCAGCGCGCGAGATCGTCTTCCGCGAGTTCCGCGCCGCTGCAGTTGGCGTTCACGACACAGTCGTGCTCGACCGGCCCGCCGCTATAGGTGGCGGTCGCGTACGCCGCCCGCCCGCGGCCGTTGGCGCGGATGCGATCGCCCATGTCGCTCACGAGGTTCACGGCCTGGGTGCGGATCATCGCGGTGCGACCGGTGCGCAGGCTCGTCACGTAGAGGCCCGCGATGCCGAGCAGGCCCACCGACAGGACGACCAGCGCGACCAGCGACTCCACCATCGTGAAGCCGCGCTGCCGGGATCGATGCAGGGTGGTCATGGCAGGCACCTCAGGAGCAAGCCGGCCACGACGTGCCGTCCGTGACTTCGTCGAGGGCGCGCGTGACACGCGAGCGCCCCGTCGGGCCGACTTCGATGCCGCGTGCCGCCGACAGGTTGGTGCCGGCCTGGGCCGCCGTGCCCCGATCGTCGCAGAAGAGGGTGTTGCCGGCGGTCGTCTTGCCCGCGATGTCCTGGCGAAAGCCGTTTGCCCCGAAGGACGCGCAGTTGCCGGTCGACGCAGCGGTCAACGAGGCGTCGATCGTGGCGCCGACGCGCACCACGTCTTCGGCGGCATCGCGGTCACAATCGTTGTCGGTGTCGACGAACACGATCCAGCCGCTGAAGGCGCCTGCCGTGCACGTCGCGGCCGCATCGGTCGGGTTGCCCGACGGGCACACCGCCACCGGCACCTGCCGCTTGATCGCTTCGGTGCGCGCGGTCTGCACCGCGCCGAGGAATTCGTTGCCGACGCTCGTGAGCCGGTTGTTGCGACGGAACTCGCCGAAACTGGGCGCCCCGATCGACAGGACGACCGCGGCGAGCGCCAGCGTGATCATCAGCTCCATCAGGGTAAAGCCCGCATTGCGCGTTTTCATGGGTTCGCAGTCTGGCGGGACCGCAAGGCGCGCGCGGGGCGTCCCGACCAAAGGCGCGGGAACCGGGACGAAAGGCGCCGGCACGTGAACTGCGTCACGCGCCGGCGCGACATAATCACTTCACGCGATCACCTCACGCGAAACGGCCGGTAACTGCGGTCGTGCAACTGGAGCGTGAAGATCGCGCGCCGCCGGCGCGGGGCAAGGCGCGCAGGGCGGGGCGCAGGCAGGGAGGCGGTCGAGGAAGGGCGTGCGACAGGCTGCTTCATGGCGGGCTCCTTGGGTTTGTGCACGCGCATGTTGGCGGGGGCACGTGACACGCACGTGAAGAAGCCGTTCAGGCTGCGTGAAGGAAGCGGCCGATGGCGGCGGAGAAGCGCGGGATGTCGACGAGGAAGGCATCGTGCCCTTCGATCGAGGGCATCGCGACGAGTTCGGTCGCGGCGCCGGCGCGCGTGAGCGTGGCCGCGATCGCACGCTGCCCCTCGATCGGGAAGAGGATGTCCGAGTCGACGCCGATCACGAGCGCGCGCTCGACGCAGCCCTGCGCGAGCGGCGCGAGTTCGAAGCGATCCATCGCGCGCGACAGGTACAGGTAGCAGTTGGCGTCGAAGGCCTCGACGAACTTCACCGCCTGGGCTTCGAGGTAACCCTCGATCTCGAATTCCGGCGAAAAACTGTTCGGCGCGCGGTCGGCGGCGATCCGCTGCCTGCCGAAACGCTGCGCCCATTCGCCGGCCGATCGATAGGTGATCGTGCCGAGCTTGCGCGCGAGGCGCAGCCCGGTGCGTGGCGGTGAGTCGGGGGCATAGTGGCCGTCCTGCCAGGCCGGATCGCGCAGGATCGCCTCGCGCTGCAGGCTGCGCAGCGCGATGGTGAAGGGTGTTGCGCCCTCGCTGCCACTGATGCTCACGAGGCGGCGTGCGGCGCCGGGGAATGCCGCCGCGAAGGCGAGCACCACCATGCCGCCGAGCGAGGGGCCGAGGAGGGTGTCCGCCCGCGTGATGCCGAGCGCGCGGAGCAGGTCGTATCCGGCCCGCGCGATGTCCTCGATTGCCAGTTCCGGAAAGGCGAGGCGATAGCGTTCGCCGGTGGCCGGATCGATGGATGCGGGGCCCGTCGAACCGAAACAGCTGCCGAGCGAGTTCACCACGATCACGAACCAGCGATCGGTGTCGATCGCGAGGCCCGGCCCGATCATCGTGTCCCACCAGCCCGGCGAAGGGTCGGCCGGTGAGCGCGCTGCATGGGCCGACGGCGACAGCCCCGTGAAGACGAGGATCGCGTTGTCCTTTGCGGGCGCGAGCGTGCCCCAGGTTTCGAAGGCGACGCGCGCGCCGTGGAGCCTGCCACCCCGGTGCAACACGAACGGATCGGGCAGCGCCGCGTACTGGCGCGCGCTCATGGCTCCGGGTCGCTGCCCTCGGGTATCCCTTCGAACAGCGGGGTCGACAGGTAGCGCTCGCCCGTGTCGGGCAGCATGGCGAGGATCGCGCTGCCGCGCGGCGCCTCGGTGGCCACCTTGAGGGCGGCCGCGAAGGTCGCGCCGCTCGAGATGCCGCAGAAGATGCCTTCGCTTCTCGCGAGGGCGCGCGCCGAGTCGATCGCTTCCTGGTCGCCGACGGTCACGATCCGGTCGGGCACTTTCCGGTTGAGCACGCCCGGCACGAAATCCGGTGTCCAGCCCTGGATCTTGTGCGAGGCAAAGGGCGAGCCGGACAGCAACGCCGCCACCGCGGGTTCGGCGGCGATCACTTTCGTGTCGGGGCGCGCGAGCTTCACGACTTCGCCCGCGCCCGTGAGCGTGCCGCCCGTGCCCCAGCCCGTGACGAAGAAATCGAGCCGCCGGCCCGCGAAGTCGCTGACGATCTCCGCGCCGGTGGTCTGGCGGTGGTAGGCCGGGTTCGCGGGATTCTCGAACTGGTTCGCCAGGAACCAGCCGTGTTTTTTCGCGAGTTCGGCGGCTTTCTTCACCATGCCGGTGCCGCGCTCGGCAGCCGGCGTCAGGATCACGCGCGCGCCGAACATGCGCATGATCTTGCGGCGCTCGATCGAAAACGACTCCGCCATGGTGGCGACGAAGGGATAACCCTTCGCGGCGCAGACCATCGCGAGCGCGATGCCGGTGTTGCCGGAGGTGGCTTCGACCACGGTCTGGCCGGGCTTCAGCGCGCCGCTGCGCTCGGCATCCTCGATGATCGCGATCGCGAGGCGATCCTTGACCGAGGAACCGGGGTTGAAGGACTCGCACTTCACGTAGATCGTCGCGTGCGCCGGTGCGAGGCGGTTGATGCGCACGACCGGCGTGCGCCCGATGGTGCCGAGGATGCTGTCGTAGATCATGGGGACACTCTAGCTCCTGCGTGTGTACGAAACCCATTCCGATTGGGTTCCTTGCGATAGCCAACGATTATGATGGGCCCGTGACGGCTCCCGAAAGATTGCAGAAACTGCTCGCCACCGCCGGCCTCGGCTCGCGCCGGACCGTCGAGGACTGGATACGTGCCGGTCGCCTGACCGTCAATGGCATGGTGGCCACCCTGGGCAGCCGCGCGACGCCCGCGGATGCGATCACGCTCGACGGCCGCGCGGTGCCGCTCGAGCCGCGCGCCCCGGCGCGCGAAGTGCTGATCTACCACAAGCCGCTCGGTGAAGTCACGACACGCCGCGACCCGCAGGGGCGCCCCACCGTCTTCGACCGCCTGCCCGCCCCGCGTTCGGGGCGCTGGATCGTGGTCGGTCGACTCGACGTCAATACCACCGGGCTGCTCCTGTTCACGACCGACGGCGAACTGGCCCACCGGCTGATGCATCCCTCGAGCGAAGTGGCAAGGGAGTACCTCGTGCGCGTGCGCGGCGAACCCGATGCGGGCACGCTGCGGCGGCTCACCGAAGGCGTGCGCCTCGAGGACGGGTTCGGCCGCTTCGATCGCATCGAGCGCCACGCCGAAGGCGGCAGCCACGACTGGTATCGGGTGGTGCTGCGCGAGGGCCGCAATCGCGAGGTGCGACGCCTGTGGATGGCGGTAGGCTGCGATGTCAGCCGCTTGATGCGCCTGCGCTACGGTCCTGTAAGCTTGCCCGGCGATCTGCGGCCGGGCGCCACGCGCCAGCTGGCGCCCGAATCCGTGGACGCACTGATCGCCGCCACCGGGAGAGCATGATGGACAGGATTCATCCGGCCGCCGCACTGTTCGCGGCACTGGCCCTGCCTTTCGGCAGCGTCGCGCAGGGCGCTGTCGCAGCCGCCACGGCCGACGGCTTCACGCTCACCATCGAGGCGGATGTCGCGGCCACCCCGGACGTGGCCTATCGCCAGCTCACCGTGGGGCCGGCCGCCTGGTGGGACCCCGAGCACACGTATAGCGGCAAGGCGGAACGCCTCACGCTCGATGCACGCGCTGGCGGCTGCTTCTGCGAGCAGATGGACGGCGGCGCTTCCGTGAGCCACGGAACGGTGGTCTACGCCGACCCGGGCCAGATGCTGCGCCTCTCCGCCGCACTCGGCCCGCTGCAGGAGATGGCGGTCATCGGCACGTTGTCGTTCGCGTTCGCACCGCGGGAGGGCGGCACGCATGTCACGCTCACCTATCGTGTGTTCGGTGCGTTCACGTCCGACGCGGTGGCGCTCTCGAAGCTCGTCGATTCCGTGCTGTCGCAGCAGCTCGCCCGCTACGCGGCCCACGTGAACGGCAAGGGCTGACGCACGTGCTGCCGCGCCGCGCCCTGCTGCCGCTCCTTGCCTGTGCGTTCGCTGCACTTGCGTTGGCGCCGTCGCGCGCGACCGCCCAGTCGTCCGCCGCGGGCGAGCGCGTCACGGTCGACATCGAGCTCGAGCACTGCGCGAAGACCCTGCGCCGCGTGGCGCGGCTGTTTTCCAGCGGGTTCACGCGCGGCGAGGCCGACCGGCTCGCCCGCGAGATCGAGGCGCTGCCGACGGACAGGGCGGGGCAATGGACGTTCCAGGTGAGCTTCGAGGGCGGCGCCGCGAGCCTCACCGTGCACGCGCTCGTCGATGAGCTGTCGATGGTCGACCTCGATTTCGTGGCGACACCGGCCATCGCCGGCCGCATCCGCAAGGCGCTCGCGGACATCGATCGATGAGCACGGCGCCGGCCACGCTGTGGCGCAACGCGCGCGCCGTCTCGTGCACGTCGGTCGCCGACGCCGCTGCGGCCGGGGCCGACGCACTCGTCACCGTGGCCGATCGCATTGCCTGGGTGGGCCACGAGGCGGCGCTGCCGCCGGCGCTGCGCGCGCGTTGCGTGGCGACGCACGACCTCGGGGACCGGCTGGTGACGCCCGGGCTCATCGACTGCCACACCCACCTCGTGTTCGCGGGCGACCGGGCCGCCGAGTTCGCCGAACGCCAGCGCGGCGTGTCCTACGAGGAAATCGCGCGACGGGGCGGTGGCATCCTTTCGACCGTGCGCGCGACGCGCGCGGCCGGTGCCGCCGCGCTGCTCGACGCTGCGACGCCGCGCCTCGAAGCGCTGCTGCGCGAGGGGGTGACCGCGATCGAGATCAAGTCCGGATACGGGCTCACGCTCGAGGACGAGGCGCGCATGCTGGAAGTCGCGCGTGAACTCGGGCGCCGGCATGCCGTCACGGTGCGCACGACCTACCTCGCGGCCCACGCCGTGCCGCCCGAATTCGCCGGCCGCGCCGCCGACTACGTGCGTGTTCTCGCCCGCGAATGGCTGCCGGAGCTCGCCCGTCGGGGGCTCGTCGACGCCGTCGACATCTATTGCGATCGCGGCGCCTTCAGCGCGGACGATGCCACGGGCCTGTTCGAAGTCGCGCACGCGCTCGGCATCGCAGTCAAGATGCACGCCGGGCAATTCGCGGACGTCGGCGGGGTCGGGGTCGCGACCCGTTTCGCGGCGCTTTCCTGCGATCATCTCGAAGAGCTCGCCGCGGCGGATGCCGCGCGCATGGCGGCGGCCGGCACGGTGGCCGTGTTGCTGCCCGTCGCGTACTACACGCTCGGCCAGTCGATCCGCCCGCCGGTGGCGTTGCTGCGTGAGGCCCGCGTGCCGATGGCCGTCGCCACGGACTGCAATCCCGGCACCTCGCCCTGCGCGTCGCTGCTCCTGGCGATGAACATGGCTTGTCGCCTGTTTGCGCTCACGCCGGAGGAAGCCCTCGCGGGCGTGACCTGCCACGCGGCCCGCGCGCTGCGCCTGCCCGATGGCCAGGGCACGCTCGTGCCGGGCGCGCCCGCCGATTTCGTGGCGTGGGATCTCGCGGCCCCCCACGAACTCAGTTACTGGACCGGCCTGAATCGCCGCGGCGCCATCGTGCGCCAGGGGGCCTTGCGATGATGCGCGAAGACTGGCAAGGCCGGATCGACGCGGCCGATGGCGAGAGCGGCCGCCGCTGGCACCAGGTCGTGGAGCCGCTCGGCGACTCCGCGCGCGCCGGTGTCGCGCTCACCGGATTCATGTCGGACGCCGGCATCGCCCGCAACCAGGGCCGCACGGGCGCAAGCGAAGGGCCGCGCGCCCTGCGACGCGCGCTGGCACCGCTCGCGTTCCACGCCGCGTACGGCACGCCGCTCTACGACGCGGGCGACATCGTGTGCGAGGGCGATGATCTCGAAGGCGCCCAGCGGGCGCTCGGCGCGCGCGTCGAGGGGCTCCTCGGCCGCGGGCACTTTCCGATGCTGCTCGGGGGCGGCCACGAAATCGCCTGGGGTTCGTTCCAGGGCGTTGCCGGGGCGCTGGCACGCGACGGGCGGCTGCCCCGCTTCGGGATCGTGAACTTCGATGCCCATTTCGACCTGCGGCGCGCGCCCGTGGCGACTTCGGGCACGCCGTTCCTGCAGATCCGCGACGCGCTGGCCGCGCGCGGGCTGCCCTTCCGCTACCTGTGCCTCGGCATTTCGCGCGCGTCGAACACCCCGGCCCTCTTCCAGACCGCGCGGGAGTGCGGGGCGCGCTGGCTCCTCGATGAGGAGCTCACCTGGCCCCGCTGGGACGCGGCGTGCCGCGTCATCGACGAATTCATCGGCTCGCTCGATGCGCTGCAGCTCTCGTTCTGCCTCGATGCCCTGCCGGCGGCCTCTGCCCCGGGTGTCAGCGCGCCCGCCGCGCGGGGGCTCGCGCCGGATCTCGCGCTGTCGCTCCTGCATCGCGTGCTTGAACGCGCGGGCCACGGCACGAAGGCGTCAAAGGTCGTGCTGGCGGAAGTGGCTGAACTGGCCCCGCGCCACGACCAGGACGGCCGCACGGCGCGCCTGGCCGCGCGGCTGGTCCACGACATCGTCACGCCCCTGCTCTAGGGCCGCCCGGCCGGCCCCGCGACGGGCGGTGCGCCAGCCCATCGGGACGCCCATGCCTCGAGCGGGCGCAAGGCCGTGAGCAGCGCCCGACCGTCGGGAGTGAGTTCGTAACCCCGCCCCGCGTGGGTGATCACTGCGGCGGCACGCAGCTCGGCGAGCCTCTTGTTGAGGAGGGCGGGATTCGTCGCAGCGGCTTCCTGCAGCGCGCGAAACGTCAGCGGATCACCACCGCGCAGCTCCCAGAGAATGCGCAACGCACCCCGGCGGCCGAGCAGGTCCAGGGCCACCATGATGGGCCTGCCGGTCCGGCTGCCCCGTACCGCCTGGCCGACGCGCGGATGTTCTGCTTTACTTTTCATAGCATCGATGCCAATATGCTATTGAAAGAATAGCATGTTGCCATGGAGGAGTCCGGCCATGACTGAAACAAGGCGCATCAGGTACCTGCGTATCACGCTCATCGTGGTGGGGTTGCTGTTCATTCTCGGCCTCGCGCCCCTGACGGTCGTCTGGCCATCGGGCTGGGCCTGGCACACCGGCGGCCGCTCGGAATACCTCGAGATGATCCTCGGCATCTACGCCACGCTCGGCGTTTTCCTGCTCGCCGCATCCCGCAATCCGGAGGCGCACCTGAGCCTCATCCGATTTACGGTGTGGTCGAGCCTGGTGCATGGGGGCATCATGGGCATCCAGTCCATGATCGATCATCGGCAGATGGCCCACATGTGGGGCGATGTCGCGGCCTTGTTCGTCGTGGCCGCCACGATCGCCATCCTGATGCCCCGCGACCGCACTATAAGGAGTGCGCTGCCGCATGCCCCCTAGCAAAACCCGCGCCAACCGCATTGACACGGTGCGATGCTGAAACGAGAATACGCGGCTCGTTTTTCGCGGAGGGGTACCCAAGCGGCCAACGGGAGCAGACTGTAAATCTGCCGGCTTACGCCTTCGTAGGTTCGAATCCTACCCCCTCCACCAGCCGAGCGGGACCGGCGGAGAGCGGGCGGTGCGGAACATCAGCGCGGGTGTAGTTCAATGGTAGAACCTCAGCCTTCCAAGCTGATGACGTGGGTTCGATTCCCACTACCCGCTCCATGGCAGTCGAAATGCTCACGTAGCTCAGTTGGTAGAGCACGTCCTTGGTAAGGACGAGGTCACCGGTTCAATCCCGGTCGTGAGCTCCATGAACGTACAAGAGGAAGACCGTCGTGTCGAAAGAGAAATTTGAACGCAGCAAGCCGCACGTGAACGTGGGGACGATCGGTCACGTGGACCACGGCAAGACGACGTTGACGGCGGCGCTGACGAAGGTGATGGCGGAGACGTACGGCGGGTCGTTCATGGCGTACGACCAGATCGACCGTGCGCCGGAAGAGAAGGCGCGCGGCATCACGATTTCGACGTCGCACGTGGAGTACCAGTCGCAGGAGCGCCATTACGCGCACGTGGACTGCCCGGGGCACGCGGACTACGTGAAGAACATGATCACGGGTGCGGCGCAGATGGACGGGGCGATCCTGGTGGTGTCGGCGGCCGACGGCCCGATGCCGCAGACGCGCGAGCACATCCTGCTGGCGCGCCAGGTGGGCGTGCCGTACATCGTGGTGTACATGAACAAGGCGGACATGGTCGACGACAAGGAGCTGCTGGAGCTCGTCGAGATGGAGGTCCGCGAGCTGCTGTCGACGTACAAGTTCCCCGGCGACGACACGCCGATCGTGGTGGGCTCGGCGCTGAAGGCGCTGGAGGGCGACACGAGCGCGATCGGGGTGCCCTCGGTGGTGAAGCTGGTGGCGGAGATGGACCGCTACATCCCGGTGCCGCCGCGGGAGATCGACAAGCCGTTTTTGATGCCGGTGGAGGACGTGTTCTCGATTTCGGGCCGTGGCACGGTGGTGACGGGGCGCATCGAGCGCGGCATCGTGAAGGTCAACGACGAGATCGAGATCGTCGGGATCAAGGCGACGCAGAAGACGACCTGCACGGGCGTGGAGATGTTCAGGAAGCTGCTCGACGAGGGTCGGGCGGGTGACAACGTGGGCGTGCTGCTGCGCGGCACGAAGCGCGAGGAAGTGGAGCGCGGCCAGGTGCTGGCCAAGCCCGGTTCGATCACGCCGCACACGCAGTTCGAGTGCGAGGTGTACGTGCTGACGAAGGAAGAGGGCGGGCGGCACACGCCGTTCTTCAAGGGCTACCGGCCGCAGTTTTATTTCCGCACGACGGACGTGACGGGCACGATCGAGTTGCCGGAGAACACCGAGATGGTGATGCCGGGCGACAACATCAAGATGAAGGTGGAGCTGATCGCGCCGATCGCGATGGAAGACGGGCTGCGCTTTGCGATCCGCGAGGGCGGACGCACCGTCGGCGCAGGCGTCGTGGCGAAGATCCTCAAGTAGGCAGCGGGTTTTTTTTCACAGGCCAGTAGCTCAATTGGCAGAGCGGCGGTCTCCAAAACCGCAGGTTGGGGGTTCGATTCCCTCCTGGCCTGCCAGTGAAGATCAATGAACGAAGCAGTCAGACAAACAGGCGCCAGCGCGCTGGATACCGCGAAGCTGGTGGCCGCGATCGTGCTCGTGCTGGCGGGCATCGTGGCCTACTACATGCTCGCCGCGCAGCCGGGTTACATGCGCTGGTTGGCGATGGCCGGCGGCATCGTGCTCGCGACGGTCGTGTTCGCCACCTCGGCCCACGGCCGCGACCTGTGGCAGTTCACGCTCGACTCGCGCATCGAGCTGCGCAAGGTCTTCTGGCCGTCGCGCGACGAAACGCTGAAGGTCACCGGGGTCGTGTTCGCCTTCATCGCGATCGCGAGCCTGTTTTTCTGGGTGCTCGACCTGGCCCTCGCCTGGGCCACCCGCGCCCTCACCGGGCAGGGAGGCTGACCATGGCGCTGCGTTGGTATGTCGTGCATGCGTACTCGAATTTCGAGCACACGGTGCAGAAGGCGCTGAAGGAGCGCATCGCGCGGGCCGGGCTCGAGGCGAAGTTCGGCGAAGTGCTCGTGCCGACCGAGGAAGTGGTCGAGATGCGCGACGGGCAGAAGCGCAAGAGCGAGCGCAAGTTCTACCCGGGCTATGTGCTCGTGCAGATGGAGATGGACGAGGAGACCTGGCATCTCGTGCGCGACGTGCCGAAGGTCCTCGGTTTCATCGGCGGCACCTCGGACAAGCCGGCGCCGATCTCGGATCGCGAAGCGAACCAGATCCTGCGTCGCGTCGAGGAAGGCGTCGACAAGCCGCGCCCGAAGGTGCTGTTCGAGCCGGGCGAGGTGGTGCGTGTCAACGACGGCCCGTTCAACGATTTCAACGGTGTCGTCGAACACGTGAACTACGAGAAGAACCGTCTGCAGGTGGCAGTCCAGATTCTCGGGCGTTCGACGCCGGTGGAGCTGGATTTCTCGCAGGTCGAAAAGGCTTAGGGCTACGGGCTACGGGCTACGGGCAAGAAGAGCTGGCTACGTGTTCTGGCTCGCCGCCCGCAGCGGATTACTGATGGGGAGCCGCAAGGCGTTTGAACCCACGAGAGGTGTGAAGTGGCAAAGAAGGTTCAGGGATACATCAAGCTGCAGGTGCCCGCCGGCGCGGCCAATCCGTCGCCGCCGATCGGACCGGCACTCGGCCAGCAGGGCGTCAACATCATGGAGTTCTGCAAGCAGTTCAACGCTGCGACGCAGAAGCTCGAGAAGGGCCTGCCGATCCCGACGGTGATCACCGTCTACTCGGATCGCAGCTTCACCTTCGTGATGAAGACCCCGCCCGCGGCGGTGCTCATCATGAAGTCGATCGGCATCGAGAAGGGCAGCGGCACGCCGAACACGGCGAAGGTCGGCAAGATCTCGCGCAAGCAGCTCGAGGAAATCGCCAAGACCAAGACGCCCGACCTGACCGCCGCCGATCTCGACGCTGCCGTGCGCACGATCGCGGGCAGCGCGCGTTCGATGGGCGTCGACGTGGAAGGAGCCTGAGCATGACCGTTATAACCAAGCGCGAGAAGGCCTGGGCCGGCAAGCTGCCGCCCGGCAAGCAGTTTCCGCTCGATGACGCGCTGAAGCTCGTCAAGGAGCTCGCCACCGCGAAGTTCAACGAATCGGTCGATGCCGCCGTCAACCTCGGCATCGACGCCTCGAAGTCGGACCAGCAGGTGCGCGGCTCGACCGTGATGCCGCACGGCATCGGCAAGTCCGTGCGTGTCGCGGTGTTCACCTCGGGCAAGAACCAGGACATCGCGCGTGCCGCGGGCGCCGACATCGTCGGACTCGAGGACCTCGCCGAGAAGGTGAAGGCCGGCGAGATGAATTTCGACGTGGTGGTCGCGAGCCCCGATGCGATGCGCATCGTCGGCCAGCTCGGCCAGATCCTCGGCCCGCGTGGCCTGATGCCGAACCCCAAGGTCGGCACCGTGACGCCAGACGTCGCCACCGCGGTGAAGAACGCGAAGGCGGGCCAGGTTCGCTACCGCGTCGACAAGGCGGGCATCGTGCACTGCACGATCGGCAAGGCGAGCTTCGAGGTCGACAAGCTGCGCGAGAACCTGCTCGCGCTGATCCAGGACCTGCAGAAGGCGAAGCCCGCGACGGCGAAGGGCATCTACCTCAGGCGCGTCACCCTGTCCTCGACGATGGGGCCCGGTGTCGCGGTGGACTCCGGGACGCTCGGGGTCTGAGGAAGCGTTTAGGTTCAATGAATTCGTGAGGCCGGCGCCGCCGATGGGCGCCGGTTCCATCGAAGACCGCAGGCGGAGGGCAACGGGCTAGGGGCAACGGGCAAATGCAGCCCGTAGCGCGCAGCCCGCGGCGGCTCCTTAATGGGCGCCTGCGCAGATGGTGACTCTCTCGTTCGAGGATGTCCTCGGCCGAAGACCACCGTCAACTGGTGTGATCTGTAAGCCAGGAGAGACTAGGAAATGGCACTTAACCTTGAAGGCAAGAAAGCGCTCGTAGCGGAAGTCGCGGAGGTGGCCGGCAAGGCCCTGTCCGTGGTGGCCGCCGAGTATCGCGGCCTCTCGGTGACGCAGATGACCGATCTGCGTGCCAAGGCGCGGGCCCAGGGCGTGTACGTGCGTGTCGTCAAGAACACGCTTGCGCGCAAGGCCGTCGCCGGCACGTCGTTCGAACCCATCGGCTCGCACCTGAAGGGCCCGCTGGTCCTTGCCTTCTCGAAGGACGATCCGGGCGCCGCGGCGCGCGTGATCAAGGCCTTCGCGAAGGACAACGACAAGCTCGTCGCGACCCTCGTGTCGCTCGGCGGCCCCGTGCTGCCCGGCAAGGACATCGAGAAAGTGGCGAGCATGCCGACGCGCGATCAGGCGCTGTCGATGCTGCTGGGCGTGCTCAAGGCACCGATCCAGAAGCTCGTCGGCACGATCGCCGCACCGAACCAGAAGCTCGTGCGCACGCTCGCGGCCGTGAAGGACGCGAAGCAGGCCGCCGGCGCCTGAATGCCCGTTTGCAAATCTTAAGGAGCAATGACAATGGCTGTTACTAAGGACGAAATCCTCGAAGCGATTTCCAAGATGAGCGTGATGGACGTCGTCGAACTGATCTCCGACATGGAGAAGAAGTTCAACGTGACGGCGGCTGCGCCGGTTGCGGTTGCCGTCGCCGGTGGCGCGGGTGCCGCCGCGGCTGCCCCGGCCGAGGAGCAGACCGAGTTCACGGTCACGCTGAAGGAATACCCGGCGGACAAGAAGGTCACCGTCATCAAGGTGATCCGCGAGATCACGGGCCTCGGCCTCAAGGAAGCGAAGGACCTCGTCGAAGGCGTGCCCGCCCTCGTCAAGGAAGGCGTTTCCAAGGCCGACACCGACACGATCAAGAAGAAGCTCGAGGAAGCCGGCGCCAAGGTGGAGGTCAAGTAACCTCCATGCGCGGCTCCTGGCCGCGTGGCGCGCGCACGGCGCCCGACCGTTCCCGGTCGGGCGCCCTGTGCTGCGCGCCTGTTTTCCGCGTGCGCGTTTTGCAGTTTCAGAGGTAAATCCAGATGGCTTATTCCTTCACCGAGAAGAAGCGCATCCGCAAGAATTTCGGCAGGCAGGCGAGCATCCTCGACGTGCCGTACCTGCTTGCGATTCAGCTTGAATCCTATCGCACCTTCCTGCAGGCCGACGTGGCCGAGGGCGCGCGCGCGGACATCGGCTTGCACGCGGCATTCCAGACGGTCTTCCCCATTTCCAGCTATTCGGGCAACGCGACGCTCGAGTACGTCGGCTATCGCCTCGGCGAGCCCGTGTTCGACGTCAAGGAGTGCCAGTTGCGCGGCCTCACCTATGCCGCGCCGCTGCGCGTCAAGGTGCGCCTGATCGTGCTCGACAAGGAGGCCCCTGGCGCGAAGAAGCCGGTGAAGGACGTGCGCGAGCAGGAGGTCTACCTCGGCGAACTGCCGCTGATGACCGACAACGGCACCTTCGTGGTGAACGGCACCGAGCGCGTCATCGTCTCGCAGCTGCACCGCAGCCCCGGCGTGTTCTTCGACCACGACCGCGGCAAGACGCATTCGTCGGGCAAGCTGCTGTTCTCGGCGCGCATCATTCCCTACCGCGGTTCCTGGCTCGACTTCGAGTTCGACCCGAAGGATTGCGTGTTCGCGCGCATCGACCGCCGCCGCAAGCTGCCGGTCAGCATCATCCTGCGCGCGCTCGGCATGAACGAGACCGAGATCCTCGATACCTTCTTCGAGAAGAACACCTTCTTCGTCTCGAAGGACAGCGTGTCCCTCGAACTCGTGCCCGCGCGCCTGCGCGGCGAGACCTCGAGTTTCGAGATCCGCATCGGCGAGAAGGTGATCGTCGAGGAAGGCCGCCGCATCACGGCCCGCCACGTGCGCCAGCTCGAGGACGCCGGCGTCAAGCGCCTCGCGGTGCCGCGCGATTACGTCTACGGCAAGATCCTCGCGCACGACGTCGTCGACACGGGCAGCGGCGAGATCCTCGCCAAGGCGAACGAGGTGCTGACGGCGGTATCGGTGGAGAAGATCATCGAGGCCGGCATCACCGAGCTGCGCACGCTCTACGTGAACGACCTCGATCGTGGCGCCTACGTCTCGGACACCCTGCGCATCGACCCGACGAAGACGCGCCTCGAGGCGCTGGTCGAGATCTACCGCATGATGCGTCCAGGCGAGCCGCCGACCAAGGACGCCGCCGAAAACCTCTTCAACAACCTGTTCTTCAACGACGAACGCTACGACCTCTCGGGCGTCGGCCGCATGAAGTTCAACCGTCGTGTCAAGCGCGACGAGATCACCGGCTCCGGCGTACTGTCGAAGGAGGACATCCTCGACGTGCTGAAGGTGCTGATCGACATCAGGAACGGCAACGGCACCGTCGACGACATCGACCACCTCGGCAATCGCCGGGTGCGCAGCGTCGGCGAGATGGCGGAAAACGCCTTCCGCGTCGGCCTGGTGCGCGTCGAGCGCGCGGTCAAGGAGCGCCTCACGGTCGCGGAAAGCGAACCGCTGATGCCGCAGGAAATGATCAACGCGAAGCCGGTGGCGGCCGCCGTCAAGGAGTTCTTCGGCTCCTCGCAGCTCTCGCAGTTCATGGACCAGAACAACCCGCTGTCCGAAGTGACGCACAAGCGCCGCGTCTCGGCGCTCGGGCCGGGCGGCCTGACGCGCGAGCGCGCGGGCTTCGAAGTGCGCGACGTGCACCCGACGCACTACGGCCGCGTCTGCCCGATCGAGACGCCGGAAGGCCCGAACATCGGCCTCATCAACTCGCTGTCGGTCTATGCGCGCACCAATCGCTACGGCTTCCTCGAGACGCCGTACCGGCGCGTGGTGAACGGCCGCGTCAGCGACGACATCGACTACCTGTCGGCGATCGAGGAAGGCCAGTACGCGATCGCCCAGGCCAACGTGCGCATCGAGAAGGGCAGCCTCGCCGACGACCTCGTGTCGTGCCGCTACCAGAACGAGTTCACGCTGATGCCGCGCGACAGCATCAACTACATGGACGTATCGCCGAAGCAGATCGTCTCGGTGGCCGCCTCGCTGATCCCGTTCCTCGAGCACGACGACGCCAACCGCGCGTTGATGGGCTCGAACATGCAGCGCCAGGCCGTGCCGACGCTGCGCGCGGAGACGCCGCTCGTCGGCACCGGCATGGAACGCCCGGTCGCGATCGACTCGGGTGTCACCGTGGTGGCGCGCCGCGGCGGGCACGTCGATTCGGTCGACGCCTCGCGCATCGTGGTGCGGGTCAACGACGACGAGACGCTGGCCGGCGAGCCGGGCGTCGACATCTATAACCTGACGAAATACACGCGCTCCAACCAGAACACGTGCATCAACCAGCGGCCGCTCGTCAACGCGGGCGACCACATCGCGCGCGGCGACGTGCTGGCGGACGGCCCGTCGACGCACCTCGGCGAACTCGCGCTCGGCCAGAACCTGCTGGTCGCGTTCATGCCGTGGAACGGCTACAACTTCGAGGACTCGATCCTGATCTCGGAGCGTGTCGTCCAGGAAGACCGCTTCACGACGATCCACATCGAGGAGCTGACCTGCGTCGCGCGCGACACCAAGCTCGGGCCCGAGGAAATCACCGCGGACATCCCCAACGTCGGTGACGCGGCGCTCGCCAAGCTCGACGAGGCGGGCATCGCCTTCATCGGCGCCGAGGTGCGCGCCGGCGACATCCTCGTCGGCAAGGTCACGCCGAAGGGCGAAACCCAGCTCACGCCGGAAGAGAAGCTGCTGCGCGCCATTTTCGGCGAGAAGGCGTCCGACGTGAAGGACACCAGCCTGCGCGTGCCGCCGGGCATGGACGGCATCGTGATCGACGTGCGCGTCTTCACGCGCGACGGCGTCGAGAAGGACTCGCGCGCGCTTGCCATCGAGAAGGCGGAAATCGAGCGCGTCCGCAAGGACTTCGCCGACCAGCAGCGCATCCTCGAGGACGACATGTTCGCGCGCGTGCGCAGCATGCTCGTCGGCAAGCACGCGGCCGGCGGGCCGCGCAAGCTGAAGGGCGCGATCACGGCCGACTACCTCGACTCGCTGTCGCGCGAGGAATGGTTCGAGATCCGCCTCGACGACGAAGAGGCGAATGCCCAGCTCGAGGTCACTTCCGAGCGGCTCGCCGCGCAGCGCAAGGCGTTCGAGAAGAAGCTCGACGACAAGAAGGCCAAGATCACGGCGGGCGACGATCTCGCGCCGGGCGTGCTCAAGATGGTCAAGGTGTACCTCGCGGTGAAGCGCCGCGTGCAGCCGGGCGACAAGATGGCCGGCCGGCACGGCAACAAGGGCGTGATCTCGACGATCGTGCCGGTCGAGGACATGCCGCACCTCGACAACGGCGTGCCGGTCGACATCGTGCTGAACCCGCTCGGCGTGCCCTCGCGCATGAACGTGGGCCAGGTGCTCGAGACGCACCTCGGCTGGGCCGCGAAGGGCCTCGGGCTCAAGATCGGCCGCATGCTCGAGCAACAGGCGGCGGTCGGCGAGCTGCGCGGGCTGCTCGGTCGCATCTACAACGAGACGGGCGGGCAGCACGAGGACATCGGCAGCCTGAACGATGCCGAGGTGGTCGCGCTCGCCGGCAACCTGTCGAACGGCGTGCCGATCGCGACGCCGGTGTTCGACGGCGCGAGCGAGGAGGAGATCAAGCGCCTGCTGACGCTCGCGGACCTGCCGACGAGCGGCCAGACGTACCTGTTCGACGGTCGCACGGGCGAGCGCTTCGAGCGCCAGGTCACGGTCGGCTACATGTACATGCTGAAGCTGAACCACCTGGTCGACGACAAGATGCACGCGCGCTCTACCGGGCCCTACAGCCTCGTCACGCAACAGCCGCTCGGCGGCAAGGCGCAGTTCGGCGGCCAGCGTTTCGGCGAGATGGAAGTGTGGGCGCTCGAGGCCTACGGCGCGGCGTACACGCTGCAGGAAATGCTGACCGTCAAGTCCGACGACGTGAACGGCCGCACCAAGATGTACAAGAACATCGTGGACGGCAATCACCAGATGGATGCCGGCATGCCGGAATCCTTCAACGTGCTCGTGAAGGAAATCCGCTCCCTTGGCATCAACATGGAGCTGGAACAGGAGTAAACACATGAAAGACCTGCTGAAACTGTTCAAGCAACATGCGCCGGTCGAGCAGTTCGACTCGATCAAGATCGGGCTCGCGTCGCCGGAGATGATCCGCGCGTGGTCGTACGGCGAGGTCAAGAAGCCGGAGACGATCAACTACCGCACGTTCAAGCCGGAACGCGACGGCCTGTTCTGCGCGAAGATCTTCGGGCCGATCAAGGACTACGAGTGCCTGTGCGGCAAGTACAAGCGCCTGAAGCACCGCGGCGTCGTCTGCGAGAAGTGCGGCGTCGAGGTCACGCAGTCGAAGGTGCGCCGCGAGCGCATGGGCCACATCGAGCTCGCGAGCCCGACCGCGCACATCTGGTTCCTGAAATCGCTGCCGTCGCGCATCGGCCTGATGCTTGACATGACGCTGCGCGAGATCGAGCGGGTGCTGTACTTCGAGGCCTTCGTGGTCGTCGAGCCGGGCATGACGGCGATGCAGCGCGGCCAGCTGCTCACCGACGAGATGTACCTCGAGGCGATCGAGGAGCACGGCGACGAGTTCGATGCCCGCATGGGCGCCGAGGCCGTCTATGAGCTGCTGCGCACGATCGACCTCGCCGCGGAGATGGTCAAGATCCGCGAGGACATGGGCAACACGAGCTCCGACACGAAGCTGAAGCGCCTGTCGAAGCGCCTGAAGCTCGTCGAGTCGTTCATCGAGTCCGGCAACAAGCCCGAGTGGATGGTGCTGACGGTGCTGCCGGTGCTGCCGCCCGACCTGCGCCCGCTCGTGCCGCTCGACGGCGGCCGCTTCGCGACGTCGGACCTGAACGACCTGTATCGCCGCGTCATCAACCGCAACAACCGCCTGCGCCGGCTGCTCGAGCTGAACGCGCCCGACATCATCGTGCGCAACGAGAAGCGCATGCTGCAGGAGGCCGTCGACGCGCTGCTCGACAACGGCCGCCGCGGCCGCGCGATCACCGGCACCAACAAGCGCCCGCTCAAGTCGCTCGCCGACATGATCAAGGGCAAGCAGGGGCGCTTCCGCCAGAACCTGCTCGGCAAGCGCGTCGATTACTCGGGCCGCTCGGTCATCGTGGTCGGCCCGACCCTGCGCCTGCACCAGTGCGGGCTGCCGAAGAAGATGGCGCTCGAACTCTTCAAGCCCTTCATCTTTCAGAAGCTGCAGTTGCGCGGCGACGCCTCGACGATCAAGGCCGCCAAGCGCCTGGTCGAGCGCGAGGGGCCGGAGGTGTGGGACATCCTCGAGGAAGTGATCCGCGAGCACCCCGTGCTGCTGAACCGCGCCCCGACGCTGCACCGCCTCGGCATCCAGGCCTTCGAGCCGCAGTTGGTCGAAGGCAAGGCGATCCAGTTGCACCCGCTCGTCTGCACGGCGTTCAACGCCGACTTCGACGGCGACCAGATGGCCGTGCACGTGCCGCTGTCGCTCGAGGCCCAGCTCGAGGCGCGCGCGCTGATGATGTCGTCGAACAACATCCTCTCGCCCGCCAACGGCGAGCCGATCATCGTGCCGTCGCAGGACGTGGTGCTCGGCCTCTACTACATGACCCGTGAGCGCATCGGCGCCCCCGGCGAAGGCATGGCCTTCAGCGACGTCGCCGAGGCGCATCGCGCCTACGAGGGCCGCCACATCGACCTGCAGGCGCGCATCCGCGTGCGCATCGTCGAATGGCAGCTCGTCGGCGGCGAGAAGCAGGAGCGCCGGCGCACCGTGCAGACCACGGTCGGCCGTTGCCTGCTGTCCGAGATCCTGCCGCGTGGCCTGTCGTTCGACCTGGTGAACCAGGACATGACGAAGAAGGTGATCTCCGCGACGATCAACGCCTGCTATCGCTCGCTCGGCCTCAAGGAGACGGTCGTGTTCGCGGACCAGCTCATGTACATGGGCTTCCAGTACGCGACGCGCGCCGGCATCTCGTTCGGCGTCGACGACATCGTGATCCCGGGCGAGAAGACGCGCCTCGTGGCGGCGGCCGACCGTGAAGTGAAGGAGATCCAGGACCAGTACGCCTCGGGCCTTGTGACGAACGGCGAGCGCTACAACAAGGTCGTGGACATCTGGTCGCGCGCCAACGACCAGGTGGCGAAGGCGATGATGGAGAAGCTCGGTTCCGAGGAAGCGACCGACCTGAAGGGCCAGAAGGTCCGGCAGAAGTCGTTCAACTCCATCTACATGATGGCCGATTCCGGCGCGCGCGGCAGCGCGGCGCAGATCCGCCAGCTCGCCGGCATGCGCGGCCTGATGGCGAAGCCCGACGGCTCGATCATCGAGACGCCGATCACGGCGAACTTCCGCGAGGGGCTGAACGCGCAGCAGTACTTCATCTCGACGCACGGCGCGCGCAAGGGTCTCGCCGACACGGCGCTCAAGACCGCGAACTCGGGTTACCTGACTCGCCGTCTCGTCGACGTCGCGCAGGACCTCGTCGTGACCGAGGAGGACTGCGGCACGACGAACGGCCTCACGATGGCGCCGCTGGTCGAGGGCGGCGACGTGGTCGAGGGCCTCGGCGAGCGCGTGCTCGGCCGCGTGGTGGCCGAAGACGTGCTGAAGCCCGGCAAGGACACGGTGCTGATCGAGATGGGCACGCTGCTCGACGAGCAACTGGTGCGCAAGCTCGAGCAGGAAGGCGTGGACCAGCTCAAGGTGCGCTCGGCGATCACCTGCGAGACGCGCTACGGTGTCTGCAGCAAGTGCTACGGGCGCGACCTCGCGCGCGGCCGCATCATCAACATCGGCGAGGCGGTCGGCGTGATCGCGGCGCAGTCGATCGGCGAGCCCGGCACGCAGCTGACGATGCGCACGTTCCACATCGGTGGCGCGGCGTCGCGGGCGGCCGCGGCGAGCAGCGTCGAGGTGCGCAACAAGGGCACGATCCGCTTCCACAACGTCAAGACGGTGGCGCACGAGAAGGGCCACCTCGTGGCCGTGTCGCGTTCCTGCGAGATCGGCGTGGTCGACGAATTCGGCCGCGAGCGCGAGCGCTACAAGATTCCCTACGGCGCGAGCATTTCGGCGCGCGAGGGCGACAAGGTGGCGGGCGGCCAGGTGGTTGCGACCTGGGATCCGCACACGCACCCGGTGGTCACGGAAGTGCAGGGCAACCTGCGGTTCCAGGACTTCGTCGACGGCCTGACGGTCACGACGCAGGTCGACGAAGTGACCGGCATCTCCTCCATCGTGGTGCTCGACTCGAAGCAGCGCGGCGGCAAGGAACTGCGCCCGACCATCAAGCTGCTGAATGCGAAGGGCAAGGAAGTCACGTTCGCGAACACCGAGATCCCGGCGGTCTACACGCTGCCGGCGGGCGCGCTGATTTCGCTCGAGGACGGTGCACGGGTGTCGGTCGGCGACATCATCGCGCGCATCCCGCAGGAATCGTCGAAGACCCGCGACATCACCGGCGGCCTGCCGCGCGTCGCGGACCTGTTCGAGGCGCGCAAGCCGAAGGACCAGGCGATCCTCGCCGAGAAGAGCGGCACCGTGAGCTTCGGCAAGGAAACCAAGGGCAAGCGGCGCCTCGTCATCACCGGCGAGGACGGCGAGAAGTACGAAGAGCTGATCCCGAAGTGGCGGCAGCTCAACGTGTTTGAAGGCGAGCAGGTCGAGAGCGGCGAAGTGATCGCCGACGGCGAGCCGAACCCGCACGACATCCTGCGCCTGCAAGGCATCGAGGCGCTGGCGAACTACCTGACGCGCGAGATCCAGGACGTCTATCGCCTGCAGGGCGTGAAGATCAACGACAAGCACATCGAGGTGATCGTTCGCCAGATGCTGCGCAAGACGGAAGTGGCCTCCACGGGCGATGCACCGCTGCTGAAGGGCGAACAGCTCGACCGCGCGCGGGCGCTCGAGATCAACGATCGCGTGTCGCAGGACGGCAAGGTGGCCGCCACGTTGTCGCCGGTGCTGCTCGGCATCACCAAGGCGTCGCTCGCGACCGAGTCGTTCATCTCGGCGGCCTCGTTCCAGGAAACGACACGCGTGCTGACCGAAGCGGCGGTGCGTGGCCTCAAGGACGACCTGCGCGGCCTCAAGGAAAACGTCATCGTCGGCCGGCTCATCCCGGCGGGCACGGGCTTTGCGGCCCATGCCCACCGTCGTCGCAAGACGACCGCGGAGCGTCGCAGCTTCATGGACGTAGGTGGCGGCGTCGCGGACATCGACGAGACGAGCGTGGGAGAAGAGGAAAGCGCCGCGGGCTGAGGCCCGCGGCGGGCAACGGGCGACGGGCTACGGGCCAGATGAAGAGGCGTTGCGGCATGGTATGGCCGCAGCGCCTTTTTGTTGTCTGGGGCAGACAGTTATGCGTGGATTGTCATTGATTGTTGCGCTAGTGGCATTATCCGCCTGCATGACGCAAATTGCGGTCCAGGACGCGGAGCATGTCGAGCGCGTCGAGCGCAGCGCCGGAGGCGAGCTCGCGGTGTACAGCGCGCGAGGCATCGGTTCGTTCGCGCTCGCGGCGGGGACCCGCCTGCCCGTCCGGATCTGTTTTTTCCACGACGCCTCCCGCGCATTCGGCCGGCTCGAGGGCTTCGAACTCGTCCGAATCGGGGACGACGGCGCGGAACGTCCCGTGGCGGCGAAGACTGCCGGCGCCTGCGCGCGGGTCAGTGCAACCCTGGCTCCTGGCGCGTACCGGGTGCGTTTCGTCGACTACTACCGCTAGCGTTCAGTCCTCGAGGAAGAACTGCACCGTCGTCACGACGCGGATCTGCTTGTATTCGGGCGAGAAGGCGTCCCGGTCCTCGATCGAGAAATAACCCTGCTGGGCGTTCCTGATCGAGCCGACCGCGCTGCCGGAGTCCTTCGCGAACTGTTCAGCCGCCTGCCGCGCGTCTTTCGTCGCCTCGGCAATCATCGCCGGCTTCACCTGGTCGAGGCCGGTGTAGGAATACTGCGTGCGGCTCTCGTAATTCTGCACCAGCGCGACGCCGGCCTTGACGAGGTCGCCCAGCAGTTCGTTCGCCTTGCGCACTTCGTCGATCCGCTTCGATCGCAGCGTCACGGTCACCTCCGCGACATATCGCTGCAGGTTGCCGCTGCGGTCGGCCATCCCCTGTGCATTGCGATCCTGGATCTGCGGCGCCGAGACGCTGATGTCGTCGCCCGGGAATCGCTCCCCGAGGAAAGCGCGCACCTTGCCTTCGCTGTCGTCGGACAGGCGCTGCAACGAGGCGAGGTCGTCGGCGGTGACCGCATACCGCAGCGGCCAGATCACGAGGTCGGCCTTCACTTCGCGCTCGGCGAGGCCCTTCACCGTGACATAACGATCGGCGGAGCGCGCCTCGAGCAGCCCATGGCCGATGAAATAACCGCTCGCGGCGAGTCCAATTGCGACCAGTAGCGCTGACAGCGGCTGGCCGAGGGCTTTTGCGTCGTTCATGGTCGTTGTAGTCTACCGCGCACAACAACACGGGGAGAGCGCATGAAATCGACGACGGCAATCCTGGCACTCGTGGCGACCCTGGCGCTGGGCGCCTGTGCCAGCGCGCCACCGGCCGCGAACGCCCCTTCGGCTTCCGGTCCGGCGGCCAAGGCTGAGGCGGCGCCTGCGCCCAAAGCCGCGGCGTCCAGGGAAACGGCCCGCCTCGATCCGAACGAGACCGTTTGTCGCCGCCAGGTCGTGACCGGCAGCCGCTTTCCGGAAACCCGGTGCCAGACCCGCTACCAGTGGGAAATCGAGCAGCGGGACGCACGCAAGCAGACGCAGGAACACCAGGGAAGCGTCGGCACGCCCCAGACCTGACGTTGCCGGTGGTGTCCCGATGCGTTGTTGCTGTGCAACATGCATTGACAGGCCCCTGACGGCTACCTAGAATCCCCGGCCTTTTCGCCCCGCCCTCAACGGCGTGGGGCTGAATTGCGACTCATACAAAACCGGGCCGCCTTGCTCGTTGAGGTGGCCCGGTGTTGCTTCACATTCCTGGAGATTGCATGGCCACTACGGGTCAGTTGATCCGGCAACCGCGCCGGTCCCGTTCGGAAAAGACCAAGGTGCCCGCCCTCGGCGCGGCGCCGCAGAAGCGTGGCGTGTGTACCCGCGTGTACACCACGACGCCGAAGAAGCCGAACTCGGCGTTGCGCAAGGTGTGCCGCGTGCGCCTCGTCAACGGCTTCGAGGTCAGTTCCTACATCGGCGGCGAAGGCCACAACCTGCAGGAGCACTCGGTGGTGCTCATCCGTGGCGGCCGCGTCAAGGACCTGCCGGGCGTGCGCTACCACACGGTGCGCGGCACCCTCGACTGCGCGGGCGTCGGCGAGCGCAAGCAGAGCCGCTCCAAGTACGGCGCGAAGCGCCCCAAGAAGTAATCCAGGTAATACATCATGTCACGTCGAGCCCAGGCCCCCCATCGCGAGATCCTTCCGGACCCGAAATTCCACAGCGACATGCTGGCGAAGTTCATGAACGTCGTGATGGAAAGCGGCAAGAAGTCGGCGGCCGAGCGCATCATCTACGGTGCGATCGACCGGATCGGCGAGAAGACCGGCAAGCAGGGCCCCGATGCCCTCGCCGTGCTGTCGCAGGCGCTCGACAACGTGAAACCGGTCGTCGAAGTTAAGTCGCGCCGCGTCGGCGGCGCCACCTACCAGGTGCCGGTGGAAGTGCGCGCGACGCGTCGCCAGACGCTCGCGATGCGCTGGGTCATCGAGGCCGCGCGCGGGCGCAGCGAGAAGTCGATGGCGGCGCGCCTCGCGCACGAACTGATGGAAGCCGCGGAAAACCGTGGCGCCGCGGTGCGCAAGCGCGAAGACACCCACCGCATGGCCGAGGCCAACAAGGCCTTCGCGCACTATCGCTGGTAATCGAACATGCCCCGAACGACCCCCATCGAGCGCTATCGCAACATCGGCATCTCGGCGCACATCGACGCCGGCAAGACGACGACCACCGAGCGCATCCTTTTCTACACCGGCGTCTCGCACAAGATGGGCGAGGTCCACGACGGCGCGGCCGTCATGGACTACATGGAACAGGAGCAGGAGCGCGGCATCACGATCACGTCGTCCGCGACGACGTGCTTCTGGAAGGGCATGGACAAGGCCTTCCCCGAACACCGCATCAACATCATCGACACCCCGGGCCACGTCGACTTCACGATCGAAGTCGAACGCAGCCTGCGCGTGCTCGACAGCGCGGTCGCGCTGTTCGATTCGGTGGCGGGCGTGCAGCCGCAGTCGGAAACCGTGTGGCGGCAGATGAACCGCTACAACGTGCCGCGCATCGCGTTCGTCAACAAGATGGATCGCGCCGGCGCGAATTTCCTGCGTTGCGTCGAGATGATCCGCACGCGCCTGCGCGGCAATCCGGTGCCGATCCAGTTGCCGATCGGCGCGGAAGACAACTTCGAGGGCGTCGTCGACCTCGTGCGCATGAAGGCGATCTACTGGGACATGGAAACCCAGGGGATGAAGTTCGAGTATCGCGACATCCCCGACTCGATGAAGGCGCAGTGCGACGAATACCACGGCAAGATGGTCGAGGCGGCCGCCGAGGGCAACGAGACGCTGCTGAACAAGTACCTCGAGGAAGGCACGCTTTCGGACGACGAGATCAGGAAGGGCCTGCGCGAGCGGGCGCTGCGCAGCGAGATCGTGCTGTGCATGTGCGGCACGGCCTTCAAGAACAAGGGCGTGCAGGCGCTGCTCGATGCGGTCATCGAGTACATGCCTTCGCCGGTCGAGATCCCGGACGTCAAGGGCCTGAACGAGGCGGGCGAACCCGACACGCGCCCGGCGAGCGACGAAGCGCCGTTCTCCGCGCTCGCGTTCAAGATCCTGAACGACCCCTTCGTCGGCAACCTGACCTTCTTTCGCGTGTACTCCGGCGTGCTCAATTCCGGTGACACCGTCTACGTGCCGGCCAAGGGCAAGAAGGAACGCATCGGCCGCCTGCTGCAGATGCACGCGAGCGAGCGCACCGAGATCAAGGAAGTGCGCGCGGGCGACATCGCCGCGGCCGTCGGCCTCAAGGACGTGATCACCGGCGACACGATGTGCGACCTCGACAAGGTCATCACGCTCGAGAAGATGGTGTTCCCCGAGCCCGTCATTTCCGTCGCGATCGAGCCGAAGACCAAGGCCGACCAGGAAAAGATGGGCCTCGCGCTGCAGCGCCTCGCGAAGGAAGACCCGTCGTTCCGCGTCAGCACCGACCAGGAGTCGGGCCAGACGATCATCGCCGGCATGGGCGAGCTGCACCTCGACATCATCGTCGATCGCATGAAGCGCGAGTTCAAGGTCGAGGCGAACGTCGGCAAGCCGCAGGTCGCCTACCGCGAGACGATCCGTGGCTCGGTCGAGTCCGAGGGCAAGTTCGTGCGCCAGTCGGGCGGTCGCGGCCAGTACGGCCACGTCTGGCTCAAGATCGAACCCCAGCCGGAAGGCAAGGGCTACGAGTTCGTCAACGGCATCGTCGGCGGCACCGTGCCGCGCGAATACATCCCGGCCGTCGACAAGGGCATCCGCGAGGCCGTGGAAACCGGCGTCATCGCGGGCTACCCGATCGTCGACGTCAAGGTCACGCTGTTCGACGGTTCGTACCACGACGTCGACTCGAACGAAATGGCGTTCAAGATCGCCGGCTCCATGGGCTTCAAGGAGGGTTTCCGCAAGGCGAAGCCCGTGATGCTCGAGCCGATCATGAAGGTCGAGGTCGTGACGCCGGAAGACTACTCGGGCGACGTGATCGGCGACCTGAACCGCCGCCGTGGCCAGATCCAGGGCATGGAAGACGGTCCTTCCGGCAAGGTGATCACCGCCGAAGTGCCGCTTTCCGAGATGTTCGGTTACGCGACCAACGTGCGCTCGATGAGCCAGGGCCGCGCGACCTTCACGATGGAATTCTCGAAGTACCTCGAGGTTCCGCCGAACATCGCCGAATCGTTGTTGAAGAAGTAGCAGACAGCCGTTAGTCCACAGCCAAACAGCCAGACAAGAGGAAGACCGTCGTGTCGAAAGAGAAATTTGAACGCAGCAAGCCGCACGTGAACGTGGGGACGATCGGCCACGTGGACCACGGCAAGACGACGTTGACGGCGGCGCTGACGAAGGTGATGGCGGAGACGTACGGCGGGTCGTTCATGGCGTACGACCAGATCGACCGTGCGCCGGAAGAGAAGGCGCGCGGCATCACGATTTCGACGTCGCACGTGGAGTACCAGTCGCAGGAGCGCCATTACGCGCACGTGGACTGCCCGGGGCACGCGGACTACGTGAAGAACATGATCACGGGTGCGGCGCAGATGGACGGGGCGATCCTGGTGGTGTCGGCGGCCGACGGCCCGATGCCGCAGACGCGCGAGCACATCCTGCTGGCGCGCCAGGTGGGCGTGCCGTACATCGTGGTGTACATGAACAAGGCGGACATGGTCGACGACAAGGAGCTGCTGGAGCTCGTCGAGATGGAGGTCCGCGAGCTGCTGTCGACGTACAAGTTCCCCGGCGACGACACGCCGATCGTGGTGGGCTCGGCGCTGAAGGCGCTGGAGGGCGACACGAGCGCGATCGGGGTGCCCTCGGTGGTGAAGCTGGTGGCGGAGATGGACCGCTACATCCCGGTGCCGCCGCGGGAGATCGACAAGCCGTTTTTGATGCCGGTGGAGGACGTGTTCTCGATTTCGGGCCGTGGCACGGTGGTGACGGGGCGCATCGAGCGCGGCATCGTGAAGGTCAACGACGAGATCGAGATCGTCGGGATCAAGGCGACGCAGAAGACGACCTGCACGGGCGTGGAGATGTTCAGGAAGCTGCTCGACGAGGGTCGGGCGGGTGACAACGTGGGCGTGCTGCTGCGCGGCACGAAGCGCGAGGAAGTGGAGCGCGGCCAGGTGCTGGCCAAGCCCGGTTCGATCACGCCGCACACGCAGTTCGAGTGCGAGGTGTACGTGCTGACGAAGGAAGAGGGCGGGCGGCACACGCCGTTCTTCAAGGGCTACCGGCCGCAGTTTTATTTCCGCACGACGGACGTGACGGGCACGATCGAGTTGCCGGAGAACACCGAGATGGTGATGCCGGGCGACAACATCAAGATGAAGGTGGAGCTGATCGCGCCGATCGCGATGGAAGACGGGCTGCGCTTTGCGATCCGCGAGGGCGGACGCACCGTCGGCGCAGGCGTCGTGGCGAAGATCCTCAAGTAAGCTCCCCGGGACATATCGGCAATGGCTAACCAGAACATCCGCATCCGCCTCAAGGCGTTCGATCACCGGCTCATCGACAGCTCCGCGCGCGAGATCGTCGAGACCGCCAAGCGCACCGGCGCCACGGTCAAGGGGCCCGTGCCGCTGCCGACCAAGATGGAGCGGTTCACGCTGCTCGTCTCGCCGCACGGCGACAAGGACGCGCGCGACCAGTTCGAGCTGCGCACGCACAAGCGGCTGATGGACATCCTGAACCCGACGGACAAGACGGTGGACGCGCTGATGAAGCTCGAACTGCCGGCGGGCGTCGACGTCCAGATCAAGCTGAACTGAAGCTGCCGCCCCATCCAGGGGCGAACGCTTGCGCAGGACGCCGCGACTGCTATAATGCGCGGCCATTTTTGACCCACATCGGTTGCCCCCACTCGGGGCTGCGGTGGGGGTGCCGCCGGCGAAGCGCAGGCTCCGCCGATTTCGACAAGCGGCTTCGGGCGAGGTTGGCGGTGAACGCCAAGACCACTCGAGCATCCAGCGACCGCCAGCGCGGCCGGATGCACGGGTTTTCCCCTCCCGACGCCCAGGTGCCGACCACCAATCGCAGTGGCCGGCGGCGATTTTTAACGAGGAATAGGCCCATGGCTATTGGTCTGGTCGGCCGCAAGGTCGGCATGACGCGGGTGTTCACGACAGCGGGCGAGACCGTGCCCGTCACCGTGATCGAGGTTCTCCCGAACCGCGTGACCCAGGTGAAGACGAGCGAGAAGGACGGCTATCGCGCCGTGCAGGTCGCCTATGGCTCGAAGCGCCCGCAACTGCTCACCAAGGCGGTTGCCGGCCACTACGCCAAGGCGAATGCCGCGCCCGGCAAGGCGCTCGTCGAATTCCGGCTCGAGGGCAAGGATGGCGCGGATGTCGCCGTCGGCGCCGAGTTCAAGGCCGACCTGTTCAAGGCCGGCCAGATCGTCGATGTCGCGGGCACCACGATCGGCAAGGGCTACGCGGGCACGATGAAGCGCCACAACTTCGCCGGTCACCATGCCACGCACGGTGTCTCGGTCTCGCACCGCACGCCGGGCTCGATCGGCCAGCGCCAGACGCCGGGCCGCGTGTTCGCGGGCAAGCGCATGTCGGGCCGCATGGGCGGCGAGCGACGCACGACCGAGAACCTGCGCGTCGTCGAGGTCGACGCCGAGCGCAACCTGATCCTGGTGCGGGGCGCGGTCCCGGGCGCCGAGGGCGGCCAGGTGATCGTGCGCCCGTCGGTCAAGGCCGCGCGCGCCGCGAACCGCAAGATGCTGACGCCGAACAAGGCGGGCGACAAGAAAGCCGCGGCGAAGAAGTAAGGACTGACACTCATGAAGCTCAAGGTGGCAGGCAGCGGTGCGAACGCAGCGGAGCTCGAGCTCTCCGCCGGCACGTTCGGCCATGAATTCAACCCGGCGCTGGTGCACCAGGTCGTCACGGCGTATCGCAATGCCGGCCGGTCGGGCACCAAGGCGCAGAAGTCGCGCGCCGAAGTGCGCGGCGGCGGCAAGAAGCCGCACGCGCAGAAGGGCAGCGGCCAGGCGCGCGCCGGTTCGAGCCGCAGCCCGATCTGGGTGGGCGGTGGCGTGACTTTCGCGGCGAAGCCCCGCAGCTTCGAGCAGAAGGTCAATCGCAAGATGTATCGCGGCGCGATGCGCTCGATGCTCTCCGAGCTCGTGCGCCAGGACCGCCTCGTCGTCACGCAGGCGCTCGCACTCGAGGCCCCGAAGACGAAGCTGCTCGCCAACGAGCTGAAGACCCTCGCGCTCGCCAACGTGCTGATCGTCGTCGAGGCGATCGACGAGAAGCTCTATCTCGCGGCGCGCAACCTGCCGAACGTCGAGGTGTTGCCGGTCGCGGCGCTCAACCCGCTCGCGCTCGCCGCGCACGACAAGGTGCTGATGACCGTCGGCGCCGTGAAGCTGATCGAGGAGCGCCTGCAGTGACTGGCAAGGAACAACTGATGAACATCCTGCTGGCGCCGCACGTCACGGAGAAGACGTCGCTCGCCATGCAGAACCACAACCAGTATGCGTTTCGCGTGCGTCGCACCGCGACGAAGCCGCAGATCCGCGCCGCCGTCGAGCTGATGTTCGCCGTCAAGGTGTCGGGCGTGCAGGTCGTCAACGAACCGGGCAAGACGCGCCGCTTCGGCAAGACGATCGGGCGCACGCAGGACTGGAAGAAGGCCTACGTGAGCCTCGTGGCCGGCCAGTCGATCGACCTCGAAGCGAAGCCGAAGGCGTAAGGGGCAGGAATCATGGCGCTCATCAAGATGAAGCCGACGTCGCCTGGCACGCGTTTCGTCGTCAAGATCGACAAGTCGCAGCTGTGGAAGGGTGGCCCGTACGAGCCGCTCACCACGAAGCAGAAGAAGCATGCCGGCCGCAACAACCAGGGCCGCATCACGACCCGCCACCAGGGCGGCGGCTCGCGGCAGAAGTACCGCTTGATCGACTGGAAGCGCGACAAGGACGGCATCCAGGGCGTCGTCGAGCGCGTCGAATACGACCCGAACCGCACCGGCCACATCGCGCTCGTGAAGTATGTCGACGGCGAGCGCCGTTACATCCTCGCGCCGAAGGGCCTCGCGGTGGGCGACGAAGTGCGCTCCGGCGTCGATTCGCCGATCAAGCCCGGCAATGCGCTGCCGCTGCGCCACATCCCGGTCGGCACGACCGTGCACAACGTCGAGCTGAAGCCCGGCAAGGGCGGCCAGCTCGCGCGCAGCGCCGGCGGCTCGGTGCAGTTCACCGCGCGCGAGGGGCTGCACGCCTACATCCGCATGAAGTCGACCGAGACCCGCAAGGTCCACATCGACTGCCGCGCGACGATCGGCGAGGTCAGCAACGACGAACACAGCCTGCGCAAGTACGGCAAGGCCGGCGCGAAGCGCTGGCGCGGCGTGCGCCCGACGGTGCGCGGCGTCGTGATGAACCCGGTCGACCACCCGCACGGCGGCGGCGAGGGCAAGCCCGGCCAGGGCAACCCGCACCCGGTGTCCCCGTGGGGCTGGCAGACCAAGGGCAAGAAGACCCGTACCAACAAGCGCACGAGCAGCATGATCGTGCAGCGTCGCACGAACAAGATTCGCTGAGAGGCCTGAAGAGAATGCCACGCTCACTGAAAAAGGGTCCGTTCATCGACCTGCACCTCGCGAAGAAAGTCGCGACGGCGGTTGCCAAGAACGACCGCAAGCCGATCAAGACCTGGTCGCGCCGCTCGATGGTGATCCCCGACATGGTCGGGCTCACGATCGCCGTCCACAACGGCCGCCAGCACATACCCGTGCTCGTGACGGAAAACATGGTCGGGCACAAGCTCGGCGAATTCGCACCGACGCGCACCTTCAAGGCGCACGGCGGCTCGCGCAAGGCCCAGGCAGGAGCATAACGATGCAGGTCACCGCCAAGCTGCGCTACGCGCGCATCTCGCCGCAGAAGTGCCGCCTCGTCGCCGACGTCGTGCGCGGCCAGCCGGTGGGCAATGCCATCGCGCAGCTGAAGTTCATGCCGAAGAAGGGCGCGGGCCTCGTGCGCAAGGTGCTCGAGTCCGCGATCGCGAACGCCGAGCACAACCACGGCGCCGACGTCGACGAACTTAAGGTGGCGCGCATCGAGATCGACACCGCGCCCGTGCTGAAGCGCTTCGCGGCGCGCGCCAAGGGGCGCGGCACCCGCATCGTGAAGAGGAACAGCCACATCACGATCGCGGTCAGCGACGGGAAGAAGGACTGAACGCATGGGCCAGAAAGTCAATCCGATCGGCATCCGCCTCGGCATCACGCGCGACTGGTCGTCGAAGTGGTATGCGAGCAAGAAGCAGTTCCCGCTGCATATCCACACCGACTTCCGCGTGCGCGAGTTCCTGCGCAAGAAGCTCGCCGAGGCTTCGGTCAGCCGCATCCAGATCGAGCGCGCGGCGCGGCGCGTCAACATCACGATCCAGACCGCGCGCCCGGGCATCGTGATCGGCAAGAAGGGCGAGGACATCGAGAAGCTGCGCCAGGAGACGGCGAAGCTGCTCGGCCTGCCCACCGTCGACGTGCGCCTGAACATCGCCGAGATCAGGAAGCCCGAGCTCGACGCGCAGCTCGTCGCCGACGGCATCGCGCAGCAGATCGAGAAGCGCGTGATGTTCCGCCGCGCGATGAAGCGCGCGGTGATGAGCACGATGCGCAGCGGCGCGCTCGGCATCAAGGTGCGCGTGTCCGGTCGCCTGAACGGCGGCGAGATCGCCCGCACCGAGTGGAGCCGCGAGGGTCGCATTCCGTTGCACACCTTCCGCGCCGACATCGACTACGGGTTCGGCGAGGCCAACACGACCTACGGCGTGATCGGCGTGAAGGTGTGGATCTTCAAGGGCGAGGTTTTCGAGAAGGCCGAGCAGGAAGTGGCGCCGCAGGATGAGGTCGCAGCGCAGCCGCAGGCGGCGCCGCAAGGGGAGGCGGCAATCGGCTGACGCCGCTTCGGGCAACGGGCGGCGGGCGGCGGGCCAGGCGTGCTGGCTCACGATCCGGTTCCGGCCCGTAGCCCGTCGCCCATAGCCCGTAGCTGTAGAAAATTATGCTGCAACCAAAACGTACGAAATTCCGCAAGATGTTCAAGGGCCGCAACACCGGTCTCGCTCATCGCGGTGCCAACGTGTCCTTCGGCGAGTACGGCCTGAAGGCGACTGCGCGCGCTCGCATGACCGCGCGCGAGATCGAGGCCGCGCGCCGTGCGATGGCCCGCCACGTCAAGCGCGGCGGCCAGATCTGGGTGCGGGTGTTCCCGGACGTGCCGATCAGCAAGAAGCCGCTCGAAGTGCGCATGGGCAGCGGCAAGGGCAACGTCGAGTACTGGGTGGCGAAGGTGCTGCCCGGCAAGGTCCTTTTCGAGATGGAAGGCGTCGACGAGCAGACCGCGCGCGAGGCGTTCCGCCTTGCCGGCGCGAAGCTTTCCGTCTCGACCGCCTTCGTGAAACGGCAGGTGCGCTGATGAGTGCGAAGGAATGGCGGACTAAGTCGGCCGTGGAGCAGAAGGACGAGCTGCTGAAGCTGCGGCGCGAGCAGTTCGCGCTGCGCATGCAGCGCGCGACCGGCCAGGGCGTCAAGCCCGACCAGTTCGGCAAGGTGCGCAAGTCGATCGCGCGCCTGAAGACGGTGATGCGCGAAGGCGCGATCGCTGGAGAGAAGAAATGAGCGAAACAACCGCAAAGGCCGCGCGCACCCTGACCGGGCGCGTGGTCAGCAACAAGATGCAGAAGACCATCGCCGTCGAGATCGAGCGGCTGGTCAAGCACCCGACCTACGGCAAGTACATCCGCCGCACGACGAAGCTGCTCGCGCACGACGAGAACGGCGAGTCGCGCGAGGGTGACCGTGTGTCGATCACGCCTTGCCGGCCGCTGTCGCGCCGCAAGTCGTGGCGCCTCGTCGAGGTGCTGGAGCGGGCGGGAGGCCGGTAACGATGATCCAGCTACGCACGATGCTGAATGCCGCCGACAACAGCGGCGCCCGCACCCTGATGTGCATCAAGGTGCTCGGTGGCACGCGCCGTCGCTACGCGACGGTCGGCGACGTGATCAAGGTGAGCGTCAAGGACGCGATCCCGCGCGGCAAGGTCAAGAAGGGCGAGGTTTACGACGCGGTGGTGGTGCGCACCCGCAAGGGCGTGCGCCGCGGCGACGGTTCGCTGATCCGTTTCGACGGCAATGCGGCGGTGCTGCTGACGAACAAGCTCGAGCCGATCGGCACCCGTATCTTCGGGCCCGTCACGCGTGAGCTGCGCACGCAGCAGTTCATGAAGATCATTTCGCTCGCACCCGAAGTGATCTGAGGAGGACGCGGTGAGCAAGATTCGCATGAAGGATCACGTGGTCGTGCTGTCCGGCAAGGACAAGGGCCGGCGCGGCGCGATCGTCAGGGTGCTCGACGACGAGACGGTCGTCGTCGAGGGTATCAACATGGTGAAGAAGCACCAGAAGCCCCGCAATTCCGCAGCCGGCCCGCAGCCGGGCGGCATCGTGGAGCGCGAGGCGCCGTTGCCGGTGTCGAAGGTGGCGATCTGGAACCCCTCCTCGAAGCAGGGCGACCGGGTCGGCTACAAGCGGCTCGCGGACGGGCGCAAGGTGCGAGTCTTCAAGTCGAACGGCGAACAGATCGACGCTTGATGCGTCGGCAACGGTAGGGCGTATGGCCAGGCTACAGGAAATTTACCGCAAGCAGATCGTGCCGCAGTTGCAGCGCGACCTCGGCGTCACGAACCCGATGCAGGTGCCGAAGATCACCAAGATCACGGTCAACATGGGCGTGGGCGAGGCCGTCGCGGACCGCAAGGTCCTCGACGCGGCGATCGGCGACCTGACGAAGATCACGGGCCAGAAGCCCGTGGCCTGCATCGCGAAGAAGTCGGTGGCGTCGTTCAAGGTGCGCGAGAACCTCGCGATCGGCTGCAAGGTCACGCTGCGCGGCGCACAGATGTACGAGTTCCTCGACCGCCTGATCAGCATCGCGATGCCGCGCATCCGCGACTTCCGTGGCGTGCCTTCGCGCTCGTTCGACGGTCGCGGCAACTACACGCTCGGCGTCAAGGAACAGATCATCTTCCCCGAGATCCAGTACGACCAGATCGACCAGCTGCGGGGCATGGACATCACCATTACGACGACGGCGAAGGACGACAAGGCGGGCAAGGCATTGCTCGACGCCTTCAGCTTCCCGTTCCGCAAGTAAACGAGAGAGACCGGCATGGCCAAGACGAACATGGTGGAACGCGAGAAGCGACGCGCCAAGACCGTGCAGAAGTACGCGGCGAAGCGCGCGGAGCTGAAGGAAATCATCCGCAGCCCGAAGTCGTCGCCGGAAGCGAAGGCGGAGGCGCAGGCGAAGCTGCAGGCGCAGCCGCGCGACGCGAGTGCCTCGCGCCTGCGCATGCGCTGCGCGATCACGGGCCGCTCGCGCGGCGTGTACCGCAAGTTCGGGCTGGCGCGCGTCAAGGTGCGCGAAGTCGCGAACCGCGGCGAGATTCCCGGCCTCGGCAAGGCGAGCTGGTAAGGAGCGCACGGCATGAGCATGACCGATCCAATCGCCGACCTGCTGACGCGCATCAGGAATGCGCAGTCCGCCCGCAAGACCGAAGTCACGCTGGCGAGCTCGCGCGTCAAGCGCGCGATCGTCAAGGTGCTGAAGGACGAGGGCTATGTGGGCGACTTCCGCGTCGCCGACGACGCCGGCAAGTCGACGCTGACCATCGAACTGAAATACTACGAAGGCCGCCCGGTGATCGACCGCCTCGAGCGCGTCAGCCGCCCCGGCCTGCGTATCTATCGCGGCAAGAAAGAGCTGCCGAAGGTGCTCGGCGGCCTCGGGACCGTGATCGTGTCGACGCCGAAGGGCGTGATGACCGATCGCGAGGCCCGCGCGACCGGCCAGGGCGGCGAAGTGCTCTGCATCGTCGCCTGACGGAGAAGGAATCATGTCGAGAGTTGCCAATCGTTCCGTGCCGCTGCCGCAGGGCGTGACCGTGCAGGTCGGCGGCGATGTCGTCACCGTGAAAGGCGCGAAGGGTTCGCTGTCGCTGCCGCTCGCGCATGGCGTGAAGGTCGAGCAGCAGGACAAGGCGCTGGCCGTGAAGTACGGCGACGCGGCCTCCCGCGTGCACGCCGGTTCGACGCGCGCGCACCTGGCGAACATGGTGCTCGGCGTGTCGAAGGGTTATGAGAAGAAGCTCGAGCTGGTCGGCGTCGGCTTTCGCGCCGCGGTGCAGGGCAAGGCCCTGAACCTGACGCTCGGTTTCTCGCATGCGGTGAGCTTCCCGATCCCGGAAGGCATCTCGATCGAGACGCCGAGCCAGACCGAGATTCTCGTGAAGGGTACCGACCGGCAGCAGGTCGGGCAGGTGTCGGCGAAGATCCGCGACATCCGTCCCCCCGAGCCCTACAAGGGCAAGGGCGTGCGCTACTCCGACGAGCGCATCGTGCTGAAGGAAGGCAAGAAGAAGTAGCAGGTGCCGCGATGAAAATTACGAAGAAGGAGCGGCGCCAGCGCCGCGCAGTGAAGACCCGGGCGAAGATCCGCGAGTTGGGCATGGCCCGCCTCACGGTGCACCGCACGCCGCGCCACATGTACGCGCAGCTGTTCGACGCGTCGGGCGGCAACGTGCTCGCGGCGGCCTCGACGGTGCAGGACGTCGTCGCGAAGGATCTCAAGGGCACGGGCAACGTCGAAGCCGCGAAGGCGGTGGGCCGGGCGATCGCCGAGCGCGCCAGGGCCGCGGGCGTCACCAAGGTCGCCTTCGACCGTTCCGGTTTTCAGTATCACGGCCGCGTGAAGGCGCTGGCCGATGCCGCGCGCGAAGCCGGCCTGGAGTTCTGACGTGGAAAGATCACGCATGGGCGGACGAGACAAGCAGCAGCCGGCCGACGACTTCCTCGAGAAGCTGGTCGCGGTCAATCGCACGGCGAAGGTCGTCAAGGGCGGCCGCCAGTTCGGCTTCACCGCGCTCACCGTGGTGGGCGACGGCGCGGGCCGCGTCGGCTTCGGGTTCGGCAAGGCGCGCGAAGTGCCGGTCGCGATCTCGAAGGCGATGGCGCAGGCACGCAAGAACATGGTCAACGTGAGCCTGCGCAACGACACGCTGCACTACGCGATCAAGGGCGAACACGGCGCGACGCGCGTGCTGATGCAGCCGGCGTCCGACGGTACCGGCGTCATCGCGGGCGGCGGCATGCGTGCCGTGCTCGAGTGCGCCGGGATCAGGAACGTGCTCGCCAAGAGCTACGGTTCGCGCAACCCGATCAACGTCGTGCGCGCGACGATCAAGGCGCTCGGCGCCATCCGTTCGCCGGACGACTTCGCCGCCAAGCGCGGCAAGAGCATCGACGAGATCCTCGGAGCCTGAGCATGAGCGCAGCCAAGCAAGCCAGTGTCCGCGTGACGCTCGAGAAGAGCGTGGCCGGCCAGCTGAAATCGATCGCCGCCTCGGTGCGTGGCCTCGGCCTGCGCCGGCGCCACCAGTCCGTGACCGTCGCCGACACCGCGGAGAACCGCGGCATGATCCGCGCGGCGCGGCACCTCGTGAAAGTGGAGAACGCCTGATGCGCCTCAATACTTTGCAGCCCGCCCCGGGCTCCAAGCGCCCGCGCCTGCGCGTCGGCCGCGGTGCATCCGCCGGCCAGGGCAAGACCAGCGGTCGTGGCGTCAAGGGCCAGCGCGCGCGCAAGGGCGGCTACCACAAGGTCGGCTTCGAAGGCGGCCAGATGCCGCTGCAGCGGCGCATGCCGAAGGTCGGCTTTCGCTCGAAGATCAAGGCGAGCCGCGCCGAAGTGCGCCTGTCCGAGCTCGCGAAGGTCGACGGCGCCGTGATCGACCTCGAGTCGCTCAAGAAGGCCAACGTCGTGCCCGCGTTCGCGGAGCAGGCGAAGGTCGTGCTGTCCGGTGAGATCAAGAAGGCGGTGACGCTGAAGGGCGTCGGCGCGACCAAGGGCGCCCGCGCGGCGATCGAAGCGGCGGGCGGGAAGCTCGAGGCCTGAACGTGGCGACTGCGACCGGCAACCCGACGGCAGGACTTGGCGATGCGGCTCGCGTAGGCGAGATCCGCAGCCGCGTCCTGTTCCTGATCGGCGCACTGATCGTGTACCGCATCGGGACATTCATCCCGGTGCCTGGCATCGATCCGGGTGCGGTCGCGCGTTTCTTCGACGACAAGTCGAGCACGATCCTCGGCATCGTCAACATGTTCTCGGGCGGCGCGCTCGAGCGCCTGTCGATCTTCGCGATGGGCGTGATGCCGTACATCTCGGCCTCGATCATCGTGCAGATGATGTCGATGGTGCTGCCGTCGTTCGTCGAGATCAGGAAGGAAGGCGAGTCGGGTCGCCGCCGCCTGTCGCAGATCACCCGCTACGGCACGCTCGGGCTCGGTGTCGTGCAGTCGTTCGCCGCCGCGATGGCGCTGCAGAACGGCGGCATGGCACTGGGCGGCGGTGGCTGGCAGTTCCTGTTCACGGCCACCGTCACGATGACGACCGGCACGATGTTCCTGATGTGGCTCGGCGAGCAGATGACCGAGCGTGGCGTCGGCAACGGCATCTCGATGCTGATCCTCGCCGGCATCGTCGCGGGCCTGCCGGGCGCGATCGGCCGCACGGTCGAGGCGGTCAACACCGGTGAAATGTCGGGCCCGTTCGCGCTGCTGCTCGTGATCCTGATCTTCGGCGTCACGGCCTTCTGCGTCTATTTCGAGCGCGCGCAGCGGCGCATCACCGTCAACTACGCCAAGCGCCAGGTCGGGCGGCGCATGTACGCCGGCCAGAGCACGCACCTGCCGTTCAAGCTGAACATGTCGGGCGTGATCCCGCCGATCTTCGCCTCGAGCCTGCTGCTGTTCCCGGCGACCGTGGCGAGCTTCGCCGGCACCGGCGATTCCGCCGCGGCCTCGGTGTTGCAGCGGGTGGCGGCGGCCCTCGGTTACGGCCAGCCGCTGCACTTCGTGCTGTACGGCGGCCTGATCCTGTTCTTCTGCTTCTTCTACACGGCGCTCGTGTTCAACGCGCGCGATACCGCCGACAACCTGAAGAAGCAGGGCGCCTTCATCCCCGGCATCCGCCCGGGGCAGCAGACCGGCGAGTACATCGACAAGGTGCTCACCCGGCTCACGCTGTGGGGCGCGATCTATATCACCGGCGTCTGCCTGCTGCCCGAGATCCTGATCTCGTCGCAGGGCGTGCCGTTCCAGTTCGGCGGCACGTCGCTGCTGATCGTCGTGGTGGTGGTGATGGACTTCATCGCGCAGCTGCAGGCGCACATGATGTCGCACCACTATCCGGGCCTTCTCAAGAAGGCGAATCTGTTGGGATACGGGCGCAGCGGCGCGCCACAGGGTTAAGTCATGAAAGTCAGGCCTTCGGTCAAGAAGATTTGCAAGAACTGCAAAGTCGTGCGGCGTCGCGGCGTGGTCTACATCATCTGCTCGGACGTCCGTCACAAGCAGAGGCAAGGGTAAGCACATGGCACGTATTGCGGGCATCAACATCCCGATGAACAAACACGTGTGGATCGGGCTCACGCACATCTTCGGCATGGGTCGCGCGCGTTCGCGTGCGGTCTGCGAGGCCGCGGGTGTCGAGCCGACCACCAAGGTCAAGGACCTGACCGAGGCGGAGATCAACGCGATCCGCTCGGCGATCGCCAAGGCGCCCGTCGAAGGCGACCTGCGGCGCGAGGTCTCGATGAACATCAAGCGCTTGATGGACCTCGGCGCGCACCGCGGCATCCGTCATCGCAAGGGCCTGCCGGTCCGCGGCCAACGCACGCGCACCAATGCGCGTACGCGCAAGGGCCCGCGCAAGCAGGCGGTCAAGCTGAACGCACCTCCGGGCAAGGCATAAGACATGGCTGAAACCAAGCAGCAGACGGCGGCGGCGGGAGCCGCGAAGAAGCCGAAGAAGGCACGCAAGAACGTGCTGGACGGCATCGCGCACATCCACGCGTCGTTCAACAACACGATCATCACGATCACCGACCGCCAGGGCAACACGCTTTCGTGGGCGACTTCCGGCGGCTGCGGTTTTCGCGGCTCGCGCAAGAGCACGCCGTTCGCCGCGCAGGTTGCGGCCGAAAAGGCGGGCGTGGCGGCGCAGGAGCACGGCCTGAAGAACGTCGAAGTGCGTGTCGGCGGCCCCGGCCCCGGCCGCGAGTCGGCGGTGCGTGCGCTCAACGCCTGCGGACTGAAGATCACCAGCATTGCGGACGTGACGCCGATCCCGCACAACGGCTGCCGCCCGCCGAAGAAGCGCCGCGTCTGACGCGCAGAGGTTAACGATACATGGCACGCTACATCGGCCCCAAGTGCAAGCTCTCGCGTCGCGAGGGCACCGACCTATTCCTCAAGAGCGGCGTCAAGCCGCTCGAGAACAAGTGCAAGTTCACGGTGCCCCCGGGCGGCGTGAAGAGCGAGCGCCGCCAGCGCCTGTCCGACTACGGCACGCAGCTGCGCGAGAAGCAGAAGCTGCGCCGCATGTACGGCGTGCTCGAGCGGCAGTTCTCGAATTACTACGTCGAGGCCGCGAGCAGGAAGGGCGCCACCGGCGAGAACCTGCTGAAGCTGCTCGAGTGCCGCCTCGACAACGTCGTGTACCGCATGGGTTTTGCGGTCACGCGTTCGGAGGCGCGCCAGCTCGTCGCCCACAAGGGCATCGACGTCAACGGCGAAGCCGTCACGATCGCGTCCTACCAGGTCAAGCCGGGTGACGTGGTGCAGGTTCGCGAGAAGGCGCGCAAGCAGTTGCGCATCCAGAATGCGATGCAGATCGCCTCGCAGGTCGGTCTGCCGGAATGGGTCGAGGTCAACGACAAGGAGATGAAGGGCGTGTTCAAGGCCGTGCCGGCCCGCGAAGACGTGCTCCCTGACATCAACGAGAACCTCGTTGTCGAGCTCTACTCGAAGTAAAGGTGCAAATCATGCAAGGATCGGTCAACGAGTTTCTGAAGCCGCGCGTCGTCAAGGTGCAGCCGGTCGCGCCCCGCCAGGCGCGGGTCGTGATCGAGCCGTTCGAGCGCGGTTTCGGCCATACGCTGGGTAATGCCCTGCGTCGCGTGCTGCTGTCCTCGATGCCCGGTGCCGCAATCACCGAAGTCGAGATCGACGGCGTGTTGCACGAGTACACGAGCATCGAAGGGGTGCAGGAAGACGTGGTCGACATCCTGCTGAACCTGAAGCAGGTGGCGCTGCGCATGCATACGCGCGACAGCGCCGAGCTGCGCCTCGCGAAGAAGGGCCCTGGCCCGGTCACGGCCGGCGACATCCAGACGGACCACGACATCGAAGTCGTGAACCCCGACCTCGTGATCGCGAACCTGACGAAGGCCGGCGAACTGACGATGACCCTGCGCGTCGAGCGCGGCCGCGGCTATCGCCCGGCGGCGCAGCGCGCCGCCTTCGAGGAACAGTCGCGCCCGATCGGCCGCCTGCAGCTCGATGCCTCGTTCAGCCCGATCCGCCGCGTCACCTATTCGGTCGACGCCGCGCGCGTCGAGCAGCGCACCGACCTCGACAAGCTCGTGCTCGACATCGAGACGAACGGCACGATCGACGCCGAGGAAGCCATCCGGCGCGCCGGCAGCATCCTGAAGGACCAGCTGTCGGTGTTCGTGGACCTGCAGGGCGAGGAAGAGGCGGCATCCAAGGTCTCGGAGATGCAGTTCGACCCGATCCTGATGCGCCCCGTCGACGAGCTCGAGCTCACGGTGCGCAGTGCGAACTGCCTGAAGGCCGAGAACATCCACTACATCGGCGATCTCGTGCAGCGCACCGAGGTCGAGCTGCTGCGCACGCCCAACCTCGGCAAGAAGTCGCTCACCGAGATCAAGGAAGTGCTGCAGAGCCACGGCCTCATGCTCGGCATGCGGATCGACGGCTGGCCGCCGACCGGCCTCAAGCACGACGAAGAGCGCGGCATCACGCTGTAAGAGTCGAAGGAAGAGAAGTCCATGCGTCACAACCTTTCCGGGCGCCAGCTGTCGCGCAACAGTTCGCATCGCCACGCGATGCTGCGCAACATGAGCGTGTCGCTGCTCCGGCATGAAACGATCCGCACCACGCTGCCGAAGGCGAAGGAGCTGCGCCGCGTCGTCGAGCCGCTGATCACGCTCGCCAAGAGCGATTCGGATGCGAACCGCCGCCTGGCGTTTTCGCGGCTGCGTGACGCCGCGGTGGTCGACAAGCTGTTCGCCGACCTCGGGCCGCGCTTCAAGGCGCGCCCGGGCGGCTATACGCGCATCCTGCACATGATGCCGCGACCGGGCGATTCGGCGCCGATGGCGCTGATGCAGCTCGTCGACGGCCCGGCCGCCGCCGCGCCGGCGCCGGCTGAGGAAGCGCCGAAGGCCGCGAAGAAGAAGGCTGCGCCGAAGAAAGCCGCGCCGAAGAAGGCCGCCAAGGCAGACGCCGGGGCCGCACCCGCCAAGGCGAAGCCGAAGGCCAAGGCGAAGAAGAAGGCAGCGGGCTAGGAGTCGGAATGGTGCCGGGTTTTTCCCGATAAGCTAGGCCTCCCGTTCTACCTGGGGAGGATCGCCATGAGCCTGGCTTCGGAATTCAAGGAATTTGCGATGAAGGGCAGCGTCATCGACCTCGCGGTCGGTGTCGTGGTCGGTGCTGCCTTCGGCAAGATCGTCTCGTCCCTCGTTGCGGACGTCATCATGCCGCCCATCGGCATGGCCATCGGTGGGGTCAACTTCACGGATCTCGCCATGTCGCTCGGCAGCTCGCCGGATGGCACGCCCGTCGTACTGAAGTACGGGGTTTTCCTGCAGACCATTTTCGATTTCGTCATCATCGCCATGGCGCTCTTCATGGCGATCAAGCTCATCAACCGGCTCAAGAAGCCGGACCCCGCCGCGCCACCTCCGCCGCCGCCGCGCAACGAAGTGCTGCTCGAGGAGATCCGGGACCTGCTCAGGAAAGGGTCCTGAAGGCCTCGCGCGTCAGGTTTTCGCAGCCCGCGGCGGTGACGGCGAGGTTGTCCTCGATCCGGATGCCGCCGAAGGGCGCGAACTGCGCCACGCGCGCCCAGTCGATGTGGCGGCCATGGCCGCTCGCCCTGGCGGAGTCCAGCAGCGACTCGATGAAATAGAGGCCCGGTTCCATCGTCACGACGAAGCCCTCGTCGAGCACGCGCGTGAGTCGCAGGTTCGGGTGGCCTTCGGGCCGGGGAATGGTGCGTCCCTGCGGCGAGGCGAGCGTGCCGCCGACGTCGTGTACCTGCAATCCGAGCAGGTGGCCGAGCCCGTGCGGCAGGAAGACGCCCGAAAGGCCGCTGTCGACCGCCACTTCGCCATCCACCTTGATGATGCCGGAGTCGTGCAGCAGTTCCGCGACGAGGCGATGGGCCGTGAGATGCAGGTCGCGCCAGTCGACGCCCGCGCGCACGCCCGCGCAGAGCGCCTGCTGCACCTCGTCCATCCGGCCGACGAGCAGCGCGAAGTCCGGGTCGCTGAACGCGTAGGTGCGCGTGATGTCGGAGCCGTAGCCCGCGAACATGGCGCCGGCGTCGATCAGCAGCGAGCGGTGCTCGGCGGGCGCCGCGCGTTCCTGCACCTGGTAGTGCAGCACCGAGCCGCCTGCGTTCAAGGCGACGATCGGGTTGTACGGCAGTTCCTGCTCGCGCACGGCGATGGCGGTCATGAAGGCCTGGGCGATGCCGTATTCGCTTTCCCGTGCCTCGAAAGCGCGGGCGGCCGCGGCGTGGGCACGTGCGCCGAGCCGGTTCGCCTCGCGCAGGCAGGCGATCTCGTACGGCGATTTGCGTGCCCGCGCGTAGTCGAGCCGGGTGATGAGGGGCGGCGGGTTGACGGCTGCGAAGCCCCAGTCACCGAAGCCGGTGGCGTCGCCAATGAAGGCCGTGCGGCCGCCTGGCGCGAGGGCGGCGCGGGCGGCCCCCAGGCTCGTGACAGGCTCGATGTCGAATTCGCCGGTCCACCAGCCGTCGGGCAGGGGAGTCGCCTTGTGCCAGTAGTCATCCGGGCGATTCAGCAACAGGCGCGGGCGGCGGCCCGGGCGGAAGGCCACGAAGCTGTCGGGCGAATCCCCGAGCGGCACCCAGTGCCTGAACGCGGCGTGCGCCTTGAAGGGGTAGGGGTAGTCGTCGAAGTCGACGATCCGCAACCCCCCCGAATGGAGCACCAGGGCATCATGGCCGGTCGCCTCGAGCGCCTCCGCGGCACCTGCAGCCAGGCCCCGGACATGGGCGGAGTACAACTCGTCGAGCGGCTCGGTCTGCATCGGCTCCGTCGCGTAGGCGGATTCTGACTGTCGCCGTCGGCGGACAGGCAGGCCGCGCTGTTTCAAAAGATTTGCGGACTCTATAGAATTTGCCGCCGCGATGAAAATCGCGGGACACGTCTCAGTTCCAACCACTCTCGCTTCTCTTCTGGGGTATCGATCAATGAAGACGAAACTTGCCTTTGGCGCCCTTCTCGCGGCGCTCATGCTGACCGCCTGCAGCAAGCCGGCCGACACGGCCGCTCCGGCTGCCGACGCTGCTGCCGATGCCGCCGCCACGGCGACCGACGCGGCTGCCGATGCGGCCACGGCTGCCACTGACGCGGCCGGCGCGGCCGTCGACGCAGCTGGCCAGGCTGCTGCCGACGCCGCCACGGCGGCGGGCGATGCGGCCGCTGGCGCCGCGACCGACGCGGCGAACGCCGCTGCGGACGCTGCCAACGCGGCTGCCGAAGAGGTGAAGAAGTAATTCGCAAGAATTACTCTTCCCGAGCCCAGGGCTCACGCAAGGCCCGGCTGGCGAGTCACATCGCCTGTCCGGGCCTTGTGGTCTGGAGAGTGCGGTGAGCGTCAGCGTGCGCGATGCGCGGGTGTCGGCTTTCGACCGGCGCTGGATCGAGGGCATCTACCGCGAGTACCTCGATGACCTCGCGCCGCTCAACACGGGCATCTTCCCGGTGCTCGGGGAGATCGGCCATCGCGAGCCCGACCAGCTCGCACGCTGGTTCGCGGATTCGAGCGCGAAGATCATGACCGTGTGCAAATCCGCCGCGCCGGTCGGCTTTGCGATGGTGGTGCCGGGACGGCCAACCCCGGGCCGCGCCGCCGCCGATTTCCACATGGCCGAATTTTTCATCACCCGTGCCTACCGCCGCCTCGGCATCGGGCGCAGCGCCGTCGAGCTGATCCTCGATCGCTTCGCCGGGCGCTGGGAAGTGCAGGAGTACCTGCGCAATCCCGGGGCGGTCAAGTTCTGGCGGCGGGTGGTGGCCGACTACACCGACGGCGACTACGAGGAGCGCGTGGCGAACGGCGAGGTGCGCCAGGCCTTTCGCTCCGGCCCCTCTAGGACGCGGGCCGGCGATCCCGACCGGCGATGAACGGCGCGAGATACGCGCCCGTGTAGGAAGCCGGCGTGCCGGCGATGTCTTCCGGCGTACCCGCGGCAACGACAGTGCCGCCGCCCGACCCACCCTCGGGGCCGAGGTCGATCACCCAGTCGGCGGTCTTCACGACATCGAGGTTGTGCTCGATCACGACGACCGTGTTGCCCTCGTCGCGCAGTCGATGCAGCACCGCAAGCAACTGCGCGACGTCGTGGAAGTGCAGCCCCGTCGTCGGCTCATCGAGCAGGTAGAGCGTGCGCCCGGTGGCGCGCTTGGCCAGTTCGCGGGCGAGCTTCACGCGCTGCGCCTCGCCGCCCGACAGCGTCGTCGCGCTCTGCCCGAGCTTGAGGTACGCGAGGCCCACGTCGACGAGTGTCTGCAGGCGCGTGGCCACCGGCGCAATGGCGCCGAAGAATCGCAGCGCATCCTCGACGGTCAGTTCGAGCGCCTCGTGGATGTTCTTGCCGCGAAAACGGATCTCGAGCGTCTCGCGGTTGTAGCGCTGTCCCTTGCAGAGATCACAGGGCACGTAGACGTCGGGCAGGAAATGCATCTCGACCTTCAATACCCCGTCGCCCTGGCAGGCCTCGCAGCGGCCGCCCTTCACGTTGAAGCTGAAGCGGCCCGCGTCGTAACCGCGGGCGCGCGCCTCGGGAACCTGTGCGTAGATTTCCCGCAGCGGCGTGAAGAGGCCCGTGTAGGTCGCCGGGTTCGAGCGCGGCGTGCGGCCGATGGGGCTCTGGTCGATGTCGATCACGCGATCGATCGCCTCGATCCCCTCGATGCGCTCGCAGGGCGCGCCCTCGGGACCGGCGCCATTCAACTGCGCGGCGACGTGCGCGTGGAGCGTGTCGTTGATGAGCGTCGACTTGCCCGAGCCCGAAACGCCGGTGACGGCCGTGATGAGCCCCACCGGTATCCCGACCGTGACGTTTCGCAGGTTGTTGCCTGTCGCGCCGACGATGCGCAGTTGTTTGCCGCCGGGGCGCGTGCGCCGCGCCGGCAGCGGTACCGCCTCCCGGCCGGACAGGTAGCGGCCTGTCAGCGAGGCCGGCGCGGCCTTGATCTCGTCGGGCGTGCCGAGGGCGACGATCTCGCCACCGTGCACGCCTGCGCCCGGACCCAGGTCGACGACATGGTCCGCCGCCAGGATCGCTTCCTCGTCGTGCTCCACGACGATCACCGTGTTGCCGAGGTCGCGCAAGTCGCGCAGTGTCCCGAGCAGGCGGCGGTTGTCACGCTGGTGCAGCCCGATCGAGGGCTCGTCGAGGATATACATGACACCGGTGAGCCCCGAGCCCACCTGGCTTGCGAGGCGGATGCGTTGCGCTTCACCGCCTGACAGCGTCTCGGCGCTGCGATCGAGCGTGAGGTGGTCGAGGCCCACGTCGACGAGGAAGCGCAGCCGCTCGCCCACTTCGCGCACGATGCGCGCCGCGACTTCGCCTCGCCAGCCCGCGAGCGAGAGGTTGGCGAAGAACTCCCGCGCCACGCCGACCGGCAGCCGTGCCAGCTGCGGCAGGCTGCGGTCCGCGACGAACACGTGCCGGGCGGCACGATTCAGGCGCGAGCCTTCGCAGTCGGGGCAGGCCCGCGTCCCGCGGTACTTCGCGAGTTCCTCGCGCACGCGTGCGGATTCCGTCTCGCGGTAGCGCCGCTCGAGGTTCGGGACGATGCCCTCGAAGGGATGGCGTGAGCGCTTGAGTTTCCCGTGGGCCTCGGCGTATCGGAACTCGATGTCGGTTCCGCCGCTGCCATCGAGCAGCGCGCGCTGCACTTTCGCCGGCAGCTCGCGCCACGGCGCTTCGATGTCGAAGCGGTAGTGCCGCGCGAGCGACTGGATCACCTGGAAGTAATAGGTGTTGTGCCGGTCCCAGCCGCGCACGGCGCCGCCGGCCAGCGAGAGGTGTGGATGCGCCACGATGCGCTTCGGATCGAAGAAGCCCTGCGTGCCGAGGCCGTCGCAGGCCGGGCAGGCCCCGGCGGGGTTGTTGAAGGAGAACATCTTCGGCTCGAGCAGCGACATGCTGTAGCCGCAGGTGGGACAGGCGTGGCGGTTCGAGAAGAGCAGTTCGTCCGCGCCACCGTCCACGAAGGCGAGGCGGGCGGTTCCGCCCGACAGCCGCAGCGCGGTCTCGAACGATTCCGCCAGGCGTTGCCCGGCCTCCGCGCGCACGCGGAAACGATCGACCACGGCCTCGATCGTGTGCTTCTTCTTCGGGTCGATGGCCGGTAGCGCATCGAACTCATGGACCCGGCCGTCGATGCGCGCGCGCACGAATCCCTGGCCCTGCAGGTCCTCGAGCGCTTCCTGGTGGGCGCCCTTGCGATCCTCGATCACGGGCGCGAGCAGCATGGCCGCCACGCCTTCGGGGAGCTGCAGCACCTGGTCGACCATCTGGCTCACGGTCTGCGCCGCGAGCTCCACGCCATGGTCCGGGCAACGCGGCGTGCCGGCGCGTGCGTACAACAGGCGCAGGTAGTCGTAGACCTCGGTCACCGTGCCGACCGTCGAACGCGGATTGTGCGAGGTCGCCTTCTGTTCGATGGCGATCGCGGGCGAGAGGCCTTCGATCGAGTCGACGTCGGGCTTGTCCATCATCGACAGGAACTGGCGGGCATAGGCCGAGAGCGATTCGACATAGCGTCGCTGGCCCTCGGCATAGAGCGTATCGAACGCGAGCGAGGACTTGCCCGAGCCGGATAGCCCCGTGATCACGACGAGGCTGTCGCGCGGCAGGTCGAGATCGAGGCCCTTCAGGTTGTGGGTCCGCGCGCCGCGGATGCGTATCTGCTGCATGGATTGAACAGTGTAACGCCAATGTCAAATGCGGCCGCACCCAGCTCAAGTCCCGTGCCGGCACGCCGATATTGCCCGCAGGAGGAAGGCTGATGCGGCCCTGGTTCTTGCCCTTGTTGGCGCTCACGGGATGTGGCGGTGGCGGCGACTCGCCTGCGCCGCCCCCCAGCGAGCCTGCGCAGGCGGCCCGGCCGGTCGCGCAGTCCGACGAGGAAATCGCGGCGCTGCTCTACAGCGACCGACAGCGCACGCCGGCGGGTTTCCCGCTCGATCCATCGCCAGCAGGCCACGAGCAGGTGACGACCATGCACCTCGCGGGCTGCACGGACGACTGGAATGAGGCGCTCACTTGGTCGGAGACGGCCGCGAACGACGCCCCTGTTTATTCCGATCTCGCCGCGACGATCACGGACCGGCGCTACTACGAGTTCGGCCGCACGCCCCGCACCGCCGCCGACGACTACATCCGCATGCGCGTCTACCGCTGCGCCTTCTTCGATCCCGTGGCGGGCGCGCTCAACGTGCGCCCGCTCGACGCAGAGACGGTGGGTGAATTCGCTGCTTACCAGTGGCAATTCACGTCGTACAACAATTTCGGCAACGTCGTGCTCGAGCGCGCCACGCGCACGACGGCGACCGCGATCGAGCACACCCTCGACCTCGCGACGCTCGCGCGGGCCGCCGAAGCCGGCGCGTGCGATCGGGTCGACGTGATCGCGTGGACGTGGCGCGTGCTCATCGCGACGGGCAAGGTCGAGGTCACGACGACGCCGCTGTTCGGTTTTCGTGCGCGCCTCGCGGGCGGGTTGGCCGAAGTCTGCGGCGCCTGATCAGCGCCCCGGGCGGCGCCAGCCGAGATCCTTGAAGCTGTCCTGGTCGGCCTTCACTCGCAACTTGATGAACGGGCCGCTCGCGGTGTAGCGGCTCGCGGCGTAGTCCTCGTCCTCGAAACCCTGCACGTTGTAGCCGATCGAGATCCACACGTTGCGCGCGACCGTGACGCCGAGGTCGACGCCGAACGAGTAGTCGCGCGCCCCGGATTCCCAGGAGTTGAGCGCGGTGCCATGCACGCCGACGTCGAAGCGCGCCGCGAGGTCGCGCCGCAGGTCGACGCCGTAGAGGTCGGACAGGCCGTCGTAGCGCTCGCCGTCGAAGCTGCTGCGCACGTAGCGCAGGCCCCATTGCAGGCCGAGCTGGGTGCGGTCGTCGAGCTGCCAGCTCGTGTTCAGGTTGTTGATCACGCGCGCTGCCTCGACTTGCGTGGCACCGCTGCGCTCGCGCTCGTAGCGCAGGTCGAGGCGATCGAGCACGATCCAGCGGCTGTCCACCGGCCGGAACACCCAGGCGAACTGCGTGTCGGCCGCGGTCGTGTCCGCGCCCGTCGTGAGATCGCTCTGCATCGCGCGCGCGCTCAGCGCGAAGGCGTGGCCGCGCACCGGTTCGCGGTAGAGGCCGCCCGACAGGACCATCCGGTCCTCCCGGTCCGACGCGCGCCATTCCGCGCGTGTCGTGGCCGTCCAGAGCTCGCTGCGATAGAGCGCGCCCAGGTAGGTGGCGAAGTAGTCGTCGGCGAGCGTACCGGAGGCGAGCGGGCGGCCGGGCACGAGGGGCGCGAGCCCGGGGCCGCGCACCGTGTTGCTCTGGTCGATCCCGACGTCGAGCGCGAGGCGATTCGTCAGCTGGAAGCCCTGCGCCAGGCCGAAGTTGGCGAAGGTGCGCGGCCCGTACTCGGTCGCCTGCTGCGACAGGCTCGTGCTGACCTCGCCGCGGTTCCACGGCGTCGCGCGCACCCCGACGCGCGTCATGTCCGCGTCGAACTGCGCGCCGTCCGCGTGTTCGTATTCGGCAAACAGCTTGATGTCCCGGCGCAGCGCATAGTCGGCGCCGACGAGATAGCGGTCCGGATAGTCGACACTCGCGGCACCCGAGCCGCCGAGGTTTGCATCGGCCGAGCCGCGCAGCGTCACGCGGCGGTCCCACAGGTCGATGCTGCCGCTGACGAAAGCCTGCTCGGAACGCTGCGTACCGCTCGCAGTGCCGGTGTCCTCGACGCCGCGCAGGCCGACGCCGAAGCGGCGGGCCCCGGCCTCGCGGCGCAGCTCGAGGCTCGCATGGCGACGCTCCGCGCCGGTCGCGAGTGCCTCCTCGCCGTAGAGCTCGGCGAGCCCCTGCCATGAATCGGCGATCTTCACCCGGGCGTCGACGCCGAGTTTGCGGGAGCCGACTTCCGACGACAGTTGCTGGCCCGTGCCGAAGCCTGGTTCGGTCTCGCCGAGGTAGGCGCGTGCGTCGACTCGATCGGTGACGTGGCGCAGCTCGGCGAGATACGCGTCGGCGTCGCGCGCGCGCGCCGGATCGTCCGAGGCGCTGTGCGCGAGTTCCGCGCGCAGCTCGGTCGCCTGCCCCATCCGCCAGCGCAGGTCCGTGCCGTAGACGCGGCTGTCACCCTGGGCGGCGCCCTCGTCGACGTAGCTCGCGCCGAGTTCCGCCCGGCCGCCGGCGAACCTGACGCTCGCGCGGCCGCCCGCGGTGACCTGCTCCTCGCCGCGGCCATTCACTTCGTATTCCGCGATGATGTACACGGGGTTGAACTGCCCGTCGCGGCTCGGCACGGGCTCCTTGAAGAAGAGCGTGCCGGCCGCGTAGTCGAGGCTGTAATCGACGAAACGCGACAGCGGGCGTGACTCGACGACCACTTCGCTGCGCAGGCGGTCGCGCACTTCGATGCGCAGCTTGTCGCTGCCGATCACGATGTTGCCGCGGGTCAGGCGGTAGAGGCCGGACGTGCCGTCGCCCGCCAGTTCGTCCTTGACGAAGCCCTGCGACGAATCCGCCGCGAAGGCGGTGTAGCCGAAGCGCTCGCCCGCGTAGTCGCTGCGCAGGCCCGTGAAGCTGCGGCTGTAGCGCGTGAGCTCCGTCACCGTGAGCCCCGTTTCGAAATCGCCGAACAGCGCCATGAACTGGCGCCGCTCGAGCTTGACGTAGAGCTTCTCGGCGCTCGCGGCCTCGTGGCGCGGGTCGGCGGTGTCGCCATACAGCGTGTAGTAACGATCCGGCTCGATCACGCCGAGCAACCGGCGCTTCGCGAGCGCCGGGTCGCGCGCCGAGTCGTAGGCGACCGTCAGGAGGAACTCGCCCTTGATGCGGCCCTTGGCGAAGAACGCCACGCGGCCGTCCTCGGTGAAATCCGCATCGAGGCCGGCGCTGCCCGCGCCCTCTGCGTTGCCCGAGATCGTGCGATACGCGCCCGAGCCTTCCGCGAGGCCGACGAGTATCCAGTCGCGCGCGTCGGGTTCGAGCCAGACGCGCAGCTCCTCGGTCTGCCGGTCGTTCAGCCGCACGCGCAGGATCGCGTTGCCGGTCTGCGCGGTCGGCTCGAGTTCGAGCCGCGCGATGCCGTCGTCGCCCACTTCGAACGTCGGCTCGCGCGGACCGACCGAGACGAGCTGGTTGTCGCGCAGCGATTCGACCTCCCACCACGTGCGATAGGGCGCATCGACGCGCCAGGTGCCGGTCGTGCCCCGGCGCGCGGGCTTGCCGTACGCGTCGTACAGCCGCAGCGCGATGACCGGCCGGTTGCGGCCGTCCGCGACGAGTGTCGAGCGGGCCTTCACGAGTTCGGCGCGTGCGGCACCACCAGCGTAATGCACGATGCGGGACAGCGTGCCGCGGACCGTGCCGTCGGGGGCCCGCACGGTTGCCGTGAAGGCATTTTCGCCCTCGCGCAGGTCGACGCCGCGCCAGCGGCTGATCGCGACGGTCTGCGCGTTGTTGGCAGTCGTGCCGTCGAAGTTGAGCGCGCTGACCGGAGTGCCGTTCAGCGCGAGTTCCACCCTGTCGCGCGGGGCATGCGCGATCGCGATCTTCACGCTCGGGATCGGTGCGCTGAAGTCGGGGCCCGGCCACAGCCACTGGATGCCGGGCTGCAGTTCCTCGAGCGTGAAATCCGGCATGCCGGCAAGCGTCGCGCGGTCGGTGCGGGCCGCGGGCGCTCGGGTCGTGCGCGCCGATTTTGGCAGGTGCACGGCGACGCTGCCGGGCGCCGCACGCTGCGGCAGCGGCGCCGCACCGGCCTTCGCGGCGAGCACGAAGTCCGCGCGCCAGAGCGCCCCTCCGCGCAGGTCGACGAACTGCGAGTACCCGCGGCCGGCATGCCGCGCGTGCCCCGCGCAGGCTGCGGCTTCGTAACCGTCCGGCACCGTGACGGTGTCGAGCTGCACGACGTGCGAACCCGGCAGGACATCCTCGAAGTGGTATTTGCCGTCCTCGTCCGTGATCGCGTAGCGCCCGTCTTCGAGATACACGCGCACGTTCGCGACACCCGCGAGCTGGCGCGCCTCCACGCCGCAGTCGCCGGCGACCACGCGGCCCATCACGATCGCGCGCTCGCGAAAGAGTTCCTCGCGCAACTGGATCACCGCCTGCGCCGCGTTCGAGGCGGCGCCCGTGTCCGCAAAGGCCTGCGCGCTGTTCTCGAGTTCGGGGCCGCGCGCGCCGACGGTGATCTCGACGACATAGCGCAGCGTGGCGGTCGCGCCGGCGGCGAGGCTGCCGATCGGCCAGGTGAGCGTGCCGCCATCGGCGCCCACGGACGGGTCGGCACCGCGCGCGTCACCGAAGCGCGTCGAGCCGGGCCGATAGCGCACGCCGGGTGGCAGGCGGTCGACGAGCTGCACGCCGGTGAACGCGCCGGTCGTGCCGACGTTGCGCACGCTGACGGTGTACTGCACGAAATCGCCCGCGGCGGCGATCGTCGTCGTGGTCGCCTTCTGCACGAAGAGGGCGCTACCCGACGGGTCGAGCGGCACGTCGACATTCGAAGGCGTGGGCCCGGGCACCGCGAAATCCCGGCCGTAGGAGCCGGGGCCGATGGCATACGGGGCGCCCGGCAGCGCCTGGATCTCGGCGTCCGTGGCGTTCGACGGGAAGGCGTGGCCGACCGGCGGCACCACTTCGAGCCGGTAGTTGCCGGTTGCGACGAGCGGGAACCGGAAGACGCCGGCGGCGAAGTTGTACACGGTGCCGCCGGCATCGGTGACCGGCTGGCCCGTGACCATTTCGGACGGATAAGCACTGACGCCGTCGTCGCCGACCACCGTCGCGGGCGCGCCGCCCGCCGTGACGAGCCGCACGCGCGCGCCATTCACCGCGGCGCCGGTGCGGGAATCGAAAACGAGGCCGAAGGGGTCGACGAGCGCCTGGGCGTTCGCCGTGTCGGTGGCGTCGAAGCGGTCGGCATAACGCGAGGCGAGCGTCGCGTCGCGTTCGACTTCGAGTACGCAGTCACCGGCGTTCGCCGCGGCGGCGCGCGTCTGGATGTAGCCCACGAATTCACCGCTGTCCGGCGCCGACTCGGACAGGCGTACCCGTTCGCGGTCTCCGCCGCTGGCCGTGACGTCGAGGTCGACGGTGTCGATCGCCGTGGCATTGAGGTTCTGGTCCGCGTCCCGCAGGTGCAGGAACAGCGGCTCACCGCCATGGATCGTGGTCGTAGCCGCGAGCGCCAGCGGCCGCGACGGATCGACCGTGGTGCCGTTCGACAGCACGGGCGGCGGCAGGTTGACCACGCCGGCCGTGCCCAGGCACTGCGTGGGCGCCGTTGCGCCCTGCGGTGCCTGCGGATCGGCGCGCAGCAGGGTGAGGGTGGCGCGGCTCGGTGGCGGGACCACCACCAGGTCGGCCGCGTTCGTGAACACGCGCTGCGTCGCGCCGCCCGCGCCGAGGAACTCCACGGCCGCGACGTTGCGGATCACCGTGCCGGGCGGCGTCTGTGCAAGGACCTGGTTGGCGTTTGCCGCCAGGATCGCGAGGGCGAATACGGTTCCCGCGCGTGCGGCGAGGCGCCGCCAAAACGCCGCCGGGGCGGGCCGGCTTGTCGCCGACCCGCCCCGGGGTGTCGCAGGAGTATCGCCTCGCGGTTCGCGCATTCTCAGTTGATCGTCACCTGGAAGCGTACGGTGACGGCGTTGCCCGCACCGATGGCCACGGTGGTCAGGGCCGGGGCGCCCACGACGAGATCGGTGGCCGTGCGCGAGCAGCCGTCGGCATTCGTGTCGGCACCCGCTTCGGCGACGCAGAACGTCGCGGGGCCCGCGCCCACGGTGATCGACACGTCGCTCGCGCCGCCGTTGTAGCCGGCCGTGCGGAAGGTCGTGTTCGCCGGCAGCGGGTCGTTGATCTGCAAGCCGGTGGCCGACGCGGCGCCCGTGTTCGAGATCGCGATGGCGTACTCGACGTGTGCGCCCGGGATCGCCTTCGGGTTCGTCGTGCCGTTGAACGGATCGTCGACGACCGCGGAAGTCTTCTGCACCGACAGCGCGGCCGAGGAGACGGCGTACTGGTCGGCGGCCACTTCCGTGGCGTCGCGCGCCGCATCGCCGAACACGATGTCCACGCTGCCCGGCGTATCCGCGCCGCTGGTTTCCGTGGCGAGCGTCGCGCCGTTGGTGCCGGCGACGGCCGCGCGCGCACTCAGCTGCACGTTGGCGAACTGGCCGTTCGCCACGGTGCCGGGGACGTCGGCGACGATGAAGACGGCGACACTGGCGTCGGCGGCCAGGGTGTCGATGGCGGTTGCCGTGTCGACGCCCGCGTCATAGACGCCGTTCGCGTTGCCGTCGACGAAGACCCGCAGGTTCGCCACGTCGGTGTTGTCGGTGTTGCCGAACACCGCGCCGCCGGCGAGGTTCGTCGGCGTGAGCTGGTAGCCCTGCGCCGCGTTGCCGGTATTGGTGACGGTGAAGCCCGTCACCTGGTTCAGCTGGCCGGGAGTCACCGGCGTATTGCCGCCCGACACTTCCGCCACGGTGAGGTCGATGCGGTTGTCGACCACGAAGGTGGTCGGCGCCCCGCCGCCCGGCGTCGTGTTGCCGGTCGGCGAACTCGGGATCGGGGCCTGCGCGACGCCACCGACGCTGTAGCTCACGGTCGACTGGTTGCTGACCGTCGTATTGGCCGCGGTGCCGACGGCGCCTGCCGTCTGCGACGCGCCAAACGCGGCGAGGGTGAGGACGGCGAGCCCGGCCCGCCGCGTCATCCATGCATGATTCATTGCGATACTCCTTGGGTTGCGACTCGAACTGGAGAAATCACTCGACGCGCGTGCGATAGCGCGCGGTCACGGCCGCGCCCGGCGCGAGCGCGGCGCGCATCGCGTAGCGGACGTGGCGGTACTCTTCGGGGCGCGCGAGGCGCGTGCTGCCGTCGGCCGCGCGCACCGTCAGGGCGTCCGGGGTTGCGTAACGCTGGCCGTCGACGGAATAGCTGACCGCAAAGGCGGTGGCGATCGCCGATTCGGCAATGAAGACCATGTGATCGGGCACGGGGCTGTCGATGGCGACGTCGCCCGCGGGCTTGCCGCAGACGTTGGTGGCCGTCACGGTCCAGATCACCTCGGTGCCTGGCGTGACGGTGGCAGCGGGCACGAGCTTCACGACGCGCTGGCCGTCGGCGCCGACGGTGACCTGTTCGGTCTGCGCCGTGGTCTTCAGTTCGATGCAGCCCTTGTCCTGCGCGAGCGCGAGGCCCGCCGGCAGCAGCGCGAGCACGGCAAATGAAAACGACTTGCTCAAGGCGTTCATGGGGATCCCCTAAAGTTCTGGTTGGAGCGGCCGATACACGTTCTAGGCGCCTTCCGTGGCGAGGTGCCCGCATTTTCGACGCCGGCCGCGGCGATCGAGTGTGACGGGCGTCTTAAGTCACCTCGGAGTCCACGCGCAGGAATTGTAAAATGCCGACGGCGTCACTTTCCGTCCGCGCAGGCCCTGCGGGCGCCTGCGCTATGCTTCGCTTCCATACCAAGGAGGGCGGGACCGCTCGATGCGCCTCGGCCGTGCATTCCTGCTGCTGGCGGTGCTCGCGATCGGTGGCTACGCCCAGGCGCAGCAGACGCCGATCACGCGTTACACGCGCCTCACCGGCAATATCGACTTCGTTGCGACCGGCGGCACTTTGCGGACGCAGGACAACGGCGGCAATGCCTGCGCAGTGGGTGCGTCGAGCACCGCGGCCCTCACCGGCATTCCAATCGGCGCGTCGATCGTGGCCGCCTACCTCTACTGGGGCGGCTCGGGCAATATCGTCGACGGCAACGTCACGCTGAACGGGGGCGGGGTCGCCGCCAGCCGCAGTTTCACCGCGACCTTCAACAACGCCGGCACCAACTACCCGTACTTCGGCGGGTTTGCGGACGTGACGAGCCGCGTGAGCGGCAATGGCAGCTTCACGTTCAGCGGCCTCACCGTCAACACCGGGGCGCCCCACTGCGACACTTCCGCGGTGGCGGCCGGCTGGTCGCTCATCGTGGTCTATGGTGCGCCCACCGAGCGCCTGCGCGCGATCAATGTCTATGATGGCCTCGAACCGTTTCGCGGTAGCGCGCTGAATCTCACCCCGGATGGCTTTCGCGTTCCCGCCACGGATATCGACGGGCGCATCGCGGTCGTCGCGATGGAAGGCGATCCAGGCAATTCGACGCCGCTCAATGGCCTGTCGGAGGAGCTGCGCTTCAACGGCACGGCCCTCGACGACGGGATCCTGGTCCCGGGCAGCGATCCGCCGACGCAGCCCTACGACGGCACGGTCAATTCGATCGGGGACGCCACGAGCTACGGTTTCGACGTCGACACCTTCGACGTCTCGTCGCTGCTTTCACCGGGGCAGACGTCGGCCACCACGCGCTTTTCGGCGGGCGGCGACCTCGTATTGCTGCTCGCGCAGGTCGTGTCGGCGACGAGCGAGCCGACCGTGGACCTCACGATCTCGAAGAGCCACGCCGGCAATTTCGCGGCCGGTGCCAACGGGACCTATACGCTGCGTGTCTCGAACGCGGCGGGGCAGCAGCGCGAAGACAACATCGTGACGGTCACCGACACGCTGCCCGCTGGCCTCACGTTCGTGTCGGGAGTCGGCACCGGCTGGACCTGCGGTGCATCGGGGCAGGTGGTGACCTGCACGCATCCGCCGTTCCTCGATCCGGGGCAGTCGCTGCCTGACATCGCGCTCACCGTGGCGGTCGGTGCCGCGGCGATCCCGGCAGTCACCAATGCCGCGCAGGTGTCGAGCACGAGCGTCGATCTCGTCACGGCCAACAATTCGACCGCCGATCCGACCGTCGTTGCTGGATCGGATCTCTCCACGTCCACCAAGGCGGTCGTCGATCTCGACGGTGGCGAAGCGGACGCGGGCGATACACTGCGCTACACGATCACGTTGCGCGAGACGGCGGGCGTCGCGGCGCCCGCGGTGCGCGTGACCGACCCGCTGCCCGCGAACACGACGTCACTGTCCGTCGTCAGCATCCCGCCTGGGGCTATCGACAGCTCCACGCCGACGCAGCTCGCTGTCTCGGGAATCGTGTTGCCAGCCAACGGCACGGTGACCCTCGTCTTCGACGTGGTGATTCCCGCGGGCACCTCCCCGGGAACGCCCATCGACAACACGGCGACGGTCACGAACCCCTTCGGCGTCGGCGCCGCGCCGGATGCGCCGCAGGTGATCGTATCGCCTTCGCAGATTCCCTCGGCCGGCACGAAGCCGCTCTACCTGCGCGGGATCGCGGGCACACCCCTGTCGCGCGTGCCCGCCACGTCAGGCGAGACGCTCGTTACCTTCGGCGCAAACGGCTCGGCGACCTGGTCGCTGGCTCCCGTGCTGCAGCGGCCCTTCACCGTGTCGTCCGGCAATGTCCCCGTGCAGCTGTGGGTGTCGCGTAGCGGTGGTGGCGGCAGTTGGCGCCCACTCACCGTGACGCTTGCGAACACGGCCACCGGCACGATCGGATCGGCCTCCCAGTGGATCCGGCCACCCAACAATTCCTCGACGGGTGACCTGCATACCTTTGTCATCAATGTGCCTGCGACGACGACTTTTCCCGTGGGTTCTGCCTTCACGCTGACGATCGAGCAAGGGGGGGCCGGCAGTACGACCCGGATCCATCCGTTCGGCAATGGCTCGCCGTCGCGCGTGGAATTCGACAGCAGCACGGTGATCAATGTCGACAGCGTGACGGCATTCGATGCGCCCTGGCCCGGCGGCTCGGCGCCCGCGTCCTTCTATCCGGGCAGCACAGTGCACGTGCGCGCGGTCGTGGGCGACCCGTTCGGCAGCTTCGACATCGCCGGCGCGCGGCTCGACCTCGTCGATGCCAACGGCGTGACGCAGGTGGCGAACGTCGCCATGACGCAGGTGGCCGATTCCGGCGCCGACACGCGCACCTATGAGTACGCCTACGCCTTGCCGCCGGCGGCCGCGGTCGGCGGCTGGTCGATGCGTGTCACCGCCGCGGAGGGCACCGAAGGCACGGTGACGGACCTGGGCGTGGGCGGCTTCGCGGTCGTGTTGCCGCTGCCGACGTTGCAGGTTGCGAAGGTCTCGGAGGTGCTGACCGATCCCGTGAATGCCGCTGCCAATCCCAAGCGCATCCCGGGCGCCGTGGTGCGCTATTCGATCGCCGTCAGCAACGCCGGCCCGGGCACGGTCGATGCGAGCTCGCTCGTGATCACCGATCCGGTTCCTGCGGATGCCGCGCTCTACGTTGCCGCGGGCGGCGGTGGGCCGGTGGAGTTCATCGACGGCGCGCCCGCGAGCGGCCTCGCTTTCAGTGCAGCCACTGACGCCAGCTATTCCAGCCAGCCCGGCGGCGGCGCACCGTACAACTACACGCCCGTGCCAGACGGGCAGGGCTTCGACGCGGCGGTGACGGGGGTGCGCATCGCGCCGTCCGGCACGATGAACGCCGCGGGTGGCGCGGGCCAGCCTTCGTTCACCGTCCGGTTGCGCGTGCGCATCCGATAGCTGCGACAATCGGGGCATGAAGCTCCTGCGCCATGCCCTGCGGCCGGCGCGCCCCACGGGGCTGCTGCTCGTCGCGACCCTGACGCTGCTGCTCTCGCTGGCGTCGCAGGCGGGCATCCTCGGCCTGCCGTTGCAGGTGATCGTGCTCTCCTGGCTCTTCAAGTACGCGTACGTGCTGCTCGACCTGTCGTCCGAGGGCATCGAAGAGCCACCCGTGCTGTCGGCCGAGATGGTCAATCCGGTCGAGCAGCGCCCGCTCATGCAATTCGCGATCTGCGCCGCGGGCTTCGGGCTCGCGTGGTGGGTGGGCGGAGTCCCCGGCTACGCGATCGGCACGATGGTCCTGCTGTTGCTGCCCGCGACGGCCGCTGTGCTCGGCGTGACCGGCAGCGCCATCGAGGCGCTGAACCCGCTGACCCTCGCGCGGGTCATTCGTGGGCTCGGCGGTGCGTATGTCGTCCTGCTCGTCGCGACGCTCCTCTTCGCGACGGCGATCCGGGCCCTCGACTACCTGCCGGTGTGGGAGGTCGTGAAGATCGCGGCTGCGCTGTGGCTGTGGCTGTCGCTGTTCAGCCTGATCGGCGGGGCGATCTACGAGCGGCGCGAAGCGCTCGGCTTCGAGCCGCAGGTCAGTCCGGAGCGCACGGCGCAACGCGAAGAGCGCGAGTGGGAACGTCGCCGCGCGGCCCTGCTCGACGACGCCTACGTCCCGGCGCGCATCCACGAACCGGCGCGCGTCGTCGAACCGCTGCGTCGCTGGCTCGACGGCGCAGCAGGTCCACGGCTCGAGGCCGATGCGCGCGCCTTCCTCGCGCGTGCGGCGGACTGGAACGACGAGCGCGCCTATGCGCTCGTCGCACGACTCGTCATCGCACGGCTGGTCGCGGCCCGCAGGTTTGCGCTGGCCCTCGAATTGTTCGAAAGCGCGCGCGCCGCGGTGCCCGGTGCCATCGTGGCGGCGCCCACCGACCTGCGGGCGCTGATCGCGCACGCACGCGCGACGGGCCGCGTGCGCTTCGCCGAGCGCCTCGAAGCGGAGTCGGATCCGTCATGAGTCGCGCATTCGTGAAGGAGGGCGATGGCGAGGTCGTGCTGCCCGAGCGGGCCATCAGCCCGCACGCCAACTTCGTCACGACAAACGGCCTTGCGCAGATCGAAGCCGAAGTGCGCGCGCTCGAGGCGGCGCGCAGCACCGCCCGCGCAACCCTGCGCAGCGGTGCCGCCGGCCACGACGCCGCAGCGCTTGCCGCGATCGAGCGCGACCTGCGCTACTGGTTGAAGCGCAAGGCGAGTGCGCGCCTCGTCACGACCGCGACCGAACCGCAGGTGGTGCGCTTCGGTGTGCTGGTGACGCTGCGCGATGCCGAGGGCACCACCCGGGCCTGGCGCATCGTCGGAGAAGACGAGGCGGACCCCGGGCGTGGCCTCATCAGTTGGGTGTCACCGGTCGCCGAAGCACTGATCGGCGCCGCAGCGGGCGACGAGGTGACCGTGGCGGGGCGTTGCCACGAAGTGGTGCAGCTCGCGCCGTAAGCACCCGTGTTACGGCAGGCGCCGCGTGCGCCGCGTGCGACCGGCCGTGGCGCTTGCGACGATCTGGCCCGTCTCGTCGGCCACCACGCGAAAGCTTCGGCCGTTGAAATGGAATGTCAGTCGATGCCGGCCGGCATCCTCGTCGACGCCTTTTTCGCAGACGCTCGTGATCCGGCCATCCTTCATCAGCGACTGGACCTGGGCGGGCTCGATCCCGAAGCCTGCGGCGATCACTGCGGCATCGATGCTCACGGCGCCTTCTTCGATGTCGATCTTCGTCATGGTTCCTCCGTCAACAGGTACACCGCGAAGGTGCCGAGCCAATGGCCGCCTTCGTAATGCTCGCCAGTGACGGCGGGCAGGGCGGCGTTGGCATGGGCGGTGGCGGTAGCTTCCAGGGCGCCGCGCCGAGCGTCGCGCGATGGCAGACCACGAGCGATACCGCGCAACATCCACGCGCGGCTGAGATTGAGTCCGTCGATGTGCGCGAGTTTCGGATCCGAGCGGTCGGTGACGATCCCGGGCGCGAGCCAGGGTGTCGTCGTGCGCGGAATGCCGGGCAGGAAATCGCGGAGCCACTTCGCGAACTCCGCCGGCGCGAGCACACGCCGCAGAAAATCGGCTTCCGCGAGGCAGGCCGAGAGGAAATCCTCACCCGAGGGCTCGTAGGCGATCGGGCAGTTGCGGTCGTGCCGATAGAACCGGGTCGCGCTCTCGCGCAGCAACGCCAGCATCGTGCTGTCGCCGGCGCCGATCGCCCAGTCCCAGGCGAGGCCGAGCGAAAACGCGGTCTGGTTGTGCTCGCCCGTCCGGATCGGATACGCGAGCTTCGGCAGCCAGTCCGACAGGCGCGCGGCGGCTGCCTTTTCGAGCGGCGCGAGCGTGGCGGACCAGGCGCGGGCTTCGTCATCGTTCCACGCACGCAACTCGCCGGCGAGCGCGAGCAGCCACGCGAGGCCGTAGGGGCGCTCGAAGGACGCGCGCCCCGGCGTCTCGAGATAAGCCAGCTCGGCGGCGATGCCGGCGGGTGTCAGGCTGCGCGCGAGCGCGGCGCGCGCCGCCGGCGCGAACGGCGCGTCGGGATGAAGGCGCGCGAGGCGGGCGAGCAGCCAGTGCCCGTGCACGTCCGAATGCCAGTCGAAGCAGCCGAAGAACACGGGGGTGAGCTCGCGCGGGGGCCGGGCGTCGCGGTCGCTTGCGAGCACGTGCGCGATCTTGTTTGGGTATTCCCGCTGCACGCAGTCGAGCGCGAGCTGGGCGAAGCGCGCGGCGGCGTCGGGGGCGAGGGAGCCCGCGGCGGCAGGCGCTCCCGCGGCGGCCGGCGCTCCCGCGACCATCAGCAACAACAGCAGCATTCTGCGCATGCACCCGAGTCTAGGACGGGGGGAGACGACGGGCAACGGGCAACGGGCGACGGGCCAGAGGGGTGGGCTTGCTTGCTCACTGCGCCGCGAGTTGCTATTGCTGAACACATGAAAGCAGGTGCCGACGAGATACTCACGTTCTGGTTTGCCGACGCAAACGATGGGCCCGCGCAGGCGCAGGCACGGCAGGCATTCTGGTTTCGCGGTTCGGCCGAGGTCGACGAGGCGATCCGCGGGCGCTTCATGCCGACCGTGGAAGCGGCGCTGCGCGGCGAACTCGAGCCGTGGTCGGACGTACCCGGCGCGGCGCTCGCACTCGTGCTGCTGCTCGACCAGTTCCCGCGCAACGCGTGGCGCGGGACGGCGCGCGCGTTTTCAGGCGATGCGCTCGCGCTGGCGACGGCGCGTGCGGCGGTGGGGGCGGGTTTCCTCGAGCGCCTCGAGCTCGCGCAGCGGGCGTTCATGATCCTGCCGTTCGAACACAGCGAGTCCCTCGCGGACCAGCACGAGTCGATGCGGCTGTTCGCGGCGCTGGCATCTGCCGCGCCAGGGCGGTGGCGAGCGCTCTTCGACGGTTACCTGGACTATGCGCGCCAGCACTGCGAGATCATCGAGCGTTTCGGGCGGTTCCCGCATCGCAACCGCGTGCTCGGGCGCGAGACGACGCCGGAGGAGCGCGCCTGGCTCGACGGCGGCGGAGCGGTCTTCGGCCAGGGCTGACGCCCGGCGATCAGCGAGCGGCCGTGTACTGCGTCGCCAGGTACTCGAGGATGATGCCCGCGTCCTCCTCCGTGACCGGCGCGCCGTAGCGGTCGATCATCTTGCGGATCGTCTTCTGCCACAGCGCGCGATCCATGACGGGCGCGTTCGCCTCGATGTAATCGACGCTGTGGCAGATCACGCAGCGTGCCAGCGTGAGGTCGCGGCCCGGGGCGTCGCGCAGCACGGTCTGCTCCTCGCCCGCCGTCGCCGCGCCCGCGAAGAACGCGAGCCAGCCGCTGCAGAGAACTACTGCGAGTCGTTTCATGCCACTTCCAGTGTCAGGTGCTGGATGACATTGTGGTGATAGCCCGGCGGGTTGACGACCAGCTTCTCCGGTTGCACGGCGCCGTTGCGGCCCTGCGCCCGCACGGCCACGGTGATGGGTCCGGCGCGCGATGTGTCGAGGGGCACGATGAATTCGCGCCACGAGAACCGGCCGAGATCGTCGCCGAGCGCCGCGTCGCGCCACGAGTGTCCGCCATCCAGCGAGACTTCGACGCGGGCGATGCCCGAACCGCCGTCCCACGACCAGCCGCGCAGCGTCGCGGGCCGGCCGCGTGCGATGCGTTCGCCGTCGACGTGGCTCGTCACGAGCGAGTTGATCAGGATCTCGGTGATCGGCGTCGTCTCTTTCGTCGTCTGGCTCGCAAAGGGCGCGCCCGGGAAAAGCCCCGTGGGCAGCCGATAGGAAGACGCCATCCAGAAGCCGTCGAACGGCCGAGGCTCGGCCCGGATTTCCGTCAGGTGCTTGACCCAGTAGGTGGCCGTCCAGCCGGGCACGACGAGGCGCGCCGGGGCCCCGTTCCAGTGCGGCAGCGGCGCACCGTTCATCTCGAACGCCACCAGCACGTTTTCGTCGAGCGCACGATCGATTGGCAGGCTCTTTGCGAAATCAGGCGTCTTCGGCAGGAGGGCGGTGTCCGCGCCATTGAACGACACTTCGACGGCCCCTGCGGCAAGGCCTGCCTTGCGCAGCACGTCGCGCAGGCGCACGCCACCCCAGCGGGCGTTGCCCATCGCGCCGTAGCCCCATTGCACGCCCGGCACGCGCGGCGTGAACAGGCCGCGGCGATTGCCCGAACACTGGTTGATGGCGTTGACGGTGACGCGCTCGAAGTCCCGCTGCAGGTCGGCGAGCGACAGTGACAACGGCCGTGCGATGCTCTCGCCCGCGACCTGCAACCGCCAGTCACGCGCATCGACGTCGGGAATGTTGGCGAGGTGATAGCGCACGAAGAAGGCGTCATTGCGCGTGAAAGCGGTGCGCAGGTCGGCGAGTGGTGTCTCGTAGTTCGGCGGGCGAAACGCGCGCTTGACCAGCGGCTTCTTGCCGGGCAGCGCCACGAGCCCCTCGTCGCGGGCGAGGGCGAATGTCCCGGTGCTGCCGGCCAGCAGGCCGGCGGTCACGATGCGGCGCGTAATCATGGGGCCGAGCATACGGCGGCCTGCGCGCGACTTGTAGGGTCCGCGGGAGGCGTAGACTGCCATCCCCACTCCTCGGTCGGGCCTCGCCATGCATCGCAGCGCGCTTGCCGGTTTCATCATCGACTGCCAGGTCGACCATCTGCCCGCCGCCGCGGACTTCTGGGGCGCTGCGCTCGGGCGGGGCCTGCGGCCCTCGGCGGCCGAGGAGGATGCGGGTTACGTGCCGCTCGAGACCCGGGAAGATGGCCTGCACATCGAAGTGCAGCGCGTGTCCCATGAGAGCCGGCTGCACCTCGATCTCGTCACGGACGACGTCGAGGCCGAGGCGCAGCGCCTCGAGAACCTCGGTGCCCGGCGCGTCCAGCGGGTGCGCGACTGGTGGATCATGGAGGCGCCCACGGGGCACCGCTTCTGCGTGGTGCCGCTGCGCGGGGGGCGGTTCCCGAATCCGCCGACCACCTGGCCGTAGCGCGGGCGGCGGTGGCATGAAAGAATCGACGCGATCCCGGTAGATTCTCCACTCCACGCGGCGGCCACCGTTACGCATACTTGGCCGCACGCACGAAAGGCATCGATATGGCACGCGGCATCAACAAAGTCATCCTCGTCGGCAACCTCGGCCAGGACCCCGAAACCCGCGCCATGCCCTCGGGCAGCTCGGTCACGAACCTGCGCATCGCGACCAGCGAAAGCTGGAAGGACAAGCAGAGCGGCGAAATGAAGGAGCGCACCGAGTGGCACAGCGTGGCCATGTTCGGCCGGCTGGCCGAGATCGCCGGCGAATACCTGCGCAAGGGCTCGCAGGTCTACATCGAAGGCAGCCTGCGCACCCGCAAGTGGCAGGACAAGGAAGGCCGCGACCGCTACACCACCGAGATCATCGCGAACGAAATGCAGATGCTCGGCGCGCGCGGTGGCGCAGGCGGGGGCGGCGGCTCCATGGGGGGCAGCCAGGGGGGTGGCCGTGGCCGCGGCGGGGACGACGAGTATTCGCAGGCGCCGGTCACGAGCTCGACCGAGAAAGACGAGTTTGACGACGATATTCCGTTCTAAGTCATTGATTTAGTTTATTAAGATCGCGGGGCGCGGGCGGATTCGCTAGACTTCCCGGTTTGAACCGCCCGCTCCCCATGTCCGGCCGATACTTCCTCAAGACCTACGGTTGCCAGATGAACGAGTACGACTCCGCGCGCATGGCGGACGTGCTGCAGGCGACCGGTGGCTACGTCGCGACCGACGACCCCGCCCGCGCCGACCTGCTCCTGATGAACACCTGCTCGGTGCGCGAGAAGGCCGAGGACAAGGTGTACTCGCTGCTCGGCGAATGGCGCCGGCTGAAGCAATTGCGACCCGAGGTCCTCATTGGCGTCGCCGGCTGCGTCGCGAGCCAGGAGGGCGAGGCGATCGTGGCGCGGGCGCCCTTCGTGGACCTCGTGTTCGGGCCGCAGACCCTGCACCGCCTGCCCGCGATGATCGGGGAGGTGCAGCGCACCGGTCGCCCCGTCGTCGACGTGAGTTTTCCCGAGATCGAGAAATTCGATCACCTGCCCGCGCCGCGCGCCGAGGGTGCGACCGCATTCGTGTCGATCATGGAAGGCTGCAGCAAGTACTGCAGTTTCTGCGTGGTGCCCTACACGCGCGGCGACGAGGTGAGCCGGCCGTTCGCGAGCGTGATCGAAGAGATCGAGCGGCTCGCCTCACAGGGTGTCGCCGAAATCACGCTCCTCGGCCAGAACGTCAACGCCTACGCGGGCCCCATGGCCGACGGCGCGATCGTCGATCTCGCGACGCTCATCCATCATGTCGCCGGGGTGCGCGGCATCGCGCGCATCCGCTTCACGACGTCGCATCCGCTCGAGTTCACCGACAGCCTGGTCGAGGCCTACGCGAACGTGCCGCAGCTCGCGAACCACCTGCACCTGCCCGTGCAGAGCGGTTCGGACCGGGTGCTCGCGCTGATGAAGCGCGGTTACACCGCGCTCGAATTCAAGCACAAGGTCAGGAAGCTGCGTGCGGTGCGGCCGGACATCGCGATCAGCTCCGATTTCATCGTCGGCTTTCCGGGCGAAACCGAACGCGATTTCGAGGCGACCCTGAAGTTCGTGCACGAGGTCGGCTTCGACCAGTCCTTCAGCTTCCTCTACAGCCGCCGTCCCGGCACGCCCGCAGCCTCGCTGCCCGACGACGTCACGCCCGGGGAGAAGCAGCAGCGGCTTGCCCGCCTGCAGGCACAGCTCGACGGCCAGGCGCGGGCGATCAGCGGCGCGATGGTCGGCAGCGTGCAGCGTGTGCTCGTCGAGCGCCCCGCGAAGAAAGATGCGCGCGAACTGGCGGGCAGGACGGAAAACAATCGCTGGGTGAATTTTGCGGGACCACATGAACTCATCGGCCGTTTTGCGGACGTCACGGTCACGGAGGCCTTGAGAAACTCGCTGCGGGGACGCCTCGCGGCCGCCGGGGTCACGTCGTGAGTCGGGCGGCGGCGCAGCAGGGCGTGCACGAATTCGAACTCGAGCCGGCCGACAACGCGCGGCTCGCGGGCCTGTGCGGGCCGCTCGACGAAAACCTGAAGCTGGTCGAGTCGCGCCTCGGCGTGCAGATCCGCCGCCGCGGCAATGTGTTTCGCGTCTCGGGCGAGCAGGCCGAGGCGGCGGAAACCGTGCTGCGCGACCTGTATGCGCACAATACGGGCGACGACGGGGCGAGTCCCGGGGAAGTGCACCTCGCGCTGCGCGAGCGGGAACGCGATGCCGCCTCGAGCGACCGGCCGCTGCACCCGGAAGTCGGCGGCGACGAAGGTGCGGCGGGTGCGGGTGCAAGCCTGCGGGTGCCGCGCGGCGTGATCCGCGCGCGCGGGCCGAACCAGCGCGACTACCTGCGCAACATCCTGCGCTGCGACCTGAGCTTCGGCATTGGCCCCGCCGGCACCGGCAAGACCTACCTCGCGGTCGCCTGCGCGGTCGAGGCGCTGCACGCCGATCGCGTGCGGCGCATCGTGCTCGTGCGCCCCGCCGTGGAAGCGGGCGAGCGCCTCGGTTTCCTGCCCGGCGATCTCACGCAGAAGGTCGACCCCTACCTGCGCCCGATGTACGACGCACTCTACGAAATGATGGGTTTCGACCGGGTGGCGCGCTTCATCGAGCGCAATGTCATCGAGGTCGCGCCGCTCGCCTTCATGCGCGGCCGCTCGCTGAACGACTCCTTCGTGATCCTGGATGAAGCGCAGAACACGACGATCGAGCAGATGAAGATGTTCCTCACCCGCATCGGCTTCGGTTCGAAGGCGGTGGTGACGGGCGACGTCACCCAGACCGACCTGCCGAGCGGCAAGGTCTCGGGACTGCGCCACGTGATCGACGTCGTGCGCGGAGTCGAGGGCGTCGCCTTCACGTTCTTCGATTCGCAGGACGTGGTGCGCCACCCGCTCGTGCAGCGGATCGTGCAGGCCTACGAGGCGCGCGGCGGCGAAGCCGGGCGCGGCGAACGATGACGCGCAAGGCGCTCTCCGTCGAAGTCACGCGCGGTTCACGCGCCTGGGCGCCGCCCGCCGCGGCGATGTCGCGCTGGGCGCGGGCCGCGCTGGGGCGGCGCGGCGGCGGGCGCGAGCTCGCCGTGCGCATCGTGGCGCCGCGCGAGAGCCGGCGCCTGAATGCCGCGTGGCGCGGCAAGGACCGTCCGACCAACGTGCTTTCCTTCCCGGCCCCGCCCCTGCCTGCGGGCACGCCTCAGGCGGACGTGGAGCGCCCCCTCGGCGATCTCGTGATCTGCGCCGCGGTGGTGCGCGACGAAGCGCGCGAGCAGGGCAAGCCACTCGCGGCGCACTGGGCACACCTCGTCGTGCACGGCGCGCTGCATCTCGTCGGCTACGACCACGTGGACGACTCCGATGCGGCGCGCATGGAGCGCCGCGAGGTCGCGGTGCTGCGCGCGCTCGGCATCGCCAATCCCTATCGCGCCAGGAACTGACATGCAGAAAGGTGCAGACGATCCCGCCGGGGGCAACGCCACGGGGCGCTGGCTGAAGCGCCTCAAGCGCTCGGTGGCCGGCGAGCCGGAAGATCGCGAGGCCCTGCTCGAGAGCCTGCGCGGGGCGAACGCGCGCGGCCTGCTCGATGCCGACGCCCTCGGCATGATCGAGGGCGTGCTCGATGTCGCCGACCTGCGCGTGCGCGACATCATGATCCCGCGCGCGCAGATGGTGTTCGTGCGGCGCAACGACCCGGCCGCCGTCATCCTGCCGAAGGTCGTCGAGTCCGGCCATTCCCGCTTCCCGGTGATGGACGACGACCGCGACGACATCGTCGGCATCCTGCTTGCGAAGGACCTGCTGCGCGTCTTCGCGGAGGGCGGCACCGAGCGCTTCGACATCCGCGAATGCATGCGGCCCGCGGTGTTCGTGCCCGAGGCGAAGCGCGTGAACGTGCTGCTGAAGGAATTTCGCGGCAACCGCAATCACATGGCGATCGTCGTCGACGAGTACGGCGGCGTCGCGGGCGTCCTCACGATCGAGGACGTCATCGAGCAGATCGTCGGGGAGATCGACGACGAGTTCGATGTCGAGGAGGACCTCGACATCAGGAAGGACGCGGAACGCCAGTTCACGGTGCGCGGCGTCACCCTGATCGAGGAATTCAATGAATTCTTCGGCACGAGCTTCCCGGACGACGAATTCGACACCGTCGCCGGCCTCGTGATGAAGGAGTTCGGCCGCCTGCCGCGCCGGGGCGACACCGTCGAGATCGGTGGCCTCGAATTTCGCGTGACACGCGCCGACCGGCGGCGCGTCGAGAGCCTGCGTGTCACGACGGCGCAGGACGTGATCGCACCTGACGACCGGGCCGTGCGTGACGGCGACTGACACGCGCGGCCCGCGGCTGCGCCTGCTGGCGGCAGCCGCGGCGGGTGCTGTCGTCCCGCTCGCGTTTGCGCCCTTCGGCCTCTGGCCGCTCGCGATCCTCGGCCCGGCCGCGCTGATCGCGCTCTGGGACGGCGCGACGCCGCGCGCGGCCGCCGCGCTCGGGTTCTGTTTCAACGCCGGCACCTTTGCGGCTGGCACCTACTGGCTCTACGTCAGCATCCACGTCTTCGGCGCGGCCCCGCTGTGGATCGCCTTCCTGCTGATGCTGGGCCTCGTCGCGATCATGGGGCTGTACCACGCGGCGCTCGGGGCGGCGGTCGCGCGCTGGCTGCCGGCGCGCGGGGCCTGGCGCTGGGTCGTCGGCATTCCCGCGGCCTGGCTGCTGGTCGAATGGCTGCGCGGCTGGCTGATGTCCGGATTTTCCTGGCTGTCGCTCGGTTATTCGCAGACCGATACCTGGCTCGCGCACCTCGCCCCCGTGGGCGGCGTGTACACGATATCGGCCGCGCTGCTCGCCTCGGCCGGCGCGCTCGTGTGGCTGCTGCGCGCGCGGGACGCGCGCACGCGCGCCATCGCGCTCGCGGTGCTCGCCGTGCCATGGCTCGCCTCGCTCGCCCTCGATCGGGAATGGACCCGGGTGAGTGGCCCGCCGGTGCGCGTGGCGGTGCTGCAGGGCGCAATCCCGCAGGACATCAAGTGGCTCGAGGCAAACCGGGAGACCACGCTCGCGCTCTACGCGAAGCTCACGCGCGAGGCCCTCGGCGAACAGCTGATCGTGATGCCCGAATCCGCGCTGCCCGATCTCGCCAACAATCTCCTGCCGTTCATCGGCGGGCTCTACAGCGAGGCCAGCGCGCGCGGCTCGGCGCTCGTGATGGGGCTGGTGCGCGCGTCGGACGATGGCCAGCGCTATTTCAACTCGGTGGCGGCCCTCGATGCGCAGGGCGTGGGCTGGTACGACAAGCACCACCTCGTGCCGTTCGCGGAATTCTTCCCCGTGCCGAAGTTCGTGCGCGGCTGGCTGCGCCTGATGAGCCTGCCGTATTCGGATTTCACGCGCGGCCCGGCCGTGCAGCCGCCGCTGCAGGCCGCAGGCCTGCGGCTCGCGGCGGGCATCTGCTACGAAGATGCCTACGGCAGCACGCTGGCGCGCTCGCTGCCGGGCAGCGATGCGCTGGTGAACGTCACGAACGACGCCTGGTTCGGCCACTCGACGGCGCGCTACCAGCATTTCCAGATTGCCCGCATGCGCGCGATCGAATCCGGCCGGTTCCTCGTGCGCGCGGCCAACGATGGCATCTCGGCGGTGATCGGACCGCGCGGCGAGATCGTCGCGGAGGCGCCGCAGTACACCGAGACGGTGCTGCGGGCCGCCATCACGCCCCGTACCGGCCTGCCGCCCTATGCCCGGGTCGGCAACTGGGCCATCGTCATGCTTGCGGCCGCGGCCTGCGCCGCCGCGGTATCCAGAAGGAGGACTGCCCATGATTTACGGAACTGAATGGCTGCCCCGGCGGTCTATCCGCTGCATCGACACCCTCATAGGTCTGCAACGCATGGCATCCCAGCCCTTTGCCCGACGCGTCGCCGTCGTGGCCGTCTTTTGCGGTGCGCTCGCCGCCTGCTCGCCGCAGGCCTCCACGGCCGCCTCCGCGCGCGAGTCCACCGTTCCCGCCCTGGCGGCAGCGGCGTCCGCCACGGCGCCTGCCGCCGCGCCCATCGTGCAGGGCCTGCCCGACTTCACGGCGCTCGTCGACAAATACGGATCGGCGGTCGTCAATGTCGATGTCGTCAGCAAGCGCGACAACCCGAACGGCATCCAGGGCCCGCCGGGCATGTCGCCCGACGACCCGTTCTTCGACTTCTTCCGTCGCTTCGGCATCCCGACCCCGCGCGGTGGCAACACGCCCCCGGCGCGCGGTGAAGGCTCCGGCTTCATCGTCACCCCCGACGGCTACATCCTCACGAACGCGCACGTGGTCGACGGTGCGACCGACGTCACGGTGCGCCTGACCGACCGGCGCGAGTTCACCGCGAAAGTGATCGGCAGCGACAAGCGCACCGACGTCGCGGTGATCAAGATCGATGCGAAGGGCCTGCCGACCGTGAAGTTCGGCGACCCGAGCAAGCTGCGCCCGGGCGAATGGGTGGTCGCGATCGGCTCACCGTTCGGCTTCGACAACAGCGTCACGGCGGGCATCGTCAGCGGCATCTCGCGCTCGCTGCCGGACGACAACTACGTACCCTTCATCCAGACCGACGTGGCGGTGAACCCCGGCAACTCCGGCGGCCCGCTGTTCAACCTCGCGGGCGAGGTCGTCGGCATCAATTCGCAGATCTACAGCCGCACGGGCGGCTTCATGGGGCTCTCCTTCGCGATCCCGATCGACGTCGCGACCGGGGTGAAGGACCAGCTCATCAAGACCGGCCGTGTCAGCCGTGGCCGCATCGGCGTGACCGTGCAGGAAGTGAACGCGCAGTTCGCCGAGTCCTTCGGGCTCGACCGGCCGCGCGGTGCGCTCGTCGGCTCCGTCGAGGAAGACGGCCCCGGCGACAAGGGCGGCCTGAAGCCCGGCGACGTGATCCTCGCCGTGAACGGCCAGGCCGTGGAACGCTCCGCGCAGTTGCCGGGCATCATCGCGAACATCAAGCCCGGCAGCGAGGCGAAGATGGACGTGTGGCGCGACAAGTCGACGAAGCACCTCACCGTGAAAGTCGGCGAACTCGACGAGCCGATGCAGAAAGTCTCGCTGCGCGGTGGCGGCGACGCCGACAACTATTCGAAGCTGGGCATCTCCGTGCGGCCGCTCGATCCGCGGGAGAAGGCGCGGGTCGATACGCGCGGCAACCTCGTGATCGTGGACGTCGAGGGCGAGGCCGCGCTCGCGGGCCTGCAGCCCGGCGACATCATCCTCGGCGTCAACGGCCGGAACATCGATTCGGTCCGGGACCTGCAGGCGGCGGTGCGCAAGTCCGGCAAGTCCGTGGCGCTGCGCATCGAGCGCAACGACAACGAGATCTTCGTGCCAGTGCGCATCGAGTGAAGGCGGCGGGGCGCGGGCGGCGGGTCAGCGGCGCGCTGATTCATCCGCCTCCTCGCGGGTCGAGCGCCGCCTTCGGCGGTGCCCTCGTCGCGGCGGCGCCCCGCGCATGAAGTAGCCAGAATCTGAAGGGTCGCGGACGCCGGGCGCAGCTCGCCGCTCCTCGGCGCTCTCCACGCTCGTCCGCGGATGAATCAGCGCGCCGCTGACTCGAAGCCCGGTGCCCGCGATCAGGTTCGCTCTGCAAGGTGAGGAGAGCACTGACGGCTACGGGCCAGGGGCTACGGGCTGCGGGCCAGAGCGGTCGCGCGGGGCGCGACCGCTGAGCCCATTGGCTCGCCTTCGATGACACCGAAGATGCGCCGGTCACGAGCTTGGCAAATCAGGAAATGCGCTCGAGCCGGAACCGTAGGCGTTTGTCGCGGGTGCGGCGAACCAAGACAACACAGCGCAAGTGAACATGCGATTCTGGCCCGCCGCCCGCCGCCCGCCGCCCGCCGCCCGCCGCCCGCCGCCCTACGGCACCACCGGCAGCTCGATGAAACTCGCGGTATCGCCCGACCGGTACACCCGCTGCGTCGCCTTGCGGTAGTCCTGCGGCTTCGCGAAGAAGATGTTCTCCACGTACGTCTGCGGGTTGCGGTCGTAGAGCGGGAACCAGCTCGACTGCACCTGCACCATGATGCGGTGGCCGCGCTCGAAGACGTGGCTCGCCTGCGGCAGCGCGAAGCGGTAGCGCTGCACGTCGCCCGCCGGGATCGGTGAGGGTACGGAGAAGCTCTCGCGGTAGCGGCCGCGGAAGATGTCCATCGCGATGCCGAGCTGGTAGCCGCCGAGCTCGGGCCGCTCCGGCACCACGTCGGGATAGACGTCGATCAGTTTCACGACCCAGTCGCTGTCGGTGCCGCTCGTCGAGGCGAAGAGGTTCACCATCGGGATGCCGCCGATCGTGAGCGGCGCCGTGAGCGGCTCTGTGACGTAGGTGAGCACGTCGGTGCGATCGGCCGCGTGGCGCTGGTCCGAGAGCAGCCACGGCCGCCATTGTTCGCCGTCGTTGAAGCGCACCGGGCGGGGCACGTTCGGCACCGGTTTCGCGGGGTCGGAGACGTATTCGTCGTAGCCAGGGCCCGTTGCGGGCGGTGCCTTGAACGAGAGCCCGAACGCCTCCGCAAGATAGAGCGGGCGCGACTTCGCTGCACAGCCTTCGGGGCAGGAGCGCGGCCACGCATCGTAGTGCTTCCACGCCTGGGTGCCGGTTTCATACGCGACCACCGGCGGTGTGTGCGCGGGCGGCGCGTCGTCGCGCAGGTAGTGGTCGAGGAAGGGGCGCATGACGTCGCGGCGAAACTGCCGTGCCGGGTCGCCGTCGAAGCGCAGCGGGCCGAGCTCGCGCTGGTCGCTGTTCTGGCCGCTGTGGCGCCACGGCCCGAGCACGAGGAATACCTTGTCGTTCGCGGTGTCCTTCGGTTCGAGCGCGGCATACAGGGCGCGCGCGCCGTAGATGTCTTCCTGGTCCCACTGCGCCGCGACGATCATGACCGGCACCGTGAGCGGTTCGCGCGCGAGGATGCGGTCGACCGCCTGCTCCTGCCAGAAGCTGTCGTAGGCGGGGTGTTCGGCAATCTTCGCGAGGAACGGCAGTTGCCCGAAGCCGTAGGTGCGCGCGGCGTCCATCACCGAGCCCGCGCGGCGGAAGAAGTCGTAGTCGTCGTAGGCCACGCGCGCGAGGTCCTTGCCTTCCTTGCGCGCGGTCATCTGCCGCTGGAACCAGTCGAAGAAACCCTGGCGGAAGGCGCCGTTGTGGAACCAGTCGTCGCCGCGCCAGCCGTCGACCATCGGGCACATCGGCACCGCCACCTTGAGCGCCGGGTGCGGATGGACGAGCCCCATCAGGGTCGTGTAGCCGGGGTAGGACGACCCGGTCATGCCGACCCGCCCGTTGCCTTCGGGCACGTGTTTCACGAGCCAGTCGATCGTGTCCCAGGTGTCGGTCGAGTGGTCCACGCGCGTCGGATTCAGCGGGCCGCGCAGCGGGCGGGTCGTGACGTAGTCACCCTGCGAGCCGTACTTGCCGCGCACGTCCTGGTACACGCGGATGTAGCCCGCCTCGACGAACACGTCGTCGCCGACCTGCAGGGCGGCTGCCATGTAGGGGCTCGCGTGGCGCTCGGCGTTCTTCTCGGCGTTGTACGGCGTGCGCGTCAGCATGATCGGCGCGCGGCGCGCGCCCTTCGGCAGCACGATCACGGTGTGCAGCTTCACGCCGTCGCGCATCGGGATGTCGACGCTGCGCTTTTCGTAGTCGGCCGCGGCCGTCGGCGCGACGAACTTCGCGGGAATGTCCGGTGTCATCGCCGGTGTGCCCGGCGGCGCCCCGGTGACGGGCGCTGCGGCGCAGGCGGCGGCGAGGCAAAGGCCCAGGCTGAACGGTGCGAATCGTGTCATTGGCTACCCCCGGTGGCCCCCATGATATCCTGCCCGTTCCGATGGACGAACGTTACGATCCGGCCCGCGTCGAGCGCGCCGCGCAGGACTATTGGGATTCCCGGCAGGTGTTCGCGGCGCGCGAGGGTGCGCGGGGCGAGAAGTACTATTGCCTGTCGATGTTCCCGTACCCCTCGGGGCGCCTGCACATGGGCCACGTGCGCAACTACACGATTGGCGACGTGCTCACCCGCTTCATGTACATGCGCGGCTGCAATGTCATGCAGCCGATGGGCTGGGACGCCTTCGGCCTGCCCGCCGAGAACGCCGCGATGGCCAATGGCGTGCCTCCCGCGAAGTGGACGCGCGAGAACATCGCGTACATGAAACGCCAGTTGCAGGGGCTCGGCCTTGCCATCGACTGGAGCCGCGAGATCGCCACCTGCGATCCGGCTTACTACCGCTGGAACCAGTGGCTCTTCCTGCGCATGCTCGAGAAGGGCATCGCGTACAAGAAGACCGGCATCGTCAACTGGGATCCCGTCGACCAGACCGTGCTCGCGAACGAGCAGGTGATCGACGGGCGGGGCTGGCGCACGGGCGCGCTGATCGAGAAGCGCGAGATCCCGATGTACTACCTCAACATCACGGCTTATGCCGACGAGTTGCTCGGCGCGCTCGAGGGCCTCGACGGCTGGCCCGAGCGCGTGCGCACGATGCAGGCCAACTGGATCGGCAAGAGCACCGGCTGCGAGATCGCATTCCCGTATGCCGACGATACGAGCGCGGCGATGGGCGGCGGCGGCGTGCTCAAGGTGTTCACGACCCGCGCGGACACGCTCTTCGGCGCGACCTTCATGGCGGTCGCCGCGGAGCACCCGATCGCGCTCGCCGCCGCGGCGCGCGACCCGAAGCTCGCGGCCTTCGTCGACGAATGCCGCCGCGGCAGCACCATGGAAGCCGACGTCGCGACGCAGGAGAAGAAGGGCCTGCCGACCGGCCTGCACGTGCGCCACCCCTTCACCGGGGCGCCCATCGAAGTGTGGGTCGCGAACTACGTGCTGATGGGCTATGGCGAGGGCGCCGTGATGGGCGTGCCGGCGCACGATGAGCGCGACTTCGAGTTCGCGGGCCGGCACGGCATCCCGATCGTGACGGTCGTGAAGTCGCCGGGCGGCGCCTACGAGCGGGTCGTCGCGCCCTGGATCCCGGCCTACGGCGAGCATGGCGTCACGGTCGATTCCGGCGAATTCTCGGGCCTCGGGTTCGACGCGGCGGTCGATGCGATCGCGGCCGCGCTCGAGGCGCGTGGCCTCGGCGCGAAGCGCGTGCAGTTTCGCCTGCGTGACTGGGGCATCTCGCGCCAGCGCTACTGGGGCTGCCCGATCCCGTTGATCCACTGTGCGGCCTGCGGCACGGTGCCGGTGCCCGACCAGGACCTGCCGGTCGTGTTGCCCGAGCACCTGGTGCCCGATGGCAGCGGCAATCCGCTCGCGAAGACGCCGCAGTTCGTCGACTGCGCCTGCCCGAAGTGCGGCGGGGCCGCGCGGCGCGAGACGGACACGATGGACACGTTCGTCGATTCGTCGTGGTATTTCCTGCGATTCGCCAGCGCCGGCAACGACGCGGCCATGGTGGATGCCCGCGCGCACTACTGGCTGCCGGTCGACCAGTACATCGGCGGCATCGAGCACGCGATCCTGCACTTGCTGTATTCGCGCTTCTGGACGCGCGTGATGCGCGACCTCGGGCTCGTGCAACTCGACGAGCCGTTCGCGAAGCTGCTCACGCAGGGCATGGTGCTGAACCACATCTACTACCGCCACCCGGAAGGCGGGCGGCGCAACTTCTTCAATCCGGCCGACGTCGAGATGCGCGACGGCGTGCCCGTGCTCGTCACGGACGGCGAGCCCGTGGTGCACGACGGCCTCGGCACGATGTCGAAGTCGAAGGGCAACGGCGTCGATCCGTCGAAGCTCGTCGAGGAGTTCGGCGCCGATACGGCGCGTCTCTTCATGATGTTCACGGCGCCGCCCGAACAGTCGCTCGAATGGAGCGACGAGGGCGTGCAGGGCGCGTTCCGGTTCATCCGCCGGTTGTGGAAGGCCGTGCACGACCTCGTGTCGCAGGGGCCGCTGCCGGCGGCGGATTTCGCGGCGCTCGACGCGGGGCAGAAGACGTTGCGCCGCCTCACGCACGAGACGCTCGCCAAGGTGACCGACGACATCGGTCGCCGGCACACCTTCAATACGGCGATTGCGGCCACGATGGAGTTACTGAACGCCGCGAACCGCGTCCCGACGGCGCAGGCCCAGGGCCGCGCGGTGGTGCGCGAAGCCTACGAAGTGATCGTGCTGACGCTCTCGCCGATCATTCCCCACGTGACGCATGCCCTGTGGCAGGCGCTCGGCCACTCGACGGCGTTGATCGAGGAGCCCTGGCCGAAGCCGGACCCCACCGCGCTCGTGCGCGACGAGATCGAACTCGTCGTGCAGGTCAACGGCAAGCTGCGTGGCCGGGTGACCGTGCCGATGGGCGCGCCCGACGACGTGGTGCGCGCCGCGGCGCTGGCCGACGAGAACGTGGGCAAGTTCATGGAGGGCAAGCCCGTGCGCAAGCTGGTCGTCGTGCCGGGCAAGCTCGTCAACATCGTGGTGTGAACATGAAGCGTCGCCTGTCCGCGCTGGTCGCCGCCTCGCTCGTGCTCGCCACGACCGCCGGCTGCGGCCTGCGGCTCCAGGGTCGCGAGGCCGTGCCGCAGGCTTTCGCGAGCGCCCATATCGAAGCGCAGGACATGCAGAGCGATTTCGTGCAGGCCCTGTCGCGCTCGCTCGCCGCGAGCGGCGTGCGCATCGAGCGCGAGGCGGCACGCGCCGAGGCGGTGGTGCGCATCTCGCGCGACGAGGTGAAGGAACGGGTGCTGTCCGTTTCGGCGCGTAATATCCCGCGCGAATACGAGCTGACCTACCGCGTGGAATTTTCCGTGCAGAAGGGCGGGGCCGAGCTGCTCGCGCCGCGCGAGGCGTCGCTGACGCGTGATTTCACCTTCGACGAAACGACCCTGCTGGCCAAGGAGCGCGAGCAGCGCCTCCTCGAAGACGCACTCGCGCGCGATCTCGCGGCGATCGTGGTGCGCCAGCTCGCGGCGCTCTGAGGCGCAGGCCGTGGCCGACGACGTGCTGCGCGTCAACGGGACCGATCGCGTGGCGCTCGGCGTCCTGCTCGCGCGCTTCGGGCTGCGCCTGCGCTTCATCGCGCCCGACGAGGGCATCCCCGGCTCGTACTGGGGCGAGAGCGAGGCGGGGCTCGTCGCGGATTGCCTCTATGCGCGGCTCGACACGCCCGTGCATTCGGTGCTGCATGAGGCGGCCCACTATGTCTGCATGACCCCCGAGCGCCGCGCGGGCCTCGACCGCGACGCCGGCGGCGACGATGCGGAGGAGTGTGGCGTCTGCTACCTGCAGGTGCTGCTTGCCGCGGAGCTGCCCGGTGCCCTCCGCGAGCGCCTGTGCGACGACATGGACGCCTGGGGCTACAGTTTCCGGGAAGGCCCGGTGCGCGCGTGGCTCGCGGGCGACGCGCGCGAGGCGCGCGCCTGGCTCGCCGATCACGGCATCCTTGACGCGTCGGGCGCGCTCACCTGGCTGTTGCGCGCATGATCGTTTCCGCCGCGGTCACGCGCAGCGTCGATGCGCCACCGACGATCGAAGAAGTGGAGCTCGCGCCGCCGCGCGACGATGAGGTGATCGTGCGGCTCGAAGCGACCGGCGTGTGCCACACCGATCTGTTCGCGCCGCGGCTTTTTCCGCTGCCCGCGGTGTTCGGGCACGAGGGCGCGGGCATCGTCGAGCAGGTCGGTGCACGGGTGGGAAAAGTGAAGCGCGGCGATCGGGTCGCGATGACCTTCGGCTCCTGCGGCCACTGCCGCCATTGCACGGGCAACGCGTCCGCCTACTGCGAACACGGCCACCACCTGCAGTTCGGCGGCACGCGTGACGACGGCAGCACGACGCTGTCGCGCGCCGGTGAGCCGATCCACGGCTCGTTCTTCCAGCAATCGTCGTTCGCGACCCGGGCGCTCGCCACCGAGCGCAATGTCGTGCCGCTGCCCGACGACGTGCCGTTAGCGCTCGCGGCGCCTTTCGGCTGCGGCGTGCAGACCGGCGCGGGCGCCGTGCTACGGAGCCTGCATGCGCCCGCCGGCAGTTCCATTGCCGTGTTCGGGGCGGGTTCGGTCGGCCTCTCCGCGATCATGGCGGCGCGCTTCGCGCGGCTCGATCCCATCATTGCGGTCGACATCGACCCCGCGCGGCTCGAGCTCGCGCGCGAGCTGGGCGCGACCCATGCGCTCGATGCGCGCGAGGGGGACGTCGTTGCCCGGATCCACGCGATCGCGCGCAGCGGCGTCATGTACTCGATGGAAACGTCGGCCGCGCTGCCGGCGCTCAATGACGCGATCGCCTGCCTCGCGCGCCGCGGCGAGTGTGCGCTCGTCACCGTGCCCGCGCTCGGGGCGCCGGTGCCGTTCAGCCTGCTGCCGTTGCTGTCGGGCGGTCGCCGGCTGATCGCGGTGCTTGAAGGCGACAGCGAGCCCGACGTCTTCATCCCGCAGCTCGCGGCCATGCATCGGGCAGGCCACCTGCCGGTGGAGCGGCTGGTGCGCGAGTACGCCTTCGCGGACATCGGCCGCGCGCTCGCCGATGCCTCGGCGGGACGCGCGGTGAAGCCGGTGCTGCGCTTCTAGGGGTCAGCGGCCGGGAGCGCGGCTCTCCAGCAGCTGCTTCACGTCCTTCAGGTGGGTCCTGCTCACTGGAACGCGAGCCCCGTTGGCCAGCTCCAGCTGGTAGCCATGCTTGTGCTTCTCGACGGCCTTCATGGCCCCCGCTGCCACCCAGTACGAACGGTGAACCTGTGCGCCCGGCTGCCGGGCCATCTGCCCGACGGCGTCCCCGAACCTGCAGTGCAGTATCCGCGTGCGTCCGCCGGTGTGGATGCGGATGTAGTGATCGCAGGCCTCGATCGCCAGCACTTCCTCCGGGCCGATTCGCTCCTCGAGGCCCCGGAGGAAGGCGGGCGCCTGCGGCGCGGATTCGGCGACGGCCGGATAGTGGAACCGGGGAATTTGCAGCACGCGGTCATAGAAGAGGTTGACCGTCATCCAGGCAATGATGCCGGGCGGGGCGCTGGCCAGTGCCTGCGTGATGTGCGGCCACGACAGGAAGGGGCCGCTCGTCCCGGCAAAGGGCGATGTGAGAACGAAATCGCTCAACCGGATATAGATCATCTTGGGATAGCTGAACACAAGCAGGGTCAGCAGGGCCCCGCCGAGCCACAGGGCCCAGGGTTTGGGGCGAAGCGGCCGCAGGACGTGGAACAGCGCGAGCGTACAGAGTATCAACGAACCCCAGCCCATCAGCGCCAGGCCCGAGAAATAGCCCAGCTCCGCGATGCGCTGCAGGAGGCTGGTGGCGCCGGCATGATGCCAGCCGAGATGCAGGGCCATCAGAATCGGGACGCCAAACCAGTAGAAGAGCTCGGCGGGCGAAAAGCGCGCCGCAAACCGCCAGTTCGGATGGTGGGTCGTCGCGATCAACATCGGCACTCCTCACATGCAGCCCGTTTCGCGAGTGCAATTCGCGCCAGCCGGGTGACGCTCGCGAAATAAACGGCGAAATCCACGTAAATGCGCGCCCGGAACCTATACGACGTGCGCGGCCCGATTGTACTTTGACCCGTCATCGACCACACATAAACCACGACGGAGATGTAATTGCATGTTTCACTTCTTGCAGAGCCGACTGGCGGTGAGTCTTGCCCTGGCGCTGGGCGGGGCATTGGCGACGCAGCAGGTGGCAGCAGGCTCGTTCTGCGCGACGCCACCGCAGGTGCAGCAGGTGCGCGAGTTCTACCGGAACAACGCCATGACGATGCCCACCATTGCGTCGCGCAAGCTCGGGCTGGCCGAGGCGATCGTCGTGAGCGGCTTGCCGCCGGAGCAGGCAGCGTCCGCGCCGGGCAAGGATTTCGCCTTGATCTGGGAGGCGATGACCCGCTGGAAAGAGGCGACGTTCCTGATCATGAAGGGTGCGAACGTGTTCGAAGTGCTTTCCGGCATCGGCAAGGTTGCCCGCTCGAAGACGAGTGCGTACACCAATATCGAGTACGTACACCCGATGCGCGGGCATCTGCGGCCCGACTTGTACGAGTCGATCTATGCCGTGTCGCTGCCCGGCAAGGACGGTGAAGCCGCCCGGGGCATCCTCTTCTACGATGCGCAAGGCGCTTCGGTATTCGGGGTCTTCATGTCGGGCGAGACCTCGCCACCCGCGAGCGAGCTCGCCAAGTTCGACGAGGTCATGGAGCTGGTGCGCTCGAGGGCGCCGGTCTGCGGTGCGCCGCAGTCCTGAAACACCGGGTACGCGAAATCACGAGGAGTCGTTCATGAAAATCTCCTGGCTTGCCGCGTGGCTGCTGGCGGCGTCCACGGTCGCGGCCCCGGCGTTCGCAACGGGCCTTGCGACCTGCAATTCCGGTCCGCCGGATTCGTGGCAGCCCAAGGCTGCGCTCGAGAAGCTGTTGGTCGCGAAGGGCTGGATCGTGCGGCGTATCAAGACCGATGGCGGCTGCTATGAGGTGTACGCGCTCGACGAGAAGGGCGAGAAGGTCGAGGCGTATTTCCACCCGCGGACCCTCGAACCCGTGCCGACGACATAGCCCGGGCCATCGCAGGGGTGGTGTCGGGCGTGACAATCAGGGTGTGGGACCCGTTGGTCCGCATTGGCCACTGGATGCTCGTGCTCGGCATCGCCATTGCCTGGTTCACGCGGGCGGGCAGGGGAGCCTGGCACGAGTGGATCGGCTACGCGGTGCTCGCAGTCATTGTCGCGCGCGTCGCCTGGGGCTGGCTCGGCACTGCCCATGCGCGCTTTGCGGCTTTCGTGTGTTCTCCGGCCGTGACACTGCGTTATGGCCGGCTGGTGCTGGCAGGCCGGGAGCCGCGTCATGTCGGCCACAATCCGCTGGGAGGCTGGATGATCATCGCGCTGCTGGTCGCGGCCGCGCTCGCGGGTTTCAGCGGCTGGCTGTACACCACAGACAGGTTCTGGGGCATCGAGTGGGTCGAAACCCTGCACGCGACGCTCGCCGATGCGTTGCTGCTGCTAGTCGCGGCGCACGTGGCGGGTGTCGCCTTCTCGTCGTGGCGCCATCGCGAGAACCTGGTCGCTGCCATGTTCCACGGGCGCAAACGTGCGCGCGGGCCCGAGCCTTGACCGCCCGCTAATCCTCGGCGAAACGATCGGTCGCGCTGACGAGTTCGTGGACGTTGCCCGCCTCGAAGGCCGAGTGGCCCGCGTCGGGCACGATCCGCAAATCCGCTTCCGGCCACGCGCAGTGCAGGTCCCAGGCGCTTTTCATCGGGCACACGACGTCGTAGCGCCCCTGCACGATCACGGCGGGGATGTGGCGGATCTTCGGCACGTCGTCGAGCAGCTGGGTCGCCGAACGCAGGAAGCCGCGATTGACGAAATAGTGGCACTCGATGCGCGCGAAGGTTTCGGCGTACGCGTCTTCCTCGAATTTCTTCAGGTCGGCCGGGTCCAGCAGCAGGTGGCTCGTCGCGCCTTCCCAGATCGACCAGACGCGGGCCGCGGCGCTGCGCACCGCGGCATCGTCGCTCGTCAGGCGCCGATAGTAGGCATCCATGATTTCGCCGCGTTCGGCGGGCGGGATCGCCGCGACGAATTCAGTGTAGAGGTCGGGGAACAGCGCACCGGCGCCGTCCGAGCCGCCGTAGAACCACGCGAATTCCCAGGGCCGCACCAGGAAGATGCCGCGCAGCACGAGTTCGGTGACGCGCCGCGGATGCGCCTGCGCGTAGGCGAGCGCGAGCGTGGATCCCCACGAGCCGCCGAATACCTGCCACTTCTCGATGCCGAGGTGCTCGCGCAGGCGCTCGATGTCGGCGACGAGGTGCCAGGTGGTGTTGTCCTCGAGGCTGGCGCGAGGCCGGCTCTTGCCGCAGCCGCGCTGGTCGAAGAGCACGATGCGATAACGCTTCGGGTCGAAGAAGCGGCGCATCTTCGGATCGGTGCCGCCACCGGGGCCGCCGTGCAGGAACACGACCGGCTTGCCACGCGGGTTGCCGCTTTCCTCGAAATAGAGGTTGTGGATCGGCGAGACCGCGAGCCGGCCGGTGCGGTAGGCGTTGATCGCCGGATACAGCTCGCGCCGGGGTGCGGCTGCGCGCCGGCCCGCGGTGCGCCCGGACGCAGGCCGTTTTGGCGCGGCGCGCCGGGGCGCTGGCCGCTTCGGTGCGGGTTTTTTCGCTGCCGTGCGCCGGGCGCTCGCGCGTGGTGGGCGTTTCGCCGCGGGTTTCCTGCGCTTCGCCATTCGCACTCCCTTCAGGATGTCCTTGCGACCATGGCGCCCAGGGGCGCGCCACCCAGCAGGTGGACGTGCAGGTGATAGACCTCCTGCCCACCATGCTCGTTGCAGTTGATGATGAGCCGGTAGCCGTTCTCGGCGATGCCCTCGCGCTTCGCGAGGTCGCGTGCCACCGTGAACATGTGGCCGACCAGCGCCTCGTCGCCGTCGGCGATGTCGTTGGCAGTCGGTATCGGCTTGTTCGGCACGATCAGGATGTGAGTGGGCGCGCGCGGATGGATGTCGCGGAAGGCCGTCACGCGGTCGTCCCGATGCAGGATCGTGGCGGGCAGGTCGCCCGCGATGATGCGCTCGAACAGCGTAGGCATCCCGGAATCGTAACCCCTGATGCCCCCAATCTCCACGAAATATGGATAATTCGCGGGTGGCCGGGCCCGCGTCATGAAACTTTCCCCAGACTCCCTCGCCGCGCATCTCGCGCGTGGGCTCGCGCCCGTCTACCTGCTGTCCGGCGATGAGCCGCTCCTCGTGGGCGAGGCGGCCGACGCCATTCGCGCGCGGGCCCGCGACGCGGGCTACACGGACAGGGTCGTGCATTTCGTCGATCGCGGCAGCAGCTGGGATGACGTGCGCGCCGGCGCGAGCAACCTGTCGCTGTTCGCGTCGCGCCGCCTCGTGGAACTGCGCCTGCCAACCGGCAAGCCGGGCGTCGCGGGCAGCGCGGCGATCGTCGAGCTGATCGAGCGGCGCGATCCGGACACGCTGTTGCTGATCCTCACCGAGCGCCTCGAGCGCGAATCCCAGGGTGCAAGCTGGGTGCGCGCCGCCGAGAGCCACGGCGCGTGGCTGAATGCCTGGCCGATCGCGCGCGACAAGCTGCCGGCCTGGCTCGACGCCCGCGCGCGCCGCGCGGGCCTCACGCTCGATCGCGCCGCGCTCGCGCTGCTGGCCGATCGCACCGAGGGCAACCTGCTCGCGGCCCAGCAGGAGATCGATCGCCTGTCGCTCGTGCACGCGGGGGCGGTCGGTGCCGCCGAGCTCGCGGCGGGCGTCGCCAACAGCGCGCGGTTCGACGTCTTCACGCTGGGACAGGCGGCGCGCGCACGCGACGCCGCGCGTTCGCTGCGCATCGTCGAGGGCCTGCGCGCCGAGGGCGTCGAGGCGACCCTCGTGCTGTGGTCGCTGCTGCGCGAGCTGCGCCAGTCGGCCCGCGAGGGCGCGCACTTCGCGCGGCGCGATTTCGCGCGCCTTGCCGAGCGCGCCGCGCGCGCCGACCGGGCGATCAAGGGCCGGCTGCAGGCGAACGCGTGGGACGAGATCGCGCTCCTCGCCGCGGATCTCTGCGGCATTCGACTTCCCCTTGCCAGGCGGACTTGATGCGACCCATCGGCATTTTCGGCGGCACCTTCGATCCCATCCACTACGGACACCTGCGCACGGCGTTCGAGCTCTGGCAGGCGCTTAGGCTGGCGGAGGTGCGCTTTCTCCCGACTGGCGACCCGCCGCATCGCGACGCGCCACTCGCCGACGCGGCGCTGCGGCTCGCCATGGTGAGGGCGGCGATCGCCGACCAGCCGGCCTTCGTCGTCGACGATCGCGAAACGCGGCGCGAGGGCCTGTCGTATTCGTTCGACACGCTCGCCGAACTGCGGCGCGAGTTCCCCGACCGTTCGCTGTGCCTGCTGCTCGGCATGGACGCCTTCCTCGGCTTGCCCACCTGGCATCGCTGGCGCGAACTGCCCGAACTCGCGCATATCGTCGTCGCCCATCGCCCGGGCTGGAAGGCGCCCACCACGGGCCCGCTCGGGGAGCTGATGGTCGATCGCGGCACCGGCGGGGTGCGTGACCTGCATGCGGCGTCGGCCGGCCGCATCTACATCCACGCGGTGACCCAGCTCGAGATTTCCTCGACGGAACTGCGGGAACTGATCGTCGATGGCCGCGACCCGCGCTATCTCGTGCCCGACACCGTGCGTGACATGCTGCGCGCCTCCGGGTGTTATGCTCGCGAGGACCGCTGAAACGGGAGAGGCCCACATCCACACATGACAACCGCCAAACGCCCGCGTCGCAGCGCCCCGCGCCCGTCGACGCTCGAGTCCCTTGTCACCGCCGCGCTCGAAGACATGAAGGCGGTCAATGTCAGGGTGCTCAATGTCCGTGGCCTCACGGACATCGCCGATACCTTCATCATCGCGTCGGGCAACTCCGACCGCCACGTCAGGTCCATCGCCGATCGGGTCATCCAGAATGCCAAGGCCGCGGGCGTGCGCACCCATGGCCTCGAAGGCGAGCGCGACAGCGAATGGGTGCTCGTCGACCTGAACGACGTGATCGTGCACGTGATGCTGCCGCGTACCCGCGAGTTCTACGGCCTCGAAAGGTTGTGGGAAGGCGATGGCGCGCCCGTGCCGGCGGCCACGGCATCCCCGCGCCCGAAGCGCAAGGCCGCCGCGAAGAAGGCCGCGCCCCGGGCGGGTGGCGCGCGCCGGGCCCGCGCCGGGACAACCCGGTCGCGCACCACGCACTGAGCCACCGGGGCACACCCTCGCCATGCGCGTGCGCCTCATCGCCGTCGGCACGCGGATGCCGGGGTGGGTCAGCGCGGGCTGCGATGAATACCTCAAGCGCCTGCGGCCGGCCCTGCGGGTGGACGTCGTGGAGCTGGCGCCGGGACCGCGCCCGGCCAATGCACCGGTCGACCGCGCGATGCAGGACGAGGCGCGCCGCTTGATCGGCAGCCTCGCGAAGGATGACTACGTCGTCGCCCTCGACGAACGCGGCAAGGCCTTCTCCAGCGTCGAACTGTCCGCATGGCTCGCGGAGCGCATGCGGGACGGGCGCGATCTCGCCTTCCTGATCGGCGGCCCGGACGGTTTCGCGCCCGAAGTGCGCGCGCGCGCCGATCTCAGCTGGTCGTTGTCCCGGCTCACGCTCCCGCACGCCCTCGTGCGCGTGGTGCTGGCCGAGCAGCTCTATCGCGCGCATACGGTGCTCGCGGGGCACCCTTACCATCGCGCATGAACGGCAACTGCCCTTGAGCGGCACGGCGCCGCCCGTGCTGTGCCTTGCCTCGGCCTCGCCGCGCCGGCGGGAGCTGCTGCACCAGATCGGCGTGCCGCACCTCGTGCTCGCGAGCGGCGCCGACGAGTCCGCGCTGCCGGGCGAGGACGCCGGGCACTATGCGGCCCGCGTGGCCCTGGCCAAGGGCGAGGCCGCGTGGGCGCAGGCTGCGGCGCGGCGCGGGTTGCCCGTGCTGGCCGCCGATACCACGGTCGTGCTCGATGGCCGGATGCTAGGCAAGCCGGCGACGCGCGAGGAGGGCGTCGGCATGCTGCTCGCGCTGGCAGGCCGCACGCACGAGGTCCTGACGGCGATCGTGCTGCTGGCCGGCGATCCGCCCCGGCCCACGCCAAGGGGCTGCGTGGTGCGTTCCGAGGTGCGCTTCGGATCGATCGATGCCGCGACGGCCGCCCGCTACTGGGACAGCGGCGAACCGCGGGACAAGGCGGGCGGTTATGCCGTGCAGGGGCTCGGTGCCACATTCGTCGCGGGCCTCGCGGGCAGCTATTCTGGCGTGATGGGATTGCCACTGTTCGAGACCGCCGCACTGCTGCGGGAGGCAGGCATCCCCGTCTGGGGGAGCCCCGTGCCATGACCGCCGAGATCCTGATCGAAAGCGGGCTGCGCGAGACGCGCGCCGCGCTGCTCGAAAACGGCGTGCTGCAGGAAGTGCACATCGAGCGCGCGAGCCGCCGCGGCCTCGTCGGCAACATCTACAAGGGCCGCGTCACGCGCGTGCTGCCCGGCATGCAGGCGGCCTTCATCGACGCCGGGCTCGAGCGCGCCGCGTTCCTGCACGTCGATGACATCGCGGTCACGCGCCCCGATTCCACGATGATCGGCCTGCCGAAGATCGAGGACATCCGGCGCCTCGTGAACCAGGGCGACGAGCTGCTGGTGCAGATCGTCAAGGATCCCATCGGCACCAAGGGCGCGCGGCTCACGACCTTCCTGTCGCTGCCGTCGCGCTACCTCGTCTACATGCCACGCAGCGAAAACGTGGGGGTTTCGGCGCGCATCGAGGACGAGGCCGAGCGCCAGCGCCTGCGGGAGATCGTGGCCGACCTGCCGCAGCCCGCGCAGGGCGGCGGTTTCATCCTGCGCACCGCCGCCGCCGGCGCGACGCGCGACGCGCTGCGCGCCGACATGGTCTACCTCGGCCGGTTGTGGGACCACGTGCGCGAACGTTCCCTGTCCGCCGCACCCGGTGAACTCGTGCACGAGGACCTGCCGCTGCCGACGCGGATCCTGCGCGACGAGCTGGGGCGCGACATCGAGCGCGTGCTGGTCGACGGCGAGCCCGCGTATGCGCAAATGCGCGAGTTCGCGCGCGCCTTCACGCCCGAGGCGCTCGATCGCATCGAGCGTTATGCGGGCCAGCGGCCGATCTTCGACCTGCACGGCACCGAGGAGGAGATTGCACGCGCCCTCGGGCGCAAGGTCGAGCTCAAGTCGGGCGGTTACGTGATCATCGACCAGACCGAGTCGATGACCACGATCGATGTCAATACCGGCGCCTATGTCGGCCACCGCAACCTCGAGGAAACGATCTTCCGGACGAACCTCGAGGCGGCGGTCGCGATTGCCCGCCAGCTGCGCCTGCGCAACCTCGGCGGCATCATCATCATCGATTTCATCGACATGCTGGACGAGTCGCATCGCCGCCAGGTGCTCGACGCGCTGTCGCGCAGCCTCGCGGCCGATCGCGTGCAGACGCACATCGCGAGCCTCTCGCCGCTCGGCCTCGTGGAGATGACCCGCAAGCGCACGCGCGAGAGCCTCGAGCACCTGCTGTGCCAGGCCTGCCCCACCTGCGAGGGGCGCGGTTTCGTGCGCACCGCGGAGACTGTGTGCCTCGAGATCCTGCGCGAGATCCTGCGGCAGGTGCGCCAGTTCGGCAGCCGCGAACTCGTGATCCTCGCCCACCAGGACGTGATCGACCGGCTGCTCGACGAGGAGGCGCCGGCCCTGTCGGAACTCGAGACGGCCAACGGCAAGCCGATCCGCCTGCAGGTGGAGTCGTTCTACGGCGTCGACCAGTACGACGTGGTGCTGACATGAACCCGGCGCGTGTTGCGGCGATCCAGATGACGAGTACCGCCGACGTGGCGGAGAACCTCGCGCAGGCCGAACGGCTGCTCGGCGAGGCGGCCGGCGAGGGGGCGGTGGTGGCGGCCCTGCCGGAGAACTTCGCCTTCATGGGCGCCGCCAGCGTGGAGAAACTGGCGATCGCCGAAACGCAGGGCGCCGGCCCGATCCAGGATTTCCTCGCGCGCACGGCGCAGCGCCATCGCCTCATGGTGGTGGGCGGCACGATCCCGCTGCGCATCGAGGGCGATGCACGGCGTGTTGCAGCGGCAAGCCTCGTGTTCGATGCAGGCGGGCACTGCGTGGCCCGCTACGACAAGATCCACCTGTTCGATGTCGACCTGCCCGATGCCACGGAGAGCCATCGGGAGTCCGCGCACGTCGCGCCAGGCCGCCAGCCGCAGGTGATCGACACGCCGGCCGGCAGGCTGGGGATGGGCGTCTGCTATGACGTGCGCTTCCCTGAACTCTTTCGCCGCCTTGTGGCCGAAGGAGCGGAGTGGTTCGTGCTGCCGTCGGCGTTCACGGTGCCGACCGGCGAGGCGCACTGGGAAACCCTGCTGCGGGCGCGGGCCATCGAAAACCTCGCGTTTCTCGCCGCACCCGCACAAGTGGGCCGGCATGCCGGCGGCCGCCAGACCTACGGCGACACGATGATCGTCGATTACTGGGGCCGCATCCTCGGGCGTCGGCCCGCCGGGCCGGGCTGCGTCGTGGCGGCGCTCGACCGCGCTGCACAGGCGCAGGCACGCGCCCGATTTCCGTCCCTGAGGCACCGAATGCTGTGATGATGGTCCAATGAACATGGTTGACACCCCAGACTCCCTCGCCATTGCCCGCGAGCTGATCCTGCGCCCCGGCGGACTCGACATCGCACGGGTCGACCGGGTGCTCGGCGAGGTCATGGGCCACGCCGTCGATGCCGCCGACGTCTATTTCCAGCTCGCCCGCGAAGAGTCGTGGGCGCTCGAGGACGGCATCGTCAAGGAAGGCGGCGCCAGCATCGAACAGGGCGTCGGGGTACGTGCGCTCGCGGGCGAAAAGACCGGCTTCGCCTATTCGGATGAAGTGGTGCTGCCCGCGCTCGAGGAAGCCGGCCGCGCCGCGCGCGCGATTGCCGCGAGCGGCACCCAGCACGCGCTGCAGGCGATGCACCCCGCGGGCGGCCATCGCCTCTACCTGCCGGTGGACCCGGGCACAGCGCTCACCGACCACGAGAAGGTGGCCTGGCTCGAGCGCGTCGATCGCGAAACCCGCGCCTTCGATCCGCGCATCGTGCAGGTGATGGCGAGCGTCGCGTCCGTCTACGAAGTCATCATGGTCGCGACGAGCGACGGCACGCTCGCCGCCGACGTGCGCCCGCTCGTGCGTTTCAACGTGTCGGTGATCGCCGAGCAGAACGGACGGCGCGAACAGGGGTACTCCGGTTCGGGCGGCCGGTTCTCGCTCGCCGAACTCGTGGCGGGCGACAAGCCGCTCGAACTCGCGCGCGAGGCGGCGCGGCAGGCGCTCGTCAACCTCGAGGCGGTGCCCGCGCCCGCCGGCAGCATGACGGTGGTGCTGGGCCCCGGCTGGCCGGGCATCCTGCTGCACGAAGCGATCGGCCACGGGCTCGAGGGCGATTTCAACCGCAAGGGCACCTCGGCCTTCACGAACCGCATCGGCGAGCGTGTTGCGTCGCCGGGCGTCACGGTGGTCGACGACGGCACGCTCGCGCGCCGCCGCGGTTCGCTCAACATCGACGACGAGGGCACGCCGACGCAGTGTACGACGCTCATCGAGGACGGCGTGCTGAAGGGCTACCTGCAGGACAAGTTGAATGCCCGCCTGATGGGGACGCGCTCGACCGGCAACGGCCGCCGCGAGTCCTTCGCGAGCATGACACTGCCGCGCATGACGAACACCTACATGCGTGCCGGGCCGCACGCACCCGGGGACATCATCGGTTCCGTGCAGAAGGGCATCTACGCGGTCAATTTCGGCGGCGGCCAGGTCGATATCACGTCGGGAAAGTTCGTGTTCTCGACGAGCGAGGCCTACCTCATCGAGAACGGCCGCATCGGCGCGCCGATCAAGGGTGCCACGCTGATCGGCAACGGCCCCGACGTGCTCACCCGCGTCGCGATGGTCGGCAACGACCTCAAGCTCGACGACGGTGTCGGCACCTGCGGCAAGGACGGGCAGAGCGTGCCGGTGGGCGTGGGGCAGCCGACCCTGCGCATCGACGGCCTCACCGTGGGTGGGACGGGGTGAGGGCTGCGCGTTCGACATAACGGCGGCCCTTCCCGCGCCTGTGAGCCGGCGCACACCGGCTGCCTCGGGCGCCCGGTACGTTGCGCCCATGAACAACGCCACGCAGATCGATCCGGCCGCGACCGGAAGCTTCCAGCGCCTGCTGCCCCAGGACCTCGTCCAGGAGGCCACCCGGGCCCATGCGGGCAAGCGCGATGACATGCAGGTCAGCTGGCAGCCGTCGCTGATCGGCCGCTTCCTCGAGCTCTTCGCCGGGCGCTCGCGCTGACGGCGCGTGGCCGGCCTGCGCGCGGCGCGGTAGGATCGGCGCCGTGCACGTTCATCGGCCCCATTTCGCCAAGCCGATCTATGAACTCCTGCCCTGGTTCTACGGGCTCGGTGGCCTCACCGTGCTGGCCCTCAGTTATTTCCGCCTGAAAGGCTGGCTCGGCGGGCTACTGGGGTTTGCAGGGCTCCTGGCCCTCGTCTGGGGGCTCGCCATCGGCTTGCGCCGGCGCGACTTTCGGGCCATGCGCCATGAATACGGCGGCGACGGCCTGCCACCCCGCAACGGGAAGGATTAACGCCCGCGGGCGTCGCCGGCAGGCGCCTCGAGCCGGGTCGTGTCACCCGGTTTCGCCGCGGTGGCGTGCGCGACGCGGTCGTCGCGGTAGGTGAGCATGTGCTGGCCGAGGGCCACCACGTCACCGTCGGCCAGCACGTGGCGACGCACGCGCTTGCCTCGCACCGTCATGCCGTTCGTGCTGTTGAGGTCCTCGATGACGCTGCATTCCGGCGTCGTGACGACCTGGCAGTGGTGCCGGCTCACGAAGCGGCTGTCGACCTGGATGTCGTTGTCGGACGTGCGACCGATGATCACGCGGCCCGGCCGCAGCGGCATCTCCGAGAGCGCGTCCCCGTCCATGCTCAGCATCACGTGCGCGAGGATCACGTCGCTGCGCCGCGAGCCGGTGCGCTCGAGCGCAGGCTCGACGCCGCGTTCGCCCGCTGCCGGGGTGCGCAGTTCGCGATGCGTGCGCGAGGCATATTCGGTCCACTGCAGCTCTTCCACCGCATGCAGCACGTCCTCGCGCGTCACCGCGGGCCGGTCGCTCGCGTAAGCGCCCATCATCGCGGTGTCGCACAGGGTGTTGACGAGGCGCGGCGTGCCGCCCGTGTAGCGGTAGATCTCCGGAAAGGCGTCGGGCGCGAAGATCTCGCGGCCTGCGGCGCCCGCCACTTCGAGGCGGTGCAGGATGTAGTGCTGCGTATCGTCCTGCGACAGCGCGGTGAGGTGAAAACGCAGGCGGATGCGTTGCGCGAGCTGCACCAGCTCGCGCGAATCGAGCTTGTCGTTGAGTTCCGGCTGGCCCGCGAGGATGATGCGCAGCACTTTCTCGCGGGACGTCTCCACGCCGGAAAGCAGGCGGATCTCCTCGAGCACGCGCAGGCTGAGGTTCTGTGCCTCGTCGACGATCAGCAGCACCTTGCGGCCCGCGGCGTACTGTTCGATCAGGAACTGGTTCAGGGTCGCGAGCAGTTCCGCCTTGCGCATCTTGAACGGCTGGAAGCCGAACTGCACCAGCACCGACTGCAGGAACTCGAGCGCCGAGACCTGCGTCTGGTTGACCTGCGCCACGACGACGTCCTGCTCGAGCTCGCGCAGGAAGGTCTCGATCAGCGTGGTCTTGCCCGAGCCGATCTCGCCGGTGATCACGACGAAGCCGTCCGTGAACCAGATCGTCGACTCCATGTAGGCCTTGGCCCTGGAGTGGTTTCGGCTGAGATACAGGTACTGCGGATCGGGGCTCAGCCGAAACGGCAGGTCGTGCAGCTTGAAAAGGTCGAGGTACATGACCGGGCGATCTTAAGGGATATCACCCGGCGCGCGGAAACGACACGCGCACGCCCGGCGCAAGCCGGGGCAGCAGCGCGCGGACCCGCCGGTCGCGCAGGGCGGCCGTGGCTTCGACCAGCGTGCAATGGCCGATCTTGCGGCCGGGACGGGGCGATTTGCCGTAATCATGCCAATGCAGGCCCGGAACGCCCAGCGCCTGCGCCCGCGCCGGCAGTTCCCCGATCAGGTTCACCATGGCGGCATGGCCGCGTGGCCGGGTGCTGCCGAGGGGCAGGCCCAGGATCGCGCGCAGGTGGTTCTCGAACTGGCTCGTTTCGGCGCCCTCGATCGTCCAGTGCCCGGAATTGTGCACGCGCGGCGCCATCTCGTTGGCGATCAGCCGGCCGCCACGCACGAAGAACTCGATCGTCAGGATGCCGGCATAGCGGAAATGCCCGAGCACGCGCGTCAGGTGCCGGGCGGCGGCGCGGGCGAGTGCGGGCGTGCCCCATGGCGCCCGCGTGAGGCGCAGGATGCCATCCACGTGCACGTTGCCGTTGAGCGGATAGATCGCGATCTCGCCGCGCGTGCTGCGTGCGCCGATGACCGAGACCTCGTAGTCGAACGGCACGAACTCTTCGTAGAGGAGCGGGGCCTCGCCCAGCGCGGCGAGCGCCGGCGCGAGGTCGGCGCGCGAGCGCACCCGGAACTGGCCCTTGCCGTCGTAGCCGAGCCGGCGGGTCTTCAGCACGCCGGGCCCGATCCGCTCGAAGGCGCGCGCCAGGTCCCGCGCACCATCGACCGGCGCATGGCGGTTCGTCGGCACACCCAGCCGTTCGAAGAGCCGCTTCTCGGCGAGCCGGTCCTGCGCGGCGGCCAGCGCGGCCAGCGGTGGCGCGAACGCGATGCTTCTCGACAGCGCGCGCAGCGGTTCGACCGGCACGTTTTCCCAGTCGAAGGTCACGACGTCGGTGCCCCGCGCCAGGCGGCGCAGGAGCCGGCGATCGGTGAATTCACCGGCGAGGAGCGGCGCGACCTGGCCGCCGGGCGTGCCGGGGCCGCGGTCGAGGAAGCGGAAATCAAGGCCGAGCGGATAGCCGGCGAGCGCCATCATGCGCCCGAGCTGGCCGGCGCCGATGATCCCGACGGTCTTCGGTTCTGCTGCCTTGCTCACCGGCGCCGCGGATCGCCCTGCTCGAGCACCGTGGCGGTCTGCCGCGCGCGGAACGACTTGATCGCCGCGTCGATGTCCGGGTGGGTGAGCGCAAGGATCTGGGCCGCCATGAGGCCGGCATTCTTGGCACCCGCCGCGCCGATCGCGAGGGTGGCGACGGGCACCCCGGCCGGCATCTGCACGATCGACAGCAGTGAATCGAGGCCGTTCAGCGCCTTCGATTCGACCGGCACGCCGAGCACGGGCAGGGTCGTCTTCGAGGCGGTCATGCCCGGCAAGTGTGCCGCACCGCCCGCGCCCGCGATGATGACCTTGAGGCCGCGCTGCTGCGCCCCCGCGGCGTACTCGAACAGCAGGTCCGGCGTGCGGTGGGCCGATACGATGCGCACCTCGTGCGGCACCCCGAGTTTCTCGAGCGTTTCAGCCGCGCCCTGCATCGTCTCCCAGTCGGAGGACGAGCCCATGATGATGCCTACGAGTGCAGTCATCGCGGCATTTTACGGGAAATCAGGCTACGCAGCGCGCGAAAGAGGTTGCGCGAGGCGGCCGTGCGCATCGCTGCGGTTCCCTGTTCATCGCGGGCCGCCGCCAGCAGCGCGCCGAGCGCGGGGCGGTCGATCGGGGCATGCATGGCCTCGAGTGCATCGAACGCGGCGTCGCCCCCGGCGAGCAGGCGCGTGCGCCAGCGCTCGACGTCCTTCAGCATTTCGCTCCCGGCAACGTCCGCCTGCGCGCGGGCATCGATCGCGGCCTCGATCTCCGCGCTATCGATGTGCCGCATCAGCTTGCCGATGTACTGGCGCTGGCGCGCGAGTGCCGCGCGGCTCGTCAGGCGGCGCGCTTCCCGGATTGCATCGAGCAGCGGTTCGGGCAACGCCAGCGCGGCGAGATCCGCTTCGCGAAGCCCGATCAGGCGCGTGCCGAGGTCCTGGGCCGCGAGTGCGGCGCGCTTGCGCGCGCTCTTGCTCGGGCGGTCGTCGAATTCGTCGTCGGACATGACTGCTACAATGCGCCTGATGCAACAGCGTGTGGATGGTACGCGAATCGGCGAGCTGCAAGGGGTCGTCGCGGCGGCGCTCGAGGAGGCCCGGCGACTCGGGGCGACCCAGGCGGAAGTCGACGCGAACCTGCAGCAGGGGCTCACCGTCAACGTGCGGCTCGGCGAAGTGGATACCGTCGAGTACCAGCGCGACCGCGGGCTCGGGGTCACCGTTTTCGTCGGGCAGCGCAAGGGGTCGGCCAGCACCGCCGACCTGACCCCCGCGGCCGTCGGCGCCACGGTCGCCAAGGCCTGCACCATCGCGCGCTACACCGCGGAGGACCCCTACGCGGGCCTCGCGGATCCCGGGGCGCTCGCGACCCGCATACCCGACCTCGATCTCGACCACGCCTGGGACATCGAGCCCGTGGACGCCGTCGAGCTGGCGCGCCGCTGCGAAGCGGCCGGCCGCGCGGTCGATGCGCGCATCACCAACTCGGAAGGCGCGAGCGTCTCGACGCACCGCGGCGTGCATGTCTACGGCAACTCGCTCGGCTTCCTCGGGGGCTTCCCGAGTTCGAGCCACAGCGTGAGCTGCGCGCTCGTCGCGCAGGCGGGCCATGACATGCAGCGTGACTACTGGTACGCGGCGGCGCGCGATCCCGGCGAGCTCGGCGAGATCGAATTGATCGGGCGGCGTGCCGGCGAGCGGGCGATCGCGCGGCTCGGCGCCCGGCGCATGGGCACGCGGCGTGCGCCCGTGCTGTTCGTGCCGGAAGTCGCGCGCGGCCTCTTCGGCCACCTGGTCGCGGCAGTCCGCGGCGGCAGCCAGTATCGCCGCTCCTCGTTCCTGCTGGACGCCGCGGGCCAGCAGGTCCTGCCGGCCTTCATCCAGGTGCGCGAGCGGCCGCACATTCCGAAGGCCCTCGCGAGCAGCCCGTTCGATGCGGAGGGCGTCGCGACGCACGATCGGGAACTCGTCGCCGGTGGCGTGCTGCAGGGCTACGTGCTCGGATCCTACGCGGCGCGCAAGCTCGGGCTGAAGTCCACCGGCAATGCCGGCGGCGTGCACAACCTGCTGGTCGAGACCGATCGCGAGGCTTTCTCTTTCGACGCGCTCGTGGCGCGCATGGGTGCGGGACTCGTCGTGACCGAACTCATGGGGCAGGGCGTGAACGGCGTGACCGGCGACTACTCGCGCGGCGCCACCGGCTTCTGGGTGGAAGGCGGTGCGATCGCCTTCCCGGTCGAAGAGGTCACGATCGCGGGCAACCTGCGCGACATGTATCGCGCGATCGATGCCGTCGGCAGCGACGTGGACCTGCGCGGCACCGTTCGGACCGGCTCGATACTCGTCGGCGAAATGACGATCGCGGGGGGGTAGGCGCTGCGCGCCGCGCACCGCGCGGCGCGCAGCGAGCAGCGGGCAATGGGCAATGGGCTACGGGCCAGAGGCGCGCTGCGCGCGCCAAAGCCAAGCCGACGCTTCTGGCCCGTTGCCCGTAGCCCCAGGCCCGGTGCGCGGCGCGCGCTGCGCGCCGCTTAACCCGCCTCCGCGACGAGCTCGCCGAGGGTGCGTTCCTGGCAGCAGTTGCGCCAGGCCTCGTCCAGCGCGCGGGTGAGCCGATCTACGGGCGGAAGGGAGAGATCGCGCGCCGGCGCATGCCCGTTCTTCTGGTTGCGGGCGACATCGAGGATGTCCTGCAGCCGGATGTGGTTGATGTCGCGGCCGGGCAGCAGGCGCTCGTCGTCGGTCGCCAGCACGAGTCCCGCGGCTTCGAAGGTCGCGACGAGCTGCGCGACGGCGATGCCGGGCAGGCCCAGCTCCGCCGACAGCGTGCTGACGGTCCAGGTGGCGGCGCCCTCGGCGTGCGAGCGCCCGACGAGATACATGATCTTGAGCGACACGCGCTCCACCTCGACGCTCGAGAGGCGCAGTTCGCGCAAGCCGATGCGCAGGTACTCGGGGTTCTGCAGGTAGAACGAGAGCTGGGCGCCGATCAGCAGGATCAGCCAGCCGAAGTAGGTCCACAGCAGCATCGCGACGATGATCGCGAGGCCCGCGTACACGATCGTGAGGCGCGTCGAGTAGACGACGAAGGCCGTGAAGATCGTACCGACCGCGGCCCACAGGATGCCCGCGGTGACGCCGCCGACCAGCGCGGGGCGCCAGCGCACGCGCGTGTTGGGCACGAACATGTACACGAGCGTGAAGATCGCCGTCACCATCGCGTAGGGCTCGAGGCCCGTGGCGAAACCGACCAGCCGGCGCAGCAGCGGCAGGTGGGCGATGACCTGCCAGGGCTCGCTGTCGAGCGCACGGTGCGCAAGGCCGAGGAAGCCGACCAGCAGCAGCGGGCCGACGATCAGCAGCGTCACGTATTCGGTGATGCGCCGCGCGAAACTGCGCGGCTGCTCGACGTGCCACACGTAGTTGAAGCTGTCCTCGACCTTCTTGATCGTGCCGATCAGGGTCCAGAGCAGCAGGGCGAAACCGACCGAGCCGACGATGCCGGTGCTGACGTTGTCGGCGAACTGCATGATGCGCGCGGTGATTTCCGTCGCCGCCGCGCCCACCGGGCGGAAGAATTCGTAGATGATCGGTTCGAGGTCGCGGTGCGCGCCGAAGCCCTTCAGGATCGCGAAGCTGAACGCGAGCAGCGGCACGAGCGACAGGAACGTCGCGTAGACGAGCCCCATCGCGCGCAGGTTGAGCTGGCCCTGTGACAGGTCGCGCAGCACGGCGTAGGGATAACGCAGCAGGCGCAGCAGCCAGCCGACGGGACGCGGTGACAGCGACAGCGGCCCGAAGAGCCAGCGGTCGAGGAAGCTCCACGCGCGAATCCACATGCAAGGAAGCCTACAGCGAACGGCCGATAGCGGATAGCCGCCGGCGCGGGTCCGCTCAGCGAGCGGGGCCGGTGATGCGCGCGAGCGCCTCGCGGTATTTTTCGCTGGTGCGCGCGATGATGTCGGCGGGCAGGCGCGGCGCGGGCGGCTGCTTGTTCCAGGCGAGCGATTCGAGGTAGTCGCGCACGAACTGCTTGTCGAAGCTCGGCGGGCTTGCGCCGACGCGCCAGGTGTCGGCGGGCCAGAAACGCGAGGAGTCGGGCGTGAGCGCCTCGTCGATCAGGTGGATGCGCCCCTCGTCGTCGAGCCCGAACTCGAACTTCGTGTCGGCAATGATGAGGCCGCGTGCGGCGGCGTGTTCCGAGGCGAAGACGTAGAGCGCGATCGCGATCTCGCGCACGCGCGCCGCGATGTCCGCGCCGACGAGCGCCGCCGCTTCGTCGAAGGAAATGTTGATGTCGTGCGCGCCCGTCTCGGCCTTGGTCGCCGGCGTGAAGATCGGCGCCGGCAGCTTCGAGGCGAGCTGCAGCCCGGGCGGCAGTTCGATGCCGCAGACCTGGCCGGTCTGGCCGTAGTCTTTCCAGCCCGAGCCGATCAGGTAGCCGCGCACCACGGCCTCGATCGGCAGCGCGCGCAGTCGCCGCACGACCACTGCGCGCCCCTCGATGAGCGCGAGGTCCTCGGGATCGGAGACGACTTCCCGCACCGCGCGGCGGGTGAGATGGTTCGGCACGATGTGCGACGTGCGCGCGAACCAGTAGTTCGCGATCTCGTTCAGCACATGGCCCTTCCACGGGATCGGATCGGGCAGGATCACGTCGAACGCCGAGAGCCGGTCGGTCGTGACGATCAGCATGCTGCTGCCGTCGACGGCGTAGATGTCGCGGACCTTGCCGCTGTGGGTCTTGGTGAGGCCCTTCAGGGCGGTCGTGTGGACGGTAGGCGGTGTCATGGGTCGGGTCGGCAGGCGGGGCCGGGAATCTTGACGTCCCCTGCGCGGCCCGGTCAAGGATCGTGTAACTTTACGCCTTCCATGACGACGCGGTGGACGGGCAAATTGATCGGGGGCCTGGTCGGGCTCTTCACGCTCGGTCCTTTCGGCGCGGTGCTCGGCGCCGTCATGGGCCACCAGTTCGACCAGGGCGATGCGACGCCGGCTGCGCAGGGCGCCCGCAACTTCGGCGCGCATTTTTTCACGGCCACGTTCGAAGTCATGGGCCACATCGCCAAGGCGGACGGCCGCGTGTCGGAACGCGAGATCGCCGCCGCGCGTTCGGTCATGGCGGCCCTGCGGCTCGATGAGGCGAGCGTGCACGCCGCGATCGCGTGTTTCCAGCGCGGCAAGCATGCAGGCTTCGACTATGGGGGCGCCATCCAGTCGATACGCCGTGCCTGCGTGGGCCGACCAGACCTGCTGCGCATCTTCTTCGAGATCCAGATGCGGGCCGCGCTCGACGGCACGGACCTCGCGCCGCCGACGCGTGGCCATGTACAGCGCCTCGCCCAGATGCTCGGCGTGTCCGCATTCGAATTCGCGCATATCGAAGCTGCGCTTCGTTCGGGTGGGCGGCCCGGCGCACGACCTGCGGCGACCCCCGGGCTCTCGCTCGATGAGGCTTATGCCGTGCTCGAAGTCGCGGCCGGCGCGAGTGACGCGGACGTCACCAAGGCCTACCGCCGGCAGCTGTCCCGCCACCACCCGGACAAGCTGAAGGCGAACGGCCTGCCCGATTCGATGATCGAGCATGCCAAGGAGCGCACCCAGCAGATCATCGTCGCGTGGGAGCGCGTGCGGGAAGCGCGCGGCATGCGCGGTTGATCGGCACACGGGCGACGCGGAGCGCGCCGCGCGAGTCCCCGGACATCGGTGGCGACTGCCGGTACACTGGGGCCATGCGCCAGACGCCCTGGATCGCCCCCTCGATACTCTCCGCCGACTTCGCGCGGCTCGGGGACGAAGTGGACGCCGTGCTCGCGGCCGGTGCCGACATCGTCCATTTCGACGTGATGGACAACCACTACGTCCCGAACCTGACGATCGGCCCGCTCGTCTGCGAGGCGTTGCGCAGGCACGGCGTCACCGCGCCGATCGACGTGCACCTGATGGTGAAGCCGGTCGATCGCATCGTGCCCGATTTCGCGAAGGCGGGTGCCACCTACATCAGTTTCCACCCCGAGGCGAGCGAACACGTCGATCGCACGATCGCGCTCATCCGTGAGTGCGGCGCGAAGCCGGGGCTCGTGTTCAACCCCGCGACGCCGCTCGACTGGCTCGACTACACGCTCGAGAAGCTCGACCTCGTGCTGCTGATGTCGGTGAACCCCGGTTTCGGCGGGCAGGGTTTCATTCCCTCGGCGCTCACGAAGCTGGCCGAGGTGCGTCGTCGCATCGATGCCTCGGGCCGTGCCGTGCGACTCGAGATCGACGGCGGCGTGAAGATCGACAACATCGGCGCGATCGCGGCCGCGGGTGCCGACACCTTTGTCGCGGGTTCGGCGATTTTCGGCTCGAAGGACTACCCGGCGACCATTGCCGCGATGCGCCGTTCGCTGCAGGAGCACAGCCGGCCGTCCTGAGCCGGGCGCAAGGGGGCGCGCACGAGCATGGCTTCGCGCTACCGATCGCTGACCCTCTATTCGCTCACGATCGCCGTGGCCGCGATCGCGTGGCTCTGGGTCGACCTCAGCCGCGCAACGGATTTTCCCTCGCCATGGATCGCGCTCGCCTGGGTCGGCGTGCTGCTGGCGATCTGGCACTTCGGCATCCCGGTGCCGCGCGTCGGGCTCACGTCGATGGAGCGCGTGCCGCAGGTCGGCCTGCTGCTCGTGTTCACGCCGCCGGTCGCCGCGCTGTTGTGCGGCGTGGCCGCGTTCCTCTGGCCGCTGCTCAGTCGCAGCTACAGCCACGGCTCGCCGCGCGCGGCGGTGCTGCGCGCCGTGCACAACGGCGCGATGGACACGCTCATGCTGCTGGTCGGCGGTTATGCCTACCAGGCCGCGGGCGGCGTCCACCCGATCGGGGTGCCCGGGCCGCGGGACATCGTGCCACTCGTCGTCATGGCGCTCGCGGCGCAGGCCGTCAACGTACTGCTGCTGGCGACCTATTTCCGGCTCGATGGCCGCGAGGTGGGCCGCATCATCAAGCCCGTGTACACGCTCGTGGACCTCGTGTTCGTGCCCGCCGGCGTGCTCGCGGCGGTGCTTTACAACACGGCGGCGCCCGCCACTTTCGCGCTGTTTGCGCTGTTGATGATCGTCTTCGTGCTGAGCTTCAACGGCATCAGCAGCGCTCTTGCCGCCGCCGACGCCGACAGCAGCCCGCTCGCGCTGCTGTCGCGGGCGTGGCGCGCGCTGCGCGGGGCACGGCGGCTCGACGAACTGGGCGACCGGATCCTTGCCGAGGCGCGGGGGTTGTTCCGCTTCGATGAGTTCCATCTCGTGCTGGTGGATCGCGAGCGGCAGGTGCTCGAATTCTGCGTCCACGAACGCGACGGCGTGCGCCTGCCCGCCCGTACGCTGCCGATCGGCGAAGGACTCTTCGGCCAGGTGGTCGCGCAGGGCGGCGTCCTGCTGGTCGAGGACTGGGCGCAAGCGCCCGCGCCGCTGCGCCAGCGCGGCGGGGTGGCCGAACGCGCCAGCGGCTCGCTGATCGTGGTCGCGTTGCAGGACGGTGGCGAGGCCATCGGCCTGCTCGCCGCGCACCACGCGAGGCCCGCCAGCTATTCGGATGCCGACCTGCACCTGATGCAACGCCTCGCCGAGCAGGTTGCGCCCGCCATCGTCGATGCGCGTGCGTTCGAGGGCCTCGAGGCCTATCGCCGCGAACTCGAGCAGCGTGTCGCCGCGCGCACCGACGAGCTCGCGCGTGCCAATCGCGACAAGGAGCGCCTGATCGCCGCGCTCGACGAGCGCAGCCGCGCGTTCGAGCGCGAGTCGCAGGAGGATGCCCTCACGGGGATATCGAACCGCCGGGCCTTCAGCCGGCAACTCGCGGTCGAGATCGAGAAGGCGCGCGCGACCGGCCAGCCGCTGTCACTCGCCGTGGCCGACCTCGACCATTTCAAGCGGATCAACGATGAACTCGGGCACCCGGTCGGCGACGTGGTGCTGCGCGAATGTGCCGCCCTCATGCAAGGGCTCTGCCGGGAAGCTGATTTCGTCGCCCGCATCGGTGGCGAGGAGTTCGCGTTGATCCTGCCCGGCCGATCGCGGGCGCCGGCGGTGCAGCTCTGCGAGCGGCTGCGCCGCTCGATCGAAAACCACGACTGGCGTCGCCTTCATCCCATGCTGGAAGTGACGCTGAGCATCGGCATCGCGCAGTGGGATGGCGAGTCCGGCCCGGACCCGCTGCAGCATGCCGTCGACAGCCGCCTGTACGACGCCAAGCGGGCGGGGCGCAATCGGGTCGCGTGATCGCGCGCGCGCCTCTGGCCCGCAGCCCGTCGCCCTCAGCCCGTGGCCTTCTTCTTCGCCCGTTGTCCTATTCTTCATCCTCGTCGTCGTCCTCATCGTCCATCGGGCGCGCCTTGGACGCCGAGGCGCCACCCTTCACCGGAACGACGACGGGGCGGGTCTTCATCTTCGGGCGTGCGTTGAACACGACGATGGTCTTGCCGGTGGCGCGCAGCAGGCCCTGGTCCTCGAGCACCTTCAGCACGCGGCCCGCCATCTCGCGCGAGCAGCCGACGAGGCGCGACAGCTCCTGGCGGCTCACCTTGATCTGCATGCCTTCGGGATGCGTCATCGCGTCGGGTTCGCCGCAGAGGTCCATGATCGCGTGCGCTACGCGGCCGGTGACGTCGACGAAGGCGAGGTCGCCGAGCTTGCGGTTGGTGCGGTCGAGGCGGGTGGCGAGCTGCGTGGCGAGCTCGAACACGAGCCCGGGGCTCTCCGCCGCGATCTGCCGGAAGCGCGGATAGGTCATTTCCGCGAGCTCGCAGGAATTCCTCGTGCGGACCCACGCGCTGCGGGTCGGCGTCTCGTGGAAGAGGCCCATTTCGCCGAAGAACTGGCCCTTGTTGAGGTAGGCGAGCACCATCTCGTTGCCTTCCTCGTCCTCGATCATCACTTCGACCGAGCCGTTGATGATGTAGTACAGCACGTCGGGCAGGTCGCCCGCGTGGATGATCACGGTCTTCGACGGCACCGTGCGGATGCGGCAATAGCTCAGGAAGCGATTGATCGCAGGTATGTCGCTCAACGGCTTGACGTTCTCTTCCATGCTTTCCCCCCAGGCCGCATGGCCCGCGCACGCTTTGTATTACATATCGCCGCGCGGTCGCAAGTTTCGCGGCCGCGGGCGTTCATCAGAACCAGTAGGCCGTGCGCGTCATGACGCGGGATGCGTGGCGCATGAGCGCGCGCACCGGCGCAGGCAACTCGACGCCGCCCGCCGCCTGCGCGCGCGCGCCGTGCTCGACTTCTTCCGCGCGCATGGTCTCGAGGACCGCGCGGCTGCGCGTGTCGCCGTCGGGCAGGCGGTCGAGGTGATCCGTCAGGTGCGCTTCGACCTGCCGCTCCGTTTCGGCGACGAAGCCGAGGCTCACGCGGTCGCTGACGGCAGCCGCCGCTGCGCCGATCGCAAACGAACCCGCATACCAGAGCGGCTGCAGGAGGCTCGGCCGCGAGCCGAGTTCGGTGAGGCGTTGTTCGCACCACGCGAGGTGATCGGCTTCCTCGCGTGCGGCCGCGAGCAGCCATTCGCGCGTGGCGTCGTCTTTCGCCATGAGCGCCTGGCCATGGTAGAGCGCCTGCGCGGCGACCTCGCCCGCATGGTTCACGCGCATCAACCGCGCCGAGAGGGTGGGGTCGGCGCCGCCGATGCCAGCGTGCGCCGGCGACCCCGGCATGGGCCGGGTGGCCGCGGGGCTCGCAAAAACGGCCCGGAGGGCCCGGTCCGCGGCCGAAAGCAGGGAATCGAGAGGGGTGGATGGGGGCATTTCGGGGCCCATTATAAGGAGGGTGCCCGGCGAGGCTTACCCGGTTTTGCAAAGCGGGGACCGCTTGAGTACACTTTCCGGCCTTTTTAGGGCCCTGCCGGCCCTTGGTCGTGCATGGGCGGTTGGAGATCCTTGAAATGACTACAGTTTTTGCAAAGCCCGCCGAGGTGCGCGGTGACTGGTTCGTGATCGATGCCGAGGGCAAGACCCTGGGGCGTCTCGCAACCCAGCTCGCGCATCGCCTCAAGGGCAAGCACAAGGCGGACTACAGCCCGCACGTGAACATGGGCGATCACCTCGTCGTCGTGAACGCCGAGAAGATCCGCGTCACCGGCAACAAGCTGGCCGACAAGATTTATTACCACCACACTGGCTATATCGGCGGCATCAAGTCGATCGGGCTCGGGAAGCTCCTGAAGGAGCATCCGGAGCGCGTGATCGAAATCGCCGTCAAGGGCATGCTGCCGAAGAACACGCTCGGCCGGAACATGTTCAGGAAGCTGCATGTGTTCGCGGGCGGCAAGCACCCGCACACTGCGCAGCAGCCGAAGCCGCTCGAGATCTGAAGGAAGCAACGAAGATGCCCGCCACGCAGAATTACGGCACCGGCCGTCGCAAGACCGCCACCGCCCGCGTTTACATGAAGCCCGGTTCGGGCCGCATCACCGTCAACGCGCGCCCGGTCGACGAGTTCTTCGGCCGAGAGACCGGTCGCATGATCGTGCGCCAGCCGCTCGAAGTCGTGCAGCTCACCGACAAGTTCGACTTCCAGGTCCATGTGTCCGGCGGCGGCATCACCGGCCAGGCTGGTGCGATCCGCCACGGCATCACCCGTGCGCTCATCGAATACGATGAGACGCTGCGCCGCCCGCTGCGCGCCGCCGGCTTCGTCACGCGCGACGCGCGCGAGGTGGAGCGCAAGAAGGTCGGTCGCCGCAAGGCCCGCCGCGGTCCGCAGTACTCGAAGCGCTAAGCTTCGACGCTGCGCAGCCGATCTTGGGGGATCGTCTAGCGGTAGGACAACGGACTCTGACTCCGTTTACCTAGGTTCGAATCCTAGTCCCCCAGCCAAAACAGGAAGGCCCGTCGAAAGACGGGCCTTTTTGTTTTGGCGCGGACGAACTCCTCGAACCTGCAGCCGCAGCGCCGTCGTTTTGACGGGGCGCCGGATGTCGGACAAAATGTACGACATGGCCAAGACCACCGTTTCCGTGCGCGAGCTGCAGCAGAACCTGAAGGCCGTCATGAGCCGGGTGGAACGCGGCGAGACGGTCGAAGTGACCCGCCATCGCCGCCCGGTCATGCGGCTGGCTCCGGTGAAGTCGCCGGCCCCGGCCCAGCCTTGGCCAGATCTGGAAGCCCGGACCCGTGCCATATTCGGCAAACGGGTACTGCCATCCGGCGGCGCGGCTGTCGTCATCGAGGGTCGCGGCGATCGATGACGACGTATCTCGACTCGAGCGCCCTGGTGCCGGTTTATGTGCCCGGGCATTTCTCTGCCGGCGCCAGAGACGCCGTGCGCGTAGCCGGGCAGGTCCCCTTCACCGCCCTGCATCAGCTCGAAGTTTCCAATGCCTTCGAGATGCTCGTGGGGCGCGGCCTCCTGACGCGTGCGGAAGGTCACGCTGTCCAACGTCAGCTTCGAGATGACCTCGGGCACCAGCGGCTATCGGCGGTCTCCCTGGATCTGGAGCAGGTATTCATCGACGCGGCCCGACTTTCGCGGGACCACACGGCGAAGCTGCTCACGCGCAGCCCCGATTTGCTCCATGTGGCGGCGGCACATGTGCTTGGATGTTCAAGGTTTGTGTCCGCTGACGACCGGCAGCTCGCAGCCGCCAAGGCGAGCGGTCTTGTCGTGATCGACATCAAGCGCCGACGTCGCCCGAAGCGGTAACCAACGAGCCTCCCATAACAATGCGGCTCGTAGCACGGAGGCCACCTGCTACGACATCGCGGAAGCGATGTTCCTGCTGTCGTCATTCTGTGCGGCGCATCGGCGGCCGTTTGGTGCCTCTCAACACATTGGGGCAACCTCCGGGCATGGGCATGCCCTCGACCGGGATCGAGCGGGAGGTCGCGTCGCTTTGACCGACCCGTGCCGCTATAGTCGGGCGAGGAGTCGTACTGACCGACGGAGGAGTCACCATGCCCACCCGTGCGTTTTCACGCTGGCTAACGGCCGCGGCGATCCTGGCCCTGGTCGCGGGCTGTGCCTCGGGACCCCGCATCCGCGTGACCGCGGATCCGGGCGCCAGCCTTGCCGGCTACCGGACCTTCAACTACATGAACCCGCTTGGCACCGATCGCGAGGGTTATGAGTCGCTCGTGTCGGCGTCCCTGAAGGAGGCCGCGACGGCGGAGCTGACCCGCCGCGGCTACCAGCTGTCCGAGACGCCCGATTTCCTCGTGAACTTCTCGGGCAAGCTGAACGAGAAGCTGCGCGTGTCGAAAACGCCGGCGGCGAGGCCGCCTTTCGGTTACTACGGCTATCGGCGCGGCTTCTACGATCCGTGGTATGGCTACAACGACGTCGACGTCGACCAGTACACCGAGGGGACCCTCAACATCGACATCGTCGATGCCGCCGCGAAGCGGCTCGTCTGGGAAGCGGTCGCCGTGGGGCGCGTGAGCGAGCGGACGATGAAGGATATTCCGGCTGCGGTCAGCGAAGTCGTGCCGCAGATGCTCGCGAAGTTCCCTTCGGTTGGCGGTGCGCCGCCGCCGGCACGGCCGGTCAAATGACGGTGACCCCGCCCTCGTTGCCGATGATGAGCAGGTCGGCAGGGCGCTGGGCAAAGAGCCCGACCGTCACGATGCCCGCAACCTGGTTGAGATCGCGCTCGAGGCTCGGCGGGTCGAGGATTTCGAGGCCGTGCACGTCGAGGATCTGGTTGCCGTTGTCGGTGACGCAGTGTTCCCGCCATACGGGCTGGCCGCCCCGGGCGACGATCTCCCGCGCGACGTAGGAACGCGCCATCGGGATCACCTCGATCGGCAGCGGGAAGCGGCCGAGCAGCGGGACGAGCTTGCTCTCGTCGGCTATGCAGACGAAGCGCTTCGAGGCGGCCGCCACGATCTTCTCGCGGGTGAGGGCGGCCCCACCTCCCTTGATGAGGTACCGGTCGCGTGTCGCTTCATCGGCGCCATCGACGTAGAGGTCGAGTGTGCCGGTGTGGTTCAGGTCCATCACTTCGATGCCGAGGGCCTCGAGCCGGGCGGTCGAGGCGCTCGAGCTCGAGACGGCGCCGCGGATCGCGTCGCGCATCCGGCCGAGGGCGTCGATGAAGTGGTTGACCGTCGATCCGGTGCCGACGCCGATGATCGACCCGCGCACCACGTGTGCGAGTGCAGCCTCTGCGGCCCTTTGTTTTCCGGTATTTCCAGCATTCATCGCCATGCGCTCCACGACAGCCTGCCCCTGAAACGACTGTGCCCGCTTTCGCGGGCACCAGTGTCGTCGGACTTTGAAGCCGGCGAGCGAGGAAGGTCTTTCCACGCTCGCCGAAGGTGTAAAGGCCTTACTTCTTCTTCGCAGCTTTCTTCTTGGCCTTCTTCTTGGCTTTCGCCATGAGAGTCTCCTGTTGGGTTAGTCCGAGGGTGAGTATATACACGCGTAATCAAATTACAAGCAAGAGTGCTTGCATCGAGGCGCGTGATCTGCATCACGTTCAGGTCGCGCGATCACTCGAGCGTGAGGATGAACTCGAAGTGCGCGGCGCGCACGCTGCTCACCGACAGGCGACTGCCCCGCTGCAGCAACACCATCTTCGCGAGCTTGCGCGTCGCATGCGCCTTCAGCTCCTCGAGCGTGATGACACGCGCGAGCCGCCGCTCGAGTTGCACGTCGACGGCGTACCAGCGCGGTGCTCCCGGCTCTTTCGCCGTGGGATCGGGGTATCCGGCGCGCACCACGCGCAGCAGCGCGACGATGCCCGGCACCTCGCAGCTCGAATGGTAGAGAAAGGCCCGGTCTCCCTTGGCGAAGTCGTCGCGCAGCATGTTCCGCGCCTGGTAATTGCGGACTCCGTCCCACATCGTCGTGCGCTTCGGGGCGCGTTCGAGGTCGTCGATGCCGAAGGTCGAGGGTTCGGTCTTCATCAGCCAATGGTTCATCCGGGACTCCGTGGAAAGCGGGTGAGGCCGTGCTCGGTGACCACGGCGTCGAGGAATACGTCGTGCACCGTCGCCGGCAACGCATCGACTTCCTGGCAGGCGAAGGCGATGCCGATGAGGCGGGGGTGCGACAGCACGCGGCGGTGGCGCCGGAACGCGAAGGCGCGATCGTAGTAACCGCCACCCATGCCGAGCCGCGCGCCCCTCGCGTCGAAGCCGACCAGGGGCACCAGCACGATATCGAGCATGCTTGCGTGGATCTCCCGCGAACCCGGCACGGGCTCCGCGATGCCGTAACGATTGGCGCGCCGGCTGCCTCCCGCGCTCGCAAAGACCATCTGCCGGCGTCGAAAGCTCGTGATGCGGGGCAGGTAAAGGAGTGCGCCGCGGCGGTCGAGAGTGGCAAGCGCGTTCGAGAGGTCGGGCTCGCCGGGCAGTGCCGCGTAGGCGGCGACATGCCGGCCGCGCGCCGAGGGCCCGATCGCCTTCAGTACCTGGCGGCCGATCGCGCGCGAAAGTCGGGCGCGTTCCGCGTCGCCCAGTGCGCTCCGGCGGTCACGCAAGCTGCGGCGAAGCTCGCTTCGGTTCATCGCGGAGGGCAGGGAAAGGAAGGCGTCACCCGCCTGTGCCGGTGCCGGCCGTTGCTCTCGACCGGAGCAACAGGTGGGGCGCGGTGCGGAAGGTAAGGCTTTCCGCGTGAGCGGACATGCACAGTTCTGCCGGCAAGCCAAAGCCCCATGGGTGTATCAATTAGGGTCGAGGGTAACCCGGCCGACTGTCGAACACCGCAGGTGACGCCAGCGACACTCTATCAGAGTTCGAGCTGCTGGCCCTCTGCGAGCGCCGATTCGACACGCTCGCGCAGCGCGCGCACGCGACCGCCGAAATCGTGGTCGAGCTTCTGCCCCTGGTTGCGCACCCGCAGCAACTCGTTGGCGAGGTTGAGCGCCGCCATGACGGCGATGCGGTCGAGGCCGACCACCTTGCCGCTGTCGCGGATCTCGCGCATTTTCGAGTTGAGGTATTCGGCGGAATCGAGGAGGTCGGAGCGCTCCTCATAGGGGCAGGCGACGAAATATTCCTTCTCGAGGATACGCACGCTGATGCGTGCGACTTCGCGTTCGCTCATGCGCCGTGCTCCAGGGTTTTCAGCCGGCCGATCATCGCCTCGACCCGGGTCCTCACCTGCTCGTTCTTCTGCACGAGGGCGGCGCGCTCGGTGGCGAGGCTGTCCTGCCGCTGGCGCAGCGCCCGATTCTCCTCGCGCAGGCGCGCGATGATCGAGACGAGATCGTCCACCCGCTTCTCGAGCCGACGCAGTTCGGCATCGACGGGGTTTTTGCTGTTTTCGCTCATCCCAAAGACTATGAACTGCGTCAGGCGGGCGGTCAATCGCAGCGACGGGTTGAGGCATAATGCGCGCATGATCGCGTCGAGCTATGCGGAGTTGCAGCGCATCCTCGGGGATGCGCAGGGACTGACCGATGCCGCCGAGGCCCACGGCACCCTCGCCGGGGCGCTGTGCGCCGCCGGCAGTTATCGCCTGGACGACTGGCTCGGTGAAATCCTGCCCGATGGACGCACGGACCCCCTGACCCGGGAAACCTGCCGCAGCTATTTCGACGCCACCGCGCAGGCCCTGGGCGGCGTCGACATGGCCTTCGAGGTCCTGCTGCCGGGTGATGAACAGTCGATCGCCGCCCGCGCGACCGCACTGGGCCAGTGGTGCCAGGGCTTTCTCTACGGACTCGGCACCAGCTCGATCGAAGACGTGACACGCCTGCCCGGCGAGGTCGGCGAGATCGTCCGCGACCTCTCCGAAATCACCCGCATCGGCGTCGACGGCGACGAGAGCCTCGAAACGAACGAAAGTGCCTATGCCGAGCTCGTCGAGTTCGTGCGCGTGGGGGTGCAGCTGCTGTTCGAAGAGCTGGCGCCCTACCGGGTGGTGCCGCCGGCGGCCACCGAGTCGCTGCACTGATGAAGTCCGTTCCCAGGGCGGAGTTCAAGCGCCGCCGCCGCCAGTTGATGCGATCGATGGGCCGCGACTCGATCGCGATCGTGCCGGCCGCGCCCGTGCGCCTGCGCAACAGCGACGTCGAATACGCCTATCGGCAGGACAGCGACTTCCATTACCTGACGGGGTTCGACGAACCGGAGTCGGTCGCCATCCTGGTCCCGGGACGCGCGCAGGCCGAATACGTCCTGTTCGTGCGCGATCGCGACCCGGCGCGCGAGACCTGGGATGGCCGGCGCGCCGGGCCCACTGGCGCGACGCGCGACTACGACGCGGACGACGCGTTTCCGATCGGCGACATCGACGAAATCCTGCCCGGCCTGCTCGAGAACCGGGAGAAGGTGTACTACGCGATGGGCACGCACCCCGAGTTCGACCAGCGCGTGGTCGGCTGGGTGAACGGCCTGCGTGCACAGTCGAAGCGCGGCCGCCACGCCCCGCAGGAGTTCGTCGCGCTCGATCACGTGTTGCACGACATGCGGCTCTTCAAGAGCCGCGCCGAGCTCGCGATGATGCGCGAGGCGGCGCGGATCGGCGCCGCCGCCCACGTGCGGGCCATGCGGGCCTGCGCGCCGGGGCGCAATGAATACGAGATCGCGGCCGAGATCGCGCACGAGTTCCACCGCCACAACGCCGGGCATTCCTACCTGCCGATCGTGGGGGGCGGCGAGAACGCCTGCATCCTCCACTACCGCGAGAACGATGCCGTGCTGCGTGACGGCGACCTGCTGCTGATCGACGCCGGCTGCGAGTACCAGAAGTACGCTTCCGACATCACGCGCACTTTCCCGGTGAGCGGCCGGTTCACCCCGGCCCAGCGAGCGGTGTACGACGTGGTGCTCGAGGCGAACCTCGCCGCGACGGCCAAGGTGCGGCCCGGCAACCACTGGAACGAGCCGCACGACGCGGCCGTGCGCGTGATCACCCAGGGGCTCGTGCGCCTCGGCCTGCTGAAGGGCCGCGTGCCGGCGCTCGAGAAGGCGCAGGCCTACCGGCGCTACTTCATGCACCGCACCGGCCACTGGCTCGGCATGGATGTGCACGACGTCGGCGACTACAAGATCGGCGACGAGTGGCGGGTCTTCGAGCCGGGCATGGTGCTGACCATCGAGCCTGGCATCTATATTCCCGCGAATGCGCGCGGCGTGCCGAAGCGGTTGCGCGGCATCGGCATCCGCATCGAGGACGACGTGGTCGTGACGAGGGGCGGTTGCGAGGTGCTCACCGACGGCGTGCCGAAGCGCGCCGAGGAGATCGAAGCCCTGATGGAGGCGGCATGACCGCTGCCCGTTCGGTCGATGTCGCGATCGTGGGCGGCGGGATGGTGGGCGCGAGCCTCGCCGCGGCGCTGCGCGACACGGAGCTCTCGGTGGCGCTGGTCGAGGGCTACGCCCCGGACGCCGCGGCGCAGCCCAGTTTCGACGAGCGCACGACCGCCATCGGCAATGGCAGCCGCGCCGTTTTCGAGGGCCTCGGCGTCTGGTCGCGGATGGCGGGAGAGGGCGCCGCGATCCGCGCCATCCACGTATCCGACGCGGGCCGCTTCGGCTTCGCGCGGCTCACGGCCGCGGAGCAGGGACTCGACGCCTTCGGGTACGTCCTGCCAAACCGCGTCATCGGCCGCGCGTTGTGGAGCGCGCTCGAGGCCGCGCCGCGGCTCGCCGCGTATGTGCCGGCGCGACCCGTGCAGGTGGCCGTGGGCAGCGAGGACGCGGTACTCGATGTGGAGCGCGCGGGCGGCGCGCGTGAGCGCGTGCGGGCGTCGCTGCTGGTCGCCGCGGACGGCGCGCAGTCGATGTTGCGTTCGTCCCTCGGTCTGCCCTCCCACGTCGAGGACTACGGCCAGGTCGCGCTGGTCGCCAATGTCGCCGAGGATCGCCGCCACGACGGTACGGCGTTCGAACGGTTCACTGCCGTGGGCCCGCTCGCGCTGCTGCCGCTCGCGGATGGCAGCTACACCGTGGTCTGGGCACTGGCGCCTGCCGCCGCCGAGCGCGCCCGCGCGCTGCCCGATGCGCAGTTCCTGAGTGAGCTGCAGCAGCGCTTCGGCTGGCGTGCCGGGCGCTTCGTGCGCGTCGGCAGCCGTTCTGCCTATCCGCTCGCGCTGACCCGCAGCGATGCGACGCACGGCGAGCGCCTCGTGCTGATCGGCAATGCGGCGCAGGCGCTGCACCCGGTGGCGGGACAGGGTTTCAACCTCGGGCTGCGCGATGCGGCCACCCTTGCCGAAGCGCTCGTCGCCGCGAAGGCCAACGGCGAGGATGTCGGCAGCCGCGCGGTCCTCGAGCGATTTGCGGCCGCGCGCGAGGCCGATCGCCGGGGTGTCATCCAGTTCACCGACGGCCTCGTCAAACTGTTTCGCGACGAGCGCCCGGGCGTGGGGCTGCTGCGCGACCTGGGCCTGCTGCTGTTCGATCTCGCGCCGCCTGCCAAGCGCGCGCTGTCCCGGGTCAGCTGGGGTTTCTCGGGCCGCCTGCCCCGCCTCGCGCGCGGCCTCGGTATACCCGGTCGCGCGCGGCCTGACACGCCGTGACGCCCGAGTTCGACCTGGCGGTCGTCGGTGGGGGTGCGGTCGGCGCCGCATTCGCCGCGCTGGCCGTGCGCCAGGCGGGGCTGGCGCCCGCGCGCATCGTCGTGATCGAGCGCGAGCGCCCGGCGCCCTGGCAACCGTCCGATGCCTACGACCTGCGTGTGTTCGCGCTCTCGCGCGCCAGTGCACGCATCCTCGCCGCAGCGGGTGCCTGGGACGCCATCGAGGCCGCGCGCGTGAGCCCCTACGAATGCATGCGCGTGTGGCACGCCTCGATGTCGCCTCGCGGCGACGACGCGCTCGTGTTCGATGCCGCCGAACTCGGCGAACCGAACCTCGGCTACATCGTCGAGGGCCGGCTGATCCAGGGCGCGCTGCACGCTGCCCTCGAGGCGAGCGGGGTCACGATCGTGCCCGCGACGGTCGAGTCGCTATCCCTTTCGCCGGACGAGGCCGTTGTCGGCCTCGGCGAGCGACGCATCGGCGCGCGGCTCGTCGTGGGCGCCGATGGCGGGCGCTCGCGCGTGCGCGAGCTCGCGGGCCTTGCGGCGACGACGCGCGACTACCACCAGCAGGCCATCGTCGCGAATGTCGTGACGGAGAAACCGCACGAGGCAACGGCCTGGCAACGCTTTCTCGGCGACGGCACGCTGGCGTTCCTGCCGCTCGCGAACGGCCAGTGCTCGATCGTGTGGTCGGTCGGGAGCGATCGCGCGGCGCAACTGCGCACGCTGTCGGTCGCCGATTTCGAACGCGAGCTCACGGCGGCGCTCGACGGCGCGCTGGGGCCGGTGCGGCTCGCGAGCGGCCGGGTTTCGATCCCGCTGGCGGCCACCCGCGCCGGGCACTACGTGCTCGAGCGATGTGCGCTGATTGGCGACGCCGCCCACACCGTGCATCCGCTCGCGGGGCAGGGCGTGAACCTCGGTTTCCTCGATGCCGCGACGCTGGCCGATGCGCTGTCGGAGGCGCGCGAGGAGCGTGAAGACCCCGGCGCCCTGCGTTTCCTGCGCCGCTACGAGCGCCGGCGCCGCCCTCACAACGAGCTGATGTCCATGGCGATGAGTGGCTTCAACGATTTCCTGGCGATGGGGCAGGGACCCATGGGCCGCATCGCACGCCGCGGGATGGGAGCGGTGAACAGGCTGGGGCCCGTGAAGCGTCTGTTCGCGCAGCGCGCGCTGGGGATCGGCGGGGAGTTGCCGGCGGCTGCGCGGGCACGCTGAGGCGCCGCGCCGCGCTACGCGCTTCGCGCGACGGGCGGCGCGCGACGGGCTGCGGGCTGCGGGCAAGAAGCGTTGGCCGCCTGCTTGTGTTCCGTTCCGGACGCTGCGCTTGACCACTACCAGTGTCCTTGTCGCGCAAGCCTTGAAAGCCACCTCGCGAGTCTGTTGCCGATCGCGGCCTGTTCACGCCCTCGGGCTGGATTGCTTTCAAGGGCGGCCATGTGATGAACCAGTGATGCCGGCGTCTTTCGCGCGCCGGCCTGAGGCGGTGTTGCACGCAGCCCGCAGCCTAGTGCCTCACGCCAGCGGCACCCGATCGATCTTCGCCGCGCAGATGAAATCGTTCTCGGAGAGCCCGCGGATCGCGTGGGTGGTGAAAGTCACGCGGCAATAGTTGTAGCCGACCTCGAGGTCGGGGTGATGGTCCTCGAGGTTCGCGATGTGCGCGAGCGCGTTCACGAAGCTCATCGTGCGAAAGAAATCGCGGAAGCTGAACTCCCGGCGCAGCGATTTCGCGTCGGCCGCCAGTTGCCAGCCTTCGTGCAGGCCGGCGCGCAGGTGCTCCGCCTCCACGCGCGTGAGCGGCTCCACGCCGCCTTCGCAGGGTTTGCACTTGCGATCCGAAAGATCGGTCACGGCGCGGCCTTGCGCGTGAAACGGCGCTCGACATACCGCTCGACGAGGTCCTGGAACTCCTCGGCGATGCGTTCTCCCTTGAGCGTCACCGTCTTCTCGCCGTCCTCGTAGACGGGCGCCACCGGCCGCTCGCCGGTGCCGGGCAGGCTGATGCCAATGCTCGCGTGCTTGCTCTCGCCCGGGCCGTTGACCACGCAACCCATCACCGCGACCGTCATGTCCTCGACGCCATCGTAGGCCTTGCGCCACTCCGGCATGCGGTGGCGCACGTGGGACTGGATCGACTGCGCGAGTTGCTGGAAATAGGTGCTGGTCGTGCGGCCGCAGCCGGGGCAGGCGACGACCATGGGGATGAAGGCGCGCAGGCCCATCGTCTGCAGGATTTCCTGCGCGACGATCACTTCCTGCGTCCGGTCGCCGCCCGGCTCCGGCGTGAGCGACACGCGGATCGTGTCGCCGATGCCTTCCTGCAGGAGGATCGCCATGCCGGCCGTCGAGGCGACGATGCCCTTCGAACCCATGCCCGCCTCGGTGAGCCCGAGGTGCAGCGCATAACGGCAGCGCGCGGCCATGTCGCGATAGACCGCGATGAGGTCCTGCACGCCGCTCACCTTGGCGGAGAGCACGATGCGCCCTTCGGGCAGGCCGAGCTCGCGGGCCCGGTCGGCGCTCGCGACCGCCGAGGTGACGATCGCGTCGCGCATCACTTCCTGGGCCGAACGCGGCGCCGCGGCGCGGGAGTTTTCGTCCATCAGGCGTGTCAGCAGGTCCTGGTCGAGGCTGCCCCAGTTCACGCCGATGCGCACCGGCTTGGCGTGGCGGCACGCGGTCTCGATCATTTCGGCGAACTGCGGGTCGCGCTTGCTGCCGCGCCCGACGTTGCCCGGGTTGATGCGGTACTTCGCGAGGGCCTCGGCGCAGGCGGGGTGTTCGCGCAGCAGCTTGTGGCCGTTGAAGTGGAAGTCGCCGATCAGCGGTACGGCGACGCCCATCTGGTCGAGGCGATCGCGGACATGTGGCACCGCGGCAGCGGCTTCGTCGCTGTTGACCGTGATCCGCACGAGTTCGGAGCCCGCGCGGGCGAGTGCCTTGACCTGTTGCGCGGTGGCTTCCGCGTCGGCGGTGTCGGTGTTGGTCATCGACTGCACGACGATCGGGCGTTCGCCGCCGATGACGACGGTGCCGACCGGGACGGCGTGGGAGAGACGGCGGGGGTGGGTGGACATCAGACGGTTATTCTAGTCGCTGCAGTCACTGGTATCATGTCGCCGCTCGCCGCATATCAAGACTGTCCGGAGAGATCCTGTCGCCCGCGGGGGCAAGGACGCCGAAGGCGCAAGTTCCGCCCGGAAACGCTCAGGCAAAAGAACGGCAGATCCCAGGCGAGTTCTGGAGAGCGGTGGGCCCGGCCCACCCACCGAAGGGGTGCGGCGAGTCCCGGTGGACTGGCCCGATCTCTCAGGTCACAGGACAGAGGGGCGGTGGAAGTGGGTCCACATGGGACGACGTACACCGCTCTATGACTTGCACGCGCGCCTCGGCGCCCGAATGGTCGATTTCGGGGGCTGGGACATGCCTGTCCACTACGGTTCGCAGATCGAGGAGCACCACGCGGTGCGCCGCCACGCGGGCATGTTCGACGTCTCGCATATGTGCGTCGTCGACCTGGCCGGCGAGCGGGTGCGGCCCTTCCTCGAGCGCCTCGTCGCAAACGACGTGGGCAAGCTGCGCACGCCGGGCAAGGCCCTCTACAGCTGCCTGCTCAACGAGGCCGGCGGCGTGCTCGACGATCTCATTATCTATTACCTCGGCGAGCGCTTCTTCCGGCTCGTGGTCAATGCCGGCACGCGCGACAAGGATCTCGCCTGGATCCGCGCGCACGCGGCGCCGTTCGGGGTCGAAGTCACCGAGCGCACGGATCTCGGCATGATCGCGGTGCAGGGACCGGCCGCGCGCGGCCTCGTCGAGGGCCTGCTGCCGCAGGCGCCGCAGGATCCGGGCGCACGCGCGGCTGTCATGGCGCTCGCGCCTTTCAATGGCCGGGCGATCGGCGCCTGGTTCGTCGCCCGCACGGGTTATACCGGGGAGGATGGCTTCGAGATCGTCCTGCCGGTCGCGGAGGCCGAGCCGACGTGGATCGCGCTCAACGAGCGCGGCGTGCGTTCCTGCGGGCTCGGCGCGCGCGATACGCTGCGACTCGAAGCGGGCATGAACCTGTACGGGAACGACATGGGCGAGGCGACGAACCCGCTCGAAGCGGGGCTCGCGTGGACCGTCGCCTTCGAGCCCGCCGAACGCGATTTCATCGGCCGCGCCGCGCTCGAAGCGGTGCGCGCACGGGGGGGGCTGGCGCGCCTCGTCGGCCTCGTGCTGGAGGATCGCGGCGTCCTGCGCGGCCACCAGAAAGTGATCGTTCCTGCGGTGGGCGAAGGCGAAATCACGAGCGGCACGTTCTCGCCCACGCTCGAGAAATCCATCGCGCTCGCACGCGTGCCCGCCGGCACCGGCGAACACGTGCAGGTCGACATCCGCGGCAAGCTGCTCGCCGCGCGGGTGGTCAAGCCCCCGTTCGTCCGCCACGGCAAAGTACTCGTTTCATGACCGGAGAGTTTCCATGAGCCAGATTCCCGCTGACCTGAGGTATGCGAAGAGCCACGAGTGGGTGAAACCCCTCGCCGATGGCACGGTCGAAATCGGCATCAGCGACCATGCGCAGGCCGCGCTTGGCGATCTCGTGTTCGTCGAGGTGCCGGCCGTGGGCCGGGCGCTGGCGGCAGGCGAGGCCTGCGGGGTGGTCGAATCGGTCAAGGCGGCATCGGATGTCTACAGCCCGATCGCCGGCACCGTGACGGCGGCCAACGCGGAACTCGCGAGCGCGCCCGAGCTGATCAACCAGGATCCGTACGGCGGCGGCTGGCTGATGCGGGTGAAACCCGCCGACCCGCGCGCGGTCGACGTCCTGCTGGGCGCGTCGGATTACGAGGCGTTGCTGCAGGCCGAAGGGGCGTAAGGGAAGCGACATGCCGTTCATACCGCACACCGAAGACGACATCCGCGAGATGCTGGCGTCGATCGGAGCCCCGTCGATCGAGGCGCTCTTCGACGAGATCCCGCAGGAACTGCGCATCAAGGCCCTCGCCGGCGTGCCGGCCGGGCTGTCGGAGCTCGAAATCGGGCGGTTGATGACCGCGCGCGCGAAGCAGGACGGCAGCCCGCTGTCGTTCCTGGGCGCCGGTGCCTACGAACACCACATTCCTTCGGCGGTCTGGGCGATCGTCACGCGCGGCGAGATCTACAGCGCGTACACGCCCTACCAGGCCGAGGCGAGCCAGGGCACGCTGCAGGCGATCTACGAATACCAGACGATGATCGCCTCGCTCACCGGCATGCAGGTGTCGAATGCGACGCTCTATGACGGCGGCTCGGCGCTCGCAGAGGCCGCCCTGATGGCGGTGCGCGCGCATCGCAAGTCGAACTCGCAGCGTATCCTCGTGCCATCCACCGTGCATCCGCACTACCGCAAAGTAGCAGTCGCGACGGCCGGCAACCAGGGGCTCACCTTCGACAGCGTGCCCTTCGTGCGCGAATCGGGCTGCATCGCGCCCGCGGCGCTCGCGCCGCACGCGGGCGAGGACATCACCGCGCTCGTGATCCAGCAGCCGAACTTCTTCGGCATGCTGGAGGATGTCGATGCACTCACCGACTGGGCGCATGCGCAGGGCGCGCTCGTGATCGCGGTGGTGAACCCGACTTCGCTCGCGCTGCTGAAGCCGCCGGGCGAGTGGGGCGCAAAGGGCGCCGACATCGTCGTCGGCGAGGGCCAGCCGCTGGGCGTGCCGCTGTCATCGGGGGGGCCGTATTTCGGCTTCATGACCACCCGCATGGAATACGTGCGGCAGATGCCCGGGCGCATCGTCGGGCGCACCGTGGACCTCGACGGGCGCGAGGGTTATGCCCTCACGCTGCAGGCGCGCGAGCAGCACATCCGCCGCGGCAAGGCCACGTCGAACATCTGCACGAACCAGGGCCTGCTGATGACGGCCGCCACCATCTACATGTCGATCATGGGGCCCGAGGGGCTCGAGCGGGTCGCGGCGCTCTCGGCGCAGCGCACGCGCGAGCTCGTCGCCGCGCTCACGCGCGTCAAGGGCGTGCGCCGCTGCTTCGCGGGCCCGCACTTCCACGAGGCCGTCCTCACGCTCGACCGGCCGGTCGCGGAGGTGCTGCGCGCGCTGGCCGAACGCGGCGTGCTCGGCGGCCTCGACCTCTCCGAGGCCTGCCCGGAACTGGGCGCGGCGCTGCTCGTCTGCGCGACCGAAACGAAGACCGCCGCCGACATCGACGCGTACGCGGCCGCGCTCACCGAGGTGCTGCGCGACGCACGCGCGGCCTGAACAGGATATCCAGCATGTCGAATCGCCGGGAAAAGTCGATTTTCGAATACTCGCGTCCGGGTCGCGGCGCCATCGGCCAATGGCCCGGGAAGGTGCCCATTCCCGCGGACCTGCCCGCGAGCCTGCGCCGCAAGAACCGGCCGTTGCTGCCGGAGGTCAGTGAGCTCGAGGCGGTGCGCCACTTCACGCGCCTCTCGCAGCTCAACTTTTCGATCGACACGCACTTCTATCCGCTCGGTTCGTGCACGATGAAATACAACCCGAAGGCGTGCAACCAGTACGCGCTGCTACCGGAGTTCACGGGCCGGCACCCGCTCGGGCCCGAATCGCACGGCCAGGGCTTCCTCGCCTGCATGTACGAGCTGCAGGAGATGCTGAAGGAGGTCACCGGGATGCGCGGCGTCTCGCTGACCCCGATGGCCGGGGCGCACGGCGAGTTCGCGGGTGTCGCGATGATCCGCGCCTACCACCGCGCGCGGGGCGATCATGCGCGCAACGAGATCATCGTGCCGGAGGCCGCGCACGGCACGAACCCCGCGACCGCGACGATGTGCGGCTGCATCGTGCGGGAAATCCCGGTGATGGCCGACGGCGACGTCGACGTCGAGGCGCTCAAGGCCGCGGTGGGCCCGAACACGGCCGGCATCATGCTCACGAACCCCTCGACGCTGGGCGTGTTCGAACGCCGCATCAAGGAAGTGGCCGGCATCGTGCACGCGGCCGGCGGCCTCCTTTATTACGACGGTGCGAACCTCAACGCGATCCTCGGCAAGGTGCGCCCCGGCGACATGGGCTTCGACGTCATCCACATGAACCTGCACAAGACCTTTTCGACGCCGCACGGCGGCGGCGGGCCGGGTTCGGGTGCCGTGGGCGTGAGCGAGCGCCTGTTGCCCTTCCTCCCGATCCCGATCGTCGGGCGCGAAGGCGAGCAGTACCGCTGGCTCAGCGAAAAAGACCTGCCGCAGTCGATCGGCCGCCTGTCGGCCTTCATGGGCAATGCGGGCGTGTTGCTGCGGGCCTATGTCTACATGCGCATGCTCGGCCGCGAAGGCATGAGCCGCGTCGCCGATTTCGCCACGCTCAATGCCAACTACCTCTTCGCGAGACTGATGCAGGCCGGCTACGAGGCGGCCTATCCGCAGCGCCGCGCGAGCCATGAGTTCATCATCACCGCGAAGCGGCTCGCGAGGGAGCAGGGCGTGACCGCGATGGACATCGCCAAGCGCCTGCTCGACTTCGGCTTCCACGCACCGACCACCTATTTCCCGCTGCTCGTGCCCGAGTGCCTGCTGATCGAACCCACCGAGACGGAAAGCAAGGAGGCGCTCGACGCCTTCATCGACGCGATGGTGAAGATCCGGCACGAGGCGCAGAGCGACCCGCCGCTGCTCAAGGGCGCGCCGCACACGCTGCCGGTGCGCCGGCTCGACGACGTGCGGGCCGCGCGCCAGCTCGACCTCACCTGGAAGCCGGGCGCGGCGGCCTGATGGAGCGCGACAAGCCGCGCGGCGTCATGCGCGTCTTGCGCGCCTTCGCATTCAGCGCCAGCGGGCTGGCCGGTGCCTTCCGCGAAGAGGCGGCCTTCCGCCAGGAGCTGCTGTTCGCGATCGTCGCGATTCCGCTGGGCCTGTGGCTTGGACGCAGCGGCATCGAACGTGCTCTACTCGTGGCGCCGGTGCTGCTCATCCTGGTCGTCGAACTCGTCAACAGCGCGATCGAGGCGACGGTGGATCGCATCGGCCCCGAACGGCACCGGCTCGCGGGGCTCGCGAAGGACATCGGCTCCGCCGCCGTGTTCATGGCATTCGTGCTCTGGGCCGCGACCTGGGCGCTCGTGCTCACCGATCACTGAGGAAAACTGCAAAAAATGTCTGCCCTGATCTGCGGCTCGGTCGCCTACGACACCGTGATGGTCTTCGACGGGCGGTTCAAGGACCATATCCTTGCCGACCGCATCCACCTGCTCAACGTCTCGTTCCTGGTGCCGGGCATGCGCCGCAACTTCGGCGGCTGCGCGGGCAATATCGCCTACAACTTGAAGCTGCTCGGCGGCGACGGTCATCCGATGGCGGTCGTCGGCAACGACTTCGGGCCCTACGAGGCGTGGATGCGCGCGAACGGCCTGTCGCTCGCGTACATCGATCGCATGGACAGCGAGTTCACGCCGCAGGCCTACATCACGACCGACCTCGACTCGAACCAGATCACCGCCTTCCATCCCGGCTCGATGATGTTCGCGCACCGCAATCCGGTACCCGCCGGCGCGGGCATCCGCATCGGCGTCGTCGCGCCGGAGAACCGCGACGGCATGATCGCGCACTCCGAACAGTTCGTCGCGGCGGGCATCCCGGTGCTATTCGACCCGGGGCAGGGCCTGCCGCTTTTCTCCGGCGACGACCTGCGCAAGTTCATCGATGAAGCCACCTGGGTCGCGTTCAACGACTACGAAGGCAACCTCGTCTGCGATCGCACCGGCCTGTCGCTCGAGCAGATCGCCGCGCAGGTGGATGCCCTGGTGGTGACGCTCGGGGGCGAGGGCTCGCGCATCTACGCGGGCGGCAAGGTGCACGACATCCCGACCGCGCGCGTCGCGAAGCTTGCCGACCCCACGGGCTGCGGCGACGCCTATCGCGCGGGCCTCCTGTACGGCCTGCAGCAGGGCCTCGACTGGCCGACGACCGGCCGCATCGCGTCGCTGATGGGCGCCATCAAGATCGAGCATCATGGCACCCAGAACCATCGCTTCACGCGCGCCGAGTTCGACGCCCGCTTCAGGGAAAGTTTCGGCCGGGAGATCTGACATGAGGCGACGCGCGCTCGGCTGGCCCATCCTGTTCCTCGCGACGGCGGCACAGGCGCAGCTCGCGCCACCGCCCGTTCCCGCGCCAGCGCAGCCCGCGGCGGTCGCGGAGCCCGTGGTCGGCGTGGAGCCTGCCGACAGTGGCTGGACCCAGACGCTCGAGCGCATCGCGCAGAGCGTGGTTGCGATCGAGGTCGACCAGACGCGCGCGTTCGACACCGAGTGGAACGCCTCCGCGCAGGCGACCGGTTTCGTCGTCGACGCGGAGCGCGGCCTCATCCTGACGAATCGCCACGTCGTCACCCCCGGCCCCGTGATCGCGGAGGCGACTTTCCTCAACCGCGAGGAAGTGCAGCTCTACCCCGTGTACCGCGACCCGGTGCACGATTTCGGCCTGTACCGCTACGACCCCACGAAGCTGCGTTTCATCAAGCCGAAGGCATTGCCGCTCTATCCGGAAGGCGCGGAGATCGGCCGCGAGATCCGGGTCATCGGCAACAATGCCGGCGAGCAGCTCTCGATCCTCGCGGGTACGCTGGCGCGGCTCGACCGGCAGGCGCCGGAATACGGCGTCGGCAAGTACAACGACTTCAACACCTTCTACCTGCAGGCGGCGTCGGGCACCTCGGGCGGCTCGTCGGGCTCGCCGGTGATCGACATCCAGGGCCGGGTCGTTGCCTTGAATGCCGGCGGGTCAAGCGCCGCGGCGTCGAGCTTCTACCTGCCGCTCGCGCGCGTGAAGCGCGCGCTCGATCTCATCCGCCAGGGCAAGGCCGTGCCGCGCGGCACGTTGCAGACCACCTTCCTCTACACGCCGTTCGACGAACTGCGCCGCCTCGGCCTGCAGCCCGCGACCGAAGCCGCCGTGCGCAAGGCGTTCCCCGACTACACGGGCATGCTCGTCGTCGCGGAGGTGCAGCCGGGCAGCGCCGCCGCGGGCGTGCTGCAGCCGGGCGACGTGCTCGTCAGGGTGAACGGGCGGTACCTCACGCAGTTCGAGCCGTTGAACGCCGTCCTCGACGACAGCGTCGGCGCGCCCGTCGAACTCGAGCTGCAGCGGGGCGGGGCCCTCGTCTCGGCGAAACTCGCGGTCGACGACCTGCACACGATTACGCCGGACGAGTACCTCGAGTTCGGCGACGGGGTCGTCAACACGCTTTCCTACCAGATGGCCCGCCATTTCAACATCCCGGTGCGCGGGGCCTACGTGGCGAACCCCGGCTACGCGCTGGGTTCCTCCGGCGTGCCGCGCGGTGCGGTCATCACGGCGGTGAACGGCACGGCGATCGCCGGCATCGGCGACCTCGAGGTCGCGATCGAAATGCTGGGCGATGGCGATCGCACGACGATCCGCTACTCGACGATCGACGATCCCAACGGCAGCCAGCTGCGGTCGGTGCGCATGGATCGGCGCTGGTTCCCCGCGCAGCGTTGCAAGCGCAACGACGCGAGCGGTTTCTGGGACTGCCGGCAGTTGGCCGCGCCGCCGCCGCCGAAGGCGCCCGTCGCGGGCAGCACCGTCTTCCAGGCCGTGGACGACCCGCGTGTCGGGCGCGTCGTGCCCTCGCTGGTCACGGTCGACTTCGACATGCCCTACGCGATCGAGGGGGTCACCGAGCGCCACTACCACGGCACGGGCCTCGTCGTCGACGCCGGGCGCGGGCTCGTCGTGGTCGATCGCAACACCGTGCCCGTGTCGCTTGGCGATGTGCGTGTCACTTTTGCCGGCACGCTCGAGGTGCCGGGGCGCGTGCTGTTCGTGCACCCGCTGCACAACCTGTCGATCGTGCAGTACGACCCGCAGCTGATCGGCTCGACGCCGGTGCGCAGCGCGAAATTTGGCACGAAGCCGCTGCGCCCGGGCGACGACGTCACGGTGGTCGGACTCTCGCCCGGCACCGGGCTGAAGTCGCGGGCGACCAGCGTGGCCGACATCGATCCGATCGCGCTGCCGCTGTCGCGCACGATGCAGTTTCGCGATTCGAACCTCGAGACCATCGAGCTAGTCAACGGGCCGCAGGATTTCGATGGCGTGTTGCTCGACAAGGCGGGCGCTGTCGCGGGCCTCTGGTCGAGCTTCGCGTCCGAGAGCGGGCGCGACGTGGTGCAGGAAAACCGCGGCGTGCCGATCGGGATTGTGGCCGACATGGTCGAGCGCGTGCACGAAGGCCGGGCGATCCATTCGCTCGAGGCCGAGCTCTTTCCGCAAACGCTCGCCGCTGCGCGCCGCCTCGGGCTCACGGACGACTGGGTCCGGCGGCTCGAGACCGCCAACGACGGTGCCCGTCGCGTACTCACGATCACCCGGCTCGTCGGTGGGTCGGACGCGATCCGCGAACTGCAGCAGGGCGACCTGCTGCTCGCCATCGATGGCACGGTGGTGACGCATTTTCGCGACGTCGAGCGGGCTGTCGCCGACAAGCCGCAGGTGCGGGTCACCGTGTGGCGCGGGAGCGAGACCCGCGACATCGAGGTGAAGACCGCGGCGCTGTCCGGCGTCGACCTGACCCGCGTCGTGCAATGGGCCGGGGCGACGCTGCACGCGCCCCACCGCGCGATGCAGGCGCAGCGGAGCATACCGCCCGAGGGGGTGTACATCGCGTATTTCGCCTACGGATCGCCGGCCACGCGCGCGGGGCTCTTTCCGGGTCGTCGCATCGTCGAAGTCGACGGCCAGCCGACACCGGACCTCGATGCATTCCTGAAGGCGGTCACCGGGCGGCCCGATCGGGCGCCGGTACGGCTGAAGACGATCGCCTGGAACAATGCGCCGGACGTGATCACCCTGAAGCTGGACAAACATTATTGGCCAGCCTATGAGCTGCGTCGCACTGGCGATCGCTGGGAGCGCTATCCGCTGGAGTAGAATGGGCGGATGGTCCGCATCGTCCGCGCAACACAGGCAGAGATAGACGAAGCCGTCACGGCACTCCGTGACGGTGAACTGGTGGCGTTCCCGACCGAGACCGTCTATGGGCTCGGCGCGAATGCCCAGAACCCCGCGGCGGTGCAGAAGGTGTTCGAGGCCAAGGGACGCCCGACGAACCATCCCGTCATCGTGCACCTCGACAGCCCGAAGTACCTGCATCGCTGGGTGCGTGAAGTGCCGGATGTGGCGCAGGCGCTCGCGGCGCGCTTCTGGCCGGGGCCGCTGACGCTCGTCATGCCGCGCAATCCCAATGTCCACGACCTCATCACCGGCGGCCAGGACACGATCGCGGTGCGCGTGCCGGCCCACCCGATGGCGCAGCAGCTCCTGACCGCGTTCGGCGGGGGCATCGCGGCGCCGTCGGCCAATCGGTACGGCCGCGTGTCACCCACCCGCGCCGAACATGTGCGCGAGGAGTTCGGCGACTCGATCCGCGTCGTGCTGGACGGCGGCGAATCGCAGGTCGGGCTCGAATCCACGATCGTCGCCTGCGACCCCACCGGCCTGCGCCTGTTGCGGCCCGGCGCCGTCACGCTGGCGCAGTTGCGCCAGGTCGCAGGCGATGTGCAGGTCGGCACGCATGATGTCGCACCGCGTGTGCCCGGCAGTACCCCATCGCACTATGCGCCCGCGACGCCGGTGACGATCGTGCCCGCGGACGAGATCGACACGCGCGCCGAGGACGCCTCGGAAGGCGGCCGGCGCATCGCGGTGCTGGCGCAGCGCCTGCCGCTCAAGACCTACCCCTCGGTCACCTGGATCAATGCGGGCCGGCGCGCGGACGCCTACGCGCACGACCTGTACGCGAACCTGCGCACGCTCGACAAGGCAGGCTGCGAGCAGATCCTCGTCCAGGAAGTGCCGGCCGACGACAAGTGGGACGCCATCCGCGACCGCCTCATGCGCGGCGCGGCGGCGAGTGAAGTCGAATCGACAGGGCTCGCGCCGGCGGGTGCGCTCGGCGTCATGCCGTAGGCGCATCCGGCGCCTACATCGGCTTGGGCCCGCCGTTGATCGCCCACGACGTGCCGTAGCGGTCCGTCAGCATCCCGAAGCGGTCCGCCCAGAACGTCTCCTGCAGCGGCATGGTCACCTTGCCGCCCGCGGCAAGCGCATTGAACACGCGCGTGGCTTCGTCCACTTTCGGATACGACATCGTGAGCATGCAGCCCTTCATGCCGTCGAAGGGCTGTCCGCCCGGCGCGTCGCCGGCCATCAGCGATGAGCCGTCGTGCAGCACCAGGTTGGCGTGCATGATGCGATTGCCCTCGGCGGGCGACATCTTTTCCGCGCCCGGCGCGTCCGAGTTGCGGATCAGGGCGGTGAGCTTGCCGTCGAAGGTCCGTTCGTAGAAGCGCATGGCCTCTGCGCAGGTGCCATCGAAACCGAGATAGGCGATGAATTGGGGCATGGGCGTGCTCCTGGTGGGTGGGTCACCCAAGGACGCCGGCGCGCAACGGGAACCGACATCCTTGTCGGGAAGCTGCCCAGCTTACTCGCGGGAGCGGCTGCCCGTCTCGGCGGCTTTCCGGGCGAACAGCGACTCGCGCAGTCCGGTTCATTGATGCAAAAATATATGAACATGCTTATATTGGCCTGCGCCACGCCACCGGCGGATTTCGCCGGCGGCGGTTTCCTTCCTTGTAGGTGCCAGCATGAAGTTGTCCGGGATCACGATACCGAATCGCCTGGTTGCCGTCGGGTTTGCTGCGCTGTGGCTGCCATGGGGCGCCGGTGCGCTGGCGGCAGGCACCGCGTATCCCTCGACGTACCAGGTGCCGCAGTCGCCCCCGATGCTGATTCGCGGCGCCACGGTGCTCACGGGCACGGGCAGCCGCGTCGACGGCGGCGACGTGCTGCTCGTCGATGGCCGCATCGCGGCCGTGGGCCGCAACCTGGTCGCGCCGGCCGGCGCGGGTGTGATCGATGCCGCAGGCCGATGGGTCACGCCGGGAATCATCGACGCGCATTCCCACCTCGGCGTGTATTCCGTCCCACGGGTCAACTCCGCCAACGACGGCAACGAGATGTCCGATCCGGTGACGCCCAATGCCTGGGCCGAGCACGGCGTGTGGCCGCAGGATCCTGCCTTCGGGGCGGCGCTCGAAGGCGGAGTCACGACGCTGCAGATCCTGCCTGGCTCGGCGAACCTGATCGGCGGGCGCGGCGTGGTACTGAAGAATGTCGCGGCGACGACCTACCAGGCGATGAAATTCCCGGGTGCACCGCAGGGCCTGAAAATGGCCTGCGGCGAGAACCCGAAGCGTGTCTATGGTTCCTCGCAGCGTACGCCGATGACGCGCATGGGTAACGTCGCCGGCTACCGGCAGGCCTTCGCGGATGCGCAGGACTACCGCGAGCAGTGGAAGAAATACGAGCGGGAGCGCGCGCAGTACGCGGGCAAGCTCGCGAAGGGCGGAAAGGACGCCGAGGGCGCCACGCCGCCGACGCCGCCGAAGCGCGACTTGCGACTCGAAACCCTGGTCGGTGCGATGGAGGGCGAGATCCTGGTGCAGATCCACTGCTATCGCTCGGACGAGATGGCGATCATGCTCGACATGGCCGAGGAGTTCGGTTTCAGGATCGCGTCATTCCACCATGCGGTGGAGGCCTACAAGATCGCCGACCTGCTGGCTGCGCGCGGGGTCTGCGCCGCCGAGTGGGCGGACTGGTGGGGCGCGAAAATGGAGGTGTTCGACGGCATCCAGGAAAACCTCGCGCTCACCGATCATCCCCCGGGCGCATGTGCGATCGTGCATTCCGATTCCGAGGAAGGCATCCAGCGCCTGAACCAGGAAGCGGGCAAGGCCATGGCGCGCGGCGTGCGTGCCGGCCTCGACATCCAGCCCGAGCGGGCGATTCGCTGGCTCACGGCGAATCCTGCCCGGGCACTCGGCATCGCGACCCGGACCGGCACGCTCGAGGCCGGCAAGATGGCCGACGTGGTGATCTGGAGCGGCGACCCGTTCAGCGTCTACGCGCTTGCTGAGCAAGTGTTCATCGACGGCGCACTGGTGTTCGATCGCACGCACCCGCCACGGCAACCCCGTTCGGATTTCCTGCTGGGCCAGCCTGGCGCGGGAGCGCAGCCATGAAGGCTCTCTTCGCTTGCCTGCTCGTTGCCTGCGCCCCTGTTGCGGTTGGCCAGGACGTGCTCATCCGCGGCGCGACCGTTCACACGGTGTCCGGCCAGGGCACGCTGGCGAACGCCGACCTGCTGATCCGTGCCGGGCGAATCGCCGCGATCGGCGCGGGGCTCGCCGCGCCCGACAATGCCGTGATCGTCGATGCGAAGGGTCGCGTCCTGACTCCCGGCCTTTTCGGGGGCCTTTCCGCCATCGGCCTGGACGAAGTCAGCCTCGAGCCGATTACCACGGATTCGAGCCTGCGACAGGACGGCGCAGCCATCGAAATCCGGTGGCGCCCCGAGTTCGATGTCACGCAGGCCTACAATCCGCGCTCGGTGCTCGTTCCCGTTGCCCGCATCGAAGGCTTGACCTGGACGGTACTTGCCCCGGGCGGCAACGTGCTCGCGGGCCAGGGTGCGGCCGTGACACTCGACGGGCGGTACGACGCCGTGCTTGCGGGCAGCCATGCGCTGTTCATCCAGCTTGGCGGCGCGATGAATCCGGTGTCCGCGGGCAGCCGCGCCGCCCAGTGGATGCTGCTGGAGCAGGCCATCGGTGAAGCGCGTGCGCGCACGCCGGGCGGCGACGGGGCACTGTTGCAACCGCTTGGGCGAGCGGCGCTCGCGACCTATCTCGACGGCGGTCGCGTGGTCTTCCGCGTTTCGCGAGCCGTGGACATCCGTCGTGTCGTCGCGTTCGCGAAACGCCACGCCATGAAGCCGATCATCGCGGGCGGTGCCGAAGCCTGGGTCGTCGCGGACGAACTCGCGCGTGACGATGTGCCGGTGATGCTCGACGCGCTGGAAAACCTGCCAGCGGACTTCGATTCGATCGGATCGCGGCTCGACAACGCGGCGCTGTTGCACGCGGCCGGGGTTCGCGTGGCCTTCACGCAGTTCGGCGAGAGCCACAATGCGCGCAAGATCCGCCAGCTGGCAGGCAATGCCGTGGCGCACGGCCTGCCAAAGGACGCGGCGCTCGCCGCGCTCACGGCGCGGCCGGCGGAGATGTTCGGGCTGGGTCGGGACCGGGGGCGCCTGGCGACCGGACAGGTCGCGGACGTCGTGCTCTGGAACGGGGATCCGCTCGACGTCACGGGCCAGGCCGAGCAGGTCTGGATCGGCGGCCGGGCCATCGAAATGCGTTCGCGGCAGACGGACCTGCGCGACCGCTACCTGCAGCGCCAGCGTTAGCCGGAATGGCTGCCCCGCCCCGGGGCGCGGCTCCCTTCCGGCCGCTGTATTTATTTTTATATAATTTTGCATGTATTATCCGGCGGGCATCGTGCCGGCAGGCGCCGGCGCGATGCGCAGTCATCGAACGAACTGCTGCGCGCGTTCGATGCGCTGAATGCCCTGGCTGCGCAGCCTTGCCGTTACTTGGGGGATCCATGCCTCAGTCTTCGTCGAAGCCCAACCCGCTGCGCTTTGTCCTGCGACCGGCGCGCCCGTTGGCCCTGTTCTCCGCGTTCGCCGCCTGTGTCGCGCCGTTCGCGGCCTGGTCCGAGGATTCGAGCGAGCTCGCGGAGGTCGTCGTCACGGCGCAGCGACGCGAAGAAACGCTGCAGAAGGTGCCGGCCAGCATTTCCGTGTTCAGCGGGGAGAAGCTCGAAGCGGCCAACGTCAAGGACGTGCGCGGGTACTTCATGCAGACCCCGAACGTCACGTTCCAGGAAGACGGCAAGAGCGGCCCGCGCTCGGTCGACATCGCGATGCGCGGCATCAGCAATATCGGCGGACGGGTCAATGCCTTCGGCATCTACCTGGATGGCTTCAACATCGCCAACGGTTCGCAGGAAGGCGCCGTCAACCCCACGTTCGAGGACATCGAGCGCGTGGAAGTGCTGCGCGGGCCGCAAGGCACGTTCTTCGGCCGCAACGCGACCGGCGGCGCCCTGAACATCACCACCAAGGCTCCGGGGCCGGAGTTCGAGGGCCAGCTCAAGAGCCACTACGGTTCGTATGGCACCTGGGGCATGACGGGTGTCGTCAATGCGCCCGTCGTCGACGACAAGTTCTTCGTGCGCGCGATGGTCAACTACGAAGAGAGCGATGGCTTCGTGCGCAACATGAACCCGGCGGGCGGCCGCAGCGATTTCCAGCTGACCAACATGAAACTGGCCGGGCGCTGGTTGCTCAACGACCGGCTGACGATGGATCTCGCCGTCTACGCGACGCGGGAGGAGTCCGGCCTGAGTCCGCTCATCCCCACGGGGGTGCTGAGCGCCGACACGGCGTCGATCGTGGGCACGACCATCCCGGTGACGGACGGCTTGCCGTTCTATCCCGCCAACACGAACCGCGTGAACCACGACCAGCCGCTCGACCAGAACAACGAAATGAACATGGGGAACCTGCGCCTGCGGTATGCGGGTGACGGTTTCGAGATCCATTCCATCACCGGCTACATGGACACCCGGCGCAAGTACATGGACGACCTGGACTTCACCAGCCAGCCGCTCCTCACCCAGAAGATCGACGACACCACGCGCAGCTGGAGCGAGGAACTGCGCGTCCAGTCGACGGGCGATGGTCCGTGGGTATGGACGGTCGGTGCCCTGTACGCCGAGGACGCCGGCGATGTCCTGCACGAGGTGCGCGCTGGTACCGGCGGCTTCTTCGGCCTGCCGAATGCGTTCCCGATCGACATCGTCGTGGAAGACACGCGCGCGAAGAGCTGGGCGGTATTTGCCCAGACGACCTGGCATGCCACCGATCGGCTGGCGCTGACGGCGGGCGGCCGCTACTCCGATGACAGCCTGGAGCAGACCTCCGCGGGCATCGGCTTCGGCACCCCGAAGCAGAACAACCGCGGCGAAGTCTCGTTCTCCGATTTCTCGCCTCGATTCTCCGCGTCCTTCGACCTGACGGACGACCTGACGACCTACGCCACGGCGTCCAAGGGCTACAAGGCCGGAGGCCTGCAGTTCAATGCCGCCCTGCCGGAGCAGTTCTTCGACAAGGAAGAGCTCTGGAACTACGAACTCGGTCTGCGTTCGTACTGGCTGGACCACAGGCTGATGCTGAATGCCACCGTCTTCCAGATGGAGTGGAAGGACCTGCAGGTGGAATCGACGGCGACCGTGGTCGATCCCGTCACCAATGCGATCATCGTGATCGACGCCACGCTCAATGCGGCGAGTGCGACCAGCAAGGGTGCCGAACTCGAGCTGTCCGCCCGGCCGACGCAGTCCTGGCTCCTCGATGCCGCGGTGGGTTACCTCGATGCGAAGTTCGATCGTTTCCCCGATGCGCTGGTGTCCGGGAACCAGGTCGACCTCTCGGGGTATCGGGTGATCCGTTCGCCCAAGTGGACGTTGAGCGCCAACGCGCAGTACGAGTTCCCGCTGTCGGAGCGCATCTCGGCCGACACCACGGGCTACGTGCGCGGCGAATGGAGCTACCGGTCCAGCACGAAGCCCAACATGGCCTCGATCCTGCAATCCGGCTTCCCGTATGAGGTCGACGCATTCCAGGTCGTGAACCTGCGCGCCGGCGTGCGCAACGACGCCTGGTCGCTCGAGGGTTACCTCGAGAACGCGCTCGATGAAGAGTACTTCACCGGGCACGCGCTCTTCGGGTTCGGCGGCGTGCGCGTTCGGCCCCATCCGCGACTCTGGGGCGTGCGCGTGGCGTTCAACTTCAACTGACGCCGCGTCGGCGGGCCTGCGCAGGGACCCACCTGCGCAGGCCGCCGGCCTGGCCGGGCTACCCATCGAGGGCCGACGATGCGCAAACTCCTGCGTTCAACCGCCGCCATGCTCCTTGCCCTGGCGACGCTGTTGCCGGCCGCCGCCGCAGCGGCGGCCACGCCCGAGCGGTTTGCCGTGCTCGCCAACGGGGAGCAGATCGGCTTCCTCGAAGTCGTTCGTCGCGGCGCTGCCGTCGATCTCGACTATCGCATCGACGACAACGGCAGGGGGCCGAAGGTCCGCGAGTCCCTGCAGTTCGATCCTGAAGGCCGGTTGCTCGACTGGCGCATCCGCGGCAAGGCCAACATCGGCGCGCCGATCGAGGAGCGCTACCGGCTGCGGGGCACGCGGGCGACCTGGAAGAGCCTGAACGACGCCGGCGCCGCGGACAATGACGGCCGCGCAATGTACGTCGCGAGCGGCGCGAGCCCCTGGGCCTACGGCCTCTACCTGCGCCACCTGCTGCGCCAGCCCGGCCTGACTGCGAACGCGCTGCCCGGCGGCGCGTTGCGGGCCGAGAAACTGCGCGACGTCGAAGTGGGCCGCGGCGATCTCGCGCGCACCGTGGGTGCTTATGCACTGTGGGGCATCGATACGGCACCGAAGCTGGTGCTGGCCACGCGCGAGGGCGATCTTTTCGGCGTCATCGATCCGCGATCGGTGTTGCTGCGGGAGGGTTACGAAGGGGAATTCGATGCACTGTCGAAGCTCGCGGCCACGCTCAGCAGGGACTACCTGGAAGGCCTGACCACGCGCCTCGTGCATCGCTACGATCGGCCGATCCACGTGCGCAATGTCCGCGTGTTCGACAGTCGCACGGGGCAGCTCGGCGACCTGCAGACCGTCGTCGTGTATCGCGATCGCATCGCCGGCGTGCGCGCGGACGTGGCGCCGGACAGCGATGCCGTCGTGGTCGACGGCGAGGGCGGCACGTTGCTGCCGGGCCTGACCGACATGCATTCGCACGTGTCCGACTGGGACATGCCGTTGTACCTGGCGGGCGGCGTGACGTCCGTGCGCGACCTCGGCAACGACAACGGCATGTTGCAGGACCTGATGACGCGCACGATCGCGGGTACGACGATGGGGCCGCGCGTGACGCCGTCCGGCTTCCTCGAGGGCAAGAGTCCGTTCTCCGCCAACTTCGGCTTCGTCGTGGATACGCTGCCGACGGCGCTCGAGAAAGTGCGCTGGTATGCCGATCACGGCTACTGGGGCATCAAGGTCTACAGCTCCATGACGCCCGACTGGGTGCAGCCCATCGCGGCCGAGGCGCACCGCCTCGGGATGCGCGTCAGCGGGCACGTGCCGGCCTTCATGACGTCATCCCGCGCCGTGCGGGACGGTTACGACGAAATCAACCACATGAACCAGGTGTTGCTGAGTTTCGTGTTGTCCGCAGACGAGGACACGCGCACGCCGCTGCGGTTCACGGCCGTCGGCGAGCGCATGGCGAAGCTCGATCTCGCGAGCGAACCGGTGCAGCGTTTCGTCGCGCTGCTCAAGGAACGCGGCACGACGCTGGACGTGACCATGGGGGGGCTCGAGTGGATGTTGCTCAGCCAGCCCGGCCAGTCACCGCCGGCCATCGAAGGCTGGCTGCCGAACATGCCCGGCCCGGTGCAGCGCGCGCGCCGCACGGCGGTGCTCGATTTCGGACCCGGGCTCGCGCCGACCTATCGTGCCTCGTGGGAAAAGCTGCTGGCCGCACTCAAGATGTTCTACGACGCCGGCGTGCCGATCGTGCCGGGCACCGACGACGTGCCGGGCTTCATGCTGCACAGCGAGCTGGAAGTCTGGGGGCGCGCGGGGATTCCCAATGAACGCGTGCTGCAGATCGCGACGCTCGATTGCGCCCGCTATCTCGGTCGCGACCAGGACCTCGGTTCGATCGAACGGGGCAAGCTCGCCGACTTCATGCTGCTCGCGGGCGACCCGACGAAGGACCTGGGCGCGCTGCGCCAGGTGCGCATGGTCGTGAAGAACGGCGATGTCGTGTTTCCGGAGGAGGTCTATTCCGCGATGGGGATACGTCCTTTCGGCCGCAAGCCTCCGGTGCAGTTGCCCGCGGGCGTCGCCCCGGCGGGCCGGGAGTAGCGACCTGCGACGGTTTCCCTACGCGGCATGCCTGGCGGCGATGGCGCTCGCGCAGCCGTCGGTTGCGACCGACACGGCGATCGTCAACGTCCATGTCCTGACGATGCAGTCGGCCGAGGTGCTGCCCGGCCAGACCGTGCTGGTGAAGGACGGTCGCATCGAGGCCTTCGGGCCGTCGGGCAGCCTGCGCCCCAGGCCCGGCGTGCGCGTCATCGACGGCCACGGCGGATTCCTGATGCCGGGGCTGGCCGACATGCACGTGCATTCGGACGGCGACCCGATGTCGCTGCTGCTTTTCCTCGCGAACGGAGTGACGACCGTGCGGCAGATGTCCGGGCTGCCGGTCTACCTCGAGTGGGCGCGTGAAGCCGCCGCCGGGAAAAGACTGGCGCCCGACATCTACAGCACTGGCCCCATACTCGTCGAAAAACGCACCCCGCAAGCGAACCAGCCTGACATGGCGACACAGGTGCGTGCGCAGTACGCGGCGGGCTATCGCGCGATCAAGCCGTATACCTTCCTGTCCGCCGACGACTACCGCGAGGCCGTTGCGACGGCCAGGCGCCTCGGCATGTATGTCGTCGGCCATATTCCCTACAGCGTGGGCACGGCCGGCATCATCGCGGCGGGGCAGGACGAAGTGGCGCACGTGCACTCGTTCCACCCCGACTACTTTCGCGACTTCGATCCGGCGCAGGTGTTTCGCGAGTATGCCGTCGACGAGGAATTCGGCGAGCACGTGGCGCCGCAACTGCGCAAGGCCGGTATTGCCGTGACCACGACCCTGGTGGTCAACCAGGCGCTGGCCGATGCGCAGGACCTCGAGGCCTACGCGAGCCGGCCGGAGATGGCCTACGAATCGCGCGCCGCCCTGGCGCTCATGCGTTCCCCCGGCTGGACGTTCAACAAGCTCTGGCCGCACGACTACCTCACGAGGGTCTACCTGCCCCACATGTTTCGCCTGACGCACACCCTGCAGCGGGCTGGCGTGGTTCTCGTGCTCGGCACGGATTCGGGCGTGCCCGGCCTGCTGCATGGTTTCAGCACGCATCGGGAGCTGCAGTTGCTCGTGCAGGCCGGCCTCAGTCCCTACGAAGCGCTGCAGGCCGGCACACGCAATGCCGCGGCCGTGGCGGGCGCGCGCGACTGGGGGGCCATCGAACGCGGCCGGCGCGCCGACCTGCTGCTGCTGCGGGACAATCCGCTCGAGCGTATCGGGAACACGCAGCACATCGAGGGCGTGATGAAGCGCGGCCGCTGGCTGGATCGCGCCGATCTCGATCGGCTATTGAACGAAGTCCGTGAGGCACATCAATGAAACAGTCATCGACATCCCCGGGCATTCCCTGGACGAGACGGCGGGTGCTGGGCGCCGCGGCGGCGGGGACCGCGGGCCTGTCGCTGCCGATGATCAGCCTGGGCCAGCATGCCGCCGTTGCCGGCGGACCCCGCAAGTACTCGACGCGGACCCTCGATCTCGTCGACGCCTCGCGCAACGTCGACCTGAAGCACGCCCTGACGCTGCACCCGACCGTACTCAAGGACTGGTTGACCCGCCCCGATGCGTTCGGCGCAGGGGAGTACGCCCTGTTCCGGTCGACGAAGCTGCGGATCATGCAGACGACGCTCGAGACCGTGCCGGACGTGTTGCTGGACTTCGCCTGGCACAACGGTTTCGTCGCGAGCCATGGCGACCTGTTCTACCGTGTCAACGGCCCCGCGGATCTCGATCGACCCGCTGACGAACGCCGCATCGGCATCATCTTCGGATGCGAGAACTCGGAGCATTTCACCACGCCCGACGATGTCGATCGTTACTACGCACTCGGCCAGCGTGTCTCGCAGCTCACCTACAATTCGCAGAACCGCCTCGGCGCAGGCGCCACGGATCGCGTCGACGGCGGCTTGAGCGACTACGGCGCCGCGATCGTGGAGCGCATGGACAGGGTGGGCATGGCCGTCGACCTGTCGCACTGCGGGCCGCGCACCACGCTCGATGCCCTCGCGGCCTCGCGCAAGCCCGTGCTGTTCACGCACGCGACCTGTCGCGCCCTCAATCCGACGCACCCCCGGACGAAGACGGACGAGGCCATCCGCAAGCTCGCCGCCGGCGGTGGCGTCATGGGCATCGCGTTCCTGCGCGTGTTCGCGCGCGACCGGGAGCCGACGACGATCGAGCACGTGCTCGATCATTTCGACCATGTCGCGCGGCTCGTCGGCGTGGAACATCTCGCCGTCGGCAGCGACATCGGCCCGTATGGGTACGACTCCCTGCCACGTGCGCTCGTGGAAGCCTCGAAGGCCAACCTCAAGCCGGGCAGCTACGCGTTTCGCGAGAAGGACGACGTCGAGGGGCTGGACCACCCCGCGCGCCTGTACGACCTGGTGGAGGGGCTGGTGCGCAGGAAGTACGCGGATCGCGACATCGTGGCGATCCTCGGTGGCAATGCCGCGCGGGTGCTCACGGCCGCCTGGCAGCCGCAAGCGGCCTGACCGGCGGCGTCACGCCAGCCGATCGAGGTTGTCGTGCAGCCGATTGAGGTGGGCAAGCAGTTGCCCGAAGCTGCGCGCGGAGAACCCCTCGATCAGCTGGCGATAGACCGGCGCCGTGACCTTGCGGGCGGCAGCCAGCTTGCGGCGCCCGAGGGCGGTGAGCGCGAGCCGGGTGACGCGCCCGTCGGCACTGCTCGGCAGCACCTGCACGAGGTGGGCCTGGAACATGCGATCCACGATGCGCGCCATCGTGGAGATATTGATGACGGCGCACTTCGCGACCTGCGCAATCGCCCGCGGCTCCGCTTCGCCGAGGATCATCAGCACGCGCCACGTCGGGATGTCGATCGCGATGCGGCGCAGTTGCGCCTCGATGACGACGTTGTAGCGGCTGACGGCCCGATTGAGCAGGTAGAAGGGATAGGCCTCGAGGTGGAAATCCCTGGAGCCCGGGTCGCCCAGTTTCCGCAGATCTTTCGGCATCCGGCGAGTCAATCGATCGGGGCGTGGGCTGTCAAGCCGCACGCCGCGGGGCCAGCGCCGATTACTTGCATTTGCAATTAATTTGCATCAGGCTCGGGGCCGTCGATCGACAGGGGGAGTGACATGAACGCATCGCGACAGGACCTGCTTTCCCGGTTTGCCGCGGCCGTGGCGGGCGAGGAAATCCGCGTGGTCGACCTGACGCAGACCCTGTCGGAGGACACGCCGGTGCTCGTCCTGCCGCCGCCATTCGGGCAATGCGCGCCGTTCTCCCGCGAGGTCATCTCCCGCTACGACGAGCGCGGCGTCGCGTGGTACTGGAGTAATTTCACGGTCGGTGAGCACACGGGCACGCATTTCGACGCCCCCGTGCACTGGGTCACCGGCAAGGACCTCGCCGCCAACGCGCTGCACAGCGTGCCGCCGCAGCATTTCATCGGCCCCGCCGTGGTGCTCGATTTCTCGGCCGAATGCACGGCCAATGCGGACTTCCTGCTCGACGCCGCGCACATCGAGGCGTGGGAGGGAAGGTACGGTCGCATTCCGGCAGGCAGCTGGGTGCTGTTTCGCACGGACTGGTCGAAGCGCCAGGGCCACGCGTACACGGGCCGCCGCGAAGACGGCGCGCATACGCCGGGCCCCAACACCGCGGCGGTTCGATTGCTCGTGGAAGGCAGGGATATCCGCGGCTTCGGCGTCGAGACGATCGGCACCGATGCCGGCCAGGCGCACCTGCTCACGCCGCCGTATCCGGCCCACACGCTGCTGCATGGCGCGGGCCGCTACGGCCTGCAGTGCCTCGAGAACCTCGACCAGCTGCCGCCCACGGGCGCCGTGGTCATCGCGTCGCCCCTCAAGATCAGGGACGGATCCGGCAGTCCGCTGCGGGTGCTTGCACTGATAGACGGGTAACGACGCCATGGCAGAACGTTCGTTCAGGGCCGAGGTCGAGAAACTGACCGCCGGGGCCGGCGACGTCTTCGTCGGCGAGGGCATCCTCGCGGTCACCAAGGCCCTGCTGCAGTCGGGGGTCGCCTACGTCGGCGGCTACCAGGGCTCGCCCATCAGTCACCTGATGGATGTCTTCGCCGACGCCAACGACCTGCTCGAGGGCCTCGGCGTGCATTTCGAGTCGAGCGCGTCGGAAGCCGCCGCCGCGGCGATGCTCGCCGCCTCCGTCAACTACCCGCTGCGCGGGGCCGTCGCGTGGAAATCCGTGGTGGGCACCAATGTCGCGTCGGACGCGCTGTCGAACATCGCGAGCGGCGGCGTGACCGGTGGCGCCGTGATCATCGTCGGCGAGGACTACGGCGAGGGCTCCTCGATCATGCAGGAGCGCACCCACGCCTTCGCGATGAAGTCGCAGATGTGGCTGCTCGATCCGCGCCCGAACCTGCCGAGCATCGTGCGGTCGGTGGAACTGGCGTTCGAACTGTCCGAGGCCTCCAATACCCCGGTGATGGTCGAGCTGCGCGTGCGCTCCTGCCACATGACCGGCTCGTTCGTGGCGAGGGACAACCAGCGCCCGCGTTTGACCGTGGGCGAAGCGGCGTCCGCGCCGGTGCGCGACGTCAACCGCATCGTGCTGCCGCCCGCGAACTTCCTGCACGAAGTGGAGAAGATCGAGAAGCGCTGGCCGGCGGGCGTCGCCTTCGTGCGCGACCGGAAGTTGAACGAACGCTTCGGCCCCGCGGGCGCGGGGCCCTGCCCGGATCTCGGCATCGTCGTGCAGGGCGGCCTCTACAACAATCTCAATCGCGCGCTCGAGCTCCTCGGCCTGTCGGACGCCCAGGGCGATAGCGCCATCGACATCTACTGCCTCAACGTGACCTATCCGCTCGTGCCGGACGAGGTGGCGGCGTTCTGCGCTGGCAAGCGCGCGGTGCTCATCCTGGAAGAAGGGCAACCGGAGTTCATCGAGCACGAGCTCAACACGCTCGTGCGGCGGGCGGACCTGCAGGCTCGCATCGTCGGCAAGGAACTGCTGCCGCGCGCGGGCGAATACAACGTGCAGGTGATCCGGGATGGCGTCGCGAAGTTCCTCGGCGCGTGGGCGGCGCAGGTCGACCTGCCAGTCGGCGCCGCGCCGCAATTGCCCGCGGCCGTGGCGAAGGAAATTCCCGCGCGGCCCGCGGGCCTCTGCACCGGATGCCCCGAGCGGCCCGTATTCACGGCCATGAAGCTCGTCGAGCGCGAGCTCGGGCCGATGCACGTTTCCGCGGACATCGGCTGCCACCTCTTCTCGATCCTGCCGCCGTTTCACATCGGCAACACGACGATGGGCTACGGCCTCGGCACCGCGGGTGCGTCGGCGTTCAAGCCGAAGGACAGGCGCGCCGTCGCGATCATGGGAGACGGCGGGTTCTGGCACAACGGCCTGACCTCCGGGATCGGCAACGCCGTCTTCAACCGCGACGACAGCGTCACGATCATCGTCGACAACGGCTATTCGGCGGCCACGGGTGGGCAGGACATCCTGTCGTCGCGCGCGGGCAATCGCGTGCGCACGACCCAGAAGTCCATCGAGCAGGCGGCGCGGGGTGTCGGCGTCGAGTGGGTGCAGTCGATTTCCCGCACCTACGATGTCGCGCGCATGAAAGACGCCCTGCAGCGCGCGCTGACCGCGAAGGAAAAAGGCCCCAAGGTCATCGTCGCGCAGTCGGAATGCATGTTGAACCGCCAGCGCCGCGAGCGGCCGCTGGTGCGCCAGGCGCTGAAGGCCGGCAAGCGCGTGGTACGCGAGCGTTTCGGCGTGGACGCCGATACCTGCACCGGCGATCACAGTTGCATCCGGCTGTCGGGCTGCCCGTCGCTCACCATCCGCCCGAATCCGGATCCGCTACGCCAGGATCCGATCGCGCACGTGGACAACAGTTGCGTCGGTTGCGGCCTGTGCGGCGAAGTGAGTCATGCCGCGGTGCTGTGCCCGAGCTTCTTCAGGGCGCAGATCGTCTCGAATCCGGGGCGCCTCGAGCGCCTGCGCAGCGCCATCGGCGCCGCCGTGATCGGGTTCCTGCAGCGACGCGAGGCACGCGCGCGCCTCGCGCGGGTGTTCTGATGCCGGCGATCGAACGCAATCGCCTCTGCATCGCGGTGCTCGCGCTGGGCGGGCAGGGCGGTGGCGTGCTCGCGGCGTGGATCGAAGAGCTGGCGCGCAGGCACGGCTGGTCGGCGCAGGGCACGTCGGTGCCCGGCGTGGCGCAGCGGACGGGCTCGACCGTCTACTACGTCGAGCTGGCGCCACCGGGCACCGGGGACGCGCCCATCATGGCTTCGATGCCCGTGCCGGGCGATGTCGACATCGTCATCGCCTCGGAGCTCATGGAAATCGGGCGCGCGATGCTGCGCGGCCTCGTCTCCGCGGACCGCACGGTGCTGATCGGCTCGACGCATCGTGTCTATGCGATCGCGGAGAAATCGGCGATGGGCGACGGCCGCGGGCGCGGCGAGCGCGTGCTGGAGTCGGCGCGCGAGCGCGCGAAGCGCTTCATCGGTTTCGACATGGAAGCCGCGACGGAGCGTTCCGGCAGCGTGATCAGCGCGGTGATGTTCGGCGCCCTGGCCGGCAGCGGAGTGCTGCCGTTCCCGAAACCGGCCTTCGAAGCAGCCATCCGGGCGAGCGGCATCGCCGTGGCAGAGAATCTCGCGGGATTCCTGCTGGGCTTCGACACCGCGCAGCGCGGCGAGGCGTTGGCTGCCGATCAGGCCGCGGTCGAGCCGCAGCCCACCACCGAAGCAGGCCGTGCGCTCGCGGGCGAGGTGCGTGCCACGCTGCCCGCGGCGGCGCATCGCTTCGCGCTGCTCGGCGTGCAGCGCCTGATGGATTACCAGGATGGTGCGTACGCGCGCCTGTACCTGTCGCGCCTGCGGGAGTTCGGCCCGCTGGATCGCGATGGCGCACTGACTGCGGAGCTGGCGCGTCACCTGGCACTCTGGATGAGCTACGAGGACACGATCCGCGTGGCCGACCTCAAGACGCGGGGCAGCCGCTTCGAGCGCGTGCGCGACGAAGTGCACGCCGGCGCGGACCAGGTCCTGCGGGTCACCGAGTTCATGCACCCGCGGCTGGAAGAGGTTTGCGACACGCTGCCTGCGGCGCTCGGGGCACGCATCCTCGGCAGCCCCCGCCTGTCGGGATGGCTCGGGCGCGGGTTTCGCGCGGGGCGACACGTCGAAACGAGCCGCCTGCGATGGTTCCTCGCGCTGCGCCTCGTGGCGGGGATGCGCAGGTTCCGTCGATCCACCCTGCGCTACAGGATCGAGACGGCCCGGATCGAACAGTGGCTCGGGGAGATCCGCGCGTTCGCCCGGCAGGACGTGGCACTGGCCCTCGAGTGGGCGCGTTGCCAGCGGCTCGTCAAGGGATATGGGGATACGTTCGAGCGCGGCCTGCACAATCTCGAGAGCCTGCGCCGTGCACTGGCCGGCTTGCCGGCTGCGCAGCGCACGCCCGGGTGGTTGCAGGCCGGCCGCGATGCGGCGCTTGCGGACGATGCGGGCAAGGCGCTTGCGGCATTCCTGTCGCAGGCGCCCGCCGCGCCACGCCCGGGGTCAGCGGCCGCGGGCTGATCGCCTCAACGGTGGCTCGGCAGGAGGGCGCGCGCGAGCGCCTGCACCGGTTCCGATTTCGTCACCGCGGCCGCGTGAGCAATGTCCGTGGCCATCAAGCGGTCTTCCTGCGCGAAGGGCGTCGTGGCGCGCAGCGCGGCCAGCACCGGTCGCAGGGCCGGTGAGGTCTGGTGGGGCTGCCGGAATTCGATGCCCTGGCAGGCGGCGAGCAGTTCTATGGCCACGACCTGCGCGGCATTCCCCGCCATCGTGAGCAGGCGTCGCGCGCCGTGCGTCGCCATGCTGACGTGGTCTTCCTGGTTGGCGGACGTCGGGATGCTGTCGACGCTGGCCGGGTGGCTCAGCATGCGGTTTTCGGCGACCAGCGCCGCCGCCGTCACCTGCGCGATCATGAAGCCCGAATTGACGCCGCTCTTCGGCGTGAGGAAGGCGGGCAGCCCGCTCATGTTGGGGTCGACGAGCAGCGCGATGCGCCGTTCCACGAGCGAACCGATCTCCGCGCACGCGAGCGCCAGGATGTCTGCCGCGAAGGCCACCGGCTCCGCGTGGAAATTGCCGCCGGAGAGGACCTCGCCGCGTTCGTGGAACACGAGCGGGTTGTCGGTGATGCCGTTCGCTTCAACCGCCAGCGTGTCGGCGGCCTGCGCCAGCAGGTCGAGGCACGCGCCCATCACCTGCGGCTGGCAACGCAGGGAGTAGGGGTCCTGAACGCGCGCGCACGAACGATGGGACGCGCGAATCCCGCTGCCTTCGAGCAACCCGAGATAGACGGCCGCGACGGCCTGCTGGCCACGATGGCCGCGCAGTGCATGGATGCGTGCATCGAACGGCGTGTCGCTGCCTTGCAGGGCATCGACCGAGAGCGCGCCCGTGACCATCGCCGCCGCGAACACCTGTTCGACCTGGAAACAGGCGGCGAGGGCGAGCGCGGTCGACACCTGCGTGCCGTTGAGCAGCGCCAGCCCCTCCTTGGGGCCGAGTTCGTACGCCGGCATGCCGAGCGCCGCGAGGACTTCGCCGGCCGGCCGGATCTGCCCGCGATAGCGGATCTCGCCGAGGCCGAGGATCGGCAGGAACAGGTGCGCGAGGGGCGCGAGGTCGCCGGACGCGCCCACGGAGCCTTGCGCGGGCACGCACGGCCAGGCTTCGGCGTTGATCAGCTGCGTCATCCACCCGATCAGCGCCTCGCTCACGCCGGAACGCCCGCGCGCGAGGCTGGCGAGCTTGAGCACGAGCGTGAGGCGCACGATCTCGTCCGGCAGCAACGGGCCGACGCCCGCGCTGTGGGACAGCACGATGTTGCGCTGGAGCTGCGCGCTTTCCGTGGGCGGGATGCGGGTATTCGCCAGCAACCCGAAGCCGGTGTTGACGCCGTACACGGCCGCCTCGCCGGCGGCGAGGCGGGCAACGGTCGCGTGCGACGCGCGTATGTCCGGCCACGCATCCGCAGCGATCGCCACCCGTACGGGCGATGTGTATACGGCGCGAAGGTCCGCGAGGGTGAGGGGGGCGGCCCCGAGGTTGAATGCCCGCACGCTTTCGCTCGCCGTCATCGCAGGAAGGGCAGGTCGAGCCCCTGTTCCTTCGCGCACTCGATGGCCTCCTCGTAGCCGGCATCCGCGTGCCGCATGACGCCGGTGCCCGGGTCGTTCCACAGCACGCGCTCGATGCGCCGCGCCGCTTCGGGCGTGCCGTCGCAAACGATGACCACGCCCGCATGCTGCGAGTAACCCATGCCGACTCCGCCGCCGTGGTGGATCGAAACCCAGGTCGCGCCGCTCGCGGTGTTGAGCAGCGCATTCAGCAGCGGCCAGTCCGCGACGGCATCGGAGCCGTCGCGCATGCTTTCCGTCTCGCGGTTCGGCGAGGCGACGGAACCGGAGTCGAGGTGGTCGCGCCCGATGACGATCGGTGCTTTCAGTTCGCCCTTCGCCACCATTTCATTGAAGGCGAGGCCGAGGCGGTGGCGCTGGCCGAGCCCGACCCAGCAGATGCGCGCCGGCAGGCCCTGGAACTGGATGCGCTCGCGCGCCATGTCGAGCCACTGGTGCAGGTGCGGGTCGTCGGGGATCAGTTCGCGCACTTTCCGGTCGGTGCGATAGATGTCTTCCGGATCGCCGGAGAGCGCGGCCCAGCGGAAGGGCCCGACGCCGCGACAGAACAGCGGCCGGATGTAGGCCGGCACGAAGCCCGGAAACGCGAACGCGTCGGCGACGCCGTTGTCCTTGGCGACCTGGCGGATGTTGTTGCCGTAGTCGAACACGGGCACACCCGCGCGCTGGAACTCGAGCATCGCGGCAACGTGTTTCGCGATCGACTCGCCGGCGGCGCTCGCCACCTGCGCCGGGTTTTCCCCGCGCATGCGATCCCACTTGTCGAGGGTCCAGCCCGCGGGCAGGTAGCCGTTGACGAGGTCGTGCGCGGAGGTCTGGTCCGTCAGGGCGTCGGGCCGCACGCCCTTCTGCAGCAGTTGCGGCAGGATCTCGGCGATGTTGCCGAGCAGGCCGACCGAGACGGCCTTGCCGCTCGCGCGGGACCGCTCGAGCAGTTCGAGCGCCTCGTCGAGGCTGCCGGCCTGCACGTCGAGATAGCGCGTGTCGAGGCGCTTGCGAATGCGCTCGGGGCGGCATTCGACCGCCAGCATCGAGGCGCCCGCCATGGTGGCCGCGAGCGGCTGCGCGCCACCCATGCCGCCAAGGCCCGCGGTCAGCACCCACTTGCCCTTGAGGTTGCCGCCGAAGTGGCGACGCCCCATCTCGACGAAGGTTTCGTAGGTGCCCTGCACGATGCCCTGGCTGCCGATGTAGATCCAGCTGCCGGCGGTCATCTGCCCGTACATCATGAGGCCGCGCCGGTCGAGCTCGTGGAAGTGCTCCCAGTTCGCCCAGCGCCCGACGAGATTCGAGTTGGCGATCAGCACGCGCGGCGCATCCGCGTGGGTGCGAAACACGGCAACCGGCTTGCCCGACTGCACGAGCAGTGTTTCATCGGCGGCGAGCCCACGCAGCGCGGCGACGATCCGGTCGTAGCATTCCCAGTTGCGCGCCGCACGGCCGATGCCGCCGTAGACGACCAGGTCTTCGGGACGTTCGGCGACCTCGGGGTCGAGGTTGTTCATCAGCATGCGCAACGCCGCTTCAGCCTGCCATGTGCGACAGCTGAGCTGCGGTCCGCGCGGGGCGGTGATGATGCGGGGCGTGGCGTTCATGTCGCGTACCTCTGGCAGTGTGCGGCCAGTATAGACTTGTATAGACAACTGCGCAATGCAGCCCGGGCCGGGCGTCGGGCCTCCCCGGGCGCCTACCTGAACTGCCCGGTCAGTTCATAGCGGGAGCCGGCGTGGTACAGGTCGGCGGCGCTGACGACCTGCCGGTCGCTCCAGGTGCGTCGCCGCACGAGCAGGCAGGCTTCGGACTTGCCGAGCGCCAGCAGCCGGCGCAGCGCGGTGTCCGGGCACACGGCGCGCACCGTGTGCTCGGCGTGCTGGATGGGCGCCGCGCCCATCAGGATGGCGTGGGGAACCGTCCGGGTGAAATCATGGCGCAGGTAGTCGCGCACGAGCTTCGGGTTCACGTAACGATCCTCGAGTTGCAGCGGCGTGCCGTTCTCGAGGTGCAGCAGCAGCGAATGGTCGAGGCGCGTGCCGGCCGGCACGTCGCAGCGCTCGGCCCACTCCGCGTTCGCCCGGGTCGATTCGAGTTTCAGGACGCGGCATTCATGGGCATGACCGCGCGCGCGGATCTCGTCGGCGATGCTCGTGACCTGCAGCGGGTGCGAATGCACGCGCGGCTCGGCCACGAAAGTGCCGACGCCGGCGATGCGCGTCACGACGCCATCCGCCGCGAGCAGCGAAAGCACGCGGTTGGCCGTCATGCGCGAAATGCCGAACTGCCGCACGAGGTCGTTCTCGGAGGGCAGGCGGCTGCCCGGCTTGAAACGCCCCTGCGAAATCTGCTTGAGGAGATGCTGCAGGACTGTCTGGTAGATGGGTTGGGGCGCCATGGAACGGAGTGCCGCGTCCTCGCAGGGGGTGGCACGCAGGATGTGGTGGCGCTGCAGCGGAGTCAATGCCGGGTGCGCAGGAACTCCGCGACCGAGGCGAGCAGTCGATCGATGTCGCCCGCATCGTTGAAATAGTGGACGCTGGCGCGGATGCCGCCCGTATGGGAGGTATAACGCTGCGCGACACACACGTCTTGCGCCAGCAGGTAGGCATGGCAGGCGGTGTCCCGTTCGCGCGAACCGCACGTGAAGGAAATGATGCCGGCACGGTGTTCGCGCCCGAACGGGGTCTCGAGGCGCACGTCGAGGCGGCGCAGGCCCTCGATGAGGCGATCGCCGAGTGCCCATACTCGTTCGGCGGCCTCGCGGGCACCGATGCCGTTCAGCAGCCGTACCGAGCCCGCGAGTGCGATGGCGCCCGGGTAGTTGGCGGTGCCACCCACCTCGAAGCGCTGCGCCGATCGCGTGAACTCGTACTGGCGATCCGGCGTGATCGACGGTGTCGTGAAGTAGTTGTTCCAGCCGCCCTTGGGGGGCGCGAGGGAGAGGTAACCCCAGCTGGCCGGCTCGAGCGTGTCGAGGACACGCGCCGACACGCACATGAAGCCCGTGCCCATCGGTGCGTTCAGCCACTTGTGGCCCCCTGCGACCAGGAAGTCGACGCCCTCGGTTTCGACCGGCACCGCGCCGGCCTGCTGGATGGCGTCGACGACCAGCCACGCGCCCACGCGACGGCAGGCCTCCGCGACGGCGGTCAGGTCGATGCGGTAACCGTTGCTCCATTGGGTGGAACTCAGCACGACCGCGCGGGTGCGCGGCGACATCGCGGCCGCGAAGCTCGCGGCGTCCACCACGCCAGCGCGGTGTCGCAGGAAAACCGGCCGCACCCCGTGCCGGCCCGCGAGCTGCACGAATGGAATGGCCACCTGCAGGAACTCGAGGTCGCACATCAGCACTTCGTCGCCTTCCCGCCAGGGAATGCTCTGGGCGGCGATGTTCAGGCCGTGCGAGGTGCTTTCCACGAGGGCGAGGCGCTGGGCGTCCACGCCGAGCAGGGTGGCGAGCTGCGGCACGGCGGCGGCCTTCTGTTCGTCCATCCAGAGGTGGTGGGCGGTGGCATTGCGTGCGCGTGGCCGGACCAGCTCGGCACAGAAGTCCTGCACGGCCTTGCCAGCACTTTGCGGCAACAGGCTCACGCAGGCGGCGTCGAGGAATACCCGATCGGCGAGCCCCGGGAACTGCGCGCGCACCGAATCCCAGTCCACCCTGGTCGAATGCGCCGTGTGCATGCCGTAGCCCTCCTGTTGCTCCCGCCAAGCATAGGGGGCCCGCCTGCGGCTGGCCGTTGCGTCGTAGGGCCGGCGGGCTAATCCGGCGCTTGCGCGCTGCCGCCCGCGTCGCCGGTAATTACTTGCATTCTCATATGATGTTCGTACCATGCCGGGCAGGGGCCGCGTGCGGACAACGAACTCGGATCGGGGCGATGACGAACCAGCATGTGATCGGGCGCGAGCAGGGCCTGCGCAAGACGCTCACGTCGGCGCAGATGGTCATGATCGGGCTCGGCGGCGCGATCGGCACCGGCCTGTTCATGGGCAGCGGGATCGCGATCGGCTATGCCGGCCCGGCCGTGCTGCTGAGCTACCTGGTCGCCGCGTTCATCGCGATGGTGATGGTGTTCAGCCTGTCGGAGATGGCCGTCGTGCACCCGGCCGCTGGTTCCTTCGGTGTCTATGCCGAGATGTACCTCGGGCCGTGGTCCGGCTTCGTCGTGCGCTACACGTACTGGATGTCCCAGGTGGTGGCGATCGGCAGCGAGGCGGTCGCGGTCGGCATCTACATGAGTTTCTGGTTCCCGAGCGTGCCGATCTGGCTGTGGTCGGTGGGCTTCGCCTTCGTGCTCGTCTACGTGAATTCGCTGGCCGTCAAGAATTTCGGCACGTTCGAATACTGGTTCACGTTCATCAAGGTGACGGCGATCGTGCTGTTCATCGTGTTCGGCCTGTCCCATGTCTTCGGGATCGGCACCGAGGCGGTGGGCCTCGACAACCTGACGAAGCTGCCCGGCGGCTTCATGCCGCACGGCTGGTCGGGCGTCTGGATGGGAGTGCTGATCGCGGTCTTCTCCTTCTATGGCATCGAGGTCGTTGCGGTCACCTCGGGCGAGGCCGCCGATCCGCGCGTTTCGATCCCGCGCTCCCTGCGCACCATGGCGCTGCGGCTGCTGCTGTTCTATGTGCTCGCGCTCGGCATCATGGTCGCGATCCTGCCCTGGACCGAGGCCGGCGCGAAGGTCGTGGAGCAGAGTCCCTTCGTGCGGGTCTTCGAGCACGCGGGCGTCAGGCATGCCGCGGGCATCATGAACTTCGTCGTCATCACGGCGGCGCTGTCGAGCATGAACACCAACCTCTACCTGACCTCGCGCATGTTGTTCTCGCTCGCGCGCGGCGGGTATGCGCCGGCAGTGCTCGGCCGGCTCGGCGACAAGGGCACGCCCGTGGCCGCCACCGTGGTGTCCGGCGTGTGCATCCTGCTGGCCGCGGCGGTCTCCAGGTTGACGCCGCTCGCCTACAACTACCTGTTCGGCATCGCGCTGTTCGGCGGCCTGACGGTCTGGATCTTCATCCTCGTGAGCCACCTGCAGTTTCGCAGGCGCCAGGTCGTCGCGGACCTGCCGGTGCGCATGCCACTGTTCCCGTGGCTGCAGATCGTCGCGATCGGCCTGCTGGTCGCGATACTCGTGACCATGGGACTCGACCGCGAATTCTGGAACATTGCCTGGATCGTCGGTGTTCCCTGGCTCGCGGCGCTCAGTGGCGCGTACCTGCTGTGGCGGCATTGCCAGCCGCGGCGGGCGCCGTAGGCGCCGCCGTTCGCGGGCAGCCGCGCGCAACGGCCTCCGCTGCACGCATGACGCGCAGCAGGTTGCCGCCCCAGATCTTCGCGATCGCCGCTGCGTCGTAGCCCCGCCGCAGCAGTTCGGCGGTGATGTGCGCGCCTTGCGACACATCCATCCAGCCCGCGAGCCCGCCGCTCGCGGCGCCGCCCCCGGCATAAAAATCCGAGCCGACGCCGACGTGGTCGATGCCGACGAGCGCCACGATGTAGTCGATGTGATCGACGAAATCCGCGACGCCCGCGCGTGGCCAGCGGCCATCCAGTTGCACGAGCCGGTCGCCGAACGCGACCAGCGTGGCGTTCGGCACCCGGGCCCAGGCGAACGGGCCGTCGAGTCCCATTTCCCGCGCGATCTGCGCGATGGCGCGGTCTTTTGCCGGGTCGTTCGGCTTCACGTAGCTGCTGTAGCCGACCACCTGCACGACGCCGCCGCGTGCCGCCAGCGCGCGCAGTGCCGTGTCATCGAGGTTGCGGGGCGTGTCCGCGACCGCGCGGGCGCCCGAATGCGAGGCGATCACCGGCGCGCGGCTGGCCTCGATCGCCTGCAGCGTGGTGGCGCGCGACGTGTGCGAGACGTCCACCATCATGCCGAGGCAGTTCATCTCGGCGATCAGCCGGCGGCCGAACGGGCTCAGGCCGCCGTGCTCCGCCTCCCGGTCGCCGAGCTCGCGGATCGGAACGGAGGAATCCGCGATCGCGTTGTGACCGACGTGCGTCAGCGTGATGTAGCGCACGCCCAGGCGGTACAGCTCACGGACGCGTCCCAGGTCTTCGCCGACCGGATAGCCGTTCTCGAGCCCGATCACCGCGGCCAGCCGGCCTTCGGATGCGAGCCGGGTGATGTCGTCGGCGGTGCCCGCCAGGGCGATCTGCTGCGGATAGCGCTCCACCATGCGGTGCACGCCGGCGATCATCTCGCGGGCTGCGTCCCAGGCGCGCTGGTAGCCGGCGGGCGTACGTTCGTCCTGGCCCACGGCCGCCACGAAAAACGCCGCGTCCAGGCAGCCGCGGCGCATCTTCGGCAAGGTCAGTTGCGCGCTGCCATCGACGCCGGGATCGACCTCGGCCGTCGCGAATTTGCGGGGCACGTCGACATGGGAATCGATCGCGAGGACGGCGCAGTGCACCTGGCTTGCCAGCACCGCGGCGAGGCTGAGGAGGCCGCCGGGCATCCCGCCTAGTCTTCGTCGATGTTCTGCTGGAGGCGGTGCAGCAGGCCGCGCAGCGTGCGGATCTCCGCCTGCGTGAATCCCCGCAGGGCCCGATGCTCGTGCTGCTGCGCGGCGGGCGCGATGGCGTGGAACGCCTCTTCACCCGCGGGTGTCAGGCTCGCGTGCACGAAGCGCGAATCGGTCTGCGAGGTGCGCCGCGCGACCAGTTTTTCGGAAGCCAGCTGGTCGACGACCCGGCTGAGGGTCGGCTGCTCCATCGCGGTGGCCGCCGCGATCTGGCCGATGCTCAACGGCCCATAGGCCTTCAGCACGGAGAGTACCCGCCAGCGCGTCAGGTTGATGCCGGACTTGCGCAGCCGCTGCCGCAGCAGCCGGCCGAGGCCGTTGGTGGCCTTGTAGAGCTGGTAGGGGATGAAGCTTTCGAGCCAGCCGTCGCCGTGCAGCTCCGCGGCGTTCGGCGAAGGGTTTTCGTTGTTGCGCCGCGCGGCGCCCGTGGTTCTCGCCATGGGGGCGATTTATAACATGATTTGCATGTCATATGTATTATCATGTATGTATACGGGCATGGATCCCGCGAGCCGGCATGCCAGGAGCAGCCGGCGGCGGGTCGAGCAGGCTAGTCGAGACTGAATCCAACTGCAGCCGAGGCCGGGGGAAACCACATGAACGTGCGAAAGGGCCCAATCGTTGCCGCCGTGACCATCGTGTCGGCGGTGCCCATGTTGCTGATGGCCGGGCCCGCGGGTGCCCAGGCCACGGAAGGGTCGCTCGAGGAGATCGTCGTGACGGCACAGCGCCGCGACGAATCGCTGGGCAAGGTGCCGATCAGCATTTCGGCATTCACCGCCAGTTCCATCGAGACGAACCAGATCGAGGCCGTCGAGGACTATGTCGCGAAGGCGCCGAACCTGAGCATCAGCCAGGGCGCGACCCGCTCGGGCAACGTGTCGACATCGAGCCACGGCCTGTCGATCCGCGGCATCAGCAACGTGGGCGGCGACTCGTCCTCCTACGGCTTCTACATCGACGACTTCAATGTCACGCGGGCCACCATCAACCCGCAGCTCGTCGATGTCGCGCGCATCGAGGTGCTGCGCGGGCCGCAGGGCACGTTCTTCGGCCGCAACGCGTCGGCGGGCGTGATCAGCCTGACGACGAACAAGCCCGATGCGCAGTTCGGCGGCAATGTCGCGCTCGAGTACTCCCGCTTCGACAGCCTCGGGGCGTCGGGCACGATCAACGTGCCGGTGTCGGACCGCTTCATGCTGCGCGCGAGCGGCAAGTACGAGCAGGGCGACGGGTATGCGAAGAACACGAACGCGGTCGGCGGCAGCAATGGCTACGATCACCGCTACGGCCGGATCGCCGCGCGTTTCCTGCCGACCGACCGGCTCACGATCGACCTCGCGGCGACGTTCAACGACGAGACGCAGGACGACCTCGGCCTGATCAGCACGGGCGCGTACGTGCCCGGCGCGATCGGCGGCTTCCTGTGCTCGGTCGTTTCCGCGCAATGCCCGCACGACATCGCGAACGGCCTCTATCCGCAGAACCGCCGCTACTACGACCACAACAACCCGTTGCAGGTCGACGACAAATACCAGATCTACACGGCCAACGTCGTGTGGCAGGGCGAGGGCGTGACTTTCACGAGCGTGACCGGCTACGCGAAGACGGATTTCCACCGCGACGGCGAACTCGACATGGGCAGCCTCGATGTCGTCAACGAGGACTTCGAGGACATCGAGAAGTCCATGGTGAGCCAGGAGTTTCGCCTGCAGTCGAGCGGCGACGGCCGCTTCCACTGGATCGTCGGCGGCATCCTCGCGCGGGACAAGCACGACGAGATCGAGTCGATCAACTTCGGCACCGATCCGACGACGCTCGCGGCCTTCGGGGTGTTCCCGCATTTCATCATCGAGCTGAGCACGATGAAGCGCGAGATCACGAGCAAGGCACTGTTCGCGGAAGGCAGCTGGGAAGCCACCGACCGGTTGACGCTCACGGCCGGCGCACGCTGGTCGGAAGACGAGATCGAGCGGCGCGACACGAAGATCGACTTCGAGTCGCTGCTGGCGCCGCAGGGCGCATCCGATTCCTGGGACGACGTCTCGCCGCGCTTCGCCGCGAGCTTCGCGGTGACGGACGACGTCAACCTGTATGCGACCGTCGCAAAGGGCTGGAAATCGGGCGGCATCAACCTCGAGCTGACGACACCGACGGACCCGGTCAACAAGTTCGATGCCGAGACGCTCTGGAACTACGAGGTCGGCGTCAAGTCGATGCTGCTCGACCGCCGGCTGCAGGTGAACATGGCGGCCTTCCTGATCGACTGGCAGGACGTGCAGGTCAATGCCAGCAGGCTGATCGTCGACGAGGACGGCGCGCTGCGCAGCGTGACGGGCATCAGCAACGGCGCCAAGGCGCGCAGCCAGGGCCTCGAGCTCGGGGTCGCGGCCCTGCCGGTTCCGCAGTTGCAACTCGGGCTGAATGTCGGCTACCTCGATACCGAATGGAAGGATTTCTCCGGCGCGGTCACCGGCTTTGGCGAGGTCGACCTCACGGGGCAGCCGTTGCCGAAGGCGCCGGAACTGACCCTGAGCGCGGACGGTCAGTACACGATGCAGCTGGGCAACGACTGGGAAGGCTTCCTGCGTGCCGAGTTCAGCCACCAGGACAAGCAGTTCTATGACGTCAACGGCACGGCGGGCGCCATGCTCGGGGCGCGCTTCCCGTTCGAGATCCCGGCGCGTGACGTCTGGAATTTCCGTGTCGGGGCCAGTAACGACCGCTATCGCATCGTGGCTTACGTCGAGAATGCCTTCGATGACGAGTACTACACATCGACCTACGATTTCGGCTTCACGAATGGCGCCGGCGTCGTGCCCAGCTTCCGCACCTATGGTGTGCGCTTCTCTGCGAATTTCGGCAAATAGTGAGGGATTGACATGACATCAAGGCAAACCCCGATGGATGGCGCGCAGGCACCCGAAAAGGTGGCACGGCGCAGGTTCCTGCGCACGGCCGTCGTGGGCGGCGTGTCGATCGTCGCCGCCCTGCCGGTCGCGGCGTCCGCCCTGCCCGGCAACGCGCCGGTCGCGCGGGCGGGCAGCGCACGCGACGCAGCCGATGGAGCGGTGCTCGACGTGTTGCGGCGCTACGGCAGCGAGCTGGGTGGCGTCACCCGCGTCCGCTGAACCCTGAATCCAATTTTTTCGTGGAGTGACCATTCATGGCCGTATTTGAAGTCGAGAGCTGGGTCATCGCCGAAGGCAAGGACAAGGAGCATGACGAGGAACTGCGCCGCTGGCTGAAGTGGGTCAAGGACCACCGCGAGCTGTTCAAGGAATGGAAGAGCGTGCGCTACTTCGAGAAGACCTTTGCGGGCGAGGAGTCGGGCCGGCACTTCATCATGTGGGAATACGAGACCCTGGCGGACTTCGAGGCCTACAAGGCCCGCCGCAAGGACTACGAGGGCCCCTACAAGGAGTACAAGGAGAACGACCCCTATTACAAGGGCGTGTTCGTGCACAACCGCATGGGCATGGAAATCTGGAAGGACAAGGAGCGCGAGCTTTGGATCGAATGAGTCGCGTTTTCCTGCAGGTGGCCAGCATCGGCATGCTGGCCGCCTGGCTGGCGACGGCCGCCGGCTGCAGTACGATCAAGGGCAGCAGCGAGGCAGCCGTGACCGGCAGTTCCACCCACGCACCGATCGAGTCGCAGATCGTCATGTTCTATTACGACGATCTCGCGGCGCCGACCGAGTTCTATGGCAAGACCCTGGGCCTCGCGCAGACCCAGGATTTCGGCTGGGCGCGATTCTTCCAGGTCGTGCCCGGCTCGGAAGTCGGCATCGTCAAGGGCGGCCCGGGGGCGTACTACACCCCGCAGGCCCGCAATGCGGTGATGCTCAGCATCGTCACCCCGGACGTGGATGCCTGGTATGGGCGGCTGAAGGACCAGCCCGGCATCGACATCCTGAAGCCGTTGCAGTCCCACGGCGGGGCCCCGATCCGCAACTTCATGATCCGCGACCCCGGCGGGTACACGATCGAGATCTTCCAGTGGTTGAAGAAGCCGTGAGCGGGGCAGAGGCGAAGCCACGCCCGGGCGAGCCGGTGATCGCCCGCGTGAAACCCTATCTGATCGAACTGCAGGCGGGGCGTACCTACCATTGGTGCAGTTGCGGGCGCTCGAAGCGCCAGCCCTTCTGCGACGGCTCGCACAAGGGCACCGGCTTCGAGCCGCGCAAGCACGTCGCGGAGCGCAACGAGGAAGTGCTGTTCTGCGGCTGCAAGCACACGCAGGCGGCGCCTTTCTGCGACGGCGCACACACGAACCTGCCGGGCGGCTCGCCGCAGGACGATCCGGACAGCCCCGAAAACCGGGCCGTCACCCACGTCGAGCGCGCACCGGCCGAGCGCACGCTGCTGGACGGCGGGTGCTACGCGTTCACGCCGGCGCACGCCACGATGCAGGAGCGCGGTTCGCTGCGTTACTGCTACACGATCTCGGCGGCGCTCGGCGCGCGGCACCAGTGCCAGGTGCTGTTGCAGGTACGCGGCGAGCCGTCTCCCGTGATGGGCTTCGGGGACTGCCAGGTGATGTTGTTCGTCGCGGCAGGCCAGGGCGAAGTGGAAGTTTCGGGCAAGCGGTTCGCGGTGTCCGCCACCGATGGCGTGTACGTACGGCCCATGGAAGCCTTCCGGCTCGTGCCCGGCGCGGGCGAGAAGCTCGAGGTGTATGCATCGGCGTTCCCGCTGGCCGATATCCAGTGGCCGGAACGGATGCCCGGAAATTTCGACGCGACCCGCCCGCGGCGCGTGGCCCGCGTCGATGCCGAGCAGCGCACGGCGATGGGCCCGAGGTACTTCCAGTGCCTGGTGGACAAGACGCACGGCGCCGAGCAGATGACCCAGTTCATCGGGCACATCCCGCAATCGAAGGCCGCGCCGCACCGGCACCTCTACGAAGAGTCGCTCGTGGTCCTCTCCGGCGAGGGCTGCATGTGGACCGACGATCGCAAGACCGTCGTGCGGGCGGGCGACGTGCTGTTCCTGCCGCGCAAGCAGGTGCATTCGCTGCAGGCGACCGCGGCGGAGGGACTCGACCTGATGGGCGTCATCGCGCCGGGCGACAACCCCAGCATCAACTACTGAGTGGCGTCAGCCAGGTGAAGAACTCGATCGCGTAGCCTTCCGGATCGAAGATCCGGAACTCGCGCGTGCGCCCGCTGCATCCCGGCTCGATCCGGCTGGCTGGATCAGCGACGCCGAGCTGCCGGAAGCGTTCCAGGCAAGCCTCGAGGTCCGCCATTTCGATCGACAGGAGCACGCCCTTGTTGCGCCCCTCGATCGGGCGCTGGCGGCTGCTCGTGCCATCGACCAGGCCGAGGTGGCATCCCGGTTGCAGCGACAGCAGGCAGCACCATCCGAAATCCTGGACCCGCTCGAGGCCGACGATGCGCTCGTAGAAATCGCGCGCGGCGCCGAGGTCCTGGTAGTAGAAGAAAGTGATGGCACCCTTCATCGGCAGGTCGGCCAATGCGGCAGCAGGCGGTTCGTGAGCGTGCAGCGGGTCGGACACGTGGGGGCTCGGCGTCGAGTAGCGCGCGCTCATCCTAGCAGCAATGGGGGCACGCACAAGGCAGCCGGGGACCGCGGCTGCGCTGGACGTGCGGGTCGCCAGCCGGTAACGTATATGCATTGTCATGTGTTTCGATGGGGCCCACGTGATCGACGTGCAGCGGCTGCGTACGAGATTTCCGACGCTGGAACACAAGGCGTACCTCAACAGCGGCTCCTATGGCCTGCTGGCCATCGAGGTGCAACAGGCGTTCGAACGCTACCTGGCGGATCGGCTGGCGTGCGGCGCGGACTGGGGCGGCTGGGTGCAGCGCTACGAGGACGTGCGCGACCGGCTCGCGACGTTGCTCGGCGCAAGTCCCGACGAGGTGGCGGTGACCGCGTCGGCCTCGGCGGGCATGAATGCCCTCGCCAGCGCACTCGATTTCACGGGCGAGCGCAACAAGATCGTCGTGAGCAACTTCGAGTTTCCGACGAGCGGCCAGATCTGGCATGCGCAGGAGCGCGCCGGGGCGCGCGTCGAGCACGTGGCCGAGAATGAGGACGGCTTCATCCCGCTGGAGGCATTCGAGCAGGCGATCGACGAGCGCACGCGACTGGTCGCGATCACGCATGTCTGCTATCGAAACGGGGCGAGGCTCGATGTCGCGGAGATCGTGCGCATGGCGCGCCGCAAGGGTGCGCTCGTGCTGCTCGACTGCTTCCAGTCGATCGGCGCCATGCAGGTCGACGTGCGGGCGCTGGGCGTGGATTTTGCCGTCGGCGGCATGCTGAAGTACCTGCTCGGCACGGCCGGCATCGGCTTCCTGTACGTGCGCCAGGACCATATCGCCGGGCTGACGCCGAGGGCTTCGGGCTGGTTCGCCCAGGCCGATGTCGATGCGATGGAAGGGGCCCGCAACGATCCCTCGCCAACGGCGCGGCGCTTCCAGGCGGGTACGCCGCCGGTGCCGAACTGTTACGCGGCGCTCGCGGGCCTCGACATCATCCTCGAACTGGGCCCCCGCGAAATCGAGCGCCAGGTGAGTGAGCTGACCGGCCGTTGCATGGATCGTCTGCTCGAGGCGGGCTGCCGCCTCGCGACCCCGCGCGATGACGCGCGGCGCGGGCCGACCGTCGCGATCTGCGCCACGGACGCCGTCGAGCTGACGAACCGGCTCGCCGGGCGCAATGTGATTGCTTCGAACCGCGATGGCAACCTGCGCGCGATGTTCCACGTCTACAACGACGACAGCGACGTCGATGCCCTCATCGAGGGCCTGCTCGCCAACCGCAGTCTCCTGCAGCGGGCCTAGCCGCCGATCGGCGGGTCGCCGCCGGGTTCGGGGAGCAGGGCCGTGTAGCTCGCGTAGATGTCGTCGCGGGCCCGTTCCGTCAGGTAGGGGTACAGCACTTCGATGATGATGTCGTACCCGTTCTGGACGGTCTCGCCTTCGGTCTGCTCCGCTTCCATCTCGACGAAGTTCCACCAGTTGTCGCACAGGATCCACGTCATGATGACGAGGTGCCGCAGGCTGTGCCGGCTGCGGGGCCTTGCGAGGACGCCGGCCTCGACCAGGGCCTCGAAGAAGGCCACGACCGCCGCGATGCGGCGCCGGCGTGCGTCCCGCAGGCTGCGCCGCAGCTTCGCATTCTGTGCCGTGAGCGCGGCCATTTCCCGATAGAAGAAGCGGTAGTGCCGGATGATGCCGAAATGGCGGGTGAACATCTCCGCCATGTGCGTGACCGTGGGCTGGCGGCTGTCGTCGCGCCAGCTCGCTTCCATCTCGGCCGCGATGTCCTGATGCAGCGCGAGGATGAGTTCCTGCTTCGTGGGGTAGTGGTAGTGCAGGTTCCCCTTGCTGATGCCGCAATGTTTCGCGATGGCGTTGGTCGACACGTGCGCCGTGCCGCGCGCATTGAACAGGGTGCGTGCCCCGTCCTTGATGAGCGCCTGCGTTTCGCGTGAGGACATGCGCGCCGGGAAGGTTACTCCGCGAGCGGCGCGAAGATCTTCTCCAGCGCCGTCGCGGCCCGGGTGCCGCGGCCGCGATCGTCGCGAACCAGCCAGGGATAGGCGAGGCCGGCGGAACAATCGACGGCCCGTTCCCCGACCGTGTCGCCCCGTCGTACTGTCAGGCGCATTGGCGCGGATTTTCCCTTGCACCCGCCAACCGCCTCTTGCAGGACCCGCGGTGTGTAGGCGCGCCCGTCCACGGCAATGATCCGCGTGCCGAGGGTCAGCGCTGCCTCGAAGGCGGGCGAATCCCACCGCACGTCGGCGATCGCCCCGTCGTCCTTGACGGCGAGGCCGATGGAAAACGACAGGTCGGTGACGCCCCGTTGCTGCTCGCTCATCCGAAAGAAACCCGTGGGGTGGTCGAGGTACTCGAGGCGGTAGCCGCCGCGCCTGATGCCATCGAGTGGAGCCTCGGGCGCAACGTCATCGACGCGCCGGCGAAAGAAGCCTGCCCAGTCATGGGGTGCGAGCGCGTTCAGCGCCGCGACCACGTCCTCGAAACGATACGGGAGCGGCTGCTGCGCGTGATCCTGCACCGCGAACAGTGCGCGTGCGAAATCATCGACGGTCCGTCGCCCGTCGGTGAGCTCGCGCAACAGGGTGTCGACATCGAGCCAGATCAACTGGCCTTCGAGGTAGTAGTCGGAACCGCGCTGCCAGCTCGGCCAGGGCTGCGGCCCTTCCGCGTAGATCGAGTGGTTGGTCGTATCCCGCAGCGGCCGCCAGCGACGTCCCGTGCGCATCTGCATCGTGGCGGCGCTCTGCGCGAAATTGGCGAGCGCTTCGTCGAGGGTGTGCAGGCCGGACCGCACGGCAAGGACGGCGCCGAGATAGCGGGTCAGTCCTTCGTACACCCACAGCAGGCTGTTCTGCATCGGCACATCGAGCGTGGGGGTCAGGAGATCCGCGCCGCGCCGGAACTTGCCGTTCCAGCTGTGCACGAGCTCATGGGGCAGCAGCTCGCGGCTCGGCGCGGCGTCGGCCCAGCCGGTGAAGAAGGTGGGCACGGTGAAGTTCTCGCTCGACTGCAGGTGCTCCGCGCCGAGGCCGCCGATCGTTGCCGTCAGGCCGACGAGGAACTGGTAGCGATCGAAATGGCGCGAGCGAAACAGGCGCGCCGCCTGCTCCACGAGGGCACGATGCGCCGCGAGCTGTTGCGGCGTCGCCTGCAGCAGCTCGGGCCGGTCGGCGAACAGTTCGAGGCTGACCGGCGCGCCCTCCAGCTGGCCCAGCGGCACGCTGCGATGATAGCGCCCGGCCACGATGGGGGCATCCACGAACGTCTCGTAGTTGACCGGCTTGAACTGGATCGCACCCCCGCGCGCGTCCGCGACTTCGAGTGCCGTGGCGTACGACCAGCCCTCGGGCAGGCGCACGTCGGCCCGCACGGTCATCGCGCGCGAGACGTAGCCGGCCGGATAGGGGGCAAGCGAAGTCCACTGCAGGTCGATCATCTCGCGGCTCACCTCGATGCGACCCATCGAAGGATCCGTCGGCGAGAGGTACTGGAACTCGAGTTCGATCTCGGGCGCGCCTGCGGGCACGAGGATGTGCAAGGCGTGCATCATCACGGGGTCGCGACGCCAGGCGATCGGTGTACCGGCCGCTTTGGCCGTGATCCCGGCGATGCGGCTGATGGGCCCGGACGGCGCGTGATGACCGGGCACCCAGCGCGGGAAATAGATCGTCAGCGGCCCGGGACCGGCCACCGGCAGCACGAGCCTGCCTCGCAGGATCGCCCGTTCCACGTCGCGGGCATCGATCGAGAGGCGCAGTTCCCCGGGGTAGGGGGCCTGCGACAGTTGCGGCGCGGTGCCCGCAGGTGCCGCGCCGTGCACCGTCGTGGCGACCAGCAGCCAGGCCGCGGCAGCCAGTGTTCGCAGCGGCCCGCGACCACGTGCCGCCGGACGGACTTCGCCTCGCTTGCTCATCGCAGTGACCCCTCGGAAAAAAGGATGTGGGTGGGGCGTGGGTGCCACGGAATGTTAAATCATATGAAATCGCATTGCATGGGCGGCTTGCGGCTGGTGCGGGCATTCCCGACAATGCAGCGCAAATGCAGACTCCGCCCCGGGCGCGCCCCAAACCCCGCTGGATCGATCCCTTCGCGCCCGAGCACATCCACCGGCTGGTGGCGGAGTTCGGCTCGCCGCTCCTGGTCATCGATTGCGCGCGCGTGCGCGCCCAGTACCGCAGCCTCGCGCGCGCGCTGCCGGGCGTCGACCTGCACTACGCGCTGAAACCCCTGCCGCATGCGGCCGTCGTCGAAACGATCCGGGAAGAGGGCGGGTACTTCGACCTCGCGACCACGGGCGAGGTCCAGCTGGTCGACCGCCTCGGCATCGACCCCGCCCGCTGCATCCACACGCATCCGATCAAGCGCGACATCGATATCCGCAACGCCGTGCACGCGGGGGTGCGCGTGTTCGTCGCGGACAACATCGACGAACTCGGCAAGTTCATCCCGTACCGGGATGAAACGGGGTTGCTGCTGCGCGTATCGTTTCGGGCGCCGGGTGCGGTGTGCGACCTGTCGCGCAAGTTCGGCTGCGATCCGGAGGCGCTGCTCGACCTTGCGCGCGAGGCCCGCCGGCTCGGCCTCGTGGTCCGCGGGTTATCGTTCCATGTCGGTTCGCAGGCACCGAATCCGCTCAAGCACCTCGAGGCGATCGAGACCTGCCACAAGCTCCTGCGGCAGGCGCGCCGTGAACGCCTCGGGCCCTTCGATACGCTCGACATCGGGGGCGGGTTCCCGATCGGCTATGGACAGCGGGCGCCGGACATCGGTCGTTTCTGCGCACCGCTGCGTGCCGCGCTCGCGCAACTGCCGCGCCGGGTGCGCGTGATCGCCGAGCCCGGTCGTTTCATCGCGGGACCCGCGGCGATCGGCGTCGCGAGCGTGATGGGTCGCGCGGAGCGTGAAGGACACTGGTGGTATTACCTCGATGACGGCCTGTACGGTTCCTACAGCGGCCAGTTGTACGACCACGCGCGTTATCCCGTCGAAGTCCTGCGCGGCGGGGAAGAACGCCTGCCCTCCGTGCTGGCGGGGCCGACCTGCGACAGCATCGACGTGATCGCCGAGAACCTGATGTTGCCGCGGCTCAAGGTGGGTGACCTCGTGATCGGTCGCTCGATGGGGGCGTACACGTGGGCGAGTGCGTCTGAGTTCAATTTCTTTCCGCGCGCGACGGTCGTCGCCGCCAACCGCCACCCGGGAGACAGCGGCGGCGCCTGAAGCGCGGCCGCGGTGTATTTGATCTTCCGCTCATGAACGCCGTCGAAACCGTCATTCATCGCGATGTCGCCGCGGCGCGCGCCGGCCGCGAGCCGCGGGTGCTCGCGCGCCTCGATTCCGGGTGGGCCCTGTTCGGCGCGCAGCAGTTCGTGCGCGGTTACCTGCTGTTGCTGCCCGACCCGGTCGTGCCGCAGCTCAACGACCTGGAGGGCGCCGCGCGCGCACGGTTCCTGGCGGACATGGCGCGGCTCGGCGATGCGTTGCTCGCGACGACCGGCGCGGTGCGCATCAACTACGCGATCTTCGGCAACGTGGAGCCGGCCCTGCATGCGCACGTCATTCCGCGCTACGCGGATGAGCCGCCGGCGCTGCGCACCGCGCAGCCGTGGGCGTACGATTGGGCGCAGGCGGCACCGTTCGACGCGACGGCCCTCGGGGAGCTGGCCGCGGCGTTGCGCCGCGCACTCGAACTACGGTAGTTGGGGAGGAAATGTCATGCGTGCATTGATTTTCGGTCTTGCGGGCCTGGTCCTGTGTGCGGCGACGGCGGCGCAAGGCGTGGAGCGGGAAAACATCGTCGAACCGCGCCCCGGCGCGCCACTGCCGTTCAGCGACGGCGTGCGGGTCGGCGACACCCTCTACGTGGCGGGCCACCTCGGCCTCGATGCGAAGACGCAGCTGGCGCCCGCCGACGTGGAACTCGAGGCACGCCTCGTGATGGACGGCGTGAAACGCACGGTGGAGTCCGCCGGATTCACGATGGACGACCTCGTGACGGTGACCGTGTTCTGTTCCGACGTTTCGCTGTACGACACGTTCAACCGCGTCTACCGTGGGTATTTCAGCAAGGGTTTCCCGGCGCGAGCATTCATCGGCAGCGGCACCCTGGTGCGCGGCGCGCGCTTCGAGGTGCTCGGCGTTGCGGTCAAGGCGGCAGCGCGAGGCGCAGGTTCCGCACGAGAACGCTGAGGTCGTCGATCGGCGCGCTGCAGGTATTGCCGCGGCAGAGGTAGGCGACCGCCCGCCCGCGCGCCGGCTTGTCGGCCAGGGCGGCAGGCAGCCCCGTGGCACCGGCCGGTATCGCGAGCGTGATGCGGCGCGGCGCGTAGAGCCGCGCGAGCTCGCGCTGCCAGCGACCGATTTCCTGCGGCTCGCCGCGCAGGATCACGACCTCCGGCGCGCTGAGGTATTCCTCGAGTGCGGTCAACATCGAGGCATGCGCCTGCGGCTGGCGGGACAGGCCGCTCCACCCGGCGCGCAGGGTCCGTTCCGCGGCCACGAGCCAGCGCGGTTCGCCGAGCAGGTAGCCCATGCGTTGCAGCACCGTTGCCGCCACGCCGTTACCGCAGGGCGTGGCGTCGTCCGAGAAGCTCTTCGAGCGGTGGATCAGGCGTTCGTGGTCGTGCGAGGTGAACCAGAAGCCGCCCGCGTCGCCATCCTCGAAGTGCTCGAGCAGGGCCTCGAGCAGGGCGCGCGCGAATTCGATGTCCCCGTCCCGCCAGCGGGCCTGCAGCAGCTCGAGGATCGCGTCGACGAGGAGGGCGTAGTCGTCGAGATAGGCGTTGAGATGCGCGCGGCCATCCTTGTACGTGGCAAGCAAGCGGCCGCCGCGCCACATGTGCTCGCGCAGGAAATCGAGCGCGCGGGTGGCCGCCTCGGCGAGCGACGGCTGTTCCAGCGCGCGCGCCGCCACGGCCAGCCCGCGGATCGCGAGGGCGTTCCAGCCGGCCAACACTTTTTCGTCGCGTGCGGGCGGTACGCGACGCTCGCGAACCGCGAGCAGCTTCGCGCGCGCCGAGTCGAGGGTCGCGAGGACGGCAGCGGGCGCCTCGTGGTGCTCGCCGGCGATCTCCTCGATGCCGCGACAGGCGTGCAGGTGCCAGTTGCCTTCGAAGTTCGGCGCGCGATCGAGGCCGAAGCGCGCCGCAAGCAGGGCGTACTCGCGAGCGTCGAGTGCGGCCTGCGCCTCGGCCGGCGTCCACGCGTAATAACGCCCCTCGTGGCCTTCGGAGTCCGCATCGCGGCTCGAGTAGAAGCCGCCTTCGGGTGACTGCAGGTCGGCGAGCAGCCAGGCGGCCGTCTGCGCGGCCGTGCGCGCGAAGAGCGGCTCTCCCGTCGCGACGGTGGCGTTCGCGTAGTTCGCGAGCAGGGCGCCGTTGTCGTACAGCATTTTCTCGAAGTGCGGGATCGTCCAGTGCGCGTCGACGCTGTAGCGACAGAAGCCGCCGCCGAGGTGATCGAAGAGGCCGCCTTCCGCCATGCGCGTGAGCGTGAGGGTGGCCATGAAAAGCGCGTGCAGGTCGGGTTCGGGCGTGGCCGCGGTCGCGTGCCAGTCCCGCATCAGGCGCTCGATCGAAGTCGGGTGCGGAAATTTCGGCGCACCGCCAAAGCCGCCGTGCGCCCGGTCGAAGGAGCGTTCGATCTGGCTGCGAAAGGCCACGATCGGCGCGTCCGTCAAAGCCACGGCGGCGGCGGCCGGCGGCGACTCGAGGGTCGCGAAGGCTTCCATCAACGCGTCGTTCTGCCTGCGCAGGTCCTCGCGATGATCTCGGTAATACTCGGCGACCCGTGCGAGCAGGTCGCCGAAGGCGGGCATGCCATGGCGTGCGACCGGCGGAAAGTAGGTGCCGCCGAAGAACGGGCGCTGGTCGTCGTGCGCGAGGAACATCGTGAGCGGCCAGCCGCCACCGCGCTGCGTGAGCATCTGGTGCGCGATCTGGTAGATGCGATCGAGGTCGGGTCGCTCCTCGCGATCGACTTTCACGTTCACGAAGAGCGCGTTCATCAACTGCGCGGTCGCGGGATCCTCGAACGATTCGTGCGCCATGACGTGGCACCAGTGGCAGGCGGAGTAGCCGATGGACAGCAGGATCGGCTTGCCGCTGTCGCGGGCCAGCGCGAGCGCCGCTTCGCCCCAGGGATGCCACTCCACCGGGTTGCCGGCGTGTTGCTGCAGGTAAGGACTCGTTTCACCGGCCAGCGCGTTCGTCATGTCGGGTAGAATACGTGAATGCTGTTACGCTTGAAAAAAGGCGAAGATCGCCGGCTTCGCGCCGGCCACGCGTGGGTGTTCAGCAACGAGGTGGATACCGCGAGCACGCCGTTGACCGCCTTCACGCCCGACCTCACCGCGCGCGTCGTTTCCGATCGCGATGCATTCCTCGGTTACGCCTACGTCAATCCGCACGCGCTGATCAGTGCGCGCCTGTTGTCGCGCGACGAGCATCACGAGCCCGACGCCGCCTTCCTTGCCGCGCGCATCGAGCGCGCGCAGCGCTTGCGTGCGCGCCTCTATCCGACGCCGCACTATCGACTCGTCTTCGGCGAATCCGACGAACTGCCCGGCCTCATCGTGGATCGCTACGGCGACGTCGCGGTCGGGCAGATCGCGACCGCCGGCATGGAAGCGCGCAAGGCCGACATCGAGGCGGCGGTCCGCGAGGTCGTCGCCCCGCGCGCCTTCGTGTGGAAGAACGATACGGGGGCTCGCGACCTCGAGCAGTTGCCGAAGGCCCTCACCGTGGCCTTCGGCGCGCAGCCGCAAGCGCTCGAGCTCACGGAAAACGGCATCGATTTCACGGCGCCGCTCGGGCAAGGGCAGAAAACGGGCTGGTTCTACGACCAGGCCGCCAACCGCGCGCGGTTTCGCGAGCTGCTGCCGCCCGGGGCGCGTGTGCTCGATGTCTGTTCGTATGCAGGCGCCTGGGCGATCACCGCGCTGAAACACGGGGCTCGCGAGGCGGCCTGCGTGGACGCCTCGGCGAATGCCCTCGCGGCGGCCACGTTCAATGCGGAGCGCCACGGCCTCACGCTCGAGCCGCTCAAGGGCGACGCATTCGACGTCCTCGAGTCCCTGGCGGCGGCCGGGCGCCGATTCGATGCGATCGTGCTCGACCCTCCCGCCTTCGCGAAGCGGCGCAAGGACCTGCCCAAGGCGCAGGCTGCCTATCGCAAGCTGAACCAGCTGGCACTGCGGCTGCTCGACGACAATGGCCTGCTCGTCTCGTGCTCCTGCTCATGGCATCTCACCGAAGGCGACCTGCTCGGGGCGATCCAGTCGGCCGCGCGCCACGTCTCGCGCTTCGTGCAGGTCGTGGCGGTCGGCGGCCAGGCGCCCGACCACCCGATCCACCCGGCGATCCCCGAGACGCGCTATCTCAAGGCATTCTTCTGCCGCGTCCTCACGGGCTAGACTGTCGGCATGATCCAGTATCCCGGCTTCGATCCGATCGCATTCCAGGTCGGCCCCTTCTTCGGCATCGGCCCGCTATCGGTGCGCTGGTACGGGATCATGTATCTCATCGGCTTCGCCGCGGCCTGGTGGCTCGCGCGCCGCCGCGCGGCACGCGCCGGATCGACCTGGACGGCGCAGGATGTCGACGACGTGATTTTCTTCGCGATGCTCGGCGTGATCCTGGGCGGCCGCGTGGGCTACGTATTCTTCTACGGCCTCGGCTACTGGGCCGAAGACCCCTTCTACCCGCTCAAGATCACGCAGGGCGGCATGTCGTTCCACGGCGGCCTCATCGGCGTGCTCGTCGCCGTCGCGATTTTCGCGTGGCGCCGCAAGCGCCGGATCGCCGACGTGTTCGACTTCATGGCCCCGCTCCCCGGCATCGGCCTCTGCGCCGGCCGCATCGGCAATTTCATCAACGGCGAGCTATGGGGCAGTGTCACGACGGTGCCCTGGGGCTTCGAGGTCGACGGTGTAGTGCGCCACGCGACGCAGCTCTACGAGGCGGCGCTCGAGGGGCTGCTGCTCTTCGCGATCCTCTGGTGGTTCACGTCGAAGCCGCGGCCCCGCCTCGCGCCCTCGGGCCTGTTTCTCGTGATCTACAGCCTCGCGCGCATGCTGGTCGAGTTCTGGCGCGTCCCCGACCAGCAGATTGGCTATTTCGCCGACCAGTGGCTCACGATGGGCCAACTGCTCTCGCTGCCGATGCTGCTGGCCGGAGTCGCCATGCTCGGATACGCCTACCGGCGCCGCGAGCCTTCGGGCAACCAGGCCGTCGCCTAGCGCTTCACGACCTCGATCGGCGCGCCGGTCGCGATCGTCAACGTTGCGTCCTGCGGCAGCTCCACCTCGGCGCCGGTCTTCTTCGCCGCGATGGCACCCGCCGCGCCGCCGAGCAGGCCGCCGATCACCTTGCCCTTGTCGCTGTTGTCGACCTGGTGGCCGATCACGGCACCGGCGGCCGCGCCGCCCAGGATCTTGGCGGTGTCACGGCCCGTGTCGCTGCGGCCCTGTTGCTGGTAGGCGCCGTTCACCGCGAACTGCTGGCCGTCCGGCAGTTCGAGCGTATCGAAGTGCAGGCCAAGCACCGGCACGCCGCCGATCTTGTTGCTGCCCGACACGACGTTTGTCACGCCGCCCCAGACGCGCGACCCGGCCGGGATCGCCACCTTGCCACCGGCGAGGACGTCCGACACCACGATGCCGCCGATCGTGTCGCCCGGCTTCGCGGTCTTCGTCGTGATCGCCGAGGACAGCGCGATCGTCAGGTTCGTGCCGGCAGGGACGAGCAACTTGACCGGAGCCGCCCTGACAGGCTTTTCCGCCGGTTTCCTGGCGACGACGGCCGGCTTGGCGGCAGCTGCCTTCGCCGCCGCGACTTTGGCGGCCTGCTTTGCCAGGGCATCCTGCTGCGCAGCCAGCTCCGCCTGCTGGCGCGCGAGCGCCTGCTCCTTCTGTTCGAGCTCCTGCTTCGCGAGTTCATTCTCGCGCGCCGCCACTTCCTGCTCGCGCGCGGCGAGTTCGGCTGCGCGCTCGGCCTCGGTGGGTCCCGTGGCGGTCGTGGGCGGCGTGCCGCCGTCCGTCGTGGGTGCGGGAGCCGGGCCGCCGCAGGCGGCAAGCACGGCGAGGCTCGTGGCGGCGAGGGTGACGACGAGGGCGGAAGGAGCGGTACGGCAGGTGGGCATGCGGGTGTCCTGATGAATGAATGCGGCGCCATTCTACGCGGCGCAAGCTGAACGGCAGCACAACGGGCGGGCCGGCGCGATTATGTCCATGGGCCGGCTATAATCGCGCCCTCACATGCTTGCCTACCTCGAGTTGCTGCGGCGCGTCCGCGATGAAGGTGCGCCCAAGTCCGATCGCACGGGTACGGGCACGCGTTCACTGTTCGGTTGCCAGATGCGCTTCGATCTCGCGCGCGGCTTTCCGCTCGTGACCACGAAACGCGTGCACCTGAAGTCGGTCGTGTACGAGCTGCTGTGGTTCCTGCGCGGCGAGACGAACGTGGCCTGGTTGCGCGAGCACGGCGTCACCATCTGGGACGAGTGGGCCGACGCCGCCGGCGAACTGGGACCCGTGTACGGCAAGCAGTGGCGCTCCTGGCCGACGCCCGGGGGCGGGCACATCGACCAGATCGCGCGGGTCATCGACGACCTGCGCACGAACCCCGATTCGCGCCGCATCCTCGTGAGCGCGTGGAATGTCGGCGAACTCGAGCGCATGGCGCTGCTGCCCTGCCACGCGCTGTTCCAGTTCTATGTCGCGGGCGGCCGGCTCTCCTGCCAGCTCTACCAGCGCAGCGCCGACCTGTTCCTCGGCGTCCCGTTCAACATCGCCTCCTATGCCCTGCTCACCCACATGGTCGCGCAGCAATGCGACCTCGGGGTGGGCGAATTCATCTGGACCGGCGGCGACACGCACCTCTACCTCAATCACCTCGAACAGGCGGATGAGCAGCTCGCGCGCACGCCGCATGCGCCGCCGACACTCGTGATCCGGCGCCGCCCGCCGACGATCTTCGACTACGCATTCGAAGACTTCGAGTTTCGCAACTACCAACCCCACCCGGCCATCAAGGCGCCGGTCGCAGTCTGAAGGAAGCCCATGGCAGTCGTTCGCAAGTCCCCCCTTTTCACCGTGCGCCGTTCGAAGGTGCACGGGCTCGGTGTGTTCGCAAAGCGCAGGATCCGCAAGGGCACGCGGGTCGTCGAGTATCTCGGCGAACGCATCTCGCACAAGGTCGCGGACGACCGTTACGAGCTGAAGGACGAGGATGACAGCCACACCTTCCTCTTCATCGTCGACCGGGGCATCGTGATCGACGCGGGCGTGGACGGCAACGACGCACGCTTCATCAACCATGGCTGCGACCCGAACTGCGAGTCGGTGATCGAGGACCGGCGTGTGTTCATCGAGGCGATCCGCACGATCCAGCCGGGCGAGGAGCTGAAGTACGACTACCAGATCGGCCGCGACGACGACGATCCGGAAAACGTCGATGAAACGTTCGCGTGCCGCTGCGGCGCGCAGGCGTGCCGCGGCACGATGCTGTGGCCCGCGAAGCGGCCGAAGAAACGCGTCAAGCGCGCGGTCGCGAAACCACCGAAGCCCACGAAACGCCCGGCGGGCAAGCGCGCGAAACGGTGACCGCGCACCCCACGATCACGCTGGTCGTCGCGATGGCGCGCAACGGCGTGATCGGCCGGGACGGCGCACTGCCGTGGCGCCTGCCCGACGACCTCAGGCGCTTCAAGGCGCTCACGCTGGGCAAGCCGGTCCTGATGGGGCGGCGCACCTGGGCGTCGATCGGCCGGCCGCTGCCCGGGCGCACCAACCTCGTCATGACCCGCGATCCGGCCTTTCGCGCGGCAGGGGCCGTCGTCGTGCATGCGCTCGACGAGGCGCTGGCGCAGGCGCAGGGCGAGCTGATGGTGATCGGCGGCGCAGAGATCTACGCCCTGGCGGCGCCGCACGCGAGCCGGGCGCACCTCACCGCCGTCGATGCAGAGGTCGATGGGGACACGCGCCTGCCGCCGTTCGATGCGCTCGCCTGGCGCGAGGTCGCGCGTGAACACCATGCGGCCGACGAGCGGCACGCTTACCCCATGGACTTCGTCACGCTCGAGCGCCGCGCGTCCCCGTGAGCGGTGGCAGGCGCGCCTCGATGAGGGCGCGGGCGTCGCCACGACCCGCGTCGAGCTCGGCCAGTATCCCGTCCTGCACGGCGCCGCGCCGCAGCGCTTCGGCGTAACCGATCCCGGGGTGGAACATCACCATCGAGTAGCGCGGGATGAAACGATCGGGAAATTCGCGTTCGAGCCGGGCGCCCAGCTGCTTGCGCCGCTGGAAGGCGGGGTCGCGCACGGTATCGCGCATCTCGAGGTAGTTCTCGAGCGCCATCTGCGCGATGGCGTCGGTGTCGGGGCGGCGGTGGTGCGCGAAGGCCGCAAAGAGCGCGGCCGGATCGGCGTGTTGCGCGAGGAGCGAGTCGAGCACCGTCACGTCCTCGAACGCGCAGTTCATGCCCTGGCCGTGGAACGGCACGATGGCATGCGCGGCGTCGCCGAGCAGCAGGACCTTGCCGCCCACGTGCCACGGATCGCAGTAGACCGTGCCGAGGCGCCCCTGGACCGTGCGGAAATCGTCGATGAGTCGCGGCAGGAGCGGCAGGGCCGTCGGGAACTCCCGCTGGAAGAAGCGGTGGATCGCGGCGTCGTCCCGCAGGAGCGCGAAGGACGGCGAACCCTCGCGCGCCAGGAACAGCGTCGCGGTGAAGCTGCCGTCGGTGTTCGGCAGCGCGATCAGCATGAAGTTGCCGCGCGGCCAGATGTGCAGCGCGTCGCGCGCGAGGGAACCGGCGTGGCTCGCCGGTATCGTGAGCTCGCGGTAGTCGTGCGCCAGCGTATCGTCGCGCACCTGCAGGGCGCCCGCGGCGGCGAGCGCCGTGCGCACCACGGAGCCCGCCCCGTCGGCGGCAATCGTCGGTTCGAGCGGCACCCGGCGCCGCACGTGCCCGGCGTCACCGAACAGCAGGGCGTCGCGGGCCAGGTCGACGCCGACGCAGTGTTCCCCGAAATGCAGCGCCACGCCGGGTTCGGCCGCGGCGGCCTCGACCAGCACCCGGCCGAGTGCCTCGCGCGAGACCGAGTGGATCACCTCGGTGTCGTCCTGCCCGTACGGCAGCAGCGTGCCGGTGCCGTCGTGCTCGTGGAGGAACCTGCCCCGCATCGGCACGAGGAGCGGCGCGACGCGTGCCGTGACGCCCGCCACGTCGAGCGCGCGCAGGCCGCGCGCGGCGAGGGCGAGGTTGATCGAGCGGCCGCGTTCGGGGCCGCGAAGGCGCGGATCGCCGCGGCGCTCGAAGACTTCGACGCGCAGGCCGCGCCGCGCCAGCACGATCGCGAGCAGCGCACCCGCGAGGCCCGCCCCGACGATGTTCACCGCGCCGTGCGCCGGCTTCATGGGATCCCCGCGAGTGCCTCGCGCAGGGCGCGCCCGCAGGCGCGCACTTCGTCGAACCCGTTGTAGAGCGGCACCGGCGCGATGCGCAGCACGTCGGGTTCGCGCCAGTCGCAGACGACGCCGCGGGCGGCGAGTGCGGCATGCACAAGACGGCCGCGCTCGCGATCGCCCCGGATGCGCACCGAGAGTTGCGCGCCGCGCGCGGCCGGGTCGCGCGGCGAGAGGATCGTCGCCTCGCCCCGCGGCAGGGCATCGATCTGTGCCTCGAGCGCCTGCGTCAGCGCGATCGATTTCGCGCGCAGGCGCGGCATGCCCGCCGCCGTGAAGAGGCCGAGCGAGGCGAGCAGCGGGGCGGCCGACAGGATCGGTGGATTGCTCGTCTGCCAGCCCGCCGCGCCGCTCGCGTAGTCGAACCCGGGCGCCATGCGAAACCGGCTGGCGGGCGCGTTGCCCCACCAGCCTGCAAGCCGCGGCAGGTCGGTGCGGTGCTGGTGTCGCTCGTGCACGAAGGCGCCCCCGATCGCACCTGGCCCCGCGTTGAGGTACTTGTAGCTGCACCAGGCCGCGAAATCGGCGTCCGAGTCATGCAGCGCGAGCGGGACATTGCCGATTGCATGCGCCAGGTCGAAACCCACCGCCGCGCCCGTGCGCCGTGCGGCGCGCGCGAGGCGCGCGAGGTCGAAGGACTGGCCGGTGAGGTATTGCACGCCGGGCCACAGCACGAGCGCGAGCGACTCGCCCGCGCGTTCGATCGCGGCCTCGATGTCGTCTTCGCGCAGCAACTCCTCGCCCGCGCGCGGCGCGAGTTCGATCAGGCAGTCCGCCGGATCGAGGCCGTGCCAGCCGATCTGGCCGGCGACGGCGTAGCGATCGGACGGGAAGGCGCCTGCTTCGATCAGGATGCGCCGGCGCGCGCCTTGCGGGCGGTAGAAAGACGCCATCAGGACGTGCAGGTTGATCGACAGGGAGTTCATCGCGATGACTTCCCGCTCGCGTGCTCCCGCGAGGGACGCGAGGCCCGCGGTCAGCAGGCCCGCATACTCGACCCAGGGGCGGCGCCCCGAGAACTGGCCCTCGATGCCGAGAGTCGCCCATCCATCGAGTTCTTCGTCGATGATCGTTCTCGCGGCGAGGGGCATCAGGCCGAGCGAATGGCCGCAGAAATAAACGAGCGGCTCGCCGGCCGCGTCGCGAGGCAGCGCGAAGTGCGCGCGAAACTCCCGCAGCGGATCCGTGCGATCGTCGGTCACGGTTCGTACCGGTAGGCAAGCGGCCGGCTGGGCACGGCGTCGCCCGCGATCGCGGGCACCTGCCAGGCAAGCATGCACGGTCCGTCGGGCAGGGCATCGGGCACCCAGGCGTATTCGGTCACCGTCGCCTGCGGGCGGGTCGCCTGCGCGAGGCTGCGGCCGCCGGGTGGCAGGCCGAAAAACACGCGGTGCGCGGCGAGCCGGCCCGCATCGTGCGTGCGATCGAGGGACGGCTGGTCGATCACGAGGTGCGCGATATCCCGGGCGACGATGAGCGCGGCGGCATCGGCCGCCAGGAAGGCCGCCGGGCCCTCGGCGAGACGCGCCTCGCCCATGCGCGTGCGCAGCACCAGGGCGAGCGGCTCGGGCACTCCGGCCTCGCGCGGCCACGCGGCGTCGAGCGCCGCTCGCGTGACGACGAGGTCGTCGCCCTCGCGCACCGGTGCGACACTCACGACGAGCGCCGGGACCGGTCCGGCGGGCACCACGCGCCAGGCGTCGAGCGGCTCGAGCGTGAGGTGTCCCGCGCATTCGGTGTGGGTGCCATTGCAATGCGGGGTCAACGTGATGGTGCGGCAATTGCAGCTCGCGCCGGTCGCCACGGCGCCCGTGAAATCGCCCGTCGCGAAGGGTGTCGCCTGCGGTGCCGGGGCGCCGAAATGGCGCAGAGCCGGCGTGCTGAAACCGATCGGGATCGAGAGGTCGATGGGCCGATCGAGGTCGATTCGCCACTCGCGGCCCTGCGCGGCAAGACGCGCCTTCACGGCGGGGGCGCGGCGGCCGGCTCCTGCACGGTGCCGCATTGCCTGCAGGTCCGTCGCGCGCGACTCGAGTAGAAGCGATCGAACACCGGCGGGAACTGCGTCTCGATGTCCGTCAGCTCGAACTCCTCGCGGTAGAGTTCCGCGTGGCAATCCTCGCAATACCACGCGAGGCCATCACGCTCGCCGGCGCGGCGCCGGCGCTCGACCACGAGGCCCACGGTATTGGGGTAACGCTGCGGGCTGTGCGGCGTGTGGGCGGGCAGCAGGAAGACGTCGCCTTCACGGATCGGCACGTCGACGACGCGGCCCTCGTCGAAGATCCTGAGCAGCATGTCGCCTTCGAGCTGGTAGAAAAACTCCTCGCCCGGGCCGATGTGGAAATCCTTGCGCCGGTTCGGGCCGCCCACCACCATGATGATGAAATCGCCCTCGCGAAAGAGTCGCCGATTGCCGACGGGCGGTTTCAGTTCCGCGCGATGCGCGTCGATCCACGACTTGAGCGAGAAAGCCTTGAGCTGCGTCATCCCCCAATGGTACACACGGGCACGAGAGGTGCGGCGTGTTGCGTATGAAAACCGGGGTGGCGATGTTGCTGGCGGCCTGTCTGGTGGCGGGGTGCAGCGGCTTGCCCCGCCTGTCCTGGCCCTGGTCGAAACCGCCGCCGGCCGCGCCGGCGCCGGTCGACGAGCTGGGTTTCGCGAATGGCGCCACGTTCCAGATACCGCAGTACTGGCAGGGCAATGTCCTCGTGCTCGACTTCACCGGGGCGCCGGCGAGCGGCACGGCGGTGGCCACGCCGACCTACGCGCGGGGCTGGCCGATGCGCCTCGCGGTGCGAACCTCGCCGGGCCGCTTCGGCGCGCTCGAAGTGCGCGGGGCGCAGCGCGCGGTGCTGCCCCTGACGACCGAGGGTGCCGGCGTCGTGGATCTGCCGATCCCGCCGGACGTCTACCCGCCGGGTGCGCGTGAAGTGACCCTCACCTGGGGCGCATCGGTGACGCCCGCCGTGGTGTTTCCGCAGGCACCCCGGCCCGCGCCGGCGAATGGTTTGCCTTAGGCGTCGTCGAGTACCGCGAGGGCCGCGTCGACCTGCTCTTCCTGCACGAGCAGCTGCACGCCGTCCATGCCGCCTTCCATGCCGACGCCGATGCCGACCACGACCGACGGCACGCCGGCGGCGTCCAGCGTTATCCTCGCCAGGTCGGCTTCCACCCTCGTCGGGTAGCTCCTGATCGCTTTCATGGGTGCTTACCTCGGTTTTCTGGGGCACCATAGCAGAATGAAGCAGTTCCCCATGGCGATCGCAGCGTTCGCGGCCTTGCTGTGCATCCCCGTCCATGCAGAGACCGCCGCTTACCAGGTGCAGGCGCGCGACGTGTATGCACACATCGTCGCGTTTCGCACCGCTGCCGGCCAGGGCAGGGTGCCGGCCATGCGCGCCTACCTTGCCGATGTGCTGCGGGCCGGTGGCGTGCCCGCGGACGACATGGCGATGATCGAAGCCGACGGACAGAGCGCGCTCATCGTGCGCGTGCCGGGGCGCAAGGCGGGCCGGCCGATCCTCTTCTCGGCGCACATGGACGTGGTCGATGCCCGCCCCGAGGACTGGGAACGCGATCCGTTCAAGCTCGTCGAAGAGAACGGCAATTTCTACGGCCGGGGCACGCTCGACAACAAGGCCGGCGTCACCGCGCTCGTCTCGACGATCCTGCGGCTCAAGGCCGCGCGGCAGCAACCGGCGCGGGAACTCGTCTTCGCCTTCGTCGGCGACGAAGAGTCGGGCATGGTGAGCACGCGGGCCATTGCCGCGCATCCCTGGGTCAGGGACGCCGAATACGCGATCAACACCGACGCGGGCGGCGGCCTGCTCGACGACGCGACGGGCAAGCCGCTCATCTATCTCGTGCAAGGCGCCGAGAAGACCTTCGCGACGTTCGATCTCACCGTGCGCAATCCCGGGGGGCACAGCTCGCGGCCCCGCGCCGACAACGCCATCTACGAACTGGCGCACGCACTCGTGAAGATCGAGGACCACCGGTTCCCCGTGATGGCGAACGCGCTCACGCGGGCCTACCTGGGCGCGGTCGGCAAGGCGCAGTCGGGACCCGTGGGCGAGGCCTTGCGCCGCTTCGCGGCTGACCCCGAGGACGCGGCCGCAGCCGACACGCTCGCGAAATCACCGGAATTCGTCGGCACGACACGCACCACTTGCGTTGCGACGATGCTCGAGGCGGGGCACGCCGAGAACGCGCTGCCGCAGACGGCCAGGGCGGTGGTCAACTGCCGCATCTTCCCCGGCGTCGCGGTCGATGCGGTCCACCAGGAACTCGTGGCGGTGATATCCGATCCGGGCGTCGCCATCGCGGTGCGCGGCAATGCACAGGGCAGCCCGGTCTCGGAGATGCGTCCGGACGTGATGGCGGCGATCGGCCGCGCGGTCCACGCGAACTACCCGGGCGTCGCGGTCGTGCCCTACCTCGAATCGGGCGGCACGGACGGCAAGTGGTATCGCGCCGCCGGCATCCCGACTTTCGCGAGCTCGGGGCTGTTCACGAAGCCGAGCGAGATGTTCGCCCACGGCCTCAACGAGCGGCTGCCGGTCGTTGCCTTCTACCAGGGGCTGGATCACCTCTACCGGCTGGCCGTCGAACTGGGCGGCGTGAACTAGGGCTGCCTGTAGGCGCGGCACGCGACCCCGACCGGCTGCGCGTGGGGGTCGTCGAGCGGCAGCGCGGTGAGCGCGCCGCCCCAGACGCAGCCGGTGTCGATCGCGATCACGCCGTGGCTGTCCGAGTAGCCGAGCGCCGACCAGTGGCCGCAGATCACGCGCGCGCCGCGCGATCGTGCGTCACCGAAAGTGAACCACGGTGCCAGCGGCGGCGCGACGTCGCCCGGCGGCCCCTTCTGTGCCAGGTCCATGCGGCCGCCGGCGGTGCAATAACGCAGGCGGGTGAGCGCGTTGATCACGAAACGATGCCGTGCGGCGCCTTCCAGCGCCTCGCTCCAGGTGTCGGGCTGGTTGCCGTACATCTGCGCAAACAGCGCCGGGGCATCGTGGGCGAGCACCGCGCCCACCTCGGCCGCGAGGCGCGCCGCGTCGATCGCGCGCCACTGCGGCACGAGGCCGGCGTGCACGAGCAGGTCGCCGCGCGCCGCGTCGAAGTGGGCCAGCGGGCGCGCGAGCAGCCACTCGAGCAGCGGGTCCCGATCGTGTGCGCCGAGCACGCCTTCGAGGGTGTCGCCCTGTTTCGCCTGCCTGCCGGACCCGAGCGCCACGGCCAGCAGGTGCAGGTCGTGGTTGCCGAGCACCGTGACCGCGTTGGCGCCGAGGTCGCGCACGAAGCGCAGCACTTCCACCGACTGCGGGCCGCGGTTGACGAGGTCGCCCACGAACCAGAGTTCGTCGCGGTCGGCTGAAAAATGCAGCGCGCGCAGCAGGTCGCGCAATTCATCGTGGCAACCCTGGACGTCGCCGATGGCGTAGCGCGGCATCCGCGGTGCCCGTGCCTAGTGCAGGACGCCGGGGATCGCGAGCCGGAACGGTGCGATGGGCGCGTCGAACGCGGCGCCGTCGTCGCTCACCATCTGGTAGGAGCCCTGCATGGCGCCCACGGGGGTCTCGAGCACGGCGCCGCTCGAATAACGAAAGCCCTGGCCCGGCTTGAGGTAGGGCTGCTCGCCGACGACGCCGTCGCCGCGCACTTCCTGCACCTTGCCGTTGGCGTCCGTGATGACCCAGTGGCGGGTCAGCAGGCGTGCGGGGCTCGCGCCGTCGTTGCGGATCGTGATGGTGTAGGCAAAGACATAGCGGTGTTCACGCGGATCGGATTGTTCGTCGAGGTAACTCGTCTCGACTTCGACGCGGATGCAGTGCGAAGCGCGCGTCATGTGGCGGGCGCGCGCCCGCCGACGCGCACCGCGAGCACGTCGCAAGGGGCGCCGTGGAGCACGGTGTCTTCCGTGAGGTTCACCAGGATCGAGAGGCCATGGCGCTCGCGGCTGCCGATCACGATCAGGTCGACGCCCCGGTCGTGCGCGAGCCGGATGATCTCCGCCTTCACGTTGCCGGCTTCGACGTGCAATGGCGCGCCCGCGAAGCCGAGCTTGTCCGCGAGGGCCGCGAGGCGCTGGCGCGCGCGCTGCACGAGCTCTTCCTCGATCGCCACGGCCGGCATCAGGGTCTCGCCCATCGGCTCCACGGGCGAGTACTCGACGACGTGCAGCAGTTCCACGGCGGCGTCGAAGGCCGTGGCGACCACGCGCGCGCGCTCCCCGACGGGGATGCTGTCATCGGTCAGGTCGACCGGAATCAGGATGCGGCGATAACCGGACATGCCATCAAGCATGTCTCCGCGCCGCGGCGCGCGCAAGGGCGGCGAAACGCTCGGGGGGGATGACCTCGGGACGCGCGCCGGGATCGACGCCGGCCGCCTCGATCTCGGCGGCGGACAGCAGGGATTTCAGGGCGTTGCGCACCGTCTTGCGGCGCTGGGAGAAGGCGCTCGCGACGAGGCCCGCAAAACCCGCGGGCACCTCGAACGCGGGCTGCGCACGCAAGCTGATCCGCGCGACCGATGACCACACCCTGGGCGGCGGCTGGAAGGCACCCGGGCCAACGTCGAAGAGTTTTTCGATGCGCGCCCAGGGCGCGAGCATCACCGTGAGGCGCCCGTAGGCCTTGCTGCCGGGCGCGGCCGCCATGCGCTCGATCACCTCGCGCTGGAGCATGACATGCATGTCGATGAGCGCCGTGGGCGCCTCGAGCAGGTGGAAGAGGAGCGGGGTCGAAATGTTGTAGGGCAGGTTGCCGACGATGCGCAGCCGTGTGCCCCGCGCCGCCGCGAGCGCGGCGAAGTCGAACGCGAGGGCATCGCCCACGTGCAGTTCGAAGCCCGAGCCCGGCGGGAAATCGCCCACGAGCCGTGCCGCGAGGTCGCGATCGATCTCGACCGCGTCGAGCCGGCCCGCGGCGACGAGCAGGGCCCGGGTGAGCACGCCACGGCCGGGACCGATTTCGACGATCGTTTCCCCCGGCTGGGGTGATATCGCCCGCACGATGCGGTCGACGATCGCGGGGTCGTGCAGGAAGTGCTGTCCGAAGCGCTTGCGCGCGAGCGCGGGCATCAATGCCGCCGGCCGGCCATCTCGATGGCGAGTGCGAGCGCCGCCTCGAGGCTGCCCGCGTCCGCGCGGCCCGTGCCGGCCAGCTCGAGCGCCGTGCCGTGATCGACGGACGTGCGGATGAAAGGCAGGCCGAGGGTCACGTTGACCGCGCGACCGAAGCCCGCGTGCTTGAGGACCGGCAGGCCCTGGTCGTGGTACATGGCGAGCACGGCATCGAAGTCCGCGAGCCGCGCCGGGACGAAGGCCGTGTCCGCCGGCACCGGGCCGGTGATCTCGAGGCCGCGTGCGCGCGCGGCTTCGAGCGCCGGTGCGATGACCTCGATTTCCTCGCGGCCGAGGTGGCCGGACTCGCCCGCGTGCGGATTGACGCCGCAGACGAGGATGCGCGGCCGCGCGAGGCCGAAGAGCCGCGCGAGGTCGGTGGCGAGCACGTCGAGCACCTCCTGCAGCAGGGCAGCGGTGATCGCGGCACTCACCGCGCGCAGCGGCAGGTGGGTCGTCGCGAGCGCGACGCGCAGCCCGCCGGCGACCAGCAGCATTACCGGGCGCGCGATGCCGCTGTGGGCCGCGAGGTATTCCGTATGGCCCGTGAAGGCGATGCCGGCCTCGTTGATGAGGCTCTTCTGCACCGGGGCGGTGACGATCGCATCGAATTCATGGGTGACGGCGCCGCTCATCGCGGCGTCGAGCAGCGCGAGCACGTACGACGCGTTGCGCGGGTCGAGGCGCCCCGGGTCGGAGGGGGCGGCGAGCGGCGCGTGCGCCACGCGCAGCTCCCCGGGCACGTGGGCGCGGGCCTCGGCGCGCCGGTAGTCGTGCAGGATGAGCCCGCCTCCCGTCGCCGCGGCGCGCTCGGCGAGCAGCGCCCGATCGCCGAGGCACACGAGCTCGCAAGGCCACGCCGTGCGTGCCACGGCGGCGCACAGTTCGGGGCCGATGCCCGCGGGTTCCCCCGACGTGAGGGCGATGCGGGGCAGGCGCGCCACGGGCTTACATCTTGTAGTCGACGAAGGCTTCGTCACGCAGCCGGCGCAGCCACAGCTCGGTCTCCTCTTCGGCCTTGCTTTCACGCAGGGCCGCATAGGCCCGCTGGCGCTTCATTTCCGCGCTGTTGTCGATCTCGCGGTGGCCGAGCAGCTGCACGATGTGCCAGCCGAACTGCGTGCGGAACGGCCGGCTGATTTCCCCTTCCTTGAGCGAGGCGAGCTGCGCCTCGAACTCCGGCACGAACGTGCCCGGATTCGTCCAGCCGAGGTCGCCGCCTTCCGCCGCCGAGCCGGGGTCCTCGGACAGCGTCGAGGCAAGCCCCGCGAAGTCCTCGCCCTTGACGATGCGCTCGCGCACCGCGTCGAGCCGCTGCTCGACCGTGGCGTCGTCCTGCAGTTCGTTCGTCTTGATGAGGATGTGCCGCGCGTGCACCTGCTGCACGATCGAGGGTGCGTCCCCGCTCCGGACCTCGTTCACGCGCACGAGGTGATAACCGGTCGGCGTGCGGATGATGTCGCTCACTTCGCCCGCCTTGAGTTTCACGACGGCATCCGCCAGCACGGTCGGCAGCTCCGTACCCTTGCGCCAGCCGAGTGCGCCACCTTCGAGGGCCGTCTGGCTGTTGGAATATGCCACGGCGAGTTTCGCGAAGTCCTCGCCCGCGAGGGCACGCCGGTGCACGTCCTCGGCGCGCGCTTCCGCGCCGGCGAGCTGCTCGGTGGTGGCCGCCAGCGGCACCGCGATCAGGATGTGCGAGAGGTTGTACGACGTCGACTCGGACGGCGCATTCTTCTGGCGCTCGAGGTACTGGTCGAGTTCGCGCGGCGAGATGTTGATGCGCGCGACGACATCGCGCTGGCGCAGCATGGAGAGCGTGATTTCCTTGCGCAGGTTGTCGCGATAGCCGGCGTAGTCGATGCCCTGGCCCGCGAGTGCCTGCGGCAACTGCGCGAGTGGAATGCCGTTCCGGCGCGCCACGTCCTGCAGGGCGCCGTTGACCATCTCGTCGGTGACCTTGAGGCCCGCGCGGCTCGCGCGCTGCATCTGCACTTCCTGCGTGACGAGTCGTTCGAGCACCTGCTGGCGCAGCACGCTCTCGGGCGGCAGCTCGAGGCCCTGCTGGCGCAGGCGCGAGCTGATGAGCGCCAGTTGTTCGTCGAGTTCGCTTTTCAGGACGACGCCGTCGTTGACGATCGCGGCGACCCGGTCGATGAGCTCACCGCCCGCGGACAGTTCGCGGGTCTGGGCGTGGACGGCGCCGGCGGCGCACAGCGCGACCAGCGCCGCAAGGATCGGTCGTGACATGGATTTTCCGTGATGCTTCAATGGCTTGGATCGGCCGGTGAGTATCCCCGAATTGCGTCCTCGAGGAAAGCCACGGCCGATGATCCGACACTGGCGAGGCCGCTGAGTTCCAGCTGCAGGTAGATGCCGGTGTCGCGTTCGCCGGTGCGGCTGCTCACGAAGCGCCGGCCCACCGCCCGCAGGCGCCAGCAGCAGGAGCGGTATTCGAAACCGGCGAACTGGTCGAGCGTCTCGTTGTCGTGCAGGGAATAGACGTAGCGGCCGAACAGGCTCCAGCGGTCCGCGACGGGCCATGCGAACGACGCATCGGCCTGGTCGATGCGGTCGCGCTGGTAGCGATAGCCGAGGTTCACCACGCTCGTGGCCGCGGGGCGGTACTGCAGTTGCACCTGCATGCGTTCACGTTCCGAGCTCTCCGGATTCCACTGCACGCCGAGGTCGGCGGTCCAGTCGCGCAGCGCCGTGAGGGCGACCTGGGCGATCAGGTCCGATGTGTCCCGGTCGGCGATGGCCTCTCCCGGCAGTGCGACGCGCGGGGCGTCGAAGTACACCGTCTGGCCGACGGTGGCGGCGAGGAGCTGGCGGCCGCTGTCCGCGTCGAAGATGCGGCTGGTCACGCCGAAGCTCGCCTGGTTCGCGTCGCCCACGCGATCGCCGCCGACATAACGGTTGGCGCGAAAGAGCTGCACGAGATTGAGGTCGGGGATCGCCGTGTCGAAGACCGGCAGGGCATCCTGGTTGCGATAGGGCGTATAGACGTAGAGCGCCCGCGGTTCGAGCGTGAGGCGCCGCTGGCTTCGGGAGCCCATCGCGCCCTCGAAGACGAGGCCGGCGTCGAGCGTGGCAGTCGGCAGGCTGCGGCGCGGCGAGTCGTCCGCGCCCGGCGCCGTGTCCTGCAGTGAATAGCCGGTGGTGCGCCAGCTGAGGCCGGATCGCGCGAAATAACCCGCGCCCTGCCAGTCGAGGCCGAGATGTGGCGCGGCGTCGTAGCGCCAGCCCGTGACGCCGACGTTGCGGTCGAAGTTGATCACTTCGGCGTCGAAGCCGTAGCGCAGTTGCAGGCTGCGCCCGACGCTGAAATCGGCACTCGCGTAGAGCTGCGGCAACATCGAATAGGGGCGATCGGTGTCCGCCACGTCGACATCGATCGTCTGGTAGTCCTGGAAGGCGCCCCGCAGCCGCCAGTGCGCGTCGCGATAGGTGAGCGCGGCGGTCCGCCCGACGAAGGCGACGCTGGTGCCCTCCGGACCCTGGCCGAAATCCTCGAAATACTGCGTGTCGCTCACGTTCGCCGCGTCGATCGAGAGGCGCCAGCCGCCGGGCAGGCCGGTACGGTTGACGAGGTGCGCGAAACTGCGATCGTCATGGAAGAGGCTGTCGTCGGGCAGGTACGAGACATCGAGCTTGCCGAGGCTGCTGCGCGTCAGCCAGCGAAAATCGCCCGCGATGTCGACGCCGCGCCGCGCGAAGGCCACCGGTTCGAACGTGAGGTCGTAGTTCGGCGCGATGTTCCAGTACCAGGGCACCGAGAGCTGCGCGCCGCTGCGCGTCGAATAGCCCGCGCCCGGAAACAGGAAACCGCTCTTGCGCGCGGTGCCGAGCGGGAACGAGATCCAGGGCGAGTAGAAGATCGGCACGCCCTTGAACTCGACGCGCGTGCCGCGACCGGTGCCGTTGCGGCGCTCCGTGTCGAGATCGATGCGGTCGGCGCGCAGCTGCCATGCCGGGTCGGCCAGCGGACAGGTCGTGAAGGTGACCGCATCGAGTCGCGCGTTGCCCCCGGCATCGACCGACATCGACTTCGCGGTGCCCCGGGCGGGGCGCGAAGGCAGCTCGAACTGCGCGCCCTCGAACTGCGCGCCGCCCGTCGTCGAGTAGTGCCCGGAGGTTCCCCGCACGATCAGCAGGGGGTCGCGGTACTCGACATTGCCGTCGACGGCCAGCTTGCCCGCCTGCGCGTCATACCGCATGCGATCGGCCCGCACCTCGCGATCGCCCTGTTTGACCTGCACGTTGCCCGACAGTACGGCATCGCCGTTGACGCCGAGCGCGGCATCGTCGCTCGAGACATCGATGGGGGCCTTGGCATCCTCGGGACCGCGCACCGGCACGACCGACGCCGGCAGCCGGCCACCGTCCTCGAGCGCGCCGAAACAAAGGGGGGCCTGCGGGTCGGCCGCCCGCGCAGCCTCCGGCAGCAGCAGGGCGCCGAGCGCGAGCACGACCAACCGGTCACAACGGGGGGGAAGCATGTGCGGTGTCATTATAATGAGCCGATGAGTGAAAACGACGCGCGCGTCGCGCAGTTGCGCGAGTGGCTTACGGCGGGGCTCGGCCGACGCATCGAGCGCCTGGCGCTCGCGGCCGGCGATGCGAGCTTTCGCCGCTATTTTCGCGTGCACGAGGGCGGCGCGACCTGGATCGTGATGGACGCGCCGCCGGGGCACGAGGACGTGCGGCCCTACCTCAAGGTCTCGCGCCTGCTCGAGGCCACCGGCGTGCACGTGCCCCATGTGCACGCGAGCGACATCGAGCAGGGCTTCGTGTTGCTCGAGGACCTCGGCAACACGCCGTATCTCGCGCGCCTCTCCCGGGGAGAAGAGGTGGACCGGCTCTATGGCGACGCGCTCGCGGCGCTCGCTGCGATCCAGGTGCGGGGGCTCGAGGCGGCGCGCGAGCTGCCGCCCTATGACAGTCGCGCCCTGCAGCGCGAGCTCGACCTGATGCCCGAGTGGTTCTGCGCGCGCCACCTGCGCCTCGCGCTCGACGACGCGGAACTCGGCCTCATCGTGCGCACTTCCGATTTCCTGGTCGCGGAGGCGCTCGCGCAGCCGCGCGTGTTCGTGCATCGCGACTTCCATTCGCGCAACCTGATGCGCGTCGAGGACCGCAATCCCGGCATCATCGATTTCCAGGATGCGCTCGAGGGCCCGATCGGCTACGACCTCGTCTCGCTGCTGAAGGACTGCTACATCCACTGGCCGCGTGCGCGCGTGGAGGGCTGGTTGCGCGAATACCGGCGGCGCATCGCGCGCGAAGGCCTGGCCGCGGGTGCAAGCGAGCGCGAGTTCCTGCGCTGGTTCGACCTCGCGGGCGTGCAGCGCCACCTCAAGGTGCTCGGCATCTTCGCGCGGCTCTGGTATCGCGACGGCAAGCGGGGCTACCTCGCGGACCTCGCGCTGACGCTCGATTACGTGCGCGACGCCTGCGCGCGCTACAGCGAGCTGCAGGCCTTCGCGCACTGGATCGAAGCGCGCATCGTGCCGGCCCTGCCCGCCGCGAACGCGCGGGAACTCGCGCTGCGATGAGGGCGATGATCCTCGCGGCCGGGCGCGGCGAGCGCATGCGGCCGCTGACCGATACGCTGCCGAAGCCGTTGCTGGCCGTGCACGGCAAGCCGCTCATCGTGCATCACCTCGAGGCGCTGGCGCGGGCCGGCGTGCGCGACGTGGTGGTGAACCTCGCCTGGCTCGGCGCGCGCATCCGCGAGGCGCTCGGCGACGGCCGCGCGTGGGGCCTGCACATCGAGTACAGCGACGAAGGCGATGCGGCGTATGAAACAGGCGGCGGCATCCACCGCGCTTTGCCGCTCCTCGGCGCCGAGCCGTTCCTCGTCGTCAACGGCGATGTCTGGACCAGCTTCGAGTTCTCGCAACTCGCGATCGAGGCGGATGCGGACGCGCACCTCGTGCTCGTGCCGAACCCGCCGCAGCACGCGCGCGGGGATTTCACGCTCGTCGCCGGTCGCGTGGGCGAGGAAACCTCGCCCGGCGTGCCGCGGCACACCTATTCCGGCATCGGGGTGTACCGGCCGCAGTTCTTCGCGGGCTGTGCGCCGGGCCGATTCCCGCTGTTGCCGCTGCTTCGCCGCGCGATCGCCGCGCGACGCCTCGCGGGGCGCCTGTATACGGGCCCGTGGCAGGACATCGGCACGCCGGAGCGCCTCGCCGCGATCAATGCGGCCGATCCGGTAAAATAGCGGCATGTCCGAACTCAAAGGCATCCGCGTCGTGCGCGAGTCCGCGCCCGCCGCCCGCAGCGGGGAGAAATACCAGACTCCCCAAGGCTTTACGGCCATCAAGGACGGCATCAAGACGCAGGGCGAGGCGGATCGCCGCGGCCTCCTCGGCAAGCCGCGCTGGCTCAAGGCGCCGCTGGCCGCCGGTGCCGGTTACGACAGCGTGCGCCGTGCGGTACACGACCACGCGCTCGCGACGGTCTGCGAGGAAGCGAAGTGCCCCAACATCGGCGAGTGCTGGAACGCGGGCACCGCCACGATCATGCTGATGGGCAAGGTCTGCACGCGCGCGTGCCGGTTCTGTGCCGTCGACACCGGCAATCCGCGGGGCTGGCTCGACCAGGACGAGCCGCAGCACGCGGCCCGCACCGTCGCGCTGATGAAACTGCGCTACGTCGTGCTCACCTCCGTCGATCGCGACGACCTGCCGGACGGCGGTGCCGCGCACTACGCGGCGTGCATCCGCGCGATCAAGGCGCAGAACCCTGCAACCGCCGTCGAGGCGCTCACGCCCGATTTCAGCGGCGTGCTGCGCGATGTCGAGACGGTGGTCGATTCGGGCCTCGAGGTGTTCGCGCAGAACATCGAAACGGTGCGGCGCCTCACGCACCCGGTGCGCGATCCGCGCGCCGGCTACGACCAGACGCTCGCGGTGCTCGCGCACGCCAAGCGCCACCGCCCGGGCGTGCTGACCAAGACGAGCCTGATGCTCGGGCTCGGCGAGACGGACGACGAGATCGCCACGACGATGGACGACCTGCGCGCGATCGGCGTCGATATCCTGACCCTCGGGCAATACCTGCGCCCGACGCTCAATCACCTGCCGGTCGAGCGCTACGTGGCACCCGGGGAATTCAAGCTGTATCGCGAATGGGGACTGGCGCGCGGCTTTCGCGAATGCGTGTCCGGGCCGCTCGTGCGCTCGAGCTATCGGGCGGAACAGGCGCTCGCCGGCAACAACGTGGGCCTGCCCGATCATGCTGCCGTTCCCGGCCGCGACTGACCCGGGCGCGGCCGATGCGGGCCGCGGCGCACCGGCGGTCAAATGGCTGGGGCGCGTCGACTACGAGCCGACCTGGCGCGCGATGCAGCGGTTCACCGACGAGCGCGGCCCCGGGACACCGGACGAACTCTGGCTGCTCGAGCACCCGCCCGTCTTCACCCTCGGCATGAATGCCGACCGGGCGCACCTGCTCGCGCCCGGCGACATACCGGTCGTGCAGATCGACCGCGGCGGGCAGGTGACCTACCACGGCCCGGGGCAGCTCGTCGTGTACCCGCTGATCGACCTGCGCCGCGCGGGGATGGGTGTGCGCGACCTCGTGAGTGCGCTTGAAAAATCGGTGATCGACTACGCCGGCACGCTCGACATCTATGCGGAGACGAAGCCGCGCGCGCCGGGCGTGTACGTGCACGGCGCGAAGCTCGCGAGCATCGGCATCCGCGTGCGCCGCGGCGCGAGCTACCACGGCCTTGCGCTCAACGTGAACCTCGATCTCGCGCCCTTCAAGCGCATCAATCCGTGCGGTTACCAGGGCCTCGAGATGACGCAGCTCGCCGATCTCGGCGGACCGGACAGCGTGCGCAACGTGGCGGATGCCTATGCGCCGTGGTTGCTGGCGCACCTGCCCAGGACCTAGGACTGGAGGCCGCGCGAAGTGCGGGCGTTCAAGGGCAAACGCCCTCTGGCGGAGTCCGGAGCAACCCGCGACCGGCTGCGGCGCCCGTCACGTGGCCATCGAGGACGGCCAGTTCCCCGTTGACGAGCAGTGCCCGTACGCCTGTGCTCAACATGCGGGGATGCAGGTAGTCGGCCTTGGGCGCATAGGTCCCGGGATCAAATACCAGCACGTCCGCGAAATAGCCGGGGCGGAGATACCCACGACGGTCGAGTTTGTAGATGTCGGCCGCCAACCCGGAAGATCGGCGCACGAAGCCAACGAGGTCGATGACACGTCGCTGTCTGACATAGACGGCATATTTCTCCGGAAACGTCGCATATTGGCGCGGATGTCCATCTGAGCCGTCGGACCCGGTGATCACCCATGGCTGCCTCATGATCGCCTCGACGTCCGCTTCAATCATGTTGAACGACGCAACACGACTCCCGTTTTCGCGTACTTGCGGTTCAACCGTAGCGTCGGTGCGCAGCCCGTCGTCACGCACGATGCGAATCGCGGCGTCGATGGGTGCGAGCTTCCATTTCTGCGCAACATCCTCGAGGGTCCTGCCGCTCCACGAGCGACCATTGCCAGTCAGCAGCAAGGATCCTGCGCCGCCACGTCGCCTGAGGTTCTCGCGCATTTCACTGCGGATCCGCTGCAGCAGCGCAGGAGTATCGAGTCGCACGAGCAACGCCTCTCGTCCGCCATCGAACGCCCACCGGGGGATCAGTGCGGCCTCCAGGCTGGTACCGGACGCCAGCCACGGGTACTGGTCCGCCGTGACCTCCATGCCGGTCGTGCGCGCTTCGTCGATCAACGCGATGATCGCGGGTGCCTGTCCGTGCACGTCGACACCCAGTGCCTTGAGATGCGCGAAGTGAACGGGCAGGCCGGCTTCACGGCCAATTTGCAGCGCTTCCCTGACCGAGTCCAGCACGCCGATGGTGTAGTTCGATTCATCGCGCTGGTGGGTGTCGTACAAACCGCCCAACCGCGCGACTTCCTTCGCGAGAGCGATCACTTCATCCGCCCTGGCGAAGCTCTGCGGCGCGTAGAACAGTCCCGTGGAAAGGCCAGTGGCGCCTTCGCACATGCCGTTGAAAACCAGGGTCTTCATCCGGTTCAGTTCCACCTCCGTTGGTGCCCGCGAGGCATTGCCGATGACTCGCGACCGGACTGCTCCGAAGCCAACGAAGGGAATGACATTGGTGCCGATCCTGGAAGCCACGAGCGCTTCGATGTCGTGCCTGACCTCGGGCGTGCCGAAGCCGTCCACGCCAATGACGATCGAGCTGACGCCCTGGGTGAGCCAGGGCGCGTTGAGGCGCTGCCGCGAATCGTTCGAACGGATGTACGTATCGGGATGCCCGTGCGCATCAATCAGTCCCGGCGTGACGATCAGGCCCCGCGCGTCGATCACGCGCTTCGCCTTGAGTTGCCTGGCAGGGCCGACGTAGACAATCCGGTCGCCGTGAACTTCCACGTCGCCGACAAACGGCGCCGCGTCCTCACCGGTGTAGATCGTCCCGCCCTTGATCACCACATCCGCGTTCTGCACCGCGTGCATCGTGGCTTGCGCTCCCCAACCCGGCGAACACGTCAGCCACGACGCAAGCGCGGCCGTTACCAATCCCATCATCGGAGTTCGTGCCTTCAAGTCGCCTCCTGGGGCAACAGGCCGAGGTCAATGCGTGGGCAGGCTGGCTTGTGCCGCGCCCAATGGCCACTTGCGAGTGTAGAGGCGAACGAATAGCCGCCCCGCGGCCAGATCGGCGTGCATCCGTGGGGTGAGGTGCAGCTCCGACTCGCCTGCCACCTGTCCGGCACGCAGCATCAGCCCGAGCACAGGCCCCGGTTTGCCGTCTTCGCTACGCTGCAACGCCAGCGCCACTGGTGTGTCTTTCCCCAGCCGGTCGATGCGAGCCTTGAAACGCAGTACGGCCTTCAGCGGATCGTATGCGAACGTAATGGAAGCGACTGGGCTATCCACGTTGGTCCCGGCGAGGCGCAGCTTGAACCGGGACACGCCCGGCGCCTTCCCGTCGATGAGCGCCGGCGTGCTGAACGGCGCCACGCGCGGGTGGGCCGATCGTTCCCAGTCATAGGCCAGATTTAGCAGTCGACGCTCGTCGAATGGTCTGCCCAGCAAATCCAGGCCGACAGGCAGCATCTCGGCACTCAGCCCCAGGGGCAGGGCGAGGGCCGGCAAACCCGTGACGGCACTCATTCCACACGTTGCGGTGCCGAGCGGCTCCGCGCCCCAGATGACCGGCGGTTGCAGCACGCTCGGATACGCCAGTACGTCGACCTGCGCGGCTGCCATGGCCTCCAGGATCATCCGGCGCGCCATGTCGCGCTTCGAGAGCGTCTCAGCGTACGCCGTCTCATCGCGTTTGTCGGCCGCGCTCCGTCGCTTGATGCGCTCGGCGATCGCCTCATGGATCAAGCCGCCGCTCACCATTTCGCTGATCGAGGCAATCGGCGCACGCGGCTGGCGGCGCAGGTATTCCTCGAAGTCGAACTTGAACTCATGAACGATGACTTTGCTCGCCTCCCTGACCACCGCATCGAGGCCGGGTATCGCGACATCGACCAATATGGCGCCTTGAGCCTTCATTGCCTCCAGTGCCGCGATCGTCCTGTCGCGCATGGCGCCATTCATTTCCCTGGGTGTCAGTAGCTCGCGCAGCACGCCGATCCGCGCGCCCTTCAAGGCGCCTGGATGCAGGTTTGCCAGATACCCGGGTGAAGGTCGCTCCTTCATGGCTTTCGTGACGGGGTCTTCGGCGTCGTAGCCCACGGTCGCGTCCAGCATGATCGCGAGATCGGTCACGCTACGCGCAAGCGGCCCGGCTTCATCTTCGGTCGAAGACAGCGGAATGATGCCCGCGCGGCTGGACAGCCCGCGGCTGCCACGTAGCGCGAACAGGTCTTGATAGGCAGCGGGAACGCGTATCGATCCGCATGTGTCGGTTCCCATGCCTGCCGCTGCAAAACTCGCCCCGATGCTCGCGCCGGTGCCGCCGCTCGACCCACCAGGGGACCGGCGCGGGTCATAGGGATTGCGCGTCTCGCCCGTCAGCGAGGAGACGTTCAGGATGTTCATCGCCAGCTCGTGCATCGTCGTCTTGCCGAGGATGATCGCGCCCGCCTCACGCAGCCGCCTGACCTGGAAAGCATCGGCTGACGGACGGAAATTCGCCAATGCGATGGTTCCGCCCGATGTCGGCATGTCCACGGTGCCGAAATTATCCTTCACGAGTACCGGGACCCCATGCAGCGGTCCGCGCGGCCCTTGCTGCGCACGCTCACGGTCAAGTCGATCGGCCTGTTCAAGTGCGTCAGGATTGAGGGTGATGATGGCGTTCAGTACCGGGCCGTGCTGATCATAGGCGGCGATACGATCGAGGTAGGCTTGCACGACCTGGCGCGACGAGATTCGCCGCGCGGTCATCGCCTCCTGCAACTCGGTGATGGACTTTTCGAGTACTTCAAAGCGGGCAGCCGGGTCCGCCGACTTCGCCTTCGCAACGGATCCTGCTGCAAGCAGCAGCGTCGACAGGATCAGCGTCGCGAGCATCGGCTGAAGCATGTACCTGGCTCAATCGATACGATCGAAGTGCAGAAGGCCAGCGCGATCCCGGTCCTGGCCCAGCAGGAAACCATGCTGGTCGGTGTCGAGGAGGATGTGGAATCCCTTGGCAGTGAACGATCCATCCGGTCCTTTCGACAGTTCGACGACACGCCTGTGCCCGGGGCCACCCGGCCGAGGCGCGATCTCGAGGATCACCCTGGCCTCGCCATTGGGGGTCAGCGTGTAGATTACGGGGAGGGCGTCACTCGCGTAACGGCCCGCGAACGCGGGGGTCGCGGGTCGCAACGTGGGATACCCGCCCAGCGCATCGACGACTTGCTCTGCGACCGCCGACGGCACCACCGCCCCATTGTTGCAAAGCACGTGGACGGAAAGTTCCCCTCCCGGCAACCACGCGACCATGTTCTTGAATCCTTCGCCGGCGCCTCCGTGCTGGATCCACGGGCCATTGAGGGAAAGTCCCCCGGCATAGGTGCGATCGTCCCTGGCGGCCGGCGTGCCGTCCGCAAGTTTTCCCGGCGCGAGCATGATCTTCGCGATGGCCGGCGTCCAGACTACATGGGCAACGTTGATGTCGTAGTCGTACTTCGCGAGATCGCTGATCGTGGTCACGGCGCCGCCCGCGCCCCCGTAGAAAGGATGCGTATCCGCCAGCCTGAACCCGGCGCCGTCCGGCACATAACCGTGGGCAGCGTTCGCATCCCCTGAACGTGCGCCGGCCAGAACCCGGGTCCGGCTCATGCCCATTGGAGCGAAAACTTTCTTCTGCATGTAGTCGGCAAATGAGACGCCAGAAACGCGTGCGACGATTTCCGACAACAACAGATAGCCGCTGTTGGAATAACGATGCTGGGTGCCCGGAACAAAGACCGTGTCACTCTGGGAAGAGACCAGTTGCAGGGCATCGGCGCGGCTCACGCCGGCCGATGTTTCGTAGCCTGCATAGGTACCGAGGTACAGCATGTCGCGAATACCCGACGTGTGGTGGAGCAGCATCGCGACCGTCACGACCGACCGGTACTGCGGCATTTCGGGCAGGTACTTGCGGATGTCGTCGTCCAGGCCGATTTTTTTCGTTACCACGAGCTGGGCGATCGCGAGCGCCGTGAACTGCTTGGCCACCGATGCGGTGTAGATCTGGGTGTCCGCATCGAGCGGCTTCTTCGCAGCGATATCCGCGGCACCGTCGGCAACGACCAGGAACTCCTTGCCGCCCTTCAGTACGCCTATCACGCAACCGGGGCCGTCCAATCCCCGGTTGTTGCCGATGATCGTGCGAATCTGGTCGGCAATGGCGTTGCTTGCCGGATGGGCGGGAACCGCGAGGGTTGCCGCCAGGACCAGGCTGGTGATTGCTTTCATGCTAGAAGCGCTGCTCAAACTGCAGGCCGATCGTGCGCGGCCGGATGCGATACGATCCCGATGGCGGAACGAAGGCTTCAGGAATCGGACTGCCATTGTAGTTGTTCAGGTTATCCACGAAGAGCGACAGCCCCCATCCGCGCGGGGACCGCAAGCCGGCACTCAGGCGTGAGGTAAGAGTGTCATCGCTCGCGGTAAAAGACCTCACGCCATTGACCAGGCCACGCGTCTGCCGTTCGGAAACATAGCTCACCGACCCCGAAACATAGCCGTCGAAGGAACCCAGCGGGAAGCTTTGGTCGAACCAGGCATTGGCGGTGTGTTCGGGTGAATTGGTCAGGCGGTCCCCCTTGTAGAACAACGGGATTCCGTTCGCCGGCACGATATCGGCGTCGAGGGTGAGTCCGTTCCAGGCATAGTTCACGCCGAAAGACAGGCCCTGGGCGGGTCGGATCGTCAGGCCAAGTTCCGTGCCCCATCCGCTCGCCGATTCGCCGTTGATCAGGCCGGACACTCGAATGGGAGCTCCCGCGCCGTTGGCCGTGAGGACCTGGATGGATTGCTGGATGCCCCTGTAGTCGATGAAGAATACGGCGGCGTCATAGCTGATGAGATTGTTCGCGAACGAGCCCTTCGAACCGATCTCGTAGCTCAGCAGGTTGTCCGGCCCGACCGCCGGGAATCCGGGCGCCAGCGCCTTGACGGTCGGGCTTTGCGGAAAGCCTCCGCGAAAACCCTCGGAGTAAGACCCATACAACGTGAAGTGGTCGTTGGGCAGCCAGGTCAACACGATCCGCGGGGAGGTTTTCTCGGACTCGGCCCGGGAATTGATCAGGGTTGCGTTGGGATTGCCCAGGGCCGACAGCTGAACCGTCCTGGTGCGATCCTCGTAGTAGCGCAAGCCACCCGTGAGCTCGAGCGTGTCGTGCAACATCCGCCGCGTCACTTCGGCAAATACCGCAAAGGAAGTCGCATGGTCGTTGTAACGGTTGCCGCGCGGATTCGCGTAACGGGGCGAGAGCTGGGCAAAACGATCTTCGACATCGCGATAGATGGCCCCTGCGGTCCATTGCCATGGACCTTCGAGCTTTGAAGCCAGGTTTACCTCCTGGGACAGTACCGTCGAAGCAAACTCACTGGTGGTCAGGTTGGTCGCCGGGCCGTAAGTGAAGTCCGTCAGGCTTTCACTGACGAAGTCCATGTAGCCGGTGACACTCGACAGGGAAACGCCGCCGAAATCATATTCGGCGCGCAACGCATAGACGTCGTAGTCCTCGCTGAGCGGTTCGTCGGCGAGGATGGTGGTCGTGCGGTCATCCAGGCCGGCGGAATTCGCATCGGAGTCGAGTTGCGAATGCCAGGCGGACAAGCCCAGCGAGAGTTTTTCGGTCGGCTGCGCGTTGAGTTTTCCACGCAGCACAAAGCGTTCGGCGCCATTCGCATCCGCATGGTTGGGTCGGTCGATCCATCCGTCGAAATCTTCATACCCGACGACGAACCGTGCGGCGAGTTTGCCCTTGACCAGCGGCGCGTTGATCGCGGCGTCGCCGCGATAATTCTGTCCACCGCTATCGGTCGAGGACAGGCCTACGCGGTACTTGGCCTCAAACTCGTCCAGATCCGCCTCTTTCGTGATGACACGGATGACTCCGACTTGAGAGTTGACGCCGTACAGCGTGCCCTGCGGACCGCGCAGGACCTCGACGCGCTCGAGATCGTATGCGTTCGAATCGGGCGTCAGCGCATTGCGGACGAAGCCGAACGGCACCGAGTCGAGATAGTAGCCAACGGTACCCGTACCCGCGAAATTGGTGCCGGTGGCTCCGACGCCTCGCAGCGAGATGAACGTGCCGCCCAGCGACGCACCCACTGTTGCGACCCCCGGCACGCGGCCCAACTCTTCGACCAGGGACTGGTTGGTCGCGTCGAGCGTCGCACCGCTCAGGACGGTGATCGAAATCGGCACGTCCTGAAGGGACTGTTGCCGCTTCTGGGCAGTGACCAGGACTTCGGCGAGCGTATCCGGGGCTTCCGACTGCATGCGAGGCGAGCTGCCAGCGGCTTTCCCGGTTTGGGCGAAAGCCGGCGCCATGCAAAGTGGCAGGACCGCCATGCCTCCGCCGAAGAACAGCATTGCCTGCAGTGCCTTGGTGCAGCCCGACCTGATAGTTGCCATTGAGAGGACTCCCGTGTGGTTCATTCTGCGTTCTGTTGCCTGGCATAACGAATTGCCAGCGAGACAAATGCCGGGTCCAGCCCGACGGTAGTGGCTTTCGGCGGCGTCTTGCCGGCGTGCAGTCCGCTGCCGTTCGACAGGACGGCAACGATCGTGTCGCTGTTTTCGTTCCACCACAGCACGGCGGTGAAACCAAGTACCCCGCCGGTGTGACCGACCAGCCGCGTTTCGCCAACGGCAATCCGGAAGAGACCATGGCCGGCTTCCATGTGCCTGAAGCCCGGGCTCCATTGCTGCATGTACGCCAGGCTTGCCGGCTTGAGCAGTCGCCCGTCGTTGAGCGCGCGCGCAAAGAGAACGAGATCGCGAGGCGATGAGATCAAGCCGCCGGCGGTCCATTCCGCCGACAGATTGGACGCGCCCGTATCGATCAGGTCGGACCTGACCTGCGCAAAGGAGGGTGCGAGCCCTGCATCGGTGCGGAACTTGTCGGTCAGGTACTGATAGCGGTGCGGCACACGCGCCGCCGGCCCCGGCTCGAAGCCTTCCAGGTAGGTGTCGGTGAGGGCGAGCGGGGCCAGCACGCGGCGTCGGATCTCGGCCTCCGCGGTGCGGCCGGTGAGCTTTTCGATCATCAAGCCGAGCAGCGTGTAGCCGCTGTTGGAATAGGCGAACGACTCGCCTGCCGGTGAAGTGGCGCCTGTCCCGCGAACATAGGCCAGCGCTTCGGTCTTGCGCCAATGATGGGTGGGGTCGAATTCGGCGCCGCGCCCCTTGCGGATCCAGCGCGGATCGGTTTCCCAACTCGGCACGCCGGCCTTGTGACCGAGCAGATCGGCGACCGTGGCGACATCCGAGTTGGCGATACCCCGCACGGCGCTGCGGCCCAGGATTTTCCGAGGCGTGTCCGTCAGCTTGAGTTTCCCTTCCTCGACGAGTTGCAGCACCACTACGGCCACGAATACCTTGGTAATGCTGCCGATGCCAAACAGCGCCGCTTCGTCCATCGGGCGGTGTGTCGCCAGGTCCGCCCAGCCGGCCACCCCGGTCCAGATCACGCCACGACGATCCGCGATCGCCGCCGAGAGGCCCGGTGAGCCATCATCGACAGCCTGCTGGAGTGCTGCGTGGAGCTGCCGTGGGCCTATCACGTCGTCTGCAGCCGGCGACGGGATGGCGATGGCCATCGCCAGCAACGCGAGCAACCAGCGCAGCGCCTTCACTGTCCGCGCTCCAGAATGGCGCTGAATTCCTCGTCCGGTAGCTGCGATCCGCCGGTCGCCCAGAACAGGTGTGTCGCATCGTCAAGGGTGGGCCATGCCGGCTTCTGCACGATTGCGTTTCGCAACGGCGCGAATGCGGCGAAGGCCGCCGCCGCCGACGGTTCAAGGCGCAGCTTCGCCGACCGCCAGGCGTTCCCCACCCACTCGATCATCGCGGTATCGGGCACCGCAACCACGGCATCAATCGCATCTCCGACCGCGTCCAGCACCAGCTTCGATGCACGTGGCACGGCCAGCCCGTCTGCAATCGTGACGTTGTCGCAACCGTAGTCGTACACGGACGCCGCCGACCCACGGCCCGAGGCGAGGGCGACCAGCATGCAGGGCGATGCCAGGGGTTCCACGAACACGGTCACCACGTCGCGACCGAAGCGGCGCTTCAGTCCGTGGGTAATGCCGCCCGGTGCGCCACCGACGCCGCAAGGGAGATAGGCGATGAGAGGGTGGCGGTCGTCGACCACGATGCGGCGTTCGGCAAGCTGGTTCGCGAGTTCGTCTGCCGCAACCGCATAGCCGGTCAGCAGGTCGCGACTACGCTCGTCATCGACGAGCCACGCCCTTGCACGTGTCGCGGCGGCGCGCGCCCGGTCCAGCGTCTCGGAATAGTCGCAAACGTGTTCGACGACACGCGCGCCAATCGCACGCAGGCGGTCTTTCTTCCAGGGCGTTGCCTCGGCCGACATGTGAATCTCGGCTCCAAGGCCGAATGCGCGCGCGAAGCAGCCTATGCTGTAGCCCAGGTTGCCTGTGCTGGCGACGACCACGGTGTGCCGCGAAAGGATCGCCCGCCCGGCCTGCTCCGTGAGCAGATCCAGTGGCAGGTCATCCTGCAGCGCGATCTGCTCGATGACATGCAGCAGCGCATGGATGCCGCCACGGGCCTTGATCGAACCGGTCACCGGCAGGTCATGATCGCCCTTGACCAGCCACCCGCTACCCGGCGGCCCGTCAAGCAGCGCGGATCGGATGCACCCGTCCCAACCGTGCACGGGAAACAGCCTGGCCAACAGTGGCACGAACTGGCTCATGCGGCTCGCCGCAGCCGCCACTTCCGCCGGCGTGATCAGGGGTGCGACTGCAGTGGCGTCGGAAACAGAGTCACGCAGCCAGACAGCATCGTGCCCGGTGCGCAATGCGACCAGCGGGTCGCTCGATTCATTGGGCCGTACGACGCCAAGACCGACCACTCGCAATCCCCGGGAGCTGCCTGTACGAGCGACCATCCTCTCGCAGGGTCCCGTGCGGGTGAATCCCGCAGTTCCTAATGCGGGTATTAGATTTGCTGGGTCAGGCGCTCGCAATCATGGAGAGTGTTTCCCGCTGGCTCTGTTCCATCTCCGTCACGAGCCACGACGCGAAGCGGCGTACGGGCGAGCGCGAGGGACCCGGCCGGCAGGCCATGATGCGATAGCTTGCGCCACGCACCGGCGGCAGATCAGTCGCCGGGACCAACTCTCCCCGATTCAGGAGTCGGTTGATCAGCACCGCGCGACCCATTGCGACACCATGCCCGCACAGCGCGGCGTGATAGGCCAGGTGCGCCAGGTTGTAGTGACGCTCGCCCACTACGTGATCGACCCAGCCGGCGCTACCGGTGGTCCAGGCTTTCCATTCGAACTCGCGCGGGCCGCCGAGCCAGGGCACATCATCATGCAATCGCGTGATCGGTGGCGGGCCTGCCGCCGCCTGCATGGTCCTGCGGTAGTCGCGCGAGCAGACCGGAACAATCACCTCATCGAGTACGGCGAGCTCCTGGAGGTCTTCGAATCCGTCTCGTTGATATCCGATTACGACGTCGATCCCCTCGTCCTCCATGCGCTCGGATGTGGCAGCGAACATCTCGGCGCGAATGAAAAGCTCGACGTCGGGGTTCGCGGCGTAGAAGCCCTCGATGTGCGGGACGAGCCATTCGGTTGCAAGGGATGGCAGGCAACTGACGACCACCGAGAGCCGCCGCACGCGATCGAAGCGGGTGAGCGTACGGGTCAGCGTCGCCGCGACATCATTCATCGCCTCGAGCAGCGCCAGTCCCGCGTCGGTGAGGGACAGGCCGCTGTGCGTTCGCTGGAAGAGGGGCGTACCAAGACGCTGCTCCAGCCGACTCACGCGCTGACTGACGGCGCCTTGCGTTACATGCAGCCGCTTTGCTGCCGCCGTGATCGATCCATGCCGGGCTGCCGAGCGGAAGATCCACAGGTCGGACAGGATCTGCGAATCAAGCCGATAGGACTCGGCGCCACGGTCGATGCTGTCGTCGGCGGGCATGTCGGATCGCTACGCGAGGACGGGAAGGCTGACTATCGCATGCCGGGTTCCAAGTGGCGCGGCTTCAGCGCGCCGCATCCGCCTCCGCCGCGTCGCGCTGGCGTTGCGCCTCCGCCTGCGCGGCCTCGATATCCTGCTGCACCTTCGCCTCGATCTCCTTCGCGTGCTTTGCCTGTTCCGCGGCCGATGCGCCGGTCGCGGCGGCCGTCCCCGCCGTTTCGGCGAGTCCGCAGGCGGAAAGGGTGAGCGAAGCACCGAGGGCCAGCATCAGCATTCGCGATTTCGCCATGGCAGTCTCCTCGTGAACGGTCAGATGAGCATGATCACGTGCGGCTGGGCCGCGAGTTCGGCAGCGAGTGCGGTCACCTGCGCCTCGCTGCGAGCGACGATCGTATAGGAGATGGAAAGATAGTTGCCGTTTTCGGAGTAGCGCTCGCTGGTGAGCGCCGCATCGAGATCGGGCACATGGCGCTGCATGATCGCGTCGATGTCGGCGCGCAACAGGCTGTCCGCGCGACCGACCACCTTGATCGGGTAGTCGACGGGAAAAGTGAGCAGCTTGAGGTCGGTCACCACGGAGTGCCGGCGAGGCGCTTGATCAGGTCCTGGAAGGCGCGCCAGGTGCGCTGCCAGACGGGTCCCGGCACGCCAGGGCCGACAGGCTGGCCATCGAGGCGCGTGACCGAGGTGACATCCCGCGTGGCGGAGGCGAGCCAGATTTCGTCGGCGGCCCGCAGGGTCGCCTCGGCGACCGGCGCCGTGCGATGCGGAATGCCGAGGTCGAGCAGCAGTTCTTCGATGACGCCGCGTGTCGTGCCGGGCAGGATCTGGTTCGAGTTCGGCGGCGTGAGCACTTCTCCATCGACGACGACGTGCACCGTGGACGCGCTCGCCTCCATGAGCCAGCCGTCGCGCAGCAGGATCGTCTCCGAGGCGCCCGCGTCGATCGACAGCTGGCGCAGCAGTACGTTCGGCAGCAGGGCGATCGACTTGATGTCGCAGCGCGCCCAGCGGGTGTCCGCAGTGGTGATGCAGGCCGCGCCCTGCGCGAGCTGCACGGCCGTCGGGCGCGGCAGCGGCGCGGCGTACGCGAACACGGTGCGCTCGATGTCCGGCAGCGGTGCATGGTTGCGGCCGTACTCCGCGCCTCGCGTCACCTGCACATAGACGTACTGGTCGCCGCCGCCGTTTCTCGCGACGAGCTCGCGGCACAGCGCGCGCCAGCCGTCGAGGTCGAGCGGGTCCTGCATGCGCAGCGCCTCGAGGCTGCGCGTGAGGCGGGCGAAATGCGGGCCGAAGCGGAACGGGCGCCCGCCGAACACCGGGATGACCTCGTAGGCGCCATCCGCGAAGAGGAAGCCGCGATCGAGCGGCGAGATGCGCGCCTCGCGCAACGGCAGGAACTCGCCGTTCAGGTAGGCGATCGGCAGGGGTTCGGCCATGGGTGCCTCAGTTCCACATCAATGAGATGCCGTCGATCATCCGGGTCCACCAGCCGCCTTCCGGGACGGCCTTCACCGGATAGAGCGGCACCCGCGTGAGTATCTCGCCGCCGACGCTCACGGTCATCTCGCCGAGCGCGGTGCCCGGGGAGGCGGGTGCGATCAGCGGCTCCTTTGCCGTGGCGCTCGTCTTGACGAGCGCACCGTCGCCGCGACCGACGGTGACGAACACGTCGCTGCGGGGTGCGATCGCCACATTCGCTTCGGCGCCCTTGTAGAGGCGCGGTGCCAGCACGGTTTCGCCGCGACCCTTGGCCTTGACCGTCTCGTAGAACGTGAAGCCGTAGTTCAGCAGTGCCGCGCTCGCGTCCTCGCGCGCCCGCATCGACGCGGTGCCGAAGACGATCGAGATGAGGCGCATGCCGTCGCGTTTCGCGGAGGTCGCGAGGCAGTAGCCGGCCGACTGGGTGTGGCCCGTCTTGATGCCGTCGACGCTCGGGTCGCGCTCGAGCAGGCCGTTGCGGTTCTGCTGGCGGATGTTGTTCCAGACGAACTCGCGCATCGAATAGAGGGAGTACTGGCGCGGGAAGTCGCGGATCACGGCGCGCGCGAGCAGCGCCATGTCGCGCGCCGTCGTGTAGTGCGTGGTGCCCGGCAGGCCGGTGCTGTTGTCGAAGTGCGTGTTCTTCATGCCGAGCTTCTGCGCGTAGGCGTTCATCATCTGTGCGAACGCCTCTTCGCTGCCGCCGAGGCGCTCGGCGATCGCGATCGTGGCATCGTTGCCCGATTGCACGATCATGCCCTTGATGAGCACTTCGGCCGGGATGCGCGTGCCGACCTGCACGAACGAGCGCGAGCCTTCGCTGCGCCAGGCGTGTTCGCTGATCGGGACTTCCTCGTCGGGCTTGAGGCGCCCCTGCTTCAGGGCGTCGAAGGCGACATAGGCCGTCATCACCTTGGTGAGGCTCGCCGGCTCCATGCGTGCATCGGCATTCTGCTCGGCGAGTACCCGGCCGCTGTCGTAGTCGACGAGGATCAGCGCGCGTGCACTGATGGCGGGCGGTTTCGGGATCGGCACGGCGGCATGGGCCGCGGCCAGCGCGAAAGTCGAGAGAATGAACATGGCAAGCCGTCGGCGGTTTTGCATCCGGCATCTCCGTGGGCGCAGGTGGGTCAGGTGGGGATTCTAAGTCAGTCGGACGCGAGGCGGGCATCCATGATGCCGATGCGCGCGAGACGCGCCGCGAGGGCGTCGAATTCGGCGACGCTTGCCAGCGGGCCGATGCGCACGCGGTAGAGCCTGCGGTCGCCGCTCGTGGCGGGCACCAGGCGCACGTCGTCGAAGCCCGCCGCGCGCAATCGTTCGATGTGCCGGCGGGCATTGGCCACGTCGGCGAAGGCGCCGGTTTGCACGTAGAGACCTTGTCCCGCCGCATCCGCAAGGGCGGGCGGCGGCGCGATCGGCGCCGGGACGACGGCCGCCGGCGTCCCGGGCGTCAGGACCCTGATTTCGACGAAAGCGGTGCCGTCCCGCAGCATGTCGAGTTTCGCGGCCGCCGTATACGACAGGTCGACGATGCGCCCGGCGACGAACGGACCGCGATCGTTCACGCGCACCACGACGCTGCGGCCGTTCGCGAGATTCGTGACGCGCAGGTAACACGGCAGCGGCAGCGTCTTGTGGGCGGCGGTCATCGCGTACATGTCGTACGGCTCGCCGGTCGAGGTCTGCGCCGCGTGAAAGCCCGGGCCGTACCAGGAGGCGACGCCGCGCTCGACATGGCCTTCCGCAGAAGCCTGCACGAAATAGCGCTTGCCGAAGACCTCGTAGGACGGCGGATTGCCGCGCAGGCTGCGCGGCTCCGCGCGCGGCACGGCGTCGGGAATCGCGGCGACGTCCGCTGGCGGCGGTGGCGTGGCGGGCACCGGCGCAGGGGTGCCGGATGGTTTGCGTCCCGGGCCCGCGCAGCCCGCCGCAAGCAGGGCCGCCGCGAGCGCATACGCCAACCCGGCCGCGGACCTGCGGCTGCTCACTTGCCTGCTTCGGTGACGCCCGCCGCGAGCGCCTGCGCGAGATCGTGCACGGCCATCGCATAGCGGACGCTGCGGTTGTAGCGCGTGATCGTCGTGAAATTGGCAAATCCGATCCGTACGCCGCTCGCCTGCTCGCCTTCGGCCGGGATCAGGATCACCGGCGTGTCGCCGGGCAGGCTGGTCTCGAACTCGAGGCCTTTCGCGCGCGCCGAATCGAGCGTGTCCTTCAGCTCGAGGTTGCCCGCGTCGAGCACGGGCACCGCGCTGCCCGCGATGCGCGCCTCGATCAGCACGGGCGCCCCGGGCTGCCAGCCGTGCTCGCGAAAATAGTTCGCGACGCTTGCGACGACATCGTCCCACGTGGAAAAAAGGTCGCGCTTGCCGTCGCCATTGCCGTCGACGGCGTAGCGCCGGTAGCTCGAGGGCATGAACTGCGGCGCGCCCATCGCCCCCGCGTAGGAGCCGAGTGCGGCGAATGGATCGACGGGTTCCTCGCGCGACAGTTTCAGGAAGCTCGCGAGTTCCTTGCCGAAAAAAGTGGCGCGCGGCGGATAGTCGAAGGCGAGTGTCGCGAGCGCGTCGAGCACGCGGAACTTGCCCGTGATGCGCCCGTAGAAGGTCTCGATGCCGAGGATCGCCACGATGTATTCCGGCGCGACACCACGCTCGGTGGCGACGCGATCGAGGAGTTCGCGGTGCTCCTGCCAGAATTCGACGCCCTCGCGGATGCGCCGTGGCGTGAGGAAGCGGCGGCGGTAGTCCCACCACGGCAGGACCTTCTCCGCGGGCCGCTGCATCGCCTCGATGATCTTCGGCTGCGGCACCGCCTTTGCCAGCAGGTGGTAGAGGTCGTCGGGCGCGACGCCTTCGCTGGTGGCGGCCGATTCGACGAACTGGCGGATATCGGCACGATCCAGGTCGAAGCGGTCCGTCCCGCCGAAGATGCTCTCGCCGTGGGCGGCGGGCATGGCGAGGCAGGCAATGGCGAGCGCGGCGGCGGTAGTCCTCAAGAGCGGATCAGTTTCCGATGTGAATAGAGCGACATCAGAATACCGAAGCCGGCCAGCAGGGTCACCATCGACGTGCCGCCGTAACTGACGAGCGGCAGCGGCACGCCGACGACCGGCAACAGGCCGCTCACCATGCCCGCGTTGATGAATACGTAGACGAAGAACGTTACCGCGATGCTGCCGGCGAGCAGGCGCGCGAAGGTTTCCTGCGTCTGCATCGCGAGATAGATCGCACGGCCGACCACGAAAACGTACAGCAGGATCAGCAGCACGAGCCCGATGAGCCCGAACTCCTCGCCGATCACCGCGAAGATGAAATCGGTGGAGCGCTCGGGCAGGAACTCGAGCTGGCCCTGGCTGCCGTTCATCCACCCCTTGCCGAAGATGCCGCCCGAGCCGATCGCGATCTGCGACTGGATGATGTGATAGCCCGCGCCCAGCGGGTCGGACTGCGGATCGAGGAAGGTCAGCACGCGCTTTTGCTGGTAGTCGTGCAGGAAGCTCCAGCCGAACCAGGCACCCAGCACCGCGATGCCCGCGAGCGCGAGGATGACGCGCATCTGCAAGCCCGCGAGCAGCACGACGAGCACACCCGCGATCGCGATGAGCATGCCGGTGCCGAGGTCCGGCTGGGCGATCGTCAGCGCGACCGGCACGAACACGATGGTGGTCGCCGCGATCAGGCTGCCGGCCGACGGCGGCAGCGGGCGCTCATGCAGGTACCAGGCGCACATCATCGGCACGGCAAGCTTCATGATCTCGGAGGGCTGGAAGCGGAAGAGGCCGAGGTCGAGCCAGCGCTGCGCGCCCTTGCCGATGTAGCCCACGACGTCGACGACCACCAGCAGCACGACGCCGAGGGCGTAGATGGCGGGCGCGGCGCGGCGCAGGAAGCCCGGTTTCACGCGCGCGAGCGCGAGCATCACCACCGCGCCGATGCCGAGGCGGGTGGCGGATTTCAGCACGGAGCCGAGGTCGCGGCCCGATGCGCTGTACATCACGATGAGCCCGAACACCGCGATCAGCGCGAGGCCCACGAGCAGCGGCCCGTCGACCCGAAGACTCGCGAGCGCGCGCGCCGAGCGCGTCAGCGTGCGGCGTGTGTAGGAGCCGTCGAGGCTGCCGAAGGTCATGCGCCGCCCCCTTTCAGGATCCAGGCATCCATGACCTTGCGCGCGATCGGCGCGGCCCCCGTCGAACCGAAGCCGCCGTTCTCGACGAGCACGGCGACCGCGATGCGCGGCGCCTCGGCGGGTGCAAAGGCGATGAACCAGGAATGATCGCGCAGCCGCTCGGGCACCATCTTCTCATTGTATTTTTCGTTCTGGCCCACCGAGAAGACCTGCGCGGTGCCGGTCTTGCCCGCGATTTCGTACGTCATGTTGCGCCCGGCCGTGGCGGCGGCCGTGCCGCGACCGAGCAGCGCGCCCTCCATGCCCTGCATCACGACCTGCCACTCCTCCTGCGTCGCGGCGACCCGCGTGCCTGCCTTCGGCGGGTAGCGGCGAATCGCACCGCTGACCGGATCGCGCACCCCGCTGACCAGGCGCGGCCGGTACGCCGTGCCGCGGTTCGCGAGGATCGCCGTGTAATACGCGAGCTGCAGGGGAGTCACGAGGAAATACCCCTGCCCGATGCCGAAGTTGACCGTCTCGCCCGGGAACCACACCTGGTCCTGCGGGCGCGAGAAGGCCTTGCGCTTCCACTCGCGCGACGGCAGCAGGCCGGGCTTCTCGCCGCCGATGTCGATGCCCGTGAGGCTCCCGAAGCCGAACGACGCGAGGAAGGTGCTGATGCGGTCGACGCCGAGCCGGTTCGCGAGGTCGTAGAAGTAGACGTCGCAGGAGCGCGCGATCGCATCGACGAGGCCCACTGACCCGTGCCGCCCGCTGCGGCCTTCGCGAAACATGCGGCTGCTGCCGGGCAGGCGATAGACACCGGCGCAGAAGCGGTGATCGGTCGGCGCCACGACGTCGTAGGCGAGGCCCGCCAGCGCGATGGCAGGCTTGATGGTCGAGCCCGAGGGGTACGTGCCGCGCAGCGCGCGGTTGAACAGCGGCCGGTCGATATCGTCCAGCAGGCCCTTGTATTCCACGCGCGTGATGCCACGGCCGAACATGTTCGGATCGAAACCGGGCCGGCTGGCGAGTGCCAGCACGTCGCCGTTGCCCGGGTCGATCGCGATCACGGCGCCGCGCCGGTCGCCGAGCGACTCCTCGGCCACTTTCTGCACGTCGAGGTCCATCGCGAGCAGCAGGTCCTCGCCGGCCACCGGTGTCACCGTGCGCAGGTTCGGCACGAACGCACCCTGGCGCTGCACCGAGCGGCCCTGCGCGTTCACGAGGATTTCGCGCGAGCCGTTCTGCCCGTGCAGCTCCTTCTCGTAGGCAGCCTCGACGCCGAGCTTGCCGATCAGGGTCGTGCCGGCATACGCGGCGCGATCGATCTTCCCGAGGTCCTGTTCGCTGATCGCGCCCACGTAACCGAGCGCGTGCACCGCGAGTTCGCCGTACGGATAGGAGCGCGCGAGGCGCGTGCGGATATCGACGCCGGGAAACTCGAAGCGATGCACGGCGAAGGTCGCGATCTCCCCGTCGTCGAGGCGCAGGCGGATCGGCACGCTGTCGAAGCTGCGATGGGACATCACGAGCTTGCGCGCGTCGTCGAGGTCTTCGACGGGGATGAGGCCGATGGCGGCGAGGCGCTTGAGCGTGTCGCCGAGGTCGGGCACTTCCTCGCGCACCAGTTCGAGCTGGTAGGCCGGCCGATTCTCGGCGAGGACCGTGCCGTTGCGGTCGATGATGAGGCCGCGCGGCGCCGGCAGCGGCTCGATGCGCACCCGGTTGCCCTGCGAGAGGTCGGTGTAGTAGTCGTGCCGCACGACCTGCAGCAGGATCAGCCGCGCGAGCAGCAGCGCGGAGAGCACCGCGATGATCCCGCCCGCGACCAGCGAGCGCTGTTCGAAGAGGCGTTGCTCCTTCCACTGGTCCTTGATGCGAACGTTCGCGGCCATGCGCGTCAGCGCGGCCGATGGGTGCGCGACAGCAGCCCGTGGACCACCGGCCAGAGCAGCCCGCCCGTGATCGGGTGCAGCCAGCGCAGGCCCGAGTTGAGCGAGTGCCCGCTCCAGCCGTCGATGCACCAGACGATGAACTCGTAGAGCGCGAGCGCTGCGAAAGCGAACAGCGCCTGTTCGAAGAGCGGCTTGTTGCGGATCAGCAGGTGGAAGCGGATCGCGAGGAAGGCGACGGTCACGAGCGCCAGCGCGTGTTCGCCGAGCACGGCGCCGCGAAAGACATCGAGCGCGAGCCCGCACAGGAACGGGAAGAAGAGCCCGCCCGCACGCGGCGCGGCCATCGACCAGTAGAGCACGACGATCACGAGGAAGGCGGGTCGCACGAGCGCCAGCCAGCCGGGCAGGGGCACGACCTGGAAGATCAGTGCGATGAAGGCCGCGAGCAGCATCGCGCCACGCGGTTCGCCCGTGCGCGCGTTCATGGCGCATCTCCCGGGCGTGGCGGGGCCGCTTGCGGCGCGCCGGCCATTCCCGGCGGCGGCGGCTGCTCCGCGAGCGGCGCGGGTGCGGCCGGGTGACCGGGCCGGAACCACACGAAGGTTACTTCACGATCGCGGTCGATCGAGGCAAGCGGCTGCGCGTGCACCTGGGCCAGCGGCTGGCCGGGATCCCGACCGACGTCGATGACACGCGCGACCGGATAGCCTGCCGGAAACACGCCGCCGAGCCCCGAGGTGACGAGCAGGTCGTCGACCTTGATGTCGGAATTCACCGGCAGGAAGGGCAGCGTCATCACGCCCTCATTGCCTTGCCCGACGGCGATCGTGCGCAGCCCGCTGCGCAGCACTTGCACCGGCACGGCGTGTTCGGGGTCGGTGATGAGGATGACCTCCGACGACCACGGGCCCGCCCGCAGCACCTGGCCCATCAACCCGCCGCTCGCGAGCACGGCCTGTCCCTTGAAGACACCCGAGGTCGCGCCCTTGTTCACGATCACGCGCTGGCGCAGCGTCGACAGCTCGATGCTCATGACCTCGGCCGGGAGCCATTTCATGGCGACGTCCGGCAGCGCCGCACGCAATGCGCGCAGCTGTGCGTTTTCGGCCTGCAGCGCGTCCATGCGCAGCGTGCGCAGTTCGAGGGCGCGATTGCGGGCGCTCAGCGCCGCGTTCTGCGTGCGCAGGGCTTCCCGCGTCGCAAAGCTTTCGCGCAGCCAGTCCCAGGCCGCGGAAGGCGAATTGACGGCGAGCTGGATCGGATAGGCGGCGGCGGACAGCCCGTAACGGGCGTACTCGAGCCAGTTGCCGCGCTGGTCGAGGAACATGCAGACGATGGCAAGCGTGGCGTAGAAAGTGAACGAGAGGCCGGTCGCGGCGACGCGGCTCGGAACGGGACGGCCTGATCCCCCGAAGGCGACCACGCTCGTCTACGCTTTCGGGCGGGCCACGCCTATTCCAGCCCGAAGTGGCCCGGGCCCATTTCGTCCATCAGCTCGAGGATGCGCCCACCGCCGCGTGCCACGCAGGTGAGCGGGTCGTCGGCGATCACGACCGGCAGGCCGGTCTCTTCCATCAGCAGCTTGTCGATGTCGCGCAGCAGTGCGCCGCCACCCGTGAGCACGATGCCACGCTCGGCGACGTCGGCGCCGAGTTCGGGCGGCGTCTGCTCGAGCGCCTGCTTGACGGCGCTGACGATGCCCTGCAGGGGCTCCTGCAACGCCTCGAGGATTTCGTTGCTGTTGAGCGTGAAGGCGCGCGGCACGCCTTCCGAAAGATTGCGTCCCTTGACGGACAGCTCGCGCACCTGTTGCCCGGGATACGCCGAGCCGATCTCGATCTTGATGCGCTCGGCGGTTGCCTCGCCGATCAGGATGCCGTAGTTCCTGCGCACGTAGTTCATGATCGCCTCGTCGAAGCGATCGCCGCCGACGCGCGCCGAGGCGGCGTAGACGATGCCGTTCAGGGAGAGCACCGCGACTTCCGAGGTGCCGCCGCCGACGTCGAGCACCATCGAGCCGCGGGCCTCGTGCACCGGCAGGCCCGCGCCCACCGCCGCGGCCATCGGCTCGCTGACGATCCCGACGCTGCGCGCACCGGCGCCCTCCGCCGATTCCTTGATCGCGCGACGCTCGACCTGGGTCGAGCCGATCGGCACGCACACGAGCACGCGCGGCGACGGCTTCAGCATGCGGTTGCCGTGCACCTTGTTGATGAAGTACTGCAGCATCTTCTCGGTGTACGTGAAGTCGGCGATCACGCCGTCCTTCATCGGGCGCACCGCGGTGATGTGCCCGGGCGTGCGGCCGAGCATGCCCTTGGCGTCCGCGCCCACGGCCACGATGACCTTGCCGCCGCGGTTGGGCTCGTCCTGCACCGCGACGACCGACGGCTCGTTCAGCACGATGCCGCGATCGCGGACATAGATGAGCGTGTTGGCCGTACCCAGGTCGATCGAGAGATCGCTGGAAAAGTAACCCCGCAGGCGTTTGAACATGAAAGCGACCGGACCTTCGGGGATACCCCGTAAAAGTGGTCGGTAATCTAGCAACCGACAACATTTTTAACAATACGAGGTGTATGATTTCGCGCTGTTTTTTTCGTGAAATTCGTCTCATGAGCGTGAACCGTACGGACATCGAGAACATCGCCCACCTCGCGCGCCTGTCGCTGCGGGACGAAGAGGTCGCGGGCTACGTCGACACGCTCGGCAACATCCTCGACATGGTCGGCCAGCTCGGCCGCGCCGACACCCGCGGCATCGAGCCGATGGCCCACCCCCTCGCGGGGCTCGCGCAGCGGCTGCGCGCGGACGAGGTCACGGAATCCGACCGCCACGGGCTTTTCCAGCAGAACGCCCCGCGGGTCGAAGCCGGCCTCTACATCGTGCCGAAGGTGATCGAATGAGCGCGCCGCTGCACGTTCGCGGCCTGGCGGCGCTCGCGGACGGGCTGGCCCGGCGTGAGTTTTCGAGCGTCGAGCTCACCCGTCACCTGCTCGGCCGGCTCGAGGCGGCGCAGCCGCAGCTGAACGCGATGATCTCGATCACGGGCGAGGCTGCGCTCGCCGCGGCGGCGCGTGCCGATGGCGCGCTGGCGAGCGGCAAGGCCGGGCCCCTCAGCGGCCTGCCGATCGTGCACAAGGACATTTTCTGCACCGAGGGCGTGCGCACGAGCTGCGGCTCGCGCATGCTCGACAACTTCGTGTCGCCCTACGACGCCACGGTGGTCGCGAAGCTGAAGGCGGCCGGCACCGTGATGCTCGGCAAGACGAACATGGACGAGTTCGCGATGGGCTCGTCGAACGAGACGAGCTGGTACGGGCCCGTCCGGAACCCGTGGAACACGGCGATGGTGCCGGGCGGCTCTTCCGGCGGTTCGGCGGCCGCGGTCGCCGCGCGCCTCGTACCCGCCGCCACGGCGACCGACACCGGCGGTTCGATCCGCCAGCCCGCGGCCCTGTCCGGCGTCACGGGCCTCAAGCCCACCTATGGGCGCGTCTCGCGCTACGGGATGATCGCCTTCGCCTCGAGCCTCGACCAGGCCGGCGTGATCGCGTCCTCCGCCGAGGATTGCGCGCTGCTGCTCGGTGCGATGGCCGGATTCGACCCGCGCGACTCGACGAGCGTCGACGCGCCGGTGCCGGACTACGTCGCCGCGCTCACGACGAGCGCGAAGGGCCTGCGCATCGGCGTCGTGAAGGAGTTCTTCGACAAGGGCCTCGATACGCAGAACGAGGCGCGGCTGCGCGCGGCCTTCGCGGTATTCGAGCAGCTCGGGGCCACGCTCGTCGACGTGAGCCTGCCGAACGTCGGGCTCTCGGTGCCGACCTACTACGTCGTGGCGCCGGCCGAGTGCTCGTCCAATCTCGCGCGTTTCGACGGCGTGCGCTTCGGCCATCGCTGCGAGAACCCGCGGGACCTGCTCGACCTCTACAAACGCTCGCGCGGCGAGGGCTTCGGTGCCGAGGTGAAGCGTCGCATCATGACCGGCACCTACGTGCTGTCGACGGGTTACTACGACGCGTACTACCTGCAGGCCCAGCGCGTGCGGCAGTTGATCAGCGCCGACTTCGCGAGCGCCTTCGAGCGCGTCGACGTGCTCGCCGGGCCGACCAGCCCGACACCGGCTTTTGCGCTCGGCGCCAAGGTGGCCGATCCCGTCACCATGTACCTGAACGACATCTACACGATCGGTGCGAACCTCGCCGGCGTGCCGGCGCTGTCGGTGCCCTGCGGTTTCGTGGGCGACCTGCCCGTCGGGCTGCAGCTCATCGGCCCGCATTTCTCGGAGGCAAGGTTGCTGGCCGCGGCGCACGCCTTCCAGCAGGAAACAGACTGGCACACGCGCGTGCCTGGGGCCTGGTCATGACCTGGGAAACCGTCATCGGTCTCGAGATCCACGCGCAGCTCGCGACGAAATCGAAGATTTTCTCGGGCTCGTCCACCGCCTATGGCGCCGCGCCCAATGCGCAGGCGAACCTCATCGACCTCGGTTATCCCGGCGTGCTGCCGGTGCTGAACGGCGAGGCCGTGCGCATGGCGGTGAGCTTCGGGCTGGCGGTGGGCGCGCAGATCGCGCCGCGCTCGGTGTTTGCCCGCAAGAACTACTTCTACCCCGACCTGCCCAAGGGCTACCAGATCAGCCAGTACGAGCTGCCGGTGGTGGGCAAGGGGTCGCTCGACATCGTGCTCGAGGACGGCACGCGCAAGCGCGTCGGCATCACGCGTGCGCACCTCGAGGAAGATGCCGGCAAGTCCCTGCACGAGGGGCTCGCGGGCGCCTCGGCCATCGACCTCAATCGCGCCGGCACGCCACTCGTCGAGATCGTCTCGGAGCCCGACATGCGTTCCGCGAAGGAAGCGGTCGCGTACATGAAGAAGGTGCACACGCTGGTGCGCTACCTCGGCATCTGCGACGGCAACATGCAGGAAGGGTCGTTCCGCTGTGACGCCAACGTGTCGGTGCGCAGGGTGGGCAGCGACAAGTTCGGCACGCGCGCCGAGATCAAGAACCTGAACTCGTTCCGCTACGTCGAGAAGGCGATCAACTTCGAGGTGGCCCGCCAGATCGACCTGCTCGAGGGCGGCGGCAAGGTGGTGCAGGAGACGCGCCTCTACGATCCCGACAAGGGCGAGACGCGTTCGATGCGCTCGAAGGAAGAGGCGAACGACTATCGTTATTTCCCGGATCCCGACCTGCTGCCGCTCGAGATCGACGCGGCGTTCCTCGCGTCCGTGCGGGCGGCGTTGCCCGAGCTGCCCGACGCCAAGGCGGCGCGCTTCGTGGCCAGCTACGGCCTGTCGGAATACGACGCGGGCGTGCTGACCGCGAGCCGCGAGCTCGCGGCGTACTACGAGGAGGTCGTGCAGCGCCTGGGCGGCGAGCCCAAGTTCGCGGCGAACTGGGTCACGGGCGACCTCGCCGCGTTCCTCAACCGCGACAACCTCGAGATCGGCGCGAGCCGGGTCGGCGCGGCGCAGCTCGCGGGTCTCGTCGGTCGCATCGCCGACCAGACGATTTCGGGCAAGATCGCCAAGGACGTCTTCGAAGCCATGTGGGCGAGCGGCCGCGACGCCGATCCGATCATCGAAGAGAAGGGCCTGCGGCAGATCACCGACACGGGCGCGATCGAGCGTGCCATCGACGAGGTGATGGCGAAGAACCCCGGCCAGCTCGCCGAATACCGGGCGGGCAAGGACAAGCTCTTCGGTTTCTTCGTCGGCCAGGCGATGAAGGCGACGCAGGGCAAGGCGAACCCGGCGCAGCTCAACGAGCTGCTGAAACAGAAGCTCGCGGGACCGTGAGCGGGGAGTCCGGCACCGATCGCGTGCGCCGCTTCCTCCTCGAGGAACACCCGGTGCGCGGGCAGCTCGTGCAGCTCGAGTCGTCGTGGGCGGGCTTGCGCGAGCACGCCCACTATCCCGCACCCGTGCGCGACCTGCTCGGCGAGGCGACCGCGGCTGCGGTCCTGCTCGCCTCCACGCTGAAGTTCGACGGCAGCCTGACGCTGCAGATGCAGGGCGACGGCGCGGTGCGCCTGCTCGTCGCGCAATGCACGCACGACTTTCGCATCCGCGCCGTCGCGCATTTCGACGCGGCCCGTGTCGTGCCTGCGTTCGTGCAGCTCGCGGGCAGCGGCCGCATCATGGTGACGGTGGAATCGGCGGAACGGGGCGCGCCCTACCAGGGCATCGTGCCGCTCGCGGGGGCGTCGCTCGCCGAATGCATCGACGGCTATTTCGCGACCTCCGAGCAGCTCCCGACGCGCGTTCGCCTTGCGGCCGATGCGACGCGGGCGGGCGGGCTGCTCGTGCAGCAGTTGCCGGGCGTCGAGGCGAGCGCGGCCTGGGACCGGCTTTGCGAACATGCCGCGGGCCTCGACGCGCACGATCTCCTCTACGAAGCACCCGAAGTCCTGGTGCGACGCAGCGCCTCCATCGACGACGTGCGGCTGTTTTCGGGCTCGGCCGTGAAATTCGAGTGCCGCTGCAGCCGCGAGCGTGTCATCGGCGTCCTGCGCTCGCTCGGCGAAGAGGAAGTGCAGGACGTCCTGCGCGAGCAGGGCAGGGTCACGGTGACCTGCGATTTCTGCCATCGGCCCTACGTCTTCGATGCCATCGACGTCGCCCACGCCTTCGGGCCGCCGGGCGTACCCGCTCCGGACGGCATCAATTAGCCCGGCCCCGGTCCGGCCCACGCAGCCACAGAGGGGCTGACAAGTGGGTCGCCCAGCCGTTACACTGAATATTAAGGAATTAAATATATCTTTAATTTGTGCTGAGCCTGCCTGAAGCCACCCGTATCCTTCGGGCCGCCGGGGAATCGACCCGACTGCGGCTGCTGGCGTTGTGCGCCCTGCGCGAGTGGAGCGTGACCGAGCTGGCCGCGGGCATCGGCCAGAGCGAGCCGCGTGTCTCCCGTCACCTGAAAGTGCTGTGCGAAGCGGGCCTGCTGCAACGCGCGCGCCGGGGCCAGTGGGTTTGTTACGCGGCCGCGAGCGAAGGGGACGCAGCCTGGCTCGTCGCGACCCTGCTGGCGCGCATCGACGCGGCCGATGCCGTGCGCCGGCGCGATGCCGGGCGCGCCGCGACCGGTGCGCGCGCCTTGCGGCCGATGGCGCCGCGTGCGTCGAAGCTCGGGCGCGCGATGGCGGGCTTCATCCACGACAGTGCGCCGGGCGTGTCGTTGTCCCGGCTGCTGTTGCTCGAGCCCCTGCACCTCGAACTCGTCGACGCGGCTGCGTCGCTCGCGAGAAAGCTGGATGTCGTCGTGGCGCGTGCGGATGCGCGCGAGGCACTGCGCGACTACTGCGATCGCCGCGGCGTCGACGTGGGCCTGCGTGCGCGGCTGCCGGCCGCGGCGGCCGCCTGGGGAGGCGCGATCGCCGATTTCAGCGGGGCACAGGGCGGCGACGCGGTGGAGTCGGCCCTGCGCGAGCTGTACGCACGCCTCGCGCCGTCGGCGCCCCTCTGGATCATGCTGCCCTACGAGTTCCTTGAGTACTCGCGCGGCAACGTGGTCGCGCATCCCATCACCGAACTGCGGCGGCTGCTGGCCGCGGCCGGCTTTGCCACCGAACGACTGAAACCCATCGACGAGGATGCCCACGTGCTCGTCGCCCACGCCCGTCACCGGGCATCGACCGAGAGTGCCGCATGACGAGCCTGGCTGCGCGAGAGATCGCCGTTTCCTTCGAGTTCTTTCCGCCCTCAGATGCCGCCATGGAGGCGACGCTGTGGCATTCGGTGCAGCGCCTTGCACCGCTTGCGCCACGCTTCGTGTCGGTGACCTACGGCGCCGACGGCTCGACGCGCACGCGCACGCACAGCATCGTCACGCGCATCGGGCGGGAAACCCCACTCACGGGCGCCCCGCACCTGACCTGCGTCGGCGCGCCACGCGAGGAGATTCTCGACGTCGCACGCGCCTACTGGGCGCAGGGTATCCGCCACATCGTGGCGCTGCGCGGCGATCCGCCGCAGGGCGCAAGCCGCTACGAGCCCCATCCCGGGGGCTTTGCGTATGCGGCCGACCTGGTCGCCGGACTGAAGGGCGTGGCGGATTTCGACGTCTCGGTTGCGGCCTATCCGGAAGTACACCCGGAGGCCGCTTCCGCGGACGCCGACCTCACGAACCTCAAGCGCAAGATCGATGCCGGCGCGAGCCGAGCGATCACGCAGTTCTTCTACGACACCGATGCCTTCCTGCGCTTTCGCGATCGTTGCGCAGGGGCGGGCATCCGCGCGCCCATCGTGCCCGGCATCCTGCCGATCACGCGTTTCCCGCAGGTCCTGCGCTTCGCGGAGCGCTGCGGCGCCACCATCCCCGCGCGGCTGCGCGAGCGTTTCGCCGGGCTCGACGACGATCCCGATACCCGCAAGTTGATCGCGGCGAGCGTCGCGATCGAGCAGGTTGAACGGCTGCGCGCGCACGGCGTGGGCGATTTCCACTTCTACACGTTGAACCGTGCCGAACTCACCTACGCGATCTGCCACGCGCTGGGCGTGCGTCCGGCACCGCAGCCTGTACCTGTGACCGCCACGGCGGCGGCATCATGAGCGCCGCTTGCGGCGAGGCCCACGGCCACGGCGCGCAGGCGAGCCTGCATCCCGCACGCGCACCCGGCGCGGCGACACGCGGCGTGCAGGCGGCGGCGCTGCCGTACGCCGTCGAGCCCGTCGACGAGGCCGCGCGCAGCGAACGCGTCCGCAGGCTGCGCCAGCTCCTCGGGGAGCGCATCGTGTTCCTCGACGGTGCGATGGGCACGATGGTGCAGCGGCACAAGCCCGACGAGGCGGTCTATCGCGGCGCGCGCTTCGCCGATTTCGGCCGCGACCTGCGCGGCAACAACGAAGTGCTGTCGCTGACGCAGCCCGCGATGATCGCGGCGATCCACCGCGAGTACCTCGAGGCGGGCGCCGACATCATCGAGACCAATACCTTCAGTGCCAACGCGGTCTCGCAGGCCGATTACGGCATGGCCGCGCTCGTGCCCGAGCTGAACTACGCCTCCGCGCGCCTCGCGCGGCGTGTCGCGGACGAAGTCGCGTCCGCGAGCGGCGAGCCGCGTTTCGTGGCGGGCGCGATCGGGCCGACGACGCGCACCGCGTCGCTCTCGCCCGACGTCAACGACCCGGGATTTCGCAACACCAGTTTCGACGAACTCGCCGCGACCTACGGCGACGCCACCCGCTCGCTCGTGCTGGGCGGGGTCGACCTGCTGCTCGTCGAGACCGTGATCGACACGCTGAACGCCAAGGCCGCGCTCTTTGGCGCGCGGCGCGCGCTCGACGAACTCGGCCTCGACCTGCCGATCATCGTCTCGGGCACGATCACCGATGCCTCGGGGAGGACACTCTCGGGCCAGACCGGCGAGGCGTTCTGGAACTCCGTGCGCCACGCCGCGCCGCTCGCGATCGGGCTCAATTGCGCGCTCGGCGCGCGCCAGCTGCGCCCCTATGTCGAGGAACTCGCGCGGGTCGCCGACACCTACGTGTGCGTGTACCCGAACGCGGGCCTGCCGAACGCCTTCGGCGAATACGACGAGCTGCCGGAGGAAACCGCGGCGATCGTGCACGAGTTTGCGACGTCGGGGTTCGTCAATATCCTCGGCGGCTGCTGCGGCACGACGCCCGATCACATCCGCCTGATCCGCAAGGCGGCGGCATCCGTGCCGCGCCGCGTGCTCCCCGGGTTGCCGGTGCAGTGCCGCCTCGCGGGCCTCGAGCCGCTCGCGATCACCGACACGAGCCTCTTCGTCAACGTCGGCGAGCGCACCAACGTCACCGGCAGCGCGAAGTTCAGGAAGCTGATCGAAGCGGGCGACTACGCCGCGGCGGTTGAAGTCGCGCGCCAGCAGGTGCTGAGCGGCGCGCAGGTCATCGACATCAACATGGACGAGGGCATGCTCGATTCGGAAGCGGCCATGGTGCGCTTCCTCAACCTGATCGCCGCGGAACCCGACATCGCGCGCGTGCCGGTGATGCTCGACTCGTCGAAGTGGACCGTCCTCGAGGCGGGCCTCAAGTGCCTGCAGGGCAAGGGCATCGTCAACTCGATCAGCATGAAGGAGGGCGAGGCGACCTTCCTCGAGCAGGCGCGCAAGGTGCGGCGCTACGGCGCCGCGGTGGTCGTGATGGCCTTCGACGAGCAGGGCCAGGCCGACACGGCGGAGCGCAAGGTCGCGATCTGCGAGCGCTCCTATCGCCTGCTGACGCAGGAAGTCGGTTTTCCGCCCGAAGACATCATCTTCGATCCCAACATCTTTGCGATCGCGACCGGTATCGACGAGCACAACGGCTACGGCGTGGCGTTCATCGAGGCGACGCGCGAGATCAAGCGGCGGCTGCCGCACGCGATGGTGTCGGGCGGCGTCAGCAACGTCTCGTTCTCGTTCCGTGGCAACGACCCGGTGCGCGAGGCGATGCACTCGGTGTTCCTCTTCCATGCGATCCAGGCCGGCATGGACATGGGCATCGTGAACGCGGGCCAGCTCGCGATCTACGAGGACATCGACCCGGCGCTGCGGGAGGCCTGCGAGGACGTGGTGCTCAATCGGCGCCCGGAGGCGACCGAGCGCCTGCTCGAGCTCGCGCAACGCTTCAAGGGCGGCAAGACAGAGCGGCGCGAAGCCGACCTCGCGTGGCGCGCGCTGCCCGTCGCGAAGCGCCTCGAGCATGCGCTCGTCAAGGGCGTCGACGATTTCGTCGTGCAGGATACCGAAGAGGCGCGCCTCGCGGCCGACCGCCCGATCAGCGTGATCGAAGGCCCGCTGATGGACGGCATGAACGTCGTCGGCGACCTGTTCGGCGCCGGCAAGATGTTCCTGCCACAGGTGGTCAAGAGCGCGCGCGTGATGAAGAAATCGGTCGCGCACCTGATTCCCTACATCGAACAGCAGAAGGACGGCGGCTCGCGCTCGAACGGCAAGATCGTGCTCGCGACAGTCAAGGGCGACGTGCACGACATCGGCAAGAACATCGTCGGCGTCGTCCTCCAGTGCAACAACTTCGAGGTCGTGGACCTCGGCGTGATGGTGCCCTGCGAGCAGATCCTCGAGGCGGCGCGGCGCGAGGGTGCCGACCTGATCGGCCTGTCCGGCCTCATCACGCCCTCGCTCGACGAGATGGTGCATGTCGCGCGCGAGATGAAGCGGCAGGGGATGACGCTGCCGCTGCTGATCGGTGGTGCGACGACATCGCCCGCGCACACCTCCGTCAAGATCTCGCCCCAGTACCCCGAGGCCGTCGTCTACGTGAAGGACGCGTCGCGCTCGGTGAGCGTATGCCAGTCGCTCATCACCAAGGAGCTGCGCGGGCCGTTCATCGAGAAGAATGCGCTGGAGCATGAGCGCCGGCGCGAACAGCACGCCGGCAAGAGCGTCAAGCAGCCCGCGCTCACGATCGAGGCGGCGCGCGCCAACCGCTTTCCCATCGAGTGGCGTACCGAGCGCCCCGTGCGCCCGGCGGTCATCGGCGTGCAGGAGTTCCTCGACTACCCGGTCGCGGAGCTGCTGCCCTACGTCGACTGGATGCCGTTCTTCAACGCCTGGGAGTTCGCGGGCAAGTTTCCCGACATCCTGACGGACCCGGTGGTGGGAGAGGCCGCGAGCAACCTCTACGCCGATGCCCGCCGGATGCTCAAGCAGATCGTCGCGGAGCACTGGCTCACGGTGAACGCCGTCATCGGCCTGTGGCCGGCCAACGCGGTGGTCGACGACATCGAGGTGTACGGCGACGAATCGCGCGGCACGGTACTTGCGACGCTGTCGCACCTGCGCCAGCAGAAGAAGAAGCCCGACGGCCACGCGCACTCCTGCCTCACGGACTACGTCGCGCCGAAGGACAGCGGCGTGCCCGACTACATCGGCGGGTTCGCGGTCACGGCGGGCCTCGGCATCGAACCGCACCTCGAGCGCTTCCGTGCGGCACACGACGACTACTCGGGGATCATCCTGAAGGCGCTCGCCGACCGGCTCGCGGAAGCGGCGGCCGAACATTTCCATGAACGCGTGCGCCGGGAGTGGTGGGGCTACGCGCCGGACGAGCAACTGACGAACGACGAGCGGATCCGCGAGACCTACCGGGGCATCCGCCCCGCGGCGGGCTACCCGGCCTGTCCCGACCACACCGAGAAGGCCAAGCTCTGGCGGCTGCTCGACGCCGAACGCCGTGCCGGCATCGTGCTCACCGACTCGTTCGCGATGTATCCGACCGCCGCCGTCAGCGGCTGGTACCTCGCCCACCCCGCCGCGCACTATTTCCCGGTGGGCAAGATCGCCCGCGACCAGGTGGAAGACTACGCGCGCCGCAAGGGCTGGACGCTCGCCGAGGCCGAGCGCTGGCTCGCGCCGAATCTCGGCTACGAGCCGGGGTGAGGCGCGGCGCGGCGCGGCGGGCCGCGCCGCGAGCTACGGGCCAGGGGCAACGGGCAACGGGCCAGAAGCGTTGGTCCAGCTTGGTGGCGCGATCGACCGGCAGCCTCCTTCAGCCCGACACGGAGTGCTTTGCTACGAAAACTGCGCTACGGCTTCCGTACGCCCCACGACCTGACGATCTTGCGGCGAGCCCTTTCGCCTGCCTCCCCGGACAACCTCTTCGTCGGTGATCCGTTCACCAGGTTCCCTGGTCGTGCCCCCATCGCGGGGCGCCCCGCGCAGTACCGTGAGGCGCGTGAAATCCCCGCGCCAGTGGGGATCCCCGGCGCGCACAGCGCGCCTCTGGCCCGTTGCCCGTTGCCCGTTGCTCACCGCCCGAACCGCTTGCGCGTCGAATCCCCCTGTGCTAAATATTAATTAATATCTTAAATATTAATGCAAGGAGCAATCACAATGCGCGCCCCACCCCCCGGCTGGCCCCGCATCTCCTGCGGGGTGTTCTATGAAGACCCCGCGAGCGCGATCGACTGGCTCGTCGAAGCCTTCGGCTTCGAGGTGCGCCTCAGGATCGTCGGCGAGGGCGGGCGCATCGAGCACTCCGAGCTCACCTACGGCGAGGGGCTGGTTTTCGCCGGTGGCGCAGGCCGTGCGAATACGCATCCGGAGCGGTCGTTCCCGGCAAGCCCGAAGACGGTCGGCGATCGCAACACGCAGGCGCTGTGCATTTTCGTGGACGACGTCGATGCACACTGCGCGCACGCGCGCGCGATGGGTGCCCGCATCGAGATGGAGCCGACGACGACCGACTACGGCGACGACTACTGGACCGACCGCTGCTACCTCGCGGTCGATCCCGAGGGTCATCGCTGGTGGTTCGTGCAGCGCCTGCGTACGCCTGGCCCATGAGAGCGACAGGGGCCGCGGGTCTCGATGCCGCGTTGGCCGCGCTCGCCGATCCCGCGCGCCGCGCGGTGGTCGAGCGCCTGCGCAATGGCCCGGCGCGGGCGGGCGACCTCGCGCGCGAGTTCGCGCTGAGCGCACCGCGCATGAGCCAGCACCTGCGGGCCCTGCGCCGCGGCGGGCTCGTCGAGGAAACGGCGGTCGAGGGCGATGCGCGCGTGCGCCTTTACCAGTTGCGCCCCGAGCAGTTCGCGGCCCTGCGCGGCTGGGCCGAAGGCATCGAGGCGTTCTGGACGACGGAGCTCGCGGCCTTCAAGCGCCATGCGCAACGCCGCGCGCGGAGCGGGCGATGAAACAGGACGCGTCCCGAATTCCGGGAGACCAGGTCGAAGTGAGCGTGACCGTGCCGGTCGGTCCGGCCGTCGCGTTCGACCTGTTCACGCGCGAGACCGACCTGTGGTGGCGCCGGGGCGTGCGCTTCAGGGCGGCGGGCCGCGCGCCGGGCGCATTGCACTTCGAACCGGGCGTCGGCGGGCGGTTGTTCGAGGAATACTCGAACGACGCCGGCGTGCACCTCGTGGAATTCGGCCGGGTCACGGCGTGGGAGCCGCCCGCGCGGCTCGTCTTCGAATGGCGCAACGTGAACTTCGCGCCGGACGAGAAGACCGAGGTCGACGTGAGTTTCGAGGCGATCCACGGCGGCACGCGCATCACGCTGATCCATCGCGGCTGGGCGAGCCTGCGCGCGGATCACCCGGCGCGCCATGGCATGGCGGTGGCCGCGTTCATCCGCACGATGGGGTTGTGGTGGGGTGACCTGCTCAGCGCGCTGCGCGAGCACGCGGCGGGTTCGTAGCCGCCGGCAGTTCGATCTGCGACATCTGGCGCAGGATCCAGTCGCGGCGACGCTTGACGTAGGGCGAGGGCGCGTCGGCGCGAAGCGCGCGCGGGTTGGGCAACACGGCCGCGAGGGTCGCGGCCTCGGTGCGGGTGAGGCGCTTCGCGGGCTTGTGCCAGAAGGCCTGCGCCGCGGCCTCGACGCCGTAGATGCCGCGCCCGAATTCCGCGATGTTGAGGTAGACCTCGAGGATCCGCTCTTTCGGCCAGAGCGCTTCGATCAACACGGTGAACCAGGCCTCGAAGCCCTTGCGCACCCAGGAGCGCCCGCGCCACAGAAAGAGGTTTTTCGCGACCTGCTGGCTGATCGTGCTCGCACCGCGCACGCGCTTGCTGCGCGCGTTGTGTTCGGCGGCCTTGCGGATCGCCTCGAAATCGAAGCCCGCGTGTTCCACGAACAGCTGGTCTTCGGCCGCAACCACCGCGCGGGCGCAGTGCGGCGACATCCGTGCCGCGTCGACCCAGCGCTGGCGCAGGCGGTACTTCGTGTCATCCGCGCGCCACGCTTCGATGCGCGATTCGAGCATGACAGCGCTCGTCCACGGGTCGACCCAGCGCAGCAGCAACACCGCGAGCGTCGAGGCGGCGAAGAAACCGAGCGCGAGCAGCAGGAGCCCGCGCGTGACGCGCGCCACGAGCCCCTTGCGTGCCACGCGCCGCCGTCCTGTCAGGCGTCGATGCGCCGGGCCGAGAGCACGACGACGTCATCGACGGGCACGTCGCCGTGTCCCTTCGAGCGGCCGGTCTTCACCTGCGCGATCTTGTCGACCGTGTCCATGCCCGCGGTGACGCGGCCGAACACCGCGTAGCCGTAGTTGCCGGGGCTGTGGTCCAGGAATGCGTTGTCGACGAGATTCACGAAGAACTGCGAGGTCGCGCTGTGGATGTCGTTGGTGCGCGCCATCGACAGGGTGCCGCGCTGGTTCCTGAGCCCGTTCTTCGCCTCGTTCTGGATCGGCGCGCGCGTTTCCTTCTGCGCGAGGCCGGCAGTCATGCCACCGCCCTGGATCATGAAGCCCGGGATCACGCGGTGAAAGAGCGTGCCGTCGAAGAAGCCGTCCTCGACGTAGGCCAGGAAATTGGCGGCGGAAAGCGGCGCGGCCTGTTCGTCCAGTTCGACGTCGAAGCTGCCGAGGGTCGTCTCGAAACGGATCATGGGAGTCCTGTTGCGGATGGGGGCCATTGGGCGCAGGTCACGCGGTCGCGACCGGCGAGATCGGGGGCGCAGCGTACGTGACGGAAGCCGCGTGCGACAAGCATTGCTGCGACCTGGGGGCCCTGCCCGGCGCCGTGCTCGAGCACGATCCAGCCTTCGGCGCGCAGGTGGAGCGGTGCGTCGTCGACGAGATGGCGCAGTGCGTCGAGGCCATCGCCCTCGGGTGTGAGGGCCATGCGCGGCTCGTAACGCAGGGCCGGGTCGTCGAGCGCCGCGTCGCCCGCGGCGACGTACGGCGGATTGCTGACGATCAGGTCGAAGCGGCGTCCCTCGAGGGGCTCGTACCAGCGGCCCTCGGCGAACTCCACCCGCGCGAGCCCGAGTTCGCGCGCGTTGCCGCGCGCGACGTGCAGCGCGGCACCCGATGCGTCCGTGGCGGTGACTCGCCATGCGGCGCGCTCGTGGGCTACTGCCAACGCGATGCAGCCGCTGCCCGTGCCGAGGTCGACGAGCACGGGCTGCATGCCGGTGCGGGCGCTGAATTCGTCGCCGAGTTCAAGCGCGCGCACTACGACCTCCTCGGTCTCGGGGCGCGGTACGAGCACGTCGGGCGTCACGCGCAGTGGCAGCGACCAGAACTCACGTACGCCGGTGAGATACGCGAGTGGTTCGCCCCGCGCGCGCCGGGCGATCCAGTCGCGCACGCGCCCGAGATCCGTGCCTTCGATGCGCCGCTCGGGGTGCGCGAGCAACGAGGCGCGGCCGAGCTGCAACGCGGCTGCGACGAGCATCTCGGCTTCGCGCTGCGCGTCGACGTCACCCAGCGTGGCACCGGCGGCGAGCGCGCCGTGGGCACTCGCGACCAGGGCGGCAATGGATTGCGTGTCGTCTGTTAAAGTCGTGCCCATGTCTTCCGCCATTTTGCCATTTGCGCAGCCACCGGCCGTTCGTGAAGTCATCGAGGCGAGCCTGCGGCTCTTCGGCCGGTCGGTGCTGCCCTGCCTGCCGCTCGCGACGATCGGCACGCTGCTCGGCCAGCTGCCTTCCGCCTATGACGTGGCCGTGCATGGCAAGCCGATGCCGCTCACCGCGGCGTCGCTCGCCGACAAGGGCGGCGAATGGTGGGCGCTCTACGTCCTCGGCACGCTCGCGAGCCTCGTCCTGTGGGCGATCGTACTTGCGAAGCAGCAACGCATCGCCACGGGCGGGGCCGGTGCGCCGGGCGCCGGCGCGATGCTCGCGCGCCTGCCGGCCATCGTTGGATTCTGCCTCGCGAGCTTCGTCGTCGTGCTGCTCGTTTCATTTCCTTTCGGCCTCGCCGCGGCGCTGTTCGCCATGCCGCCGGGCGTGCGCAGCGCGCTGGTCCTGCTGCCGATCCTCGCCGCGAGCGCGGCGGTGAGCCTCGGCTGGCCCGCCCTCGTGCTCGAAGGGCGGTCCGCCCTCGCCGCTGTCGCGATCGGCCTGCGGCTCGCGGTGGCGCATCGGCGCCGGCTGGTGCTGGTCGTCGTGGCGATCCTCGCGACCCTGATCGTGATGGTGATCCTCGCGGGCCTCGTGGTCGCGGTGATCACCGGGCTCGCGAGCCCCGCGGGCGCGGCGGTGCAGGGGAGCCTCTCCGCGGCCGTCATGCTGCTCGCCGCGGCGCTCGCCGTCCTCTACCTCAGCGCGTTCCTGCTCGTCATCTTCGACGACCTGCGCGTGCGCACGCAGGGCGCTCAGGCCTCCCGCGCGAGCAGCTCCGCCTGATGCTCGAGCCGTAGTGGCTCGATCAGCCCGCCGAGGTCGCCCTGCATGACGTCGTCGAGCCGGTAGAGCGTCACGTTGACCCGATGGTCGGTGACACGACCCTGCGGGAAGTTGTAGGTGCGGATCCGCTCGGAGCGATCGCCGCTGCCCACCTGGCTCTTGCGCGCCGCGGCCTCGGTCGCATTGCGCTTCTCGGTCTCCGCCGCAAGCAGCCGCGCCGCGAGCAGCGCCATCGCGCGCGAGCGGTTCTTGTGCTGCGAACGCTCGTCCTGGCATTCGACGACCAGCCCCGAGGGCAGGTGCGTGATGCGGATCGCCGAATCGGTCTTGTTGACGTGCTGGCCGCCCGCGCCCGAGGAGCGGAAAGTGTCGATGCGCAGGTCCGCCGGGTTGATGGCGACCTCGTCGACCTCGTCGAGCTCGGGTAACACCGCGACCGTGCAGGCCGAGGTGTGGATGCGCCCCTGCGCTTCCGTCGCCGGCACGCGCTGCACCCGGTGCGTGCCGGCCTCGAAGCGCAGCCACGAGTACGCGCCCTTGCCGACCACGCGGCAGATCACTTCGCGATAGCCGCCGTGCTCGCCGGGGCTCTGCGAAATGAGCTCCATGGTCCAGCCGCGGCGCTCGGCATACCGCGTGTACATGCGCAGCAGGTCGCCGGCGAAAATGGCCGCTTCATCGCCGCCCGTGCCGGCACGGACCTCGAGGAAGATATTGCGCTCATCGTGCGGGTCCTTCGGCACGAGCAGCTCGCGCAACGCGAGTTCGTCGGTGGCGAGTCCGGCCTCGAGCCGTCGGGCTTCCTCGATCCCGAGCTCGCGCAAGCCCGCATCGGCGTCGGCGGCCAGTTCGCGCGCCGCGGCCAGTTCGCGCTCGAGGGCGAGGTACTGCCGATAGCGCGCGGTGAGCGGTTCGAGCCGCGCGTACTCCATCGACAGTTCGCGGAACTCGCGGGTATGCCCCGCCGTGCCGGGGTCGGCGAGCAGCCGCCCGACCTCTTCGGTGCGATCGAGCGACCGGTCGAGGCGCTGGCGTATCGAGTCTTTCATGAGGGTGCGGAATTCTCCGGGATCGGAGCGCCTTCCGCTATAGTGCCGCCCATGCGATGGATGATTCCCGCGGCCGCCGCGATACTGGCGGCCTGCGCTGCCGAACCCGGCAAATCGCCGGCCACCGAAGCGGGCGCCGGCACGATCGTCGCGGAGCTCGCCCTCGAGCGCGGCAACTGTCCGGCCGCCACCGACGGCTATGCGCGCGCCGCAATGGTTGCAGGGGCGCCGGAGGCGCTCCTCCAGCGCGCGCTCGACGTGTCAGTCGATTGCCAGCAGTTCGGGGTCGCCACGGAACTTGCGACGCACTGGCGCAAGCGCGCGCCGCGCAGCGCCGACGCCGCGCGGATGGCCGGCGTCGTCGACCTGCGCCTGGGCCGCAATGGCGCGGCGGCCGCTGCGTTCCGGGACGCCGTGCGTTTCTCGGGTGAAGCGCCGGGCAAGGCGCTGGCCATGCTGGCGCAGGCCGCGTCGTCCTCCGGCAACGACTACGGCAGCTACGTGGCGCTGCGCGCGGCGGTCGACGTGGACAGCCTCGATGCCCCCGAACTCGTCCTGCTCGGCAATCTCGCCTTCGACAGTTTCGTGTTTCGCGACGCACGGTCGCTCGCCGAGTCGGCCATCGCGCGCGATGCCCGGTCGGCGCCGGCGCAGCTGCTGCTCGCGCAGGCACTCGCGGGCGAGGCGGATGCCGCGGGTGCCATCGACGCGGCCAATGCAGCGCGCCGCCTCGATCCGAAGGGCCATGCCTTCGCACTCGCCGAAGTACTGGCCCGCCTCGATCGCGTCGAGGAAGCGCGCATCGAGCTCGAACGCCTGCTGCAGGATGACGACGTGGGCCCGGAAGCGGAGCGGCGCCTTGCGCTGCTGGCCTTTCGCGAAGGCGACCTCCAGGAGGCGGCGGGTCGTTTCAGCCAGCGCCTGCGCACCGGCGATGATCCCGCCGAGGCGCTCTTCTATCTCGGCGCGCTCGCCGAGCGGCATGGCAACGAACAGGCCGCGCTCGACATGTACGACCGCCTCGTGCAGGCGGGCGCCGGCCTGCTCGCGCGCCGCCGCGCCGCGTCCGTGCTGATGAAGCAGGGCAAGCGCGATGCGGCCTTTGCCCTGCTCGACGCGCAGGATGCGACCCGGCCGGAAACGGTGGTCGAGGTGGTCCTCACCAAGGTGGCATTGCTGCTCGAGCAGGGGGCGGCGGCCGACGCATTGCCGATCCTCGATGCAGCGCTCGCACGCTTCCCGGCGCACCCGGACCTCGCGTACCAGCGTGCGCTCACGCTCGAAAGCGCAGGCCGCGTGCGCGACTCGATCGCCGCATTCGACAGCCTCTACAAGCAGCGCCCCGACGACCCGGGCCTGATGAATGCGCTCGGGTTTACGCTCGCGGACCACGGGCAGCGCCTCGGGCACTCGAGCCAGCTCATCGACAAGGCGCTCGCGCTGACGCCGGACAATCCCGCGATCCTCGACAGCCAGGGCTGGGTGCGCTATCGGCGCGGCGAGGGCGAGAAGGCGCTGGCGCCGCTCGCGCGCGCCTATCGCCTGTCCCGCGACACCGAGATCGCCGCGCACTGGGGCGAAGTGCTCTGGTCGCTCGGTCGCGAAGGCGAGGCGCGCGCCGTGTGGGCGCGTGCGCTCGCCCGCGATCCGGATTCGCGCCTGCTGAAAGGCACGATCTCCCGGTTCGTTCCGCCCCGGCCGCAGTGAACACGCCTCGCATCGTGGTCGCCGCGTGCGCCGCCGCGACGCTCGCCGCGGCCTGCGCGAACGTGCCGGTGCGCGACGTGGCCCCGGTGCCGTGGCCGCAGCGCCGGGCCGCCCTGCAGGCCGACGACGAATTCGCACTGAACGGACGGGTCGCGATCGATGCCCCGGGCGCGGGGGTCAATGCTTCGCTGCGCTGGCGGCAGGCCGGCGAGGAGACGCACGTGTCGCTCGACGGGCCGCTCGGTGTCGGTGGCGCGGAAGTGGACCTGCGTGGCGGACAGTTCGACCTGCGCACCTCGCGAGGCGAACACCTGGCGGGCGATGCGGCGCGCGCCGAGCTCGAGCGGCGTGTCGGTTTTGCCCTGCCGCTCGAGGCACTGCGCTACTGGGTGCGTGGTGTGCCGCGGCCCGGCCTGCCCGCCGAGGAAACGCTCGATGCCGCGCGCCAGCGGCTCGCGCGCCTCGCGCAGGAGGGCTGGGTGATCGACTACACGGCCTGGTTCGATGGCGCCGGTGGCGACTTGCCGCGGCGGCTGACGGCCACGCGTGGCGACACGCGCGTACGGCTCGTGGTCGACCGATGGACCCCGTGAGCGGCGCCGCCTTGCCGGAGGGCACCACGCGCTGGCCCGCCCCGGCGAAGTTGAATCTTTTCCTGCACGTCACCGGGCGCCGCGCGGATGGCTACCACGAGTTGCAGACGGCCTTCCAGTTGCTCGATTTCACCGATTCGATCGAGATCGGGTGCACGCATGATGGATGCATCACACGCGTCGGGGGCCCGCCCGAGGTGGCGCCGGAGGACGACCTCGCGGTGCGCGCGGCCCGGGTGCTCCAGTCGGCTACGGGTACGAAGCGGGGCGCGTGCCTGCGGGTCGTGAAGCGCATCCCCCTGGGTGGAGGGCTGGGCGGCGGCAGCTCGGACGCGGCGACCGTGCTCGTCGCGCTCAATGAGCTGTGGGAAACAGGGCTCGATCTGCCTCGACTGGCGGCGATCGGCGCCGAACTGGGCGCGGATGTGCCAGTTTTCGTACACGGCCGCTCGGCCTGGGCGGAAGGGATCGGGGAGCGCCTGCAGCCGCTCGAATTGCCCGAAAGTTGGTACGTCGTGCTCCATCCGGGGGTGGCGGTGAGCACCCGGGACGTCTTCCAGGCACCTGAATTGACACGAAATTCCCCCGTCATCACAATACGCGCCCCTTTGGAGGCAGGGACCCGCAACGACTGCGAACCCGTGGTTCGCGCGCGGTTTGCGGCGGTGGGTGACGCGCTCGACTGGCTCGGCCAGTTCGCGCAGGCGCGGCTCACCGGCACCGGGTCCTGCGTGTTCGCGGCGTTCGACAGTGCGACGGCCGCCGAGCGTGTCGCGGCGCGCGTGCCGGACGTGTGGCGCAGCTGGGTGGCGCGGGGGCTCGATCGCTCGCCGCTGCACGCGCAGCTGGCGCGGCTGCGAGGCGAATGATGGGCGGCAATGGTTTCCGCTGGGGCGTCGCCAAGTGGTAAGGCAGCGGGTTTTGATCCCGCCATTCGGAGGTTCGAATCCTTCCGCCCCAGCCAGACGAGTGAGGTCGTAGTGTCGGATTCGGCGTCGATGGCGTTGTTTGCGGGTAACGCCAACCCCCAGCTCGCGCAGGACATCGCCCGGCACCTGAAGCAGCCGCTCGGGCGCGCCTATGTCGGGCGGTTCAGCGACGGCGAGGTGAACGTCGAGCTGATCGAGAACGTGCGCGGCCGGGACGTGTTCATCGTGCAGCCCACGTGCGCGCCGGTGAACGACAACCTGATGGAGCTGCTCGTGATGGCCGACGCCTGCCGGCGCGCCTCGGCGGCGCGGGTGACGGCGGTGGTGCCGTACTTCGGCTACGCACGCCAGGACCGGCGGCCACGCGCGACCCGCGCCGCGATCACGGCAAAGCTGGTCGCGAACATGATTTCAGGGGCGGGCGTGCATCGCCTGCTGACGATCGACCTGCACGCCGACCAGATCCAGGGGTTCTTCGACATCCCCGTGGACAACGTGTACGGCTCGCCGGTGTTGCTCGGCGATGCGTGGCGGCAGGGTTACGAGGACATGATCGTCGTGTCCCCGGACGTGGGCGGCGTGGTGCGCGCCCGCGCGCTCGCGAAGCGCCTCGATGACGCCGACCTCGCGATCATCGACAAGCGCCGGCCGCGGCCGAACGAGTCGAAGGTGATGAACATCATCGGCGAAGTCGCGGGCAAGACCTGCGTGCTCGTCGACGACATGGTCGACACCGCCGGCACGCTGTGCCTCGCGGCGCAGGCGCTCAAGGACCAGGGCGCGAAGCGCGTGGTGGCGTACATCACGCACGCGGTGCTCTCGGGCACGGCGGTGGAGAAGATAACCTCGTCGGCGCTCGACGAACTCGTCGTGACCGACACGATTCCGCTGACGGACGCGGCACGCAAGTGCGGCCGCATCCGCCAGCTGTCGGTGGCGGGCCTGCTCGCGGAGACCATTCGTCGCATCCGTGACGAAGAGTCGGTGAGCTCGCTGTACATCGATTGATTTTGGGTGGGGATGCTCTGGTCGCGGAGGTCCCCTTGTTTGTAAATGTAAGGAGAGACCATGCGCATCGGATTTGAAATCCAGGCGGACTCCCGTGACGATCAGGGCAAGGGTGCGAGCCGCCGCCTGCGTCGTCGTGGCAAGATTCCGGCCATCATCTACGGCGGCAAGCTCGCGCCCCGCCAGATCATCCTCGACCACCAGAACCTGATGACGATGATCGACAACGAGAAACTGTACTCGTCGATCATCCGCATCAAGGTGGGCAGCGAGAGCCAGGAAGCGATCATCAAGGACGTGCAGATGCACCCCGCGAAGAACGCGATCGTGCACATCGACCTGCAGCGCGTGCAGGCGGACGAGAAGATCCGCATCCACCTGCCGATCCACTTCCACGGCGCGGCGGCGTCGCCGGGCGTCAAGACCGAGGGCGGCGTCGTGTCGCACCGCATGTCGGACGTCGAAGTGGTCTGCCTGCCGAAGGACCTGCCGGAGTTCCTCGAGCTCGACCTGTCACAGATGAAGCTCAACGAGACGAAGTTCCTGGCGGACATCATGCTGCCGGCGGGCGTCGTGATCCCGCAGTTGCAGCAGGGCCGCAACATCGCGGTCGTCTCGGTGCACGCGCCGCGTGCAGCCGAGCCGGAGCCGACCGCCGAAGCGGCGGCGGCCGAAGGTGCGGTGGCAGCGGGGGCAGCCCCGGCGGCGGGCGATGCCGCCAAGGCCGAGGCCGCGCCGGCGAAGAAGGAAGGTGGCGGCAAGAAGTAATTGCCGCGACCGGAACCAGGAAGGCCGCCGGGACCCGGCGGCCTTTCTCTTTTTGGCGCGCAGGATGGCGGGGGCGGTATGGCAGGCTTTCCACTGAAGTTGATCGTGGGGCTCGGCAATCCGGGCGACGAGTACGCGCGCACGCGCCACAACGCGGGGTTCTGGTTCATCGATGAACTCGCCGCGCGCCATGGCGGCAGCCTGCGCGCCGACCGGCGCCACCACGCCGACATGGCCCGCGTGCGGATCGGCGACACGGAAGTGATCCTCCTGAAGCCGATGCAGTACATGAACCGCAGCGCAGGCCCGGTGGGCAGCGTCGCGGACTTCTACAAGGTCGAGCCCGACGCGATCCTCGTCGCGCACGACGAGCTCGACCTGCCGGTGGGCACCGTGCGCCTGAAGGAAGGCGGCGGCCACGGCGGCCACAACGGCCTGCGCGACCTGATCCCGCGCATCGGCGAGGGCTTCTGGCGGTTGCGCATCGGCATCGGCCACCCTGGCGAGAAATCCGAAGTGGTCGACTACGTGTTGACGCGCGCGCCGGCGGCCGAGGACAGCGCGATCCGCGCAACGGTGGCAGCGGCGGCGGACGTGCTGCCGGTGCTGATCGAAGAAGGGCCGCAGCGCGCAATGAACAGACTGCATGCCAAACCGGCGGATGGTGAATAGCGATGGGTATCAAGTGTGGAATCGTCGGCCTGCCCAACGTCGGCAAATCGACCCTGTTCAATGCGCTGACGCGCGCGCAGATCGCGGCGGAGAACTATCCGTTCTGCACGATCGACCCGAACGTCGGCATCGTGCCGGTGCCCGATGAACGCCTCACGGCGCTCGCCTCGATCGCGAACCCGCAGAAGATCCTGCCGACGACCGTCGAATTCGTCGACATCGCGGGCCTCGTGGCCGGCGCCTCGCAGGGCGAGGGACTCGGCAACCAGTTCCTCGCGCACATCCGCGAGGTCGATGCGATCGCGCATGTGGTGCGCTGCTTCGAGAACGACGACATCGTGCACGTCGCCGGCAAGGTCGATCCGCTCTCCGACATCGAGACGATCGACACCGAGCTCGCGCTCGCCGATCTCGGCGCGGTGGAGAAGGCGCTCGATCGGGCGGCCAAGGCCGCCAAGGCCGGCGACAAGGACGCGATCCGCAAGCGCGATCTCTTCGAGCGCGTGCGCCAGCAGCTCGACGGCGCGAAGGCCGTGCGGGCGATGGGCCTCACGGCCGACGAACTGCGCGATCTGCACGAGCTGCACCTGCTGACATCGAAGCCCGTCATGTACGTCGCGAACGTCGACGAGCATGGCTTCAAGGACAACCCGCGCCTCGCGGCCCTCGAGCAGCGCGCCGCCGGCGAGGGCGCCTTGGTGGTCGCCGTGTGCGCGGCGATCGAGGCCGAGATCGCGCAGCTCGACGATGACGCGCGCGCCGAGTTCATCGCCGACCTCGGGCTCGACGAGCCGGGGCTCAACCGCGTGATCCGCGCCGCGTACAAGCTGCTCGGGTTGCAGACCTATTTCACCGTGGGGCCGAAGGAAGTGCGCGCATGGACCGTGCGGCGCGGCTCGACGGCGCCGCAGGCGGCCGGCGTGATCCACACCGACTTCGAGCGCGGTTTCATCCGCGCCGAGGTGGTTGGCTACGACGACTTCATCGCGGCCCGCGGCGAGCAGGGCGCCAAGGAAGCGGGCAAGCTGCGCCTCGAGGGCAAGGAATACCTCGTCAGGGAAGGCGACGTGATGCACTTCAGGTTCAACGTCTGATGCACCCGACCCCCACCGTCGCCGCCACGTTGCCGCCCGCGGGGCCGCAGTCGCTGTGGCGCGAGCTGCGCGACGCGATCCGCGGCACCAGTGCCGACTACACGAAGATCCCGCTGCGCCGCGCGGTGTTCCTGCTTGCAGTGCCGATGGTGCTCGAGCTCGTCCTGGAGTCCACGTTTGCGGTGGTGGATATCTTCTTCGTGGCAAAGCTCGGGCCGTCGGCGGTCGCCACCGTCGGGCTGACCGAAAGCTACCTGTTCCTGCTGTATTCCGTCGCGATGGGTCTCGCGATGGCGGTGACCGCCGTCGTCGCGCGGCGCGTCGGCGAAGGCAAGCGCGAGGAAGCCGCCGTGACGGCCGTGCAGGCGATCATCGTGGCGCTGCTGGCCTCGTTGTTGCCGGCGATCATCGGCATCGTCTACGCGCAGGACCTGCTGCGCCTGATGGGTGCCGATGCCTGGAGCCTCGAACACGGCTACCGCTACACGCAGTGGATGCTGGGCGGCAATGCGGTGATCGTGCTGCTGTTCGTCATCAATGCGATCTTCCGCGGCGCGGGCGATGCGGCGATCGCGATGCGCGTGCTGTGGCTCGCCAACGGCCTCAATATCCTGCTGTGTCCGCTGCTGATCTTCGGCGCGGGCCCCGTGCCGGCGCTCGGCATCGAGGGCGCGGCCATCGCCACCAACATCGGCCGCGGCACCGGCGTGCTGTTCCAGCTGTGGGTGTTGTTCCGCGGCGGCCAGCACATCCGCGTGCTCGCCTCGCAGCTCGCCTGGCGCGGCGCGATCCTGTGGAACATCGTGCGCACGTCGCTGGGCGGCGTCGGCCAGATGGTCGTGGCGATGACCTCGTGGATCTTCCTCATGCGCATCCTCGCGAGCATCGGCAGCGAAGCGGTCGCCGGCGCGACGATCGCCATCCGCGTGATGATGTTCACGCTGATGCCGGCCTGGGGCATGTCGAACGCCGCCGCCACGCTGGTCGGCCAGAACCTCGGCGCGCAGCAGCCGGAGCGCGCCGAAGCCGCCGTGTGGCAGATCGGCTGGTACAACATGGCCTTCCTGCTCGCGATCTCCGTGGCGTACTTCGCCCTCCCGCGGGAGATCGTCGGCATCTTCACCAGCGACGCGACGGTCATCACCATCGGCGCGGAGTGGCTGCGCATCCTGTCGTATGCGCTGTTCGTCTACGGCTGGTGGATGGTCAGCGTGCAGGCCTTCAACGGCGCCGGCGACACGGCCACGCCGACCTGGATCAATGTCGTGTTCTTCTGGCTGATCCAGATTCCGCTTGCGTGGCTGCTGGCTGTGCGCCTCGGCTGGCAGGAAAACGGCGTGTTCTGGGCGGTATTCGTCTCGGAAACCTCCGTGGGCCTCTTTACCTTGTGGCTGTTCAGCCGCGGCGGGTGGAAGGCCGCACGGGTATAGTGCCGGCTGGCAGAAAGAGGCAGCCATGTGCGATCACGACGCCTTCGATGACATGGTCGAATACCAGCTCCGCTCGAAGGAGTTGTCACGGCGGCAGTTCGGCGGGTTGGCGTTCGGCGCCGGCGCGCTGTCCCTGTTGCCACCCGTCGCCGGCGCCGCCGAGGTGGCCGAGGCCGAAGTGGAAATCAGGACGCCGGACGGGACGACGGACGCCTACTTCGTACACCCCGCCAAGGGCGCACATCCCGGCGTGCTCGTCTGGCCCGACATCTTCGGCCTGCGCCCCGCGTTCCGGCAGATGGGCCGGCGGCTCGCCGAGTCCGGCTACGCGGTGCTCGTCGTGAATCCCTTCTATCGCAAGCAGCGCGCGCCCACCTCGCCCGAGAACCCGGATTTCGAGGACCCGGCCACGCGCGCGGCGCTGATGGCATTGGCCGGTTCGCTGTCTCCCGAGACGGCCGTGACGGATGCGAAGGCGTTCGTCGGCTGGCTCGACGCGCAGGCCGCGGTCGACAAGGCCCGCAAGCTCGGCACTACCGGCTACTGCATGGGTGGCCCGCTCGTCATGCGTACCGCAGCCGCCTTGCCGGATCGCATCGGCGCGGGCGGGTCGTTCCACGGCGGGGGCCTAGCGACTGACAAGCCCGACAGCCCGCACCTGCTCGTGCCGCAGATGAAGGCGCAGTTCCTGATTGCGATCGCCGCGAACGACGACGAGCGCCAGCCGCAGGTGAAAGACCGGCTGCGCGAGGCGTTTGCCGCTGCGCACCTGCCGGCCGAGATCGAGGTCTACGCGGGTACGAAGCACGGCTGGTGCCCGCCCGATTCGCGCGTCTACGACCACGACGCGGCGGAGAAGGCGTGGGCTCGCTTGCTGGCGCTTCTGGCCCGCAGCTCGTAGCCCCTGGCCCTCAGCCCGGCGCGCGCAGCGCGCGATCCACCGCCCGCGCCGGCACGAGCGCCGCCGCCGCGCACGCGACGATGCCGAGGCAAGATAGATTGATGAGCAGGCCGTAGTCGTCGCCGCGCAGGACCAGCGCGCCGAGCAGCGGTCCCGACGCGAGTCCCATCTTCGAGGCAAAGCCGCCGAGCGCGGCGGCGCGCCCCGTGCGATCGAATGCGGCGGTGAGGCCGAGCAGGTAGGGCATCACGAGCGACCAGGTGATCCCGGTCACGCAGTTCGCGAGCACGAACACCAGCTCGTCACGCGAGTAGTGCAACACCCAGATACCGACGAGTGTCGTTGCGAGTCCGATCGCGAGAGGCCTCGTGCGGCCATGGCGCGTGCCGAGGGCGATCACCAGCAGGCAGCCCGCGACGCCGACCCAGGTGGCCGCGCCCACTGAAGTCGAGATGAAGTCTTGCGCGAGGCCGGCCGCGCGGCCGAGTTCGATGATGTAGGCGAAGAGGCCCATGTTGGAGGCCTGGAAAAGGAAGATCGCGAGCAGCGCGAGCACGAAGCGCGGCGTCGACGCGGTGGCGGCCGTGGCGACAGCGGTGTCCGTTCGCGGTCGCGGCGGATAGGGCCCGAGGAACGGCAGCATCGCGAGCGTCACGAGGCTGAAGGCGATCAGCGCCGCGAACAGCACGCCGGTGCCGAACACCGGCACGAGGCGCGGCAGGGTCATGACGCCGAGCCCGCCCAGGCCGAATTGCACGAAGAGCAGCACGCCGAACACGCGGTCAGGTGATTTCGTGCGCGCGATGACGGAGAACGCGACGCCCACGAGCATGCCGCCCAGGAATCCGTGGAGTGCGCGCAACGGAATCATCACCCACGGCGCGTGCACCGCCATCGAAATCGCGTCGATCACCACGATCCCGGTGAGCAGGGCGATCGACGCCTTTCGCCACGCGACGCGAGCGACGAGCAGTACGATCGTGAGCGCGCCGAACGCCGCACCATAGAGATTTGCGGAGCCGACGAATCCCGCTTCGCGCTGCGTGAAGTGAAGCCCCGAAATGAGCCCCGAAACGAGCGCCGGCATGATGTTGACGTAGAAGATGCCGGCGGTGGCGAGGAACGAGAGGAAACACGCGGCGACGAGCCCGTCCGGTTCGCGGCGCGCGTGGTCCGCGGCCCGGGCCAGCGCCCCCGTATTCATGGTGCCTCTCCCTTGCAGAACGACCGGATGCGATTCGATTCGACGGCCGCGCCCGCCCAGCGGAACGCCTCGCCGTCGCTGAAATAGTAGTAGACCGTGCCGTTCGGCAGCAGCAGCACGTTGATGCCGCCGAAGCCGGCCATGTAGGGCACCCAGACCGGCTGCGCGCAGCCGATGTAGCGGCTCACTTCGTGTGCCCAGAAGCCACGTGCGTAGCGGAAGCTGTCATCGATCGCGCGCAGGCCGCGATCCTGCGGGTCGCGCTGCAGGGCGATCCGCAACTGTTTCTCGTCGAACGGCGACACATCGTTGATGCGCGGCCCCTGCGGGGCAACGAGCCACTGGCCGATGCGCGCGATGTCGTCGCGATGGAGCGTGAGGCCCCATCCGGTGAAGGGCTGAGCGGCCAGGTCGCGCGTGCGCCGCGTCTCGCGCGTCACCGGGCTCAGTCCGAGTGGCGCCCAGAGCTTCGCGACGACGACGTCGCGATAGAAGTCATGGCCTGCGCCCAGGTGCCGCTGCACGTACGCCTCGAGCGCGGTGCCGAGCACGTAGGTGTCGGTCGTGTGATAGACCCATTGTGTGCCGGGGCCAGCCCGGCGCGGAAAGTGCCGGCAGGCGAATTCGATCTTGGCCTGGTGATTTTCCGCGATGAAGAACGGCAACGTCGCAGGAGATTTCTCGTCCTCGTCGTAACGCGGCGAATCGAAATGGCCCGTCGCCATGTCGAGCGCGTCGCGAAAGCGCACGTCGTCCCAGCCACCGGCGGCCTTGCACGCCGGTACGTAGTCGGCGATGCGCGCGTCGAGTACGCCCGGGAACTCCCGCGCGAGCGCGAGGCTGCCGAGGCCAGCCACGAGGCTTTTCGCGAGCGAGTAGGAAGGCAGGTCGAGCACGTCGCAGAAAGGGTAGGGTCCAGCACGCGTGTCGCAGCCCCCCACATAGTGCACGCCGTCGATGACGAAACCGTAGGCGGTCATGTCCTCGCGCGGCACTTCATCCGGATTGCCAAAGGCCGCGGGGTTTGCGCCGGGATACGCCGCGGCGAGCGTCTCGATCGGTCGGGTCGGCAGCCGCGCCGCGACTTCGCGTGCGTAGGCTGCCCGGACCTCACCACCCCGCGCGATCTTCGCGGGGCGATAGCGCGCCGGCAGCACGCCCCACAGGTCGAGCTTGAGATAGGCGCAGGTCTCGCTGCTCACCTGGTACGCGACGCGCGAGACCGCGCCGCTCGCGTCGAACAGGAAGGTCATGACGCCGTTGTGCAGGCAGTTGGCGTTGCGCTCCTCGAGCGAGAAGGGCAGCGCGGCGCGCGTGAGACCGCCGTCCCGCGGATCCGACCAGATCCGCCCCGGCTCGAGCACGTACTCCCACTGCGGATGCGAGGACTCGATGCTGCCGCGACGGACCGGAATCAGCGCGTCGCCGCTCGAGACGAATTCGAAGTCGAATTCGGGCAGGTGCCGCAGCAGGTCGGGGGCGGTTTTCGCCGTGCCGTAGTCATCCTTGTGCACGCGCAGCGAGCCGATCAGCGCCTCGCGCGAAAGTGTCAGGCGTCCCTCGAAAGCGTGTAGCGGAGCCGCCGCCGCGACGGGCGGCGTGAATGCGTGCATCGGCAGCGGCGCGGACGGTTGCGCGGCGCCAAAGAGAAAAGCGCGATCGAGTGTGTCCACCGGAGCCTCCCGTGCCGACGCCAGCGCCGACGCCAGCGCCAGCGTCCACGACAGCGTCAGCAGGCCGGCCCTGCGCACAGCGGGGTGCTTCATGCGACCTCGATGCCTTCGGCCGCCAGCGTGGCGCGCAGCGGCGCGAGCTCGTCCCACAGGCGCCGGGAGGCGCGCACCGAACGCGCGTGCAGGGGCTCGCGCACCTGCGCGGCGCTGGCGGTTGCGGTCGGGCCTGCGTGGCGGTGAAACGCGAGGCAGTCGGGGTGGAAGTCGAGGCCGCACCACTCGAGCAGGCGCCGCGTTTCGCGCTCCTGGTCGGCGACCAGCGCTTCGTAGTCGACATCGAGGAACGCGCCCGGCAACTGCGTGCGCCAGTGCGCCATGAGCCGCCGATACGCGCCGTAGTAGCGGCCGAGGTCGGCCTGGTCGTAGGAAAACGGGTAGCCCATGCGAAAAAGCGTCTTCAGCATCGCGTAGCCACTGTCGAGCGGATCGCGTCGCAGGTGGATCACGCGCGCGCCGGGCAGCGCGAGCGCGATCAGGCCGAGGTAGAGCAGGTTGAGCGGCGTCTTGTCGACGAAGCGCGGGCGGCTGCGGCCGTATCCGGCCACCCGCTCGAGATAGTGCCGGCCGAGCGCCGCGTGATCGCAGCTTGCCGCCTGCCGGATGAGGGCGCGCTTGTCGGGGGCCTTGCCCGCCGCATGCATCGCCGCGAGTGGCAGGTCGTTCAGTTCGCCGAAACTCTCGACCTGCGGGTGCGACGCGAGGATGCGATCCACGAGCGTCGTGCCGGAGCGCGGCAGGCCCACGACAAAGATCGGGCCCGATGCGGTCCTGCCCGCGCCGCGTGCTGCCGGGGCGAGGGTCTCGGGACCGAAGGCCCCGATGATGGCGTCGATCGCTTCGATGTCCGTCTCGACGCGATAGGACAACTGCCGCCGACGGGCCCGGGTCGCGCGTTCGAGGTAGTGGAAGGAACGGGTGTGTTCGCCAAGATCCTCGAGTTCCTTCGCGAGGGCGTAGCCGAGCGCGACATCACCCCGCGGTGCGCTGCGCTCGAGCGCCGCGATGAGCGCGGCCACGTGGTTGCGCGCGGGGGTCTGGCGGCGCAGGGTCGCGCGGTTGTACCAGGCGTCGAAGTCACCCGGATCGAGTGCAATCACCCGATCGAGGCGCGCTTCCGCGGCAGCGAAATCACCCAGTGCCATGTCGGCGGCGGCCAGGTCGTAGAGCACGCGCGGGTCGTCCGGCCGCGCCAGCGCCGCGCGCGCGAGGCAGCGGTGTGCATCGGCGTGCCGGCCACAGTGCGTGTAGGCTTCGGCGACCTGCCGCGCCAGCGCGGCATTGCCTGGCGTGGCGCCCTCGACCGACGCGAGCGCCGCCAGCGCGGTGCGCGTCTGCCCGGTGGAGAGCAGGCGCGCGATCTCGCGCAGGCGGGATTCGCTGTCGGTCAGAATCGCCAGGTGAGTGTCACCCCGAAGGTACGCGGCAGCGAGATGAACACCTTCGAGCCGTTGCCGTAGTAGCCCTCCGATGGCGCCGTGCCCATGTACGCCTCGGTGAAGAGGCCCGTGACACCGGCATCGTTCAGCAGGTTCTTCGCCCAGAACGTGGCATCCCAATGGTCCGCGGCGAGCGTCGTCGAGAAATTCCACAGCTGGAATCCGCCCAGTTCCGCGCTGTTGGAGGATGTCTCGCTGATCGCGTTCATCGTCGGGGATTGATAGTAGCCGTTGATCCGCGTGGTCCAGGAAAGATTGGCTCCGGCCGGGGCGGTGTACGCGAGCCCGGCCATCACGGTGTGCTCGGGGGTGCCAGGCAGGCGGTTGCCGGCGGCGCCCAGCACGAAGCCGGTGGGGCTCACGGCGTCCTCGTCGAGCTTTGCATCCACATAGGTGTAGCCGAAGTTCACGCCGAGGCGATCGGTGAGCCGGCCGTCGAGCTCGAACTCGAGGCCCTTCGAGCTCGCCTTGCCGCCGTTGACGGCGGCGAAGAAACCCCAGAGCGGCGTCGAAGTGTTGATCTGCACGTCCTCCCAGTCTACGACGAACAGCGCCGCCGAATAGCGGAAGCGGCTGCCCGTGCCCTTGAGGCCGATCTCGTAGTTGGTGACGGAGTCGGAATCGAAGCGCAGGAAGCCGGGGTTTTCCGCGAAGGTGCCCGAAGTCGGGATGGCATTCGAGCCGCCCCGGCGATAGCCCTGCGAGACCGTGGCGTAGGCCAACTGATTGGCATTGAGTTTGTACGACACGTTGCCCTTCCACAGCACGCCGTCCTCGCTCGTGTCGAAGCTGCTGTTCTCCGGCGTGAACACGCCGGTGAAGAGCGGCAGGTCCATGAAGCTGTGGTTCGCGAAATCGTTGTCGTAGTAACGAAATCCGCCCGTCGCCTGGAACTGGTCGGTGAAGTGCCAGGTCAGTTCGCCGAAGACGGCGCGGTCCTTGAAGGTCTCGGCGCGCGAGTAGTCGAAGTCCTTGTCGCCGGTGACGAACTGCGGCAGGCCCGTGGCGGCATCCCACCAGCGCTTGAAGCCGCGCAGGAAGCTCTGCTGCGTCTGCCCGAGGTCCTGGTCCTGGTAGAACGCGCCGACGGTCCAGTCGAGCTGCGTGCCGCCTTTCGAGACGAGGCGCAGTTCCTGCACGAAGGCGCTGTCTTCGAAGCTGCGCACGGCCGACGCCATCGGCCGCGGGTAGTTGTAATAAATGGGCAGGAAGCCCGCCTGCGCGTAGAAGCCGGTGTTCTCGCTGACGCTGTCGCCCGTGTGGTCGTAGTACGACGTGCTCGACGTGAGGGTGGCGAAGCCGAAATCGATGTTCGACTCGAGCGCGGCGACGTCGACGTCGCGCGAGGAGGGCTCCAGCTGGATCGAACCGTTTTCATATTTCCCGTAGCGGCGGCCGAAGCCGTCGAAGCCCCGCGTCACCTGGCGTCGCCCGCCTATCTCGTCGCTCTGGATCGTGTAGGAGAGGGTCAGGTCCACGGCATCCGACGGGCGCCACAGCAGCGCCGCGCGGCCGTACCAGATCTCGGCCGTGTCCGCGTCCTTCTTCACGTAGTACGTGGCGGCATCGTCGAGCACGCCGTTCGGCGCGACCGGCAGGCCATCGGCGCCGAGGCGGTAGAGATTCACGTAGTCGGTAAGGCCCGGATAGTCGAGGCGGCTGCCCGTGATGCGCAGCGCGGCGGTCTCCCCGAGTGGCACGTTCAGCATGCCATCGAGGCCGTAGCCGACGCTGCCCGAGCCATCGACCTGCGAGGCGGTGCCGGAGGCACTCGCCTGGAAGGCGCCGGGCTTCGGTGCGTTCATGATGTAGCGCACCGTGCCGCCGAGCGAGCCCGAGCCGTACAGCGTGCCCTGCGGGCCGCGCAGCACTTCCACGCGCTCGATGTCCTTCAGCAGGAAGTTCGCGTATACGGGCGTGTCGTTCACGTAGGTCGATACGGTCGGCACCGTCGAGAGCTGGTAGTCGCCGAATGCGGACCCGTCGCTGTTGATGCCGCGGATCATGATGCCGTTGATCACGCCCGAGTTGCGGTAGCCGCGATCGACCACCGCGACACCCGTGACGGAACGCATGAGGTCCGCGTTGTCGACGATCTGGCGATCCGTGAGCGATGCGCCGCTGACCGCGGAGATGTTGTACGGCACGTCAAGCACCGATTGCTCGCGGCGGGTGGCGGTGACGATCACCTCTTCCAGCACGTTCGTGTCGCCTGCTTCCTGCGCGTGCGCCTGGGTGGCGGGCAGGCCCGCCAGCACCGCGGCGACGGCTGCGGCGACCGGAGACTGGTAACGGCGAAATGCGGACATGGTCGTGTTCCCCCGTGAACGATACGTGGTCATGTGGAATGCGGGTCGGAGATCTGCGGCATCGCGAGCGGGCCGAGCGCCTGCAGGGCGGGCGAGCGGTCGTGGCCCTCGACATAGGGCGGAAATTGCAGCTTGCTGTCGCGGAAACTCTTGAGCGGCTGCGTGAGTCCGCACCAGCCGCGCGTGCGCGCCGCGCGCACGGCGGTGAGGTCGAGTTCGGCGGCCAGCACTTCGCGCCCGCTGCCGGCCTCGTGGATCTTCTCGCCGCCCGGGCCGTAGATGCCGGAGCGCCCGAAGCCGAGGTCGCCCGCGACGTTGATGTCGACGAAATAACACTGGTTCGTCGCGGCGCTCGCGCGCGCGATCGAGAGCTCGACGTCGCGGTCGATCGTGTTGGTCATCGTCGGGTGGATGATCACTTCCGCACCGAGCCACGCGAGGGTGCGGGTCGTCTCGGGAAACCACATGTCGTAGCAGATCGAGACGCCCACGCGCGTGACGCCCGGGATATCGAACACGACGAACTCGCTGCCCGGCGTGACGCCGCGCTCGTACGGGTAGAACGGAAACATCTTGCGGTAGCGCGCCACGACGCGGCCGGTCGGGTCGATGACGGGCGCGGTGTTGTAGACACAATCGCCGACCCGCTCGAACAGCGAACCCGGCACGAGCCAGAAGCCGTTGCGCCGCGCGGCGTCGCAGAAACGCGCCTCCGCGGGGCCCGGCAGCGGCTGGGCGAGTGCGGGGTCTGCGCCGAACACGCCGAGCTCGCCGATCACGACGAGCTGCACCCAGGGGAAACGCTTGCGCACCGAATCGATCTCGCGATCGAAGCGGTCGAGATTGTCGCCTCGCGGCAAGTCGAGTTGCAGGCCTGCGATACCGATACGGCTCAAATCATTCCCCCGTGCGGCCGGCGACGCACACGCGCCAGGCCCGAGCGTGGCAGGGGTGCCGCTGCGCGGATAGAACCAGTTGTGGACGCTGGATGGAACCAGTTAGGTCGGGCTGGCCCCGTCAGGCGCGCAGGCGGATGGCCACCGCATCGATCAGGCGGCCTTCGGGGTTGAACCACTTGATCTGCGGGCCGTCAATCACCGGGATGTAGCGGCCGACCTCGCCGTAGCACCACGAACGCCAGCGGCGACAGAAAAGGCCGCCTTCGACCCACCATTCGCCTTCGTCGCAGTCCTCGTCGTGGAAACCGGCGCGCCCGACGAGGTGGCCGTCATCCCGGATCTCGACGGTGCAGGGGTCGCCGTAGACGGTGCGGGACAGGAGCGTCGCGCCCGCGATCGTCTGGGCGAGATTGTCCGCGCCGAGCCGCCGCCCGCGGCTGCCATCGAGATGCTCGACCGCGTCGCGCGACAGGCTGCGCATCAGGGCCGCGAGGCGCGCCACGCCCTCGCGGATGTGCTCGGCAGGCAGGCTCGTGACGCCGAGGCGAAATACATTGTGGGGCGCGTCGGCGCCCGCGTAATAGTGAGCCACCGGCTCGATCAGGATGCCGTGCTGCGCGGCCTGCGCGGCGAGATAGTTCACGTCGAGGTGGTCGGGGCCCCGCACCCAGCACGTGGTACCGCCCCGCACGGGCGCGACCACGAGCGAACTCCTCATATAGTGGTTCAGCGCATCGAGCAGCGCCGTGCGGCGCCCGGCGAACACCCGCGCGAGGCGTCGCATCGTCGCGTCGTAATGGCCGAGGCTGATGAAGAGCGCGGCGGCGCGCTGGTTGTTGGCCGGGGGCTGCCGCGCCTGCAGAGCCCGCAACTCGCGTGCGGCGGCGATCAGCTCGGGATCGGCAACCACGTAACCAAGGCGCAGCGCCGGCGACAGCACCTTCGACAGGCTCGCGACGTAGACCACGCGGCCCGAACGGTCGAGGCTGCGCAGCGCCGGGAAACTGCGGTCGAGGTAGGTGGTCTCGCATTCGAAGTCGTCTTCCACGATCACGAAGTCCCGCGCCTTTGCCCGGCGCAGCAGCGCCTTGCGACGTTTCATCGACATCGTGGTGCCGGTCGGGAACTGGTGGCTCGGCGTGACGTACACGACCCGCGCGTCGTCGAGCGCCCGATCGACGCGCAGGCCTTCATCGTCGAGCGGCTGCAGCAACACGCGCGCGCCGCGCAGCGCGCCCAGCTCGCGCATCAGCGGATAGCCCGGCTCCTCCACCGCGATGGATGTGGTCGCATCGAGCAACAACTGCGTGACGAGCGACAGGCCCTGCTGGGCGCCGAGCGTGACGAGGATCTCCTCGGGGCGCGCCTCGATGCCCCGGCGCGGCAGCACCTTCGTGCGCAGCTCCTCGATCAGTTGCGGATCGTCCGCCATGCCGCGATCGGCGGACCAGTCCTGGATCGCACGGGCGCCGAGCGTGAGGCGCGAGGCCTCGCGCCACTCCGCCGCCGGGAAGAGCGACGCGTCGAAGCGTCCGTCGATGAACGGGTAGGGGTGCAAATGCCAGTTCGGCGGGCAGCGAAATTCCGCGCGGGGCGCGAGCAGCGTGCGGATCTTGCGTGCCCACAGCGGTGATCCACCGCTCGCCGGCCGCGGCCCGATCGCGCCACCGCGCCCGACCCGGCCGGCGAGCGCATGTTCGTTGACATAAATGCCGCTGCGTTCGCGTGCGACGAGGTGCCCCTCGGCGATCAGCTGGTTCATGGCGTGCAGCACGGTGTTGCGCCCCACGCCGAGCTGGCGGGCGAGCGCGCGGGAGGAGGGCAGGCGGCGGCCGCGGGCAAAAGTGCCCGCCAGGATGTTGTCGATGATCCGCTGCCGGATCTGGCCCTGCAGCGTCAGGGCACTGCCCGGGTCCAAAACGATCAATCTGTCCAGCATCTTGACTCCCCGGCGGTCGGTCCGGACAATCGCCGCCCCGCTGTGGAAAGGTAGCTCAGCTGGTTAGAGCACGGCACTCATAATGCCGGGGTCGAGGGTTCGAGTCCCTCCCTTTCCACCAACCACTGATCTCACGCCGGCTCAGCCCTTGGAGTCGATCTCGTCGAGCCAACTCTTCACGCGGTTCATCGTGTCCCGCTCCTGATCCGCCTCCATCGCGAAGCCGCGTCGAAGTTGCGCCTTCGGCGCATGAGTGGCGAGAACCGATCGGCTGTTCCCGAGCCCGTAGCCTCCATGGGTCACGAAAGGGATCAGGGTCTTTCCGGAAAGATCGTGCGCCCTCAGGAAACTGCGGATCAACGGCGGCGTGGTCTCGCCCCAGATGGGGAAGCCCAGATACACCGTGTCGTAGGCGCCGATGTTGGAGACCCTGGTTTTCAACGCAGGCTCGAAGCCGCTATCGCGCTCCTGGCGCGCCTGTTCGACGGTGGCGAGGTAGTCCTCCGGATAGGGCGATGCCGGCAGGATCTCGAACAGGTCGGCGCCCAGTTCGCGGTGGATCAGACCCGCCACCACGCGCGTGTTGCCGGAGCGCGAGAAGTACGCCACCAGCGTTCGGGATCCGCTCTTTCGCATTTCGCCACTGCTGCGTTGGTCGGCAGCGAAGCTGCCCAGGGGAAGGCTTGCCAGTGCGGTCATCGCGATTCGTCTTTTGGGATCGTGTGGAGGTGTCATTGGGGCGGCACTCGCGTCAGCGACCCACGAGCGCTTGCATCGCGGGCGGGTAGCGGTCTCCTTCAATCTGCACCTTCCCCAATACCTCACGAATGTCGCGAAGGTCCGCGTCGGAGAGCGTGACGGCTTGCGCACCGAGATTCTCTTCGAGGCGGTGGAGCCTGGTGGTGCCCGGAATGGGGACGATCCACGGCTTCTGCGCCAGCAGCCACGCGAGCGCGATCTGCGCAGGGGTTGCGCCTTTGCCTGCCGCGATCACGCCAAGCAGATCCACCAGGGCCTGATTGGCCTTAAGCGCTTGCGGCGAGAACCGCGGCACGACGCGGCGGAAATCGTTGCTGCCAAAGGTCGTGCTTGCACTGATCGCACCCGTGAGGAAGCCTTTCCCCAGTGGGCTGAAAGGCACGAATCCGATCCCGAGTTCTTCCAGGGTGGTCAGCACGGTGTGCTCGGGTTCGCGCCACCACAACGAGTATTCGCTTTGCAAAGCCGTGACGGGTTGCACCGCGTGCGCGCGGCGGATGGATTCCGCGCCGGCCTCGGACAATCCGAAGTGCCTGACCTTGCCCTCGGCGATGAGGTTCTTCACCGCTCCAGCCACATCCTCCATCGGCACGTTCGGGTCCACCCGATGCTGGTAGAAGAGATCGATGCGGTCGGTCCTCAAGCGCTCGAGCGCGGCATTCGCCACTTCGCGGATGCGCTCGGGCCGGCTGTCCAGGCCTTGCGCCGTATCGCCGTTCCTGAAGCCGAATTTGGTGGCGATGACGACTCGATCGCGCACCGGTGCGAGAGCCTCGCCCAGCAGTTCCTCGTTCGCGCCCTGGCCGTAGGCCTCCGCGGTATCGAAGAAAGTCACGCCGCGCTCGACGGCGCCGCGGATGAGGGCGATGCCGGCGGCGCGGTCCACCGCGGGTCCATAGCCGTGGCTCAGTCCCATGCAGCCGAGGCCGATGGCGGAGACTTCTAGTTGGCTGTTGCCGAGTTGTCGGGTCTTCATGGTGTCCTCCGTGGGGACCAATCTAGGCTCGATCCATTCCCGGCACTAGGTGGCATAATCGGAATTGGTTCATAACGGGGACGCATGAATGCCCACGGAGAGCTACGACCAGCTCGCGATCTTTTCGGTGGTCGCCCGCGAGCGCAGTTTCACCCGCGCCGCGGCGAAGCTCGGCATGTCGCAACCGGCATTGAGCCGGTCCATGCGCCAGCTCGAAGATCAGTTGGGCGTCCGGCTGCTGGCGCGCACGACCCGCAGCGTCTCGCCCACGGTAGCGGGCGAACATCTGCTCAAGGTGGTCGCGCCCCGGTTCGAGGAGATCAACAACGAGCTCGCCCTGCTCAGCGAGTTCCGCGACAAGCCTGTCGGCAAGCTGCGCATCACCACCGGCGAGCACGCAGCGATTTCGGTCCTGCAACCGGTGCTCGAGAAACTGTTGCCCGACAACCCCGATCTCCACATCGAAATCATCGTGGACTACGGCTTGACGGATATCGTGGCGGCGAATTTCGACGCCGGTGTCCGGTTGGGCGAGCAGGTCGCCAAGGACATGATCGCGGTACGCGTGGGGCCCGACATGCGCATGGCTGTCGTCGGCTCACCGGATTACTTCAAGCGGCACCCTCAGCCGAAAACCCCACACGATCTGACCGGGCACAACTGCATCAACCTCCGCATGCCGACTTACGGCGGCATTTTCGCCTGGGAGTTCGAGAAGAAGGGCAAGGAACTGAATGTCCGCGTGGAAGGCCAGTTGGTGTTCAACAACATCGCCCTGCGCCTCGATGCCGCGCTCAAGGGACTCGGGCTGGCCTACTTGCCGGAAGACCTGGTGCAGGCACAGGTCGCGAAAGGGCGGCTGGTTCGCGTGCTTGCGGACTGGTGCGAACCGTTTCCCGGATACCACCTCTACTACCCGAGCCGGCGGCAGGCGTCACCGGCTTTCACGTTGCTCCGCGACGCGCTGCGATACCAGGGCTGAAAGCGCTTGCGTGGATGACGTGCATCACGCTTTGCGCGTGCGGGCGGCCTGGCACGGCCGCAGCACGGAAGCGGAAGTGCGCGACAAGACGCCGGCCAAACCGTTGCGTTTCGACTGAATGATCGTCCTGGATACCAACGTCGTTTCCGAGGCGATGAAGCCGGAGTCCGACGCGGCCGTGAGGGTATGGCTGAATGACCAGGCGGCGGAAACCCTGTATCTCTCGAGCGTCACGCTGGCCGAGTTGCTGTTCGGCATCCGTGCGCTGCCGGCCGGCAAGCGCAAGAACATGCTCGACTACATCGCGGCCGTTGCGGCATCGCGGGGCTTCATCGTGGCATCACGCGACACATCGCCCCATGAAGCGGCCGGTGTGAATGTCATCAACCCCTGGAAGGACGCATAGGGCGGGGCACCTCGCGGGCGCCCTGGAATGGCGCATCGGCTGGGGGCTGCGGGATATCACGCTCGATGGCAATACTTTCAAATCCAGTCACAGCGTCGACAAGACGCCCTTCGTCTTCGAGGCCGGTTATGGTTTCGTCGCCCGGTACTTTCGCACGCGGGAATTCGAGGGGCAGCGCGAGCGGCCGATCTACGGCAGTTTCACCATCAGCAGGAGCTTGTGAGAGGGCGCGATGGCGCGTTGCCCCGGCATTCCTGCATTCACATTTCTTCATATTGAGCCGCAAGGAGGGAAACAGTCCTCCTTTAGCCTGACCTCATCGCGGCAATCCAGCCGCACGTGGTCAAGGAGCATTTCAATGGAAGAGAATAGTCAGCAGCAGCAGACTTGCAAGAGGCCTCGCCGGGCGAGGAAGTTCATCGCAGCCGGAGTGTTCGCACTCCTGGTGGTCGGAGCAGTCGGCATCACTTGCGCCCTGAGCGGGCGGGGTGGTCCGGGAGGCTTCGCCGCCGGAGGCTTCCACGGGCCGGGTTTCGGAGAGCGCGGGCTTGAGCGCGTCCTGGCCTCCGTGGATGCCACGGCCGAGCAGGAGAAGCAGATCTGGGCCATCATCGACGACGCGCGTTCCGAAGTCAGGCCGGTGTTCCGCGAGTTCCGCGATACGCGCGAGAGCGTGGCGGGACTCCTGGGTGCAGCGAGCATCGATCGGGAAGCCTTCGAGGCGCTGCGCGCCGAACGGATCGCGGCCATCGACGGGGCTTCGAAGACGCTGACGAAGGCGGCGCTCGATGCGGCCGAAGTGCTGACACCGGCGCAGCGCGCGGAATTGGTCAAGCTCGCCGAGGAGCGTGGCCGGCACTGGCGCTGAGTCCGGGTGGATCAGGCGAAACGGAGAACACGTGGCATGGCGGAGAAAATCCTGATCGTTGACGACGATACGAGGCTCTCCGCCATGCTGCGCGACTACCTTTCCGGAAGTGGCTTCTCTGTCGAGCTTGCGGCCACCGCCCAGAGCGGTCTGACGGCGTTGGGGCGCAATCCCCCCGACGCCGTCATTCTCGATGTGATGCTGCCCGATTTCGACGGCTTTGAAACCTGCCGGCGCATCCGGGCGATGTCCGATGTCCCGATCCTGATGCTCACCGCCAAGGGTGAGGAAACCGACCGCATCGTGGGGCTCGAACTGGGCGCGGACGACTATCTGCCGAAGCCCTTCAACCCGCGCGAACTCCTCGCCCGACTCAAGGCCATCCTGCGTCGCAGGACGGGCGCTGCCACGCGGGAGGGGATCATGCGTTTCGGCAGGCTCGAGATCGATCCCGGCTCACGCGTGGCGAGGATCGACGGCAAGGACTGCGACATGACCGGCCACCAGTTCGACATCCTCGTCGCGCTGGCGCAGAACGCCGGCCGCACCATGACGCGCGAGCAGCTCATGGACCGCTTCAGCGGCGACGGCGGCGAGGCATTCGATCGTTCTATCGATGTGCACATCTCGCGTATCCGCGCCGCGATCGAGGATGATCCGAGGAGGCCCCGACGCATCATCACCGTCCGTGGCGCAGGCTATGTCTTCGCGCGGCGGCAGGATGAAGGTGAATAGACGGTGAGCCTGCGCGGCAGCTTGTTTGCGAAGATCTACCTGACGCTGCTTGCGAGCCTGTTCGCGTTGGCGCTTGCGGGCGCCGCGGTTGTGCGGCTGTCGCTGGATGGCGAGCAGAGCGGATTCTCCACACAGCGCGACGCAATCCTTGCCGCATTGCTGCCGCCCGATGCGGACGCAAGGGAGACGCAAATCGTGCTGAGCCGGCTCGGCGATGCCTTCGATGCCGACATCACGGTGTTCACGAGCGAAGGCGTGCCGATCCACTCGGTCGGAGCTCCGATCGAGTTCAGGCTGCCGTCGGAGTCACGCACGCTGCGGCGCGAAGGTGATCGAACCCGACTTGTCGTCGCACTTCCGGGCGATCGCGTTCTTGCGGCCCGGCTCTCGCTTCCCTTCCGCCCCTCGGGAGGCAATCCCCTTGTCCTGCTCATCCTGGTGACCGGCGTCACCGCGCTCGTGGCATGGCCGGTGGTGCGGCATCTCACGGGCCGGTTGGAGCGCCTGCGCCATGGCGTCGAGACCTGGGGCGAGGGACATCTGAAGTATCGCGTGCCGGTCGAGGGACGCGATGAGGTCGCGGCCGTCGCCCGAAGCTTCAACGCGGCCGCCGGCGAGGTCGAGAAGCTGGTCACCGCGCATCGGGCCCTGCTGGCCAATGCAAGCCACGAACTGCGCTCTCCACTCACGCGCCTGCGGATGGCGATCGACCTTTTCGGAAGGGAGTCGACCGAGGACCGCAAGCAGGAGATCGCGCGCAATCTTGTCGAGCTGGACGAACTGGTCGAGGAAATCCTGCTGGCGAGCCGGCTGAACCATGTCGGGGAGGACGGTGCCAGGGAAAGTCTCGATCTGCTGGCGCTGGCCGCCGAGGAGGCCGCCCGGCATGAAGTCGCAGTCACGGGAGAGGCGGCGACCATTGTCGGCAACCCTCGTCTGGTTGCGAGACTGCTGCGCAACCTCATCCAGAACGCGCTGCACCACGGCGCTCCGCCGGTTTCGGTCGAGGTGCGTCGAAGCCACGATGCGGTTGAACTGGCGGTGACCGATCATGGGCCGGGCATTCCCGAGGGCGAGCGCGAGCGGGTGTTCGAACCCTTCTATCGGCCCAGGGGTCGCAGCGAACAGGCAGGCGGCTGGGGGCTCGGTCTTGCCCTCGTGCACCAGATCGCCGCACGCCACGGCGCGACGATCCGGTATCAGGCGCCGCCCGAGGGCGGCGCGCGTTTCGTGGTCGTCTTTCCCGTCGAGCGGGGCGGGGATGATTCGGCGGCTGAGGCGCTCACCTCGCGCAGTCCTGCAAGGGCAACGCGAATGAGGTGACTCTTGATTTGCTCGGCGGGCTGCTCGAGCAGATTTCGGAACGGATTCGGCGTAGCCCGGTCGAGCACCAGCATCATCAGGCATGGGGCGATGACGCTGGTCACGCAGCGCAGGAGGGCAGGGTCCTTCCGCGATAAGCCGGTGATCTCGGACAGGGTGTCGCCGAGAAGCTTGAAGTATCCCAACGCACACGCAGCATTGCTGTGCGACGAACAGGGCGCGTATCCGGCTGAATTGAACGATGGCGCATGAACAAGGCTATCGCCGGATCGCGGTCGGTGCAGCGGCGACCAACGCCAATGACCTGTACGTCGGCGCGCTGGGGAGTGATTACGGCTGAATGAAACGCTGCCCGCTATTTCTTCGGCGCCAACGCCGAAGTCCGCTCCGCTCGCGTGAGCGATGCGGGCCGCATGGGGCCTCTCCTGAACCCTGCCGCGCCGGGCGTACCGGGCGGTCGATCGACGCCCGGTTTGGCCTCTCGTGCCGCATATGTTACGCTTTACGTAACGCATACCGGCGTTAAGAATTGGCCGCGAATGATCGGTAGCTGTCGTGACAAGCGAACGCGCACCTTTGCGGCAGGACAGCGGGTCAGGGCATTCGATGGGATCGCACGCAAGCTCGCAATGAAGCTGGATCAGTTGGATGCCGCATTTTCCTTGCAAGACCTCAATCTCCCGGGTAATCGACTCGAGTCATTGAAGGGTGATCGCAAGGGGCAGTACGACATCCGGGTGAATGACCAGTGGCGAATCTGCTTCGAATGGCCCAGAGGAGCAGATGGTCCGGTGAATGTTGAAGCGGTGGACTACCACTAGAGGAGAGCTTATGGCGCGTCATGCAGTTCATCCTGGCGAGCATCTCGCCGAGCAGCTCGAAGCACACGACATGAGCGCAGCGGAGCTGGCACGGCAGCTCAAGGTCCCGACAAACAGGATCACGCATATCCTGAACGGGCAGCGTGCGATCACCGGGGATACGGCGCTGCGTCTGGGGCACTTCTTCGATACGAGCGCCGAGTTCTGGCTGAACCTGCAGAAGATCTACGAGCTTCGTGTGGCCGAGCAGGAAAGTGGGGCCAATATCAAAGGGCTGCCGCGCCTTCGTGATCGAGCGGCGTAGTCCGAATGTTGTTGCCACTTTCGAGGCACAACCAGCCGATGGCAGTAACACCAAGCGCAGAAACCGGGAAACGCCGTCAAACCTGCCACGGACTGGACTCGTAGCGCTGCCTGACAAACCGGCTATCCGATGAGGAAATACCCGTGCCTACCAAGACGCTTCGACTGAACATGCCACAATGGCAGGGTGGGGCCGAACCCGTCTACCGCTTTGGCGCGGAACTGCTGCGCTGGCTGGCTCCTGCACACGACGGGCTGGAAGAAACAGTGGAGATTCCCGCGGCCGGAAAGCAGCCGCTGGAAATCGAGCGCGGCATCAAGGCACGCACGGTCCTGCTGTACCAGGCGCGCGCCGCGCGTGCCGCCATCGAGCGGCACCAGCCGAAGCGCATCGTCACGCTGGGCGGAGATTGCCTCATCGACCTGGCGCCGATGGCCTGGCTAAATCGCCGCTACGAAGGAAAGCTCGGGGTGTTGTGGGTCGATGCTCATCCTGACGTCATGAGCGCCGCCGAGTTCTCGCACGCCCATTCCCACGTGCTGGGCATGCTGCTGGGGCGTGGCGATGAAGAATTCACGGCGGAGGTCGAGCGCAAGCTGAATCCGGCGCGCGTCATGATCGCGGGCATGAACGCCTGGACGCAGGATGAAGGGCGCATCCTTCAGGAGCTGGGCATCCGCCACACACCGGCGGCCGACATTGCCGACAGCAGTCAGCCGATCCTGGATTGGATCAAGGCCGAAGGCATCGCTCATCTGGCCGTGCATTTCGATCTGGACGTACTCGATGCCGCCCACTTCTCGCCACTGCTGTTCAACAAGCCGGACCCGCCGGAAGGCGCGTTCGAGGGCATCGTGCAGGGCACGATGCGGCTGGGACATGCTGCGGCTCAAGGATGCGCTCGCGAGCCTGCCCATCCTGCGGCGTTGATAGCAGCTACGGCGACAGGTCATTGTCGGGCCACGCGGCCCACGCCCAGGCGCTTGACCGCATCGGTCACGCTGATTTGGCTCAAGGCTTCCTTGAGCGCTTCGCCGGGGTGGCAGGGGTTTTGCATCTGGCTCATGTCGCCTCTTCTGGTGATAGTCCTCGTAGTCGAGCAGCACGACGTCCGCGCCCTCGAACCTGAAAGTCAGTCGCCAGTTTCCGTTGACCGTGATTGACCAGCGACCAGTCTGATTGCCCTTCAGTTCATGCAGGCGCCAGCTTGGGATCGCCGCGAGATTCTGCGGATGCGTCACTGCATCCAGGGAGGTCAGTTGAGAGCGGAGCTTCTTGTCGTGCCTGGGCTGAATGCCCGCCCGCTGCATGGACGCCTGCCGTGTCCACCACCGCCCGAGCGCGGCGCATGGCCGAGGCCGCGGCGCTGCTGGCCACACCGGCGCCGTGTCGCTGATTCAGCGACTCGGCTCGGCACTCAATCTGAACATCCACTTCCACATGCTGTTCCTGGATGGGATGTGCTTGATCGACGAGGCCGGGCTGGCGCTGTTCCGGTATGTTCCCGAGCCCGGCGAACATCGGGCGGCCCCGAGCGCGAGCGAGGGACGAGCGGCGCAGCCGCGAGCCATCCCACCGGACGCGCCAATTGCTTGATAGGCTATAACCCTATGGGTTATAGTGAGCCGTGCAAACGGTCGTCGAAACACCCGTGTTCCTTCGCCGCGCCGAGAAGCTGCTGACGCAGGACGAGCGCGACGAGTTGATCACGTACCTGGCGACCCATCCTCTGGCCGGCGATGAGATCGTCGGCACCGGTGGAGTTCGGAAAGTCCGATTCGGGGCGAAAGGCAAGGGCAAGTCCGGCGGCGTTCGCGTGATCTACTACTTCTACGACCGGGACATGCCGATCTACGCATTGCTGATC
>JBFWZQ010000002.1:0-323203 GCA_050185195.1 Steroidobacteraceae bacterium | reverse complement strand
GAATCCGCGTCCTCGCGGGTCGAGCGCATCGCCTGCGGCGCTGTGCCCGCGAGGCGCCGGCGCTCGGCGTGAGATCAAGCCGTAATCGGCCCCGCTGCGGTCGCCTCGCTCTGACCGGCGCCCCTCGGCGCTCTCCACGCTCGTCCGCGGATGAATCAGCGCGCCGCTTGCCCGCGGCCGTCCGCTCACCTGGGCCAGGTGCGTGCGTGGGTTGACTGGCTGCACGCAGCCGACGCCGGGCCGGAGCGGGGGCGGGGCCTGCGGTGACGAGCGTGGAGAGCGCCGAGGAGCGGCGAGCTGCGCCCGGCGTCCACCGTACTGTCCGTTTCTGGTGACCCCATGCGCCGGGCGCCGCCGCGACGAGGGCACCGCCGCAGGCGGCGCTCGACCCGTGAGGAACCGCAGGACCCGCTCACGATCCGGCCCGCCGCTCCTTGCCCGCTGCCCGCTGCCCACCACGAACCGTCTGCTAGAATCCGCGCCGCCTCATGACCCAGTCCTACACCGCCTCCGACATCGAAGTTCTCTCCGGCCTCGAGCCCGTGCGGCGCAGGCCGGGCATGTACACCGACACGAGCCGCCCGAATCACCTTGCACACGAGGTGATCGACAACAGCGTCGATGAGGCGCTGGGCGGGCATTGCGACGAGATCACGGTGACCCTTTACAAGGATGGGTCGCTCGAGGTGGCCGACAACGGCCGTGGCATGCCGGTCGACATCCATCCGAAGGAGAAGGTGAGCGGCGTCGAGCTGATCCTCACGCGCCTGCACGCCGGCGGCAAGTTCTCGGACTCCGCCTACAAGTTCTCGGGCGGCCTGCACGGCGTCGGCGTGTCGGTGGTGAACGCACTCTCGACGCACCTCGAGTGCTGGATCCGCCGCGGCGGCAAGGAATACAACATCAGCTTCAAGGACGGCAAGGTCGCCTCGAAGCTCGAAGTGATCGGTGCCGTGGGCCAGCGCAACAGCGGCACCACCGTGCGGTTCTGGCCGGACCCGAAGTATTTCGACGCCGGGAAGTTCTCTGTCCCGCAGCTGAAGCACGTGCTCAAGGCGAAGGCCGTGTTGTGCCCCGGCCTGCGCGTGCGGTTCGTGAACGAAACGAGCGGCGAGCAGGACGAGTGGTTCTTCACGGGCGATCTCGGCGCCTACCTGACCGACGAGCTGGGCGCCGTCGAGCGGCTGCCTGCAGAGCCGATCACGGGCAAACGCGAGGGCGACAGCGATTCGGTGTCCTACGCGCTCGCCTGGGTGCCCGACGGCGGCGTGGCGGTTGCCGAAAGTTACGTGAACCTCATCCCGACGGTGGATGGTGGGACCCATGTCAACGGCCTGCGCGCCGGCCTCGTGGGCGCGGTGCGCGAATTCTGCGAGTTCCGGAACCTGGTGCCCCGCGGCGTGAAGCTCACCGCCGAGGACGTGTGGGACAAGGTCAGCTTCGTGCTGTCGATCAAGATCCGGGAGCCGCAGTTCGCCGGGCAGATGAAGGAGCGCCTCGGTTCGCGCGATGCCGCGCAACTGGTCGAGAGCTATGCCAAGGATGCCATTGCGCTGTGGCTCAACCAGCACCCCGATGCCGGCGAACGCATCGCGCAGTTCGCGATCGCGAACGCGCAGGAGCGGCTGAAGGCCGCGCAGCGCGTGCAGAGGAAGCGCATCGCGAGTGGACCTGCGCTGCCGGGCAAGCTCGCCGACTGCACGTCGCAGGACCCGGTGCACTCCGAGCTGTTCCTCGTCGAGGGCGACTCGGCCGGCGGTTCGGCGAAGCAGGCGCGCGATCGCGAGTTCCAGGCGATCATGCCGCTGCGGGGCAAGATCCTGAACACCTGGGAAGTGGACGCGAGCGACATCGGCAATTCGCAGGAAGTGCACGATATCAGCGTGGCGATCGGCATCGACGCCGGCTCGACGGATCTCTCCGACTTGCGTTACCACAAGGTCTGCATCCTCGCCGACGCCGATTCCGACGGCCAGCACATCGCGACGCTGCTGTGCGCGCTGTTCCTGCGGCATTTCCGCCCGCTCGTGGTCCATGGCCACGTGCACGTCGCGATGCCGCCGCTCTTTCGCATCGATGCGGGCAAGAGCGTCTGGTACGCGCTCGACGAGGCCGAACGCGACGACATCCTGAAACGGCTGGAAACCGAGAAGGCGCGTTCGAAGCCAGTCGTCACCCGCTTCAAGGGCCTCGGCGAGATGAACCCTTCGCAGTTGCGCGAGACGACGATGGATCCGCGCACGCGGCGACTGGTGCAGCTCACGGTGAGCGCCGAGGACGAAGCGGACCAGTTGATGGACATGCTGCTCGCCAAGAAGCGCGCGGGCGACCGGCGCGCGTGGCTCGAGCACAAGGGCAACCTCGCGCAGGTCTGACGGGCATATGCAGGACCAGGAACTGAATTTCGAAGGCGTCGAGAAGCAGGCGCTCAGGGCTTTCACCGAAAAGGCCTACCTCGACTACTCGATGTACGTGATCCTCGACCGTGCGCTGCCGGCGCTCGGCGACGGGCTGAAGCCGGTGCAGCGCCGCATCATCTACGCGATGAGCGAGCTCGGGCTGTCGGCCGCCTCGAAGCACAAGAAATCGGCGCGCACCGTCGGCGACGTGATCGGCAAGTTCCATCCGCACGGCGACAGCGCCTGCTACGAGGCGATGGTGCTGATGGCGCAGCCGTTTGCGTACCGCTATCCGGTCGTCGACGGCCAGGGCAACTGGGGGTCGTCCGACGATCCGAAGTCGTTCGCGGCGATGCGTTACACGGAAGCGAAGCTGACCCGCTACGCCGAAGTGCTGCTGCGCGAGCTTGGCGACGGCACGGTCGACTGGCAGCCGAACTTCGACGGCACGCTGGAAGAACCCGTGATGCTGCCGGCGCGCCTGCCGAACCTGCTGTTGAACGGCACGTCTGGCATCGCTGTCGGCATGGCGACCGACGTGCCGCCGCACAACCTGCGTGAAGTCGCGGCCGCCTGCCTGCACCTGCTCGAGGAGCCCGAGGCGACGACGCGCGCGCTGATGAAGTTCGTCAAGGGCCCGGACCTGCCGACGGGCGCGGAGATCGTGTCACCACGCGCGGACCTCGTCGAGTTCTACGACAAGGGCGTCGGCAGCTTCAAGGCGCGGGCCGTGTACGCGATCGAGGACGGCAACGTCGTGATCACCTGCCTGCCGCACCAGGTGTCGGGTACGCGCGTGCAGGAGCAGATCGCCGAGCAGATGCGCGCGAAGAAGCTGCCGATGGTCGAGGACCTGCGCGACGAGTCGGATCATCGCAACCCGACCCGGCTCGTGATCGTGCCGCGCTCGAACCGCGTCGACCTCGGGCAGCTGATGGCGCACCTGTTCGCGACCACCGACCTCGAGCGCAACTACCGCGTCAACCTGAACGTCATCGACCTCGACGGGCGGCCGCGCGTGATGGGCCTGCGCGACATCCTGGCCGGGTGGCTCGAGTTTCGCATCGACACGGTGCGGCGCCGCCTCGAGTGGCGCCTCGACAAGGTGGCGCGGCGCCTGCACATCCTCGATGGCCTGCTCGCCGTCTACCTCAACCTCGACGAGGTGATCCGCATCATCCGCCGGGAGGACGAGCCGAAGCCCGTGCTGATGAAGCGCTTCGAGCTCTCCGAGGTGCAGGCCGAGGCGATCCTCGAGACGAAACTGCGCCACCTCGCGAAGCTCGAGGAGATGAAGATCCGCGAGGAGCAGCAGGCGCTGTCGGACGAGCGCGACGAGATCGAGGCGACCCTCAAGGGCAAGGCGAAGCTGCGCAAGCTGGTGGCCGACGAGTTGCGCGCGGACGCGGAGAAGTACGGCGACGAGCGCCGCTCGAAGATCGTCGAGCGCGAGGCGGCGCAGGCGATCGATGAAAAGGAACTGCTGGCCAACGAGCCCGTGACGGTCGTGCTGTCGACGGCCGGCTGGGTGCGCGCCGCGAAGGGCCACGAGATCGATCCGCTCGCGCTGTCGTACAAGAGCGGCGATACCTTCCAGTCCGCCGCGCACGGGCGCAGCCTGCAGAGCGCGATCTTCATCGACAGCACCGGGCGCGCCTACAGCCTCGCCGCGCATACGTTGCCCTCGGCGCGCGGCCAGGGCGAGCCGCTGTCGGGCCGCCTCGATCCGCCGGATGGCGCGAAGTTCGCCGGCGTGCTGATGGGCGAGCCGGAGGATCTCTGGCTGCTCGCGTCCGACGCGGGCTACGGTTTCACGGTGCGCATCCGGGAGCTGCTGACGGATCGCAAGGCGGGCAAGGCCGTGCTGTCGGTGCCGGCCAAGGCGCTCGTCCTGCCGCCGGTCCCGGTGCCGTCGGCCGACTCGCTCGTCGCGGTGGTCAACAGCGAAGGAAAACTGCTCGTCTTCCCCGCGTCGGAAGTGCCCGAGCTGCCGAAGGGCAAGGGCAACAAGCTGTTCGGCATCCCCGGCAAGAAGGCCGAGGCGCGGGAAGAGGTGCTCACCGGCATGGCCGTCGTGCCGCCGGGCGGCTCGCTCATCGTACTGTCGGGCGAGCGGCGCATGACACTCTCGACGGCGGAGCTGAAGGACTATCGCGGCGAACGCGCGCAGCGCGGGGCCGTGTTGCCGCGCGGCTGGCGCACGGTGCAGGGCCTGGCAGCAGGCTGAATTGGCACCACGCTAGATCTGCACGTCCTCGGGCGCGTTGACGAAATAGCCCTGGATGAACTGCACGCCGAGCTGCCAGAGCACGGCCATCGTGTTCGCATCCTCGACGCGTTCGGCGATCGTCTCGACGCGGCGCTTCGCCGCGGCATCGACGAGGGCGCGCACCTGCTGCTGCAATTCGATGTTGCCCGCCAGTCCCTGCACCAGGGCGCCGTCGATCTTGATGAAATCGATCGGCATCGATCCGAGCAACCCCATCGGATCGCGCCCGCCGCCGAAGCGCTCGAGCGCGAAGCGAAAGCCGCGCGCCTTGACCGCTTCGGCGAGCGCGGTGATGGGCCTGACATAGGCCGCCGCGATGTCCTCGGTGACCTGGAAACAGACCCGCGCCGGGTCGGCGTTCGTTGCCTTGCGCTGGCCGTCGAGCCAGCCGGGAAACGACGGGTCGAGCAGGCTGTCCTTGGAGAGGCGAACGAACAGGCAACCCGGGCGGCGCTGCGCCGCGAACGACAGCGATGCGCCGACGACCCAGCGGTCGATGTTGCGCAGCAGGTCGTTGCGCTCCGCGGCGGCCATGAAATCGGCCGGCAGGACTTCCTTCTTCTGGTGATCGAGCATGCGCACGAGCACGTCGAACATCTGCGGGTCGTCGCCCCGCAGCGATGCCACGGGTTGCTGCACGAGCCGGAAGCGGTTCTCGAGCAGCGCCGCCTTGATGTGCTTGACCCACACCTGGTCGTAGGCCTGCACGCGGGAATCGGTGTCGGCGCGGTCGAGCGTCGCGACCCGCCCGCCGCCCTGGTGGCGGGCACGGCGGCAGGCGTCGTTGGCATCGAGGATCGCGTCGTCGAGGTTCGGGTTGCCGTGCGGGACGACCCCGAGCCCGATCGAGCAGGTGGCCGACAGGGTTTTCGTGCCGACGTGGAAGACGTGCTTCGCGACGCGCGCGACGAACTGTTCCGCCCAGGTCTCGACGTCGCGCTCGTTGCCGCGCTCGAGCAGCAACAGGAAGGCGGTACCGCTGAAGCGGCCCGCGACATCGGCGGGGTTGGTGTGTTCGCGCAGCATCGCCGTGAATTCGATCAGCAGCTGCTCGCTCGCGAGTGCGCCGATCTCCTTCTCGAGTGCGGCGAACTTGTCGAGGCGCAGCATCGCGAGGTAGCGCACGCCGCCGCGTGCGGGTGTCGAGATGCGGTTGCCGATCGCCTCGAGCAGCGGGCGACGGTAGAGCAGGCCGGTGGCCGGGTCGCGGCGCACGGAGTCGGCGAGCTCGTTCGCGAGCTCCCGCTCGTCGCGCTTGCGCGCCGGCACGATGAGGCGCACGCAGGGTTCGCCGTCGAACTCACCCTGCGACAGCACGAACTCGAGCGGCAGCAGGACCCCGTCGGCGCGCTGTGCGTCGGCCTTGAGGCCGTGATCCGTCCAGCGACCCTGCAGGCATGCGACCAGCGCGCCTTTCAGCGCCGCGTGCGACGACTCCGCGAACAAGTCCATCAGCGGCTGGCCGACGATCTGCGCCGCATTGTCGAGGCCGAAGACCTCGAGCCACGAATTGTTCGCGTCGACGACGATGCCTTCCAGCACCTGCGCGATCGCATCGTTCGACCGTTGCAGCACCGTCTCGAGCTGCTTGCGATAGTCGCGGGCGGACTGCAGCGTCGTGTTGAGCGCGCGCTCGAGGCGAAAGCTGCGCAGTTCCCGCTCGATCACCGCGCGCAGCCGATCCGGCCGCGCGAGCGTGACGGCGTCGCGCGCGCCGACCGCCAGCGCCGCGGCGATCGCCGCCTCGTCCGCCGCCTCGAACAGGGCGATGAGCGGCACCTCGGGTGCAAGCTGGGTGCGCACGGCGGCGACCGCGGACAGTTCGCCTTCGGCCTGCGGCTGGCAGACCAGCATCTCGGGATTGAGCTGCGTGAGCGCGTCTCCCAGGTCGGCGAGGGCTGGTATCCACGTGCAATGCACGGCATGACCCGCGCGGCGCAGCTGCGAATTGATGGCCTCGACGGGATCGCGCGAGGGCGCGAACACGATCATCGGGACGGCGGATGGGTCCGGCAGGGCGGCGTCTCCAGGCAAGTTTGGGCTGATAGCTTATAGCGAACGGCCGGCGGCGTGGCGGACCTGTCCGACGCTTTCCGGCCCGTCGCGCGTCGGCCTATGCGTATATCGCCGTTTTCCCCGCCGCGCCCGCCACCTCGCGCACGAGCCTCGGCACGAGGTACCCCGGTAACCGGGCGTGGATGGTCCGCATGAGCTCGAGGCCGCGCGCTTCGGGCACGTCGAAGTGTGACGCGCCTCGCACGCGGTCGAGCAGGTGCAGGTAGTAGGGCAGGGTGCCGGCATCGAACAGCGCCGTGGACAAGCCGACGAGCGTGTCCGCGTCGTCGTTGACGCCCGCGAGCAGCACGGACTGGTTGAGCAACTGCGCACCGGCGGCTCGCATGCGCGCCAGGGCCCCGGCGACAGCGGCATCGATCTCCTGCGCGTGGTTCGTGTGCACCACGATCGCGACCGGCCACGGCAGCGAATGCAGCCACGTGATGAAACCCTCATCGACGCGCGCGGGCAGCACGATGGGCGTGCGCGTGTGCACGCGCAGCCGTCGCACGTGCGGGATCGAAGCCAGGCGGGCCGTGAGGGCCGCGAGGCGCGCGTTCGACAGCGAGAGGGGGTCCCCGCCGCTCAGGATGATTTCCTCGAGGCTCCCGTCGGCCGCGATCGCGGCGAGCGCTTCGGTCCAGCGCCCGCCGTCTGAAACCTGCGCGTCGTAGGGGTACTCCCGGCGAAAACAATAGCGGCAGTGCACGGCACACGCGCCGGTCGTCACGAGCAGGGCGCGGCCCCGATACTTGTGCAGCAGCCCCGGCGCGGGGTTGGCGGCGGCTTCGCCCAGCGGGTCGCCGTTGTAACCGGCGACCTCGGCAAGTTCGTCGCCGACCGGCAGGACCTGGCGCAGGAGCGGATCGCGCGGGTCGCCCCGGCGCATCCGCGCGACAAAGGATCGTGGGACGCGCAGCCGGAAGCGGGCTGCGGCCGCGAGTGCCGGCGTCAGCAGCGCCGGGTCGAGCGCGAGCGCCTCGAGCAGCTGCCCCGGGTCGGTGACGGCCTCCGCCAATTCCTGCTGCCAGCTATCCCTGTGGCGGCCTGCGATTCCAGCCGGTATCATTTGCGCCCTTTTTTTGCGGCCCCGATTCTGGGGATACCGATGGCCACTTACAACACCAGCGAATTTCGCGCCGGCGTCAAGCTCCTGCTCGACGGCGATCCGTATGCCGTGCTCGAGAACGAGTTCGTCAAGCCGGGCAAGGGCCAGGCGTTCAACCGCGTGCGGGTCCGCAACCTCAAGACCGGCCGCACGATCGAGCGCACCTTCAAGTCGGGCGACACCGCCGAGGCGGCCGACGTCGTCGACGTCGACATGCAGTACCTGTACCAGGACGGCGACTTCTGGCACTTCATGGTGCCCGACAACTTCGAGCAGCACACGGCGGGCAAACAGGCCGTGGGCGAAGCCGCCCAGTGGCTCAAGGACGGCACCGTCTGCATCGTGACGCTGTGGAACGGCGTGCCGCTGCAGGTCACGCCGCCGCCGCACATCGAGCTCAAGGTCGTCGAGACCGACCCCGGCGTGCGCGGCGACACCGCGACGGGCGGCCAGAAGCCGGCGAAGCTCGAGACGGGCGCCGTGGTGCGCGTGCCGCTCTTCATCAACGAAGGCGAGCTGCTGCGCATCGACACCCGCACGGGCGAGTACGTCTCGCGCGCGAAGGGCTGATCAGGGCCAGTCGCAGCCCGCGGCGATGATCGTCGCGAGCCGCTCGAGCCCCGCGCGATCGGCGTCGTCGAAGCGTGCGAGGCGCGGGCTGTCGAGGTCGAGCACCCCGACGAAGCCCGCGTCGCCGGCGACCCCGGGGCGCAGCAGCGGCAGGACGATTTCCGAACGCGACGCGGCGTCGCAGGCAATGTGATCCGCGAAGGCCTGCACGTCCGGCACGACGATCGTCTCGCGCCTCACTGCGGCCGTGCCGCAGACGCCGCGGCCCATCGCGATGCGCACGCAGGCGGGCTTGCCCTGGAAGGGGCCCACGACCAGTTCCCGCACGCCCGCGGCGTTCGTGGCGGGAACGTAGACGCCCACCCAGTTGAGGTCGGGCAGGGCGTGGTAGACCAGGGCCGCTGCGTTCGCGGCGTTGGCAATCCAGTTGCGCTCGCCCGCCAGCAGGCCCTCGAGCTCGCGCGCGAGTCCGGCGTAGGCGCGTGGCTTGTCCGAGAAATCGTGGTGGGTCGTGGCGAAGCTCATGCGCGCTCCAGGGTGAACGGCAAGACACTGTCGATGCGCGTGGCGCCCGCAGCGATCATGAGCACCCGGTCGAAGCCCACCGCGACGCCCGCGCAGGCAGGCAGCCCCGCGGCGAGGGCGGCCAGCAGGCGCTCGTCGATGGGCCCTTGCGGCAGGCCCCTGCGGGCGCGTTCGCGCAGGTCCGCCTCGAATCGGGCGCGCTGCTCGGCGGCATCGGCGAGTTCGTCGAAGCCGTTGGCGAGTTCGATGCCGTCCGCATAGAGCTCGAAACGCAGCGCGACGCGCGGGTCGGCGGGGTCGAGGCGCGCCAGCGCGGCCTGCGTTGCCGGATAGCCATGGATGAAGGTGAGTTTGCCGGCGCCGAGCCGTGGCCCCACCCGCGCGCCCATGATGAGCTCGAGCAGTTCGTCACGGCTGCTCGCGGCGACTTCGCTCGCGCCGAGGCCGAGCTCCGACGCGGCGTGCGCCAGGGTTGCGAGCGGTGCGTCGAGCGCATCGAAACCAGTCTCGCGCGCAAAGGCGGTGCGATAGGCGAGGTACTCGACCTCGAAGTTTCGGCCGCACAGGCGCTCGACGAGATCGGCGACCTCCCGCATCAGGCTCGCGAGGGTCGCGCCGCGCCGATACCACTCGACCAGCGTGAACTCCGGGTTGTGCAGGCGCCCGCGTTCGGCGCCGCGATACACATGGCCGAGGAAATAGATGTCGCCGCTGCCTGCGGCGAGCAGGCGTTTCATCGCGTATTCGGGCGAGGTGTGCAGGGCGTAGGCACGCCGGTCGCCACCGGTCAGGTGCACCTCGGCGGAGTGGATGTTCACGTCGGTGACTGGGGCGTTCACGAGCGCCGGCGGGTCGACCTCCATGACCCCGCGTTCGGCGAAGAAGGCGCGCGCGCGCGCGAGCGCCGCCGCGCGGCGCGCAAGCATGTCGACGGTCGCGTCGGGAGCGAAATCCGCCGTACCCACCCGTGCGGCCCTCAGTGCGCGGCGAGCCGTGCCGGCCCGATACTGCCGATGCGCTCGCCGACACGCACGATGCGCCCCGCGGCGAGCGAACTGTCCCAGCTCGCGTGTCCGGGCGGCAGCAGCAGGATCACGGTCGAGCCCATGTTGAAACGTCCCATTTCCGCGCCCTTCGCGAGCACCTCGCGCGCGTCGATCGGCAAGCTCGCGAGCGTGCGCGGTCGACGGGGTGTCACATCACCATGCCACACGGTGGCCATGCTGCCGACGTTCAGGGCGCCGACCAGGACCAGCACGAACGGGACCGTGCCTTCGAACGCGCAGACCACACGCTCATTGCGCGCGAAGAGGCCGGCGACGTGCCGGGCCGTGGTGCGGTTGACGCTGAACAGGTGGCCTGGGACATACCAGGCTTCGGCCAGGGTGCCCGCGAGCGGCATGTGGATGCGGTGGTAGTTGTACGGCGCGAGGTAAATCGTCGCGAACCGCCCGCCCTCGTAGCGTTTCACGAGCGACTCGCGGCCGGCCAGCAGTGCATCGAGCGTGTAATCGTGGCCCTTCGCCTGCAGCAGGCGATCGCCGAGGATGTCCCCGCATTCGCTCACCGTGCCATCGACGGGCGAGGCGATCGCCGATTCCCCGGGCACGATGGGGCGCGCGCCGGGCTCGAGCGCGCGCGTGAAGAATGCATTGAAGGTCGGGTAGGCGCAGGGGTCTTTCTCCACGGCGTCCGACAGGTCGGGCCTGAAGCCGCGCATGAATGCCCTGATAAGCGTGTCCTTGATCCAGTGCACCCGCAGCCGCGCGATCGCATGCACGAGGCGCGACAGGCCGTGCTGGGGCAGCAGGTACTGCAGCGCGATGAACAGGCGCGCGCCGATGCCGTCCGGGTTGCTCATCCACGGGTCGCCGCGACCGCGGCCTCGAGGTCGGTTGCGAGCTTCGCCGCATCGTACGGTGGCGTGAAGACGGCACGCAGGTGGCCCGCGTCGTCGAGCAGGTAGAGGGTGGCCGAGTGATCCATCGTGTAGCTGCCGCCCGGCAGGTCGACCTTCGCGACGGCCGCGCCCAGCGTGCGCGCGAAACGCTTGATGTCGAGCGGCGCACCCGTAAGCCCGATAAACTCGGAATCGAAGCCCGCGAGATAGCGGCCCAGTACCTCGGGCGTGTCGCGCTGCGGATCGACCGACACCAGATAGACGGTGACCGGCGCCTGCGTGGCGCGACGGACCTGGGCCAGCAGTGCGAGCGTCGTCGGGCACACGTCCGGGCAGTGCGTGAAGCCGAGGAACAGCAGGCTCGCGTGACCCGTGAAACCGGCTGCGGTGAAGGGCTTGCCGCGGCTGTCGACCAGCGCCGGCGCGTCGATCGCGCGCGGTGCGGGCAACCAGGTGCCGACCTGCAGCGTGGGGGCTGGTGGTGCCTCCGGCGCGAGCGTCGCCCGCGCGATCCAGGCGCCGGCGAGCACGCCGGCTACGGCGAGGACTGCGAAGGGCAGCCAGGATTTCGAGGTGGACATGGCGCGATTATCCCACAACCGCCGCGCGGCCCCGACCGTGCGGGACACCGTGACGCGCGCCGCGCGGCGCCTGGCGCGCGCGCGCGTCTGCTACGGCCACGGCACCGACAATGCGCGCGACGACGCCGCGGCGCTCGTGTGGCATGTGCTCGACCTGCCGGTGCCGCCGCGGGCGCACGACTACGCACGCCGCGTGAGTGCGCGCGCGCAGCGCGAGATCGATGCGCTGCTCGATCGGCGCATCCACGAGCGCGTGCCCGCCGTCTACCTCACCCAGCGGACCTGGTTCGCGGGCCTGCCGTTTCACGTCGACGGGCGCGTGCTGATCCCGCGCTCACCGATCGCGGAGCTGATCGAACGGCAATTCGCGCCATGGGTCGATGCGCGGCGGGTGGGCGACATCCTCGACCTCGGCACCGGCTCCGGCTGCATCGCCATCGCCTGCGCGAAGGCGTTCCGGCGGGCGAGGGTGGATGCCTCCGACATTTCGGGCGAGGCGCTCGAAGTGGCTGCCCTGAACGTGCGCCGGCACCGGCTTGGGCGCCGCGTCCGTCTCGTGAGTTCCGACCATTTCAATGCGCTCGCGGGGCGGGCGTACGATATCATCGTGTCGAACCCGCCCTATGTCGGGGCCGACGAGCTGGCGGCCCTGCCACCCGAATACTGGCACGAGCCGCGCGGCGCCCTCGCCTCGGGAGACGACGGCCTCGATTCCGTACGCGTGATCCTGCGTGAAGCGGGGCAACACCTGCGCCCGCGCGGCATACTGGTGGTCGAGGTCGGCAACTCCGAGGTGCTGGTGCGCAGGCGGTTCCCGCGCGTGCCGTTCACCTGGCTCGAGTTCGAGCGCGGAGGGGGCGGGGTGTTCCTGCTGACGGCTGAACAGGTTCGAGATGTCCGGTAACACGTTTGGAAAGCTGTTTACGGTGACGAGCTTCGGCGAGAGCCACGGGCCGGCGCTCGGCTGCATCGTGGACGGCTGCCCGCCGGGCCTCGAACTCTCCGAGGCCGACCTGCAGCCCGACATCGACCGGCGCCGCACCGGCACGTCGAAATTCACGAGCCAGCGCCGCGAAGCCGACGCGGTGCGGATCCTCTCGGGCGTGTTCGAGGGCCGCACCACGGGCACGCCGATCGGCCTGCTGATCGAGAACACCGACGCACGTTCGCGCGACTACGAGAAGATCAAGGACCGGTTCCGCCCGGGGCATGCCGATTACACCTACCAGCAGAAGTACGGCCTGCGCGACTATCGCGGCGGCGGGCGCTCGTCGGCGCGCGAGACCGTGATGCGGGTGGCGGCCGGTGCGATTGCGCGCAAGTACCTCGCGGGACGCCTCGGCGTGGGTATCCACGGCTACTTGAGCCGCATCGGCGCGCTCGAGCTCGAGCCGGTCAACCCGGCCACGGCCTACGACAATCCGTTTTTCTGTCCCGATCCGGCGCGTGTCCCCGAACTCGAGCAGCTGGTCTGGGACCTGCGGCGCGCAGGCGATTCAGTCGGCGCGCGCGTCACCGTGGTGGCGACCGGTGTGCCGCCCGGGCTCGGCGAGCCCGTATTCGATCGGCTCGATGCCGACATCGCGAGCGCGATGATGGGCATCAACGCGGTCAAGGCGGTCGAGATCGGCGCCGGCACGCGCGCCGCCGCGCAGCGCGGCAGCGAGCATCGCGACCTGATGACGCCGCGGGGTTTCAGGTCGAACCACGCCGGCGGCGTGCTCGGCGGCATATCGAGCGGCCAGGACATCGTCGTGCACGCGACGCTCAAGCCGACCTCGAGCATCCAGATTCCCGGCGAGACGATCGACGTCGACGGCAAGGCCGTCGAGATCGTCACGACCGGCAGGCACGACCCCTGCGTCGGCCTGCGTGCGACGCCCATCGCGGAAGCGATGCTGGCGATCGTGCTGATGGACCACTACCTGCGCAATCGGGCGCAGAATGGCGACGTTAGATCAACGACTCCGGTGATATGAGCAGACAATTTCGAGTAGCTGTGGTGGGTGCGACCGGCCTCGTCGGCGACACCATGATCAAGGTCCTGGAAGAGCGCAACTTCCCCGTGGGCGAGCTCTACCCGCTCGCGAGCAACCGCTCGCTCGGCAAGACGGTCGAGTTTCGCGGCCGGTCCTACCCGGTGCTGGAGCTCGACAAGTTCGATTTCTCGCGTGCCGACATCGGGCTGTTCTCCGCCGGCAGCGACACCTCGCGCGAGTTCGCGCCGCAGGCCTGGGCGGCGGGCTGCGTCGTGATCGACAACACCTCGGAGTTCCGCTACGAGGACGACATCCCGCTCGTCGTGCCGGAGGTCAACCCGCAGGCGGTCGCGGGCTACACGACCCGCGGCATCATCGCGAACCCCAACTGCTCGACCATCCAGATGGTGGTCGCGCTGAAGCCGATCCACGACGCGGTGGGCATCGAGCGCATCAACGTCGCGACCTACCAGTCGGTGTCGGGCGCCGGCAAGGAAGCAGTCGAGGAACTCGCCGCGCAGAGCGCGGCGCTGCTGTCGGGGCGCGAGGCCGAGGCGAAAGTGATCGCCAAGCAGATCGCCTTCAACTGCGTGCCGCAGATCGACAGGTTCGAGGCAAACGGCTACACGCGCGAAGAGATGAAGATGTTCTGGGAGACCCGCAAGATCATGGGGGACGAGTCGATCCGCGTGAACGCGACGACCGTGCGGGTCCCGGTGTTCTTCGGCCATTCCGAGGCGGTCCACATCGAGACCCGGCGCAAGCTCACTGCGGCCGCGGCGCGCGAACTGCTCGAGAAAGCCCCGGGCATCACCGTGATGGACGATCCGGTGCCCGCCGGGTATCCGACGGCCGCGACCGAGGCAGCGAACCACGACACAGTTTATGTGGGGCGAATCCGCGAGGATATCTCGCACGATCGGGGTTTGGACCTCTGGATCGTGGCCGATAACGTCCGCAAGGGTGCTGCGACCAACAGCGTGCAGATCGCGGAGATTTTGGCGCGCGACTTTTTATGAGTCATAATGCGGCAGCAAGCGGGTCGCAGCCGAGATTTCGGTAATTACTCGTTGTTTTTAAAGGTGAAAATTGCTGCGCCGGGTTCGACGGGGAGTCAGAATGATCGCTAAATCGCGGGTACTGGCACTCGCTCTGCTGTTGTTGCCGCAACTGTCCCTGGCCCTCGGCCTCGGCGACGTGCGCCTCAATTCGCGCCTGAACGGCCCGCTCGATGCAGAAATCGAGCTGCTCGGCGCTACCCCCGAGGAACTGTCGACCCTGAAGGCGCAACTCGCGTCCCGCGAGACCTTCGCCCGCTACGCGCTCGAGTGGCCCGCGTTCCTCAATTCCGTGAGCGTCACCCAGTTTCGCGGCGCCGATGGGCGCACGTTCCTGCGCCTGCGTTCGCAGGATCCCATCAACGAACCCTTCGTGACGCTGCTCGTCGAGGTCAATTGGGCGCGTGGCCGCCTCGTGCGCGAGTACACGCTGCTGATGGATCCGCCGGTGTTCGCGCCGGGTACGGGCGAGTCGGCCGCGCCGGTGGCGGCGCCGGCCGTGGGCGCGACCCGCGAAGGCAGCATAACGCGTCCCGCGCCGGCCCCTGCGCAGGCACCCGCACCGCGCGCCGAACCCGATGCTCCTGCGCCGTCCGCGGCGCCATCCGCGGATGGCGCGGGCGCCTATACCGTGCGCCGCGGCGACACGCTGACGGCGATCGCGGATCGCCTGGCGGGCGGCGACGACGCACAACGCATGATGGTGGGCCTCTACCGGGAGAATCCGGCGGCCTTCGGCGACAACATGAGCGACCTGCATTCGGGCGCCGTGCTGCGCGTGCCCGATGCGGCGGCGCTCGGTGCCATCAGTGCGGGCGATGCCACCGCCGAGGTGCGTCGCCAGTATGCCGCCTGGCGCAATCGCACCGGGGCGGGGGCACCGCCGGAAGAACGACTGCGGCTCGTGCCGCCGGGACAGGCGGACGCAGGGACCGGTGGTGCCGCGGCCGCGAACGCACAGGTCGACCAGCTCAATGCGCGCGTGCGTGATCTCGAAGGCCAGTTGAAGCAGGCCAACTCGCAACTCGAAGTACGCAATCGCGAGCTCGCGGACCTGCAGGCGAGGCTGGCCGCGGCACAGGGCGCACCGCCGGCTGCAGCCGCACCGCCCGCGACGGAGGCCGCGCCAGAAGCGACGCCGGAGGCCGCGCCCGAGGCGGCAGCGCCGGAAGCGACGGCGCCCGAAGCCGCGGCTCCGGAATCGGCGCCCGAACCGGCACCTGAAGCGACTGCCGAAGAACCGGCGCAGCGACCGGCGGCGTCTGTCACGGCGCCCGCCGGGGAAACACCGTCTTTCTTCGATACGCTGCGCAGCCTCTGGTACATCCCGGCGCTGTTGATCGCCGCGCTGCTCGCCCTGTTCGGCGTTCGCAAGTGGAAGGCGCGCGAGTCGGCGGCATTCGACGATTCCCTGGGTCGGCTGGCCGAAGCCGGCGCCGAAATCGCGGATCGGCGTTCGGGCCTCACCGATACGGCAAGGCTGCGCAAACCGGTCGGCAGCCAGGAAGACGAAGCCTTCCTCGTGGAGGAATCGGGGCCGCACGAACGGCCGCGTATCGACGATTCAGGCATCCTGCGCAAGCCGGCCGCCGTCGTCTCGACGACGGCCGACCAGACGATCAGTGGCGAGACCGCGATCAACCTCGACCAGGGCGATCCGCTCGCCGAAGCCGATTTCCACATGGCCTACGGCCTGTACGACCAGGCCGCGGACCTCGTGCGCATCGCGATCCAGCGCGAGCCGGCGCGCCGCGACCTCAGGCTGAAGCTCCTCGAAGTGTTCTTCGTGTGGGGCAACAAGGAGCAGTTCCTCGCCGCGGCCCGCGAACTCGCGGCCTCCCGCGGCGATGCCCCGGCTGGCGAGTGGGACAAGATCGTCATCATGGGCAAGCAGCTCGCGCCCGAGGACGAGATGTTCGTGCAGGCCGTGCCCGCGGGCGGCGCGATCGCCGGTGGCATCGACCTCGATCTCGAGGGCGGCCAGAACCGCGTCGACTACGACCTGCTGGGCGAGCCCGGCGGCGAATCGCCGCGCGCCGCCGCGGACGGCATCGACCTCGACTTCAACACGGCACTCGGCGATTCGATCGGCGACCGGGACCCGACCGGGGAGGCCGGCGCGCTCACGGCGACCGAAGTGGGCGGCGATCTCGATTTCGTGCTCGATGACCCGACGCGTGGCGCCGACGACCGCAGCGGCAACACGACGCGCGAGATGACCGCGCAAATGCCGCCGGAAACGACCGCCGAGCGCACGGTGCTGATGCCGGACGCGATGGACGCGCCGACCGTCGAGCAGCCCACCCTGCGCATGGCCGAAGGCGGCACGCTGCGCGAGAAGGTGGACGTCGCGATGCGCCAGTCGGGCATGGGCGCCGACCCCACGACGGAACTCGCGATCGACGACCTCGGCCTCAACATAGGGCCGGACGCGGATTCCCAGGGATCGGGCGACGCCCCGACCATGGTGGCAGGCCTCGACGCGCGTTCGCGCGAGATCATGGAGGAAGCCGAGCGGCGGGCGGGCGATGAGGCGGACCAGGCCTCGGCCACCGGCAGCTGGTACACGATCGAGGGCGCCGACCAGACGGGCACGAATCCCTCGATTGCGGACGTGAATGCCACGGCCTCGCTCAAGGCGTTGCCGGATGTTTCCGGCGAGACTGCGCGGCTCACGGCGCTGAAGACCGGTGTCGACGTCGATTTCAGCGCCACCGATGCATTCGGCGCGACGCGCGATGGCGGCCTCGACCTCGATGTCGGCGGTGCGGCCGCCGACAATGAAGGCGCGTTCGCAGCGACGCAGAAGATCGGGCCCGAGGATCTTGCGCTGCCCGACCTCGAGCCGGTGACGATGAGCGAGGTCGGTACCAAGCTCGATCTCGCGCGCGCCTACATGGACATGGGCGACCCGGATGGCGCCCGCAGCATCCTGAAGGAAGTCCTGCAGGAAGGCTCGGTGTCGCAGAAACAGGAAGCCCAGCGCCTCATCGATACCCTGCCGGGCTAGGGCGCGCGTCCGCGCATGCCGCGCATCGCGGTCGGCATCGAGTACTTCGGCGCGCCCTACGTCGGCTGGCAGGCCCAGCAGGGCCAGGCGTCGATCCAGGGCGCCGTGGAGGCCGCGCTCTCGGCCGTGGCCGATGAACCCGTGGCGACCACCTGTGCCGGGCGCACCGATTCCGGCGTGCATGCGCTGGGGCAGGTGGCGCATTTCGATACGGTGGCGCACCGCGTGCCCCGTGCGTGGGTACTCGGGGCGAATACGCGGCTGCCGCGTGACATCGCGATCACCTGGGCACGCGAGATGGCCCCCGATTTCCATGCGCGCTATCGCGCGCTCTCGCGCACGTATCGCTACCACATCGTCAATCGCAGCGAACGGTCGGCGCTCGCGGCCGGACGCGCCGCGTGGGTGCATCGACCGCTCGATGCCGCGCGCATGAACGCAGCGGCCGCCCATCTGCTCGGCGAGCACGATTTCAGCGCCTTTCGGTCGGCCGACTGCCAGTCGCGCACGCCCATGCGCCGCCTGACGGCGCTCACGGTCGCGCGCGAGGGTGACCTGCTCAGCATCACCGCGACCGCCAACGCCTTCCTGCACCACATGGTGCGCAATATCGCGGGCCTGCTGATTGCCGTGGGTCGCGGGGATGCCGAGCCGGGTTTCGCGGCGGAAGTGCTCGCCGGCCGCGACCGCCGGCGCAATGCCGCCACGGCTCCCGCCGAAGGCCTGTACTTCACGGCTGCGTGTTATCCGGCGGAGTACGGCGTGCCCGCGGGCGTTTCCGCTATGATGCCGCCCTGATATGTCCTGGTTCGAAAAAATCATGCCCTCGCGCATCAAGACCGAACGCCGCACGCGTTCGGTACCCGAGGGCCTGTGGATCAAGTGTCCGTCGTGCGACTCGGTGCTCTACCGCGCCGAGCTCGAGCGCAACCTCAACGTCTGCCCGAAGTGCAGCCACCACATGCGCATCGGTGCACGCGAGCGCCTCGCGATGTTCCTCGACGAGGGCGAGGTGCTCGAGATCGGCGCCAGCGTCCGGCCCGAGGATCCGCTCAGGTTCAAGGACAGCAAGCGCTACAAGGACCGGCTCGCCTCCGCGCAGAAGAACACTGGCGAGAACGACGCGCTGATCGCGGTGGCCGGCAAGCTGCTCGGCGTCGACATCGTCGCGTGCGCCTTCGAATTCCGCTTCCTCGGCGGCTCGATGGGCTCGGTGGTCGGCGAGCGCTTCGCGCGCGCAGTCAACTACTGCATCGAGAACCGGGCGGCGCTCGTCTGCTTCACCGCCAGCGGCGGGGCGCGCATGCAGGAGGCGCTCTATTCGCTGTTGCAGATGGCGAAGACCAGCGCGGCGCTCGCGCGCCTCGCCCGCGAACACCTGCCGTTCATCTCGGTCATGACCGACCCCACGACCGGCGGGGTGTCGGCGAGCCTCGCGATGCTCGGCGACCTGAACGTGGCCGAGCCGCGCGCGCTGATCGGATTCGCCGGGCCGCGCGTCATCCAGCAGACCGTGCGCGAAACCCTGCCCGAGGGTTTCCAGCGCAGCGAGTTCCTGCTCGAGCACGGCGCACTCGACATGATCGTCGACCGCCGTGACATGCGCGACAGGCTCGGCGCCTCGATCCGCCTGCTGCTGAAATTGCCGCCGCCGGCCACCGTCGCCTGACCGGCCCCGTGTGAGGCCTTCCATGCGCACGCTCGCTGGCTGGCTCGAGCTGCAGCAGCGTGACCATCCCCGCAGCATCGACCTCGGCCTCGTTCGCGTGGGCCGGGTGGCACGCGCGCTCGACCTCGGGCGCACGCGCGTGCCGACCTACATCGTCGGCGGCACGAACGGCAAGGGTTCGACCGTCGCGCTGCTCGACGCGATGCTGCGCGCCGCGGGCATCCTGGCCGGCGCATTCACGTCCCCGCACCTCGTGCGCTACAACGAGCGCATCCGGGTCGCGGGCGTGGAAGTGCCCGACGAGGAACTCGTCGCGGCTTTCGAGGCGATCGAGCAGGCACGGGGCGATACGACGCTCACCTATTTCGAGTACAGCGCGCTCGCGGCGCTCTGGATTTTCCGCCAGCGGCGTGTCGATGCGCAGGTGCTCGAGGTCGGTCTCGGTGGGCGCCTCGATGCGACCAATCTCGTCGATGCGGACGTGGCGGTGCTGTGCTCCGTCGGCGACGATCACCACGAATGGCTTGGACCCACGCTCGAGGACATCGGCCGCGAGAAGGCCGGCATCTTCCGTCCCGGTCGCCCCGCCGTGCTCGGCTCGCCCACCCTGCCCGCGAGCGTGTTTCGCGAAATCGAACGCATCGGCGCGGTGGCGCAGGTGGCGCGGCGCGAATTCGACTGGGACAGCGGCGAGCGCTGGAACTGGCGTTCAGCGCGGCGCAGCTTCGCCGACCTGCCGCGACCCGCGCTTGCGGGCGACGCACAGTTCGGCAACGCCGCCACGGCCATTGCCGCGCTCGAGGCGGGTCCGGTGGCGATCTCGCGCGAAGCCATCGCCCGCGCGCTCGGGCAGGTGTCGCTTCCGGGCCGCTTCCAGGTCGTGCCGGGCGAGGTCGAGTGGATACTCGACGTGGCGCACAATGTCCCGGCCGCGGCGGCGCTGGCTGACAATCTCGCCGCGCGCCCGGCCGGCGGGCGCACGCTCGCCGTGGCCGGTTTCCTCGACGACAAGGATGTCGCGGGAATCGGCCGCGTCCTGCGGGAACGTTTCGATGGCTGGGTGCTGGCGACGCTGCCGCCTCCGCGGGGCCTCGATGCGCAGCAGGTCGCGGCGAGGCTCGCGATTGCGCCCGGGTCGTTCGTTGCCTGCGACTCCGTCGCCGAGGGCTGCGCGCATGCACGCGCGGCGGCCCGGCCCGGGGACCGGATCGTCGCGTTCGGATCGTTCCACGTCGTGGGGCCGTCGCTCGAATGGCTTCGGCTATACTGAAATCGGCGTGAACAAACAGTTCAAAGAGCGGCTCACCGGCGCCGTGATCCTCGTTGTCTTCCTCGTGCTCGTGGTGCCCGCGCTGCTTTCCGGTCCACCGCGGTCCGTTGCGCCTGCGGCGCCGGCTGCGGGAGAGGGGCCGCCGATGCGGTCCTACACCATCGACCTGACGGCACCCGCGGGCGCGCAGCCGCCCATGACCCTGGCACCCGCACCCGTACCCGTACCCGCACCCGAACCCGAACCGGCGCCGGCGCCCACCCCGCCACCCGCCGTCGCCGAGTCACAGGCGGCGCCTGCGGCCGAGCCCGCGGCCGAGCCCGACGCCCCGCCAGCCGCGGGCTTCGCCGTCCAGATAGGCAGCTTCGCAAGTCGCGCCAATGCCGACGGTCTCGTCGCGAAACTGCGCATGGCGGGCCATGCGGCCTTCATTTCGCCGACGGACGGCGCAAGGAAGCTCTATCGCGTCCGCGTCGGCCCCGTGGCCGACCAGGCAGCAGCCGAGCGGCTGGCCGGGCAACTGGCGGCGGCCGGGCAGAAAGGGAAGATCGTGAGCCTTCCGTGACGGCGGTTTCGCGCCCCTTCGATCCCATCTAGTACAATTGAACGGAACATGACGCCAACAGACTACGTTCTGATCGGGATAGTGGCTGTCTCGGCGATCGTCGGCCTCGTTCGTGGGCTCGTACGCGAGGCGATCGCCCTCGTGACCTGGGTGGCAGCGCTGTGGTTCGCGTGGCAATACGGGCCGGAACTCGAGCCGCGTCTCGGTGGCCTGCTCGAGTCCCCTGCCGTGCGGCCCTGGGCGGCGCGCGCAATGATTTTTTTCGTCGTGCTCCTCGCCGGATCGCTCGTTGCATGGCTCGTGGGCTATTTCACGCGCCTCTCGCTCGTCATGAGCGTCGACCGCCTGTGCGGTTTCGTATTCGGCCTGTTGCGCGGCGCGGTGGTCGTCGGTGCGCTGGTGATCCTCGGCCAGACGCTCGAAATCGACCGCGACGCCTGGTGGCAGGGCGCGAAGCTCAGGGTGTATGCCGAGGGCACCGCGAGCGGCCTGCGTTCCATCGTCGGCGACCATCCGCTCGAAGTCCTGGAGAGATAGCGCATGTGCGGCATCGTCGGCATCGTCGGCACCGGTCCCGTCAACCAGCGGCTCTACGACGCCCTCACGATCCTGCAGCATCGCGGCCAGGATGCCGCGGGCATCGTCACGTCGAGCGAAGGGGAGCTGTGCGTCAGGAAGGGCGGCGGCCTCGTGCGCGACGTCTTCCAGCAGCACCACATGCTCGAACTGCGCGGCAACGTCGGCATCGCGCACGTGCGCTATCCGACCGCGGGGTGCGAGGGAGCCGCCGAGGCGCAGCCTTTCTATGTCAATGCGCCCTATGGCATCTGCCTCGGCCACAACGGCAACCTGACGAACGCCGCGGAGCTTGCCGAGGTGCTGGCGCGCGAAGACCGCCGCCATCTCAATACCTCGTCGGACTCCGAGGTCCTGCTCAACGTCTTTGCCTCCGAACTGCAGCGTGTCGGCACGCTGCGCGTCGCGCCCGCGGACATCTTCGCGGCGCTCAGTGCGGTCTATCGCCGCTGCCGGGGCGGTTACGCCGCGATCGCGCTGGTCATCGGCCACGGCATCGTCGGCTTTCGCGACCCGAACGGCATCCGCCCGCTGGTGCTCGGCACACGGGACAGCCCGAAAGGTGCCGAGTGGATGCTGGCATCGGAAAGCGTGGCGCTGACCGGCCTCGGCTTTCGTTTCGTGCGCGACATCGGCCCGGGTGAGGCCGTGTTCATCGACGAGCAGGGGCGGCTGCATGCGCAGCAGCTCGTCGCTGCCGTGCACCACACGCCCTGCATCTTCGAGTACGTGTATTTCGCGCGCCCCGATTCGATCATCGACAACGTGTCGGTCTATCGCGCGCGCATGCGCATGGGCGAGAAGCTCGCCGAACGCATTCGCCGCGAACGCCCGGACCACGACATCGAGGTCGTGATCCCGATCCCGGACACGTCGCGCACCGCGGCGATGCAGGTCGCGCAGATCCTCGGGATCAAGTATCGCGAGGGTTTCAACAAGAATCGCTACATCGGCCGCACCTTCATCATGCCGGGGCAGGAGCAACGCGAGAAGTCGGTGCGCCGCAAGCTCAATGCGATCGACTTCGAATTTCGCGGCAAGGTGGTGCTGCTCGTCGACGATTCGATCGTGCGCGGCACGACCTCGGCGCAGATCATCGAACTCGCGCGCGAGGCGGGCGCGCGCAAGGTGTATTTCGCCTCGGCGGCGCCGCCGGTGCGCTTTCCGAACGTCTACGGCATCGACATGCCGGCGGCCAGTGAACTCGTCGCGAGCGGCCGCAGCGTCGAGCAGGTCGCGCAGGCGATCGGTGCCGACTGGCTCGTCTACCAGACGCTGGAGGACCTCGTGCAGGCCTGCCAGCACGACAATGCGAAGATCACCGAGTTCGATACTTCCTGTTTTTCCGGCGAGTACGTCACCGGCGACGTGACGCCGGAATACCTCGAGCGGCTGCGCCTCGAGCGTTCCGACGCCGCGAAGGCCCATCGCAGGAACGGCGATCGTTCGGGCCTCAAAGTCGTGCGGGGCGGATGAAAGACTGCGAGCCGTCGCGCGCACGCGCGCGGCTGCTCGACTGGCTGTCGCTCGCACTGCGCGCCGTCGACGGGCGCTCCCGCGTTCGCGCCGCACTGGCGGATCCCGGGTTGTCCACGCTGATACGAGCCCGTCGCGGCGTCGCCGTCTTCGCGGTGGGCAAGGCTGCCGTGCAGATGACGCTCGGCGCGCGGGATGCGCTCGGCACTCGCATCGCGCGTGCGCTGGTCGTGACGGGCCCACGCTACGCGGATGCCGGGCTGCAGGCCTGCGGTACCGTCTCGCTGGTCGAATCGGCCCACCCGGTGCCGGATGGACGCAGCCTTGCCGCCGGCGCGCGCCTGCTCGCGGCCGTCGAGGCGCTGGCGGCCGACGAATTGCCGCTGTTCCTCATTTCGGGTGGTGCATCGAGTCTCGTGGAAGTGCTGCGGCCCGGGGTCACGCCCGAGGACCTGGCCAGGCTCAACCGCGCCTTGCTCGCGGACGGCGTGGCCATCGAGGCGGCCAACGCACGGCGACGCGAGCTGTCGCTCATCAAGGGGGGTGCGCTGATCGGGCGACTCGGTGGCAGGGAGGCCATCGCGTTGTTCATTTCCGACGTCCCGCGGGACGATCCGGCGGTAATCGGGTCCGGGCTCGCAGGACCGGCGCACGGCGATCGGGTCCAGCGACGCGTGGTCGCGAGTATCGACGATGCCGTGGAGGCCGTGCGCGCGGCGGCCGGGCGCGCTGGTTTCAGCGCAGGCGTCGGGCCAGAGCGGTTTTCGGGAGATGCCGCAGCGCTCGGCGCGCATTTTGCGGCAGCGCTCGCCACGCGAGGCGTGGACGTGTGGGTCCAGGGCGGCGAATCGACCGTGCGCCTGCCGGGCGAACCGGGGCGTGGCGGACGCAACCAGCATCTTGCGCTCGCCGCGGCGCGCGCCCTGCGAGGCACCGGCTGCATGCTGCTCGCGGCGGGCACGGACGGCATCGACGGCCCCACTGGCGACGCCGGCGCCGTGGTGGACGGTGGGACCTGGGCGCGCATCGCCGATGCAGGGCTCGACGGAGACGACTGCCTCGCGCGGGCCGATGCCGGCGCCGCACTCGAAGCGGCGGGTGATCTCGTTCACACGGGCGCGACGGGCACCAATGTCGGCGATCTCGTCATCGGGCTTGCGCGCGTGGTCTAATCGAAACGATGCGCCTGCTACTGATCGACCACGATCCGCGCTACCGGGCGCTCATCCGCCACCACGTGACCTGTCGCTGGCCTGCGGCCGACGTGGTGACCTACAACCCGGTGCGCCGGGGCCGGCCCGCGCCGGAATTCCTGGCGCAGGGATTCGACGCCGTGCTGCTCGATCATGCCTCGCCGCCGGGCACGGGCTTTGCCTGGCTCGAGGAGCTTGCCTCGCGCCCCGGTTTCGCGCCGATCATTTTCCTCGCTCCCGACGACGCGTTGCCCACGCGCGAGCGGGCGATCGAGGCAGGTGCCCTCGAGACCCTGGGGCGTGACGCGATCGACAATACCCGGCTGCTCGACGCGCTGGAACGCGCCGCCGCCGCGCACCTCGACGCGCTCGCCGCCTGGCGCGGCACGCCGGAGGGCATCGAGGCACAGCAATTCGGCGCGGCGCGCCTGCGCGGCTACCGCCGCATCAGGGAACTTGCGCGTGGCTCCGTGTCCGATCTCTACCTCGCCGAAAGCGAGGAGGCCGGTGAACTCGTGGTGCTGAAAGTCACCCGCGCCGTGCGCAAGGGCAACGGCGTCGACCAGTCTTTCGACCGCTTCCTGCAGGAGTACGAAATCGTGCGGCGGCTGCGGCACCCGAATGTCGTGCGCATCCATGACCTCGGCGTGATGGACGATTTCGCCTTCATCGTGATGGAGTATTTCGCGGGCGGCGACCTGCGCCGGCGCATGCGTTCGCCCCTCACGCTGCGCGCCGCCCTCGGCTACGCGCTCGAGATCGCCCACGCGCTCGCGGCGGTGCACGAGGCGGGTGTGCGCCACCGCGACCTGAAGCCGGGCAATGTCATGGTGCGCGACGACGGCAGCCTTGCGCTGATCGATTTCGGGCTCGCCAAACACGAAGCCCTCGCGTTCGAGATCACCGACACGGGCATGATCTTCGGCACGCCGCACTACATGAGCCCAGAGCAGGGCCACGGCCAGCCGGCAGACGAGCGCAGCGACCTCTACAGCCTGGGCGTCATGTTCTACGAGATGCTGGCCCGCACGAAACCCTACGACGCCGACAACCCGATGGCGATCATCTACCTGCACGCCAAGGCGCCGCTGCCGCGCCTGCCGAAGGAGTTCGCGCGGGCGCAGCCGATCGTCGATCGCCTCATGGCGAAGGAGCCTCAGGGGCGCTTCGCGAGCGCAAGCGAGGCCGCTGCCATCCTCGAAATGGCGCTCGAGGAACTGGTTCCGCCATGACGGACCCCGACATGCCCGCGACGATACTGGCTGCACCGACCCCTGCCGACTGGGTGGACGCGGCCGCAGCGCATTGGCAGCCGCTGCTGACCGACCACGCCAACTGCGAGAAGAAAGCGGCGTCGACCGCGCTTGCGCTGATCTTTGCCTACCCGGAGGACATCGCACTCGGCGTTTCGCTCGCGCGCCTTGCGCGGGAAGAACTGCGTCATTACGAGCAGGTCGTGCGCATGATGCAGCGGCTCGGGGTGCCCTTCGAGCGGCAGCAGCCGGGGCGCTACGCCTCGGGACTGCGCCGCCATGCAGCCAGTGCCGAGCCGCGCCGCAAACTCGACCTGATGCTGATGGGTGCGCTGATCGAGGCGCGCTCCTGCGAGCGCTTTCGCCTGCTCGCGCCGCGCCTGCCGGAACCGCTCGGGGCCTTCTATGCCGACCTCGAGCGCGCCGAGGCGCGCCATCACGAACTCTACCTGGCGCATGCGCGGGCGAGCGCGGGCGAGGTCGACTGGCAACGCCGGCTGCGCCAGCTCGCCGAAGTGGAGGCGGAACTCGCAACCTCGCCGGACACGGTGCTGCGCTTCCACTCGGGCGTGGTGCCGTCTATCTAGGGAGCGTCCGCAGGCGCCGGCCGGCAGCATCCCATTCGAGGACGCTGCCGTGTTCATACCAGGCACCGAGCACGATGCGCGTGCGGGCACGCCCCTCCACGGCGAAGTCGTGCACGCCCGGGCGATGCGTGTGGCCGTGCACCACCACGTCGACGTCGAATTCGCGCACGGCAAGTTCGATCGCCGCCTGGTTGGCATCCATGATCTTCGGCTGCACGCGGCTCGTGTGCGCGCGGCTGCCGGCGCGCGCCTCGTTTGCCATCAACTTGCGGTCGGCGAGCGACAGGGCGAGCAACCGCTGCTGCCAATCGGGATCGCGGACGATCAGGCGCAGTTGCTGGTACTTCACGTCGTCGGTGCAGAAGAGGTCACCGTGCGCGAGCAGGGTGCGCACCCCCTCGATCTCCGTCGTGACCGGGTCCGCGATGAGCCGGCAGCCGGTGCGCTGCGCGAAATGCTCGCCGAGCAGGAAGTCCCGGTTGCCGCGCATGACGAAACACGGCGTGCCGCCGGTCGTGTACTCACCCAGCGCGTCGCAGACGCGCGCCCGCGCCGGGTCGTCATCGTCGTCGCCCACCCAGGACTCGAACAGGTCGCCGAGGATGTAGAGCGCCGTCGCCTCGCGCGCCCCGGTTTTCAGGAAGTCGATGAACTGATCGATCGCCTCGGGCGCCGCCGCATCGAGATGCAGGTCCGAGACGAAGAGGCGGGTCACTGGCCGGGCGGCGGCTCGGCCGGTGCCGTGGGTGGGAGCACGACGGCCGGCGCGGGCGTCGCTGCCGCCGCGGCATCACCGACCAGCGAGACGCTCTTGATGACGACCGGCGTGAGGGGCGCGTCGGATTTCAGCGTGGCGACGGCGCCGGTGGGCTGGACGGATATGCGATCGACGACGTCCATGCCCTCGATCACCCTGCCGAACACCGCGTAGCCCCAGCGCGTCGGCAAGGGGTCGAGATCGGCGTTGTTGCCGACATCCACGAAGAACTGCGCGTCGCCCGAATGCGGGCCCGCCCCGCGCGCGAGGCCGACGGCGCCACGCAGGTTCTGCAAGCCGTTGCCCGACTCGTTGGGGATCTGCGCATGCGCGGGCTTCAATGAGTAGTCAGGCGTCACGCCACCGCCCTGGATGACGAAGTTGGCAATCACGCGGTGAAAGAGCGTGTTGGTGTAATGCCCTTCCTTGACGTAAGTGAGGAAGTTCGCGACCGTCAGCGGCGCGCGCTCGGGGTTCAGCTCGATCACGAAATCGCCGAGCGTGGTCGAGACGCGCACACGCGGTGCGTCGGTCGACTCGGCCGCGCTGGCCGAGGCGAGCAGGCAGGTACTGACGAGGGCGGCGAAGCCGAGCGCGAGGGTCTTCTTCATCCCCCCATTCTAGCAATCCCTTAAGATGTCGTTCATGTCCGAGCCCGTCGTCGTCACCCGCTTCGCGCCCAGCCCCACGGGCGCACTCCATCTCGGCAACGCGCGCACGGCGTTGTTCAATTTCCTGCTCGCCCGGCAGGCCGGCGGGCGGTTCCTCCTGCGCATCGAGGATACCGACGCGGAGCGGTCGACCGATGCCTACCTCGCCGCGCTCGTCGACGACCTGCGCTGGCTCGGGCTCGACTGGCAGGAGGGGCCGGACGTGGGCGGACCGGCGAGCCCGTATCGCCAGTCTGAACGCACGGCGTTGTACGAGGACTTCCAGGAGCGCCTGCTCGTCACGGGCGCCGCCTATCCGTGTTATTGCACCCCGATCGAACTCGAGCTGTCGCGCAAGGCCCTGCTCGCAGCCGGCAAGCCCCCGCGTTATGCGGGCACCTGCCGCGACCTGACCGCCGCGCAGCGGCGGGACCGTGAGGCGCGCGGGCTCGCGGCCACGCTGCGCTTTCGCGTCACGCACGGTACCCAGGTGGAATTCGAGGATTTCGTGCACGGGGCGCAGCGATTCGCAACCGACGATATCGGTGATTTCATCGTCCGGCGCGCCGACCGGACCGCCGCGTTCTTTTTCTGCAACGCCGTCGATGACGCCCTGATGGGCGTGACGCGCGTGTTGCGCGGGGCGGACCACCTCGCCAATACGCCGCGCCAGATCCTCATCCTCTCGGCTCTCGGCCTGCCGGCGCCCGAGTACGGCCACGTCTCGCTCATCGTCGGTGACGATGGGGCGCCGCTGTCCAAGCGCCATGGCGCCACGGCCCTCTCCGAGCTGCGCGACGCGGGTTATCTCCCCATCGCCGTGTGCAACCATCTCTTCCGGCTGGGGCATTCGAGTACGGCGCTGGGCCTCCTCGACATCGACGCGCTGGCGGCTGCGTTCGATTTGCGCCATCTCGGCCGCGCGCCCGGGCGCTTCGACCGCCGCCAGCTCGACGTCTGGCAGAAAGCAGCGGTCCACGCCATGCCGGAGGCGGATTTCGCGACCTGGGCCGGCGCGGCCCTCGCGACGCCGCTGGATACGGCCGGGCGTGAGGCCTTCATTGCGGCCGTGCGGCCCAACGTCGCCTTCCCGGCCGACGTGCGCGCCTGGGCGCAGGTCGTATTCGGCGGCCCGCCGGAACTGGGCGAAGCCGGTGCAGCGGTGGTTCGCGATGCCGGCAGCCGGTTTTTCGATGCGGCGGCCGAGGCCGCCGCGGCGAGCGGCAACGACCTCGCCGCAATCACCGCGGCGGTGCGCAGCGCCACGGGGCGCAAGGGGCCCGCGCTCTTCAAGCCATTGCGCCTCGCGCTCACCGGGCTCGACCACGGCCCCGAACTCGCGCCGCTGCTGCGCGCGATGCCGCGCGCGACCGCGCGCGAACGCCTTCTCCGCTACGCGCAGTAAACATGTTACGCATCCACAACTCGCTCACCGGCCGCAAGGAAGCGCTGCAACCCATCGTGCCGGGCAAGGTCGGCATGTATGTCTGCGGCATCACCGTCTACGACTACTGCCATATCGGGCACGCACGCTCCCAGGTGGCTTTCGACATCGTGCGCCGCTGGTTGCGCGCGTCCGGCCTCGACGTCACGTATGTGCGCAACATCACCGACATCGACGACAAGATCATTCGCCGGGCCGCCGAGAACGACGAGTCGATCGACGCGCTCACGGGCCGCTTCATCGAGGCGATGAACGAAGACTTCGCAACGCTCGGCATCGAACGCCCCGACCACGAGCCGCGGGCGACGCAGTACCTGCCCGCGATCGTCGCGATGATCGCCGCGCTGGTCGGGAAGGGTTATGCGTACGTCGCGGCGGATGGCGACGTGCTGTACGCGGTCGAGCGATTCGCGGGCTACGGCCGCCTGTCCGGCAAGAAGCTCGGGGACCTCGAGGCCGGCGCCCGTGTCGAGGTCGACGCAGGCAAGCGCAACCCGCTCGACTTCGTGCTGTGGAAGGCGGCCAAGCCGGGCGAGCCGGCATGGGATTCACCCTGGGGCGCGGGCCGGCCCGGCTGGCACATCGAGTGTTCCGCGATGTCGATCGAACTGCTCGGCACGCACTTCGACATCCACGGTGGCGGCATGGACCTCAAGTTCCCGCACCACGAGAACGAGATCGCGCAGTCCTGCGCGGCGACGGGCGACGGTTTCGCCAATGTCTGGCTGCACAACGGTTTCGTCAACGTCGACGAAGAGAAGATGTCGAAGTCGCTCGGCAATTTCTTCACGGTGCGCGACGTGCTGCCCACCCTGCGACATGCGGAAGTGCTGCGCTATTTCCTGGTCTCGAGCCATTACCGCGGGCCCATCAACTATTCGACGGCGCAGCTCGCGCAGGCAGATGCCGCGCTGACGCGCCTCTACACGGCGTTGCGCGGGCTTGCGCCGCAGCCGCTCGAGCGCACGCACACGGCGGCGCAGGAAGAGTTCGGCGCGGCAATGGACGACGATTTCAACACCCCGCAGGCGCTCGCGGTGCTGCAGGGACTCGCGCGCGACCTCAACCTGGCGCGCGCGGCGGGAGACGCGAAGACGGCCCAATGGCGCGCCAACGAACTCGTGGCGCTCGGCAACGTGCTCGGCCTCCTGACGGTCGATGCGGAACAGTGGTTCCGGCTCGGCGTGCGGGGCGCCGCAGGCGAGGGCGCGCTCGACGCCGCGACGATCGGTGCACTGATCGACGATCGTCTTGCCGCCCGCAAGGCGAAGGATTGGGCCGAATCGGACCGTATCCGCGATCAGCTCGCCGCGGCGGGCATCCTGCTCGAGGACAAGCCGGGCGGTCGCACGGAGTGGCGGCGGCGCTAGCCAGGGCCGCGGGCCTTCGGGCGACGGGCTATGGGCAGCGGGCTGCGGGCAAGAGGCGCGCCGCGCCCGGCGCGAACCTCATGTAATCTGTCGCGTCTACTCATGGAACAACTCGATGCCTGACCTGCCAGATTGCCCGTCTTGCGCTTCTGCCCTTACCTATGCCGACGGCGCACTCTTCATTTGCCCGGAGTGCGGGCACGAGTGGACGCGCGATGCGGGTGCATCGCCCGCGGAGGAACATCGCGTCCACAAGGACGCCGTCGGCAACGTGCTTGCCGACGGGGATGCCGTGACCGTCATCAAGGACCTGAAGGTCAAGGGCGCCAGCTCCGCACTGAAGGCCGGTACGAAGGTGCGCAGCATCCGGCTCGTGGATGAAGACCACGACATCGACTGCAGGATCGAGGGCTTTGGCGCGATGAAGCTGAAGTCCATGTTCGTGAAGAAAGTGCAGGAGTAGCCCGCGGCGGCGGGGGCTACGGGCCACGGGCTAAGGGCCACGGGCCAAGGGCAACGGGCTGCGAGCCAGAGCTGCGCCGCGGGATTGACCACCGGGGGTGCCAGAAGGGCAGGGTGCCTGGCATGAAGGGCGATTTCGAGACGGCACTCCTGGGGCATCGATCCGGGCCCGTGATCGCCGCGCAATCAGTGATTGCCTCGGGTACCTGGGCAACAACCATGGTTCGAACTACAAGTTACTTGCCGTCCGGTACGACGCAGTTTTCGCGATGAAGCTTGCGGTGCCTTGGAAAAAAGCGCCTCTTGCCCGCAGCCCGTAGCCCGTCGCCCGCTGCGCGCAGCGCAGCGCGACTACCCGAGCGCCGCGAGGAAGTTCGTGTACCACGCCCGCATGTCGTTGCCCCGCAGCGTCGCGAGCATCGCCGCGTGGCGTGCTTGCCGCTCGGCGAGCGGCATCGCGAGCGACGCCTCGACCGCCTGCGCCACGCCGCGCAGGTCGTAGGGATTGACGATCACCGCGCCATCGAGCTCGCGCGCCGCGCCGGCGAGCGACGACAGGATGAGGGCGCCGGGATCGGCAGGGTCCTGCGCGGCGACGAATTCCTTCGCGACGAGGTTCATGCCGTCGCGCAGCGGCGTGACGATGCCGACTTGGGCTGCGCGCATGAAACCCATCAGCGTGCCGTGCGGGAAGTTCTTGTTGAGGTAGCGCAGTGGCGTCCAGTCGGTATCAGCGAAGCGCCCGTTGGTGCGCCCCGTGGCCTGCTCGAGCGCCTCGCGGATCGCCGCGTAGGCCTGGATGTCGTCGCGGCTGAGCGGCGCGATCTGCAGGTAGATCAGGCGGCCGCGATGCGCCGTGTGGCGCTCGAGGAAGCGCTGGTAGGCCGTGAAGCGCTCCACCAGGCCCTTGCTGTAATCGAGCCGGTCGACGCCGATCATCAGCCGCCGGCCGATGAGTCCGGCGATCATCTTCTTCACCGGGTCGGTGCGCATCGCAGCGCCCGCTTCCGCGATCACGCTCTCGACGTCGATGCCGATCGGGAAACAGCCGGTCTTCACCGCCGGTACGCCCTCGGGAAAGACCCCGGTGAGTCCCGCGTGGAAGGACTGCTCGTCGGTCGCGGTCTGGAAGCCGACGAGGTCGTAGTGCGCGAGATTGCGCACGAGGTCCGCGTACGGCGGCAGGAGGCGCAGGACTTCGAGGTGCGGGAACGGGATGTGCAGGAAAAAACCGATTCGCTGCGTCACGCCGAGCGCGCGTAGCTCGCGGGCCAGCGGGATCAGGTGGTAGTCGTGGACCCAGATGCGATCGTCCGGCCGCAGCAGGGGTGCGAGACGCTGCGCGAAGCAGCGGTTGACGTCGCGATAGCCCTCATGCCACTCATGGTCGTAGCGAAAGCGGTCGGTCAGGTAGTGGAAGAGGGGCCAGAGCGTCGTATTGCAGAAGCCGCGGTAGTAGCGGTCGTACTGCGACTGCGTGAGGTCGATGGTCGCGTAGTCGATCTGCTCGCGCGAGGCGATTTCGGGCCGCGCTGCCGGTTCGGCCGTGACGTCGCCGCTCCAGCCGAACCAGAGGCCGCCCTGCACCCGCATTGCCGCGAGCACGCCGACCGCAAGGCCGCCGGCGGCCGCCGTCTTGCGTGGCAACGTGATGCGATTCGAGACGCAGACGAGGCGGCTCACAGCGCGGACTCCCACGGCTTCGAGAGGCGCATGGCGGCGTTCACGATGCCGACCATGCTGTAGGTCTGCGGGAGGTTGCCCCACAGCTCGCCACTGCGTGGGTCGATGTCCTCCGAGAGCAGGCCGACGTGGTTGCAGCGCGCGAGCATCGCTTCGAACAGGCGCCGGGCTTCCTCCGCGCGGCCGACGCCCGCGAGCGCGTTGATGTACCAGAAGGTGCAGAGGTTGAACGCGACGGTCGGCGCGCCGAAATCGTCGGCGCGATCGTAGCGGGCGAGGAAGTCGCCGCGGCGCAGGCGGCGCTCGAGGAAGCCGAGCGTGCCGAGGAAGCGCGGGTCGTCGTGCGTGACGAGGCCGATCTCCGGCAGCAGCAGCAGGCTCGCGTCGGCGCCGCTGCCGTCGAACACGTCGACGAAGCTGCCGAGCGACTCGTTCCAGCCGCGCTCGAGCACACGATCGCGCACCGTGTCGGCGCGCGTGCGCCAGAGCTGCGCGCCAGGCTCGCCGAAATGCGCGTGCAGCTGCGCGAGGCGATCGAGGGCCGCCCAGCACATGGCGCTCGAGAAAGTGTGCACTTCGCTGCGCGTGCGAAACTCCCAGAGGCCGGCGTCCGGCGCATCGTGCAGCGCCCACGCGTGCTCGCCGAGCACGGTGAGCTGGCGCAGGGCGTCGATGCCCGCCTTCTCGCGCAGGCGATCGTCGAAGAAGGCCTGCATCGCCGACAGCACGACGGCGCCGTACGCGTCGTTCTGCCGCTGTTGCCACGCCGCGTTGCCGACGCGCACCGGACCCATGCGCCGATAGCCGCCGAGCGCGCCTGCGATGCGCTCCTCGACGGCCGATTCGCCGCTGATGCCATAGAGCGGTTGCAGTTCGAAGTCCTTCGCGCCGGCGGCGACATTGACGATGAAGCGCAGGTAGGACTCCATCGTGCGGGTGGCGCCGAGGCGGTTCAGGGCCTTGACGGTGAACAGGCTGTCGCGCAACCAGCAGTAGCGGTAGTCCCAGTTGCGCTCGCTGCCAGGCGCCTCGGGGATCGAGGTCGTGAGCGCCGCGACGATCGCCCCGGTGTCCTCGTAGCTGCACAGCTTCAGCGTGATCGCCGCGCGGATCACCGGTTCCTGCCATTCGAAGGGCACCGCGAGCGTGCGCACCCAGTCGCGCCAGTAGTCCGTGGTGCTCGCGAGGAAGCGGGCGGCGAGGCCGTCGACCGACTCGGCGATCGACTCGTCGGGGCCGAGCACGAGCGTGAGCGGATGCTCCAGGGCGAACCAGCGCTCCTCGACGATGTAGTCGAGGCTCGCGTTCGTCGTGAGGCGCAGGTCGAGCGCGTCGCCCACGTAACGCAGGTGATGGCTGCCGCGCCGCACGGCAAAGTCGCTTTCGCCGTAGCGCTGGCGCGGGCGCAACCGCACGCGCACGCGCGGCCGGCCGGCCGCGACCTCGACCGTGCGCACGAGCATCATCGGGCGGAAATTGCGGTCGAACTGGCGAAAGCGCGGGCAGAAATCGACGATGCGCACCGCGGCGCCGTCGGCGGCCTCGAGGCGCGTCTCGACGACGGCGGTGTTGCGCAGGTAGCGCTGCGAGCTGCGCGTGCAGCCCGCGAGTTCCACGTCGAAGTAACCGCGATCCTCGCCGTCGAGCAGGCTGCAGAACACCGGATCGCCGTCGAGCCGCGGCAGGCACGTGAAGACATGCCGGCCGCGCGGGTCGATCAGCGAGGCGATCGAGCAGTTGCCGATGACGGCGAGGTCGAGCGTGGCGGGTGATTCGGTCATGGGGTACTCCCGGCCAGGTCCGCAAGCCAGGCGCGCACCACGCCGGGCGCCGCGACACGCCATCTCGCCACGGTGGACGCGGAGCTGCCGACGTGCACGGAAACGCCCTGCACGGAGTTGGCGTACTGGAATGCGCTCTCGTCGGTGACGTCGTCCCCGATGCAGAGCGGGATGCGGTCCACGAAAGGCACGGTGCCGCGCAGTACCGCGATGCCGCTCGCCTTCGACAGCGCCGCGGGCTTCAGCTCGTAGACGCACTTGCCTTCCATCAGGACGAACTCGGGGCCCGCCGCGTTGGCAATGTCCTGCAGCGCGCGACCGATCACGCCGGCGTCGACCGCCGAGGCGCGGTAGTGCAGGGCGAGCGCAACGCCCTTGTCCTCGAGCCACGCGCCGGGCCACTGCGCGATCCGCACCGTGAGTTCACGCCGCACGCCATCGAGCTGCCGGGCGAGATGGTCGGCGGTACGCACCGGCCCGCCCACGGGGCGCACCTCCGCGCCGTGGATGCCGACGGTGGCGAGTCGCAAGGGCTGGAACAGCCGGTCGAGCGCACCGATCGGGCGCCCGCTCACGAGCGCGAGCGCCCCATCGAGGCGCGCGGACACCGCGGCAAGGGCGTCGACGAGGCCGGGTGGCACCACGACCGCTTCGGGTGTCGGCGCGATGTCGAGCAGCGTGCCGTCGACGTCGAGATAGAGGGCGTGCCTGGCGAGCGCCTCCCGGGGCAGCTCGCGCGCGAGGTCGATGTCGGCGACCGCCACCGATCAGGCGCCCTGGCGGCGCAACGACGCTTCCAGCGTATTACGCATCAGCATGGCGACGGTCATCGGGCCGACGCCGCCGGGCACGGGCGTGATCCACGCCGCGCGCTCACGGGCGCCCTCGAACTCCACGTCGCCGACGAGGTGGCCGTTGGCCAGCCGGTTCATGCCGACATCGACGACGATCGCGCCATCGCGGATCCATTCGCCGCGCACGATGCCCGGCTTGCCCACCGCCACCACGAGCAGCTCCGCGCGGCGCACGTGCGCCTCGAGGTCGCGCGTGAAGCGATGGCACACGGTGGTCGTCGCGCCCATCAGCAGCAGCTCGAGCGACATCGGCCGCCCGACGATGTTCGAGGCGCCGATGACCACGGCCTCGAGGCCGCGCACCGAGAGGCCCTCGGCGTCGAGCATGCGGATCACGCCGTAGGGCGTGCACGGGCGGATCAGCGGATTGCGCTGCGCGAGGCGCCCGAGGTTGTACGGATGAAAGCCGTCGACGTCCTTCTTCGGGTCGATGCGGTCGATCACCGCGGCCTGGCGGACCTGGTCGGGCAGCGGCAACTGCACGAGGATGCCGTCGATGCGCGGGTCGCCGTTCAGCTCGTCGATCAGCGTGAGGAGCTCGCGCTCCGAAGTCGATTGCGGCAGGTCGTGCGCGACCGACAGCACGCCCGCTTCCTCGCAGGCGCGGCGCTTGTTGCGCACGTAGATGGCCGACGCGGGGTTGTCGCCCACCATGACCACTGCGAGCCCCGGGCGTCGCAGGCCGCGCGCGAGCGCTGCGTCGATTTCGCCGCGAACCTCGGCTTTTACCGCGGTGGCGATGCGCTTGCCGTCGATGAGTCGTGCGGGCACCCGGCGCTCCTTTGCGGAAAGGGGGGCGCATTTTACGGGATTGTGCGTAGAATTGAGGATCGTTCACGCGATGAACCGGCGTCGGGGCATGGCGCAGTCTGGTAGCGCATCTGCTTTGGGAGCAGAGGGTCGCAGGTTCGAATCCTGCTGCCCCGACCATATCCGGCCCGGTGCGTTGCGCCCGTAGCTCAGCTGGATAGAGCACCGGCCTTCTAAGCCGGGGGTCGCAGGTTCGAGTCCTGCCGGGCGCGTTCCTGTATCATCGCCCGCCATGAAAATCACGACACTTGCGCTTGCCGCGCTGTCTGCTTTCGTGTCCATCCAGCTCGCGGTCGCCGCCGATGCGGCGGACGATGCCGGCGCCAACGCACTCAGCCAGTCGCCGCGCTTCCTGTCGGACGAGCGCTCGCTCACGCAGGGCAGCGTCACGGTCGGCGGCCAGAAGCTCGACTACCAGGCCGAAGCGGGCCTGCTCGTCGTGCACCTCACCGATCCGATGGATGCCGACCCGCCGCTGCCGAAAGGCGAGCGCGAGGGCCCGCTGCCGCCGCAGCAGCCCGAGGCCGCGATGTCCTACGTCGCCTACTTCAAGGGCAAGGTCGCCGACCCGCGCCGCCCGGTCACGTTCATCTTCAACGGCGGACCCGGCTCCTCGACCATGTGGTTGCACATGGGCGCCTTCGGCCCGAAGCGCGTGCTCACCCTGACCGACAGCCACACGCCGCCCGCGCCGTACCGGATCGTCAACAACGACTACAGCCTGCTCGACGCGAGCGACCTCGTCTTCATCGATGCGCCGGGGACCGGCTTCGGCCTGCTGCGCGGCAAGGACAAGGAGAAGGCGTTCTTCGGCGTCGACCCCGACGCGGACGCCTTCGCGAACTTCATCGTTGAGTTCATCACGCGCCACGGCCGCTGGAATTCCCCGAAGTACCTGTTCGGCGAGAGCTACGGCACGACGCGCGCGGCGGTGCTCGCGCGCGTGCTGCAGGAAGACCACCGGATCGACCTGAATGGCGTGATCCTCCTGTCGCAGATCCTGTCGTTCGACAACAGCGTGGACGAGCCGCAGTCGAACCCCGGTGTCGACCAGTCCTACGCGCTCGCGTTGCCCACCTATGCCGCCTCGGCGTGGTTCCACAAGCGCCTGCCCGAGCCGCGCGCCGAACTCGTGCCTTTCCTCAAGGAGGTCGAGGCGTTCGCGCTCGGCGACTACCTGACCGCGCTCGCGGCCGGCGCCCATCTCGACCCCTCGCGTCGCAGTGCCATTGCGCAGCAACTGCACCGCTACACGGGGCTGCCGGTCGATTACATCGAACGCGCGAACCTGCGCGTGAACGGCGGCGAGTTCGACAAGACCCTGCTCGGCAGCGACCTCACGGCGGGCCGGCTCGACAGCCGCTTCTCCGGCCCCACGCTCGATCCACTGAGCCAGGAGGCGCAGTACGACCCGCAGGCGTCGGCGATCTCGTCGGCCTATGTGTCGGGGTACAACGAGTATGTGCGTGGCACGCTGAAGTTCGGCGAAGGCAAGCGCTTCAAGGCCTTCGCGAGCCTGTGGCAGGTGTGGGACTACCTGCACCAGCCGCCGGGCGCCCGTTCGAAGGTGCAGAGCGCCACCAACGTGATGCCCGACCTCGCCGTGGCCATGCAGCGCAACCCGAACCTCAAGGTGCAGATGCACGGCGGCTACTACGACCTCGCGACGCCGTACTTCGCGGCGCTCTACGAACTCGCCCAGCTCCCGATCCAGGCTTCCCTGCAGGCCAATATCGAGACGCACCTCTACGAGTCGGGCCACATGGTCTATGCCCGCGACGCGGACCTGAAGGCGCTGCACGACAGTACGGCCGCCTTTATTCGCAAGACGAGCAACGGAGGAGGTTGAGCGTTTCGCGGGCGCTGCTATACTCGCCGCCCCCTGACGGTGGACGTAGCTCAGTTGGTAGAGCCCCGGGTTGTGATCCCGGCCGTCGTGGGTTCGAGTCCCATCGTCCACCCCGGTTTTTCCAGGGCCGTTAGCTCAGCTGGTAGAGCAGGAGACTCTTAATCTCTTGGTCGTAGGTTCGACTCCTACACGGCCCACCAACCCTCCCTGAACGATCCCGTTCCCGCTGCGCGCGGCATGCACGCACGCGGGCCGCATGATCGATGTCAACACGGCGGCGTTATATAATTGAGAACATATCGGTGTCCCATGCCGCCAGGCGTTATATAGGAAAGGATATTACGAATGCCGATGCTGCGTACCGGACCGGCGATCCGCCGGACGACCGTGCCGATCCTGTGGGCAGGCTGCCTGTTCTGGGCCAGTCACGCGGTGGCGGTCGGGCCGACCGACGCAGGCGGCGACCCGTTTGCGCTCGGCATCGTCGAAGTGGTGGCGAGGCGCCTGCCGGCGAGCACTGCCGACGAGGGCGGGAAGGCGGCGATGGTCACGCGCGATGACATGGAGCGCTTCAATCGCGACAACGTCGGCGATGCCCTCAACCTGCTCGCGGGCGTCGCCATCTCGACCAATTCGCGCAACGAGAAGACGGTGACCGTGCGCGGCTTCGATTCGCGGCAGGTGCCGCTCTTCATCGACGGCATCCCCGTGTACGTGCCCTATGACGGTTACGTGGACTTCGACCGCTTCACCACCGCGGACCTCGCGGGCATCCAGCTGAGCAAGGGCTTCAGTTCCGTCGCCTACGGTCCCAACGCGCTGGGCGGCGCGATCAATCTCGTCTCACGCCGGCCCGGGCGCGCGTTCGAGGGTGATTTCACGGCGGGGCTCGGCCGGGCGGGCGAGCAGCAGGCGGCGCTCAATCTCGGGGCGAAGCGCGGTGCGTGGTACGCCCAGGCGGGCGCTGCGTGGATCGAGAGCGATGGCTTCGTCCTGCCGTCCGATTTCACGCCGACCGGGACGGAGGACGGCGGCCTGCGCGAAAATGCCTCCCGCAAGGACAGCAAGCTGTCGTTCAAGATCGGATTTGCGCCCGCGGCGGGCAGCGAGTATGCGGTCAGTTACTACCGCCAGGACGGCGAAAAGGGCCAGCCGCCCTCCACCGATCCCGCGGCGGCGCGCTACTGGCGCTGGCCCTACTGGGACAAGGAAAGCCTCTACTTCCTGTCGGATACCGCCCTTGGCGCGAGCGAGTCGTTGAAGCTGCGGCTCTACTTCGATCGCTACGGCAACGAGGTCGATTCCTACACCGACGGCACCTACACGACGCTCAGGACGAGCGGGCGTGGCAGCGTCAACACCGGGCGCAGCATCTACGCGGATCGTACCGACGGCGGCTCGATCGCCCTCGAGTCGGTGCGTTTCGCGCGCCACAGCCTGCGCGTGGTGGGGCACTACAAGTCAGACGAACATCGCGAGCGCGATGCCAACGGCACGCTCGGATCGCACTACGAGGACGAGCTGCTCTCCATCGGCGCGGAGGACCGCTTCGATCTGGGTTCGCGCACGGCCCTGTCCTTCGGCGCCGCGCATCACGAGCTCAAGCCGAAGGTCGTCTTCAATGCGGGCAATCCCTATTCGCTGCCCGGATCGCTCTCCGCGACGGATGCGCAGGCGGGCGTCTACTTCGCCTGGTCGCCGGCCGCACGCCTGCACCTGACGGTTGCCCGCAAGTCCCGGCTGCCGACGCTGAAGGATCGCTACTCGGCGCGGCTCGGCACCTTCATCGAGAATCCGTCGCTCGGGCGGGAGGTCGCCATCAACTACGAACTCGGCCTGCGCGGGAATCCGTGGGAGCGCGCGGAACTGGCAACCGCAATCTTCTACAGCGACATCTCCGACAAGATCCAGGCGGTCAGGAACGTCCAGGGCAACCTCTCGCAGATGCAGAACATCGGCGAGGTGAGGGCGGCGGGCGTCGAGCTCGAATGGCGCGTCATGCCGGCGGCCTGGCTCGAATTCGGCGGTGCCTACACTTACCTCGACATCGACAATCGCAGCAATCCGGGGGTGCGCATCACCGATGTGCCGGCGCACAAGCTGACAGCCCACGCGCTGCTTCGCCCCCCTTTCCCGGTCGAACTGGTGGCGTTCGCCGAGCGCGACAGCAGCCGCTGGTCTTCGGATGTCGCGAACCTCGATGGCTTCACGGTGCTCAACCTGAAAGCCGTCTACCGGGCGCCACGCGGCGCGAGCCTCGAGTTCGGCGTCGACAACGTCACGGACGAGGCCTATGCGCTCTCCGACGGCTTCCCCGCGGCTGGCCGCAGCTGGTTCGCGACCGCCCGATTCAGGTTCTGAAACTCATCGCAAAGGAGTCCCCATGATGCTTTGTTCGCGGCGCAGCCTGCTCGCCCTGGCTGCCATTTCAGTGGGCGCGACGGCCATCGGCGCGTCCGCGCAGTCCGATCGCGCGGCGCTGGTCACGACATCGATCACGGTCAGCGGGGCCGTCGAGAATTCGCTCACGCTCGGGGTCGACGACCTGAGGGCGTTTCCCACGCAGAAGGTGAGCGAGGTGCCGCTCGTGTGCCAGTCGGGGGCGAACGTCGGCAAGATCGAGAATTTCAGGGGCGTGCGCCTGCGTGACATCCTCGAGAAGGCGAAAGTGGTGGCGCCCGGGCACAACGACGTCAAGAAGATGGTCGTCATTGCGGGCGCGAGCGACGGCTACCGGGTGGTGTTCTCGTGGAGCGAGCTGTTCAACTCGCCTGTCGGTGACGGCGTCTACGTGTTCTTCGAGAAAGACGGCATGCCGCTCGCGGACGACCAGGGGCGGATCGCCATGGTTTCGACGAAGGACCTGCGAACCGGGCCGCGGCACGTGAAATGGCTCAAGGACATCGAGGTCCGCAAGATCGTCGACTGAACCTGGCCGACCCGGTGCGCCTCAGCCCGGCACGCCGATGATGACGCTGGACGCCTTGAACAGGGCGGCGGCCGCGTTGCCCGGTTCGAGCGCGAGCGCGTCGCGGCTTTCATTCGTGATGATTGCAGCGACCGCGAGGCCACCGGGCAGTTCGATGCGCACCTCGGAGTTCACCGCGCCCGGCAGCACGCGCGACACCGTGCCCGCGAGGCAGTTGCGCGCCGAATAGCGCGCGCCATCGCCGCCCGTCACGACGATCACTGAGGACGACTTGACGAGTGCGTAGGCTTCCATCCCGGCGCGCAGGCCGAGGTTCTCGCGGCTCTCGTGCGTCACGATCGCGACGATGGCGTGCCCGCCCGCGACCTGCACGGTGACCTCGTCGTTCACGCTGCCACGACGGATGGCGCCGACCTTGCCGAAAAACTGGTTGCGTGCACTGGTTCTCATGCCCATGGCCTTCACGAGGAAATAGTCGTCGGCGAGGCTGCGCGCCTGCAGGTTCAGCAGCTCGACGAAGCGCCGGTGTTCCCGCTCGATGATGCGGAAATTGTCCACGAGCCGCTGCCCACGCTCCGTGAGCCGGGTGCCGCCGCCACCCCGGCCGCCGGTACTGCGCTCGACCAGGGGCTCGCCGGCGAGGCCGTTCATGGCGTCGACCGCGTCCCAGGCCGCCTTGTAGCTCATGCCGATGGCCTTGGCCGCCCGCGTGATCGAGCCGCTGGCGGCGATGGCGTCGAGCAGCGCGATCTGGCGCTCGCCGCCAAAATCCCGGGCGCCGGCCGTGATCCGGACGGAGCCGTGCAGTTCGAGGGAGCGATTGCCGCGCGCCATGTACGCTCCCCCCGGGGCTCAGTGCCCCTTGGCGCCGCTCGTCGTCACGATGAGCCAGCCGAGTGCAATGGCGATGCATATCGCCGTCAGCTGCTGCAGGCGCGACCACTGCATGACCGTGCCATCCATGGCCGCGACGCCGACCGCCGTGACCACGAACCAGATGGCGCTCTGCAGGGCGACGCCGACGATGCCCACGCCCTGCATGAAGCGCACCGCGAGCACATAGAGGGACACGCCGGCGATGAAGGCGGCGAGCGACGAGAGGGCGACGGCGGGGGCCATGCGGCCCCCGGGCCACGCGCGGGAGGCGTAGACGAAGCCCCTGGCGTCGAAGAGTCCCGAAGCGAGGGTCAGGGCGAGTACGAGCGCGAATCCTGCGGCTTTGGACATGATTTCCCCTGTTATTGTGCCCCCAGCATGCCGGATTCTGGATTGCGGCGGCAATCCGCTATAATCCGCGCCCCTCGCGCCGGGCCGACGGGACGCCAAACGCGAAAGTGGCGGAACTGGTAGACGCGCTGGATTTAGGTTCCAGTGGGGTAACCCGTGAGAGTTCGAGTCTCTCCTTTCGCACCAGACAGCAGGTAACACACGATGCAGGTTTCACTGACCGCCACCGGTGGTCTCGAACGCAAGCTTGAAGTCGCGGTCCCGGCGCAGCAAGTCGCCGCCGAGGTCGACCAGCGCCTGAAGAAGCTCGCGCGTACGGCCCGTTTCAACGGCTTTCGCCCCGGCAAGGCGCCGATGGGCGTGGTGCGCCAGCAGTACGGCACGCAGGTCCACTCGGAAGTGGTGAACGACCTGCTGCGTTCGTCGTTCGCCGACGCGGTTTCGAAGGAAAACCTGAAGCCCGCGACCGGTCCGCGCATCCAGCCGATCGCGCTCGAACCGGGCGCCGACCTCAAGTACGTCGCGACCTTCGAGGTGCTGCCGGACATCCGGCTCGCGCCGGTCGAGTCCCTCGCGATCGAGCGCCCGACCGCGACGGTCGCCGACGCGGACGTCGATGAAATGCTCGAGTCGCTGCGCCGGCAGCGGCCGGTCTATCACGCCGTGGAGCGCGGTGCGAAAACCACCGATCGCGTGCAGATCGACTTCGACGGCCGCATCGACGGCGTCGCATTCCAGGGCGGCGAGGGCCGCGACGTGCCGGTGGTGCTGGGCGGCGGCCAGGTGCTGGCCGAATTCGAGCAGGCGTTGTCCGGCGCAAAGGCCGGCGAGGCGCGCACGGCCGTCGTGCACTTCCCCGACGACTACCACGGCAAGGACGTCGCGGGCAAAACCGCGGAGTTCGCGATCACGGTGAAGGGCGTCGAGGAGATGAGCCTGCCGCCGCTCGACGACGCCTTCGCGGGCGAATTCGGCGTCAAGGAAGGTGGCATCGACCAGCTTCGCAAGGAAGTGCGCGAAAGCATGGAGCGCGAACTCGCCGACGCCGTGCGCAACCACCTGCGCACCCAGGTGATGGATGCACTGCATCGCGAGAACCCGATCGAAGTGCCGCAGGGCCTCGTCGAGGAGTCGGTGCAGGAGATGCAGGTCGACATCGGCCGGCGCATGGGGGCCAAGGACGTGAGCCAGCTGCCGCCGCGCGACCAGTTCCTGGACCCGGCGCGCCGCCGCGTGGCGCTCGGCCTCGTCATCGGCGAGCTCATGCGCAGCGCCGAACTCAAGGTCGACCGTGCGCGCGTGCAGGAGCGCCTGTCGGACCTCGCCAATTCCTACCCGAATGCGGACGAGATGCGCCGCGCCTATTTACAGAATGCGGACGCGATGCGGCAGATCGAGTCGTCGGTGCTCGAGGAGCAGCTGATCGACTGGATCGTGGCCCGTGCACGCGTCACGGACCGACCCTCCACCTTCAAGGAGCTGACCCGCTTCGGGCAGAATGGCGCGGCATGAACGAACGAGCCCTGAACCTGGTACCGATCGTCGTCGAGCAGACCGCCCGCGGCGAGCGCGCTTATGACATCTACTCGCGCCTGCTGAAGGAGCGCGTGGTGTTCGTCGTGGGTCCCGTCGAGGACTACATGGCGAACCTCATCGTCGCGCAGCTGCTGTTCCTTGAGTCGGAGAACCCGAACAAGGACATCGCGCTGTACATCAATTCGCCGGGTGGCTCGGTGAGCGCCGGGCTCGCGATCTACGACACGATGCAGTTCATCAAGCCGGACGTCAGCACGATCTGCGTCGGCATGGCCGCCTCGATGGGCGCGGTGCTGCTGGCGGGTGGCGCGAAGGGCAAGCGTTTCATGCTGCCGAACTCGCGCGCCATGATCCACCAGCCCTGGGGCGGCTTCCAGGGCCAGGCCACCGACATCAGCATCCAGGCCCGGGAAATGCTGCGCACGCGCGAGCGATTGAACGAAATCCTCGCCCGCCACACCGGCCAGCCGATCGAGAAGATCCAGCTCGACACCGAGCGCGACAACTTCATGGGTGGCGAGGAAGCGATCGGCTACGGCCTCGTCGACCAGATGCTCGACAAGCGCCTCGCCGTTCCCGCGGCCGCGCCGACCAAGTGAATCAATGGCTTGGGTGTGACGGGGGCCTTTTGCGCCCCCGATCCCCCCATGCTATAAAAGCCCCGATGATGGCGACAGGTGCCCCTGAATGACCGAAGACTCCCGCGGCCGCAACGACGACGGCAAGCTGCTTTATTGCTCCTTCTGCGGGAAGAGCCAGCACGAAGTACGGAAGCTGATCGCCGGCCCCTCGGTGTTCGTGTGCGACGAGTGCGTCGAGCTCTGCAACGACATCATCCGTGAAGAACTCGAAGACCGCGCCGATCGCGCGCGCGACAAGCTGCCGAAGCCGCACGAGATCAAGAAGGTCCTCGACGAATACGTGATCGGCCAGGAACGCGCCAAGAAGGTGTTGTCGGTCGCCGTGTACAACCACTACAAGCGCCTGCAGTCCCGCGGCGGCGGCAGCCGTGCGAAGGAAGAAGTCGAGATCGCCAAGAGCAACATCCTGCTCATCGGCCCGACGGGCTGCGGCAAGACGCTGCTCGCCGAGACGCTCGCGCGCCTGCTGAACGTGCCGTTCACGATCGCCGATGCAACCACGCTCACGGAAGCGGGCTACGTCGGCGAGGATGTCGAGAACATCATCCAGAAGCTGCTGCAGAAGTGCGACTACGACGTGGAGAAGGCCCAGACGGGCATCGTCTACATCGACGAGATCGACAAGATCTCGCGCAAGGCCGACAACCCGTCGATCACGCGCGACGTGTCGGGCGAGGGCGTGCAGCAGGCGCTGCTCAAGCTGATCGAGGGCACGGTGGCGTCGGTGCCGCCGCAGGGCGGGCGCAAGCATCCGCAGCAGGAATTCCTGCAGGTCGATACCTCGAACATCCTGTTCATCTGCGGCGGGGCATTCTCGGGCCTCGAGAAGATCATCCTGAACCGCACGCAGAAGGGCGGCATCGGCTTCACCTCGGAAGTGCGCGACGTGAATGCCAAGGGCGGCCCCGACGTGTTCCACGAGGTCGAGCCCGAGGACCTGATCAAGTTCGGCCTCATCCCCGAGTTCGTCGGCCGCCTGCCCGTGGTGGCCACGCTCGAGGAGCTCGACGAGCCCGCGCTCATCTCGATCCTCACCGAGCCGAAGAACGCGCTCACGAAGCAATACAAGCGCCTGTTCGAGATGGAGGGCGCCGAGCTCGAGTTCCGCGAGGACGCGCTGAAGGCGGTCTCGCAGCGCGCCATGCAGCGCAAGACGGGTGCCCGCGGCCTGCGCACGATCCTCGAGAACATCCTCCTCGACACGATGTACGAGCTGCCGTCGTTGCGCGGCGTCTCGAAAGTGGTGATCGACGAAACCGTGATCGACGGCCAGACCAAGCCCTACATCGTCTACAAGACGGAAGCCGACGAGCCGCCGCGCCGGGCGCAAGGTATCGCAAGCTGACCGCCGCCCCGCCACGCGGGGCGACTTGAAATGCCACCGGGGCGCCCCCACGTGTGGGCTAGACTATAGCCGCAGCAGCGCGAGGGCCCCCCTGTGTCCGATTCCTCCCCGTCGAGCCTCAAGATCACCACCATCGAGAACCTGCCGGTCCTGCCGTTGCGGGACGTGGTGGTCTACCCGCACATGGTGATCCCGCTGTTCGTCGGGCGCGAGAAGTCGATCCAGGCACTCGATGTCGCGATGAAGGCCGACAAGCGCATCATGCTCGTCGCGCAGAAGCAGGCCGACGTCGACGACCCGAAGGCCGACGACCTCTATCGCATCGGCACCGTCGCGACGATCCTGCAGCTGCTGAAACTCCCCGACGGCACCGTGAAGGTGCTGGTCGAAGGCGTCGATCGCGCGCACATCGGCCGCATCCATGCCGGCGAGTTCTACGCCTGCGACGTCACGCTGGCGCCCGACACCGAGGCCTACGACGAGAAGGAGATGGACGTCCTCGGGCGCTCCGTCATCTCGCAGTTCGAGCAGTACGTGAAGCTCAACAAGAAGGTGCCCCCCGAGGTGCTGACCGCGCTCGCCGGCATCGAGCAGCCGGGCCGGCTGGCCGACACGGTGGCGGCGCACATGGCGCTCAAGCTGCCCGAGAAGCAGAAGGTCCTCGAAGTCCTCGACGTCAAGCAGCGCCTCGAGCACATCCTCGTCGCCATCGAAGGCGAGATGGACATGCTGCAGATCGAGAAGCGCATCCGCGGCCGGGTCAAGTCGCAGATGGAGAAGAGCCAGCGCGAGTACTACCTGAATGAGCAGATGAAGGCCATCCAGAAGGAACTCGGCGACATGGAGGATGGCGCCAACGAACTCGCCGACGTCGAGCAGAAGATCCAGAAGGCCGGCATGCCGAAGGAGGCCCGCGACAAGGCGATGGCCGAACTCGGCAAGCTGAAGATGATGTCACCGATGTCGGCGGAAGCCACCGTGGTGCGCAACTACGTCGATTGGCTGGTGAAGGTGCCCTGGAAGAAGCGCACCAAGGTCATCAAGGACATCGCGCGCGCCGAGAAGGTGCTGGACGAAGACCACTACGGCCTCGAGAAGGTCAAGGAACGCATCGTCGAGTACCTCGCCGTGCAGCAGCGCGTCGAGAAGCTGAAGGGACCGATCCTGTGCCTCGTCGGCCCGCCGGGCGTCGGCAAGACCTCGCTCGGCCAGTCGATCGCGCGCGCGACGAACCGCAAGTTCGTGCGCATGTCGCTCGGCGGCGTGCGCGACGAGGCCGAGATCCGCGGCCATCGCCGCACCTACATCGGCTCGATGCCCGGCAAGATCGTGCAGAACATGGCGAAGACGGGCGTGCACAACCCGCTCTTCCTGCTCGACGAAGTCGACAAGATGTCGATGGACTTCCGCGGCGACCCGTCCTCGGCGCTGCTCGAAGTGCTCGATCCGGAGCAGAACGCCGCGTTCAACGACCACTACCTCGAGGTCGACTTCGACCTCTCGCAGGTGATGTTCGTCTGCACGGCCAACAGCCTCAACATCCCCGCGCCGCTGCTCGATCGCATGGAAGTGATCCGCCTGCCGGGCTACACGGAAGACGAGAAGCTCAACATCGCGCGGCGCTACCTCGTGCCGAAGCAGATGAAGAACAACGGCGTGAAGGCCGACGAACTGAAGGTCGCCGACGAGGCGCTGCTCGACATCGTGCGTTACTACACGCGCGAAGCGGGCGTGCGCAACCTCGAGCGCGAGGTGGCGAAGATCGCGCGCAAGACCGTGAAGCAGCAGCTGCTCGCGAAGAAGGAAAAGGCGGTCTCGGTCACCTCGAAGAACCTCGACAAGTTCCTCGGCGTGCGCCGCTTCCGCTACGGCAAGGCCGAAGAGGAAAACCGCATCGGCCAGGTCACCGGGCTCGCCTGGACCGAGGTGGGCGGCGAACTCCTGACGATCGAGGCGGCGGTGGTGCCCGGCAAGGGCAAGCTGCAGCACACCGGCCAGCTCGGCGAGGTGATGCAGGAATCCATCCAGGCCGCGATGACCGTGGTGCGCAGCCGCGCGAACGTGCTCGGCATCGAAGCCGATTTCTACCAGAAGCACGACGTGCACCTGCACATGCCCGAGGGCGCGACGCCGAAGGACGGCCCGAGTGCCGGCATCGGCATGTGCACGGCGCTCGTGTCGGCGCTGACGAAGATCCCGGTGCGCTCGGATGTCGCGATGACCGGCGAGATCACGCTGCGCGGCGAAGTGCTGCCGATCGGCGGGCTGAAGGAGAAGCTCCTGGCCGCCCATCGTGGTGGCATCGAGACGGTGCTGATCCCGATCGACAACGAGAAGGACCTCGTCGAGATCCCCGACAACATCAAGGGCAACCTCAAGATCAAGCCCGTGAAGTGGATCGACGAAGTGCTCGAGATCGCGCTCGCGGCGCGCCCCGTGCCGCTTACCGCGGCGCCCGAGGCCGCAGCGGTCGCCGACGACCCGAAGCGCTCGCGGCGCCCGGGCCGCCGTGCAGGTAAGGGCAGCGTGCAGGCGCATTAGCGCGGCGCGGCCGCGCGGTGTCAACGTCCGGACAGACCACGCGGTATTGTCCGCGTGTTGATACGGCGGCGGAGCAGGGGTGCAACCCGCGAAGCGGCCGCGGATGCGTGTGGTCGCGGGAATGCGGGACCACGCGTTGCGCGGGTCAGTCGTCCCTCGGCATGACCGTTCGCACGCGCACTATGAACTTGTGGAATTCGGACATGAAGTTGCGCAGGAACTTCTCCGTGCCGCTGTCCGCTACCTCGCCCTGTGCCGAGATCAGCCCCGGCTTGAACTGGATGTAGGCTTCGGGTGCGTTCATCTGCGGCGAGTTGCAGAAGCTGAGGACGCTGCGTAACTGCTGCTGTGCCACAGCCGTGCCGATTGCGCCCGGCGAAGTCCCGATGACGCCTGACGGGATCCGTGCGAACGAATTGCTGCCCCACGGGCGACTCGCCCAATCGATCGCGTTCTTGAGTGCGCCGGGTATGGAGCGATTGTATTCAGGAGTGACGAACAGGATCGCATCCGAGTCGGTGATGGCCTGCTTGAACTTCGTGGCCACCTCCGGGTAGTCCGCGTCATAGTCGTAGCTGTAGAGCGGCAGACGATCTCTGGATGAAGACGGTGTCGAAAACGGGGGCCTTCGCGCGGCGCGCAGCGCGATGCCCAGCCCCAACGCGAGCAACGTGAGCGTTCCGATGCCACCCCCGCCTCCGCCGGGTTGCGGCGCGGGTGGTGACGGTGGCGAAGGCGGTGAGGGCGGCGTCGCGCTCGTCTCGTTGCGTTTCAGCAGGAAGAGGCCGTTCGAAATGTCGCTGACCGCGATCGTGCCCGAGGGCAGGAACGGATAGACGCCCCAGGCGCCATCGGTGCCCGCGACGTTCGCCGCCGGCAGCAGGAACGTGTCGAACCAGGCCACTTCACGCAGCGCGCGCGGGTTCGTGAGGTCGTGGATCACGAGGCCGCGGCGATAGTGCGCGAGGTAGTAGCGATTGCCGACCGTGTAGCCGTTGTGGTCGGTGGTGGTGTCGGCGCCGGTGTAGGACGTCACGATCGTCGGCGTGCGCAGGTCCCCGATATCGAGCGTGTAGATCGACGTGTTGAGCCCCGCGATGCGCAGTTCGTCGAGTTCGTCGTGCACGATCACGTGGCGCTGGTCGGCCGTCGGCCAGCCGGAATGGATGTAGCGCGCGTTCGGATACGTGGTCGTACCGAGGAAGGCGGGCGCCGCCTTGTCGGTCACGTCCCACAGGTCGATACGCTCGACGTTGAAATCGATCAGCACTTCGCAGGGGTTGTGGGCCGCGGCGCATTGCGTGGTGCGATTGTCGGTCAGCAGGACGCTGGTCGAATCGTGCATGTAGGGCGTCGGGGCGCCAGGCGCACCGGGGCTCGATGTCACCAGCGTGGGGTTCACCGGGTCGGTCAGGTCGTAGATGCGATAGCGCCCGCCGGCGAGGTCCGCGCCGGCGACGTACAGGAACGCCTGCGCGCCCGGCAGCGCCATGCCGGTCGCGTAGTCGATATTCGAGATGTAGAGCGTGTGTGAGGTGGACAGGTCGTGCAACGTATTCGCCAGCACCACGGTGTTCGGCAGGCCCGTGAGATCCAGGACCTGCAGGCCGGCGCCCGAGCCTTCGGTCGTGATGTAGGCGTACGCGCGGTGGCGGCTCGTGGCCGCGTCGAAGACCTGGTAGACCTTCACCTCACGCCACGCATTCGTGACGCCTGGGATCGTCGCAACCTCGCGCGGGCTTTCTGGATTCGTGACATCGACCACCGCGGTGCCGTTGCGCAGGCCGACGATCACGTATTCGCGGTTGTCGTCACGATCGACGAAGCCCCAGAGGTTCGCGGCGCTGAGCGGCTGCGTCGAGAAGCCGGTGAGCGGCACCTGGGCGAGGTAATCGATGTTCCAGCAGGGGAAGCCGCCGGCCTGGCCCGCCGCGCAGGCGGCGGCAGGTTGCGCTTTGGCTGCCGCGCGCGCGATCGGCTGGCCGGCGTCGTCGACGGGCGTGAAGCCGAAGGCGATCAGGTTCTGGATGAAGCGCGGGTCCGCCCCGTGGACGATCGCGCGATTGGCGATCGGGTCGTCGACAGTGAATTCATCCGCGGCGCTGAAGCCGGCGCGCAGGCCCTGCTTGCCAAACAGCAGGTCTTCGAGAAACAGGTGCGAGAAATCGTAGCGGCCGGCGCCGACCTTGATCGAGTCGCCGTGCTGGATCCGTGCGAGCGCGTATTCGATCGTGCGGCAGGGCGCATCACGATGGTCGCAGTCGCCCGTATCGATGCCCTCGGGGGCCACATAACGCGTCCCGGCGACGTCGTCGTGGGCCTGTGCGGCGCCCGCCACGAGGCCGAGGATGACGAACGCCGGCAGGAGCGAGGCGTGTCGCATGGCTGGAGTTTACCCCCGTGGTTGGTACCGCTGGCGCGACGCCGGACTATCCTCTATCATCCGCGCCCTTCTGAAGGCTTGGAAGGGTGCTTAGCTCAGCGGTAGAGCGTCGCCCTTACAAGGCGAGGGTCGGGGGTTCGATCCCCTCAGCACCCACCATGTGGAGCGGTAGTTCAGTTGGTTAGAATACCGGCCTGTCACGCCGGGGGTCGCGGGTTCGAGTCCCGTCCGCTCCGCCAACTCATCCAAGGGTTTTAGATGCTTCAGAAGATCAGGGACCATCTGCACGGGGTCATCGGCTATTCGATCCTCGGCGCCATTTCGCTCGTTTTCGTCGCCTGGGGTGCCTACGGCATCGTCGACGTCGGTATCGGCCAGAGTGCCTTCGCCGCGAAAGTCGACGGCGAGAAGATCCCCCTCGAAACGGCCCGCCAGGCCTGGCTCGACCAGCAGGCGCAGGCCGCGCGCGTCTTCGGTGGCGAGATTCCCGCCGACCGCCGTGCGCAGTTGCAGCAGAGCGTGCTCGAGGGCCTCATCACCCGCGCCATGATCGACAACCGCGTCCACGACCTCGGCTACCGGGTCACCGATGCGCAGGTGAAGGCCGCGATCGAGCAGGAACCGGCCTTCCAGGTCGACGGCAAGTATTCCGCGTCGATCGCCAAGGCGCGGCTCGCCCAGGTGGGCCTCACCGTCGCGGCGTTCGAGGCCGACCTGCGCAGCTCGCTCGCCCGCCAGCAGTTGCAGCGCGCGATCGGCATATCCGATTTCGTGACGCCGAAGGAACTCGACCGTATCGTCGCCCTCGAGGACGAGCAGCGCGAGGCGAGCTGGGTCCTGCTGTCGGCGGCGGATTTCGCCCCCGCGAGCATCGATGAGGCCGCGGTGCGCGCCTACTACGACGCGAACACCCAGCACTACATGACCACCGAATCGGTGCGCCTCGCGTACGGCGAGCTGCGCCTCGAGCAGGTGGCGGCGCAGGTCGCGGTCGTCGACGACGACCTGCGGGCGCTCTACGCGGAAAACAAGGACCGCTACGTCGAGCCCGAGCGCCGCCGCGCGCGCCATATCCTGGTCGACGACGAAAAGACGGCCAGCGAAGTGCTCGCGCAGCTGAAGGCCGGCAAGGATTTCGCCGCCCTCGCGAAGCAGTATTCGAAGGACACGGGTTCCGCGGCGAACGGCGGCGACCTCGGGTTCGCCACGCGCTCCACCTTCGTCGGACCGTTCGCGGACGCCGTGTTCGGCATGAAAGTCGGCGAAACGCGCGGGCCGGTGAAGACGCAGTTCGGCTACCACGTGGTCCAGCTCGAGGCGATCGAGCCCGGCAAGACAAAGACATTCGAGGAAGCGCGCCCCGAACTCGAGGCGCAGTACCGGCGCGACCAGGCGGCCGATCGTTTCGGCGACGCGCAGGAACAGCTGCAGACGCGGCTCGAGCAGCCGGGTGCGACGCTCGAGGGTCTCGAGAAGGAATTCGCACTCGCGACGGGCGTGGTCGACAACTTCGAGCGTGGCAAGGGCGGGGGCGTGCTCGGCGACAGCCCGGCGCTGGAAGACGTCGTGTTCGGCGACGCGGTGCTGAACCAGGGGCGCGTCGGCGGACCCGTGGCGCTCGGCGAAGACCGGCTGGTCGTCGTGAAGGTGCTCGAGCACAGGAAGCCGGCGGCTCGGCCGCTGGCGGACGTGCAGGCTTCGATCGTCGCGACGATGAAGAGCGAGCGGGGCCAGGCCGCCGCGCGCGCTGCGGCGGCTGCCGCGCTCAAGCGCCTGCAGGCCGGCGATGCGTTCGACGTTGCCCTCGCGGGCCGCAAGATCGAGGGCCCGCGCTACATCGGGCGCAGCGACCCCTCGGCGCCGTCCGAGATCCGGACGAAGGTGTTTGCGTTGCCGCGACCGGAAGGCAAGCCGATCTACCAGGTCGTCACGACCGGGGAGGGCGCGGCGGTGCTGGCGGTTTCGAAGGTGCGCGCGGATGTCGCGCCGCTGACGGCCGAGGCGCGCCAGGAGCGCGTGCAGCAGCTCATCAGCCGGCTGGGGTCGGCAGACATCGTCGCCTACGTCGCGGAGGCGCGGCGCAAGGCAAGCGTGACGGTCAATCCCAAGGCGTTTGAGTAGGCGCCGCGCCGCGCCGGATTCACCCCTCCGCCTCCAGCGGAAAGTTCATCCCCACCGTGTTGAACCCGCCGTCGACGTACAGGATCTCGCCCGTGATGCCCGAGGCCAGGTCCGAGCAGAGGAAGGCAGCCGCGTTGCCCACGTCATCGAGGGTCACGTTGCGGCGCAGCGGCGCCACATCGGCGACGCGGCCGAGCATCTTGCGAAAGCCCGGGATGCCAGCGGCGGCCAGTGTCTTGATCGGACCGGCCGAGATGCCGTTCACGCGGATGCCCCCGGGGCCCATGTCGGCCGCGAGGAAGCGTACGTTCGCCTCGAGGCTCGCCTTGGCGAGGCCCATGACGTTGTAGCTCGGCACCGAGCGCACCGCGCCGAGGTAACTGAGGGTGACGATCGAGCCGTTCCGGCCCGCCATCAGCGGCGCGGCGCCCCGCGCCAGGGCAGTCAGGCTGTAGCTCGAAATGTCGTGCGCCATGCGGAACGATTCGCGGCTCGTCGCCTCGACGAAGCCGCCGGTGAGCGCTTCACGCGGTGCGTAGGCGACCGCGTGGACGAGCACGTCGAGGCCGCCCCATTCGCGCTGCAGCAGCCCGAAGGCGCCGTCGATCTCGCTGTCGACGGTCACGTCGAGGGGCAGCGTGAGCGCGCCGAGTTCGCCGGCGAGCGGCAATACACGCTCCTTCAGCTTGTCGTTCGCGTAGGAAATGGCGAGTTGCGCGCCTTCCCGGTGCATCGCCTTGGCGATGCCCCAGGCGATGGAGCGATCCGTCGCGACGCCCACGATGAGCGCGCGCTTGCCGGTCATGAAGCCCATGCGTTAACCCGAAGTTTTCTTGACGGTGAGTTTCTGGCCCGGCCTGATCGAATTGCCGGACAGTCCGTTCCAGGCGACGATCTGCGACACCGAGACGCCGAAGCGCTTCGCGATGTCCCACAGCGTGTCGCCGCGGCGGACAGTATAGCTCGAACCGCCGCTGCCGGAGCCGCCGCCACGGCGCGCGGAGGCGTTCCCCGGCGAATCCTCGTGGGCCGATTTGTTCACGACGAGGCGCTGGCCGGCGCGGATCGTGTCGTTCACGCTCATGTTGTTGAGCGCGGCAAGGGTGCGCACGTTCATGCGGTTGCGCCGCGCGATCGCGGACAGCGTGTCGCCCCGTCGCACGACATGGACGCCACCGCGGGCGCGTGTGCCACGATCGACCCGCAGCGCCGCGAGCTGCACCTTGGCGGGCAGTTCCGTGACGCCCGAGGGCACCCGCAGGTCGTCGCCGACGACGAGTTTCGCCGTCGCCGGCAGGTCGTTCAGTTCGCGGATGACGTGCGCCTGCGTGTGGTACCTGTGCGCGATCTCGGCGACCGTGTCGCCCGATTCGACGCGGTGGTGCGCGACCCGCATGCGCTCGTCCGGCGTCAGCTGGCTCACGCTTTCACGGAAGAGATCGGCGGTGTCGGCCGGCACCAGCAGGTGATGCGGCCCCGAAGGATCGGTCGCCCAGCGATGGAACGCCGGATTCAGCGTGTACAGCTCTTCGTAGGAGATCCCCGCGAGGTCCGCGGCGAGCTTCATGTCGATCTGCCCGAGTGTGTCGACACTGACGAAGTACGGCTCGTTCGGCAGCGCGCTGAACTCGATGTCGTAGTCCTGCGGCGAGAAGAAGAGGCGCGCCATCGCGAGCAGCTTCGGCACGTAGGCGCGCGTCTCGCGCGGCAGGCGCGCGCTGATCGAGAAGAAATCGGTGGGCTGGCCGGCGGCAAGGTTGGCCTTCACGGCGCGCTCGACATTGGCCTCGCCGCAGTTGTACGCGGCGACGGCGAGCAGCCAGTCGTCGAACTCGGAATGCAGGAACTGCAGGTAGTCGAGTGCGGCGCGCGTCGATTCGATGACGTCGCGACGACCGTCGTACCACCAGTTCTGTTTCAGGCCGAAGCGCGAGCCGGTCGGCGGGATGAACTGCCAGAGGCCGGACGCCCGCGCGCGCGAATACGCATACGGCTCGAACGCACTTTCCACGATGGGCAGCAGCGCGAGCTCGAGCGGCATCTGCCGTGCCTCGATCTCGCCGACGATGTGGTAGAGGTAGGGCGCCGCGCGGCCGAAAACGCGGTCGAGGTATTCAGGGTTGTTCGCGTACCAGCGAAACTCGCGGTCGATCGAGGGTGCATCCGCGTCCGGGAGCTGGTAACCGGCGCGGATGCGGTCGAAGAGGTCGGCGTATTTTTCCGGCGTGATGCCGGCGACGGTAACCGGTGTTTCAGGCGCTGGCGCGACGAGCGGCGCGGGAGCGGGCGCAGCGGCCACCGGTGCAGGCGCGACAGGCGGCGCAGCAGGCGGGGCTTCGCGCAGGGTGGCGCATCCGGTCAACGTGAGGGCGGCCAGGAGGCTCGGTATTCGCTTCAAAAAAGATCCCCCGTCCGAGAGAGGCGGCAGTTGTCTTAACGTACCCCCTTGAATCGGCGTATTTAACCTGTAAGTTCACATATTGGCTAGCAATTTTGTGTCCGGGTTCACGTAACACATGACCTCCGGTTTACCCCTGATCGATTCCTGGCTGGGCGATGCGCCAGGTGCCTCGCTGCTCGAGGCGGAGACCGCGTTGCTCGCGGAAGTGCTCGACGACGTCTTCGGCTGGGAGCTGCTGCAGGTCGGCCTGTGGGGAGCGCCGCGCGGGCTGATCCAGGGGTCGCGCACGCGCCAGCAGACCGTCATCGCGGAACGCGCCGCCGAAGGCGTCGATCTCGTGGCCCGCCTGCCCCAGCTGCCCATCGCGAGCGGCGCCGTCGACGCGGTGCTGCTGCCGCACACGCTCGAGTTCCTGCCGGATGCGAAGGCCATGATCCGCGAGGTGGATCGCGTGCTCGCGGGCGAGGGCCAGCTGATCGTGGCCGGCCTGCGCCCGTGGAGCCTGTGGGGGCTGCGCTCGCGGCTGTCGCGCGGCCGCTTTCCACCCGGAGTGCGGCAGCTCTACGCGGAACGTCGCATCTGCGACTGGCTCGCGTTGCTCGGGTACGAGATCATCGCGTCGCGCCACTACCTGCACGGCGCGTATATCCTCAAGGCCCGCAAGCGCGTCTACACGATGACACCGATCAGGATCCGACCCCGCGAACGCGCCGCCGTCCTCGGCAGCCTCGTCAAGCCGACGTCACGCACGCGTTCATGAGTGCCGTCACGATCTATACCGACGGTGCCTGTCGCGGCAATCCGGGCCCCGGCGGCTGGGGCGTGCTGATGTCGAGCGGCGAGCACGTGCGGGAGCTGTCGGGGGCGGAAGCCAACACGACCAACAACCGCATGGAACTCACGGCGGTGATCCGTGCGCTCGAGGCCCTGAAGCGCCCCGTCGCGGTGACACTCTTCACGGACTCGGAATATGTACGGCGCGGCATCAGTGAATGGGTGCCCGCGTGGAAGGCGCGGGGCTGGAAAACGGCCGCGAAAAAGCCCGTCAAGAACCAGGACCTGTGGGAAACGCTCGATGCGGCGGCAGGCCGGCACCGGGTGGACTGGCGCTGGGTGAAGGCGCACTCGGGCGTGGCCGGCAACGAACGCGTGGACACGCTCGCGAACCTCGCGATCGACGCGCTGCTCGCCCGCGGCTTCGAGTAGAATCGCGCGCGATGCGCCAGATCGTCCTCGACACCGAAACCACCGGCCTCGAAGCCGAGCGCGGCCACCGCATCATTGAGATCGGCGCCATCGAACTCGTCAACCGGCGCGCCACCGGCCGCAAGTTCCACAAGTACCTGAATCCGGATCGCGAGATCGACGCGGGCGCGCGGGCCGTGCACGGCATCTCGAGCGCTGATCTCGCGAACGCGCCGCGTTTTGCGGACGTGGCGGCCGGGCTGCTCGAGTTCATCGCCGGCGCCGAACTCGTGATCCACAACGCCTCCTTCGACGTCGGTTTCCTCGACGCCGAGCTGGCGCGCCTGCCCGAGGCGGCCGGCCTCGCGCGACGCATCGCCGCCCAGTGCACCGTGCTCGACACCCTCGCGCTCGCCCGCGAGATGCACCCGGGCCAGCGCAACAACCTCGACGCGCTCTGCAAGCGCTACGGCATCGACAACTCGCATCGCGAGCTGCACGGTGCGTTGCTCGACGCGAACATACTTGCCGACGTCTATCTCGCCATGACCGGCGGGCAGGGTGCGCTCGCGCTCGACGCGGGCCGCGGCACGACCGCCGCGGGCGCCGGGCGCCGGGGCGTGCAGGCCCTGGTGCGGCCCGATGCGGGCCTCGTCGTGCGGGCCGCCAGCGCCGACGAGCTCCTGGCCCACGAAAGCATGCTCGACCTGATCGCCAGGGCGAGCGGCGGCCGCTGCGTTTTCCGGCAATGCGACATGGATCGCGTCCGCGCCGCGGCAAACCAACAATAATCCGTCTTTTCCACCGTTCGAGGGCATATGGATTTCAGCGTGCGCAGGTGTCGAATCGGTGTGGTCGGCCTCGGCTACGTGGGGCTGCCGCTCGCCGTCGAGTTCGGAAAGCACTATGAAACGGTCGGCTTCGACATCAAGCCGGAGCGCATCGCGGAGCTCTCGAAGGGCCGCGACAGCACGCTCGAGGTGACGCGTGCCGAGCTGAAGGCGGCCCAGCGCCTCTCGTTCACCTGCGACCTCGCGGCGCTGCGCAAGTGCCGCGTGTTCATCGTCACGGTGCCGACCCCGATCGACAACTACAAGCGTCCCGACCTCACGCCGCTCATCAAGGCGAGCGAGACGCTCGGCAAGGTGCTCAAGAAGGGCGACGTGGTGATCTACGAGTCCACGGTGTACCCGGGCTGCACCGAGGAAGAGTGCGTGCCGGTGCTCGAGCGCGTCTCGGGGCTCACCTTCAACAAGGATTTCTTCGCCGGCTACAGCCCCGAGCGCATCAATCCGGGCGACAAGCAGCATCGTGTCACGACGATCAAGAAGGTGACCTCGGGTTCCACGCCCGAAACCGCCGAGTTCGTCGACAAGCTCTACGGCTCGATCATCACGGCCGGCACCCACAAGGCGTCGAGCATCAAGGTGGCCGAGGCCGCCAAGGTCATCGAGAACACGCAGCGCGACGTCAACATCGCGCTGATCAACGAGCTCGCGCTGATCTTCAACCGCCTCGGCATCGATACCGAAGAAGTGCTGCTCGCCTCCGGCACCAAGTGGAACTTCCTGCCGTTTCGCCCGGGCCTCGTCGGCGGCCATTGCATCGGCGTCGATCCGTACTACCTGACCCACAAGGCGCAGGAGATCGGCTACCACCCCGAGATGATCCTCGCGGGCCGGCGCCTGAACGACAACATGGCGCTGTACGTCGCCTCGGAAGTCGCACGCCTGATGACGAACCGGCGCATCCACGTGAAGGGCGCGCGGGTGCTCGTGCTCGGGCTCACCTTCAAGGAAAACTGCCCGGACATCCGCAACTCGAAGGTCGTCGACGTGGTGCGCGAGCTCGAGAAATTCGGCGCGCAGGTCGACGTGCACGACCCGTGGGTCGATGTGCGCGAGGCGCAGCACGAATACGGCATCAAGCCGGTGAAGGCGCCGAAGGCACGCGCCTACGACGCCGTGGTGCTCGCGGTGGGCCACCAGCAGTTTAAGGACCTGGGCGCGGCGGCGGTGCGACGCTTCGGACGCAAGAACGCGGTCGTCTACGACATCAAGTACCTGTTCAAGGCCGACCAGGTCGACGGGCGACTGTGAGCCGCGCGTGAAGATCCTCGTCACCGGCGCGGCCGGATTCATCGGCTCGCACGTCGCGCAGCGCCTCGTCGCGCGCGGCGATGAAGTCGTGGGGCTCGACAACCTCAACGACTACTACGACGTGAACCTGAAGCGTGCGCGCCTCGCGCGGCTCGAGGCGCTCGCGGGCTTTCGCTTCGTCAAGCTCGACCTCGCCGACAACGGCGGCATGGCGAACCTCTTCAAGCGCGAGAAATTCGAGCGCGTGGTGCACCTCGCGGCGCAGGCCGGCGTGCGCTATTCGCTCGAGAATCCGCACGCCTACGTGGCGAGCAACATCACCGGCACGCTGAACGTGCTGGAAGGCTGCCGGCACAACGGCGTGGGGCACCTCGTCTTCGCGTCCACGAGTTCGGTGTATGGCGCGAACACCGACATGCCCTTCAGCGTGCATCGCGGCGTGGGGCACCCGCTCTCGATGTACGCCTCGACGAAACGCGCGAACGAGCTGATGGCGCACAACTACGCCTGGCTGTTCAATCTGCCGGCCACCGGGCTGCGTTTCTTCACCGTCTACGGCCCGTGGGGCCGTCCCGACATGGCGCTGTTCCTGTTCGCGAAGAACATCCTCGCGGGCAAGCCGATCGACGTCTTCAACCACGGCCACCACAAGCGCGACTTCACCTTCGTCGACGACATCGTCGAGGGCGTGGTGCGCGCGACCGACCGGGTGGCGCAGCCGAATCCACGCTGGGACAGCGCGCATCCCGATCCGGCCTCGAGCAGCGCGCCGTTTCGCCTCTACAACATCGGCAACAATCGCCCCGTGGAGCTGCTGCGCTACATCGAGGTGATCGAGGAATGCCTCGGCCGCAAGGCACAGCGGAACCTGCTGCCGCTGCAGCCGGGCGACGTGCCGGACACCGAGGCCGACGTGCAGGACCTGATCGACGACGTCGGTTACAAGCCCGACACGCCGATCGAAGTGGGCGTGCGGCGCTTCATCGACTGGTACCTCGAGTACTACCGGGTCGGCTAGAATTGGGGGCATGAAAGTCCCCCTGCTCGACCTCAAGCCCCAGTACCGCGCCCTGAAGCGCGACATCGACGCCGCCATCGAGGCGGTGAGCGAGTCGCAGCATTTCATCCTCGGGCCCGCGGTGAAGAAGCTCGAGGCCGACGTCGCCGCGTACTGCGGCACGCAGTTCGGCATTGGCGTCTCCTCCGGCACGGACGCCCTGCTCGTCGCCCTGATGGTGCTCGACATCGGCCCGGGCGATGAAGTGATCACCTCGCCGTACACGTTCTTCGCGACCGGCGGCACGATCGCACGCGCCGGGGCGCGGCCGGTCTACTGCGACATCGACGCGGCCACCTTCAACCTGTCGGCGGCCGCCGTCGAGCGCTTCATTGCGCGCGATTGCGAGACGCGCGGCGGCCAGCTCGTCAACAAGCGCACGAACGGCATCGTGAAGGCGCTGATGCCGGTGCACCTCTACGGCCAGGTGGCCGACATGGACCCGCTGATGGCGATCGCCCGCAAGCACGGGCTGCGCGTGATCGAAGATGCTGCGCAGGCGATCGGTTCGGCCGACGGCAAGGGGCGGCGTGCCTGCTCCATCGGCGACATCGGCTGCCTGTCGTTCTTCCCCACGAAAAACCTCGGCGCCTTCGGCGACGCTGGCATGTGCGTCACGAATGATGCGGCACTCGCCGAGCGGCTGCGCATCTTTCGCGTGCACGGCGGGGAGCCGAAGTACTACCACAAGTTCATCGGCGGCAACTTCCGGCTCGACGAGATCCAGGCCGCCGTGCTCAACGTGAAGCTGCCGCAGCTCGATGGCTGGAGCGCGGGTCGCCAGCGCAACGCGGCGTACTACGATGCGGCCTTCGCGAAGGCCGCGCTGGGCGACGCGGTCGCCACGCCGCGCGCCGAGCCGGGTGCCCGGCACATCTACAACCAGTACGTGATCCGCGTGCGCCGTCGCGACGAACTGCGCGCGCACCTCGCCGCGGCGGGCATCGGCACGGAGATCTACTACCCGGTGCCACTGCACCTGCAGCAGTGCTTCGCCTACCTCGGGCACCGCGCGGGCGAGTTTCCCGAGTCCGAGCGCGCCGCCGCGGAGACGCTCGCCTTGCCAATCTACCCCGAGCTCGAGACGGCGCAACTGCAATACGTCGTCGACAGCATCGCCGCGTTCTACCGGTGACGGGGCAGGGCCGATGAGCGCACCCCAGCCCCCGCGTGTCGCCGGCCCCGAAACCCGCCCGTGGTTGCGGCTGCGCGAACTGGCGTCGACCACGGGCACGCGCCACCTGCGGGAGTTCTTTGCGGGCGATCCGCAGCGCTTCGAGCACTGTTCGGCGCGCGCCGCGAACCTGCTGTTCGATTTTTCACGCCAGCGGATCGACGCCGAGGTGCTGGCCGCCCTCGAGGCGCTCGCGGAGGCGGTCGAGCTACGTGGCGCCATTGCGGCGATGCGCCGCGGCGAGGCGATCAATACCACCGAGAAGCGCGCGGTGCTGCACGTCGCGTTGCGCCAGCGTGCAGGACAGCAACTGGGTGGGGCGGATATCGAGAGACTGGTGCTGGCCGAGCGCGCCCGCATGCTTGATTTCGCCGAGCGCATGCGGCGTCGCTATCGCACCGTCGTCAACATCGGCATCGGCGGCTCCGACCTCGGGCCGGCGATGGCCACGGCGGCGCTGGCCCGCTACGCCGAAGGCGCGCCGCGCATGGCCTTCGTCTCGAACGTCGACGGCTGCCAGATTTCCGACGTGATCGCGACGGCCGATCCCGCGACCACCCTGTTCGTCGTCGCATCGAAGACCTTCACGACGCAGGAAACGCTGGCGAATGCGCGCGCGGCGCGCGAGTGGATCGCGAGCGTGCTCGGCGAGGCGGCCGTGCCCGATCATTTCGCTGCGGTGTCGGTCAACACGGCAGCGATGAACGCGTTCGGCGTGCATCCGGACTACCGCTTCGAGATGTGGGACTGGGTGGGCGGTCGCTACTCCATCTGGTCGTCGATCGGCGTGTCGCTCGCGATTGCGATCGGCGCGAAGAATTTCCTCGCCTTTCTCGACGGCGGGCGCGACATCGACGAACACTACGCAGCGACGCCCTGGCGCGCCAACCTGCCGGCGCTCATGGGGTTGCTCGGCGCCTGGAACAACAACTTCCTCGGCCTGCCGACGCTCGCGGTGCTGCCGTACGACCAGCGCCTCGCGCGCCTGCCCGCCTACCTGCAGCAGCTCGAGATGGAGAGCCTCGGCAAGTCGGTGACGCAGGGCGGCGCCGCCGTGCAATGGAGCACGGGGCCCGTGATCTGGGGCGAGCCCGGCAACAACGCGCAGCACTCGTTCTTCCAGTTGTTGCACCAGGGCACCCCGCGCGCGGCGCTCGACCTGCTGCTGCCGGCCCGCAGTTCCTGCGGCCGCCAGGACCAGCACGACCTCGCGATCGCCAACTGCCTGGCCCAGGCCGAGGCGTTCGCGTTCGGCCAGACGCTCGAGGCCGCCGGAACGCCGCACAAGGTGTACGCGGGCAACCGGCCGTCATCGCTGATTGCCTTCGATGCGCTCGACCCCGCGACCCTCGGCCGCCTGATCGCGCTCTACGAACACAAGGTATTCACCCAGAGCGTACTCTGGGGCATCAACGCGTTCGATCAGTGGGGGGTCGAGCTCGGCAAGAAGCTGTGCGGCGAGCTGGTGCCGGCGGTGACGGGAAAGACGGGCGCCGCCGCCGCGTCGGCGCACCTGCAACCGCTGCTCGAGACGCTGCGCGGCTGGAAGTGATCAGGCGGCCGTGGGCAGCCACACGGTGCAAATGTTCTGGCACGGGCCCGCGCTGTCGCGCATGGAACAACTTGCCGTGGCGTCGTTCCTGCACCACGGCCACCCGGTCGACCTCTACGTGTATGACGAGCCGGCCGGCGTGCCCCGCGGCGCCTGTCTGCGCGATGCCGCCGAGATCCTGCCACGCGAGGCGCTCTTCACGCATCGTCGCACGGGGTCGGTGGCGATCTTTGCCGACTGGTTCCGCTATCGGCTGCTGTCAGAGCGCGGCGGCATCTGGGCCGACATGGATGTCGCGTGCCTGCGGCCCATCCAATACCCGCAGCCGGAGATCTTCGGCTGGGAGGACGAGCGCCAGGTCAACAACGCGATCCTCGGGTTGCCGGCGGGCCACGCGCTTGCGCGCTGGCTGGCGGACTGTTGCGAGCAGCCGAACCGCATCCTCCCCTATGACGGCTGGCGAACGCGCCTGCGCAAGTTCAGGCGGCGACACCTGCAAGGCGATCGCCGCGACCGGATCCGTTGGGGTGAACTCGGCCCGAAGGGCCTCACGGCCGCCGCGCGTCACCTCGGCTTGCTCGATCGTGCGCTGCCGCGCACGCATTTCTACCCGGTGCGCAGCACCGACTGGAAACTGCTGTTCGAGCCGACGCGCGGCGGCCTGCTGCCGTGGGGCGACGAGAGCCGCGCCGTGCACCTCTGGAACAACATGACCGCGCAATCGGCGCACTTCAACAAGAACGCGCGCTTCGATGCCGCTTCGCCGTTCGAAATGTTATGCCATCGATACGGAGTCGCTCCCTGATCAGGCCTGCGCTGGCGTGATCTCCCTCGAAATGCGCTTTCCGCTCTTGATTTCCGCTACCCGTAGGTCATGGGTGGCCTGCAATTCGAGCCAGGATCGGGCATCGCCACCGAAGTACCTGGCGAGGCGCAGGGCGGTATCCGCGGAGACGCCTCGTCGCTCCCTCACGATGTCATTCACCCGCGGGGCCGGCACGGCCAATGCCCTCGCGAGTGCGTTGGCGCTGAGGCCGAGTGGCTTCAGGAATTCCTCCCGCAAGACCTCACCGGGGTGAACGGGACGCATCCCGTACTTCACAGCCATGATTGTGTCTCAATGGTAGTCAACAATTTCCACCTCTTCCGGCCCCGAGCTGGTCCAGCGAAAGCAAAGCCGCCAGCGATCGTTGATCCGGACGCTGTGCAAACCGCGCCGATCGCTGCGCAGCGCCTCCAACCGGTTTCCGGGAGGGGTACGCAGGAAAGCCAGCGACTCCGCGGCATTCAGCATTGCGAGCTTTCGACTCGCAACATGCGCAATCGAGCTGAAACGGGCCGATTTCCCCGTCTCGAACAGCTCCCTCGTGTCGGAACACTTGAAGCTCCGGATCACGATGCCACTCTATAACGCATAACGTTAAACATCAAGGAACATGGGTTCAGCAGGTCATGCGGATTCTCCTGCCAAGGTGCGCCGTGCTCCAGCGCAATTCATGCTCGAAACGAGCAGAAATGCGTTCCTGTCCGGCAGCCATCCAACGCGGGATGTACTCAGAACCGGTAGCTGAGATACAGCGCCGCGCTCGTGATGTCGTAGAAGCTGTCGCCGCGGCTGCCCGCGGGGTCGTCTGGCGCGAGATGATCGCGCGCCACTTTCGAGGCGTAGCGCAGGTCGAGCGACAGGTCGAGGCGCGGCGCGAGGTTGCGCCACTGCGCGCCCACGCCGAGATAGGTGCCGTAGGCCGGCGTGGCGAGGTCGTAGCGCGCGGCGCCGACGAAGCCGGTCAGGGCGACGGGCCCGTCAAATCGATAGCGATAGTCGAGCGCGCGCACACCGAGGAGGGCGTGGCCGTCGATGTCGTCGTATTCGACGCGCACCCCGAGGTCCTGGTGCGCCGAGACCCGGCGGCGCGCGCCGACACCGAAGTGCGCGGCCACTTCACGATCGGTCGTGAAACGCGGGATGCTGTCCTCGAGGTCGACCTTCACTTCGTGCGTGTTCGCGCCGGCGTCGAGGAAGAGTTCCGCGCCGTCGGCGCGCTGGCGGGTGGCGCCGTCGATCGCGGCTCCCCCGGTGCGCCCGGCGAAGGCCGGCGCATAACGCACGAATGCGGCGATGCGCTTGAAGTCCTCGCCGAACACATCACGGCCTGCGTACAACTCGCCGCCCACCGAGAAATTGCCCAGCGGGCGCGCGTAGCTCAGCGAGAGGTCGTAGCCGCGCCAGTAGTAGGTCGACAAATACGACTCGTTGTCGATCAACCGTCCGCGCAGCGCGAAGCGGCCGCCGAAGGCCGGTTGCCAGCCAAGGCGCGCCATCGCGCTGCGCGCGCCGACGCCGTCGCGGAAGGCGCGCTGATCGGCGCCCCAGTGGCCGAGTACGTGCCGTTCGTTCGTGAGCCCGTCGCCGTAGAGGCCGTGCACGTACCAGCCGTTCTGCCACTCGGACGCCTCGAGCGTGAGGTCGAAGCGCTGCCACAGCCGCGGCCAGTCGATGCCGACCGACAGCGCCGAGTTGCCGAGCAGGTAGTTGCGGCCGCGTGACGTGTCCTCACCGGCGTACTCGGCATAGACGGAGAAGGGGATCGCGCCCGGAAACACGAAGCGGCTCGTGAAAGAAGCCGCCTGGTTGCCGAACTGCGGGTCCGTCGAGGCGTTGGCGACATTGTCGCTGCCCGAGGGGTTGAAGAAGGCGTCGAGGATGTCGCCGAAGGAATTTCCGCCGCGCGCGCCGCCGCCGAACTGCATGACGCGGTTGAAGCCGAGCGACCAGCCGCTCGCGGGTTCGATCGACAGGTGCAGGCCCGCGAGTTGCGGATGGCCCGAGGTCGCGCTGCCCTCGAACAGGATGTCGTCCGACCTCGACATCCGCGCGAGGAACGCCTCGTAACGCAGGCCGAGGCGCGTGAGTGGCCGATAGTTTGAAATCGTGACCGAGGGCATCGTCGGCGCCTCGGTGGACAGCAGCATGGCGCTATCCGAGAACGGCGACAGCCAGTGATCGCGAAAGCCCGCATCGAACTGCGCGAAGTCCCAGCCGAGGCTCAGCAGGGAGCCCGTCGGAGTCGCGTCGTCCTCGTACGCCACGCCGCCCAATGTCAGCAGCGCATGGTCGAAAGGCTGCCAGTAGGCGCGTGCAGAGGCTTCCCATGCGCTGTCGCTCGCCAGGCCATGCCGGTTCGGCAGCACATGATCCGCGCCGTCGCTGGCCGCGGCGGCCATGGAGGCCGTCGTAACACCGGCCCGGTTCATGAAGCGCGCGAGGAAACGCTCCACGCTGCGGCAGAGCGCGAGGTCCTTCGCGCACGCCTTCGGCAGGGCGTCCCAGACCACCGCGGCCGCGATCGGGCGGGTGAGGAAGGGCTGGTCGGCGAGGGTGAGCACCTGCTCGACCTGGCGTTCCATCTCGGGCTCGAGGTTGACCGGCAGGTACGGCGAGACGCCGCGCGCCTGCGCCGTGGCAACCAGCAGGCACCCGGCCAGCGCCGGGAGCGCCCTACGCGGCCAGCCGGACAAGCGAATCCACCGCGACGTCGAGTTCGTTCCTGATCGGGCGCTGCGCCATGCAAGCCGTGAGCTTGGCCCGCCGGTCGCCATCGCGCAACAGTTCGTCCGCGGCGCTGGCCATTGCCATTTCGTCGAGCTCGACGCCGGTCGCGATGCCCGCGTCGGCACAATGACGAATCCGCCCGATCTGGTCGTGGGCGAGCGGTGCGGCGACACAGACACGCTGGAACGACAGCGCCTGGAGCAGCGTGTCGCCGCCATTGGCCACCACCACGCGCGCGCGCGCCAGCAGCGCGGCCAGCTCGCGAATGGGCAGCGCCGGGGAATGGCGCAAGCCCGAGCTGCCGTCGCTCACCTGGCCCTGCGGGCCCACGAGCAGCGTGGGGTGGCCGCCGCGCGCGAGGCGCAACGCAGCGGCAGCCATCGTGCGCGGACCCTGTTCGGCACCCGGATGCGCCCCGCCACCGCCCGGCACGACGAGCGCGAACCGATCCGGTTCGAGGCCGAAGCGGGCGACCACGGCGGCAGACTCCTCTGGCGAAGGGGTCGGGACGATCGTGTCGAAGAAACGCACGGTGGGCCGATGCCCGCCGAGGTGCATCTTGAAACGCTCCGTGGCGTTCAGGGGACCCGCCATGAATTCGGGCCAGGCGATCCAGTGCTCATCGAGCAAGGGCAGCCACTTCAGGCGAAAGGCCTTGCGACGTTGCCGCGGGCGCGAGCTGATGTACACCACGCGCGCGCCGCTGTCGCGCGCGGCGCGCAACTGGGCGGTGCGGCCCGCGTTGTCGAAGACCACGAGGTCGGGGCGCTCGCCCCGGATCAGCGCCGACACTTCCCGCGGGTGAAAAGTCGGCGAGGTCGGCAGCAGCACCGCCGGAAAGGGCGCTGCGGCCGCGTAGGGCGCATGGCGGTTCAGCACGAACGAAATCTCGGCATCCGCCTTCAGCGCGCGCAGTGCCGTGGCGATCGCGAGCGATCGCGCGTATTCCCCCGTGCCGGTGGGGGCGGAGACCGGTATGAACAGGACGCGCATAGGGTGCGAAGCCTACCCTGAAACCCGCATCCTCGTGATGTCAGAATGTGACGACATCTTCATGCGCCGGGCTAGGCCAGTGTCCGCAGGAATTCCATGGCCGGCGCGACCCGGATGCCGTCGGGGGTATGGTAGTGCTTCACGCCCCGGGCTGAAATCTGCCAGGCCTGTGCGCCCGGAAAGCGGGCATGCAGATAGCGGATGCCGCGATCGACATCGGTGTCGCCCAGTTTGCATTCGATCATCCACAGCGGCCGGTTCTGCTCGGTGACGACGAAGTCGACCTCGCGACCGTCAGTGTCGCGAAAGTAGCGCAAGTCGACATCCCGTCCTGCCGTGTCCTGCTGGAAGTGCACCCATTTGAGCAAGTGGACGGCCACCAGGCATTCGAACCGGGCCGCCTCGTCGGGTACGGCCGCCCAGTCGAAGTGATAGTGCTTCTGTTCCTTGCGCACCGCGCGGATGCGCGGTGCGCCAAACGGGGCGAGGCGGAAAATGGCGTACAGGCGCTCGAGCGCAGAAAGCCAGCTTGCGACGGTCTTGTGGGCGACCTGCAGGTCTTCGCGCAACGCATTGATGGAGAGCGGTGAGCCGACGAGGGCGGGCAGGCGCCCGACCATCAGCTCGAGGGTGCCGAGATCCACGATGCGCTCGAGGCTCGCGACCTCCTCACGGACGAGGCGCGCACCGTATTCGCGCGACCAACGCCGCGCGAACGTTTCACTCGCGCTGAACCAGGGCTCGGGAAAACCGCCCAGCACCAGCAGGCTCTGCAGGTCTTCTGCCCGCGCGAGGCCCAGTTCAGCGACGGATAGCGGATGCAGCCTCAGCAGGTGGTATCGACCCTGCAGCGAATCGCCGCCAAAGCGGTACAGGTCGAGCCGGCCACTCCCGGTCACCAGGATGCGCTGGCCGCGTGCGCGCCCGTCGTAGATCCCCTTGAGGTAGTTTCGCCAACGGCGGTACTTGTGGATCTCGTCGAAGATCCACAGCTTCCCGGGCGGCAACTCGCCCTTGAGAATGCAAGTTCGACCCGCCGGGATGTCCCAGTTCAGGTAGCCGGCACGTGCGCCAGGGAGACTCTGCGCGAGCGTCGTCTTGCCGACCTGCCGCGGCCCGGCCACGAAAACCATGCGGCGCGCGAGGTCGGCACGCACTTGGGGAAGCAGATAGCGCGGGCGGGGGCGCATGGGGCGAGAGTATGGGTATTTTGGATAGCAGTCAAAAATGACCGTGTGTAATTTCGCCTATGGTCAAAATTGACCAGATTGGCGGCCCGATGAAATAATCGCCGCCCCATGCCCTTTCGACCTTTGCTCTCCCGCTGCCTGCTGGCGCTCGCGGCCTCCTGTGCCGTATCCGTCGCCGGCGCCTCACCCTGGCTGGCGCCGGGCGATCTCACCCTGCGGCACGACATCGAGTTGCTGGCCGACGCGGGTGTCCTGCGCGGCCCCATCACGACTTGGCCGATTTCCTGGCCCGACGTCGCACGCGACGTGAACGCCGCGCGCCTGCCCGATGACGCCAGCGACGCCCTGCGCCAGGCGCTGGCGCGCCTGCAGGGTGCCGCGCGGCGGGAGGCGAGGGCGGGGCTCGGTGCCGCCGGCGTGCGCGTATCGGGCGCGCGGGATCCGGATCCGCTGCGCGGCTTCTCCGATACGCCGCGCGAGGAAGGGGAACTCGAGCTGCAGGCCAGCTGGATGGGCGATCGGCTCGCGACGAACCTGCAGGTCACGGGTGTCACCGACGCGAGCGACGATCAGGCGGTGCGCCTCGACGGCAGCTACGTCGGCCTCAATGTCGGCAACTTCATGATTTCGGCGGGCTGGATGGAGCGCTGGTGGGGGCCGGGCTGGGAAGGCAGCCTGATCCTCGGCAATGCGGCGCGCCCGATCCCGAGCGTGCGGGTCGAGCGCAACTACACCGACGCCTTCGAGACGAAGTGGTTGCGCTGGATCGGCCCGTGGCGCGCGAGCCTCGAACTCGGGCAGATGGAAGGCAGCGATGTCGCGGTGCCCGATGTCCGCTTCCTCGCGGCGCGCTTCAACTTCAGGCCGCGGCCGTGGCTCGAGATCGGCCTGAGTCGCACGGCCCAGTGGTGCGGCGAGGGGCGGCCGTGCGGGTGGCGCACGTTCAGGGATCTCCTGATCGGTCACGACAATACCGTTTCGAGCGCCACCACGAACGACGAGCCGGGCAATCAATTGGCGGGATATGACTTCCGCCTCGCCTCGCCCTGGCAGCCGCTGCCGCTCGCGTTCTACGGCCAGTTCATCGGCGAGGATGAGGCGGGTGGCTTGCCGGCAAAGTTCCTCGGGCTGCTCGGTGCAGAGGGTTGGGTCTCGACGCCCTGGGGCGGGGTACGCGGACACGCCGAGTTCGCCGACACGTCCTGCAATTTCACGCGCAGCAACCCGATCTTCGGCTGCGCCTACCGCCATGACCTGTACCCACAGGGTTACACCTACCGTGGGCAATCGATCGGGCACGCCCTGGGCGGCGATGGCCGGATGTACTCCCTCGGCGCATTGTTGGTCCGGCCGGCAGGCGAAACGGTGAGCGTGCTCTTGCGCCAGGCCGACCTCGCGCGCGGCACGCCCGCGCCCAATCGCCTCAGGGGCGTCGAGGTTGAGTACAATCGCCCCTTCGCCCGGGGGGAGCTGCGCTTCGGCCTCGGCTACAACGATTTCGACCTCGAGCCGGCTGAAGGCGCTGACTTCACCGGCTTCATTGAATGGCGGCAAAGGTTCTGATGCGGAAACTCCTTCTTCTGATGGCGTGGGTGCTGGCGGTGCCGGCGCTCGCGCAGGTGCCTAATGCCCAGCAGCTCGAGATGCTGCGCAACCTCACGCCGGAGCAGCGCCAGATGCTGCTCGAGCAGATGGGAATCGGCGCCGAGGCGACATCCGGCACGAAGGACAAGGTAAAGTCGGAAGATCAGGCCAGTGCACGCCCGGAATCGGGGCAGCCCTCGGACGCGGACCTCGCGGAACGGCTGCAGCGCGCTTCCGCGCTGCGAGCGGATGACACGCTCGTCATCACCATTGGCTTGCCCGAGCCGAAGGTCGTGCCGTCGACCGTCGAGGGGCAGCCTCCCGTCGTCATCGACACGACGAAGGACTGGGATCCGCTGCGCAAGGACAAGCTCGCCGCGGTGATCGCGCGCATCAAGGAAAAGAACCCCTACCGTCTCAACATCGACGGCACCCTGCAGATGCCGGGTTTTGCGGCGATGCCGCTCGCCGGCCTCAGTGAAGAACAGGCGGCGCTGCGTCTCACCGCAGAGCCCGAACTCGACGGGCTCGCCATCAAGGTGACGCGCCTGCCACTCACCAGGTCGGGCCCCTCGGGACTCAAGCCCTTCGGTTACGACCTCTTCAAGGACTCGCCGTCGACCTTCGCGCCCGTCACCGACGTGCCCGTGCCGGCGGACTACGTGGTGGGGTCGGGCGACGAACTCGAAGTGATCCTCTATGGCAACCAGAACCGCACCCTGCGCCTGACGGTCGGCCGCGACGGGCGGGTCAACTTCCCAGAGCTTGGCCCGATCAGCGTTGCGGGGCAGCGCTTCAGCGCGGTCCAGGGCAATCTCGAGCAGCGCGTGTCGAGCCAGATGATCGGCGTGCGCGCGAGCGTCTCGATGGGCGACATCAGGGCGGTGCGCGTCTTCGTTCTGGGCGAAGCGAACCGGCCCGGCACCTATACGGTGAGCGGACTCGCCACCATCACCTCGGCGATCTACGCCGCGGGAGGCGTCAAGCCAATCGGCTCGCTGCGCAACGTGCAACTGAAGCGCCAGGGCGAAGTGGTGCGGCGGCTTGACCTCTACGATCTCCTCATTCGCGGCGACACGCGCGACGATGCGAAGTTGCTGCCGGGCGACGTGATCTTCATCCCGCCGGTGGGCCCCACCGTGTCGGTCGACGGCGAAGTGCATCGCGCCGCGATCTATGAACTGGCAGCCGGCGCACGCGCCAGCGACGTGATCGAGCTCGCGGGCGGGCTCACGCCTGAAAGTGATCCGCGTACCGCCTACCTCATGCATCTCGACGGGCAGCAACGGCGCGTCGTCATCAATGTCGACCTGTCGACGGCCGAGGGCCGCGCGCAACCGATCGGCAACGGCGACGTGCTGCGCATCACGCGCCTGCCTCCCACGATCGATTCGGGCGTGACGATAGCGGGGCACGTCTACCAGCCCGGTGCCGTCGCCTGGCGCGAAGGGCTGCGCCTGTCGAGTGCCATCCGTTCGCTCGACGACCTGAAACCCAACGCAGACACCCACTATGTGCTGATCCGCCGTGAGATACCGCCCGGCCAGCGCATCGCCGTGTTGTCCGCGGACCTCGCGGCCGCCCTGCGCGCGCCGGGTTCGGCCGCCGACATCCTGCTGCAGCCGCGCGATCGGTTGACCGTATTCGACCTCGAATCGGGGCGCGCCGCGGTGGTGGAGCCCTTGCTGCGCGAACTGAAGTTGCAGGGGAGCGCTGCGCAACCGACGGAGTCGGTGAAGATCGAAGGCGCGGTGAAGGTCAAGGGCGAGTATCCGCTCGAGCCGCAGATGCGGGTGTCGGACCTCGTGCGCGCGGGCGGCGGGCTCGACGATGCAGCCTTCACGACCAGCGCCGAGCTGACCCGGTTCCGGGTAATCGGCACCGTACGACAGACCGAGACGATCGAGATCGATCTCGCCGCCGCATTGGAAGGCGACCCCTCGGCGGATCTTCCACTGCAGTCCTTCGACATGCTGCTCATCAAGGAAACGCCCGAATGGCGCGAGCAGGAGGTCGTCAAGATCGAGGGTGAAGTGCGCTTCCCCGGCACCTATCCGATCCGGCGCGGCGAATCGCTGCGTTCCGTGCTCGAGCGCGCGGGTGGGCTGACGTCGCTCGCGTCGCCGCGCGGAGCCGTGTTTACCCGCGAGGGGTTGCGGGAACGGGAGCAACTGCAGATGGATCGGCTCGCCGACCGCTTGCAGACAGACCTCGCGACCGCCGCGCTGCAGGGCGCAAATGCCAACCAGGTGGGTGCCGGTACGGCCCTGACCGTCGGGCAATCGCTCCTGGCGCAGTTGCGCTCCGCGAAAGCCGTCGGCCGCCTCGTCATCGACCTGCCAGAGGCGATCGCGGCAACGCCGGGTGCGGATGCCGATATTGCGCTGCGAGGCGGCGACCGCCTGCTCATACCGAAAGAACGCCAGGAGGTGACGGTGATCGGCGAAGTGCAGAACTCCACGTCGCACTTCTACCGCGCCGGCCTCTCGCGCGACGATTACATCAGCCTGTCCGGCGGCGTGACGCGCAAGGCGGACGACGGGCAGATCTATGTGGTGCGCGCGGATGGCAGCGTCGTGGCTCGCAGCTCGAGCCGCTGGTTCGCGCGTGCGTCGAGCGTCAAGATGGAGGCGGGTGATACGGTGGTCGTACCCCTCGATACCGAGCGTATGCCGCCGCTGCCGCTGTGGCAGGCGGTGACGCAGATCCTTTACAACGTCGCGGTGTCGGTTGCCGCTGTCAATTCATTCTAGCTCTCTGCTGCGCGGTCAACTTGATCAGACTTGTCGAAAAACCTGATCCGACATGATTTTAGCAGCCTATCAGGGCGCCCATGACATATATGGCAACCCCCGCGGCATGACAATCTGCGCGCGATTGACGATGGTGCTCTTGGAAAAACCTCGCGCGGTCATCTGTTGTCCAAATGGCCGACAGCTTCGGGATGAGCTTGGACCATGCGGCCTACTAGTTCGATACCACGATTGTCGACATGTGCCTGCCGGTGTTCTCGAAGGCCGAACTTCGCTTCACCAAGGCAGTATTGAATCTGCATGTGCAGCTCGATCTGCGTGGCGCGTATCTCAGCCCTATTTGCACCTTCGGCGTGGAACTTCACGACGTCAACTTGTTCGCTTGGGCGGGCAGCTTCTTTGCCACTATCGCTGTGAGCAGCGCGAGAGTGCGGTGCCTGAATTCTCGCGCTCGCCACGCATGTGCGCCCGGCCGGCCAAACCGCCTTTCTGTTTGATCAACAAGAATTGCGCATCTAGTGTACTGGCGGACCTGCCAAGAACGCGATGAAGGCGCAGAACGGAATCGCTGCTTCCATGTGCGCGTTGGCGGCGAATCCTTGGGAGAGTCTGAATTCGAAAGCATTGTCGCACGCGCAGTTCGATAAAGCCCGTTGCAACAATCCTTAGCCAAGCTCGAAGTCAATTGAATGATTCACAGTGCGCAATTTGATGCGGTGCAGTTGCCATGATCATTGGTCTTGGAATCTGATGAGGAAATCTTGTGCGTCTAGCGTTGAGACTGCTTTCGTAGAATTGACTGGGTTAGACGCCGCCTGACCTTGTTCGATTCCTAGCCGAACCGTGGCGTTGGTTTTATTTTCTTGCTGCCTTGAAGAGGTTAGGTTGAAAATCGAGCACCCTGAACGAATCGACATCACTAATGTCCTTGCGCTCCTCTGGGCGAAGCGTTGGTGGATAAGTGGAGCTGTCCTGGCATGCACGGCGGTAGCAATCGCCGCTGCATTTTTCATTACACCGCGTTACCGTGCGATAGCAGTGTTGACGCCTGCGAGTACGGAAGCGGGCGGCAATGGCGCACTCGGCGCAATTGGTCGGCTAGGTGGCCTGGCTTCCTTGGCGGGTATTGGGTTCGGCACAGGACATCCCGCAACCCAAGAGGCATTGGCTGTGCTTGAGTCTCGTCAGTTCACCGAGTCCTTCATAGGTGACTACGGCCTAATGCCTAAGCTGTTCCCCTCGAGGTGGGACGCTAAGTCGGGTCGATTTCGCGGTGACGCGACGACTTGGCCAACGTTGGCCGATGGGTATCAGTATTTTAATGAGGATGTGCGCACAGTCGGGCAGAGCAAAGATACAGGGTTCGTAACTTTAGAAATCGAATGGACCGATCCGGAGCGTGCTGCGGAATGGGCTAACGTGTTGGTGGGGCGACTGAATGCCGAGATGCGTCGTCGAACCATAGAGCGCACGGGAAATTCATTGAGGTTTCTTGAGCAAGAGTTGGGGCGCACTCAAGTCGTCGAGACACGTCAGGCAATCAGCCGCTTGATCGAGGCGCAAATGAATCAACGAATGCTCGCCAATTCAACTCAGGAGTATGCGTTTCGCTTCGTAGATCGTGCGCTACCGCCTGATAGAACCGATCGTAGCTGGCCGCCACGATTGCTGTTTGTGTTAGGCGGGTTCTTGTTCGGTGCTGTTGCTAGTGTGGGCCTGATCTTGCTCCTTTGGAGCTTGGGCGACGCTGAGATTAAGGACCATGTTTCTCCATAACACGCACTTTGACAGTGTTGAGCGTGACGCCGATGATCTCTCGTTGGGAGCAATTGCCGCGCGACTTTGGCGAGCTAGGTATTTCATCATTCTGGTAACGGCGTTCTTTGCTGTTTTTTTTGGGACAGTCGCTTTTACTACCCGGCCGATATTCCGTGCAGTTGTCTCCATGATTCCATCCGGGAATGACTACATGGGGTCGACGAGCGCCATGCTCGGCTCGCTCGGCAGCATCGCCATGTTGGCCGGTATCGATATGGATGGCGGAAGTTCGACCCTAACCAAGGAGTCAATGGCGGTATTGCGGTCGCGGGAGTTTCGCGAGGCATTTGTTACCGACCTTGGCCTAATGCGCGAGCTATTTGATTCGCGTTGGGATGCTGAACGTGGTCAATGGAGAACGGATATTAGGCGCCCGCCCGATATGCAGGATGCGCTAGAGAAACTAAATGAGATTGCCGTCATTGGACACAATCCATTGACCGGTATTTATACGGTGCAAGTTGAATGGAGTGACCCGTATCGAGCAGCGAGCTGGGCGAATGCAATGGTCGCTCGCCTGAACTCAGAGATGCGCGTGCGCGCCATGAATCGTAGCTCTGCGTTTATCAAGGATCTGGAGAAGGCATTGTCAGCAGCCGATGTTACGAGCACTCACGGCACAGTTGCGCGTCTATTGGAGGCGCAAATGAATGAGCTCATGCTGGCTACGGTTGTTCGCGATTTTTCTTTCAAGATTGTCTCGCCTGCGTCGGTACCCTTCAAGAGGTCCTGGCCTCGCAGAGGATTGCAAACAATGGTGGGCACCATCGCAGGTGGTTTGGTTGGGTCCATGTTGGCGCTATTTGGTCCGGCAATTCGGCGAAACATAGTCGATGCACGGCGCATAACGAGCCAATGCGACTGAGCTATTTGCCTTTAAGCCACAATGCGGTGCTGTCGGCGCTGTTTGTTGCTGCCCTTGCAGTCTCCTATGCGAGCCGTGCAACGGCTGTCATGGGGGCGTATTTGGTGCTTGCCTTCGTCGCAGTATTGGCAAATGCGAAAGTGTTCTCCCAGTCGAGCCAACGCGAGCGCAATGTGACGCTTGCTTTGGTTCTCGTTACATCGATCATGCTTCCGATCAGTCTCCTGAGATCTCTGACCGGAGTCATTCACTATGCGGTTGTGCTCGTGTCGCTCGGTGCGGCATATGTTCTGACGAGGGACACCAATGTGTATGTCAGGGCTAGCCGCTGGGTGCTTGTATCCGCACAGCTTTATATTTTCTCTTATCTTGTACGGCATGGTATCCGCAACTTCCCGCTCCAAGACATCATTCCAAACTCAAGCTCGAATGGCGTGACGTCTTACGTTGTATTGTTACAGGCCAACTATTGTATCGTTAACTACGTACAAACGCGCCGGACGTCGCTCCTTACCGCGTTGGCGACGCTTGCAATTTGTGTGGTCGGGTTTGGTCGCGGCTCGGTATTGGCCGCGACTGGCATTGTGATTGCGGGGGCGGTGTGTCGCGTATTTCTTGCGGGCAAGGGTCGTGCGTTTTTCGTTTCACTTCTAGTGCTAGTCACCAGTGTGTTTCTATCTATTCGCTATTCAGAGCAGATATTGGTGTTTGTGAATTCCAATACGAAAATTGGCTCGGGACTCTTTGATGCACATCGATATGAAATGATTGTTGAGTATCTCGACAAGATTGATGCTAGCACCTTGTGGACGGGTGCAAGTTACACGGGCACCAGTATTGCCAGTGAGTACAATAACAACCCCCACAATTCATTCATTCGTGCGCATCATATTTTTGGCTTGCCGTATTTGCTGCTGATGCTATGCATTCCCGTTTATCTTGTGCATCGGAAGCATGCTTTCTCAGTGAAGGCTTACGCGGGTTGCGTATGGATGGTCGTGATGTTCCGCGCGTCAACGGAACCGATCCTGTTTCCTACGCTGCTGGATTTTTTCTTTTTTGGTGTTTGCTTTGTGCTAAGCCAGGACCCGCATTACCGAAGGGTCGATCTCGGCGTTCGGAGTTCGTAACAGAATAGGTCCGCTTTGCACGGCCTCACGCCGATACCCCTATCATTCAGTTTCGTAAGTGTGCTGCCAATGTTGAAATTTACCTTTCATCTGATCTCGCCCGCAAAACCCGAAAACGCACGACGCGGCCGTGGGCAGGCTTTGGCACTTGGCAATGAGGCGTCAGTTTGTCTTGGACGGCAAGACCGGACTCTTCCACCTCGTCCTTGCATCGTCAGCTCGCGTGGCCGGGCGCAATGTGCTGCCCAATACACTGTAGGGCAGGGAGACTCGCGCGTGCGACGGGTCTTTCTAAGGACGGACCATCGTCAATGTCGAGCACGTGTTCGGTATCCAAGAGGCGAGAAACTGAGGTCGGGCCAAGAACCAGCGCTAGCTGGAAGTAGGTGTCGCGCAGGCCGTTCTGTTTCTCAGTTGTCGCCCACAAGAAGTTTCAGGGCGCATTGTGTAGCGGCAATGTCAGCGAGGCCTTACAGAATTGGAGTAGGGGTGTCGGCGGAGTCGGCGCGCCGTAGGGATGTGTTTCACGCTCTCTTCACCGCCTCCGCTATCATGGCCTGTATTTCATAGCTTCTTAGGGTGCGACAGAACTGATGCCGCTAGTGACAAACGAAAGCGAATATGCGTCCGAGTGGGGCGCAGCCGGCAATCGCGGGCACCGAGTGTGTTTCATCCGCGCGGACAGTCAACACACGCAGTTGTCGGGAGAGACGAAGGCTCCCGTACCCCCCAATGGAAGTGTCGAGTACGCGCCCATGTTCGCTGGCCCGGCGGGTGCATGCGAATTCAGTTCCAGTCCGAGCGAGTGCCACTGGTCCAGTACTGGCCGGTGCACGGCCTGTGCGTCAGAATCGTTGCTGCTTTGTGCGGCCTGCGAGCGACGGCAACGCACGACGTCACCGACTGCTTTGACTACCCTTTCACCTTCTGTCGTGCAGCGCTCGCGCTGACATGGCGGTTGCTCTGCGTCCGGTTCTGGCTCTTGTTCCCGCACGAGGCGGATCAAAGGGCGTGCCGCGGAAGAATCTTGCGCTCGTTTGCGGGCGGCCTCTGTTGTACTACACTCTTAGAGCTGCGCTCGATTCTGTAGAAGTGGACCAGACTTTCCTGTCGTCGGACGACGGGGAGATTCTGGATTTTGGTAATCGAATGGGCGTAAACGCCGTTAACAGGCCATCGGCTTGCGCCACTGATGATGCGTCGGCGGCGGACGTAGTGCGTCATTTCATCGAAGCATTGTCCGACGAAGTTCGTGCTTGCGATCCGGTGATTGTCTATTTGCAGCCCACCTCGCCGCTGCGCGATGCCCGGCACATAGATCGAGCAATCGCGCTTCTGCGAGAGCACGGGGCGACGATGCTAGTGAGCGTTGTCGAACTGCAGAAGTCGCCCTTCAAGTCCTTCGGGCTCGACGACAGGAATAGGCTGCGATCGCTATTCGACGAGAGGCTTTCCAACTCGCGCAGGCAGGATTTGCCGCGCACGTATATTCCCAACGGGGCGATCTACGTTTTCTCAGTGGGAGAGTTCATGGCGAGGAGAGGATTCCCATCAAACGGCAGCGTGCCGTATGTGATGAACGAGGTAGATAGCATTGACATCGATACACCTGATGACCTGTTGCGTGCAGAGAGAATTCTAGGAGATCGACATGGCTGAGTTTCTCATCGGCAGCCGTCGAATTGGTGATGATCATCCGCCGGTCGTAATCGCTGAGATCGGCATCAATCACGAGGGCAGCCTGGATACTGCAATCGAGATGGTCGACGCTGCCGTGAGTGCTGGCGCGGAGATCATCAAGCATCAGACACATGTCGTCGAGGATGAAATGTCCGATGAGGCGAAATCGGTGATCCCCGGCAACGCTGATGTCTCCATTTACGACATCATGGCGCGTTGTGCGTTGTCGGAGCGTGACGAACGGTATCTGATGCAGTACGTAGAGTCGCGCGGTGCGATTTTCATCAGTACGCCATTCTCCCGCGCGGCCGCGCAGCGCCTAGCGAGATTCGACGTGCCCGCGTACAAGATCGGCTCCGGCGAATGCAATAACTATCCGCTGGTCAAGTTGGTCGCACGCCTGGGTAAGCCCGTCATTATCAGCACTGGAATGAACTCGCTTGCAAGCGTTCGCCCGTCGGTGGAGATTCTACGGGCAGCGCGAGTACCCTTCGCGCTTCTGCACTGTACCAACGTGTATCCAACACCAGCCGAACTGGTTCGATTGGGAGCGATGGTCAAACTGCGCAACGCATTCCCGGACGCAGTCATTGGTCTGTCTGACCATACGGTGACCAATCATGCCTGTTTCGGCGCTGTCGCACTTGGGGCCTCGATTCTCGAACGACACTTCACCGATAGAATGAGTAGGCCGGGGCCTGACATTGTCTGCTCGATGGATCCATCGTCACTTACCGATCTGATTCATGGTTCAAGGGCCATTTTTTCTGCGCGCGGTGGCGACAAGGAACCTGTTGATGCTGAAGCGCCTACGATTGCCTTTGCTTTCGCTTCCGTGGTCGCAATCCAGAACATCGCCGCGGGTGATCTACTCACGGAGGACAATATCTGGATCAAGCGGCCAGGTGGAGGTGACTTCAGCGCGGTTGACTACGAATCGCTGCTGGGAAGGACTGTTGCACAGCCCGTTCGCAGCGGCAGCCGATTGGCCAAATCGCATTTGAAGGGTGGTTGACAATGTTGGATCGGGAACCCCGCAAGATTGTATTTCTTACGGGCACGCGTGCGGACTTCGGCAAACTAAAACCACTGATGCTCCAGTTGCAGGCGGACGCTGACTTTGACGTGCGCGTATTTGTCACGGGCATGCATATGCTGGCCAAGTATGGTTACACCTGCGAAGAAGTGGAGCATGCGGGTTTGCGCAGCGTTTATAAGTACATAAATCAAAACAGCAACGATGGCATGGACCAAGTGCTTGCAAAGACAATTAGTGGTCTATCGGACTACGTAAAGGAGACTTCGCCGCACCTGCTTGTCGTGCATGGTGATCGTGTGGAGGCTCTAGCGGGAGCCACGGTGGGCGCGCTAAACAATATCCTTACCGGCCACATCGAGGGCGGAGAAGTATCAGGTACAGTTGACGAACTGATACGCCACGCTGTCTCAAAGCTGTCGCACATCCACTTCGCTGCAAATGAGCAGGCACGCATGCGTCTGAGTCAACTGGGCGAGCGCGACGACTCCATCCATGTAATTGGCTCGCCAGATATCGACGTCATGAACTCGGAGTTACTGCCGTCAATTGCTGAGGTGCGCCAGCGGTACGATTTCGACTTCGACAGCTACGGCATTCTTCTATTCCATCCGGTTACTTCCGAGTTGGACGACTTGCGTCGTCAGGTCAAAGTCGTTGTCGATCAGGTGATACTGTCGGGTAGGAATTACATCGCCATCTACCCAAACAATGATCGAGGAAGTGACATGATCCTCGAAGAGTATCGGCGTTTTCATGGGCTAGAACAAATTCGTGTCTATCCATCTATGCGTTTCGAATACTTCCTATCGTTGCTGAAACACGCATGGTTCATTGTCGGTAATTCGAGCGCTGCCGTGCGGGAGGCGCCGCACTTCGGTGTGCCAGCCCTGAATCTTGGCACGCGACAGAACAAACGGGTTTCCTGCGACACGGTGCTGGATTTGCAGTTCGACGCGCAATCGATTGCAACAGCAATCGCTAGCGTGGCGAGTGTCCCTAGGCGCCCGGTAGCCCTGTTCGGTAGTGGCGACAGCGCCGTCCGCTTCCATCAAATCCTATGTGCGCCGAGTTTCTGGGGCACTCGTACTCAGAAGTATTTCGTTGATCGCGCATCCATCGACAGTCGAGGAAACCCAGGGGCTTGTTCATATGCATAGTGAAGCTGAGACGAAGCTTGTTGAAGAGGCTCGTGCATTCGATCGGCAGATCGAGGACCGGATCGCAAATGGACACGTTCCCGACCTTCGCACTGTCACGCCTTGCGACTGGTTCTATAACAACCCGTGGCGCCGGCCGGCGTATGTGCAGCTCGATTTCGGGGAGCAGTTTGAGTTAATTGCAGCCTCCATTCGCCAGTACACTGCGGCGTCCCCGATGCCAAGAGTGCTAGAGATCGGATGCGGGCCCGGTTATATGTCACTCGAACTTGCACGGGCCGGCTTCGATGTGACTGGCATCGATCTTTCGGAGAAGTGCGTGGAGATTGCCGGTTATTTCGCTGGCAAGGATCCCTATTTGAGGGAGCGCGGACCGCTGCGGTACCTTTCCGGAGATTTTCTGACAATGCAGGAGCTGTCCGATGGCTATTTCGATGCAGTGGTCTTCCTTGGGGCCCTGCATCATTTCCCAGATCAGGTGCGTGTACTGGCACGCGCCGAAGAGCTGCTGAAGCCTGCCGGAGTTATTCTGGTGCATGAGCCGGTGCGCGATCGAGTGACGCGGGGCAATGCGATATTTATGCATCTTTTGCGCGTTCTGATTTCGCTAAATAGCGGTTTCTACAGGAGCTATCCGATTCCGCGTGATGCTGCATCCCGCGAGCGTGAATTCGAGCAGTTGTTCGCACAGCTGCGCTATGAAACAGAAGACGGCCATAACGTGCAGTCCGCCAACGACAATGAAGCCGGGTATGCTGAGATGTTTCCAGCCTTGATTGCTCGTTTCGATCAGCTGACCTTCGATTGGCGGTATGCGTTCTTCCACGAGTTTATCGGCGGGCTGCGCTTCGATGAAAAGCTTAATGTTGAATTGGCGCACTATCTCCGCGAGGTTGATCGGGAGCTTTGCAGGGAGGGAGTCCTCAGCGCCACCGAATTCTTCTTTGTCGGGCGCAAGCGCGGCTGATCCATCATGACTAAAGCATACTTCGGGCTACCTGAAAACGTTCGGTTCTGCCGTCATTGCGTAATCTCCAATCAGCGGCCTAGTTCGACGGTCGAGTTCCGCCACAAGCAACAAGATAGGAAGTCAACAATAGGGTTTGATGAAGATGGCGTATGCGACGCTTGTCGCTACAACCAGGTCAAGGCTGTTCAGATAGATTGGTCGCGGCGCGAAAAGGCGCTGCTTGAATTGTGCGATCGGTACCGCAGCAAAGCCGGTGGCTATGACGTAATTGTGCCGGGCAGCGGCGGCAAGGATAGCGCGTTCACCTCGCACGTACTCAAGTACAAATACGGCATGAATCCACTCACCGTGACGTGGGCGCCTCACAAGTACACCGAGATCGGCTGGAAGAACTTCGAGAGCTGGGTTCATATCGGCGGGCTGGACAACCTCTTGTTCACGCCCAACGGGCGGTTGCATCGATATCTCACGCGTCAAGCATTCATGAATCTGCTACACCCATTTCAGCCATTCATCGTCGGCCAACGGATTATCGGTCCGCTTATGGCGGCCAAGTTTGGCGTGCCTTTGGTGATGTACGGGGAGAATCAGGCCGAGTACGGCAATGATCCGAACGAGAACTACCGACCAACTATGGATCGCAAGTTTTTTTCGATCGGCGATGCGCTAGAGATCGTGCTGGGGGGCAAAGCCATTAAGGAAGTTCTTGATGAAACGAGCTTCACACTGAGCGATTTCGCTCCATATATTCCGCCCAGCGTTGAGTATCTGGAGGCGAAGGGGGTCGAGGTGCACTACTTGGGCTACTACCTAAAATGGGACCCGCAGGAGTGCTACTACTACGCCGCCGAGAATACCGGCTTTCAGGCGAACAGTGAGCGCACCGAAGGCACCTACTCGAAGTACAGCAGCATCGATGATCGAATCGACATGTTTCACTACTACACCACGTTGGTGAAGTTCGGGATCGGTCGAGCGACCTACGACGCGGCGCAAGAGATCCGCAACGGCAAGATCACGCGCGAGGAGGGTGTGGCGCTGGTTCGTCGCTACGACCAGGAGTTTCCGATGAAGTACTTCAAGGATTTCCTCGAGTACGTCGACCTGACAGAGAATGAGTTTCATGAAATCACGGCACGCTTTCGCTCGCCTCATTTGTGGATGCAGCAGGATGGAAAGTGGAAGTTGCGCCACGCTGTGTGGCGCGAGGGCTCGGACGCTTCATGAGCGAGAGGCAAATTCGTCTGATCGCGCGGCTCGATATCAAGGGGCCTAACCTGATTAAGGGAGTTCATCTGGAGGGTCTGCGCATCATTGGCGATCCGCAGGAATACGCGCGCCAATACTATGAGCAGGGCGCCGATGAGCTTCTCTACATTGATATCGTCGCTAGCCTATACGGACGCAGCATGCTGACCGAGATTGTGCGCAAGGCGGCGCATGACGTATTCGTCCCGTTGACGGTTGGCGGCGGCGTCCGGCACATAGACGATGTCAGCGAGTTGCTGCGTGCAGGTGCTGACAAAGTTGCGATCAATACCGCCGCGGTGCGGCGCCCTGAGTTGATCACCGAGGTGGCGCGGCGCTTCGGATCGCAGTGTATGGTGCTATCTATCGAAGCGAAGCTGCAGGCTACGGGCCAATGGGAAGTGTATACAGATTGCGGCCGCGAGCGCAGCGGCACCTCGGCAATCGACTGGGCGCGGCGTGGTGTTGAGCTTGGAGCGGGCGAAATTCTAGTGACGTCGATAGATAGGGAAGGCACCCGCAAGGGATTCGATCTCGACCTCACGCGAGCGATCGCCGCCGCCGTCGAGGTTCCGGTCATTGCCAGTGGTGGATATGGTGAGACCGACCACCTTCAGCAGGTAGTCAATGCTGGCGCGGACGCCGTAGCATTCGCGGATGCCCTGCACTACAAGCGTACGTCGCTGGCTGCCCTGCGGAAGGCGGCTCAGCGATTCGGCATTCCGACGAGATCAGTATGTTGAACTCCGGGGTAACGGTAGTCGACTACGGCGTCGGCAATCTTTACAGCGTTCGACGTGCGCTGGAGCGCAGCGGAGCAATGGACATATTGGTCAGTTCGAGGCCGGCGGATATAGAGAACGCAGCACGCGTGATCCTGCCAGGCGTCGGTGCCTTTTGCGACGGTATGAAGGGCTTGCGCGAACGCGGTCTGACGGAGTCAATCTGCCGTTATGCTGAATCTGGCCGCCCACTGCTCGGAATCTGCCTTGGAATGCAGATGCTCGCTACAGTGAGCGAAGAGTTTGGCCGGCACGCAGGCCTGAACTTGATTCCTGGAAAGGTGGTTGCGATTCCTCGAGAAGGCGCAGATGGCCGACAGCTGAAGGTGCCATTCATCGGTTGGTCGTCGCTCGTCGATGCGCGTTCAACATTTTCCAGCAGTTACCTCAAAGACATGGATGAGGATAGCTCGGTCTATCTAGTCCATTCGTTCCATGTGGTGCCCGACGACGAAGGCAATGTGCTAGCGCGGTACCGGTACGGCAAACATGAGATTACAGCGGCGATCAAGCGCGGCAATGTTACGGGCCTACAGTTTCATCCGGAGAAGAGCGGCGACGTTGGGCTGCGCATAATGGCCAATTTCCTCACTGCCGATTTCCACTAGCCGTGTCTGTGGAACCGCGGGCCCGAGGCCTTCGGGACAGGCTCGAGTTTTCGGGCACTTCCGTCGCGAAGTCGATGCTGCTTTACGGGGCAGCGTTTGCCGCTGCAGGCTTGACCCCGTTCATCTTGTTGCCGGTATTGACGAAGTTCCTTTCGCCAGCTGAGTTCGGTGAGGCAACTTCGTTTCTCATTCTGACAGCAATGATTGGCAACTTCGCTGGATTGAGTGCCCACGGTTTCGTAGCGGTGCGCTATTTCAAGTCCACTGCGGGTGAATTCAAGGGTATCGTTTCAAGTTCACTCCTGTGCGTCGGAGCCGCCCATTTGCTGGTGCTGCTGCTTGTCCCGATGTTGTTTCAGGAACTCAAACGCTGGTTCGATCTCTCTCCTGTACTGGTGTTGCTAGCGATATTGGCTGCAGTCTTGGTCAGCCTGAATCAGGTGTTTCTTGCAATCCACCAGTCATCGGGCAAGCCCGCGCTCTATCTTCGCGCGCGTCTGGTGCAGGCGGCATTGGAGATTTTCATTTGCGTCGGCCTAGTACTCACGGTGGCGGCTAACTCGAGCTCCAGAGTCGCATCTTACGTGGTTGCGATGGCCGCTTGCGTGCTTCTGGGGTTGCGCTATTGCCGTCGCGCCAACTATCTCGGGCTGGCGTACAACAAGCGGGACGCAAAGGCGTTGCTGTCGTTCGCAGTTCCGATGGTGCCACACATCATGGCCGGAACGGCCATCACCTACATCGACAGGGTGATGGTCTCATCGTTGCTCGGCGTTGACACACTTGGCATCTATATGGTGGCGATGCAGATAGGGATGGCGATGAGCGTACTTATTGAGCCGATGAATAAGGCGTTGGCGCCATGGCTGTTCGAGCAACTGTCGAAGAATGACGACCGTGTCAATCGGGCGGTGGTCAAGAGCACGTACCTGTTCTATGCGGGACTGGTGACGGCTGGTCTTATCGTGATTGTTGTCGCGCAGCTTCTGTTCGATCGAGTCATAGGAGTTCAATATGCGGCCGCAAAACCACTCGTCCCGTTGATGGTGGCTGGTTTTGTCTTCCAGGGGATGTACTACACCGTCGTCAACTACATATTCTACGTGGAACGCACTGGAAGCCTTTCGGCGATCTCCACCACTACGGCCACATTAGGCAGCGCGCTGTCATACCTGCTGATCTCACAATTCGGAATGGCGGGGGCCGGTATTTCGTTCGCGTTTACCAATCTCGTGCTGTTTGTACTGGTCTGGATTGTGGCTTCTCGGCTGGTTTCTATGCCGTGGCTGTTGAGATAGTCCGTGGCGAGAACTGAAATTCCATTGTTGCGCGAGTCTGAGCCCTTCGTCACTCGGTTGATGACGGCGGCGGGGGACGTTAGACAGCCCCGCTATTTCCTGCATCGCCGCATCAACTGGTCCTATCGTTACGACGAGGCATTCTACGATCGGGAGGTCGCGTATTTCTTGCGAGACCCCGACGTATACATGGCTGGCGGTTGCACGGAACAGTCGAAGTTGTCTGATGTTCACCGGAAAAAGCTGGGGGCCAGACAAGTGGGCGTCGTGCTCATGAAAGTGTTGTCGCACCGCCTATTCGATTTTCTCGGGAAGATTTCCATTCGGCCTATCCAAGCTGCACGGACGCGGATCTATCGCAAAGGCTATGTGGACGACATCGAATTGGTGTTCGAGCAGAACCAGGAAGGGGTGGTCAGGGCGATTTTTCCTTTTCCCGTCAATCTGCGACGACAGCTGCGATATCTCAGCGATCTGCGCCGCAAGGGCCGACTCTTCAGGTTGAGCGGTAACCCGTACGCCTTCGGCGATATCTTGCGCTTCATCGCGAGGCGCGACGTGAGGTCGCTGATGCGCATGGAGTCGAGGGCCCAGATCAGGCAGGCGCTTGCTGTGCGGCGGCTGGGTGTCTGTGAGGTGCAGCTTTCCGACGAGTTCGATATTGGCAGTCTTGATTTTGTCAGATATCTAGCACGATACCCTATCAGCGTCGTCAATAGCGCGCATGGTGTTGGCAAGTACTATCCCGTGCACTGTTACCGCGAGTTCCATGTCTTGACGAACCGGCAGAAGCGGTACTACCACGCTATCCGTGGATGCAAATACGTGTTGCGGCAGTTGAACGACAACTCGGTGCGGCAAAGTCCGCAGTGCAACACGACAGTCAGCCGAATGGAGGAGCGTGTACGGTTGGTCGTCCTGAGTCAGCGATTCGGCGGGCCGCACGACATCATTGCGGATGCCGAACGGGAACTGCTCGACTACCTACGTCGCGGGTTGGACGGTGTCTCTGGGGTGAAGTTGTTCTACAAGCCGCATCCGAACCGCAGCAGTTTCGACGGCGTGCTGGGTTTCGCTTCGCTATCAAGCCTGTCACAGGTCAACGATCTCGACGGCACCATCTATGTTTCTTTCTTTTCGACCTGCCAGATTGATCCCGCTTTTAAAGGCAGGAAGGTCTTGATCAGGGCCAAGCACATCTATCCCGAAGTTGCGTTCGACGATTCGGAGCCGATCCTGACGATGGAGGAGTTGGTTGCCCTAGTGCGAGAACAGGCGTCAGCGAGCAGAGGATAGGAGAAGCAGCATTGAGCTCTACCGCTAGATCTAGAGTTGCATTGGGGTATTCCACGCAACGACGACCACAATTGACGACCCTCATGCGCAGCATGAAGCCTCTGGACGGACAGCAGATGCCGCTTTCTTGTTTGCTGGAATACTTTGCCGCTTCCTCTTACCATCGGGTGCGCCTATCACCGAGTGCGAGTTTTGCGTTGATCTCCTGCATTTGCCTGTTCCGTGGGATCAATGGTACGAAGCGCTCCCAGTCGAAATGGAAGCATGTGGCTGCAGCTTTCACGACTGTGCCTGCCCCGGTGGTCGTGGAAAGCGGCTGGTCGGGCGATTGATGAACCCCATGTCGGCACCTTCTGGCAATTCGTTATGCTCAAGTCTGCGGCTGCTCGTATTCAAGCTGCTCAAGAAAGCGCGTCTGACGGCAGTGCGCTCGTCGCAGGTGCACCCGACTTCAAAGATCGAATCCGGTACTACCTTCTATTTCTCGAGGATGGAAAAGTACTCATTCTGCGGCTACGACTGCGAGATACTGTACGCAGACATCGGCAGCTTCACGTCGATCGCCAATGGGGTGGTAGTCGGCGGCGGCCGCCATCCCATGGAGTGGGTGGGAATGTCGCCCGTCTTCTACGAAGGTCGCGACAGCGTGACCACCAAGTTTTCCACGCACTCTCGAGAGGCGCCGCTGAGAACCCGGATCGGACACGATGTATGGATCGGCCGTTCGGCGATCCTGTTACCTGGGGTGAGCATTGGCAATGGCGCTGTCGTTGGGGCCGGCGCAGTGGTTACCAAACCAGTGCTGCCCTATGCAATCGTCGCTGGAAATCCAGCGCGCTTGATCAGATACCGGTTCAACGAAGATATCATTGCCAGATTGCAGGCGATCCAGTGGTGGTCGCTGGATGAGCAGCGGCTGCGGGAGCTGGGCCCGTATTTCAATGATGTCGAGAAATTCCTTGCTGTCGTGGAAAGAGTCTAGGTCAATGCAAAACGTTACGATCTGCGCCAACTGCGTCATGGACACGACCGATGAAAAGATCGTGTTCGATGAGCGCGGTTTTTGCGATCACTGCAACAATTTCTACAAGAACATACTGCCCAACTGGCACACCGATGAACGCGGTGAACGCGCCTTGCGCGAGATCGTCGAGCGCATCAAGGACGAGGGTCGTGGCAAGGATTTTGACTGCATCATCGGAATGAGCGGCGGTATCGACAGTTCGTACCTCACCTACGTGGCGAAGCAGCAGTTGGGGCTCAGGCCTCTGGTGTTTCATGTCGACGCGGGCTGGAACTCGCAGATCGCGGTCAACAACATCGAAAAGCTCATCGATGGCCTGGACCTTGATTTGTACACTGAAGTCATCGATTGGGAAGAGATGCGCGATCTACAGCTGGCCTTCTTCAAGGCCGGTGTGCCACACATCGACACTCCGCAGGATCATGCCTTCTTTGCAACCATGTATCGCTTCGCGGAGCGACACGGCGTCAAATATATCCTCACCGGTGGCAACCTCTCGACAGAGTGCATCAGGAATCCAATCGAGTGGATGTATTACCAGTCCGATTCGATCCAGCTGCGGGATATTCATTCGAAGTTCGGTACCCGCCCACTCATCAAGTTCCCGTTGACGACCATTCTGCGACACAAGGTGTATCTGAGATACATCAAGAAGATCAGGGTGGTTACTCCGCTTAATTTCGTGCCGTACCTGAAGCAGGATGCGATGCGCCTGTTGCAGGAAAAATTTGGCTGGCAGCCTTATCCGCAGAAACACTTCGAATCGCGGTTCACCAGGTTCTATGAGAGTTACTGGCTCCCCAAGAAGTTTGGCTACGACACGCGCAAGGTGCAGTTCTCAAGCCTTATTCTCACCGGCCAGATGACCCGGGAGGAGGCCCTCGAGAAGCTGTCGCGCCCAGCATACGACGAGGCGACGATTGCGCAGGATTTCAACTACGTGGCGACCAAACTGGGAATATCGGTGCAAGAGTTGCAGGGCTACATGGACGCGCCCAACAAGTCGTTCCGCGACTACCGCTCGCAGCAGGGTGTGTACACGATTGGCGCCAGATTCATGCGCATGCTGGGGATGGAGCTGGGTGGCAAGAGATGATCGCGATCGTTCAGTATGGTTCGGGCAACGTGCAGGCCATCGCCAATATCTACAACCGGCTCGGTATCGAAGTGACAATGGCCAGCACGCCGCAGGAATTGCGGTCCGCCGATCGGATCATTCTTCCGGGGGTGGGTGCTTTCGACCGGGCAATGCTGCGGCTCAACGAGTCGGGAATGCGTGACGAGCTTGAACAATCGGCGATGTCGGGCGCGAAGCCGGTGCTCGGGATCTGTGTTGGCATGCAAATGCTTGCGAACCGTAGCGACGAAGGGACGTTGCCAGGGTTGGGATGGATCGGAGGAGAGGTGCGGAGCTTCGACGTCACTCAGTTTTCCGACCGGACGCACCTGCCGCACATGGGCTGGAACGACGTGCGGCCGCGCAACGGATCCGGCTTGTTCAAGGAACTCGACGTGCAGGCACAGTTCTATTTTTTGCACTCATACTATTTCGCGCCCGCCCGCGAGCAAGACATCCTCGCCCATACCGATTACAACGGTGTATTCGCCTCGAGCGTTGGATCATCGAACATCTACGGAGTGCAGTTTCATCCAGAAAAAAGCCACCATTGGGGCATCCGCTTGCTGAAGAATTTTTCCGAGCTATAGAAAATGTTGCGCCCAAGAGTGATTCCATGCCTGCTGGTAAAGAACGGCGGGCTGGTGAAAACGGTGAAGTTCGCCACGCCGAAGTATGTGGGCGATCCAATTAATGCCGTCAAGATCTTCAATGAGAAGGAAGTCGACGAGCTGCTTGTGTTGGACATCGACGCCACAGCCGAGCAGCGAGAACCGGATTACGCGATGATCCGCAATCTTGCAGCGGAGTGTCGGATGCCGTTGTGCTACGGCGGTGGAGTGCGCTCGGCTGAACAAGCGGAGAGGATCATCGGCATGGGCGTGGAGAAGGTGGCGATCAGCGCCGCCGCCATTCAGGACCCGCAACTGGTAGCGCGAATGGCAGAGGCCGTGGGCGCGCAGAGTGTCGTGGTGGTGCTGGACGTCAAGCGCAGCGGCAGAAATGGAGAATACGAGCTGTGGTCCCACAACGGATCGCGGTCAGCTCGTCGCAAACCGGCCGAGTTTGCCAGCCAGATGGAAGAGCTCGGCGCAGGTGAAATCGTTGTCAATTCGATCGATAACGATGGCGTCATGGAGGGCTACGATCTGGCGCTGATCGAGCAGGTTCGAAGTGCCGTTACCCGGCCGGTCACGGCGCTGGGAGGGGCGGGTTCTCTGGCGCATGTGCGTCAGCTCATCGACCGCTTCGGCATAGTTGGAGCCGCGGCGGGCAGTTTGTTTGTCTTCAAGGGACCGTATCGCGCAGTTCTCATCAACTACCCGCGTCGGCCGGAGAGAGACGCACTGTGCGCCGGCCGGGCGATTAATGTCTGACTTAAGGTACGAGATCCAATCGGTGAAACAACTACTGCAGTCCTTGAAGAGCGGCACAACCGAAGTGGCTACTGTTCCATGTCCGGCAGTGAAACAAGGGCAGCTGTTGATTGCGTCGTCGCGCACGCTGGTTTCGGCCGGAACCGAGCGAATGCTGGTGGATTTCGGCAAGGCGAGCCTGATCGGCAAAGTCCGCCAGCAGCCCGACAAGGTCCGCATGGTGCTGGAGAAGATGAAGACTGACGGTTTACTCCCGACCATCGAAGCGGTACTCAACAAGCTCGATCAACCGCTCCCGATGGGTTACTGCAACGTCGGGGTAGTCAGCGAAGTCGGCGATGCTGTCAGTGGCTTTGCCAAGGGCGATCGCGTCGCGTCAAACGGCAAGCATGCAGAGGTGGTTTCGGCGCCAGTGAATCTCTGCGCTAAAGTGCCCGATGGTGTCACGGACGATGAAGCCGCCTTCACCGTCGTCGGGGCAATCGGCCTGCAGGGAGTTCGCCTGGTGCAGCCGACCTTGGGCGAAGTCGTCGTGGTTACCGGTCTCGGACTCATAGGGCTAATCACCGTTCAGTTGCTGCGTGCACATGGTTGCAGGGTGCTGGGTCTCGACTTCGATGCGCGCAAGCTGGCTCTTGCGCGACAGTTCGGAGCCACCGTTGTGGATCTCGCGCGTGGCGAGGATCCCGTCGCTGCTGCGCAGGCGTTTTCGCGAGGCAGAGGCGTCGATGCTGTCATCGTGACGGCTGCCACTCGCAGCAGCGAGCCCATGCACCAGGCGGCGCTCATGTGCCGAAAGCGCGGCCGGATCGTTCTGGTTGGAGTTGCAGGACTGGAGCTGTCCCGCGCAGATTTCTATGAAAAGGAACTGACGTTCCAGGTGTCCTGTTCCTACGGTCCCGGGCGTTACGATCCGGCGTACGAAGAACGGGGCTTCGACTATCCAATCGGTTTCGTCCGCTGGACCGAGCAGCGCAATTTCGAGGCCGTCCTGGACATGATGGCGGCTGGCACCCTGGACGTGAAACCGCTGATATCGCATCGCTTCGACATTGGCGAGGCACAGCGCGCCTATGAGTTGATCAGCGGGCAGGATGCTTCGCTCGGCATCCTGCTCGACTATCCGGGCATCGAGATTGATCGCGATTCGCGCACGGTGAGTTTGCGCAGCGGCTCTGTGTCGATTGACAGTGCTGCATCGCGTGAAAAGGTGAGTGTGGGCTTCATCGGTTCCGGCAACTATGCGACTGGCGTGCTCATTCCCGCGTTCAAGGCGGCCGGTGCAAGACTGCTTAGCGTTGCCTCGAGTGCAGGAGTGAGCGGCGTCCATGCGGGTCGAAAATTCGGCTTCGATGAGACCACCACGGATACGGAACGTCTGTTTGCCGACCCCCGGATCGATGCGTTGGTCATTACCACTCGGCATGACAGCCACGCGGAAATGGTGTGCCGCGCCCTTGCGGCCGGGAAACACGTGTTCGTCGAAAAGCCCCTGGCGTTGACTACCGAAGAGCTGGGCCACGTCGAAAGCGCATATCGCCAGGCGCAGACGGACGGTCGCTGCCCGGTGCTGATGGTCGGATTCAACCGTCGTTACGCGCCGCACGTGCAGAGAATCGCGACGTTGCTCCAAAGCGTGTCCGGGCCCAAGGCTTTCGTCTTCACCGTTAACGCGGGAGCGATTCCGGCCGACCATTGGACCCAGAGTGCCACCGTCGGCGGCGGACGCATCATCGGTGAGGCGTGTCACTTCGTCGATCTGCTGCGTTTCCTGGCAGGGGCGGAGATCGTGACGCACGGGACCGTGAATTTGAACGCGCCAAGCGGCGACACGGTATCGATCTCCTTGGGATTTGCCGACGGCTCCATAGGTTCGATTCACTACTTCGCTAACGGCAGCAAGGCGTTTCCGAAGGAACGCCTGGATGTATTTGTGGCGGGCCGGGTGCTGCAGCTCGACAACTTCCGAAAACTCTCCGGATTCGGCTGGCCGGGTTTCAAGTCCATGAATCTCTGGCGCCAGGACAAAGGGCAAGTGGCCTGCGCACAGGCCTTCATCGATGCCGTAAAGGGGGGTGAGCCGGCTCCCATTCCATTCACGGAACTACTCGAGGTTGGGCGCACGACAATCGCGCTGAGCCGCGCCAAGTGAAGCTGAGTACACTCGTACGCTATTTCCACACTGCCCGATACCTGAAGCCAACACAGGTGGCTGGACGGATGTGGATCAAGGTGCGACCGCCATTCAGGGGGTCGGAAGTAGTCCCGCCGTTGCGGCCGATAGTGCGCGAACTAGTTGCCGCGGTCAGCCCGATACCAAGTCTAGTCGGACCGCAGACTTTCGAGTTGCTGGGCGAGACGCGGGTCTGCACCAAGGCAACAGATTGGCAAGCACCTGGGGCGCAGAAGCTGTGGATCTACAACCTTCATTACTTTGACGACCTGAATGCCCGCGAGGCGCAGACGCGCGCACAGTGGCATCGGAACCTGCTCGATCGCTGGGTTGAGGAGAATCCGCTTGGCCATGGCATTGGCTGGGAGCCGTACCCGGTCTCACGTCGAATCGTGAACTGGGTGAAATGGGCCGCGAGGGGCAATGTGCTAACGCTCGCGTGTCTGCAGAGCCTGGCGCTGCAAATGCGCTGGCTGGGTGGTCGGCTCGAGTATCACATTCTCGGTAACCACCTCTTCGCCAATGCCAAGGCGCTGGTTTACGCGGGTTTGTTTTTCGATGGCGATGAGGCCGAACGTTGTTATGCGCGCGGACTCAAGCTCGTCCAGCAGCAGTTGCAGGAGCAGGTTCTGGCGGATGGCGGTCACTTCGAACTAAGCACCATGTACCACGCGGTTGTGCTCGAAGATTTGCTCGACCTGGTGAACGTGCTGCGCGCGTACGGGCGCGAACCGCCCGGCAGTTGGCTCACCATCGTCGCCCGGATGCAGCGATGGCTTGGGCTGATGAATCACCCGGACGGCGACATTGCGTTCTTCAACGACGCCGCTTTCGCAGTTGCGCCCGTAGCTGCGCAGTTGGATGCCTACGCCTTGCGACTCGGCCTGCCGCTGCCTGCGAATGAATCGGCTGCGCTGGTTCGGCTTGAGACAAGCGGCTACGTGCGCGCTGTCGCTGGTCCTGCCTTTCTCCTTTGCGACTGTGCCGCCGTGGGTCCCGATCACTTGCCCGGTCATGCGCATGCCGATACGCTGAGCTTCGAACTGAGTCTGCTTGGCCACCGCGTCTTGGTGAATTCCGGGACATCCGTATACGGAACGGGTGCGGAACGGCAGCGCCAACGAGGCACTGCGGCCCACAATACCGTGGTCGTGAACGGATGCGACTCGACGGAAGTTTGGGGCGGCTTTCGGGTCGCACGGCGGGCGCGCGCCAGCCTTCACGGTGCGACATCAACCGGCGAAGGCGTCATCGTGGATGCCAGTCATGACGGGTACCGCCGACAGCGTGGTAACAACGAGCACCGCCGGCGCTGGACCCTGACCGAGGAGTTCCTGTGCATCGAGGATCAGGTTACCGGCAACTTCGACACCGCCGAGGCTTGCTTGCATCTGCATCCGGACATCGGGGCGATCCTCTCAACCCCGTTTGAAGTGATGCTGCGGCACGGATCGCAATCGTTGGGGCGAATAACCTTCGAGGGGGCTGCGGCAATCGATCTCGTGTCGGGAACCTGGCATCCGCGATTCGGTGCCACAGTTTCCAATCTACGCATCGTGGCGCGCTTCGCTGGTGCCACGCTGGTGACGAGAGTGCTTTGGAGCCTGGTCGCTGAGGTCGACCGATTCGAAGTTGTCAGTTGAAGCCATCGAGTACTAAATTGAAGATTCTGTTTTTTTCCGATCATTTCCATCCCGAGCCGAGTGCGCCGGCTGCACATGTGTTCGAGCGTGCCGCGCATTGGGTGAAATGTGGCCATTCGGTCACCGTAATTACCGCGGCGCCGAATTTTCCGGAAGGGCGGGTCTATCCCGGCTACCGCAACGCCTGGCGATTCTGCGAAACCATCCAGGGAATCCGCGTCGTGCGCGTGAAGACTTTCATTGCGCGCAACGAAGGTTTTCTTCGGCGCACGCTGGACTACGTTTCTTATATGTTCTCGTCGTTCTGGTTCGCGTTCTTCGAGCCGCGGCCCGATGTGCTGGTGTCCACCTCCCCGCATCTGTTCGCAGCAGTCGGCGGAGTAATGCACGCGAAGCTGCGAGGGGTGCCGCACGTATTCGAGTTGCGAGATTTGTGGCCGGCCACCATTGCGGCCAATACTGGTGTACGCAAAGGCCTGGTATATCGCATGCTCGAGAAGCTGGAGCTGTCTCTATACCGTAATTCCAGGCGCATCCTTGCCTTCACCCGTTCATATCAGCGCGATCTGATCCAGCGCGGCGTTGCAGCGGACAAGATCGACGTCGTGATAAACGGCGCGAATCTGGCGCTCTTTTCGCCGGTTGAGTACCGCGACGAAGCTGTGTTGAATGAATTTGGCCTCAAGGGGCATTTCGTGGTCGGTTACATCGGCACGCTGGGCTTGTCTCAGGGCCTGGAAAATGTCATCGATGCGGCGAGCCTGCTTGGTGAGTCGAACGTGCGTTTTTTCTTCGTAGGCGTCGGTGCTGCCAGGGAATCGCTCGAAACGACAGTCGCACAACGCGGACTGCGCAACGTGATCTTCGCGCCACGCCAGCGCAAGGAGGATGTGGCACGCTTTTGGAGTGTATGTGACGTGTCGCTGGTGCATCTGAAGAACGATCCGGTTTTTGCGACGGTCATTCCTTCCAAGATATTTGAGTCGATGGCCATGGGTCTGCCGTTGGTCTACTGCGGTCCGCAGGGAGAAGGTAGCGAGATCGTGTTACAGCACGAAGCCGGCGTGTTTGTGCCTGCAGCGGATCCAGCGGCCCTTGCAGCCGCAATCGCATCGCTCGAGCGGGATTCGGAGCTTCGGACTCGTATTGCGCGCAACAGCGCCGCCGCGGCGGCGTCGTATTCGCGCACGCGGCAGGCTGAGCTGTCTCTCGAGGTGTTCCGCAAGGCACTGGGGACGCAGCGATGATCGTACTGGTTACCGGCGCGACGGGCTTCGTGGGCCGACGGCTCTGCGAGCGACTGGCTGCTGACGGCGTTCAGGTGCGCGCAACGTATCGTAGCAGTCACCAGTCGGCTACCGCCGGCATTGAGTGGCGCCAACTGCCTCGTTTCGACGATGTACAGGCGTGGCTTGCGTTGCTGCCCGGTGTCGATACTGTGATTCACCTGGCTGCGCTGGCGCATCAGGTGGGCAGGTCGGGTATGGGACGCTGGTGCGAATTCGAGCATGCCAATGTCACCTGCACGGCAGCGCTGGTGCGCGCCTGCGCGATTGCTGGCACGCCTCGTTTCGTTTTTCTCAGCAGCATTGCCGTGCATGGTGCCGCGAGCGACCGCAGGATAGACGTCCACGCGTGCACCAATCCCGTGACAGACTACGGTCGAAGCAAGTTGTTGGCAGAGCAGGCCATCCAGACCGCACTGGGGAACAGCGGCACCGACTGGTGCATCATCCGATCGCCACTGGTTTACGGGCCGGGCAATCCCGGCAATATGGAGCGTCTACTGCGTCTGATGCGCACCGGCATGCCGTTACCGTTCGGCGCTATTCGCAATCTTCGCAGCTTCATTTTCGTTGACAATCTGGTCGATGCCCTTGTCACTGCGTCGCGCCGTGAGGCACCGATCCGGAACTCTTACGTAGTGGCAGATGGAACGGACATGTCCACGCCTGAGTTGGTCGGTGCGCTGGCGGAGGCCAGCGGCATGCGCGCGCGTGTGTTTGCCATGCCGGTTTGGATGCTGCGCTTGATGGCGAAAGTGGGGGATTTCATTGAAATGGGCACCGGGCGCATGGTGCCATTCAATTCGTACTCGATAGATCGGTTGCGCGAGTCGCTGTCCGTGGACGGTTCGGCCTTCGCGACCGCATTCCGATGGGCTGCTCCGGTGGCGCCTGCTACGGCGCTGCGGGTAACCTGCCATCAGATCACTGACAAGGACCAGCGATGAACGTTCTGATAGTCGTGGCGCATCCGGATGATGAAGTACTCGGGTGCGGAGCTACCGGTGCGGCACTGGCCGCATCGGGGAGATCAGTGAAAGCCTGTTTCCTTTCTGCCCACGCAGAAGCACGTGGTGGCCGCCCAGCAGGATCGGAGCTGCTTGCCGATACACGGCGTGCGCAGGCCAAGCTCGGTTTTGGCGAACCCTATTTCGGTGAATTCCCGAACATGCGGCTCAACACAGTTCCGCACATCGAACTCGTCCGTTTCATAGAGAATGCGATTGTCGCTAGCGGCGCGCAAGTGATCTTCACCCATCATCCCGTGGATCTGAACGACGATCACGTGCAGACGGCACGAGCCTGCATGGCGGCTGCCCGGCTGTTCCAACGCCGTGGCGATGTCCCGCCGTTGCGCAGGTTGTACCTGATGGAAGTGTTGTCATCTACCGATTGGGCATTCACGACTGCGAGCGGGGGCTTCCGCGCTGATACTTTCATTGAAGCGACTGCCTGGATGGATACCAAGCTGGCTGCGTTGCGCGAGTACCGAGGAGTCATGCGCGAGTACCCACACTCACGCAGCGAGCAAACTTTGCTGGGCCTCGCGGCGTGCCGCGGAAGTGAGGCCGGTTTGAATCTGGCTGAGTCGTTCCAAACGGCTTTCGCCGCCGGGTCCGTGCCCGGCGATGTGCTCTGACATATGTATCGACAAACAACGAAACGCTTTCTGGATCTCGTGATTGCAGTCGTGTTGTTGTTGCTGCTGAGTCCGCTGTTCGCCCTGACCGCGATTGCGATCAGGCTGGAGGACGGCGGGCAGTCGATATTCCGCCAGCGCCGCGTTGGCCGCGATGGCGCGGTATTCACTATCTACAAATTTCGCAGCATGCCCATGGGTACGCCCAGTGTGCCGTCGGCGTCCGGCACGACGCTGAAGGTGACCCGGGTCGGTTGGTTCATCCGCCGCACAAACATTGATGAGCTACCTCAACTCTGGAACGTGCTCCGAGGCGATATGAGTCTGATTGGTCCGCGACCCGCGTTGCTTTCCCAGACTTCTTTGTTGGAGTCGCGCCATCAAAGGGGCATTACCAGGCTGCGACCAGGGTTAACTGGACTCGCCCAGGTGAACGCCTACGATGGCATGCCAGAAGACGAGAAACTGAGATGGGAAGAACGGTACGCGAACAGCGTTTCGTTGACGCGGGATATCACGATACTCCTGCGAACATTGGGCTATTTGCTACGGCGGCCTCCGGCGTACTGAAATGAGAACCGGATTCGTTACCTGCGTTCAACTCGGGCTTTCTTGCATGGAGGCAATCTATGAAGCCGGCGGCACGCTGGACTTCGCGCTGACATTGCGGGATGAGCTGGCGCCGAAGAAAGCAGGTCGCGCGTACATTGATGCTTTCTGCGCGCAGCACGACATCGAGTTGCGCAAGTTTGACAACGTAAACGACGACGATGCGCTGCAGTCCATCGTTCGCGCGGAGCTGGACTGGCTTTTCATTGTCGGCTGGTCCCAGATTGCGCGACCAGCGGTCTTGCGATCGACCCGGCTGGGCGTTCTTGGCATGCACCCCACATTACTGCCGACCGGACGTGGGCGGGCGGCCATTCCTTGGGCGATATTGCTCGGGCTGGCCGAAACGGGAGTCACCTTGTTCAAAATGGACGAGGGCGTTGATACCGGTCCCATCATTGCGCAAACAAAGGTTCGTATCGATGCAGCGGAGACGGCGGCGACGCTCTATCCGAAAATAGCCACGGCGCACGCAGCCTTATTGAAGGACAACTGGCGTGCGTTGATGGCGGGTCAGCTTTTACCGGTGGCGCAGGACGACAGGCGAGCCACCGTCTGGAAAGGGCGCAGGCCGGAAGATGGCTTATTGACATCTGCATTCACCACGCTCGATGCGGATCGGTTGATACGAGCCGTGACTCGCCCCTATCCCGGGGCGTTCATTCATGCTGCCGATGGTCTCATGCGAATCTGGGCGTGCGGTGCGCCAGGACAAGATTGCGGAGGCGCTGCGCCGGCTTCCGGCGTGCGTCGCCTCCATTTTTGCGACGGCTGGCTCGATGCCATCGACTGGCAGCACGAAGTGTCGCCATCGCCGGAATGTCTGGTGGGCGAAGCTGCGCAGTTCCGGCCGTTGAGTCAGGCATGAGTCTCGGAGACGAGCCTTGGCCCGTGAGCGAAACGATCCAATGCCCACCCAATGATTTGCATGCATTGCGGATGGGCTCGGGGGATATCGGTCTTTCGACGGAGACAACCCTTGGCGAGCGGCTCTGGAAATTGGGGTCAAATCCATTCCAACTATTCGCCAATTTCCACGACTGCCAACCATGTGCCTGTCTGTCTGCGGAGACATCCAGCTCTACGCTCCAAAAACACTTCACGTGGTAGCGGTGCCTGTCGTAGAATCGCCGCGGTCGAGACACCGTCAATAGCGCGACGACGGGCGCTTGACGCGCTCGAACAACAGCTAGCGCCTAGTGAAGCGAACACACTAACCCAACATGAATGAATCTCGCCCGCAGGCAGTTTCGGTTGCGACAAGGTGGCTCGTGGAGCTCCCCCGCGACAGCAAGCGGGCGATCATGCTGCTGGCCGATGCGCTGTTCATCCCCCTGACCCTGTGGTTGGCGGCCTATCTCAAGGTGGGCGCGCAGTCGGCCCCACTGCTGAGTTTCTGGCTCTATGTGGCGGCGCTGGGCGCTGCGATTCCCGTGTTTGCTCGCCTTGGCCTCTATCGGGCGGTCGTGCGCTTCATCGGCCCGGCTGCCATGGGTGCCGTGCTGGCCGGGGTGACGACATCCGTGCTGCTCCTGATCGTGCTGAATGCCACGGTCATGCGCCGCCCGGTGCCTTTCGAGGCGTTCGTGATCTATTGGGCGCTTGCGCTGCTCTATGTGGGTGGTTCGAGGTTCGCCGTTCGGGGGTTCATGCATTCGCGCCCGATCAGCGGGCAGCGCGTGGTGATCTACGGGGCGGGTGCGGCTGGTGCCCAGTTGGCATCCATGCTCACGATCAGCGGTCGGTATTTTCCGGTGGGGTTTGTCGACGACAACCCGTCGCTGCATCGTAGCCTTGTCAACGGCATCAAAGTCTACAATCCCGAAAGCCTGGATCGGCTGGTGAAGGGCTCCGCGGTGACCACCGTGTTGCTCGCCCTCCCGTCGCAATCGCGCAAGCGCCGCCAGGAGATACTGAAGTTGCTCGAGCCGCTGCCCGTGAAGGTGCAGACGGTGCCCGACATCGGCGACATCGTGAACGGCCATGCGACGGTGGCCGACCTGCGCGACGTCGACGCGGCCGACCTGCTCGGGCGCGACCCTGTGCCGCCGAACACGGCGCTGCTCGATGCCTGCATCCACCACAAGGTCGTGATGGTGACCGGCGCGGGCGGTTCGATCGGTTCCGAGCTCTGCCGCCAGATCCTGAAACTCGGCCCGTCGCGGCTCGTGCTGCTCGAGATGTCGGAGCTTGCGCTCTACAGCATCGAGCGTGAACTGCGTGGTCTCATCGAGCGCGACAACATCCACGTGGAGCTCGTGGCGCTGCTCGGCAATGCGCACCACCGCAACCGGGTGCGTGAAGTCGTCCAGACGTATTCCGTGCATACGATTTACCACGCCGCGGCCTACAAGCACGTGCCGATCGTCGAGCAGAATGTCATCCAGGGCATCCACAACAATGTCTTCAGCACCTGGCACGCGGCGGAAGCGGCACTCGATTGCGGCGTGGAGACTTTCGTCCTGATCTCGACCGACAAGGCGGTCAATCCGACGAATGTGATGGGCGCGACGAAGCGCTTTGCCGAGATCATCCTGCAGGGCATCCAGGAGCGTTCGACTACGACCCGCTTCTGCATGGTGCGATTCGGCAATGTGCTCGAGTCGAGCGGTTCGGTGGTACCGCTGTTTCGCGAGCAGATCCGTGCCGGCGGGCCGGTCACGGTGACCCACAAGGATGTCATCCGCTATTTCATGACGATCCCCGAGGCCGCGCAGCTCGTGCTCCAGGCGGGCGCCATGGGCAAGGGCGGTGACGTGTTCGTGCTCGACATGGGCAAGCCCGTGCGCATCGAGGACCTCGCGCGGCGCATGGTGCGGCTCATGGGTCTCGCCGTGCGTGACGACAGCAACCCGGAGGGCGAGATCGAGATCGTCTACACGGGCTTGCGGCCCGCGGAGAAGCTGTTCGAGGAGCTCCTGATCGGCAGCAATGTCACCGGTACGGAGCATCCAATGATCCTGCGGGCGATGGAGCACCGCATGGCCTGGCGCGACGTGCAGCACCTGATCGACGAGCTGCTCGAGGCGCTGAACCACAACGACTGCGATCGCGCGCGCGACATCCTGATGCGGGCCGTCGTGGAGTACCAGCCGGGCGAGGGGCTGCAGGATCACGTCTGGGTGCGCAAGGGCGAGTTGGCCCATGCGCGCGCCGCGGGCAACGTGGCCGATCTGCGCGCCCACCGGATCAGCGCGCGTCGCGCGCCGGAAGGCCTCGAAAAGCCGGCGCCTCCCGCGTTCGAGTGACATTTCTGGCGTTTCTCGCTCGCACTGGATAAACTAAGTCCTGTGGACTAAGTTTACGTGGGGCGAAGCGCATGCGTACCGTCAATATTCACGAGGCGAAGACGCAGCTTTCTCGACTGGTAGAGCAGGCCGCTAAAGGCGAGTCTTTTGTCATCGCAAAGGCCGGCAAGCCCATGGTCAAGGTCATGCCCTTGAGTGCACCTGACGCGGGGAGCATCAATCGACTCGGATTTCTCGCGGGTCAGGTCGTTGTCCCCGAGGACTTCGATCGGATGTGTGCCACCGAAATCGATCGGCTGTTCGGCGGTGCCCGTTGAAATTCATGCTGGACACCCACTTGCTGCTGTGGGCAGCCGGTCAACCCGAACGGTTGTCCGAACAGGCGCGCGCACTCATCGGCTCGCCTGGAAGTGAGTTGTTCTTCAGCGCAGCCAGCATCTGGGAAGTGGTCATCAAGAGCGGCATGGGCCGCGATGATTTCCAGGTGGACGCCCGCGTGTTGAGGCGAGGCTTGATTGACAACGGCTATGGAGAGTTGCCAGTTGGTAGTGAGCACGCGGTTGCAGTCGATGGCCTGCCGGCCATTCATGAGGACCCCTTCGATCGCATACTCGTTGCCCAAGCGCAGGTGGAAGGCATCACGCTGCTGACTGTCGATCCGCTGGTTGCGCAATACCCCGGGCCCGTGCGGGTGGTTTGACGGCGCATCGCAGGTTCGCATTTCTACGCAAACCCGGCGGAAACAGTAACTGCGCTGGCGGCGACCCCGCGATATGCTGGTTTCGTTGCCATGAGCATAGGCCGGGCACATGCTAAGTGCATGGCCAGAAAGGGTTCGATAGTGGGTGCTCTTCACCGCGCGGCAATCTTCCGCAATGGCGTCAACCAGGCTGTTCGCTTGCCGCAGTCGTTGCGGTTTTCTGACGAAGTGCGCGAGGTTCAGGTGGTCAGGCAGGGAAGGGGGCTTGTGATCACCCCAGTACGACCAGACTGGTCGACCTTCTTCAGTAGCAAGGTGAAGGTTTCGGACGATTTTCTCGCGCCGCGCGATGACGCTCCGCCACAGGAGCGCGAGCCGCTCTGATGAGCTTCATGCTCGACACCGACACGTGCAGTTACGTGATCCGTCGAAGGCCTGCCGAGGTCGCAGCGCGATTTGCGCGTCACGCCGAAGATCTGTGCGTATCGATCATGACGGCCGCCGAACTGCGGTACTCGGCCCCCTATCTGTTTGACGGCGGTTAATTACCGAGGTAATGTAACTCCATGACCATCGCACATTCCAGGCTGACGGCCCAGGGCCAGATCTCCGTGCCGTCCGAGGTTCGCAAGAAGCTGGGGGTCGGCCCCGGCTCCATCCTGGAGTGGGACGAACAGGACAATCAGGTCATCGTGAGGCGGGCAGGGCGGTTCAGCTCCATGGAGGTGCACCTGGCGGTATTCCCAAAGGGTGCACGGGCGGCAAAACGACCGGCCGACGTGAAGGAAGGGATCCGCAAACACATCCGCAAGCGACATGCGCGCGCTTGATACAAACGTCCTGGTGAGGCTCGTCGTTCGTGACGAGCCCGGGCAGGTTCGGGCAGCCGAGGAGTTCATTTCGGGCGGCGCGTGGGTTTCCCACCTGGTATTGGCGGAGACGCTGTGGGTACTCGATGCGGTGTACGATCGAACGCCCGCGCAGATCGCCACTGCGGTCGACATGCTCCTCAATCACCAGCAATTGGCGTTTCAGGACGCCGATGTCGTAGCCGCGGGGCTTCGGTTGTTCCGCAGTCGGCCTGCGGTCGGTTTCTCCGATTGCCTCGTTCTCGAGATCGCTCGCAAGGCAGGGCACATTCCGCTGGGCACTTTTGATCGGGAACTCGCTGCGCACGACGGCGTGGAGCGCCTGAAGCACTGACCGCATTTCGCGGCAAACAGGTGAGTTTCGCTGGTCGCATCCACGGGGGTGAGCTCGTAGCGTAGTTGCGTGCCTTCCCAGCTGCACGAAGCGCTGCTGCTCCTGTTTCGCAACCGCCCGACGCTCGCCCCCGAGCTGTTGCGCGATGCGCTGCATCGGGAGCTGCCCCCGTACACGGAAGTACGAATAGATTCCGCTAATCTCACCGAGATCTCGCCCGCCGAATACCGTGCTGATCTCGTCGTGTCACTGCTCGATGGGGCGCCTGTGCTCGGCATCATCATCGAGGTCCAACTGTCGCCGGATGAGCGCAAGCGCTTCGTGTGGCCGACGTACGTGGTGCATCTCCGGGCTCGGCTTGAGCTGCCGGTTAGTCTGCTGGCGGCGAAGCCGATTGATCTTGGGGGTGGGAACTGGTTTACGCCGCTGGTGCTGGGTCCCTCGCATGTGCCCAAGGTGACCGAGGAATCTCGGGCGCAAGACGATCCCGAGCTGGCGGTGCTCTCGGCCATGGCGCACGGGCGGGATGCAGATGTCGGCCTGGCGGTGCGCATAGCGGCAGCCGCTCAGGCGGCGAGCTTGCGGCTCGACGAGGAGCGCTCGAGGTTGTATTTTGATCTGGTGCTGGCGTCGCTGAGCGAGGCAGCCCGACAGGAGTTGCAGAACATGGATCCGGCGAAATACGAGTACCAGAGCGAGTTCGCCAAGCGTTATGTCGCGCAGGGGCGGGCTGAGGGGAAGGCCGAGGGTAAGGTCGAGGGCAAGGTCGAGGGGCAGCTCGAAGGTCGCGCGGAACTCATAGTCCGGCAGCTCACGCTGCGTTTCGGCCCGTTGGACAGCAACATGCGAGCCCGGATCGCGACCGCTTCGATCGCAGATCTCGATGCAATCGGCGAGCGCTTGCTCTCGGCGCAGACGCTGCAGGAAGCCGTGGGGCCGCAAGTAGAACTCCTGTAGACGGGTCGATTCGCATTCCGCGGCGCTGCTGCAAGCGCTTGCGAAGTCCGCTAACCTCCCGCCCCCATGCGGGTCACCATCTTCGGTTCCGGTTACGTCGGTCTTGTCACGGGCGCCTGCCTGTCGGACGCCGGCAATGATGTCCTCTGCGTCGACGTCGACGCGGGGAAGATCGAGCGCCTGAAGCAGGGCGAGGTCCCGATCCACGAGCCGGGGCTCGCCGCGCTCATCCGCAAGAACGCGGAGGCCGGGCGCCTCCGGTTCACGACCGACGCCATCGAAGGCGTCCGGCATGGTCTCTTCCAGTTGATCGCCGTCGGCACGCCGCCCGATGAGGACGGCTCGGCGGACCTGAAGTATGTCCTGGCCGTGGCCCGCACGATCGGCGAGCACCTCGCCGAATATCGCATCGTGATCGACAAGTCGACCGTGCCGGTCGGCACGGCCGACAAGGTCAAGGCGGAAATTTCGAAAGCGCTCGCTGCGCGCGGGGCGCAGGTCGAGTTCGATATCGTCTCGAACCCGGAGTTCCTGAAAGAGGGCGCCGCGATCGGTGATTTCATGAAGCCCGACCGCGTGATCGTCGGCACCGACAATCCACGCGTGACCGAGCTGATGCGCGCGCTCTACGAACCCTTCACGCGCAACCACGATCGCCTGATCGTGATGGACCTGCGTTCGGCGGAGCTGACGAAGTACGCGGCGAACGCGATGCTCGCGACCAAGATCAGCTTCATGAACGAACTCGCGAATATCGCCGAGCGGGTGGGGGCCGACATCGAGAAGGTGCGCGTGGGCATCGGGTCCGATCCGCGCATCGGCTACAGCTTCATCTACCCCGGCACGGGCTACGGCGGCTCCTGCTTTCCGAAGGACGTGCAGGCGCTCATCCGCTCATCGAACGCGGTGGGGCACCGGCCCGCGCTGCTCGAGGCCGTGGAGGGCGTGAACGAGCGCCAGAAGGCGTTCCTCGTCGGCAAGATCACGCGGTTTTTCGAGGGCGATCTGCAGGGCCGCACGTTCGCGCTCTGGGGCCTCGCCTTCAAGCCCAACACCGACGACATGCGCGAGGCTCCGAGTCGCACGATCATGGAAAAGCTGTGGGCCGCGGGGGCGAAGGTGCGCGCTTACGATCCCGTGGCGGGCGATGAGGCGCGGCGGCTATACGGCGCGCGCGAAGACCTGGCGATTTGCGTGTCGGCCTACGATGCGATCGAGGGCGCCGATGCGCTCGTGATTGCGACCGAGTGGCAGGAGTTCCGCAGTCCCGATTTCGACCGCCTGAAGGCGGGCCTCAGTCACGCCGCCATTTTTGATGGCCGCAACCTTTACGACCCGCAGCTGCTGAAGCGTTTCGGTTTCAGCTATTACGGAGTGGGCCGGGGCGAGAGCTAGACGGGCAGCACGCTTGCGACACCTCGCAGGCCGGCGTCGGCGGTGACGAGGCGCAGTGTTTCGACCTCGCATTGCGCCAGCAGCAGTCGATCGAAGGGATCGGCCGAACTGCATTCGACGGTGCCAACGGCGAGCGTGTGCCGTATCGTGATATCGAGCGCGCGGCAACCCTGTGCGAGGGCGTGGCGCTCGATCTCCTGCAGTGGAAAGCGCAGGGCGATCTTGCCGAGGCGCATCTTGATGGCGAGTTCCCAGAAGCTGGCCGCGCTGACCAGCAGTTCATTGCGCTCATCCTGCAGCAACGCGCGCGCGGTGGCGCTGAGGCGCGGGCTGTCATCGAGTGCCCAGACGAGGATATGCGTGTCGAGCAGCAGCTTCACGGCTCGACGGGAGATTCGACGGGCAATTCCGCGGCCGTGAGCGGAGCGTCGAAATCCTCCGCCATATGGGAAACGAGCCCCTTCAGGGAGCCGAATGTCATCCCGCGATGCGGCCGTGCGAGCGATGTCAGGCGAGCCACCGGGCGACCCGCACGGGCGATGAGCACTTCTTCGCCGCGCTCGACGGCCGCGATCAGTTGCGACAGGGTCGACTTGGCCTCGTGTACGTTCACAGTTTTCACGGTTAGCTAATTATAGCTAATGCCTCCCGGCGCTGCCAGCCGGTATCATGCGGCGCCAAATTCCCTGAATCGACAAGGATTTCCGTGCTGATTCCCGTGATTCTCTCCGGTGGCGCCGGAACGCGCCTGTGGCCGCTGTCGCGCGAGCTCTATCCCAAGCAGCTGCTGCCCCTGGTCGGCGAGCAGACGATGCTGCAGGCCACGGCAGGTCGTCTGGCAGGCACTGGAGCCGGCGGGCCGATCGTGGTCTGCAACGAGTCCCACCGCTTCATGGTGGCCGAGCAGTTGCGCCAGATCGATGCGGCGCCGCGCGCGATCCTGCTCGAGCCCATGGGGCGCAACACGGCCCCCGCCATCGCGCTGGCGGCACAGGTCGCACTCGAGTCGCTGCCCGGCGCCGATCCCATCCTGCTGGTGCTGCCGGCCGACCACGTCATTCGCGACGTGCCCGCGTTTCACAAGGCGATCCAGACAGCCGTCGCGGCCGCGGGGCTTGGGCATCTCGTGACCTTCGGCGTGGTGCCGACGGCACCCGAGACGGGCTATGGCTACATCCAGCGTGGCGCGCCGCTCGCGGGTGCCTCGCGCATCGTGGCGTTCGTCGAAAAGCCTGCGAAGGCGGTGGCCGAGCAATACCTGAAATCAGGCAACTATCTCTGGAACAGCGGCATGTTCGTGTTCCGCGCCTCGCGTTACCTCGAGGAGCTGCGCAAGCACGCGCCGGACATCGCGGCGGCCTGCGCCGCTTCGCTCGCGGCGGCCAAGCGCGACCTCGACTTCACGCGCCTCGACGCGAAGGACTTCGAGGCCTGTCGCAGCGATTCGATCGACTATGCGGTGATGGAAAAGACCGATGATGCCGTCGTCGTGCCGCTCGACGCGGGCTGGAGCGACGTGGGCTCGTGGTCGGCGCTCTACGAGGCGATCGACCGCGACGGCGCGGGCAATGTCTCGCAGGGTGACGTGATCGCCGAGGATTCCAGCGGCAACTATCTCTTTGCCGAGAGTCGACTCGTCGCCACGGTGGGCCTGCGCGACCACGTGGTCGTCGAGACGAAGGACGCCGTGCTGGTCGCGCCCAAGAGCCGCGTGCAGGACGTGAAGAAAGTCGTCGAGCGCCTGAAGAAGGACGGCCGCTACGAGCATTCCCTGCACCGCGAGGTCTACCGCCCCTGGGGCAGTTACGACAGCATCGAGAACGGCGAGCGCTACCAGGTCAAGCGCCTGTCGGTGAATCCCGGCGCCTCGATGTCGCTGCAGATGCATCACCATCGCGCCGAGCACTGGATCGTGGTCTCCGGCACCGCGCGCATCACGCGCGGCGAGGAGGTGTTCCTGCTCGAGGAAAACCAGAGCACCTATATCCCGATCGGCACGAAGCACCGCATTGCCAATCCCGGCAAGATCATGCTGCACATGATCGAGGTGCAGTCGGGCAGCTACCTGGGCGAGGACGATATCGTGCGTTTCGAGGACATCTACGGCCGATGAAGAACATCCACCTGATCGCAGCGGCGCGCCCGAATTTCATGAAGATCGCGCCGCTCTACCACGCCCTGTCGAAGGAATCCTGGTGCCGCGTGTCGATCGTGCACACCGGGCAGCATTACGACCCGAACATGTCGGATGCGTTCTTCCGCGACCTTGCGATGCCGAAGCCGCATTTTCACCTCGAGATCGGCAGCGGCTCGCACGCCGAGCAGACCGGCGGCGTGATGATCGCCTACGAGAAGGTGGCGCGCGCCGACCAGCCCGACTGGATCGTGGTGGTGGGCGACGTGAACTCGACCGCCGCCTGCGCGATGGTGGGCGCCAAGCTCTGGATCCCGGTGGTGCACCTCGAGGCGGGGCTGCGCAGCCGCGACCGGCGCATGCCGGAGGAGATCAACCGGCTCGTCACGGACGCCATCGCCGATGTGCTGTGGACGCCGTCGCGCGACGGCGACGAGAACTTGCTGCGCGAGGGCGTGCCGGCCGAGCGCATCGAATGCATCGGCAACATCATGATCGATAGCTACGAGATGCTGCGCGGCGTGATCGAGGCGGATGCCACGCGCAGTGGGCTGGGCCTGACGCCGCAGTCCTACGGCGTCGTCACGCTGCACCGGCCGTCGAACGTCGACACGCGCGAGGCGCTCGCGCCGCTCGTCGAATCGCTGCTCGCGGTGTCGCAGCGCGTGCCGCTCGTCTTTGCCGTGCACCCGCGCACCCGCAAGAAGCTGCAGGAGTTCGGCCTGATGGAGCGCCTGACGGGCAGCGGCGCGATCCGCGCGGTCGATCCGCTCGGCTACATCCAGTTCATGAACCTCGTCACGGGCGCGCGCGTCGTGGTCACGGATTCGGGCGGCGTGCAGGAGGAGACGACTTACCTCGGCATTCCCTGCCTCACGCTGCGCGAAAACACCGAGCGGCCCGTCACCGTGACCGAGGGCTCGAACCAGCTCGTGACGCCGGCCTCCCTCGTCGCGGCGCTCGATGCGGCCCTCGCGGTCCGCGGCCGCTCAGGTCACGTGCCCGAGCTGTGGGATGGGCGCGCGGCCTCGCGTGCCGTGGCGAGTCTCGCGCGCCGCAGCGGGGTCGCGGGGTAGGGGCTTGCAATGAACAGCGAACTCGAGGTCCTGCGCATCGTCAGCGAGCGCCTCGAGTCGCTTGATCTGCGCTACATGCTGACGGGGTCGTTCGCGATGGCGTTCTATGCGACACCACGCATGACCCGGGACCTCAACATCGTCGTGGCGCTCGAGGCGCGTGACGCCCGGCGCATGGTCGGGGCGTTCGCGCCCGATTTCTACGTGGACGAGGATGCGGCGCGCGAAGCAGTGCGCGACGAGCGCCTGTTCAATCTCATGCACCTGGGATCGGGCATCAAGGTCGACATCATCGTTCGCAAGGACGATCCGTATCGGCGCCTGGAACTCGATCGGCGCCAGCGTGCCGAGTTCGGGGGCTTGGCTTCCTGGGTCGTCAGTCGTGAGGATCTGATCCTGTCGAAGCTCGTTTGGGGGAAACTGTCGGGGTCCGAATTGCAGCGGCGCGATGTGGCGGCCTTGTGGCATCCAGACTTGGACCGAGCGTACCTGCGGCGCTGGGCGCGGGAGTTGACGGTCGCGGATGAACTGGCGAGCATCGAGCCGTGAACGACACGAGTGACAAGGTCGCGGCGATGGTGGCCGCCCGCCATGCAGTGATGTCGGCCGAAGAGCGTGTGAGGGCCGCTTCGTCCATGTATGACGCTGCGCGCCAGATCGTGGAAGCGTCGATTCCGAAAAGTGTTCAGGGAGCCGAGCGGCGATATCAGGTGCTCAAGCGTTTCTATGGCAATGAAGTCCCAGACGCCGCGTTGCAAGCGTGCGCGATGATGATCCACAACCCATTCAAGGAACCAGGGTCGGCATGAATCTCAAAGCCTTCAAAGCCTACGACGTGCGCGGCCGCATCCCGGACGAGATCAACACCGACCTCGCGCGGCGGGTGGGCCATGCCTACGCCGCCTTCGTGCAGCCGAAGAAGGTGATCGTCGGGCGCGACATCCGCCATTCGAGCGAAGAGCTCGTGCAGGCGCTCACCGCGGGCCTCCTCGAGAGCGGCGTCGACGTGTACGACATCGGGCTGTGCGGCACCGAGGGCGTCTACTACGCGACCTTCGCCGAGCGCATGGATGGCGGCATCATGGTGACGGCGAGCCATAATCCGCCCGACTACAACGGTATGAAGTTCGTGCGCGAGGGCTCGCGCCCGATCAGCGGCGACACGGGCCTCTATACGATGCGCGACTGGCTGGCCGCGCCAATAACCGAAAATCTGGTGCCCGGCACCAGGTCTTCGGTTGTTGGGCAGCGGGCCGGCAAGCGCCATGTGCTCGCGACCGGTGCGCGCTACCTCGAGCACCTGCTCGGTTACGTCGATCGCACGAAGCTGCGGCGGCTCAAGGTCGTCGTGAACGCCGGCAACGGCGGGGCGGGGCTCATCGTCGACCAGCTCGAGCCGCACCTGCCGTTCGAATTCGTGAAGCTGAACCATGCGCCCGACGGATCGTTCCCGAATGGCGTGCCGAACCCGATGCTCGAGGCCAACCGCGCCTCCACGATCGAGGCGATCCGGCGCACCGGCGCCGACGTCGGCATCGCCTGGGACGGCGACTACGACCGCTGTTTCTTCTTCGACGAGCAGGGCACCTTCATCGAGGGGTATTACCTCGTGGGCCTCCTGGCCGAGGTGTTCCTGAAGCGCGAGAAGGGCGGCCGCATCGTGCACGACCCGCGCCTCACCTGGAACACGATCGACGTGGTCGAACGCCACGGCGGCAAGGCGGTGCTCTCGAAGTCGGGCCACGCCTTCATCAAGCAGGTGATGCGCGAGGTCGACGGCATCTACGGCGGAGAGATGAGCGCGCACCACTACTTTCGCGACTTCTCCTACTGCGACAGCGGCATGATCCCCTGGCTGATCGTGTTGCAGGTGATGTGCGAGACCGGCAAAACGCTCTCGCAGCTCGTCGGCGAGCGCATGCGCCTGTTCCCGGCGAGCGGCGAGATCAACCGCCGCGTGCCCGACGGGCCCGCCACCATCGCGGCGATCCGCGCGAAGTACGAGCCGCAGGCCTCATCGGTCGATTTCACCGATGGCCTGTCGCTCGAATTCGACCGCTGGCGCATGAACCTGCGCACCTCGAACACCGAGCCCCTGATTCGCCTCAACGTGGAGAGCCGCGGCGATGCGGCGCTCATGCAGGCGAAGACGGACGAGGTGCTCGGCGAGATGGCGAAGCTCGGGGCGGTCGCGGCGGATCATTGACCGCGCGCGGCGCACGGGCGTAAAGTGAAAGGACGAATTCACTTTACGCTTGGACGTGCGCCGTGAAATCAGTCGTAACGCTGAGCAGCAAGTATCAGGTCGTCATCCCACGTGCCGCGCGCGAGGCGATGGCGCTGTCCGCCGGCGACGAATTGCTGGTGCTCTGCAAGCCGGATCGCGTGGTGCTGATGGCGAAACCCGCGAGTTTCCGCGCGAAGACCGCGGGTTTGCATCGCGAGATGTGGCAAGGGGCCGCCGCATACTTGCAGGATGAGCGCGACGACTGGTAGCGCGGCCCTGCGCGGCCGCAAGCGGGTGCTGCTCGATACGAGCCTCTGGATCTACCACTTCGAGGCGCATCCGCTTTTTGGTGCTGCGGCCGGGCGGATCATCGGCGATCTCGAGGCGGGCCGTTTCACGGCCATTGCGTCGGAACTCACGCTTCTCGAGCTCACCGTGCTGCCCCTGCGGCAGGGGCGCCAGGACATCGCCGACGAGTACGAGCTGCTGCTCACGCACTTTCCGAATCTCGAACTCGTGCCGCTCAGCCGCGAGATCCTGCTCGAGGCAGCGGCCCTGCGGGCGCTGCATGGCCTGCGTACCCCCGATTCGATCCATCTCGCGACAGCGGTCAGGCGCGGAGCCTCGGCGATCGTGACCAACGACGCCTCATGGCGTCGGTTGCCGTCGATTCCCGTCGTGATGCTGGATCAGAACGCGTAGTGGATCGTCGCGCGCAGCGTGCGCGGTTCCGCCGGATGGAAGTGGATGTCCTCGACCGGTGCCGCCTCGCCCGGTAGCTGCGATTCGTAGTAGTAGGTGATGTCGTTCACCTTGCGATCGAAGGCATTGAAGAGTTGTGCGGTGACGCGCCAGTGCGCGCCGATGCGCCGCCCGGCCTCGAGATTGACGAGCGTGGAGGACGACGAGCGCACGCTGTCGTCCTCAAGCAGCGCGGCGGGCCCGAGGTAACGCAGGCGCACGCCGCCGTACCAGCCGCTGCCGTGGTCGAGCGTGACGCCGATCGAGGCGACGCGATCGACCGCGCCCGGAATGCGGCTCCCCGCCGCGTCGAAGTCGCGAAAGCGTGCCTTCGAGCTTGCATAGTCGGCATCGACGATCAGCCAGTCGAGCGGCCGCGAGTACACGGACAGCTCGATGCCTTCGCGGCGGCTCGGGCGCGTGGCTTCGGTCGTGCCGCCGTCGCCGATGAACAGCAGTTCCGAATCGAGGTCGAGGCGCCAGAGCGCGAGCGAGAGCTGCGTGCGCGGGATGAGCGCGGTGCGCAGGCCGAATTCGGAGCCATCGGCGCGGGCGAGCGGGGTGACGCGTTCCACGGGCGTCACGCCGTCGGATGGGTCGACGGCAATCGTCGCGCCGCGCACGTCGTTGCTGTGAAAGCCCCGGCCGGCGGCGGCGAAGAACTCGGTGTCGCGCCACGGTCCCAGCGCGATCGACGCCTTGGGACTCACGAGCGAATCGCTGCCGTCGCCCGAATTGGCCGCGAGATCGCTCGAGACGTCGTAATCGAGGCGGTCGGCGCGGGCGCCGATTTCGCTGCGCAGCCAGGGCGTCCAGCGCGTCGCCACGGCGGTCCAGAGGCTCGCGAGTTGCTGTTCGACGCGGTCCTCGCGGATGATCGTGTGCCGCTGCCGATCGGTGGTGAGATAGAGGCCCACCGGCGAGATGTCGTCGATGCGCAGGTCGGCGCCGATGCGCCACACGTGGTCGATCGAGGCGAGGGCGAAGGGTTGCGACCAGGTGAGCGTGCCGCCGTAGACGCGCCGGTCGTCGTACTGCTCGAATTGGTCGCCGTTCACCGGATCGAGCGCGTAGGTGAAGTTTGAATAGAGCTGCAGGAAGTAGTCGATCGCGTAGGCATTGAAATCGAGGCGGCCCGGGCCCAGGGCCTCAAAGCCCGCGGCCGAGAGCGAGTAGCGGTGCGAGGCGCCGCCCGCGGTCGGGTCGATGTAGCCGTAGCGATCGAGACTGCCGTCTTGCACCGCGCGCAACGGAATCTGGTCGGTCGAGGTCCAGTCGCCGTCGTACGCCATCGCATCGAAGGCGAGGCCGGAGGTGTCCGACTGGCGCGACCAGCGCAGCACGGCATTGGTCTTGCGCAGGTCCTCGGCGAGCTGCCACGGGCCATCGTTGCTGCTGTGCTCGAGTCCGGCGAGCAGCGAGCCGCCAGCGAGCGGCAGGGAGCCCGCGGCGAGCGCGCGTGCGTAGCCGTTCTCGCCGACGCTTGCCGCGACGAACGGGCGCACCGCATCGACGTAGCTCAAGTCCGCCGCGCCCACCGCCGAGAAGTTGCCGAGATCGGCGTAGTAGGTGCCCTTGCGATAGACCACGCGGTCGACGAGTTCGGGGATCACGAAGTTCACGTCCATGTAGCCCTGGCCGTGGCCGTGGGTCGGCATGTTGACCGGCATGCCCTGCACGCGCGTCGTGAAGTCGGTGCCGTGGTCGAGGTTGAAGCCGCGCAGGAAGTACTGGTTCGCCTTGCCGTCGCCGGTGTGCTGCGTGACGATCAGGCCGGGCACGGTTTCGAGGAGCTCGCCGACGCGCAGCAGCGGGCGGTTCTCGAGCTGCTCGCCCAGCACCGTGCCCTCGCTCGCGGCGCGCGGCGCGCCACCGAGCGCGAGGCGGTTGGCGCGCACCGTGACCTCCTCGAGGCCGGCACCGGTGACGCCCCCGGCGAGCGCGATGCCGTGGGTGGCGAGGAGGGCCGCGCAGCCGAGGGCCGCTGCGGACGCAGAAGGACAACTGAAACGCATCGGGAAACTCCTTACTGGGTGCGGGCCTGCGCCGTCGTGCGGGCCTGTGCGGCCACGCGGCCCCAGGCAAATCCTGCGAAGACGAGCGCGACCACGAGGCCACCGAAGACCAGCTCCTTGCCTTCGGCCCAGGCATCGACATGCGGCAAGAGGAGCTTGACCGCACTGAACGCCGCCACCAGCAGGCTCACGGAGCCGACTACCAGGCTCATTACGCGCGAAGCGATGCGGGCGGATGCATCGGCGCGCAGGATCAGGCGGGAAATCCACAACCCGTTGATGCCGTCCGTGACGAACATCCCGAGCACGAAGAGCAGGCCGAGCGTGGCGGCGTAGGCGGGGCCGCCGAACTGGCCACCCGCGAGCGCGAAGAACGCGGCCTGGCTGATCGTGTCGAAGGACACCGCGAAGAGGGCGCCGACCAGCGCGACCACGATCGGGTTCTGCGTGCGCCCGAGCGCGCCGAGCCAGCGCCCCTTGAGGCCGACGGGCGCGACGATTTCGTCGGGCGCGGCCTGCCACACGGCGCGCAGGTTCAGCACGCCGAGCAGCGTGAGGAAGAAGATCGAGATCGTGATGCCCGCGGTCTCGAGCCAGCCGGGGGTCTGCCAGCGGCTGAACGCGGCGCTGACGGCGAGCGCGATCGCGACGACGATGGCACCGTGGCCGAGCGAGAAGAGGGCGCCGCAGTAGCGTGCGAAGCCGCGTCCGGCGCGCGTGTTGACGCGGGTGAGCCCGTCGATCGTCGCGAGGTGGTCGGCGTCGAAGCCGTGCTTCAGGCCGAGCAGGAAGGCGAGGGCGGCGAGGCCGCCGAAGGACGCGGGCAGGTGTTCCATGGCGGGTCGAGTATGACGATTGCGGAAATCGTCATACAAGACCCTTGCGGTCAGTACCTAGGCTTCAAGTGTCGGTGGCCGTGCCCGCCGTGCGCGTGATGGTCGGCGTGTTCGACCGCGACGAGGTTGAGGTTGCCGTGGCGCACGCCCGGCTCGGCGGTGAGGCTCGCCGCGAGTTCGCGCACGGCCGCCACCGGGCCTTGCAGCACCGCGTTCTCGAGGCAGTTCTCGTGGTCGAGGTGCACGTGCATCGTCGCGACCACGAGATCGTGGCGGGCGTGCTGGCGCCCGGCCAGCCGCTCGGCGAGGTCGCGCTCGTGGTGGTTGTAAACATAAGAAAGACTCGCGACGCAATGGCCGCGCGGCGCGTGGTCCTGTGCCTCGCGATCGAGGCGCTGGCGGATGAGGTCGCGCACCGCTTCGCTGCGGTTCTCGTAACCGTGCCCCGCGATCAGCTCGTCGAAAGCGGCGGCCAGGTCGTCGTCGAGGGAGATGGTGACGCGTTGCATGCGCCGAGTTTATTGCATACTGCGGGCCCATGCGCGCCGCTGCCCTCTGCGCCATAACCCTGCTGCTCGCCATCGTCGTGTCGCCGCCCGTGCTCGCGGCGAGCGTGTGGCTCGCGGCGCTGCACGATGCGGGACACGTGCTCGTCTTCGCGGCGATCGGCGCGCTGCTTTGCGTGCTGATGGAACCACGCGGCGTGCCGCGGCTCGTGCTGTTTTTCGTCGTGATCGCCGTGCTGGCCGTGGGCAGCGAGCTTGCACAGCCGTACGCATCGATGGGCGATGTGGGTCGCGACCTGCTGGGGGCGTCGATTGGCGTGCTTGCCTGGTCCGGATGGCGGCGACGGCGACGAACGCCCTGGATCCTCGCGGCGATCCTGCTGGCCATCGGCCTCGCACCGCTCGCCTTCACCGGTTGGGCCTATGCGCAGCGGGCCCTGCATCCGGAGGTCGTCTGGGACGCCGGCCGCGCCACATGGCGGGTCTTCCTCGAGCCTCCGGTCGCCGGCGGGTATGCACGACACGCCGCAGGCCTGCGCTTTACCGCGACCGACGACGCCTATGCGGGTGTCTCGATCCGGGAGCCGCCGCACGACTGGCGCGGGTACGACACGCTGCGCATTGCGATCGGCAATCCGGGCCCGACGCCGATACGGGTCAATGTGCGTATCGACGATCGACCGCGCGACACGGCGTACGAGGATCGTTTCAATCGCGAGCGCACCGTGCCCGCCGGCGCCGCCGTGGCGTGGCGGATTGCCCTCGCGGACATTGAACGGGGGCCGCAGGGACGCCGGCTCGACCTGTCCCGCATCGAGCGGGTGGTGGTTTTCCTGTCGACTGGCTCGCGCGGCGCCGCCTTCGATCTCGCGGGCGTGCGACTCGAGCGGGCGCCCTGATAGGCTACGCGCCCATGGAACAGACGCTCGAACTCCTGACGCAGCCCGCCGCCTGGGCGGCGCTCACCACCCTCGTTGCGATGGAGGTGGTGCTCGGCATCGACAACCTCATCTTCATCTCGATCCTCACGAACAAATTGCCGGAGCACGAGCGCAGCCGCGCACGGCGCATCGGCATCGCGCTTGCGCTGATCCTGCGCCTCGCGCTGCTCGGCACGATCGCGATCATCGTGCGGCTCACCGCGCCGCTGTTCGAAGCCTTCGGCCACGGGTTTTCGTGGCGCGACCTGATCCTGATCGCGGGCGGCCTGTTCCTCGTCTGGAAGTCGACCACCGAGATCCACCAGAGCGTCGATCCGGAAGCCGTGGCGCACGAATCGGTGGGCAGGCAGGCGGCGATCGGTTTTTCGTCTGCCATTTTCCAGATCCTGCTGCTCGATCTCGTGTTCTCGCTCGACAGCATCATCACCGCCGTCGGCATGACCGAGCACATCCCGATCATGGTGATCGCGGTGATCGTCGCGGTGCTGGCGATGCTGCTGGCGGCCGATCCGCTCGCGAAGTTCATCCACGACAATCCGACCATCGTCATGCTCGCGCTCGGCTTCCTCCTGATGATCGGCACGACGCTGATCGCGGACGGCTTCGGGGCGCATGTCCCGCGCGGCTACGTGTATGCCGCGATGGCGTTCTCCGCGTTCATCGAGGGTCTCAACATGCTGGCGCGGCGCGCCAGGCGCCGCCGCCAACAGCAGCACATGGCCGATCAGGTGCAGGACCAGACCAACAACTGATTGTTGGCCGGCATGGCATGGTCGGCCGCGAGCGTGAAGCCCTGTGCGCGCGCCAGTGCTTCGACCGCCTCGAAGTCGCGGATGCCGCTGGCCGGGTCGCGCGCCTTCAGCGAGGCGTCGAACTGCGCGTTGCTCGGGGTCGTGAAGTCGCCGCGATACTTGAAGGGCCCGTAGACCGCGAGGGTTCTTGCCGGCCCCGCGTCAGTCGCCGCCAGCACGTGGCCAACGCCGGCAAAAAAAGCCTCGACCTCCCGCCACGCCATGATGTGCAGCGTGTTGGCCGAAAACACCGCATCGGCCGCGACGGCCGGCCAGGGCGACACCGAGACGTCGAGTTCGATGGGCGCGGCGAGGTTGCAGGGGCCTTCGCGCGTGATGCGATCGCGCAGCGTCGGCAGCCACGGCGCCCGGTCGCTCGGCTGCCAGTGCAGGTGGGGCAGGGCGCGCGCGAAGTGGACCGCGTGCTGGCCGGTGCCGCTACCGACTTCGAGCACGCGACGGGCACGGGCGAAGGCGGGGCCGATCACCTCGAGGATAGGCTCCTTGTTGCGCTCGCTTGCGGGTGAATCCGGGGTAGGATGCGCCAGGACTTCACTGGGGGGAGATGCAGATGACATGGCTCGTGTTCGGCCTGATCCTGTTCCTGGGCGTGCACTCGGTTTCCATTGTCGCACCCGCAGGGCGAAACCGGATGGCGGCGGCACTCGGCGGCGGCTGGCGGGCGCTCTTCTCGATCCTGTCGATCGTGGGTTTCGTGCTGCTCGTCTGGGGCTACGGCCTCGCGCGCCAGGAGCCCGTCCTCGTGTACCAGCCGCCCGCCTGGGCGCGCCATGTCACCCCGCTGCTGATGCTGCCCGTGTTTCCGCTGCTGTTCGCGGCCTACCTGCCGGGCCGCATCAAGGCGAAACTGAAGCACCCGATGCTCGTGGCCGTGAAGCTGTGGGCGTTCGCGCACCTACTCTCGAACGGCATGCTCGCCGATGTCGTGCTGTTCGGCAGCCTGCTCGCGTGGGCGGTGATCGATCGCATCTCGCTCAAGAGCCGCCCGGCGCGCCCGATTCCCTCGGCGCCGGCGAGCCGCTGGAATGACCTCATCGCCATCGTGCTCGGGCTCGCTGCCTACGTCGTGTTCGCGGCGGTGCTGCACGTGCGCTGGATAGGAGTGCCCGTCGGGCCTTGATCGGGAGCACATTGAACGACTTTCGTGACCTCGGCCTGCCTGAGCCAGTGCTTGCCGCACTGGCGCAGGTCGGCTACGAATCGCCCTCGCCAATCCAGGCTGCGACCATCCCGGTGTTGCTCGGCGGCGGCGACATGGTGGGGCAGGCGCAGACCGGCACGGGCAAGACCGCGGCCTTCGCGTTGCCGCTCCTTGCGCGGCTCGACCTCGCGCAGCGCGCGCCGCAGGTGCTGGTCCTCGCCCCGACGCGCGAGCTCGCCATCCAGGTGGCCGAGGCCTTCCAGCGTTACGCGGCGCACATGCCGGGATTCCACGTGCTGCCCATCTATGGCGGCCAGGGTTACGGCCCGCAATTGCACGCGCTGAAGCGCGGCACCCACGTGATCGTCGGCACGCCGGGCCGCGTCATGGACCACATGAAGCGCGGCACGCTCGCACTCGGCGGCCTGCGCGCGCTCGTGCTGGACGAAGCGGACGAGATGCTGCGCATGGGCTTCATCGACGATGTCGAGTGGATACTCGGCGAGACGCCCGCGACGCGCCAGGTGGCGCTGTTTTCCGCCACCATGCCGGCGCCGATCCGGCGCATCGCGCAGAAATACCTGCGCTCGCCGGCCGAAGTGACGATCAAGGCGAAGACGACCACCGCCGCCAACATCCGCCAGCGCTACTGGATGGTGAGCGGGCTGCACAAGCTCGATGCGCTGACCCGCATCCTCGAGGTCGAGACGTTCGACGGGATGCTGGTCTTTGCGCGCACGAAACAGGCAACGGCGGAACTCGCCGAGCGGCTCGAGGCGCGCGGGTTCGCGGCGGCGGCGCTGAACGGCGACGTGCCGCAGGTGCAGCGCGAGCGCATCGTGGCGCAACTGAAATCGGGCGACCTCGACATCGTGGTCGCGACGGATGTCGCCGCGCGCGGGCTCGACGTCGAGCGCATCGGGCACGTCGTGAACTTCGACGTGCCGACCGATCCGGAATCCTACGTGCACCGCATCGGGCGCACGGGACGGGCGGGGCGCAGCGGCGAGGCGATCCTCTTCATCGCGCCGCGCGAGCGCCACCTGTTGCGCGCCATCGAGCGCGCCACGCGCCAGCCGATCGAGCCGATGTCGCTGCCGACCGCAGAGGACGTGAACGTGAAGCGCGTCGCGCGCTTTCGCGAGCGCATCGGGGCCGCGATCGAGGCGGGCGCCGGCACGCCCTACCGGGCGTTGATCGAAACTTTTTCGCGCGAGCTGAACGTGCCGGAAGTCGAGATCGCCGCCGCGCTCGCTGCGATGGTGCAGGGGAAGAGCCCGTTGCTCCTGCAGCCCGAGGCGCGTGAACGCGCGGCGCCGCGGCCCGAAAGGCCGGAGAGGCCGGAACGCCCGGTGCGCGCGGAGCGCCCCGCTCGCAAGCACGCGCGCGACGACGATGTCGAGATGGAGACGTTCCGGATCGAGGTCGGTCGCGCACACGGCGTGCGGCCCTCGAACATCGTGGGCGCCATCGCGAGCGAAGCGGGCCTGGCGGGCAAGCACATCGGGCGCGTGGACATCCGCGGCGAGCACAGCTTCGTGGACCTGCCGGGCGGCATGCCGAAGGAAATCCTGAAAGCGCTGCAGAAGGTCGTCGTGGTCGGCCAGCCGCTGCGCATCAGCCGGATGAAACGGTTCGCGAAGGATCGGGGCAAGTAGCGATCCGGCTACTGCCCGCTGCGATCCGTCAGCAGGAACCCCGCCCAGTAGAACGGATGCAGCTGCAGCAACGAGAGCTGCGCGAGCTGCAGGGCACGGGCGACGTCGGTGCCGGCCGCCATTTCGTCATAGAGGCGATGCATCAGGCTCGCCGTGCTCTGGTCCTCGACGCGCCACAGGCTCGCGATCACGCTGTGCGCTCCGCGCCGCTGCACGATGGCGCTCAGGCCCTCGATCTCGCGGCCATCGGCGGTCGTCGCGCCGCCCATGCCGGTCTGGCAGCCGGAGAGCGTGGCGAGCTCGATGCCGGAGAAATCGAGTTCCCGGATCCGGTCGAGGGTGAGCTGCCCGCCGTCGCCGAGCAGCAGGAAGGAACGCAGCGCGTTGCCCGGCCGCAGGTTGAAGTGCGTGCCGAGGTGCAGCACCGAGAAGTCATGCGGGCCGTCGAGCAGTCCGTCGAGCCGGGCCTCCGTGAAGGCCGCGTTGGCGAAACCCTGGCCGGGCAGGGCGCCATCGCCGACGGCCGGCGCGGGGCAGGCCTTGCCGGGGGCGTCGAGGCCGGTGATGGGGCCGCGCACGATATAACAGAGCTCATCGGCCACGGCCGGCAACGCCTGGTAGCCGCCGACGCTGCGCGTCACGCCGAGGGCGCGCACCGCGAGGTGGGTCCGCGCCGCGGCGGGCGCGAACTGCTGGCCGCCCCTGTCGGCGTACATCTGGATCGCAAAGTCCTCGACGAGATACCGGTTGCCGTCGTGGAGTGCGGCGAAGGGGACGTAGCGCAGCACGTCATCCGGCCACAACACGAGGCGCTTCGCGCCGGCCTGGCGCGCGGCGTCGGCGAGCGGGCGCACGAGCAGGTCGTACAGGCTGCGCGAGCGCGACCGGATGTCCTCCTTGCGGCCGATGGCGTCGAGCAGCCTGCCGATTTCGCCCCGCAACGTCGGTGCGTCGATGTCGACGACCTGCTCGAACTGCCCGGCGCGCGTGGCGACGAGCAGGCGCACATGGTGTTCGGTCATCAGGTAGACGCCGATCGCGCTGTCGTCGCCAAAGCGCTGCATTTCGTGCGCGAGGCGTTGTGTCGAGATCCGGCGTCGCGACGGGGCGGGCTCGTGCCCCGATTCGCTGGCGATGAAGGCGTCGATGCGTTGCGCCCGGTCGGCCTCGGTGGTGTCCTGGCCTTCGAGGAGCTGGTCGAGGCGGCTGCTTTCCCGCGGGCTGATCCGGCCTGCGTCGCGACGACGGGCGAGCGCATCGATCTCCGCGCCGGCGCGTGCATCCGCGCCCAGCAGGCGCAGGTAGAGCGTTCGCAGGCGGCGCTCGCCTTCCGTCAGGGCCACGCGTTCTTTGCGCGAAACGGGCCGTGGTTCGCCGCGCAGGGCGAAGTCGTAGAGTTCCTGTGCCTTCAACAGGTCGAGTACCTGCAGGCCCTCGTCCATGCGCCCGGCCTGCATCAGCCAGTCGGCCACGGCACGATAGACGGCCACCTTGTCGCGCAGGAAACCGGCCTGCAGCGCCCGCGTGTCGTCGGTGAACCCGGCGCGCAGCTTCTCGATGCCGTCGATCGCCTGCTTGCCGAAGAAAATCGCGAGTGCCACATCGCCGCGGTCCCGCAGCAACGTGGCGAGCCGGTACTGCGCCTGCCATTCGGGCGCCGGTGTGCCGAGCGTGGCCGCGGCCGACAGGGCGCGCACCGCAAGCGACCACGCGGCCTGGCCGTCGCCGCGTGCTTCCGCGAGCGCGCTTTCATTGGCGTACACCGCATGGCGCAGCCCCGGCTCGACCTCGCGCGCGGCTGCGAGGCGCCGCTGCGCGTCGAGGCAGTTCGGGGCCGTCGCGGGCTGCGTGCGCACGTCGATCCCGCACAGGTCATTGACGACGCGCAGCAGGGTGGGGTGGCCCGCCGGCAGGCGGGCGGCATAGAGCGCGAGCGCTTGCGAGAGCCGCGCGCGAGCGCGCGTGGCATCGGTGGCGGCGTCGAGGAGCGCGAGCGCAAGCAGCACGCCCGCGCGTTCGGTCGACAGCGCCGGATCCTCGCCCGCGACCTGCAGGCCTGTCGTGAGCGAGGCCCGTGCATCGTCCGCCGCGCCGAGCTGGGACTGCAGGAGACCGAGGTCCCGGTAATGGCGCACCTGGACCTGGCGCTCCACGTCGGCGCCGTGCGCCGCAATGAGCTGGCCGGTGCGCTCGTGGTGCGCGAGCGCCTGCGGCAACTTGCCGAGCGTGCGCTCGATTTCGGCCAGCGTGGTCAGCACGCCCGCGAGCTTCGGGGCATCCGGGCCGAGCTGCTGGATGCCGACCGTGAGCGCGCGCTGGGCGAAGGGCAGTGCCTGCTGCGGCTTGCCGCGCGCGCCGAGCAGGGCACCGAGGTGCGTGAGCGCCGTCAGGTAGTGCCGCTGCAGCGGGCCATCGGTGGCTTCGGCGAGGCGGACCGCTTCGCGCAGGGCGGCTTCAGCCTCCTCGTACTCGTCGAGCTTCTCGAGCACCTGCCCGTAGAGCGTGTACGCCGTGACGGGCTGGGCCGGGCCGCGTTGCGCACGCAGTGCCAGTTCGATGCGCAGTTGTGCCTCGGCGGAGCGGCGCGCGGCCGGGTAGTCCTCCTCGCGCATCGCGATGTTGGTGAGCGTGTTCTCGATCGCGCCGGCTGCCTCGCTGATCGTCTCGCCGTTCTGCGCGAGGATGCCCTGCGCGCGCACGAGCAGCGCGCGGGCATCCGCGAACCGTCGCTGCGCGACGCGCACCTGCGCGAGCCCGACGAGCGCCTTCTGCAATTCAACCTGCTTCGCGCCCGGCGCGCGCTCGCGGATGTGCAGTGCGCGTTCCCACTCGTCGCCGGCCTCGGCGAGGTGCCCGCGCCGAAAGGCGATCCAGCCGTAGGCGACGTGGATCTCGGCGATCTCCGGAGCATTCGGGCCAAGCTGTCGCTCGTAGATCGGCGTGACGTACTGGAGCAGCGGGACCGCCTCGGCGAATTCGTCCATGTAGGCGATCAGCGGCGTGGCGAGCGTCTGTACCCACCAGGCGAAGTCGAGCGAAGCGGGCCCCAGTGCGCGTGCGGCACGCGGCAGGGTCGTGCACAGGATGCGCACGGCTTCCATCGGATCGCTTTCGCCGATGGCCTCGACCTTCTTTCGCAGCTCGGCGACGGGTGTCGTCGTGTCGGGATAGGGCGCTTGCTTCGCACAGGCGGGCGGCAGGTCGAAGGCCCGGGCGGACACGCCGGCCAGCGCGTGCAGGCACAGCAGCAGCGCGAGGAACCGCCTCGTCACGGATCGCCCCGGCCCGTGATCTCGATGCGCAGCACGCCATCCGCGGGCGCTGCAATGCCGTAGTGGTCGAGGATGGCGCGCACGGCTGGCGTGAGCGGGCGGGGCAGGTCGGCATCGACTCCTGCGCGACCGAAGCGCTCGTAGGCCGTCGACTCGACGCCCGCGTCGCGCAGCGCGGCGATGATCTCGCTGCGCAGCGCGTGCGGGTCGTCGGCGACCATGCGATGGATGGCGTCGGGCGCGCCGCGTTCGACCGGCGCGTCGGGCGTCGGGCGTAGTGTCCACATGAGGGCGACCGCGAGGCCGGCGAGGCCAGCCGCGAGCAGGGCGCCCCAGGTGCCGACGCGCCGGGCTGCCGATGGGGCCGGTCTTCGCGCGAGCGCGGCCGCAAGGAATTCATCGCGCCGGGCGCGGTCGAGGAGCCGGGTCGCACGCACCGTGGCATCGGGGTCGATTTCGTGTTGCAACGAGGGTTCGTCGACGCGCGTGCGGGCGAGCAGCGCCGCGCGCAGCGCCTGCGCTTCACGGCGTGCGGCGGCGCCCGCGCGATCCGCCGGCGCGTCGCCCGCTGCACGGCCGGCGAGTGCCTCGAGCCAGGCCTGGTCGTCGGCTTCGTCGCTCATGACGCCTGCGCTCCAAAGACCAGCTGGTACCACTCGGCCAGGTAGACGCGCGCCTTCTTGCGACACTGCGAAACGAACTCGCGCGTCGCGCCGGGGCTGCGGCCGAGCAGACCTGCGATCTCCTCGTTGCCGAGCCCGTCTTCGCCTATCCAGGCGATCACGGCCGCGTGGGTCGGGCAGTCGCGCTCGAAGGCTTCCCAGCAGCGCTGGAAGACTTCACGGTACTCACTCGCCTGCGCGTCGCCGAGCGGGGTCGCGGTCGCGTGCGCCGACAGCTCGATGAGCTTGCGCTCGATTTCCTCGCTCAGCACGGTGTCGTCCAGCGACAGCGCCCGGTCGCGCCGGCGGAAGCTGTCGAGCATCGTGTGCCGCAGGATGGCGCGCAACCAGGGCAGCAGTTCGGAGTCGCCGTGGAAACTCGCGCAGCGCTGCCAGACCTTGATGAAGGTGTCCTGCACCAGGTCGCGCGCGGTGGGCGCATCGCGCACGGCGCGGCGGCACTCGCGATACAGCGCCGCGAAATGCTCCCGGTCGAGCGCGCGCATGGCTTGCTCGAGGGCGCTGCCACCCTCGCGGCAGGCCCGGATGAATTGTTCTTTGTCCAACCGTGTCCCCGGCACAGCGTACCGGAGACGCGCTGAAGATTCCGCATGTCATGAAGGACGGGTCCGGATGGCGGATGTCAGGCCGACGCGCGCGCAGCCCTGACAAATCGCGGCGACGTGCGTCTTGCAGTGCATGGATGCGCCGAATGACACAGGGGGCTGCCCGATGAAAAGCATGCTTGCGTTGCTCGCCGCCGTGGGCGGGCTTTCCGCCTGCGACCGGGGTCGCTGGATCGAGCTGCCGCAGGTGCTGATGACCTGCAACGACCTCGACGACCAGGACTTCAAGGCCGAACTCGCCAATCCGGACAAGTTCTCCCTCGGTCGCGGGATGCTGCAGGGCGTGTGCTCGCAGAGCGGCGCGGGGCAATTCACCGGCGACGCGCGCTGCAATCGCAAGGTCGTCGAAATCCGGTGCAAGTCGTGAGCGCGCGGCCACTGGCGCTGGCGCTCGTCGCCCTCGGGCTCGCTGGTTGCGGGTCGCAGCCATCCGGCAACCAGGCGGCGGCCACGCTGCCCGGCTCGGGCGGAGATGTCTGGTCGATCGACCCGGCGTCGCCGCCGGATGCGCAGGTGCTCGCTTTTCTCTATGGCATGCACCGCTTCGTGCTCGACGACGACGAGATCTACACCGCGACCACGAAACTCGAACCGGCGCCGGCCGAGGGCGCCGTGGCCGCCGCGAAACTGGCGGGCGATCTCGCGCTGCGTATCGAGGCGCAGGGTGGGCAGCCGATCCTCGTGTTCTCGAGTGGGCAGCGCGCGCCGCTGCGCAAGTACCAGGCTCCGGAGGGCGATCGATGAAAGCGCTGCCTGCATGGTTCACCCTGTCCGTCGTGCTGCTCGTCGGTGCATCTGCCACGGGCGACGCAATGGCCGCCGGCCGTGATTTCGATCCGGAGCAGTTCGCGCTCACCTACCACGAGCTTTCTGGCAAACCCTTCGACGTCGATCGATATGCCGCGACGTCGATGGTGGTGTCGCGCGCCTCCGGCTTCGACCGGCCCGACGTGCTGAAGCAGGAGGTGGCGCGGGTGCGCGCAGTGCTGGATGCCGGCAGCGACCGCATCGAGTTCGCGACCGACATCCAGAATTCGATCAGCGACTACGACCACGACAAGGGCGAGTTCTCGATTGCCATCTTCGAGCCGGGCGCCTACATGCCGGTCGAGTTCAACGGCCAGCAGTATCGCGTCGTGTTCGCCAACGCCGCGCAGGCGCGCGCGATCGGCATGCCGAAGGAGGAGGCGCGCGAATTCGACGGACGCATCATGCGCGACGGCAGTCGCAGCGTGGTGACCTCGGTGAAGTTCCGGATCGTGGGCGACGGCGATCCCGCGGGTGCGGTGGACGGCCAGTACGTGGTGCGCGCAGTGCTCGTGTCAGCGAAGACGACCGATACCGACGGCACGGTGCTCTCCACGCCGAGCTTCTCGGCTGCGCCCGCCGCGCCGGCCAAGGCGTTCGATCCGCGGGCGGTCGACGTGGCCGGCCTGCGCATCGGCGTCGACGCGGACGACCTGGAGGCCGCGATCACGCGGCTCTACCGCAAGCCGCAGCGCACGCCGCGCGGCCCCCGCTCGGACGACGACCCGCGGTTTGCCGGCACCATCGAACTCGACATGATGCGCTGTATCTACGTCCAGGCGCAGCACGACGTGGAGCCGGTGCCGGGCGATGTCTGCCTGCGGGCCTACTACGACAAGGACGGCATCGTGCGGCAGGTGCGCATCCAGCGTGTACTGCCGCGCTTCGACTACGAGCAGGCGCGGGCCGCGGCGGTCGCGCGCTTCGGGCCGGCCGCGTCCGTCAGCGGCGGCAACACGCCGGAACTGTCCTGGGGGGCGAAGGATCCGAAACTCGGCCCGGCACTCACGCTGCGGATCGGCCCCTACGGCAACACGCTCAGCTTCGGCTACAGCGACGTGCGGGCCGGCTCACTCGACCTCACGCTGACCGACGTGGCCTGGGCCACGGCTGCCACGGCTGCCAACTAGAGGAAGCACACGATGAAACTGCAACGCCCGCTTGCCTGGCTGCTGCCAGTCCTTGCCCTGTCATGCGCGACGCCCGTCATCGCGGCGGGGGCCTGCGCTGGCAAGCCCTACTGCGAGGAAACGCGCGCCTTCGTCGCCAACGTGGACAACTTCCGCGTCAGCAAGAGCGGGCGATTCCGCGTGTTGACCGCGACGATCAACTTCCGGAACAAGACCGACAAGCCGCTCGCGCTCGGCTACGTGTACCAGTCCGGCGTGGCGCTCGACGAGCGTGGCAATCGTTACGTGGTCGACAACCCCCAGGCCGTGCGTGGCATGGGCGTCATCACGGGCAGCGGCTTCGATCCGAAGTTCCTGCTCGCCCCGGGGGAGGCCGGCGACACGCGCGTCGAGCTGATCTGGGCCCCGGGCAACACGATTATCGGGGTCACCTATGAGCTCGACCTGGCCGTGCGTGAAATGAACGAAGTCGCAGGCGGGCAGTTCAAGCTCGGGGCGGAGCATGCCATCCACTTTTCCCATCTCGCGGAGGGCAGCGTCGCGGCGCAGGCAGGTGCCGCGCCGGCCAGCGCGCCGACCGTCGCCGCTGCCTCCACGGCGCCCGCAGCCGCCATGGCAACCGCACCCGCACCCGGCGGGGCGCCCGACCCCTGCGGCGGATCGCCGCGCTGCTACGACGCCGGCACGTTCACGGCGGACGTCGTGAGTCTCACCTCGACGGCGGTGGCCAGGGGCGATGAGCTGCACCACGTCACGCTCAACATCCACTTCCGCAACGTGAGCGACAAACCGGTCGTGCTCGGGTACAAACCGGCGTCGAGCGCGGGCATCGACAACTTCGGCAACCAGTACTACTGGGGCCGCTCGGGCGCCCCCGATCGCAGCGCGAAGGGGATCGGCTACGTGACCAACCGCGGTGCCGACACCCAGTTCCAGCTGCAGCCCGGCCAGGGCCGCAACGCCACCTTCAACCTGTACCGTTTCGGCACGAAGCCGCCGATCGGCAACGCCTGGGACTACGACGTCGTGATCGACGAACTGGCGATCCTTCCGGGCCAACAGGTGCAGACCGTGCGCGAGAACAGCCTCAACTTCCAGCACCTGGCGGCCGGCTCGTTTGCCAGTGCCGCGTCGCCCGGCCTGCCCGCTGCGGCAGGTCTGCCCGCGGCCGCGGGGGCCCTCCCGGCGGAAGCGCAGGAGGTGCAGGACGTGGCGACCCAGGTCTTTGGCCTCTTCAAGAAGCTCAAGGGGAAGTAGGCGTGACGCAAGGCGGTGCGACCGGGCGGACTGGCGACGCCCGACGGGTCGGTGGTAGCGTTCGCGCAGGTCGCAGTCCAGACGACCGCAAGGGAGGGCAGTCATGACGATCAAGAGGGGACGTATCCTCCGGGATACGAGCACCGGGGAGGGACTGGTGTTTGTCGACGGCAACCAGCATCCATTCCGGCTCGAAGGCATGTGGAAGTCGGAGTTCGCGCCGAAGGTGAACATGACGGTCGACGTCGAGTTCGACGACGCCGGCAAGCTGGTCGCATTGCGCAACGTGAGCGGCGGCAGCGTCGCCGGCGAACAGGCGGCGCAGGCCATCGGCGTGGCGCAGGAGAAGGCGAAGCAGGTGGCTGCCGAATTCCAGGCCAAGGGCCTGCCGGTGATCCAGGAATACGCGAAGCGGATCGGTTATCCGGTCCTCGGCGCGCTGCTTGCCGTGATCATCGGGTGGTATTTCCTGCCGGCGATTTCGGTGGACATGAACCTGCTGGGCAAGAGCTCGGTGACTTTCTACGAAGGGCTGAAGTACCTCAACAGCGGAGCCGCCGCGATGATGGGCGGCGGCAGCACGGGCGTGTACGGATTGTTGTGTTTCGTCGCGTTGCTTGCGGTGCTGCTGCCGTATGTCTGGAAGCATCCGCGCGCCGGCTACGCGATGGCGTCGCCGCTCGTGCTGATGCTGCTCGTCCTGCTCCTTGCGTGGACGAAGATGAACGCGCAGTTCAGCGAGGGCCTGGAAGCCGCATCGTCGTTCGGTGGCGACGAGTTCCGGAAAATGGCGGAAGAGTCGGCGCGGCAAGCGGCCGCTGAAATGAGGAAGGCCGTCTCGATCGGCATCGGCGTCTATCTCGCCTTTGCCGGCGCGATCTACCTCACCTGGCGGGGCGTCACCTGGAAGGGCACGGGCAACCCCTGAGCACATGCTGATAGCCGAGGAGCGCGAGCACCGGCCGGGTCATCCGGCTGGTGCTTGCGCGAGCGGCTCATAGCCCATCACGCTCACCGGAATGCCGTCGGGATCGAGAAAGATCATTTCAGTGTAGCGTCCAGCGGGCATTCGCGGGCTGTCGGTCGGCTTGACATACACCTGCGGGCGCACCACGAATTCGTATCCCTGCACTTCGAGGTCGCGCGCGATGGCGCCGAACTTCGATGTAGTCAACACGATGGCGGCCTGGCCAAGAGACAATCGGTCGTTGCGCGGCGGCGGCAATGAATCGGGGGTGGGCGTCGCCCCCTGCAGCGCATAGAGGCCGATCCAGCCGTAGTCGGTGCCGGCGCTCGCCAGGTGCACCATGCGCAGGCGGCCGTCCTGGTAGCCCACCATGCCCATGATGGCGGGTCCGGCGAGCGTTTTGTCCTCGACCACCTCGAAGTCGAGCAGGCCACGATACAGCGCGAGTGAACGCTCGATATCGCGCACCCAAATCGTGATGCGCTTGACGGGTCCTGTGCGGCTCATGATTATTCCTCGGCAATGGAGATGAGGCAACTGCGCCACTTCCTGGCGCTGATGGAGACCAAAAGCTACTGGCGCGCGGCGGATTCATGCGGCATCACTCCGCAGGCCCTCAGCAAGAGCATCCGGCGCTTCGAGGAGCATCTCGGTGTGCGCCTGTTCGACCGCGACACTCGCTCGGTGAAGCCGACACTGTTTGCCGAGCAGATCGCGAACTATGCGCGCAACATCGACGCCGAGGCGCGCAGCCTGCGCCGCTCGCTCGACATGCTTCTTGGCGCGGGTACCAATCAACTCGTCGTGGGCGCGGGGGCGGCCGCCGCGACCAAGATCGTGGTGGAGGCGGTGCTCGCTGTGTGGGCGCGCAATCCGACTGTTTCCGTCACCGTCCTCGAAGGCACCTACGAGGCAATGGTGCCACTGCTGATGAATGGCAAGCTCGATGTCGTGGTCAGCATCATGACGACCGACGTTGTCGACAGGCTGATTGACTATCGGGTGATGCAGGTCGAGCAGTACCGCGTGTACGCGCGCGCCGGTCATCCGCTTGCGGGCCTCGAGCGGGTGCCGCTGGCAAGGCTGCTCGAGTTCCCGTGGATCGCCGGGGCCGACGAAGACCGCGTTTCCGAGGACGTGGCAGCGAGCTTTCGGGCCGCCGGCCTCGATGCGCCCATGCCGGAATTTCGCACGGATTCCGTGTCGTTCGCGATCAGCTTCGTGATGCAGTGTGATGCGCTGTTCATCCTGCCTGCCGAGACGGTGCGTCGCGATGTCGCCTCGGGGCACCTGGTGGCGATCGACGTGGACGCCGAACGCTGGACCCGACCGACGGTGGTGTTCTATCGCAAGAACAGCACCCGCTCGCCCGACTCGATCCTGTTTCTGAAGGAACTGAAGCGCATCGTGGAGAGCCGCAGGCTTTGACGCAATCAACTCCCGGTTGCCGATAAAGACTGGAAGTTGATGGCTCGCGCGATTTCCGGCGACCGATACTCGGTCGATCAAAGGAGGTCGTATGCGCTCAACCGGAATAACACCACAGAAAATCGCCTTCGCCCTGGCTCTCGGTCTCGGCGCTTCCTGTGCGGCCGTCGCACAATCGCCCGATAATGCGGATGCGGGAACCTTGGCGGAAGTCACCGTCACCGCCCAGCGCCGGAGCGAGAGCCTGCAGAGTGTGCCGGTGGCCGTGAGTGCGTTCGATCCGGCGGCGCTCGACGCCCACCAGGTACTCACGCTGCGCGACGTCTCGAACGTCGTGCCGAACCTCTGGATGGAGACCAATACCGGCCTGTCGAGCGGTTCTCGCGCGACGTTGCGTGGCGTCGGCGAGGACGAAAGTTTCTTCACTTCCGATCCGCCGGTTGGCATCTATATCGACGACGTTTACATCCCGCGCCAGACGGGTGCGTTGTTCGACCTGTATGACGTCGAGCGCATTGAGGTGCTGCGCGGCCCGCAGGGTACCCTGTACGGGCGCAACACGTCCGCGGGCGCCATCAAGCTCGTCAGCGTCAAGCCTTCGCAGGAGCGCCGCTTCATGGCGGAGCTGACGGGTGGCGACTTCGGGCGCTTCGATGCGCGCGCCAGCCTGTCGGGCGGGCTGTCGGAGAAGGCGTCGGGCCAGCTCGCCGTGCTGTCTCGCCAGCGCGACGGGTACGACAGGAACCTCGTGGACGGCTCGCGCGTCAACGACCAGGACATCTTCTCGTGGCGCGCCGCGTTGCGCTATCAGCCGTCCGAGACGCTGGACATCCTGCTGTCGTACGACCAGAGCCGCGAACGTTCGACGCCGGGTTATGCGACCGGCGTGCTGCTGCAGCCGCCCGGTGGGCTCGGCCCGTGGGACGCGGACCAGCAGTACGACGGCGACACCGACGTCCACACCCTGCGCTCCGACCTGCTCGATCCTCAGAACGACCTCGACCAGCAAGGCGGCAGCGTCAACATCGGCTGGGAGATCGGTAGCGTGACCGTGCGTTCGATTACGGCCTGGCGCGGTCTCGACAATACGTTGCTCCTCGACGCTGACGGACAGGACACGTGCTTCGGCCTCGCGTTGCCGTGCCTGCACCTGTACCAGGACCAGAGCCAGGACCAGTTCAGCCAGGAGCTGCAACTGCAGGGCACGGCGTTCAGCGAGCGGCTCAATTACATCGCCGGTGCGTATTACTTCACCGAATCGAATTGGCAGCGCACCGAGAACATCATCCTCGCACCGTTTGGCAGCAATCCATACTCGGACACCTCGCTCGACACCGAAAGCGTCGCGCTGTTCGGCTCGGTAACTTGGGCGGCAACCGCGCGGCTCAATCTGACGGCCGGTGTTCGATGGACGGATGATTCGAAGGACTTCGAGTCGGCCGTGTTCGAGGCGTCCGGCACCGCGCAGCAGGTATGCGTGTCGGCGGACCGCGCGCAGGTCTTCTCCAGTGGCGCTTGTACGGCGGGATCGCCGGCGGGCGCTATCACCGACCGGCTCGCGCGCAAATCCGACCAGTCGTGGTCCAAGGTGACACCGCGCGCTGCGGTCGATTTCAGGCTGAACGACGACGCGATGATTTACGCTTCCGTCAGCGAGGGCTTCAAGTCGGGTGCCTTTGACGGCCGCGAGTCGAGCACGGCGCTCTACACTCTGCAGCCGATTGCGCCCGAGACCACGTTGTCCTATGAGGTCGGCGGCAAGGCCGAGTGGCTCGACAGGCGGCTGCGCACCAACGTCGCGCTTTTCATCAACGAAATCAACGATCTGCAGGGCACCGGTACGAACCTCGCGACCAATACGTTCACGCGCTTCTCCGTGGGCGATGCCGAAACGCGCGGCGCCGAGATCGAGATTACGGCCAAGCCCGTTGCACCGCTGACGCTGACCGCGGCCATCGGCTTCCTCGACACGAAGTACACGAAAATCAATTTCGACCAGGTGGCCGATTGCGGCGCCGTCGGCACAGGCACCGCGGATCTCCAGCTCAAGTTCTCGCCGAAGGTGTCCTCGTTCGTCAGCGCGGCGTGGCGCGTGCCGCTCGCAGGAATCAATGGCGGGCTCGAAATCGGCGGCGACTGGACGCACAAGAGCAGCTATTTCCACAGCTCGTGCAACCAGGTGCCCAGCAGGGAGGACGGCTACAATCTCTTCAATGCCCAGGTGGCCTTCGAGAGCGACGATGCGCGCTGGCGCATTGCCGCCGCCGTGCGCAATCTCGGCAACGAGGAGTATTCGACGGGACAGTTCTTCATACCGGGGCTCGGCTTCGATGCGATCTACTTCAACCCGCCGCGCAATTGGTCGATCACTGCGCGCTACACGTTCAACTAGGATTGGAGTGCGATTTGGTGGATAGAACCGAGTTCATCATCCGCGATGCCACCGTGCTCACGATGAACGATGCGCGCGATTGTTACGAATCCGGCTACCTTTGGGTGAAGGGTGAGCAGATCTTCCGTGTCGGCGACGTGGCCGAACTGGGCGAAGTGCCCGCTGCCGTCGAAGTCGCGCGCGCGCGCGGCAGGCTGATCATGCCGGGACTGGTCAATGCCCACGGCCACCTCTCGAACGGCATCCTGCGTGGCATCTACGACGAAATGCCGCTCAGCGTGTGGTTCTCGAAGGGCATGTGGCCGGTGCTGGAAGCACAGGACACGCAGACCGGCAGGGCTGGGGCCGAGCTCGCGCTGATGGAACAGATGACCACCGGGGTCACGACCACGGTCAGCGCGGAGTTCGGCACGCCCCGGCGCGAGCTTCCGGATGCGGTGCTGACGGCCGTGCGCAAGGCGCGCGTGCGCGCGCTCGTCTCGCGGATGACCGTGGACAACGCGGATGAGTCCGATCGATCGCAGGCGGTGCCGTCCGCATATCGCGAGCCGGTCGCGCAGGCCATTGCGGAAGTCGAGCGCCTGCAACGCGAGTATCGATCCGAGCGTGTGACCGTGGCGCCGGAGGCGCTCGGCGTCCTGCGTTGCACGCCGGAGATGGTTGCCGGGCTGCACGATCTCGCCGTGCGTAGCGACTCACCGTTCCTGATGCACATCGCAAGCTCGAAGGACGAGCACCTGTCGAGCCACCGGGCATTTGGACATGGCAGTGTCACCGAACTGAAGCGGCGCGGTGCGCTGTCGGGGCGTACCCTGCTCGCGCACGCCATCTGGCTCGATGACGCCGAAATTCGTGACGTCGCGGCCGCGGCCACCGGCATCTCCCACAATCCCGTTGCCAATGCCTACTACGCGTCGGGTTTCGCGCGCCTGTCGGACCTGCTCGCGGCAGGGGTGCGGGTCGGACTCGGCGTCGACGGGGCGTCGACCAACAACAGCCAGAACCTGTGGGAAACGATGAAGATGGCGCTGCTGGTCCAGAAGGAGCGCACCGCGGATGCCAGCTTCGGTTCGGCCGAGCTGGCGCTCGAACTGGCCACGCGGGGCGGCGCGGCGGCCTTGCACATGGAGGACCGGATCGGCTCCCTCGAGGCGGGCAAGCAGGCCGATTTCATATCCATCGATGTGAATCGCATCGCGCTGGCGCCCCGGCAGACCCTCATATCGAATCTCGTGTACTCGAACGATCCCCAGGCTGTCAGGGATGTCTTCATAGGCGGTGAACCGGTCGTGGTCGATGGCGTGCATCGGTTCCTCGACCGGGATGCCGTAGTCGCGGCGGCCGAAGAGGCCCTCGCGCGCGTACTGGAGCGATCCGGCCTGAAAGCGTACCTTGAGTCCCGCACCCGCTGGCACTGGAGTCGGAAATGAGCCGCAGGCACTACGCCGGAATCATCGAGGCGATCGGGGATACGAAAGGTGCACGCGGCATGGAGCGGTTCTCGGTTTCCGTTGCGCCCGATGGCAGTCGTACCCTGCACGCGACCTGCGAGATCTACGACCGAAACGTGTCGAAGGACATCGTCTACAGCGTCGATCGCAATTTCCGGCCCATCGATGCCTACGTGCGCCTCGTCAAGGACGGCTCACTCCTCGGTTCGGGGCGCTTCCAGTTCGACGACAACGGCGGCCGCCTCGAGTGCGATAGCCGCGTGCTCGGCCACGTGGCGCAGCGTGTCGACCAGCGCGGAGGGTTCCCGACCTTCGGGCCGCATCCCCTGGCCTGCGACATCTGGCATCTGGCGCGCTATGACCATGCGAGCGGCGAGAAGGTGCAGTACATCGATTCGGCACTGAGTTCCCTCGAGCACGATGGCTGCTCGGGACCCATGCTGCACCCGGTCCGCTTCGGAATCGAGTTCCTTGGCGAAAAAACGATCACGGTACCGGCGGGGACCTTCGAGACGCACCACTACCAGTTCCATCTCGCTGGCAGCCTGCCGCAGGAGCATCCGCTCGAGCAACTGTGGTGCATTCCGGGCGACTTCATTTTCGTGAAGATCCGCGTCGATGGTTATATGTCGACGACCTATCAGCTCACGGAACTCGTGCGCTGAAGGCGCAATTCACATGAACAGCGCCTACCTGCTGCTCGTCGTCGCGCACGTGCTCCTGTTCGCGTATTGGCTCGGCGCGGATTGGGGCGTGTACGTCACGTCGCGCTACGTTGCCGATTCGCGCCTCTCCCTCGAAGAGCGCCGCCGCTTCCTGCAGGCCGCCTTTCGCATCGACCTGCTGCCGCGCGTCTCGTTCACGATGTTGCTGCCTGTCGGTGTGCAGATCGCCGCGTACTACGGCGCCTGGCCATTTCCCGCCGCATTCGTGCCGGCGGTCTGGGTGTTCGCGATCGCGTGGATGATCCTGAATGTGATGGGCTACCTGCGGGCCGGCACACCGGCCGGCGATCGCATCCGCAGCCTCGACCAGAATATCCGGCTCGTGATGGCGCCGGTGCTGGTCGGTGCCGGCCTGTGGTCGGTCGTGACCGGGTACCCCGTCGCACCGCTTTTCATCGCGCTCAAGATCACCGTATTTGGCATCATGATCGTCGTGGGCCTCCTCCTGCGCGCGATCATGAAGAACTGGGCCGTGGGCTTTCGCCGACTCGCGACTGAAGGACCGGGCGAGGCGATCGACGACATCTTCCAGGGTTCGCTCAGGCGTGCGCGCTACGTGGCGTACTTCATGTGGTCGCTCTCGGGCGTCATGGCGGTACTCGGGATCCTGAAGCCCGCGTGACACGGCGTGGCGCCACGCGTTGGTCGCGCGCCCAATGGTCATGGGCGATGGCTGACTGGTCGCGCGAACCATTTTTTACCATCGTGCTGAGCCTGGTGTTCCCACCGTATTTCGTCGCGGTCGTCGCCGCAGATCCTGTGCGCGGTACGGCACTGTGGGGCTATGGCCTTGCGGCAGCCAGCGCGCTGCTCGTACTGCTGGGTCCTCTCGCGGGTGCCGCCGCCGACAGTACGGGTCGGCGCAAACCCTGGATCGCGGGCAGCGTCCTCACCGCCGCGGCCGCCCTGGCGAGCCTGTGGTGGGCGACCGCGGTGCCGGGGCATATCGCATGGGTGCTTGCCTCGTGCGCGCTGGCCCAACTCGCGATCGAACTTTCACGCGTGTTCTCGGACAGCATGGTGCTGCAAGCGGCACCTCGCGAGCGGGTCGGCGAACTCAGTGGCCTCGCCGTCGGGCTCGGTTTCATGGCCAGCTTTCTGTACATCAGTGCAACACTCGTCCTTGGCGACGCGAGTCCCCGCGCCGTTTCGGCGCTGTGCGGCGCCTGGCTTGTCCTGTTCTTCGTGCCGCTGCTGCTCTGGTGTCCGGACTATCCGGGCGTGTCGCGCAGCTGGGCCGGGAGTTGTCGTGACAGTTTCACGCGGCTGCGCAAATCGCTGCGGGACCTGCTGCACGTGCCGCAGGTCGGGCGCTTTCTGCTCGCCCGCATGGTCTACTGGGACGGCATGATGGGCCTGTTCTCGTTCATCGCCATCCTCGCGTCTTCGCGGCTCGCATGGCGCGCGAGCGAGCTCTCCGCCTTCGGCCTGCTCGGCCTGGTCGCCGGCGCGGCAGGCGGGATCTTCGGCGGCATGCTCGATCGTCAGTACGGCTCGAAGCGTCCGCTGATGGGCGCGCTCGCGACCATGCTTGCCTTGTCGGTTGCGATGCTCATCGAGTTGCCCGATTCGGTGCATCGCGCGGCTGACGCGGAGCTGTTTTCCTCGGCCGGCGACCTGACTTTCCTGTGGCTGGCGGTGGTCGCGAGCGCGGGCCTGGGCACGCTCCTTGCGAGCAGCCGCTCGATGATGGTGCGCCTGTCGCCGGCCGATCGCCTGGGAGAGTTCTTCGGCCTCTACGTCATGGTGGGTCGGGCATCGAGTTTCGCGGCACCGCTGCTGGTCGCCGTGGCGACCACCGCGTTTGCCAACCAGACGACCGGAGTGTTCAGCGTGGCACTGACTTTCATGGCCCTGGGTCTCGTGCTGCTCGGCAGGGTGCGTGAGCCTGCCTGAACAACGCGCGGACCGGCCGCTGCCACGCGTTGCGTGGACCGTCGTCGGTGTGCTGACGCTCGTCTATTCGATCGCGTTCGTCCATCGAATCGGTCTCGGGCTCCTCGTCGAGCCGATGCAGAAGGATCTGTCCTTCAGCGATACGGCCATTGGCTGGCTGGCGGGTGCGTTGTTTGCAGTACCGTATACGCTCGGTGGTCCGATCTTCGGCTGGCTCGCGGATCGATACAGCCGCCGTTCGCTGATCGCGGCCGCCGCCGCCGGCTGGAGCGCCACCACCGCGGCGTTTGGATTGCTGACCTCCTTCATGGCACTCGCCGCCGCGCGCGTCGGCGCCGGGCTCACGCAATCGGCCCTGCAACCCGCAGCGGCTTCGATGATTGCCGACTGCTTCGATGCGAAAGATCGGTCGCGGGCGTATGGCTTGTACGTTGCCGGCACCGGATTCGGCACGGCGCTGGCGTACTGGCTCGGAGCGGTCGCGATCGGTGTCGGGGCGTGGGTCGCGGCGACTATCGGCATCAAGGATTGGTCCGCGGCATTTCTCGCGCTTGCGGTGCTCGGCCTCGGCGCGCCGCTCGCGATGGCGTTCATCCGCGAACCGGCGCGCCAGGAGCGGGGCGGGGAGGGCTCGGCGAGCGTGCATGCGACCTTCGCCTTCATCCGGCGCGAGTGGCTCGTGGTCGGTACGCTGAGCGTGGGGGTCGCGATCTGCTTTCTCGCCCCATACGGGCAGCTCGCATTCATGCCGGTGATGTTCTCGCGCAAGTACGGCTGGAGCGCCTCGGACCTTGCCCTTGTGTACGGCGCAATCGCAGTGCTGGCCGGCGGCTTCGGCTCGATACTCGGCGGGTGGGTCTCGGCGTGGCTCGCTCGACGCGGCCACGCCGACAGCGACTGGATCATCTGCGGCGTGGGTTCTGCGGGCAGCCTCGTGAGCGGAGGCATCGCGTGCCTGATGCCGACGGCGGAGTGGAGCCTGTTGTGCTTCGCGTTGTCGGGTCTATTCACCAACTGGCCATCCGTGGGCGCGCTCGGCGTCGTCAATCGGCTCGCGCCCAACGAAATGCGCGGGCAGCTCACGGCGGTGTATACGTCCGCTGTCGGGCTGATCGGCGCGGGCCTCGGTCCGGTGGTCGTAGGCACTCTTTCCGATCGCCTGCCACCCGCGTGGGGCGGGGTGGCAGCGGCGATGTCGATTACTTTCCTGTCGTGCGCCGTGCTGTCCTGCCTGCTGTTGGGCATGGGTCGCCGGCCTTTCCTGAGGGTTATATCGTGACTGCTTATTCACTCACTCTATGGCTGCACGTCCTCGTGATGGGCTACTGGATCGGCAGCGATCTAGTGGTTAACCAGTTGACCCACTACACGGCGCGCGCGTCGGGATTGCCGGGCGTCGAGCGCAAGCGCTTGTGGGATTTCCTGCTGGATGTCGACCAGCATCCCCGCAACGCGCTCATCTTCAGCGTGCCGCTGGGCCTTACCCTGGCTTCGATGCTGGGGCTGGTTGCGATTCGCGGCGCGGGCCTCGTCGCGGTCTGGACCCTGTCGGCACTGTGGTTCTGGTTCATGTGGCAGACCCACTGGAAGCACAGGACGCCCGAGGGGCGCACATGGGCGAAATGGGACTGGCGATTGCGTTACGTGCTGATCGCGGCGGCGGTAGGCACGGGCGTCGTCTCGCTCCTGACCGGTCGGCCGCTTGCCGCCCCCTGGCTCGCCTGGAAAGTGCTTCTCTTCGGCGGGGTACTCACTTGCGGCATCGGCATTCGCTATTACATCAGAAAGGCGTACGACGCCTGGCCGCGCATCTGGGCGGGAACGCCTGAACCGGGAGACGAAGCGATCGTGCGCTCGGCGATGTGGCGAGGCACCTATGTTCTTTGGACGCTCTGGTCGCTGCTGGCCGTCATCGGCTACCTGGGCGCCGCTAAACCGATGTAAAGGCCGCCCGCAGCCGCGCCAGGTCGGCGTGGCGGGTGGCGAGATCGGGGCGCTGCGCGGCGCAGCGCAGGTCGCGCAACGTCTCGAGCGCGCGCAACAGCACGGGCAGCGGCGGACCGCTCGCGGTCAGGCCCTGCATGTGGCGCGCATCGAGCGATCGGGCCGGATGCTCGATGAACCGCGACACGAGTTGGTCGTGGTGCTGCGAGGCCGTGCGGGCATACAGGTCGCAGATTTCGAGGTAGCCCGTTGCATTGGCGGCGAAGTGCGCGCCGCGCGCCGCATCGGTCGAGTCGAGCAGCCGCAGGAACTCGTCGAGCAGGCTGCGTCGTGTCATGCATTCGCGCAGCCGCGCCTGGTCGGCGGGCAGCATGAAGAGCATCTTGTCGACCAGCAGCTGCGCGTAGTACGTGTCGTTCGCCTGGCACAGGCCCAGCAGCAGGTCGATCTCATTGATGCCGGAAAAGTCCCCCGCATTCGCCCCGCGAAACTCGAAGCGGCCGACGCGATAGGGCTTGTAGTAGGGGCGCACGTTGTAGAAGAAACGATCGACGTCGAGCTGTGAAAACAGCCGCTCGTTGCAGCGGATCACGTCCTGCAACGCGTCGCGGGCAGCCTGGAGCAGCGTATCCGCGACGGGGCTCGTGACGCCCACCGAAACGACGTGCGTGAGCGCATCGGCCGCGCGCTGGAAGCCGAAGATGGCGCGCGTGTTCTCGTGCAGGAACAAGCGCTCGTCGGGCAGCGTGGTGAAGCTCTTGGGAAGGCCGCCGACGGCGTGATTGTGGGTGGTGAGGTGGCTCGTGGCGAAGCGCGGCGCCATGCCGAGCGATGCGCCGACGTGCAGGGCGAGCGACGACGCCTCCGGAAACGGCGAGCGTTCTTCCCGGTCGGGGTGGGTCAGCTCATGGCGGCGCAGGGCGCCCATGTAGAGCCCGACGCTGCCGAGCACGCTGAAGCCGCTGTCGAAGCCGTCGCCGGTATTGCCTTCGCGCAGCAGGTCGACGACGAAGGCCCGGCCCTCGTCGCGCATCGCAGCCTTGGTCCGCTCGCCCACGCCCTCGACATTGGCGCGATCGGGCTGGGAAAAATACAGCTCCTCCAGCTCCGTGTTCATGCTCACGAAGCCGCTGCGTATCCAGCGGTCGAAGGCCTCGGCTTTGCTACTCATCCAGTTGTGCAGCGTGGTGGACGGTGCAGGGATTGAACCTGCGACCCCTGCCGTGTGAAAGCAGTGCTCTACCGCTGAGCTAACCGTCCGCCGGTAAGAGGGCGCGCAGTTTACGGGGGCGCGCGTGCCGAATCAATCGGCCTTGCGAAATCAATCTGTTACCATCCTTGGCCCCTGTCCTTACCCAATTCCATGAGCATCGTCACACGTTTTGCCCCGAGCCCCACCGGGCTGCTGCACATCGGCGGGGTGCGCACCGCACTCTTTTCCTGGCTTCAGGCCCGCCGCCACGGCGGCCAGTTCATCCTTCGGGTCGAGGATACCGACCGCGAGCGCTCGACCGACGAGGCCGTGCGTGTGATCGTCGAGGGCATGCACTGGCTCGGGCTCGACCACGACCTCGGGCCCTACTACCAGACGCAGCGCTTCGAGCGGTACAAGGCGGTCATCGGGCAGATGCTCACGGCCGGCACGGCCTATCGCTGCTACTGCTCGAAGGATGAACTCGAGCAGATGCGCGCGCAGCAGACGGCACGCAAGGAAAAGCCGCGCTACGACGGCCGCTGCCGCGATCGCGCGGCGCCGTTGGCGGGCGTGGCGCCGGTGGTGCGCTTTCGCAATCCGCTCGATGGCGAAGTCGTGGTGAAGGACCTCGTGCACGGCGACATCGTCTTCAGGAATGCCGAGCTCGACGACCTCATCATCGCGCGGTCGGACGGCACGCCGACCTACAATTTCTGCGTGGTCGTCGACGACTCGGACATGGGGGTCACGCACGTGATCCGCGGCGACGATCACATCAACAACACGCCGCGGCAGATGAACATGCTCACCGCGCTCGGCCACACGCCGCCCGCCTACGCGCACGTGCCGATGATCCTCGGGCCCGACGGCGCGAAGCTCTCGAAGCGCCACGGAGCCGTGAGCGTCCTGCAGTACGAGGAAGAGGGCTACCTGCCGGACGCGCTGCTCAACTACCTCGTGCGCCTCGGCTGGTCGCACGGCGACCAGGAGATCTTCACGCGCGAGGAGATGATCGCGCTGTTCGACATCGGCGACGTCAACAAGGCGGCCTCGGCGTTCAACCCCGAGAAACTCCTGTGGTTGAACCAGCAGCACCTGATGCGGGCGGCACCCGCGCAGGTTGCGCCGTACTTCAAGCCGCACCTCGCGCGGCTCGGGCTGCCGACCGACGATGAAGGGCTGATCGAAGGCGTGATCGTCGCGCAGCGCGAGCGCACGAAGACCTTGAAGGAAATGGCGCTGGCGAGCCGCTTCTTCTTCACCGACGCACTCGAGTTCGATCCGAAGGCGGTGGCCAAACACCTGGTCGCCGACGCGCAGGGGGTGCTCGCCGCGTTGCGCGCACGCCTCGCGGCGCTGGCGGCCTGGGACGCGCCCGCGATCCATGCGGCCATCGAAACGCTCGCGACCGAACTCGGCGTGGGCCTCGGCAAGGTCGCGCAGCCCGTCCGGGTCGCCGTGAGTGGCGGCACCGTCTCGCCGCCGATCGACCAGACGCTCGCGCTGCTGGGTCGCGCACGCACCCTCCAACGACTCGAGGGCGCCGGGAGTCATGCAACACGAGGAGCTTGACCGGTCGCTGTTCCGGGGCATCGCCTGGACGGCGGTGTTTCGCTGGGCGACCCAGCTCGTCAGCTGGGTGGCAACACTGTATGCCGTGCGCCGCCTCGACCCGGGGGACTACGGCCTGGTCGCGATGGCCATGGTGCCCGTGGGCCTCGTGCGCATGGTCGAGGATTTCGGTTTCGAATCCGTCCTGGTCCAGGACCGCTCCCTGACGACAGCGGAGACGGCGCGCCTCGCCGGCCTGCTGCTGCTCGCCGGGGCCGCCATCGCGCTCCTGCTGGGCCTCGCCTCGGTGCCGGTGGCGCATTTCTTCTCGGAGCCGGGTGTCGTTGCGCTCGTGTGCGCGCTCGCGCCCCTCATCGTGCTCGATGCCGCACAAGTCCTGCCCCGGGCGCGCCTGCAGATCGACCTGCACTACGGGACGCTCGCAGCGATCGGAGCCCTGCAGGGCTGCGTCACGGCAGCGACGCTCGCCACCTGCGCCTGGCTCGGGCTCGGCCATTGGGCGCTCGTCCTCAACACGCTGGCGGGCGCCGTGGCAGCGACCCTGGCGCTGCTCTGGTTGCGCCCTTATCGTCCCGCGCGCCCCGCCGGGTTGCGCGCGTTGCTGCGGCCGATCCTGGCGGGCTGGCGCGTGTTGGTCTCGCGGGCCGGGTGGTACACGTACACCAACGCCGACCAGGCCGTCATCGGCCGCCTCCTCGGCAAGGAAGTGCTCGGGACCTATTCCTTTGCGTTGACCTTTTCGACCTTGCCCATCCAGGAAGTGACCTCCGTCGTCAGCAAGGTCGTGCCGGGCGTGTTCTCGGCCGTGCAGCGTTCGCCCGAGAGCCTGCGGCGCTACTTCCTGATGCTGACCGAACTGGTGGCCTATCTCGCGTTTCCGGCCGCCGCCGGGCTCGCGCTCGTGGCCGATTCGCTGATCCACGTCGTGCTCGGCACCAAGTGGGTGGCCGCCATCGAGCCGCTCCGGATCCTGTGCCTCTATGCGGCCGGGTATGCCGCGCAACTGCTGTCGTCCCACGTGCTGATGTGGACGGGGCAGTTCCGGGCCAACATGTGGCTCACCCTGCTGAGCGCGGCGGGGCTGCCCCTTGCGTTCTGGCTGGGCGCCTCGCAGGGCGTCGCCGGTGTTGCATGGGCCTGGGCCATCGCGTTCCCGCTCTTCTCCCTGCCGGGCCTCATCATGGCGTTGCGCACGGCGAAGACGCCGTTCGCCGCGTTCCTCGGTGCGCTGGCGCCGGCCGCCTCGGGCTGCCTCGTCATGGGGGCGGCCGTGGAGCTGCTGCGCCGCTTCGGCCCGTTCGCCTTCGACTCGCTGGCCGGGCTGTCCGCCCAGATCCTCGTGGGCGTCGTCGTCTATGCCGCCAGCATGTGGTTGCTGTATGCGGCGCGCCTGCGCACGCTCGCAGGCGCCATGCGGGGCCTGCGAGCGGCGACGAGCTGATCGCTACTGGATCGTCTTGCTCACCACGTTGGTCGGTGCGCTCTCGAGCCCCGCATTGGTGTAGGACTTCATCGAGAAGTACCACGTGCCCTGCGCGAGGTTGTCGATCACGTAGGTCGTGAGGCCGGGATTGGCGACCTGCACGGCCTGGTCGAGTCCCGTGGCGCTCTTGCCGTAGTTGATGCGATAGCCCGCGAGATTGGTGAGCGTGGTGCCGTCGTCGTTCTCGGTGGGCGCCGTCCAGGTCAGCGTGGCCGATCCAGTCGTCGTGCTCGCCACGGTGATCGAGAAGGCGGGCAGGGTGGCATTGCCGCCCTTGCCGTCGCTCACGCTGATGACGACGTTCGCGGTCGTGCCGACGTCCGCCGCGGCGGGCGTGCCCGACAGGCGACCCGTCGCCGTGTCGAAGCTGGCCCACGCGGGCTTGTTCGCGATGCCGAAGGCGAGCGTGTCCTGGTTCGGGTCGGCCGCGGTCGGCGTGAAGCTGTAGGCCGCACCGACGTTCACGCTCGTCGCGGGCGTGCCCGAGATCGTGGGTGCGCCGTTCGTTACGTTGACCGTCAGCGAGAACGCCGGCAGCGTGGCATTGCCGCCCTTGCCGTCGCTCACGCTGATGACGATGTTCGCGGTCGTGCCCGCGTCGGCGGCCGCCGGTGTGCCGGAGAGGCGGCCCGTCGTCGTGTTGAAGCTCGCCCACGCCGGCTTGTTCGCGATGCCGAAGGCGAGCGTGTCCTTGTCCGCGTCGGCGGCCGCCGGCGTGAAGCTGTACGCGCTGCCGGCATTGACCGACGTGGTGGGCGTGCCGGAAATCGTCGGCGCACGATTCGCCGCCGCCGAGACGGTCAGGGTGAACGCCGGCAGCGATGCGCCCGCGCCCTTGCCGTCGCTGACGCTGATGACGATGCCGCCATGCGTGCCCGCCGCCGTCGGCGTACCCGAGAGCCGCCCCGTGCTGCCCGAGAAGCTCGCCCAGCCGGGGCGATTCGCGATGCTGAAGGTGAGGGTGTTGCCATCGGGATCGCTCGCCGAGGGCTGGAAGGCGTATGCGGAGCCGACGCTGACCGTGGTCGGCGGTGCGCCGCCGATGGTGGGCGGGCGGTTGGTGGGTGGCGGCGGCGCCTGGACCTGGATCGAGAAGGGCGGCAACGCGGCGCTACCGCCCTTGCCGTCGTTCACGCTGATCGTGATGCTCGAGGACGTCCCCACGTGGCCTGCGCCCGGCGTACCGGACAGGCGGCCGGTGCTGGTCGCGAAAGTCGCCCAGGCCGGCAGCCCGGCGATCGAGAAGGTCAGCGCGTCGCCATTGGCGTCCGCGGCGGTCGGCTGGAAGCTGTAGGCCTGTCCCACGAGCACGCTCGCCGGGGGCACGCCGGAAATCGTCGGCGCGGTATTGCCGGGGGGCGGCGTGGTCTTCGCCGTCACCGTGATGCGAAACGCGGCCAATGTCGCCGTCGCCTTGCCGTCGTTGACGGAGATCGAGATATCGCCGGACGTTCCGACGTTCGCGTCGGCAGGCGTCCCGCTGATGCGGCCCGTCGAGGTGTCCACGCTCGCCCACGACGGCACGCCGCTCGCGGAGAACGTCAACGGATCGCCATCGGCGTCGCTCGCGGTGGGCGTGAAGGCATACGCGGTGCCCGCCTGCACGGAGCCCGCGGGGCTGCCCGAGATCTCGGGCGCACGGTTGACGGACGGCGCAGGATCCTGCGGGTCGGCGTTCGACGTGTCTTTCTCTTCGTCGAGACAGCCCGCCAGCGCCAGTGTGGATGCTGCGACCAGGAGTACCAGGTATTTCTTCATTCCGCGTCCTCGATTCCCCGCATCGGCTGCGGTCTCGGGGAAGGCGGAATCAAAATAGACGAGGGTGTGACGACTGCGCCCGCAGAATGGGCCCGGCCGGCAACCCCGCTATCTCGAGTCTGTCAGTACCCAAGACCGGAGGCTTTGCGTCCCCGCCTTGCGACGGGTATGCCTTTGACTGGCGCTATTTTTAGCACGCGGGAATCGCGCGCATAATGTCTCAGGGCGACGACATCAGGTTTTGTCGCATTGGGGGATCTGCAAAACGGTGCTGCCTTGACATGGCGCCGGCGCTTGCGTAGTTTCGCGCCCCTTTCGTGGGGCTATAGCTCAGCTGGGAGAGCGCTTGCATGGCATGCAAGAGGTCGGCGGTTCGATCCCGCCTAGCTCCACCAAACTTTTCTTACGGCGTCCCCATCGTCTAGAGGCCCAGGACACTGCCCTTTCACGGCGGCGACAGGGGTTCGAATCCCCTTGGGGACGCCACTTTCTTTTCTCAGCTGATCGTCTTCGAGACCGGGTTCGTGCGCGCGCTCTCGAGGCCCGCGCCGTCGAGCGCGGTCATCACGAAATACCAGGTGCCGCTCGCGAGGTTCTCGATCACGTAGCTCGTGAGCCCCGGGTTGGTCACGTTCGCGGTGTTGGAATAGTTGCCCTGGGACGTGCCGTAGTAGATGCGATAGCCCGACAGGCCCGACAGGTTGGTGCCATCGGTGCGCTCGGTGGGCGGCTGCCAGGTCAGTGTGGCGCTGCCGCTCGCCGGCGGCGGGGTCGTGCTGGCCGTGACTTCGATGCTGAAGGCAGCGAGGCTCGCGGAGTTCGAGCCGTCGGTGACACTGATCACGATGCCCGGGGACGTGCCCACATTGCCCGCGGCCGGCGTACCCGAGAGGCGCCCCGTCGACGAGCTGAACGTCGCCCACGCCGGCTTGTTCGAGATCGAGAAAGTCAGCGTCGCGCCTTCGGGATCCGAGGCGGTCGGCGAGAAGGAGTAGGCCTGGCCGGCCACGACCTGCGCGGCGGGGCTGCCGGAGATGGTGGGGGCACGATTGCCTGCGGGCGGCGGCGGCGGCGTGGCATTCGACGTGTCGGAATCGCCCGAACCGCCACAGGCCTGCAGCCCGAGGGAAAGCATCGTGATCAGCAGTGCACCGGAAATCAGTCTCATCGCTCGTAGGCTCCGTCCCGCGTTGATCCTGGGGAGTCGTGCGGCACAATAGGTGTAGACGCGCGCCTCATCAATATGGCCAAGCGTCTGTATTCAGAGACATTTCCAGTAGCGTGATCGGGGTCGCGCGGCGATAATCACGTCTCGCGGCAACGACTTGGGTGATGTTGTTCACGCTCTGCATTGCAAAGGGACGGCAAGGCGCGTGAAGCCCGTCACCATTTCGTCGCCAGTCACGGACTAGACTGCGCCGCGTCGTGCGGGCCCCACAGGGAAAGACTGATCGCGGTTGCCGATGAAGCTACGTCTGTTCCGACATTACGTTCACTTGCCGACGGCGCTGCTGGCGCTCGTCGAATTGCTGGTGCTGGTGAGCGCGCCGATCATCGTCGACGGGCTGCACGGCCGCTCGCCGCAGTTGCCCAAGATCCTCGTTTTTTCGGCCAGCGGTTTCGTCGCCCTGCTCGCGATGGGCCTCTACAGCGTGCGCCAGCGCGCGCGCCTCAAGGGCGTGGTGCTGCGGGCGGGCCTTGCGCACCTGCTCGCCATGGCGAGCGTCGTGATCGTCACGTTTTTCCTGCAGGACTGGCGGCCGGCGCCGCGCCAGCTCATCGAGTGGGGTGCGCTGTCGCTCTTCCTGATCGCGGTCGTGCGCCTGATCAGCGATCGCCTGCTCGACGAGGATGCCTTCAAGCGCGTCGTCCTGGTGTTCGGCGCCGGGCAGCGTGCGCAGAGCCTGTCGCAACTGCGGCGCCGCTCGGACCAGCGCGGCTTCAGGGTCGCGGGTTACATCGCCGCGCCGGGCGAAGCGGCCCTCGTCGGCCGTGACCTGCTGGCGATCGGCCCCGGCGAGCAGTTGCGGGACCTCGCGCAGGCCGCGGGCGTCGACGAGATCGTCGTCGCGATGGACGACCGGCGGCGCGAATTTCCGGTGCGCGAGCTGCTCGATTGCCGGCTCGCGGGCATCGAGGTGATCGATCTCGTCAGCTTCCTCGAGCGCGAGACGGGGCGCGTGCGGCTCGACGTGCTGAACCCGAGCTGGATCATTTTCGGGGAAGGTTTCCGGCGTGACCCCGTCAGGCAGTTCACCAAGCGTTCCTTCGACGTGATCGCAGCAACGCTGCTGCTCGTCGTGACGCTGCCGCTGATCGTGCTGACCATGCTCGCGATCGCGATCGAGGACGGCCCGCGTGGGCCTTATTTCTATCGGCAACGCCGGGTCGGCCTCGACGGCAAGGTGTTCAACGTCCTGAAATTCCGCAGCATGACGGTCGACGCCGAATCAGACGGGCGGCCGCGCTGGGCAACGTCGGGCGACTCGCGTGTCACGCGGGTCGGGCGCCTGATCAGGAAGGTGCGTATCGACGAGCTGCCGCAGGTGTTCAATGTGCTGCGCGGCGACATGAGCTTCGTCGGGCCGCGCCCGGAGCGGCCGGAGTTCGTGAGCCAGTTCGGGGACTCGGTGCCGTACTACGACGAACGCCACTGCGCGAAGCCCGGCATCACGGGCTGGGCGCAGCTCTGTTATCCCTACGGCGCCTCCGAGAAGGACGCCATCGAGAAGCTGCAGTACGACCTCTACTACGTGAAGAACCACACGCTGCTGTTCGACCTCATGATCCTGCTGCAGACCGTCGAAGTGGTCGTGTTCGGGAAGGGCGGGAGGTAGCTGTCGATTTCGTTTACAGCGAATCTCGTCGCAACATGTCAAATGCTCGGCAAGTGCTTGACGGTATTGATGGTGTCGCCGGCCGGCCAGAGTCTTGCATCAGTGTCATATCGGTGGGATGCTTCCTGTTGAAAGTGCAGAGGTCGTGCGGATGAGTGCAGAGCAGAAGGAACCTGGTTCGACGCCCGTGAAGATCGGTCGTCGTGCGCTGTTGCGGGGAGCAACGTCGGCTGTTCCGGCGATCCTGACCTTGCAGAGCGGCGCGGCACTCGCGCGCAGCAGCAACCTGATCGGCGCGAATCCCTACAGCGGCGCGAGCAACGGCAAGTACAACTGCCTTGATTTCGACGGCATCGATCGCACCGACAAGCCGCGGGTCTACGACCTCGGCAGCCCGCCGATGGCGCACGTCACCCGCATCGACGCCGATTCCCGCTACTACGCAACCGACCCGAACCAGGCCTATGGCGGCTGGAGCGGTGGGCCGAGCGAAGTTTCCAAGTCGAAGATGTGCGCCGACGGCGGCAGCTACTACCGCAAGTCGCGCTGGAACACGAAGCGCGTGCAGGTCAAGCGGGGCATGCTGGTGTCGGCCACCGCGCTGAACTCCTTCAGCAGTGGCATCAATTACACCGACGTCTGAGCCGACATGGCGGCGCGCCGACGCCGCGCAGTGTGCCTGGGCCGGGTGGGACGATGACCTCACCGTGATCTACCACCGTCCCTCCGGCAAGACGCATTTCGTCAACGCATCCACGGTATTCCTGCTTGAGCAGTTGCTCGACGCTCCGGCGTCGGCCGAGTCCGCCACCCGGGCACTCGCCGCGGCATCGGGGCGGGCTGCCGATGCGGCGCTGCTTGAAGAGGTGGCAGGCACCCTGCTGCGGCTCGAGGAGCTCGGCCTGATCGACAGCGCGTGAGTTCACGCGTCGGCGACCTTCCGGTCGACGAGTTCGCGGCCCGCCTCGCGCGCGGTGGGCTCGCGGTGCGCATCGGCCCGTTCGACCTGCGCGTGGGCGCGCGCGCGCGCGGCCTCGCCGCGCCGCTGCACGCGCTCTATCGCGACTATCCGCTGCTCGATGGCGAGCGCGTGCTGCATGGGCACGTCGAGGTGCGCGACGTGCTGCGCTGGCTGCCGACGCCCCGGCGCCGCGTTCGTTTCCTCGTCGATGGGCGCGCGCCGCACGAGGACATGCCGGCCGGCCAGGCCTTGCCCGTGCTCGAATGGGGCATCAACCTCGTCGTCGCCCTGCGTTACCACTGTTACCTGATGCTGCACGCCGCCGTGCTCGAGCGCGGCGGCCAGGCCTTGCTGCTGCCCGCGTGGCCTGGCCACGGCAAGACGACACTCTGCGCGGCGCTCGCGCATCGCGGCTGGCGGCTCCTGTCCGATGAATTCGGGCTCGTGCGGCCCGGTACCCGTGCGCTCGTGCCGGTGCCGAGGCCCATGCCGCTCAAGAACGAATCGATCGACGTGATCCGCCGGTTCGCGCCGGAGGCGTTCCTCGGGCCCACGATCGCGGGGACGCGCAAGGGCACCATCGCCCACGTGCGCCCGCCCGCGGGCAGTGTCGCGCGCGCGCAGGAGGTGGCACCGGCCGGGTGGATCGTGTTCCCGCGCTGGGAGGCGGGTGCCGCGCTCCAACTCGAGGAAATATCTCGTTCCGAAGGCTACATGCAGCTCGCGACCAACGCGTTCAACTACGAAATGCTCGGCGAGGCGGGCTTCGGGACGGTGCGCGACCTCATCGATGGCGCGCCTTGCCATCGGCTCGTGTACTCCGATCTCGATGAGGCCGTCGCGGCGCTCGATGCGCTGGCGGGGGCCGCGCCCAAATGAGCCTGCGCCACGAACGCCGGCTCATGATCGACGCGCTGTCGCGGCCGGGCGAGATCGTTGCGTGGCCCGCGGCCGACCTCGATCTCGTGCTGCGCGTGCTGCGTCGGGCGCGGTTGCTCGGGCGGCTGGCGGAAGGCCTCGCGGAGCGCGGGTTGCTCGATGCGCTGCCGCTGCCCGCACGCGATGCGCTCGCAAGCGCGCGGATCGCGGCGCAAGCGAGGGCGCGCGTGGCGGCGTGGGAACTCGATCGCATCGCCTGCGCACTCGAGGGCCTGGCGGATCTGCAGGTGGTCGCGATGAAGGGCTGTGCCTACCTCCTCGCGGGCCTGCCGCATGCGCGCGGGCGGATGTTCGCGGACGTGGACCTGCTCGTGCCCGAGGCACGCCTGCGCGAAGTGGAGGAGTGCCTGCTCGCGCAGGGCTGGCAGGCCGCCGCACTGTCGCCGTACGACGAGCGCTACTACCGCGAATGGACCCATGAACTGCCGCCGCTGACGCACGCGGAACGCGAAGTCGAGGTCGACCTGCACCACAACGTGCAGATGCGCACCTCGCGCCTCAGGCCGGACGCGGCGCGGCTGCTCGCCGCCGCCCGCCCGGCGGCAATAACCGAAAATCCTGGTGCCGGGTTCCGTAGTTTTCGGTTATCGAGGTTTGCGGTGCTGGCGCCCATCGACATGACCCTGCACGCGATGACCCATCTCCTCTACGGCGGGGAGATGGACGATGCCCTGCGCGAGCTCGTCGATATCGACGCGCTCCTGCGGCATCACGCGGGGCACGAGCCGGATTTCTGGGCGAAGTTCTGGCCGCGCGCCGAGCAGCTCGATCTCGCGCGCCCCGCGTTCTACGGGCTGCGCTACGCGAATCGCCTGCTCGGCACGGCGGTGCCCGATGCGGTACTCGCCGCATCACGCGCCGGGGCGCCCAATGCGGCCGTGGTCGCGGCGATGGACCGGCTGGTGCCCGAGGCGCTGTTCCCGCCCCATCCGGGGCAGCGCAGGCGCTGGACCACATTGGCCCGCCTGCTGCTGTACGTGCGCGCCCACTGGGTGCGCATGCCGCCGTGGATGCTCGTCCGCCACCTGGCGTATAAGGCCTACGTCAGGAGGGAACATGAATAAGCTGTTGCACCACGTCCGCCGGGGCCTGTCGCTGCTTGCCGGGCTCGGATTGCTGCTGGCCCTCGCCGAAGGCGCGGCCAGCCTCGCCGGGCGCTCCCTGGTCGGTCACGCCTACAGTGCCGGCCGGCTGCTCGAACTCGCCACCATGCTGATGGTGTTCGCGATCGGACTGCAACTGCGCAGCCTGATAACGTTGCGCTGACCCGCTGGCATAAGGATGGTGTGTAGCCGTGGATGACCCCTCCGGCACCATGGCTGTCGGCGTCGCGAGCTATGCCGCGGCGGCGGTGGCTTTCGTTGTCCTGACTTTCCTGCTCGCGACGAGCTGGCGGGGCCGCGCGCAGGGCGTGCGGCTCATCGCGGCGAGTGCGATGACGGCGCTGTGGGCCGCGATCCTGGCGTTGCAGGCGTGGCGGGGCGGCGTGCCGGCGATTTTCATCTACACGCTCGAGGTGATGCGGGGCGCGGCGTGGATATTCGCGCTGCTCGCGCTCGCCCACGGGGTCCTGCCGCGCTTCATCGGTGTCGCCGCCCACGTGGCCTGGATCGCCCTCGTCGTGGCGGGCTGGGTCCTCGCCACCGACATCGCACGCATGCTCCCCGTCGCGGGCATCGCGCTCTCGCTCGTGGTGCTCGTCCTCATCGAACAGAACTACCGCAATGCCAATGCGAGCGGCCGCGAGGACTTCAAGTTCCTCGCGATCGGGCTCGGCGGCGTATTCGTGTTCGACCTGTTCCTGTTCTCCCAGTCGGAACTGCTGCGCGCCATTCCGGCCGACATCTGGTACGCCCGCGGCTTCGTGAATGCGCTGCTCGTGCCATTGATCGCGATCGCGGCCCGGCGCAACCCGCAGTGGTCGCTCGAGGTGTTCGTCTCGCGCCAGGTCGTGGTCTTCACGACGGTGATACTCGCGGTGGGCGTGTACCTGCTGCTGATGGCCGCGGGCGGTTTCTGGTTGCGGGAGGTGGGCGGCCAATGGGGCATCGCCGCCAACGTGATCTTCTTCACCGGCGCCCTCGCCGTGCTCGCGGTGACCCTGCTGTCGGGCACGGTGCGCCGGCGGCTGCGCGTCTTCATCGCCAAGCACTTCTACCGCAACAAGTACGACTATCGCGTCGAGTGGCTGCGTTTCATCGAGACGCTGTCGGCTGGCGGCGGCGAAGACATCCGCCGCACGAGCCTGCGCGCCATCGCCGAGATCTTCGAAAGCCCCGGCGCCATCATGTACGCGCGCAGCGAGACGGCCGCGGAGTTCGTCGTGGCTGCCGCCTGGCCGTTGCAGCCCGAAGACCTGCACGACCAGCAGGCCGTCGCGGCCGATCACGAACTCGTGCGTTTCCTCGCCGCCCGCCAGTGGGTCATCGACCTCGAGGAGTACGACGCGGCGCCCGATCTCTACCAGAACGTCTCCCTGCCGGCAGGGCTGCGCACCACGGCCGCGATCCGCGTGTTGCTGCCGTTGCTGCGGCCGGAGGGCCTCGCAGGCTTTGCGTTGCTCTACGCACCGCCGCCGCCGTTCGAGCTCACCTATGAAGACCGCGACCTCCTGAAGACCGTCGGCCGCCATGTCGCGACGATGGTGGTCCAGCACGCGGCCGACCGGCGGCTCGCCGAGAGCCGCCAGTTCGAGGCGTACCATCGGCTCACCGCGTTCATGATGCACGACCTCAAGAACTCGGTGGCGCAACTGCAGCTGATCGTGCAGAACGCCGGCAAGCACCGCCAGAACCCGGATTTTTTCGACGACGTGATCGCCACCATCCGCAATACCGCCGATCGCATGTCGCGCCTGATCCAGCAGTTGAGCGACCGCAATCGCGCGCCGCGGGCCGAGCCGCTCGAACTGGCCGCCCTGGTCCACGGTGTCGTGGCGCGCTGCGCCGACCGCCAGCCCACCGCCGCCTTCGAGGCCCCGCCAGCGCCGATCACCGTGCACGCCGACGCCGACCGGCTCGCTTCGGCGCTCGAGCACGTGATCCGCAACGCGCAGGACGCCTGCGAGTCGTCGGATCGCATCGACCTGCGGGTGGCGGCCGACGCGGCGCGCGTGCGGCTCACGGTGGCGGACACGGGCCGGGGCATGACGCCGGAGTTCGTGCGCGCGCGGCTCTTTCGGCCTTTCGACAGCACCAAGGGGGCCAAGGGCATGGGAATCGGCGCTTTCCAGGTGCGCGAGTACGTCCGCGGCCTCGGCGGGGACGTGGAAGTGCAAAGCAGTCCCGGTTCCGGGACGCGTTTCGACATTATCCTGCCTGTTTCAGATCTCCGACATGCCTGAAGAAAAGAAGAAACTGCTGATCGTCGAGGACGACACGGGGCTCCAGAAGCAGCTCAAGTGGACGTTCGACGACTTCGAAGTGCTGCAGGCGGTGAATCGCCAGGAGGCGCTCGCGCACCTGCGTCGCAGCGAGCCCGCGGTCGTGCTGCAGGACCTCGGCCTGCCACCGGACGCGGAGGGCGTGGCGGAGGGCATGGCGACGCTGAAGGACATCCTGAGCCTTGCGCCCCGCACGAAAGTCATCGTCGTCACCGGCAATGCCGATCGTGACAACGCCGTCCGCGCGGTCGGTGCCGGCGCGTGCGATTTCTACCAGAAGCCGCTCGATACCGAGGTGCTGCGCCTGATCGTCGACCGCGCGTTCCACATCCACGCGCTCGAGGAACAGAACCGCGCGCTGCGGGAAAGCCAGGCGAACTCGCCGCTGAAGGGCATCATCGCGACCGACGCCGGGATGCTGCGCGTCTGCCGGATGGTCGAGAAGGTGGCTCCGACCGGCGTGTCGGTGCTGATCCTGGGCGAAAGCGGCACCGGCAAGGAGCTGGTCGCGCGCGCGGTGCACGACCTCGGCGAGCGGCGCAAGGCGCGTTTCGTCGCGATCAACTGCGCGGCCATACCCGAGCAGCTGCTCGAGAGCGAACTGTTCGGGCACGAGAAGGGCGCCTTCACGGGCGCGATCAAGACGACGCCCGGCAAGATCGAAACGGCCGATGGCGGCACGCTCTTCCTCGACGAGATCGGCGACATGCCGCTGCCGCTGCAGGCGAAGCTGCTGCGCTTCCTGCAGGCGCGCGTGATCGAGCGGGTGGGGGGGCGCGAGGAGATCCCGGTCGACGTGCGCATCGTGTGCGCCACCCACCAGGACCTGAAGGCGCTCATCGCGGAGCAGCGCTTTCGCGAAGACCTCTACTATCGGCTGAGCGAAGTGTCCATCACCCTGCCACCGCTGCGGGAGCGACCGGGCGACGCCGTCGTGCTGGCGCACGCGTTCCTCGGTCGCTTCGGCGCCGCGCAGGGTACGCCGCGTCGCGGCTTCACCCCGCAGGCGATCGCGGCGATCCAGGCCTACGCCTGGCCCGGCAACGTGCGGGAGCTCGAGAACAAGCTGAAGACGGCCGTGATCATGGCGGACGGACCGCTCGTGTCGGCCGAAGACCTGGGCCTCGCGGAGGCGCCTGACGGCGCGTTGCTCTTCAATCTCAAGGAAGTGCGCGCGCGCGCCGAGCGGCAGGCGATCCTGCAGGCGATGGCCCTTGCCGACAACAAGGTCTCCCGCGCCGCGGACCTCCTCGGCGTGAGCCGGCCGACGCTCTACGACCTCATGGATCGCCATGGCATCCGGCGCGAAGAACGCGATATCGAACCCTGAGGGGACGGGTCGCGCCGGGCTGGTCGCCACGGCCATCGTCGCCGTGGCGCTGCTCGCGCTCTGGCCGAGCGCCTGGTCGGCCTACGAAGCCTGGGTCGCCATCCACGACTACCAGCATGGTTTCCTGATCGCCGGCATCAGCGTCTTCTGGTTCGCCATCGAGGCCCGCCGGTTGGGGCCTGCACGACTGCGGCCCGATCCGCTCGGCGGCCTGTTGCTGCTCGTGGTGCTCTTCGCCTGGCTCGTCGCGTGCAAGTCGAACAGCCTGGTCGCGCACCAGTTGCTCTGGCCCCTGGCACTGCTGGTCGCCGTCTACGCCGGCGCCGGCCGGGCCGTCGCGCGGCGGTTCGTCGCACCGCTCGGTTTTCTGTATTTCGCGATACCCGCCTGGGACTACCTCGTGCCGCTGCTGCAGCGCCTGTGCGTCGTCGTGACCGAGTCGACGCTCGCCGTGATGGGCATCCCCACCACCGTCACCGAGAACGTCGTCACCATTCCGGAAGGCAGCTTCCAGATCGTCGAAGGTTGCAGCGGCAAGCGCTATTTCGTGGTGGCACTTGCCGTTGCGGTGCTGGCGGTGCGCCTGTTCCACCTGGCGGGGCGCCGCGGCATCGCGCTGATCGCCTTGAGCGGTGCCCTTGCGCTCATCGCCAACTGGTTGCGCATCCTGATCGTGGTCGTGGCGGGCCACCTGAGCAACATGCAGCACTACTTCGTGGCGGTCGAGCACCTGACGCTCGGCAACGTGATATTCGCGGTGTTGCTCGGGGCCATCCTGTTCGTGGCGCGGCGATTGTCCCGCGCGCGGCAACTGCCCGAAGCGGCAGCGGCATGGCCCACCCATGTGAAGGTCGCCACGTCGCTCCCGGCGTCGCGCCGTTGGCCGACAGCGGTGACGTTTTTCCTGCTGGCCGGCACGTTTGCCGCGGCACGGCCGGCGGATGATTCCCGGTATCGGCCCGTGGAACTCGGCCCCCTGCCACTCGCGACCGGTCGGTGGCAGGGCCCGTTGCCGGGCACGCCGGCGTGGATGCCCAGTTTTGTGGGAACTGCCGGGGAGCGCAGGGCCGCCTACGCCTCGCAGGCGGGAACGGTCGAACTCTATGTGAACGTCTACGGTGCGCAGCGGCAGGGGCAGGAACTCGTCCAGTACGCCAACACACTGCTCGCCCCCGGCGCATGGCATCGATCGTGGTCGCAGGAATCCCAGCCGCTGTCGCCGCGCGCACGCTTCGCGAGCTTCGAGGCGCGGGCGAGCGACGGCGGGCAATGGTTGTTCGCATTTCTCTTCGACGTCGGCGGCTGGAGCACGAGCCGGCCGCCGCTGGCGCAGCTCGCCTATGGGCTGCGCGCGATCCGTGCGCCGGTCCCCGCGGGGCTGGTGGCGCTCGCCGTGCGGTGCGAGGAGGATTGCGCCACGGCGCGGGCACTCGCGAGTGCTTTCTGGGACGATATGTCCCAACCCATTCTCGGCATGCTGCCGCCAGCAGGACTGGACCGATGAAACACCACGCACCGATCTACCTGGCCCTGTTGTTCGCATTCGGCACGCTCGCGGGCTGCGATCGCCTGATGAGCGTCGAGCAGCGCCTCGAGCGCGCCCAGGCGGCGTTCGCCGCGGGCCGCGACGCCGCCGCCATGTCGGACGCCAAGGCAGTCCTCGAGCGGGACGCCGCGAACGTCCCGGGCCGCCTGCTGCTCGCGCGCCTGTCCCTGCGGCTCGGCAACCCGGCGACGGCGCGCAAGGAACTCGATCGCGCCGTGCAGGCGGGCGCCACGCCCGCAGTCGCCGGTGAGCTCGACCAGGCAATCCTGCTCGCGCAGGGGCAGTACGCCGACGCGCTCGCGGCGGCAGAGAAGGCGGTGGACGACCGATCGACACGCCGGCAGCTCGTCATCGTCGACGCACAGATGGGACTCGGTCGCACGGAGGACGCGCGCAGGACACTCGACGCGGCGCTGGCGGCGACACCGGCAGATCGTGACCTGCGGCTCGCCGATGCACGCTGGGCGTGGGCGTCCGGGCGCATCGCGGAATCCGGCAAGGCGCTCGACCGCCTGCTGAAGGAGCATCCGGATTTCGCGCGTGCCGCGTTCTATCGCGGGCGCATGGCGATGGGAGCCGGCGATGCGCAGCGGGCGCTGCAGGCGTTCGAGAGTGCGCGCACCCACATGAACGGCCAGCTCGACCTGCCCGAGCAGTTCGGCGTGCTCGTCGGCCTCGTCGAGAGCCGCATCGCGCTCGACGACCTCAAGGGCGCCGATGAAGCGCTCGTGGCCCTCACGGAACGTGCGCCCGGCGCGTTCGGTACGCACTTCCTCAAGGCACGGGTGGCCTTCGCGCGCCGCGACTTCGATGGCGCGGCCACCGAGTTGCGCAAGGCGCTCGCCGCCGATCCCGGCAATGTCCCCGGGCGCCTGCTGCTCGGTGCGGTGCTCACCGAAAAGGGCTCGCTCGAGCAGGCGGGCGCCGAGCTGTCGAGCCTGCTCGCGGAACACCCCGAGAACATCGAGGCGCGCAAGCAACTCGCCCGGGTGCTGCTCGCCCGTGGCGACCCGGTGGGTGCACGGCGTGTGCTGGCCGAGGCCCCCGCGTCGACACGCGATGCGGGCGCGGACTGGATGAGCGGCTCGATCCTCATGATGAGCGGCGAGACCGCCGAGGGCATCGCGAAGCTCGAACAGGGCGTCGTCGCGGCCCCCGACAACGCCGCCCTCCGGCTCGATCTCGCGACTGCCTACCTGATGGCCGGGCGTCGCGACGATGCGCTCGGCATCCTGCGGGACATGGCGCCCGACGCGGGCGGCCTGCGGCGCAGCCAGTTGCTCGTGCTGGCCGGCGCCTCGGGCAAGGACAGTGCGAGCGCAAGACGGTCGATCCTCGAGTTGCTGCAGGCCAATCCCGGGGACGCCGGCCTCCGGGTGGTGGGCGGGTACTACCTGCTTGCGTCGGGAGACCTGGCCTCGGCACGCAAACTCTTCGGCGATGCATTGCGGGCCGACCCCCGCAACGAGAATGCGTTGCTCGGGCAAGCGGCTGCGTCCTTGCAGGCGGGAGAACACGCCGCCGCCGAAAAGGAATTCCAGCAGGCACTTGCAGTGGACCCCAAGGGCGAGCGCGCCTATGTCGGCCTGGCCGCGACGGCCCTCGCGCGTTCGGATCGTGCAGCCGCCGTGCAATGGCTCGAGAAGGCGATCAGCGCCCATCCTTCCGCGGTGGAATCCCGCCTGCAACTCGCCGAGCTCCTGTTCAAGGCGGGCGATGCCGGCAAGGCCAAGGCGCTGCTCGACCAGGCGCTCACGGCCTCGCCGACGCGTGCGGCCACGCTCGATCGCGTGGGCCAGGTACTGCTGCGCGCTTCGCAGTTCGACGCGGCGCTGCAGCGGTTCAACGAGGCCGTGGCGCTCGGCGACGAGCGGGCCGGGGTCAACGCGGCCACGGCGATGATTGCGCTCGGCCGCGTGGACGAGGCCCGTGCGCGGCTCGAAGCGGCGGTGCGCGGCCGGCCGGGCTGGGTGGCCCCGAACGCACTGCTCGTCCAGCTCGATATCGGCCAGAAGCACTACGACCGTGCCCTCGATCGACTGGCTGCACTCGAGAAGGCAGGCGGTCCTGCGGCCGCCGTCGACGAACTCAGGGGTGACGCGCTGTTTGCCGCGAACCGCTTGCCCCAGGCGGCGGAGGCCTACGGGCGTGCCGCGAGCGCGCACCCGAGCGCTGCGCTCGCCGTGAAGCTCTACCGGGCCGCGCGCGCCGGCGGCGCGGCGCACCCCGAAGCCGGTCTCGAGGCCTGGGCGAAGGATCATCCTGCCGACCCGATGGTCCGGGTGGCCCTCGCCGAGCACTACCAGATGGCCGGGGACCGGGGCCGCGCGATAGCCCAGTACGAGGCGGCCACTGGAATCGTCCAGGCCCCTGCGCTGCTGAACAACCTCGCCTGGCTTTACCAGGAGGCCGGCGACCCGAGGGCCCTCGGGCTGGCGCGCCGGGCCTATGAGGCGGCGCCAGAAAACCATGGGATTGCAGATACTTACGGCTGGATTCTCCTGAAATCGGGTAATATTGCCGATAGCCTGCCGATCCTCGAGGCGGCGGCCCGGGGGGAACCGGGGTCGGCCGAGGTCCAGTACCACTACGCGGCGGCGCTCGCGCAGGCGGGCCAAAAAGAGGCAGCCGCCACAGTGTTGCGCAAGCTGATCGAGCAGAATGAGGACTTTCCTTCCCGGAGCGCCGCGCAGGCGCTGCTCGAGTCGCTGACATGAAAGGAGTTCGCGCGCGCATGAACGGATGGCGTATCCCCCTGGGGCTCCTGCTGGCCATGGTTGCGGGCGCCGTTTTCGGTGCGCAGACCCCGGCGCAGACCCCGCCGCAAGCTCCTGCGGCAGCGCCCGAGGCGCCACCGGCCGCGACGACCGGTCCCGACTACATCATCGGCCCCGGCGACACCATCCAGGTCTTTGTGTGGCGCAACCCGGAGCTGTCCGTGTCGGTGCCCGTAAGGCCCGACGGCAAGGTGTCGACGCCGCTGATCGAAGACATGGTCGCGGTGGGCAAGACGCCCTCGGATCTGGCGCGGGACATGGAGGCGAAGCTCGCGGAGTACATCCGGAGCCCCCAGGTCAACGTCATCGTCACCAATCCGCAGAGCGTCTTCAGCAAGATCACGGTGGTGGGCCAGGTGGCCAATCCCGGCGCGGTGCCGTACCGCGAGGGCATGACCGCACTCGATGTCGTGCTCGCGGTCGGCGGGCTCAGCGAGTTCGCCGCCGGCAATCGGGCCAAGCTCGTGCGCAAGGGCGCGAACGGCAAGACCACGGAGAAACGCGTGCGTCTCGAAGACCTGCTGAAGAAGGGGCGCCTCAAGGAAAACGTGGACATGATGCCGGGCGACGTGCTGATCGTGCCGGAATCGTTCTTCTGACGGGCGATCCCGGATGAACCTGCGCGAACTCCTCAACAAGATCCTCGACGAACTGCGCGGCGCCTGGCGCTTTCGCTGGCTGGGCATCGTGGTCGCCTGGACGATCTGCCTCGCGGGCTGGGTATTCGTGATGGCCAAGCCGAACACCTACCGGGCGACGGCCAAGGTTTATGTCGATACGCGCGGCATCCTGCGCCCGTTGCTCGAGGGCCTCGCCATCAATCCGGACGTCGCCTCGGGCCTCGATCTCGTGCGCCAGGCGCTGCTCAGCCGGCCGCAGATCGAACAGGTGGCGCGCGAAACCGACCTCGACCTGCGCGCAACGACCCCCGAGCAGAAGGAAGCGCTCATCACCAGCATCCGCGAGCGCATCTCGATCGGCGCGGCGGACCTGCGTGCGCGCACCACGCAGGGGGAGGGCCTCTACGTCATCAGCTTCGAGGACCGCAGCCGCGAAAAGAGCGTCGAGGTGGTGCAGAAGATGCTGAACTCGTTCGTCGAGAACGCCCTCGGCGAGAAGCGGACCGGCCAGCAGACGGCGCAACGCTTCATCGACGAGCAGATCGCCGAGTACGAGCAGCGCCTGCGCGACGCGGAAGCGCGCCTTGCCGATTTCAAGAAACAGAATGTCGGCCTGATGCCGGACAGCACCGGCGACTACTTCGGCCGCATGCAGCAGGAGACGCTCGACGCCGAGCGCGTACGCACGGCGCTCGCCGTCGCCGAAAGCCGCAAGGCGGAGATCGAGCGGCAGTTGAACGGCGAGGAGCCGTTCCTGTTCGGCTTCGATACGGGCGACAGCGCGGCGGCCGCAAGCCCCGCATCGGGCGACCTGACGTACCGGATCCAGGAGCTGCAGCGCCAGCTCGACGACCTGCTGCTGCGCTACACGGACAAGCACCCCGAGGTGATCGCGACGCGCAAGACGATCGAGGAATTGAAGGAGCGGCAGGCGGAAGAGCTCGCGCGGATCAAGGCCGGGAAGCAGGCCACGGGCAGCCTGTCGTCGTCGCTCAAGACGAACCCGGTCTACCAGAGCCTCGAAATCGAGTTGAAGCGCACGCAGGTGCAGGTCGCGGAGTTGCGCCAGGAACTGGCGCAGCGCCAGGGCAAGATCGGCTCGCTGCGGCGGCAGGTCAATTCGGTCCCGGAAGTCGAGGCAGAGCTCGCTCGCCTCAACCGCGATTACGACCAGGTGCGTCAGCAATACAACGAACTCGTGCAGCGGCGCGAGACCGCGCTGCTGTCGGAGCAGGCCGACCGGACCGGGACCGTGAAATTCGATGTCATCGAGCCGCCTGCGGCGCCGATCGAACCGGTATCGCCCAATCGACCGCAGTTGCTGATGATGGTGCTCGTCGTGGCGCTCGGCGCCGCGGGCGGGGTCACGTGGCTGCTGAACCAGCTGCGCCCGGTCTTCCATACGGTGCGCGCCCTCACCGAGACGACGGGGCAACCCGTCTTTGCGGCAATCAGCCGCACCTGGGTCGATCGCCACCGGCAGCAGCGGAAACTGGAGTTCCTCAAGTTCTCCGCGGCGACCCTGGTGCTGCTCCTGGTCTTTGGCCTCGTGATGGCGCTGCAGGATTTCGCGGCCCGTCACCTGCAGAACCTGATTGGATGATCGCATGAGCATCGTCGAACGAGCCCTGAAACGCCTGCAGCAGAGTGGCCAAGCCGCCGCACAGGCGGCGCGCGCGCCAGCCGCGCCGACGGTGCGCAGGGCGGAACCGTCGACGCCGGCCCTGCCCGTGGCGCCGACCCGCGAGGCTCCCGTGCGACGCCAGCTTGGCGATGCCGCGAAAACGCTGCACGTCGATTTCGAACGATTGCGCCGTGAAGGACTGCTGCCGCCCGAGCACCAGCAGCGTGAGCTTTCGCACCAGTACCGGATCCTCAAGCGCCCGATCCTCAAGCACGCCTTCGGGCCTGAAGCACCCGCAACCGATGCGGGCGCGCCTTCGCCGCGCACCCTCATGGTCACGAGCGCGCTGCCGGGCGAAGGCAAGACGTTCACCTCGATCAATCTTGCGCTGAGCCTCGCGCTCGAGAAGGACCACAGCGTGATCCTGATCGACGGCGATGCGCCGAAGCCGCATGTCAGCAAGGCCTTCGGCATCGGCGGTGAACCCGGCCTGCTCGACCTGTTGATGAACCCGGACTTGCCGGTCGAGTCCTGCGTGCTGCCGACCGATGTGCGTGGGCTCTACCTGCTTCCGGTCGGTCGTCGCAGCGAGACGGCCACCGAGCTGCTTGCGAGCGCGCGCATGCGACAGGTGCTCGAGGAGCTGGGGCAGCTCGACGGCAACGGCGTCGTCCTGCTCGATTCGCCGCCGATCCTGCCGACGAGCGAGGCGCAGGTGCTGGCATCCCTCTTCGGGCAGGTGGTACTCGTCGTGCGCGCGGGCGCGACGCCGCAGCAGGCTGTCACCGACGCACTGGGCATCATCGGCGACGGGCCGCGCATCGGGCTCGTGCTGAACCAGGCGCTGCACGACAATGTCGGCGGCTACTACGGCTACGGCTACGGCGACGGATTCCTCGACTCAATGCAAACGGACAAGCCATGAAAAAGATCGGCAAACGGGGGCTGCCGCTCGTCATCGCGGCAGGGTGGATGTGCGCGGGCGCGCTGCATGCCCAGGACGTCGATTTCGGCCTGAGCATCGGTGCCTACCACTCGGACAATATCCGGCGAACCGGCCTCGCCGAAGAATCGCAGACGGTGGGCGAACTCGGCATGCGGCTCGGCTGGAAGCGCGAAGCGGGCCGGCTCAACGCGAACGTGAACGCGGACCTCGCCTATCGGGAGTATTTCGACGACGCCTACGATTCGGACCTGCAGGGTGGATTCGACGGCGCCCTCACGTACTGGTTCCTGCCGGAGCGCCTGAGCTGGACATTCCAGGACAACTACGCGCGTGCGCTGATCGACCCGCGCAACGTCGATACGCCAGACAACCAGCAGAACGCCAACTATTTCACCACGGGCCCGGACCTGCGCCTCGCGGTCGGCGATCGCACGAGCGTGCTGATCGGCGGGCGCTGGTCGGACGCGTATTTCGAGGAGGCGACGGCGGCCGGCAACCAGCGTCTCACCGGCACGCTCGGCGTCGAGCGGCGCCTGAACGAGCGTTCGACGCTGTCGCTCAACGGGACCGCCGAGCGCGTCGAATTCGACGAGGACGCGCTCAGCAGCGATTACGACCGGCAGTCGGCCTACGTGCAGTATGCGACGCAGGGCGCGCGCACGACGCTGAGCCTGCGCGCGGGCGGCTCGGCGCTGCACGATTTCGGCGACACGACGCAGGGCCCGCTGGTCGATCTCGCCATCGGCAGGCAGATCACCGCGCGTTCCACCCTCACGGTGAACGCGGGCACGGAGCTCACCGACTCAGCCGAAGCGATGCGGCGCGAACAATCGATCGGCGGCGTCGGCCTCGAGGGCGGCAATCCCATCGTTTCCAACGACCAGTTCCAGTCCGACTACCTGTCGATCGCCTGGGCACTCGCGGGCGCCCGTACGACACTCAATCTGGCGGCGAACGTGCGTTCCGAGGACTACGAACGCGACGCGACACTGAACCGTGATTCGATTGGCGCCACGGGCACGCTCGTCCGCCGGCTCGGCGCACGGCTTTCCTGGCGCGTGTTCGGTGGCTGGACGACGCAGGACTTCAACCGCTCCGACGTCAAGTTCGACGAGTGGAACGTCGGCACGGGGTTCGACTGGCTGCTCACGGAGACCGTCGGCGTCGTAGTGACCGGCGAGCGGTTCGAGGGCTCGGGCGATTCGCTCGGCGGCGGCAACGGGCGTGATTACACCGAAAACCGGGTCACGGTCCGGCTGACCTACACGCCGCGGCGCGCCGCTCGATGATCAATGCCTTCTCGATCGATGTGGAAGACTACTTCCACGTGGAGGCGCTCGCGTCGACGATCGACCGTTCGCGGTGGGATGCGCTCGAGTATCGCGCCGAGGCGAACACGCGGCGGATGCTCGACCTGCTCGCGCAGGAAAAAGTGCGCGCGACTTTTTTCATCCTCGGCTGGGTCGCGAAGCGCTCGCCGCAGCTCGTGCGCGACATCCACGCGGCGGGCCACGAAGTGGCGTGCCATGGCCTGACCCACCAGACGGTGTACACCCAGACCCCGGAGGTCTTTCGCGCCGAGACGAGCGAGGCGAAACAGCGGCTCGAAGAGGCCACGGGTGCGCCGGTGCGCGGCTATCGCGCCGCGACCTACTCGATCACCGCCCGCTCGCTCTGGGCGCTCGACATCCTCGAGGAGCTGGGTTTCAAGTACGACTCGAGCATCTTCCCGATCCGCCACGACCTCTACGGCATTCCGGGCTCGCCGCGCTTCGCGCATCGCGTGGCGTCGGGCGCGCTGCTCGAGGTGCCGATCACGACGGTGGAATATTTCGGCCAGCGCCTGCCCGCCGGCGGCGGTGGTTATTTCCGGCTGCTGCCCTACGCGCTCTTTCGCGCCGCGGTGCGCCGCGTGAATGCGCGCGACCGGGAGGCGGCGGTGTTCTATTGCCACCCCTGGGAGATCGACCCGGGGCAGCCGCGCGTGGGCGGCCTGCCGGCGAAATCGCGCTTTCGCCACTACACGAATCTCGATCGCATGGAAGGCCGGCTGCGCCGGCTGCTGCGGGACTTCCGCTGGGGCCGCATGGACGAGGTCTTTGGTGTCGCCTAGCGTCGAGGTCAAGCTGCTTCCCACCGATCTCGATGGCGCCTGGGACACGTTCGTCCGGGCACATCCGGAAGGCACCTTTTTCCATCTCACCGGATGGCGCGAAGTGCTGCGCCGTGCGTTCGGGCATCGCACGCACTATCTCGTCGCGCTCGCGGGCGGCGAGGTGCGCGGCGTGCTGCCGCTCGCCGAGGTGAAGAGTTTCCTGTTCGGACACTCGCTCGTCTCGACGCCGTTCTGCGTCTACGGCGGCATCGTCGCGGCTGACGAGGCGGCGAAGGCTGCGCTCGAGGCGCACGCCTGCGCGCTCGCGCGCGAGCTCGGCGTCGACTATCTCGAGATGCGCAACCGGCGGCGCCAGCACCCCGAGTGGCCCGCGAAAGACCTCTACGTCACGTTCCGCAAGGCCATCGACGCGGACGGCGAGAAGAACATGCTCGCGATTCCGCGCAAGCAGCGTGCGATGGTCCGCAAGGGCATCCAGAAGGGCCTGCACGCCGAAATCGATGCCCGCCCCGACCGGCTCTTCGCCATGTATTCGGAGAGCCTGCGCAACCTCGGGACGCCCGTTTTTTCGAGGCGCTACCTCGGGATCCTGCAGGACGTGTTCGGCGAGGACTGCGAGATCCTCACCGTCATGCACGAAGCGGCGCCGGTCGCGAGCGTGCTGAGTTTCTACTTCCGCGACGAGGTGCTGCCTTATTACGGCGGTGGCACGCGCGCCGCGCGTGGCGTGTCGGGCAACGACTTCATGTACTGGAGCGTGATGGAGCGCGCGCGCGAAGGCGGCCGGCGGCTCTTCGACTACGGTCGCAGCAAACTCGGCACGGGTTCCTACGATTTCAAGACCTACTGGGGGTTCGAACCCGAGCCGCTCCACTATGAATACTTCCTCGTCGGGCGACGCGAAATGCCGAACCTGAGCCCGACGAATCCGAAATACGAGGCCATGATCGGCATCTGGCGCCGCCTGCCCGTCGCGCTTACCCGGCTCATCGGGCCGCCCGTCGCGAAGTACCTCGGGTAAGGCCATGTGCGGCATCTACGGAGTCCTTGGCCTCACCGGCGCGGCGCCTGGCGCGCCCGACCTGCTGCACCGCATGGGGCTGGCGATCCATCATCGCGGCCCCGACGACGAGGGCGCTTTCGCCGAAGGGCCGATGCTGCTCGGCATGCGCCGCCTGTCGATCATCGACCTCGCGGGCGGGCACCAGCCGATTGCCGGCGAAGACGGCAACGTCGTCGTCGTCTGCAACGGCGAAATCTACAACTTCCAGGCGTTGCGCCGCGAGCTCGAGGGCAAGGGGCACCGCTTTGCGACCCACAGCGACACCGAAGTGGTCGTGCATGGCTACGAGGAATACGGCGATGCGTTCCTCAGCCGCCTTGAAGGCATGTTCGGGCTCGCGGTCTGGGACCGCCGCCGCCGCCGCCTGCTGGTCGCCCGCGATCCACTCGGCATCAAGCCGCTCTACTACTGGCAGGACGCGCAGCGGCTCGCGTTTGCGTCCGAAGCCAAGGCCCTGCTGCGCGTGCCCGGCATCGAGGCGCGCATCGACACGGCCGCCCTCGCGCAATACCTGTCGGTCGGTTACGTCTGCGCACCGAACGCGATGTTCGCCGGGATGCGCAAGCTCCCGCCCGGGCATCTGCTGGTGGCGGAAAACGGGCGGGTCGACCTCCGTGCGTACTGGTCGCTCGCACCCGGGGTCGACGAAGCACGGTCCGAGGCGTCCTGGGTCGAGGAACTGCGCAGCGAGATGGAGCGCTCGGTGCGCGAGCAGATGGTCAGCGACGTGCCGATCGGTGCGTTCCTCTCCGGCGGCCTCGATTCGAGCGCGGTGGTCGCGTTCATGTCGCGCCACACCGACCGGCCGGTCCGCACCTATTCGATCGGCTTCGCCGGCTCCTCGGGCGCGGCGCTGTACAACGAGCTGCCGCATGCGCGCGCCGTGGCGCAGGCCTTCGGCACCGAACATCGCGAGATCCTCGTGCAGCCCGATGTCGCGGGACTGCTGCCGCAGCTCCTGTGGCACATGGACGAGCCGGTCGCGGACGCGGCCTTCATCACCACCTATCTCGTCTCGAAGTTCGCGCGCGAGGACGCCACCGTGATCCTCTCGGGCGTCGGCGGCGACGAACTCTTCGGCGGCTATCGCCGCTATCTCGACGAACACTACCGGCGCCACTACCAGCGCATCCCGCGCATGGTCCGCCGCTCGATCATCGACCCGATCGCGCGCCGCCTGCCGAGCGACCGGCACCACCGGCTGCTGAACGAACTGCGGCTCGCCAAGGCCTTCGTGCTCGCCGACGCGCTGCCGTTCGAGGACCGCTACCGGCGCTACATGGAAGTCTTCGGGGCCGGGGAGCGCGCCGCCTTGCTGCTCGGGCAGGGCGGGGGGTTCGACGACTGCATCGCGCGCGCCTTCGCGGCAACGTCCGCCACCGACCCGCTGCGGCGGCTGATGGACGTCGACCTCGCGACGCAGATGCCCGAGGACCTGCTGATGCTCACCGACAAGATGAGCATGGCGGTGTCGCTCGAATGCCGCGTGCCGCTGCTCGACCAACGGCTCGTGGCGCTCGCCGCCCGCATGCCCGGTCGGTTCAAGGTCGGCGGCGGCGATCTCAAGTACGCAATGAAGCGTGCGCTGGCGGGCGTGCTGCCCGAGAGCATCCTGAAGCGCGAGAAGCGCGGCTTCGGCGCCCCGATCGGGGCGTGGTTCAAGCAGGAACTCGCACCGCTCGTGGCCGACCTGCTGTCGCCCGACACGGTGCGCCGCCGCGGCCTGCTCGACCCGCAAGCCGTCGCGCGTACGATCGCCGAGCACGAGGCGCAGCGGGCCGACCGCACGGACCACCTGCTCGCGCTCGTCAATCTCGAAATCTGGGCGCGCCTCTATCTCGACGGCGCAAGCGTCGATGCCGTGACGGCAGACCTCAAGTCGAAGCTCGCGGCATGAACGTCCTGTTCGTCTGCCATCGCGTGCCGTATCCGCCCAAGCGCGGCGGGAAGATCCGGCCGTTCAACATCATCCGGCACCTGCACGGGCAGGGACATCGCGTGACGGTGGCCTCGCTTGCGCGTTCGCCTGCCGAGCTCGCCGAAGCGCGCGACCTGTCGCAGCATTGTGCAGAGGTGCTTGTCGAAGTCATTCCGGGTCGCGTGGCGCTCCCGCAGATGGTGGCGCGCCTGCCGACGCCGGCCCCTTCGAGCTTCGGCTATTTCTGGTCCCGCCGGCTGGCGCGGCGCATCGAGGCGGCCGCGGCGGCCACGCGCTTCGACCTCGTCTTCGTGCATTGTTCGTCGGTGGCCGGTTATGTCGACCGCATCGCCGCGCCGCTCAGGATCGTCGATTTCGGCGACATGGATTCGCAGAAGTGGCGCGAATACGCGGGGCACCGCGGATTTCCGCTCTCGGCCGGTTACTGGCTCGAAGCGGTCAAGCTCGAACGGCGGGAGCGGCAGATCGCCGCGCGGTTCGACGTGAGTACCTGCACGACGCGCGCCGAACTCGAGTCGCTGCGCGCACTGGGCGCGACCGGCCCGTCGGACTGGTTCCCGAATGGCGTCGACGCGGGGTTCTTCGCGCCGGACGAGACGCCGTACGAGCCCGACCTCATCGCGTTCGTCGGCCGCATGGACTATTTCCCGAACCAGCAGGGCGTGACCGGCTTCTGCCGCGATATCCTGCCGGCGCTGCGGGCGCGGCGACCGGGCGTGCGCTTCGCGATCGTCGGGGCCGATCCGCCGGAGTCGATCCGCGCGCTCGCGCGCGAGCCGGGCGTCACCGTGACAGGTTCGGTGCCCGACGTGCGCCCGCACGTGCGGCGAGCGGCGCTCACGGTCGCGCCGCTCGCGATCGCACGCGGCACGCAGAACAAGATCCTCGAGTCGATGGCGATGGGCGTGCCGGTCGTGTGCAGCCCCGCGGCCTCGGGCGGCGTCGATGCGATCGCGGACGAGCATCTGCTGGTCGCGTCGGAACCGGCGCAGTGGGCCCAGGCGATCGACAGGATTCTGGGAGACCCGGGCAGTCGACGGCAGTTGTCCGTCGCGGGCCGGGAGCGTGTATTGAGTCATCACAGCTGGGCGGCGTCGATGCGCCGGCTCGATGGCATTATCGAGGAAGCAAGCAGATGAAGATCAGTATTTTCGGTCTCGGTTATGTCGGTGCGGTGTCGATGGCCTGCCTTGCGCGGGACGGGCACGAGGTCACCGGCGTCGACGTCGATCCGCTCAAGCTCGAGCTGATCCGCAGCGGCAAGTCGCCGATCGTCGAGGAGGGCATCCAGGACCTGACGCGCGACGTGGTGGCGTCGGGCCGGGTGCGCGTGACCGACGACGTCGCGGCGGCGATCCGCGATACCGAGTTGTCCTTCGTCTGCGTCGGCACGCCTTCGAGCCCGAACGGCAGCCAGGACATGAGCTATATCCGCCGGGTGATGGAATCGATCGGCGCGGCGCTCGCGCAGAAGGCGGCCTTCCATACCGTCGTGCTGCGTTCGACCGTGCAGCCGGGCACGCTCGACGAACTCGTGCGCCCGACCCTTGAGAAAGCGAGCGGCAAGGTCGCGGACCGCGACTTCGGGCTTGCCTTCCAGCCCGAGTTCCTGCGCGAAGGCACGTCGATCAAGGACTACGATCGCCCGCCGATCACCATCGTCGGCACGCGTTCGACGCACGCGGCCGATGTGCTGCGGCAGGCCTTCGGGCACCTGCCGTGCGAGTTCGTCGTCACGTCGGTCGGGGTTGCCGAGATGCAGAAGTACGCGGCCAACGCGTTCCACGCCGTGAAGATCACTTTCGCTAACGAGATCGGGCGACTCGCGCAGGCCGTCGGCGTCGATGCGCGCGAGGTGATGGGCCTCATCTGCAAGGACACGCAGCTCAACATCTCGCCGGCCTACCTGCGACCCGGCTTCGCCTTCGGCGGCTCCTGCCTGCCGAAGGACCTGCGCGCGCTCACCTACATGGGCAAGACGCGCGATGTCGTCACGCCGATGCTCGGCGGCGTGCTCGGCAGCAACCGCGCGCACATCGATGCCGCGATCGACCAGGTGATGCAGGGCGAGACGCGCAAGGTCGGCATGATCGGCCTCAGCTTCAAGAAGGGCACCGACGACCTGCGCGAAAGCCCGCTCGTCGCGGTGGCCGAGCGCCTGATCGGCAAGGGCTACGACCTGCGCATCTACGACCCCGAGGTGAACCTGTCGCGCCTGATCGGCGCGAACAAGCGTTTCATCGAGCAGAGCATCCCGCACATCGGCAACCTGATGGTGAGCTCCTGCGAGGAAGCCGTGCGCCACGGCGACACGATCCTCGTCGGCCTCGGCGGGCGCCTCATCGAGGCGGTCCTGCAGGAGGAACTGCGGGCGCGGCACCGCGTGGTCGACGTCGTCGGCATCGGTGCGCCGGGCGCCGGCGGCAGCCGCTACTCGGCGATCTGCTGGTAACGGGTAGCGCATGGCCGGGGCGCCGCTCATCGCGCATGTCATCTACCGGCTCGATTACGGCGGCCTCGAGAATGGGCTCGTGAACCTCATCAACCACCTGCCGCGCGCGCGATTCCGGCACGCGATCGTGTGCCTCGCGGGCTACAGCGCGTTTCGCGATCGCATCGCGCGCGACGACGTCGAGGTCGTGTCGGTGGACAAGCGGCCCGGCAAGGACTTCGCGGCCTACGGCCGCGTGTGGCGGCAGTTGCGACGCCTGCGGCCCGCGATCGTGCACACGAGGAACCTCGGCACGGCGGACCTGCAGTGGGTCGCCCTGGCCGCCGGCGTGCGCTTTCGGGTCCATGGCGAACACGGCTGGGACGCATCCGATCCACAGGGCGAGAACCCGGGAAACCTGCGCATCCGTCGCCTCTGCCGGCCTGCCACGCAACGTTATGTCGCCGTGTCGCAGGACATCGCACGGTGGCTGCGCACGCGCGTGGGCGTCGCCGGCGATCGTATCCGCCAGGTCTACAACGGGGTCGACAGCGAACGTTTCAGCCCGTCGGGCCCCCTCCCGCAGGACTGGCCCTGGCCGCGCGAGCCTTCGGACCGGCCGCTCGTCATCGGCACGATCGGACGCCTCGACCCGATCAAGAACCAGGCCGCACTCCTGCAGGCCTTTGCGAGGCTCGTTGCCGCCCCAGGCGCCCACCAGGGGCCGCTGCGGCTCGCGGTCGTGGGGGCGGGCCCCGAGGAGGCGCGCCTGCGGGAGGCCGCCCAGGCGCTCGGCATCGCGCCACTCGTGTGGTTTGCGGGTGCGCGCGCCGACGCGCCGGCGCTCCTGCGCGGCTTCGACCTGTTCGTGCTGCCGTCCCGCAACGAGGGCATCTCGAACACGATCCTCGAAGCGATGGCGACGGCGCGGCCGGTCGTGGCCGCGCGAGTCGGCGGCAACGGCGAACTCATCGAACACGGGGTCACCGGCACGCTATACGATTCGCGTGACGCCGGTGCCCTGACTGCCGCGATCCGGGCGTGTCTCGACGACCCGGCGCGGCGCGACGCGCAGGGCGCGGCCGCCCGCGATCGCTGCCTTGCGCATTTCGCCATGGAGGCGATGGTGCGCGGTTATACCGAACTCTACGAAGGCCTCCTGGCGCGGAACCCATAAGTCATGTGCGGAATAACAGGCATTGTCGACATCCGGAACCGGCGCGACCTCGATCGGGCGCTGCTGCGCAGGATGAACGATTCGATCGCGCACCGCGGGCCGGACGGCGAGGGCGAGCACCACGAGCCCGGCGTCGCGCTCGGCCACCGGCGGCTCGCCATCATCGACGTCGAGACGGGCCAGCAGCCGCTCTACAACGAGGACGGCTCGGTGGTCGTCGTCTACAACGGCGAGATCTACAACTACCAGTCGCTGATTCCCGAACTGCAGGCGCTCGGCCACGTGTTCCACACGAAGAGCGACACCGAAGTGATCGTGCACGCCTGGGAAGCCTGGGGCGAGGCCTGCGTCGAGCGCTTCCGCGGCATGTTCGCGTTCGCGTTGTGGGATCGCAATCGGGAGACCCTGTTCCTCGCGCGCGACCGGCTCGGCGTGAAGCCGCTCTTCTATGCGCTGCTGCCCGACGGCCAGTGCGTGTTCGGCTCGGAACTGAAGGCCGTGCTGCTGCACCCCGGCGTCACCCGCACGATCGACCCTTGCGCGGTCGAGGAATATTTCGCGGTCGGCTACGTCGCCGAGCCGCGCACCATCTTCACGAGCGTGCAGAAGCTCCCCCCCGCGCACACCCTGGTCATCCGGCGCGGCGAAGCGCCGCCCGCGCCGCGTGAATTCTGGGACGTGCGCTTCTCGCTCGACAGCCCGATCGGCTTCGAGGACGCGATGGCGGAGCTCGACCGACGGCTGCAGGACTCGATCCGCCTGCGCATGATCTCGGAAGTGCCGCTCGGCGCCTTTCTTTCGGGTGGCGTCGATTCGAGCGCCGTCGTGTCGGTCATGGCGCGCATCAGCGACGCCCCGGTCAACACCTGCTCGATCTCGTTCGACGACCCCGCATTCGATGAAACGAAATTCGCGCAGCAGGTCGCGGACCGCTACCGGACGCGGCACTACGTCGACCAGGTCGCAAGCGACGACTTCGGCCTCATCGACAAGTTGGTCGGCCTCTACGACGAGCCCTATGCCGACAGTTCCGCGATCCCGACGTTCCGCGTCTGCGAACTCGCCCGCAAGCACGTGACGGTCGCGCTGTCCGGTGACGGCGGTGACGAGAGTTTTGGCGGCTACCGGCGTTACCAGTTGCACCTGATGGAAGAGAAGTTGCGTTCGGCCCTGCCGCTCGCGGTGCGCCGGCCCCTCTTCGGGCTCCTGGGCCGCGTCTATCCCAAGGCGGACTGGGCGCCGCGGGTGTTTCGCGCCAAGACCACGTTCGAGTCGCTCGCGCGCACGTCGGTCGAGGCCTACCTGCAGAGCGTGTCGATCGTGCGCGCGCCGATGCGCGCGAGGATGTTCTCGGCGCAGGCGCGCGCTGCGCTCGGCGGCTATCGGGTGGACGACCTGTTCGCGCGCCACGCGCGGCGCGCGGGGACGGACGATCCGCTCGCGCTGATCCAGTATCTCGACCTGAAAACCTATCTCGTGGGCGACATCAACACGAAGGTCGATCGTGCGAGCATGGCGCACTCGCTCGAGGTGCGCGAGCCGTTGATGGACCACCCGCTGGTCGAATGGCTCGCAACGCTGCCGTCCGGCTTCAAGATGCGCGGTGGCGAGAGCAAGCGCCTGCTGAAGAAGAGCATGGAGCCCTGGCTGCCGCACGATGTGCTGTACCGCCCGAAGATGGGTTTTGCCGTGCCGCTGATCCGCTGGTTCCGGGGGCCGCTGCGCGAAACGGTGCGCAAGGCCGTACTCGGCGACACGTTGCGCGACACGGGCCTCTTCGACCCGCGCGTGCTCGAGGAGATCGTGAGCGCCCATGAGTCGGGAAAGCGCGATTACAGTGCGCCCCTGTGGTCGCTACTGATGTTCGAGGGTTTCCTGCGCCAGGGTGCCCGGTGCTGAACATCGCGAGTGTCTGCCGCACGTTGCCGACGCCGGTGACGCCGGGTGCAGGCGTGTTCGTGCACCGCCGCCTTGCGGCCATGGCCGAGGCATCGGACATACGTATCCTGCAGCCTGTCCCTTGCCTGCCGCCACTGCGCCGCCTGCCGTCCTGGGCGCGGCGGCCGAGCCGCGAGATCCATGGGCTGACGGTCCACCACGCCGCGATGTTCTACCTGCCGGGCCTGTTCAAGTCCCTCGACGGCCGCTGGCTCGAACGATCGATCCTGCCGCGCCTGCGCGGCTGGCACCGACAACGCCCGATCGATGTCATCGATGCCCACTTCGGCTATCCCGACGGAGTCGGCTGCGTGCGCGCTGCGCGGCGCCTCGGTCTGCCGGTGTTCGTCACGATAAGGGGCTTCGAGGCGGAGCGTGTCGAACTGGCCGGTGTCGGCAGGCAGCTCGTCGGTGCACTTTCGGTCGCGAACGGCTGCATCAGCGTGAGTCATTCGCTGCGCAACAAGATGATCGAGCACGGCGTGCCCGCCGGGCGCATCGTCGTGATACCGAATGCGATCGACCGTGGAATCTTCCGGCCCGGCGACAAGCTCGCCGCGCGGCAGGCGCTCTCGGTGCCGGCGGGCGACGCGCTGATCGTGAGCGTGGGCCATCTCGTATCGCTCAAGCGACACGACGTCGTGCTTCGCGCCATTGCGCGCCTGCGCAGTCGTGGCAGGGTCGTGCGCCTCGCCATCATCGGTGGCGCGGACTACGAGCCCGAATGCCCGGCGGCCCTGCAGCGACTGGCTTCCCAACTGGACATCGCCGGGCACGTTCGCTTCGTCGGCGCCGTCGAACCGGCGGCCGTGGCGGACTGGCTGAGGGCCGCCGATCTCTTTGCCCTCGGCACCCGCAGGGAAGGGTGCTGCAACGCCATCCTCGAGGCGCTGGCGACCGGCACGCCTGTCGTCACGACACCGGTCGGCGACAATCCGCATTTCGTCAGGGACGGCGAGAATGGCGCGCTCGTTCCCGTCGGCGACGACGAAGCAATGGCGCAGGCGATGGAGCTTGCACTCGAGCGCAACTGGGATCGCGGCATGATTTCGACACGGCTCGATGTCGGCGACTGGCCGAGCGTCGGGCGGGCGGTGCTGGATTATTTCCGGGCGTGCATGCAATGAGTGCCCCCGCGACACTGTTGTTCGTCTCCCCTCGGTTCCTGTTTCCGGTCGACTCCGGCGGCAAGATCCGCACGACGCAGATACTGCGCGGCATGAAGGGCGGACGGTTCCGCATCAGGCTGATGTCGCCCGCGACGCCGGAACTCGCGGCCCGCCATCGCGAAGATCTTGCCCGGGTCTGCGATGAATTCGAGTTCTGGCCCACGCCTGCGGACGGCTGGCGCGGTACGCTGCACCGCGCATGGCACATGTTCGATCCGTTGCCGATGCCCGTGCGCGTGGACCGTTCGGACGCGGCGGCGGCTGCCGTCGGCCGCGCGCTCGAGGCACGCCCCGACGTCGTCGTATTTGATTTCCTGCATGCGGCGGTACTGGCGCCGCCAGGACTCGACACGCCGTCGGTCATCTTCACGCACAATGTCGAGGCGCAGATCTTTGCCCGCCACCTCGAGGTGGCCCGCAGCGCCGCCATGCGCGTCATCTGGCGCAACCAGTTGCGCAAGATGCGGGCCTACGAGGCGCGGACGCTCGCGCGTTTCGATGTCGTCGTCGCCGTCTCGGCGCAAGACAGCCGCCTGTTCGAGCGCGACTACGGCGTGCGCGACGCGCATGTCATACCCACCGGTGTCGATCTCGATTTCTTCCGCCATGCGCCGCCCTCGCGTGACGCGGAGATCGTGTTCTGCGGCTCCATGGACTGGCTCGCGAACCAGGGAGCCATGCGCTATTTCATGGACGAGGTATGGGCGGCGATCGTCGCTCGCGTGCCCGGGGCAAGCATGACGGTCGTCGGCCGCGCGCCTCCCGCCTCACTCGTCGCCGAGGCCGCGCGCCGCCAGCTGCGCTGGCGCTTCACGGGCTTCGTCGACGACGTGCGCCCCATCGTCGGCGGTGCGGCGGTGTCCGTCGTGCCGTTGCAGGTCGGTGGAGGAACCCGGCTCAAGGTCTTCGAATCGATGGCCATGGGTCCGGTAGTCGTCTCGACGACCATCGGCGTGGAGGGCTTGCCGGTCGAGAGCGGGCTGAACTGCGTCGTCGCCGACGACGCGCAGGCGATGGCCGAGGCCGTCGTGGCGCTGCTCGGTGATCGCGAAAGGCGGCACGTGATGTCGCGCGCGGCGCGGCACTTCGTCGAGGAGAACTGCGGCCATGTCGTCGCGGCCCGGTGCTTCGAGAACGCATGCCTCGACGCGCTGAACCGGAATCGCCGGTCGTGAGCGCGTTCCTGTCGCGGCCATTGCTGCGCCTCGCCGCACCGGGAGGCAAGCGCGCGCGGCTGATGGTACTGACCTACCACCGCGTACTCGAGCGTCCCGACCCCTTGTTGCCGAGCGAACCGGATGCCGAACGTTTTGCCGCGCAGATGGCCGTGCTCGCGACGCACTGTTCCGTGTTGCCCTTGCCCGAGGCGGCGCGGCGGCTGCGCGAGGGCACACTGCCGCCGGCCGCGGCGTGCATCACCTTCGACGATGGGTATCGCAACAACCTGGACGTGGCGACACCCGTGTTGCAGCGCTACGGCCTGCCGGCGACCGTGTTCGTCATGCAGAACGCGATCGAGGCCGGCATCATGTGGAACGACCTCGTGATCGAGGCGGTCCGGCGGGCGCCGGCGACGGTTGACCTGTCGACGGTCGGCCTTGGCAACGTGTCCTTGCCGCCCGCTGCCGGGCGCGCGCCGTTCGTGTCCAGGGTACTCGAGGCTTTCAAGTACCGATCGCTGCAGCAGCGTTGGCACGACGCGCGCGACTTGTATCACCGGATTGCGGCCGAGCCGGCGCCGCGGCTGATGTTGGACGAAAGCGAGCTGCGCCGCCTCGCGCAGGCCGGTATCGATATCGGCGGGCACACGGTCAATCATCCCATCCTTGCGACGCTGCCCGAGGAGGAAGCCAGGCGCGAGATCGTCGACGGCGCCGAATGGCTCGCGCGCGTCGTCGGCCGGCGGCCGGTGTCCTTTGCCTATCCGAATGGCCGGCCGGGTCGCGACTTCGACGCCATCCATATGCAGATCGCGCGCAAGGCCGGATTCGAGCTGGCGGTGTCCACAGAATGGAACTGTGCAACCCGCGAGTCGGATCCCTACGCCCTGCCGCGTGTCAGTTTCTGTGACTCGCCGGCTTCCCGGCTCGGATGGCGAATCACCCGTTCGTATCTGGGCTCGTGGCGCCACCCGAGGCAATCGTCCGGACCCTGAACCCCAGGCAGAGTCCCGGACTGTGTGCATCTGGCGACATCGTGCAATTTGTGGCCTGGTTCACTAACTTAGGCGCCGGTGCCACTTTGATGGATGGCTTGATACGGAGGAAACTCCTGCCGTGCCAGTGGCCGCGTACGATGCCGTAGGAGCAATTCGATGAAGCGTAGAGAATTCCTGGTGACCACCGCCGCCATGGCGGGAGCCGCGGTTCCCGTCGTGGGTCTGGGCCAGTCGAAGCCGTGCCCGCCGGCCACTGTCAGCGCGGGGGGCGGCACCAGCGCGTCCACGGCCTGCGCCAGCCCGAGTGCGGCGGCCGACTGGGCTGCGCGCATCGCGGGGGCAGGGGTCGTGTGGCACCACAATTTCGACTCCAAGGCCGAAGTCGACCAGTTTCGCTGGACCGGCGGATACAACGGCGGCAACGACCCCAATGCCGCAACGGCTGCCGGACAGCTCGTCAGGCATCAGGCGAGCGGTGGCGCCGACGGTGGCGGCTTCATGCGGCTCACGTATCCGCTCGGCAGCGCCGCCGGCCGCGGTGGTTCGTACTGGCATCGGCCGTTCAACGCGCTGACCGGTGCGGGCAACGGCCGCGGGCAAGACGACCCCGGTGCGGGCGGCACGATTGCTCCAGTCGAGTTCCCGGCTTCGGATGGCAGTTCGACGCTCTACGGGTGGGGCAATCAGCCCAATCCTGGCTGGTACATGAACGCGGCCCACCAGGCGTCGCATCCCGGTCGGTTCCAGGGCTCGGATTTCTGGCTGCAGGTGCGTGTTCGGCGTGCGGAAATGCCGGGACCCCCGCCCGATACCTCGGAGTACAGCACCATCACCGGCAAGCTTGTCTGGTTCACGACCACGAACAGCTCGTACACGGCGCAGGAACTCGTCACCTACGGCCAGTCGGCATCGAACGGTGACTCGGTCGGGGCGCGGTCGCGCCACAACGTCTATTCGGGCCAGAACTTCAACAGCCTGAGCGGCGGCCAGCCCAATGCCTCGGTGGCGCTCGCCAATACCTCGCTCAACTGGCGTTATTCCGGCGGTTGGGACACCTTGCTCTATCACGTCACCCCGGGCACGTCAGGCGGCACGGGCAACAATCGCACGCGCGTCGAAGTGTGGGCCGCGCACGAGGGCGAGACGGCCTATACGAAAATCTGGGACGTGACCTATTCGCAAGGTTTCGATGGCAGCACCAACAGCGTGGGTGCACCGGGGCTGCCCGGCTGGAACGCGCTGATCCTCGCCATCTATCACAATGGTTCGGCCTTCAAGACCACGGCGTTCAACTTCGACTACGACCAGGTCATTTTCAGCAAGGCGTTCATCGCCTGCCCGGCAATCTGACGGGCGCTCCCCCCGCGGATCAAACGCGGGGGGAGTGAGCCGAGAGCCAAGCCTCGAACATCGCAAAATCCCAGATGGCGTAGCCGTAGTAGCCGGAGTCCCCGGCCGCGTGTTCGCCAACGAGCCTGTCGAGGAAGGACCGCCGCACGATGCCGCGCTCCCCGAGGCGTTTCAGGTGGCCGAGGATGAGTTCGCGCAGCGGCGCGTGTTCCTTGAGCCAGACGCCGAACGGCAGGCCGAAACCGTGCTTCTGCTTGTCGATGACTTCCTGCGGCAGGAAGCCGGCCATCGCGCGCTTGTAGAAGCTGCGCAATTCACGGCCCTCCATCTTCGCGTGCGTCGGGACACGCAGCGAAAAATCGATGAGTTCGGCATCGAGCAGCGGGAACGACACCTTCACGCCGGCGAGATCGCACATCGTGATCACCTTGCGCAGGTCGCTGTCGGCGAGCGTGAAGTGCCAGTCGTAATGCAACATGCGATTCAGCAACGTGCCGTCGGGCGCCTCGCCATAGACCCTGGCCATCGTCTCGATGGGGCGCCGGACATCGATGCCCGCCGCAAACTCCGGCTCGAAGATCTCGGCGTGCGGTGTTCGATAGAAGAGGTTCCAGGTCTCGAGCCGCTCCGGCAACGGGATGCGGGCCTGGTCGACATAGCTGCGCAGCTTGCGCAGGGGCGTCAGCGCGCTGTCGGGTGCGATGGCGCGGGACAGGGGCTCGAGCACGGCGCGGCGCGCCCAGGCGGGCAGGCGTCCGTATAGTTCGAACACCTGCTGTTTCGCGTAGCGCTCGTTGCCGCCGAACAGCTCGTCGCCGCCGTCTCCCGCGAGCAGGTGATCGATGCCTGCCCTGGCGGCAAGTTGCGCGCAGAAGAGGGTCGGCACCGCCGACGAGTTGCCGAACGGTTCGTCGTAGGCCGCGGCGATGCGATCGAAGGCGGTGACGATGTCGTCGGCCGTGACGTTGTATTCGGTCGCGTCGCAACCGAAGTGCCGGGCCGAGATGCGCGCGTAACGAATCTCGTCGTGCGACTCGACGCCGAAGCCGATCGAGAACGTGCGCGGCGACCGCCCGCTCACCTTGCCGAGCACCCCGGCCACCGTCGAACTGTCGAGGCCGCCGCTCAGGAAGGCGCCGGTGGTGGCGTCCGGTGCGCAGCGCGCAACGGCGGCGTCGAGCCCATCGCGCAAGCCGGCCTTGAGTGCATCGAAGGATGCATCGCCGCGTTCATCGAAGCGGGGCGTCCAGAAGCGGGCGAGGTTCGCGCGACCCTGCTCGAAGACCAGCCGCACGCCGGGCTCGAGCTTGTGTACCCCCTCGAAGGCCGTGTCCGGCGCCGGGATCATGTGCATCAACAGAAAATCGTGCAGGGCCTGGGCGCGCAGCGTCGCGCCCACGGGGGCGAAGTTGGCGACGGCCTCGGCGGAGTCGCTGAAGACGAGCCCGCCGTCGACGACGGACCAGCACAGGCGTTCGATGCCCATCGGGTCGATGGCGAGCAGCACCCGGCGGCGATCGCCGTCGAGGATCGCAAGCGAATAGCGCCCGCGCAGGGCCTCGAGCAACGCGTCCCCGCGGTCGCGATAGGCGGCGAGGAGGCCTTCGCCGTCCGCCTGCGCCTGGCTGTAGCGGCCGTCCCGGAACCACACGGGCTGGCCGCGAACGGCGACCAGCAGGTTGCCTTGCCGGGTGATGGCCGGGGCGGCCAGTACGGCGTCCAGCGGTGCGATCGTGGCGGTATCGAGGCCTGCGGGTGCGTGCAGGTGCAGGGCAGCGGGGTCGTGCTGCGGCCAGCGACCCGCGTATCCGAAAATCTGCGTCATCGATTGCGGCTCGGCGGTGTAATGCTGCACCTTAGCAAACTTTGAACCAGTGTGCGGTTGGTGCCGGCGCGCCCGATACAATATGTCCGATACCACCATTGGGGGAGATGTCGCTTGGATACGTTGGATGGCGTCAGGAACCTGCTCAAGACGGCGCTGCAGCTGGGTGAGCGCGCGGATCGGCTGACGGAAGACAGCCCGCTCCTCGGGGCGATCCCGGAGCTCGATTCGATGGCCGTTGTCACGCTGATCACGACCATGGAGGAGCAGTACGACATCCACGTCGACGACGACGAGATCTCGGCGGACACCTTCGCTACGGTGGGCTCCCTGAACCGCTTCCTGGCTGACAAGCTCGGCCAGTGATGACGGACGGCCTGCGCGCGGAGTTCATCGGCGCGGCGGGCCGCCGCCTGTTCGTACTGCTCCGCACGCCCGGTATCGCAACGGGGGAATGCACGCTGGTCGTGCCGCCGTTCGCCGAGGAGATGAACAAGTCCCGCCGGATCGTCACCGACCTCGCGCGCCGGATGTGCAGCGAAGGCCGGGGCCTGTTGTGCGTGGACCTCGCAGGAACCGGCGACAGCGAGGGCGAGTTCGGGGCGGCGCGTGTCGCGCGCTGGCTCGAAGATATCGCTGCGGCCATGGCGTGGAGCGCGTCGCAGGGATGGCGCGTCACTGCGTTGGTCGGTATCCGACTCGGTGCGCTGCTCGGTGCTGCCGCAGTCCGGCGCAACGGCCTCGCACTGTCCAGCATGGTGTTCTGGCAGCCCGCGACCAGCGGGTCGCGCCTGATCGAACAGTTCCTGCGCATCCGCGTCATGGCGTCGCGCATGGAGCAGGGCCGTGGCGAGACGGCCGTGGAGCTGCGCGCCCGGATGACGGCGGGCGAAACCATCGAAGTCGCGGGGTACCCTTTGTCGGCCGAGTTGTGCGCCGACATCGAAGCGCTGAACCTCCACGATGAACTGACGGGATCCCTCCCGCCCATCCGCTGGCTCGAGGTGGTGGGCGACGCGGCGGCGCCCGTCGCGCCAGGAACGCTGCGCGCCCTTGAACGCGCGCGCGCCGCCGGCTGCCGGATCGATCACGCGCAGGTGACCGGCGATCCTTTCTGGATGGCGACCGAGATCGTGACGAATCCTGCGCTCGTGGCGGCGACGTGAACGACGGCATGGGTGCGGTCGAGCCCCTCGTGTTCCAGTGCCAGGGCAGCAAACTGGTCGGCATCCTGCACCGTGCGGCCGGTGTTGAGTGCGAGGTGGCGGTGCTGATCGTCGTCGGAGGGCCGCAGTATCGTGCGGGCAGTCATCGGCAATTCGTGCTCTCCGCGCGCGCGCTCGCCGACGCGGGGTTTCCCGTGCTGCGGTTTGACTATCGCGGCATGGGTGACAGCGAGGGCGACCTGCTGGGCTTCGAGCACGTGACCGAAGACATCCGCGCGGCTGTCGACACGATCGAGGTTGCGTGCCATCCGCGCCGCGGCGTCGTGCTCCTCGGCCTGTGCGACGCGGCGTCGGCGGTGCTGATGTATTGCGCCTCGGATGCGCGGGTTGCAGGCCTCGTCCTGATGAACCCGTGGGTGCGCTCCGAGCAGTCCCAGGCCGCGGTGGTGGTCAGGAAATACTACCTGTCGAGGCTGCTGCAGGCGGGCTTCTGGCGCAAGCTCGCCGGCGGCGGCTTCGATTTCCGCGGATCGGCGGCGTCGCTGCTCGGCAGCCTCGCACGCGCGTCGAAGCAGGCTGCTCCCTCGCAGCGGGAGGGTTTCATCGGCGCGATGCGCGCGGGCCTCCGGCAATTTGCCGGACCGGTGCTGATCGTGCAGAGCGGCCGCGACCTGACGGCGGACGAATTCCGCGCGCGTTGCCGCGCGGACTCTGGATGGCGGCAGGTCATCGCGCGCAGCGGTGTCGAAATCGTCGACATGCCCGAAGCCGATCACACCTTCTCGCAGGCGAGCCAACTGGCGGAATTCAACGAGCGGTGCCGTCGCTGGCTCGCACAACGATTCGGTGGTGCGCCGTGTCGCTGACGGCGATCATTTTCCTGCTGTGCTTCCTCGTCGGCCTCGGCATGGCGTTCTTCCGCCACCCGATCTACGGCCTCTACACCTACATCGCCGTCTTTTACCTCGATGCTCCCCATCGCTGGTGGGGCGAGGGCCTGCCCGACCTGCGTTGGTCGATGACGGCGGCCATCGTGACGGCACTCGCCATGACGCGGCTGAAGGCCGACCCGAATCGCACGCCCTGGTACAAGACCTTTCCAGCAAAAATCCTGATCGCCTACACGATCTGGCTCTGGATCCAGAGTCCTTGGGCGCTGGATCCGGTGCTGCATCGCGAATGCGCGCTGATCTTCACCAAGTTCATCATCGTCTACTACATGGTGTACCGCCTGATCGATACGCCGCTGCTGACCGCCGACTTCCTGCTCGCGCATGTACTCGGAAGCTGTTACCTGGGTCTCGTCGCGCTCGGGACGGGCACGTCCGGTGGGCGACTGGATGGTGTCGGCGGGCCGGGCATCGATGATTCGAACACGCTCGGCATGCACGCCGCGACCGCGGCAGTTGTCGGTGCCATGCTGATTTTCGCGAAGCGGGACTGGCGGCGCTATGCCGCGCTCGTGTCCGTGCCCCTGATCCTCAACATGGTGGTCCTCACCGGCAGCCGCGGTGCATTCCTCGCGCTCTTCATGGGCGGCCTGGTCATCTTTGCCTTGCGGCCGAAGGAAAACGCGCGCCTTTTCTACACGCTGGCCGTCCTCGGCATCCTGGGATTCGGCGCCGTGGCGTCGGAAACGTTCTGGGAGCGCATGCAGACCATGGAAGCGGCGGTCAACAAGGAGGAAACCCTGGACGGCAGTGCCGAGGGCAGGATCCTGCAGATGAAGGCCGGCCTGATCATGTTCGGCAAACATCCGCTGGGCGTGGGCCATCGCGGTTTCGCGGCCCTCAGCGCGCAGTACCTCGATCCGATCTATCTCACCGAGACGGGCGAGCGTTCCTCGCACAACACCTTCATCAGCACGCTCGTGGAGCAGGGAGTTCCCGGGGCCTTCCTGTTTTCGATATTGTGGCTGTGGGTTCTGAAATCCTGCCTGGCCGCGCGACGGGCGGCGCGGGCAAACAGGCCCTTGCTCGAGGCGAGCGTGATGGCCGCCGTGTGCGGCGGGCTTGTCGTGGTATTCATCGGCGGGCAGTTCGCGGACTTCCTCAAGGCGGAAGTCCAGGTCTGGCTATTCGCACTCCTGGCCGGGCTTGCCGCCGTGCCTCGCCTGAAGAAGACGGCGGGGCACAGGCCCCGCGCGCGACTTACGGCAGCCTGATGATGAAAGCCGGGGACGAACGGCTCGCCACCGAGCCGATGGCACGCCAGGAGTCCATGAACACCCATCTGCCGTAGGTACCCCGCGAGTCAGACTCGGGGGTCAGCGGCGCGTCGCCGGTCAGGTTGTGCGTCGTCACGGCAAAAGTGGCCGGGTTGATCTCGTAGAGTTTCGAGTTGTTGCCAGACGCGCCGAAGCACCAGAATACGTCCCGCGTCGGGTCCCACAGGAGCGCCGGGCCGCCGCCCGACGGCAGCGAACGGGAGGTCTGCACGATGGTTTCGGCGGACCAGTCGATCTTGAAAGAGAACGCACCGCCGCCACCGATGGCCACGCCCACGTTGCTCAACGGACTGTAGGCCGCGGCGAAATCGTCCGGCCACTGCGATGCCACCTGCTTCTCGGCGCTCCAGTTGTTGGTCGCCACGCGATAGAACGCATACGTGTTGTAGTTCACCCAGCGATCCATCAACAGGATCTTGCCGGCCGCGGCATTCGCGATGGCCGATCCGCCCGAGGCATCGCCGGGCCAGTTCGGCAAGCGGGTCCAGACCGAGTTGGCCTTGTTGTAGCGCAACACCTGCGACGTGAAGAAACCATTGGGGTGCGACGAGCCGCCGAATCGATAGAGCGACGCGCCCATGTCGACCATGGCATCGTAGGTGTGCACCGAAAGCGGCGTGCCGCTCGAGCCCACTGAAAAATCGGAGGTCACGCCGGTCTGTCCGGCGTTCTCGACGGTCCACCCGGTCGGCCGGCTGGTGCCGGCAAAGTCGAAACTGTACAAGCCGTTGTTCGACGAGTCCTTGTGCCCGCCGCCGTGCACGTACATCTTGCTGCCGTTGGACGACTTCGCGCCGCCGCTCCACGGCCGCATGATGTCGTCGTCGCCCGCCCATTTGGCTGGCATGACCGACTGCAGCGTGCTGGTGCCGTTCGCAGGCGCGTAGCTGCCGCCCAGCGAGCGCACCTGGTAGGGCGCCATGGACGCGATGTACGCGGGCATGGTGGACGGCGTGCAGGCGGTCGCGGCAGAACTCGATCCGTCGGTCGCCAGTTGCGGTGGCGGGCAAGGCAATGCCTGCGCCTTTCCGAGCAGCGGTGCCGCCGCACCGAGCAAGCCTGCCGAGGTCATCAAGAAGTCTCTACGAGTGGACATGTCCCGATCTCCAGTAAGGCGTCGCATGCGGCGCCGTGGCCCCGAACGCGAGGCCTTGGCACTATATCGGTGTCTTCCTGCGCCGGCCATGTCGCCGGGCAACGACAGCGTTGCGAGTGGGCAGCCAACCGGGTGGCGTCCGATTGCCGGAAATTGTCTCATTGCGCAGTGTGTCAAGCGTGACGCCCGTCACAGATGCCTTCCACGGGCGGGCACGGGTATGATCCCCAGCTGGCGTGTCGAATGCGATGTGTGCAGCGAGGTAGGGTCGTGAAGTGGATAACGCTGGCTGCGATGGCCTGTTTGGGGCTTGCCCTGGGAGGGCGTGCGCTCGCACAGGACGTGCCGGGCTGTGGCAGCCTGCAGAATGCCTATGGGCCCTACGACTACCGGGATCCCGTCAACAAGCGGGACAAGCTGCCGATTGTGGACACATTCCATTTCACGGCAGACGTGGAGTCGCTGCGACGCGGGTCGTCCGGGACTGTGCTCGGCGACCTGCAATACACCCTGCGTGCCTTCCCGAACCACCATCGGGCGCTGCGGGCCATGGCGCGCTACGCGCTCGGCGGCGGGCATTTTCCGGTCGACGCCACCATACCGTCGGCCGATTGTTTCTTTGAGCGCGCGGTAGCCTTCGCTCCTGACGATGCCGCAGTGCACGTGATTTACGCGAACTATCTGTTCAAGCGCGGCAATCGCGAGGACGCGGGCCGGCAATACGAAGAAGCGTTGCGGCTCGCGCCCGAATCGGTGGAGATCAGCTACGTGGCCGGGTTGTACTACGTCGATGTGGGCGACCTTGCGCGCGCGAGGTCGCTCGCCAAGTTCGCCTATGACAGCGGCTACCCGCTGCCAGGCTTGAAGAACAAGCTCGCTGCAGCGGAGGCAGCGGGCAGCGTCAAGTCACGGAAGTAGCTTCGCCGACGCTTTTTTCGCCATGGCGCGTAGCCGCGCGCCCAGATGCAGCCAGCGACCGCGAACCGTCCGGGTGGAATAAGCCCGAATGCCGAAGATTTCCTGCATCGCGGACATCCATTCGCGCTTGTAGGCTTCCGATCCCACCCCGTAATCGATGCGCGGCACTTTGTCTTCGTCCAGCGCCAGCTTGAACATGTCGCGGGAGAGCAGCGCGCCGACCGACATCTCGGCGTACTGCTCGTCATACGCGAGCTTGTAGATACAGGCTTCGCTGCGCGTCGTTATCCAGAACTGCGCCGCGACGGGCTTGCCATCCAGGTAGAGCACGCCGAGCCGCAGGCCGTTTCGCGCGGCCAGGCGGCGCGCCAGTTCCGGCATGAACTCCGGATGGGGTTCGGGCTGTTTCCAGCTCGAGTTGTAGACGGTGACGTAGTCGCGTACCCCGCGCTCCAGGTCGTCCGCAGCACTGCGATACAACACGAATTCGACCTGATGGGTTTTCTGCAGCTTGCGACCCTTGCGCTCGATCGTGTTGCGCAGGCGCGAGGGACGGGACGCGTAGTACGCGTCGAAACCCGTGTCCCGGCAATCGAGGTACCAGTTCTGGTACTGGTGGTGACGATGCACCGCAAGGCCGTGCTGGCCGAGTGCGTCGATGAAAATCGACGTGGCCGGCCCGGAGTCCTTGAGATAATCGAGGCGCACCGAGTGCCAGCGGGGACGCTCCGCGCCGATGTGGCGCGCGAGGGCGGCGCAGGCTTCGGCCGCATCCGCGGTGTCCTTCACGATGGGGCCGAATTCCATCGTGTAGTAATTGGTGAGGCTGGCCAGTTCGCGCGGCTGCTGTGCATGAACGCAGCAGAAAAGACAGGCGAGCGCCTCGCCACGCTCATCGCTGACGACATACACCCGCAGTTGCACCGTCGTGCCCATCGCGGTGCCGTGCAGGCAGGCAAACCAGTCGAGCGAGTCGAACCATCGGTCCTGGGCGAGGGCGCTGCACAGCGCGCGGGCGCTCTCCGGCAGGCTCTCGAACGAAGAGCAGGTTGAAACCTTCAGTTGACGGGTACCAGGCATCGCTCACTCACCCAGGGTGCTGTTGAATATCGAGGCGATCTCCGCCGTGCGTCGTTCGCGGGAAAATGTATCGACCACGTCGGGGCTCATCGCCTGCCACTGCCGCGAATCGGTGCGTTGCACGAAGTCCCGTAAGGCAGCGGCGATGCCATCCACCGAATCGAGCGGTGCCATGAGGCCGGTGCCTGCGCGCCGCAGCGTCTCCGCGGTGTCACCCCGCTCGTCCGTGAGTGCGACGATCGGACGGTTGGCGCGAAAGTACTCGTAGATCTTCGCGGGCACCTGCGCGTTGCAGTTCGCCGCCTGCAGGACCAGCAGGCCGTCGACGGCCAGCATTTCCTCGAGCGCCGAGACATAGTCGACGGCCGGTGCCAGCTCGACGATATCCCCGATGCCCCGCTCGTCGATCATGCGCTGGAACTGCGGATCGTTGCCGGTGGCCCGCAGCTTCAGCGCCAGCCGGCCAGCGGCTGCGTCCCCGCGTGCTTTCAATTGCGCGATCGCGTCGAACAGCTGGGTCGGGTCGCGCTCGCTCGGGTAGATCACGCCGCTGTGCAAGAGCGTGAGCCGCCGGTGCGGTGCCTCTTCGGCCGAAGGGCGGGCCCCCATGCGTTTTTCCGCACGGGCGAACGCATCTTCATCGAATCCGTTTTCGACGATGTGAATGCGCTCGCCTGCGAAGTGTGGGTAGCGCTCACGGTAATCGTGCGCGGCGCCGGGCGTCGTGACGACCACGCGCCGTGCCTGCTCGAAGACCCGGGATTCGAGGTGCTTCCAGGCGCGGTTCACGCGGGGATCCGGCGGGTAGTCACCCTGCCACATGGGGTCGCGGAATTCGGCCACCCACGGCAGTCCGGAACGTCGCGCCACCGCGAGCCCGATCTCGTGCGCCGTCGCGATGGGGAAAGTGGTCCAGATGGCATCGATGCGCTGCTCGCGGATGAGGCGCAGGGCCGTGGGGACGGCGCTGTACTTCCACGTCGCCCAGCGATCGGGGATCGCAAGGCTGCGCGGGTAGCGACCGAACAGGCTCAGGTGGCGTGCGGCGTCGAAGGCGCGCGTGCGATGGACGTCGTTCACCCCGGTGCTGTTGCCACTCGCCGCGTCCACCTGTTCGTACGCCCCGGGGGTCGCGCTCAGCACCACGGGTGTCCAGCCGAATTTCGGCAGGTGCTGCGCGAAACGCAGCGTGCGCTGGATGGCGCTGCTGCCGCGCATGGGCGGAAACTGGAATGCGATCAGCAGGACGGTGCGCGACGCCACCGGCTTCAGACGAGCAGTTCCGCGGCAGGCGGGTGGCTCAGGAAAGCCCGCGGACTCGAGCTGAGGCCGTAGGCACCGCTCTGCAGCACCACGACGAGGTCGCCTTCGTCCGCCCGCGCGAGGTTCATGCGGTCGGCCAGCAGGTCGAGCGGCGTGCACAACGGACCGACCACGGAAGCCGTTTCCCGCTCGCTGCCCTGGACATGGTTGCCGATCAGGACCGGGTAGTTCTTGCGGATGACCTGGCCGAAATTGCCCGACGCGGCGAGGTGATGGTGCAGGCCGCCGTCGCAGACGAGAAAGACATGCCCGCGCGAGACCTTCCGGTCGATGACCCGGCACACGTATGCGCCAGCCTCGCCGACGAGGTAACGGCCGAGTTCGAGGACGAGCCGTGTGCCCGGCATGGCCTGCGCGACCTGCGGCACGAGGTTGCGCAGGTTTGCCGCGATGGGGGCGATGTCGAGCGGGCGCTCCTCGGGGAAGTAGGGAATGCCGAACCCGCCGCCGATGTTGAGCGTGCGCACCGGGCCCGGGGCGTGCCGGGCGAGTTGCACCGCAAGGCCAACCGATTTCTGCTGGGCCTCCACGATGGCTTCCGCGCGCAGGTTCTGCGAGCCGCTGAAAATATGGAAGCCCTGGAAATCGAGCGGCGCGGCGCCGATGGCGGCAAGCACTTCCGGCACGCGCTCGGCGTCGATGCCGAACTGTTTCGGGCCGCCTCCCATTTTCATGCCGGATGTCTTGAGCTCGAAGTCCGGGTTGACACGCACGGCCACGCGCGGCCGGTCGCCCGTGCGCATGGCGATGGCCGCCAGCACGCGAATCTCCCGCTCCGATTCGATGTTGATCGTGATGCCGGCGGCCGCGGCCCGCGCAAGTTCGACCTCGGTCTTGGCCGGTCCCGCGAAACTCACCAGGCCCGGGGCCGCGCCCGCGTCGAGTGCAACCTGCATCTCACCCGCGGAGGCGACATCGATGCCGTCGACGAGGTCCAGCATGTGCCGCACGACCGCCGGCATCGGATTGGCCTTCATCGCGTAGTGGACGTGCACTTCGCCGGGCAGCGCCGCGCGCAGTTCGCGCATCTTGCGTGTCATCACGCTGCGGTCGTAGACGTAGAAGGGCGTCTGCCCCGCCTGCGCCGCAAGTTCGACCACCGTGCGTCCGCCGATCGTCAGGCAATCGCCTTCGACGCCAAACCAGGGGTGGGGCGCATGCGGAGGCATCGTGATCGTCATGGCGCACCCGCGCTGAACAGGTCGCGCAGTTCACTGGCCAGGCCCGCGCGGTCATACTTCCCGTTCGGATTGCGGGGCAGGCTGTCGCGCCAGGCGATCCGGGCCGGCACCATGAACGCGGGCAGGTCCTTGCGGATCGCATCGAGCAGCGGGCCATCGTCGGGCGCACGCCCATCGGCCGGTGCCGCGATGAGCACCACGGCCTGGCCGAGCGTCGGGTGCGGCACGCCGATGGCTGCGGCGTCCGCCACGAGCCCGGAGGCGAACACGACTTCTTCGATCTCGGTCGGGCTGACGCGATAACCGGACGTCTTGATCATCTCGTCGCGTCGCCCGACGAAATAGAGGAACCCATCCTGGTCCATGCGGACCGTGTCGCCCGACCACACGGCCAGTTCGGTCAGCACGAGACCCTTGTCCTGGCCGGGGCTCGGCTTGAAACGCTCCGCGGTCTTGGCCGGATCGTTCCAGTAGCCGAGCGAGACGAGCGAGCCGCGATGCACGAGTTCGCCCGGTTCATCCGGCGAGCACGCACTGCCGTCCGGTCGCACGACCATGATCTCGGCATTCGGGATGGCCTTGCCCATGGACCCCGGGCGCTTGTCGATTTCGGAGGGCGGCAGGTAAGTGGATCGAAACGCTTCGGTCAGGCCATACATCAGGAATACCTGCGAGCGGGGCAGGGCGTCGCGCAGTTTCTGCAGCGTGGCGCCCGGCATCGCACCGCCCGAGTTCGTGATGTAGCGCAGGTGTTCCGTGATGGTCGCTGGCCATCGCAGGTCCGCGAGCTGCGCCCAGAGGGGCGGCACGCCTGCAAATCCCGTGATGCGATCGCGCGCGAGCGCCGCGAGGATGTCGCGGGCGAGGAGGTAGTCCATCAGCGTGACGCTTGCGCCCGCGTGAAAGGCGGTGGAGAGCTGGCTGAACCCGTAGTCGAAGCTGAACGGCAGCACCGCGAGCAGGCGATCGTCCGCCGTGTTGCCGAGGTAGCTCGCGACGCTCTGGGCGCCCGTCACCATGTTCCGATGCGACAGCACGACGCCCTTGGGCCGGCCCGTGCTCCCCGAGGTATAGAAGATCGACACCATGTCGGTATCGATCACGCGATGGGGCCTCGGGGAACCTGCGCCGGCTTCGAGGTCGCGCCAACGATGCACTGCCAAGCGGGTGTCGATGGATGTCGCCTCGCCTTCACCCGTCAGCACGAGATGCCGCAGGTCGGCGCAATCGCGCAGTTCGTCCGCGAGCGTGGCGGCGCGCTCACCGGATGTCACCAGCGCACGGACATTGCAATCACGCAGGATGTGCCCGACCTGCGCGGGCTTCAGCAGCGGATTGACGGGGACGAAGACGCACCCGGCACGGGCGGCGCCGAACATCGTGACGACGGTTTCCGGCACCTTGGGCAGATACACCGCGATCCGTTCGAGCCGACCGAGCCCGAGGGGACCCGTGGCGGCCGCCGCGAAGCGGTCGATACGCTGGGCCAGCGACGCGTAGTCGACCGTCGATTCCCTGTGAACAAGCGCGCGCGCCTGGGGGCTTCGGTCTGCCGAACGCAGCGGCAGCTCGAATAGCAGCTCACTCATGGGGGCGCGTCTCTTGTTTCGGGTCCCGCGCCGCGAGATGCGGCGGCGGAATGTTAACATTGCACAGCAACACGCTGTCGCGCGGTGGGGCAGAGTGTGAATTCGAACAGGTTGCCCTGTCCCCAATCCTGATTTGGAACGCACGATGGACGAACTGCGCGGTGCGCCTGCGCGTGTCGCGTGCCACAATGGGTGTGTTGCGGGATTGCACTCGCGGTTGCGGGCGCGCCCGGGGGAATTGACAATAATCCGGCTCCAGGTCGGGCGGCATGCGGAGCGAAACAACAGCAATGAGGCACCCGCTTCCCGCATCAGTGACAGTGCCCGGCGCTGTCGCCGTCACGGTGGGCATGCCGGTCTACAACGGTGCGAAGCACATCGCGGCCGCCCTCGATTCGATCCTGGCGCAGACTCACGCGGACTTCGAGCTGGTGGTGGCGGACAACGCCTCGACGGATGACAGTGTGCAGATCGTCGAGAGGTACGTGGCGCGCGATCCGCGCGTCCGCCTGGTGCGCCATGCGAGCAACATCGGCGCAGCCCGCAACTGGAACTCGCTCGTGCCGCTCGCGCGGGGCAGGTATTTCAAGTGGGCGTCGAGCAACGATCTCATCGCGCCGACGATGTTGGCCGAGTGCTTCCGGGAGCTCGAGGCCGACGATTCACTCATCCTGTGCAACGGGCGCACGATGCTGATCGGCGAACGTGGCGAGGAGCTGGGCGTGTTCGACGGCGATATCGATGCCACCCAGTCATCGCCGAGCGCACGATACGATCATGTTCGCAGCAGCGCCACGCTCAACAACCTGCAAGGCGGCTTGATACGCACGAGCGCGCTGCGCCAGACGCTGCTGGAGCGCGTCTACCCGGGCGGCGACATGGTGTTTCTCGCCGAGCTCGCCCTCCATGGACGCTTCCGGTTGCTGCAGCAGGCCCTGTACTGCCGCCGCATTGGCGGCGACAGCTCCACGCTCAACATGAGCGAGCAGGCCTTGCGCGAATTCTGGAACCCCGGCGCCGCGCGCAAGCGGTCCCATTCGGCCTGGCGCGTGCATTTCGACCACCTGCGGGTGGCGATGCGTGCGCCGATTCCGGCCCTGGAACGCTGTCGCACAGCTCGAATCGCGCTTCGGCACGCACGCTGGGATCGCGTGGAATTGTGGCGCGACCTTCGATACCGAATGCCTGGACAGGACAGGCAAGCCAGTGAATAGCGGCCCGCGCATCGCATTGCTCGGCCCCTTCGTCAGCAGGAACCTGGGTGATACGGCCACACAGCTGGAAGTGATCCGCAATATCCGGCTGCGCCGCCCCGACGTGCAGATCGTCGGGGTCTGCAGTGAACCGGAAGATACCCGCCGCACGCACGGCATCGAGGCCTTCCCGTTCGCTTGGGAGCGCGCACCGGATGGTCGCGAAGTCCTGGCGCGCGTGCCGTGGGTCCTGCGTGGTCCGCTGCAGCGGTTGCGCCATTTCGTGCGCGTGCTGCGTTTCGCCGGGCGCCTCGACCTGCTGGTGATCTCGGGGGGCGGCCAGCTCGATGAGCTCTGGGGTGGCGCGTGGCGGCAACCTTACCTGCTGTGGCTCTGGACGCTTGCGGCGCGCCTGCGGGGCGTGCCCGTCGTCGCGTTCGGCGTGGGTTGGGATCACCTCGACAGCACGCGCGGGCGTGCCTTCGGCACGGCGGCCATGAGGCGGGCCGCGCGGCGATTCGTTCGCGACCAGGGAACTTTCGCGCTGCTGCGGGCGGCTGGCCTCGCGGAGCCGATGATCGTGGGGCCCGACGCAGCCTTCGGATTGCCCCCTCCCGAAACGGCGGACCGGGTCCCCGTAACGTCGCCGCGGCGTTTCGTCGTGGTGAGCCCCATCTCGCTCGGCGCCGTACCGCCGAAGCAGCGCGATTCGCACGATCGTTTCATCGATGAACTGGCGCGGGCCTGCCGCCAGTGGATGGAGGCCGGCTACGATGTCCGCTTCGTCTGTTCACAGCCCGCGATGGACGGACCCTGGGTCGAGAAAATCACCGCGCAGCTGCCGGCTGCGAACGGGGAGGCGCGCTGGACCATGTGTCGCGAGCAGGGCGTAGACGCCTACCTGCGCAATGTGCGTGGTGCGACTTTCGTACTCTCCGCGCGGCTGCATGGCCTGATCCTCGCGATCGCAGCCGGCTGTCCCGTCGTTGGCATCCACTATTCCCGCAAGATCGCACAAGTGCTCGACGATTGCGGGCTGGCTCGCTACGCGATCGAGCCTGATGGCGCCGATGCAGCCGGACTCGTTGCCGTTGCCGGCGAACTGGTCCGGAACGAAGACGCGCTCAGGCGGCAGATTGCGGCATACTGCGAGACCGCGCGGACGCAGCTGGCCGGCGAGTACAAGGCACTCCTCGAGTACCTGCCCGCGAAAGCATGATTCCGGTCACGCTTGTCAACGGACCTGCGTCGCGAAAACCAGTCATGGGGAAGGAGCCCGGCACCAGGATGGCCTTACACTACGGACTGGATAGATAGGGGGTCGAGTGATCATCGTCGATACCGCATTGGCCAAGCGGCTTGCGGACCACAATCCCATTCGCGTCGCCCTGGTCGGCGGCGGCTACATGGCGCGGTGCATCGCGCTGCAGATCGTCACGGCCGTGCCCGGCATGCGGCTCGTCGCGATCGCAAATCGCACGGTGGGCAAGGCGCAGCGCGCCTATCGCGACGCAGGCGTGGACGACGTGGAGCACGTCGGCACGGCGGCGCAGCTCGAGCAGGCCATCGCGCGCGGCCGCTACGCCGTGACCGATGACCCGGCCGCCCTCTGGGAAGCCGGCAGTGTCGAGGCGGTCATCGAGGCGACGGGGCATGTCGAGTTCGGCACCCGCGTGTGTTTCGAGGCCATCCGCCACGGCAAGCACGCGATCCTGCTCGGAGCGGAAGTCGATGCGTCGGTCGGGCCGATCCTGAAGGCCTACGCGGATTCGGCGGGCGTCGTGTTCACGTACACCGATGGCGACGAGCCGGGTGTCGGCATGAACATGCACCGCTTCCTCGACAGCATGGGCTATCGGCCGGTGCTGATGGGCCAGATGAAGGGCATGCTCGATCGCTACCGCAACCCCGATACGCAGCAGGATTTCGCGACGCGCCACGGGCAGAACCCGGCGATCATGGCGTCCTTCGCCGACGGGTCGAAGCTCGCGCTCGAAGCGGCGATCATGGGCAACGCGACGGGCTTCGTGCCGCAGGTGCGCGGCATGCGCGGCTATCCGTGCGCCCACGTCAACGACATGCTGAAGGAGTTCACCCCGGACAGCTTTGCGGGCGGCGGTTTCGTCGAGTACTCGCTCGGCGCCGCGCCGCACACGGGCGCATTCGTCATCTGCACCAACGATCATCCCGAGAAGCGCCGCCTGATGGCGTACCTCAAGATGGGCGAGGGCCCGCTCTACATGTTCTACACGCCCTACCACCTGCCACCGTGGCAGATCGCGCATTCCGTCGCGAGGGCCGTGCTGTTCGGCGATGCCACGATCACGCCGCGCGGCGCGCCGGTCTGCGACACGATCGCGTATGCCAAGCGCGACCTGAAAGCCGGCGAACGGCTCGATGGCATGGGCGGGTTCACGTGCTACGGCATGGTCGAACGCTACGAGGCCTGTCGGGCGGAAAATTACCTCCCGATGGCGATTTCGCTCGATTGCCGCCTGCTGCGCGACGTCGGCAAGGACCAGCCGATCGGCTACCCGGACGTGCAGTTGCCGCCCGGCCGGTTGTGCGATCGGCTGCGGGAAGAGCAGGTGCAACGCTTTGCAACAGGTGGGACACAATGAAGGTCGTATTGTTCTGCGGTGGCCTCGGCACTCGCCTGCGGGAGTTCTCGGACACGATTCCGAAGCCGCTGGTGAACATCGGCGCGCGGCCGATCATCTGGCACCTGATGCGCTATTACGCGCACTACGGGCACAAGGATTTCATCCTCTGCCTCGGCTATCGCGGCGACCTGATCCGCGAGTATTTCCTGAAGTACGACGAGTGCCTGTCGAATGATTTCGTCCTGACCAACGGCGGGCGCACGGCCACGCCGCTGAAACGCGACATCGACGACTGGCGCATCACTTTCGTCGACACGGGGCTGCACGCCAACATCGGCCAGCGCCTGTTGCGGGTGCGCAAGCACCTCGAGGGCGAGGAGGCCTTCCTCGCGAACTATTCCGACGGCCTCACCGACCTGCCGCTCGACGAACACATCGCCGAGTTCCAGCGGCGCAAGGTCGTTGCGAGCCTGCTCGCCATGCAGACGCCGCAGAGCTTCCATTGCGTGCAGACCCACGAGGACGGGCGCGTGAGCAACCTCGGCCAGATGCGCGATTCGGAGTTCTGGATCAACGCGGGCTATTTCTGCCTGCGCAAGGACATCTTCGACTACATCGAAGAAGGCAACGAACTCGTCGAAGAGCCGTTCCAGCGGCTGATCGCCAAGGACCTGCTGCTGGCGCACCGTTATCGCGGCTTCTGGCAGCAGATGGATACCTTCCGCGACAAGATCAACTACGACCGGATGGAAGCGCGCGGCAACTGTCCGTGGATGGTCTGGCGCCACGCGAAATGATCGGATTCGAACCCCACCTGGCCGCGGGCCGCAGTCCAGAACTGCTCTTCATCGGCGCGCACAGCGACGATATCGAGATCGGTTGCGGCGGCACCGCCCTGCAGCTGGCCGCGCGCTATCCGCGCGCGCGCATGCACTGGGTGGTGCTCGGTGCGCGGGGGGAGCGGGCCGCGGAAGCCAGGCGGGCTGCGCGGCTCGTGCGCGGCAGGGGCCGCGCGGGGGAACTCGTGGTGGGCGATTTCAGGGACGGCTATTTCCCGTCGCAAGCAGGCGCCATCAAGGACTTCTTCGAATCGCTGAAGCCGCGCATGCGGCCCGATCTCATCTTCACGCACCAGCGCGACGACCTTCACCAGGACCATCGACTGGTCGGCGAGCTGACCTGGAACACTTTCCGCGACCACACGATCCTCGAATACGAGATCCCGAAATACGACGGCGGCATGGGTGCGCCGAATTGTTTCGTGCCGCTGCGCAAGGCGATCCTCGCGCGCAAGTGCCGCGTGCTCGAGTCGGTGTTCGCCTCGCAGCGCAAGCGGCAATGGTTCACCGCCGACACGTTTCGCGGCCTCGCGCGCGTGCGCGGCATTGAGTGCAACGCCCCGGACGGCCATGCCGAGGCGTTCTACTCGCGCAAGCTCGTCTGGGGCATGGATGCCGGGGGGCGCCGATGAGCCAGCGTTTCGATCGCTCGAATGCCCTGCGGGCGCGTTTCCACGCGCTGATTCCGGGCGGTGCGCACACCTACGCGAAAGGCGACGACCAATACCCGGAGTCGAGGGCGCCGTACCTCGTGCGGGGCGAGGGTTGTCGCGTGTGGGACGTGGACGGCAATGAGTTCATCGAGTACGGCTCCGGCCTGCGCTCGGTCGGCCTCGGCCACGCCTTCGCCCCGGTGGTCGAGGGCGTGCGCCGGCAACTGGCGTCCGGATCGAATTTCGTGCGTCCGGCGACCATCGAACTCGAATGCGCGGAAGAGTTCCTGCGCGCGGTGCCGTCGGCCGAGATGGTCAAGTTCTGCAAGGACGGGAGCGATGCCACGTCGGGTGCCGTGAAGCTGGCGCGCGCGCACACCGGGCGCGACATGGTCGCGATCTGCGCGAACCACCCGTTTTTCTCCGTCGACGACTGGTTCATGGGCGCGAGCGGCATGCCGGGCGGCATTCCCGCTGCGACGCGCGCGCTGACGGTCAAGTTCAACTACAACGACGTCGACAGCCTCGATGCGCTGTTCGACAGGTTTCCCGACCGGATCGCGGCCGTCGTGCTCGAAGCCGAGAAGGAGACGCCACCGGCTCCTGGTTTCTTCGAGGGGCTGCGCGCGGCCTGCGATCGGCATGGGGCGGTGCTGATCCTCGACGAGATGATCACCGGCTTTCGCTGGCACAACGGTGGCGCGCAGGCCCGCTACGGCATTCGCCCGGACCTGTCGACCTTCGGCAAGGCCATGGCCAACGGGTTTGCCGTATCCGCGCTCGCCGGCCGGCGCGAACTGATGCAGCTCGGCGGCAGCGACCATGACCGCGAGCGCGTGTTCCTGCTGTCGACGACCCACGGGGCGGAAACGCACAGCCTGGCCGCGGCGATCGCCACCATGCGCGTCTATCGCGAGCAGCCCGTCGTGGAAACGCTGTGGGCGCGGGGGCGTCGGCTCGCCGAGGGCCTGAAGCTGGCGGCCGCCGCCGAGGGGGTCGCCGAACAGGTGCCGATCCTGGGGCAGCCGTGCTGCCTGGTCTTCGGTTCGCGCGATGCGGCCGGCCAGCCGTCCCAGCCGTTCCGGACCCTGTTGATGCAGGAGATCCTGCGGCGAGGCATCCTCGCGACCTCGCTCGTCGTGAACTATTCGCACGGGGAGGCCGACATCGACCGCACGATCGCGGCCTTCAGGGAAGCTTTCGTCATATATCGCCGCGCCCTCGACGAGGGCGTCGGCAAATACCTCGAGGGCAGGTCCGTGCAGCCTGCCATCCGACCGCGCGCCTGAGTACCTACACCACGATCCGAAATCCATGCTGCAAGCCGACTTCTGGAAAGACAAACGCGTATTCGTAACCGGGCACACCGGCTTCAAGGGCAGTTGGCTGTGCCTGTGGCTGCGCCACCTCGGCGCGCATGTCACGGGTTATGCACTCGCGCCGCCCTCCGATCCGAGCCTGTTCGAACTCGCGGGCATCGGCCAGCGCGTCCATTCGATCCAGGGCGACGTGCGCGATGCCGCGCAGCTCGAACAGGCGATCGCCGCGGACCGCCCCGAAATCGTGATCCACATGGCGGCGCAATCGCTCGTGCGCTACTCCTACGAACATCCGGTCGAGACCTTCGCGACGAACCTGCTCGGTTCGGTGCACGTCATGGATGCCGTGCGTCGTGCGGCCTCCGTCAAGGCGATGGTCATGGTGACCTCGGACAAGTGCTACCAGAACAACGAGTGGGTCTGGGGTTATCGCGAGGACGAGCGCCTCGGCGGCCACGATCCCTACAGCGCGAGCAAGGCCTGTGCGGAAATCGCCGTGGCTGCGTTCCAGCATTCTTTCTTCGCCGATGAACGGGCGCCGGCGGTGGCGAGCGCGCGCGCCGGCAATGTGATCGGCGGCGGCGACTGGGCGCTCGATCGCCTGGTGCCGGATATCCTGCGTTCGCTGCTGAAGAACGAGCCGACGCTGATCCGCAAGCCGCAGGCGACCCGTCCGTGGCAGCATGTGCTCGAGCCGCTGCACGGCTACCTCGTGCTCGCGCAGCACTTGTATGAAAAGGGCAAGTCGTATTCGGGCGGCTGGAACTTCGGCCCACCGGAAGACAGCGAGAAGACGGTCGGCTGGATCATCGCGAAGCTGTATTCGCTCTGGGGCGTGGACTTCGATTGGCGGCTCGATGCCGACCCGGGCCCGCCGGAGAGCACCTTCCTGAAGCTCGATGCATCGAAGGCCCGCGCGCAGCTCGGCTGGCGCCCCTTGCTCAACCTCGACACGACGCTCGACTGGATCGTGCGGTGGACCCGCCGCTACGAGGCGGGCGAAGACATGGCCGCGGTCACTGTCGCCGACATCGAGCGCTTCATGGCCCTGATGCCGCCGCGATGAAGTTCACGCCCACCGCGATCGACGGCGCCTGGCTGGTGGACCTCGAGCCGCGGGTCGACGAGCGGGGTTCCTTTGCGCGCGCCTTCTGCCTGCGTGAGCTCGCCGCGCAGGGTCTCGAACTGCAGGTCGTGCAGTGCAACCTCGCGCGAACCGCGCGGGCGGGCGTGGTGCGCGGCCTTCACTACCAGGTGCCGCCCGCCGAAGAGAAGAAGCTCGTGCGCTGTGTCGCGGGCGCCATCTTCGACGTGCTGGTCGACATGCGGCCGGATTCCCCGACGTATCGCGCGGTCGTCGGCGCGCAACTCGATGCCGTGGGCGGGCGGGCGATCTTCGTGCCCTCGGGCGTGGCGCACGGGTACCAGACGCTCGCCGACGACGTCGGCGTTTTCTACATGACCGACCAGTACTACGCGCCGGGCATGGAGCAGGGCGTGCGCTACAGCGATCCGGCGCTCGGCATCCGCTGGCCCCTCGAGGCACACGGCGTGGCGTCCCGCGACTGCGAGTGGCCGCTGCTCAGCTGAGGCGCGTGCGGGCGCGACGCAGGATGTCCCGTCCCCTGGTCCAGAGCATGGTCTCACCACCGTGGGGGCGACCGCTCGCGAGCCACAGGGTTGCGACGCCGCCGACGTAGATCGCCGCGCCGAGCAGCACCGCGAGGGCCAGCCGCCCGAGATTGACGAGCGTGCCGGGATCGAGGGCGAACTGTCGCACGAAGGCGAATACGCAGCCGTACATGATCGCGGCGGCGACGAACGGGCGCCAGATGGCGCGCAGGATCGCTCCCGGCCGCACGTCGAGCATGCGGATCACGACGGCGATCGACACCGGTACCACGACGAGGCTGGTCGTCAGGGCCGCGAAGGCCGCGCCCGTGAGGCCGTAGCGCGGGGCGAGCAGCAGCATCAGCACGACATTCAGGATTGCGCCGAACAGGCCGACCTTGACCGCCACGTCCGGCCGCCCCATGGCGAGATAGGCCGGATACACGTTGCCGGAAATCACATTGGTGGCGCCGGTGAACGCGAGGATCATGAGGACCGGCACGACGCCCAGCCAGTTCGGGCCGAGCAGCGCAGGCACGAGGAACGGCGCCGTCGCGGCGAGCCCCAGCACCGCCGGGATGCCGACGAGCACGACGACGGACAGCACCGACAGGTACTCGGCGCGCATCTTCGCGGGATCGTCCTTGATGCTCGAATACGCGGGCAACAGCGCGCGATTGATCGGCGCCAGCAGTTCCGTGCTGGGCAGCGCGGCGAATTCCGCGCCGATGTTGTAGGTGCCGAGCGCGGTGGCGCCGTTCGTGCGGCCGATGATCCAGTCCGACGAGCGCTCGCGCAGGTAGTTCATGAAATTGCTGGCGAGCAGCCACTTGGAGAAATGGAAGAGGCTGCCCGCCGCGGCGAGCGTGAGGCGCGGTCGATACGGATGCATCCCGTAGCTCAGCGAAGTGCCGGCCAGCTTGCCGACGACCTGGCCGATGACGAGCGCCCAGTAGTTGTCGAGGATCAGCGCGGCCGGGATCGTGACCGAGAAGGCGATGATCTTTTTCGTGACCAGGAAGCGGAATTCGCGGTCGAAGCGCATCTCGGTGCGAAACGCCACGACGCCGACATTCTCGAAGCCCTGGACCAGGGCGCCGGCCGCCAGCGCGCGGATCACCTGTTCGAGTTCGATGCTGCGGTAGAAGGTGGCGACCTCGCCGGCGAACGTCACCATCATGCCGGCCACGAACAGGCCGAAGAGCACGTTGAAGGTCCACGCCGTGTCCCACAGCACGCGGTCCTTCGCCTGCTTCTGGATCAGTGCGGTGTCGAAACCGAATGCCGTCAGCAGTTCGAGCAGGGTGACGAACGACATGGCCATGGCCACGATGCCGAAATCGTGCGGCACGAGGACGCGCGCCAGGACCAGGGTGCTGACCAGTCCGAGGCTGCGGTCGGCCAGCTTGAAGGCGATCATCCAGACGGCGCCGACGGCCATCCGGTCGCGAATGCTGGTCAACTGAGGGCGGTTCGTAGCGTCATGCGGACGCGATAGTAATTGATAATCCGCTCGTGACGATCAGCAATCGCCACTGAAGGGCATGTCGAATCTGTGAGTTCGGTCGGAGTCCCCACGGACGTCGATGCTATATTGGGCAGGCCCGTAAAGCCGGCAGGCGCCCGATACGCACAAGAATTGCCGGGCGACCGGCCGATCCGGGCCCATGTGCCAAGGAGCAGCGTGCCAGCCTCAGTCCAGGTGACAGATCCTGATGGGACCTTGCTTGGCTTCGTCGTATTGGACCAGGTCGTGGCGGGTCGCTGTTGCGGCGGCATACGTGCCGGTCCTGCCGTGACGTCGGAGGAGATCCGGCGCATTGCCGCCGTCATGACCCTGAAGTGCGGATTCGCGGGCCTGGCGGCGGGTGGCGCCAAAGGCGGGGTCATCATGCCGGACGGCCTGACGACCATACAACGCGCGGCGCGCCTGGAAGCATTCGGTCGCGCGGCGGCACCGCTCCTGCGGTCGGGAATCTGGTCGTGCGGGGCCGACCTGGGAACCACCGACATCGACATCGCAAGGATCCGCCATGCCGCGGGCATCGGTCCGGACCCGGGCCCGCCGGATCGGCTACCGCCCGTCTCGAAAAGTGGTGCGTCGAGTGGACATGCGGCGGGCCTCACCGTTGCGCTCTGTGCCGAGGCCGCCCTGGAGTCGCTCACGCTGCCCGTGCGCGGAGCGAGGGTCGCGGTTCAAGGCGCCGGGGCCGTGGGTCGCGCCGCGATGAAGGCGTTGGCGAATGCAGGCGCGCGCATCGTCGCGGTTTCGACGATCGCGGGAACGCTGGCCAGCGAAGGCGGGCTGGACGTCGGCGCCGTGCTGGCGGGCCTGGAGCGGGACGGCGACAGGTTTGCCGGCGGAAGCGCGCCGGTGGAGGCTGTGTTCGCCGCGGATTGTGACGTGCTGCTGCTCTGCGCGGGAAGCGGCGCTCTCGATTTGAAGGCCGGTGAGCGCCTGCAGGCGCGCGCCGTGGTTTGCGGGGCGAACATTCCTTTTGCGGACGAGGTTGGGGACCGGCTCCAGGCACGCGGCATCCTGGTGCTGCCGGACTTCGTGGCCGGAGGCGGTGGGGTGCTCGGCAGCACGCTGGTGACAGCGGCCGGCGTGACCCCCGACGAGCTCGAGGCGATACTCAGGCGACATTTCAAGCCACGGGTCGCGCAGGCGCTGGCTGCGGCGCTGGCGCGCGGCACGACGGTAGCCGCCGAGGCGCGGCGAAGCGCCCTGGACGTGATCGCCGCCTGCGAAAGTGCTTACGGTTCGCTGCGCCCGGATACCTTGTTGCCGGAAAAACTGGCGCCCATCGATCCCGCGCCGGTACGTCTCGCGCTCGCGGTCGAGCGCAGGACACGAAGTTCATCGCGCCTCGCCTTCATCGGGCGCCGCTTGCATCGATCGGCCGTGGCACGCGCCGAGCGGATCCTGGCCGCGTCGTTTGCGGCCGGCGCAGGCAGTGCAGGATGACCGGTGCCCGGTCGATACCCGGTGCGTCGCGGCTGCGCCGCGTGGGAGGTGAACTCCTCAGGCATGCACTGAGCTACGCACCCCGGTTTGTCGTGCCCCAACGCAAGGAATTCGCGCAGGCCTGTGCGGAGCTGCGCGAGAGCGAGTACTGGTCGGCCGGGCAGCTGCGCGAGCTGGCTGACGCGCGACTGCGGGATCTCGTGGCGTATGCAGTGCGGCACGTGCCCTATTACCGGGAACTGTTTGCCCGTGAGCGACTCGATCCCCGCGAGATCCAGGGCGTCGGCGATCTGCCGAAGATTCCCGTGCTGACGCGGGAGATCCTGCTGGAGCGATTCGACGACCTGAAGTCCGACGAATTCGAACGCCATCGGCCCATCCTCGGCCAGTCCGGCGGTTCCACGGGGAAGCGACGGCAATTCTGGCTTTCGCAACGTTCGTTCGACCTCGAGCTGGCGGCGGCGCAGCGCCACTATCGTGCCGCCGGCTACCGCGACGGGGACCGATGCGCCGCACTCTATTTTCCGCTGGAGGGCGAGCTCGCGGAGCGCCTCTACTGGGATAAATGGCAATCCCGCATGCGTTGCCTGAATACACGGCTGCTCAGCCGGGAGCGACTGCACGCCATGGTCGGCGCGGCCGTCTCGTTCCGCGCGAAGGTGCTGTGGGCCTATCCCTCCCACCTCGAACTGTTCGTGCGGTACGTGGAAGAAACCGGAGACGATCGCTTCCGCCCGCGCGCAATAGTCACCAACGCCGAGGTCCTGTACGAGCACCAGCGGGAGCACGCGCGCCGGGTGCTGGGTTGCGATGTGTTCGACTGGTATGGGCTCGGCGAACATGTCGCCGCGGCGGCCGAGTGCGAGCGGCACGGCTATCACATTCCCGAGGAGATCGTCGCCGTCGAAATCATCGCCGGTGGCCGCGAAGCGCCCGGCGATGAACCCGGCGAGATCGTCGGCACGTGCTTCGAGAATTACGCACAACCCCTGATCCGCTACCGGACCGGCGACTATGCCGTGCGGCGCCACGACCGCTGTTCCTGCGGCCGCTCGCACGCGATGTTGCGCGAGATCGGTGGGCGCACGCAGGACATCGTCTCGACGCCCGAAGGAGGCTGGCGCGCGTTTCGCCATGGCCTGTTCGGAGTGGATGAGGTGCCCGGGCTGCACGCGGTCCAGCTGGAACAGGTCGAAGTCCGTCGTTTTGTCGTGCGTGCGGTTGCCCCCGAGGGACTGTCGGAGGAAGCGCGTGTCCTCCTGGAACGGCGGGTAGTCGAAGCCATCGGCTTCGACGCGGCGATCGAGATCGTGCTGGTCGAGGACATTCCCCGGACCGAGCGCGGCAAGCGGCGCCTCGTCATTTCGCGCGTCCCGTTCACGATGCTCGATGCGCCGGGATCGGCGACCGTGCCGGAAAAACAATGAGGGCCTGCTACCTTGAGTCCAGTACTTAACGGTGCCGACGCAATCTGCGCTGCCTTGAAGGCCGCCGGTGTCGACACCGTGTTCGGTCTTCCCGGAACCCAGACCGTCGCGTTTTACGAGGCGTTGCGACGCGCGGGCATTCCCACGGTCAGCGCGACGCATGAAATGGCCGCGACGTTCATGGCGCAAGCCTGCTTCCGGGCCAGTGGTCGGCTGGCTGCGGTGTCCACGATTCCCGGTCCCGGCTTCGCGTTCACGCTGGCGGCCCTCGCGGAGGCGAAGCTCGATTCCGCTGCCCTCGTGTTGCTGACCGGAAGTCCTCCGGCATGTAGCGAAGGTCGCCGTCGGTCGCAGGCGATCGACCAGGCGACGATGGCCGGACCCGTGGTCAAGGAAATTTTCGATGTCGTCGGGGCGGGGCAGGTCGGAGAGGTCGTGTCGCGAGCCTGCCGCGTCGCCCTGTCCGGCGAGCCGGGTCCTGTGCTGGTGCACTTCGCGGCAGGGGTCTATGGAGAACTGTTCGAGGAACAGCGCGCGCCTGTTGAGGCCACGCAGCCGGTGCGCAGTGGGGATGCTGCGGCACTGGCGGAGGCCGCGAGATTCGTCGCTGCGGCGGACCGTGTACTGATCTATGCGGGCCAGGGCGCATCCGGCGTCGCCAGCGAGCTCGCGCGTGCGGTCGAGGCCCTGGGTGCCGTGGTGGCCACGACTCCCTCGGGGCGCGGTGTCGTCGCGGAAGACGCCGCACGCTTGCTGCCCCTCGATGCCACCGGTGACCTGGCAGGCCTCAATTCGGTGGCTGCCGGATGCGATGCCATCCTCGTGCTCGGCGCGGGCCTTGCCGAGAACGGGACCGTGGGTTTCGGCCTGGACTTTCCGGCGAACAAGCTGGTACGCGTGGACACATCGGCCGATGTACTTGCGCAACCGCCGTCGGCACGCTGGTCCGTCGTGGCCGACGCCGGTGATTTTCTCGCTGCGGTGCTGGACGCGGTGGCCGCTGAGGGGCGCACAGCAAGGGGTCTCGACGATAGCGCGGCTCGTGCGATGCGCTCGAGGCTCACGGATCGGCGGACGGGAGGCCCGTCGGACGCGCGGATCGGTGGCGGTGACGCGCGCGATTTTTTCGCGGCGTTGCGCCGCGCGATTCCCGCCGACGGTTGTCTCGTCCTCGATTCAGGGATGCATCAGCTGCTCGCCCGGCGACACTATGTCGTGCAGGCGCCGCGTGGCTTGCTGTTTCCGGGCGACTTCCAGTCCATGGCGTTCGGATTGCCGGCGGCCATCGGCGCGAAGCTGGCACAGCCGGACCGGGCCGTGGTGGCACTGATCGGCGACGGCGGGTTCCGGATGACCGGCCTCGAACTCGGCACCGCCGTGCGGCTCGGACTTCCGCTGCCGGTGATCGTTTTCGATGACGGCGTATTGGGATTGATCCGCCTCGATCAGTTGCTGGCGCACGGGCGGGCGCATGCCACCGAACTCGGCGGGTTCGATTACGAGGCCATGGCCGATGCGGTCGGTTGTGCCCATGCGCGGGCCGGCGTCGGCGAGATCGAGGGGGAAGTGGTCGCGGCGCTGGGACGACGCACCCCCACGCTGATCGTCGTGCCGGTGGGAGACGCGCCCGCGCTCACGCGGGCCCGAACGAGGTTGCGTCTCAGTCAGATGGCGAAGGCGTTGCTCGGGGGGTGGCTGGTCGGCGCGTAGCGCGACGCAGCTTCGAGGGCCAGGTCCAGCTCCTGCGCGAGCGAAGCTGCGAAACGATCGTCGCGCATGCTGAGGTAGTGGGGAGCCAGGGAACCAAACCGCGTACTGATGGCGCTGACCCTGGCATCCGCGGCGCCCAGTTCCAGTCGTACGGCTCGCAGCCGGCCCAGATAGGGTCTCAGCTGGGATTCGAGCAGCCCGGCGTAGGGTGTCACGGGCTCGACGAGCAGCACCGGTGCATCGCAGGGCCTCAGCACATACGCCTGCTGGGAACGAGCCTGCAAGGGATACTGGATCGCGATGCGCTCGATGGTCTCGGCGTCCACGCCCGGCATGACGCGCGCGGCCCTGTCCTGAAGGGCCTGCAGCACGCTCCCCGGCGGTTGGGCCGGGATTTCCGCATCGGACAGATCGAGCGGCAAACCGGTGTTGAGCTCCATCAGTGCCGCGATCGCCATGAGGCGTCCTCGCGCCTGGATCGCCTCTGCCCTCAGTTGGTGATACTCATCCGTCGACGGATAAGTACTCCTGTCAGCGCGCCTGGTCGACAGCGCACGCAAGAGTCTCGCGGACGGTCGTCGCAGCCAGCCAGCGAGCCGGACCAGGCGCCGCAGCCAGGCGTGCGAATGCGCCGCGCGACAAGCCCACCAGCCGAAATTCCGCCGGCTGTCGCCTCCGATGTCGAGCGGATCGATCAGCGCGAGCAAGCCGACCTCGGCGCCTTGCTGCCGCAGTTGTCGCGCCATGTCATAGCCGAACGCGCCGGCCGAGGAATAGGCGGCGAGGTAGTACGGTCCCCGCGGTTGGTGGTTCCTGATCGCATCGAGGTAATGGCCAACCCAGCGCTTGAAGCCCTCGGTCGGATCGCGATCGCCGTCGACGAAAGGGTCACGGACGCCGACGATCTCGCCCTCGTAGCGCAAGGCCGCCGCGACTTTCTGGTACGCCCCAATGGTGCCGCCGGAGGGGGCCACGAAGTAGAGCGGGGCCTTCGAGGCGTCCGTCGCGCGCCGCAGCGTGACGAGGACTGGAGATCCGCCGTCGGCTATGGCTGGATCCGCCTCGCCGCCCCCCTCGAGGTGCTGCGCCATGGAGGCGACGGTCGGGAAGCGGTAGGCGAACTGCCCGGGCAGTCGCTCGCGATCGAGACTGAACTCCACCCGCAGCCGATGCACGAGCACGGATGTCGTGAGTGAGGTGCCACCGACTTCGAAGAAGCTGCTGTGGAGGTCGAACCTGCGATGCCCCAGCGTGCGCTCCCATTGCGCGGCCACGCGCGTCTCGAAACCAGACATCGCCCCATCGTCCAGCCCATCCGGGCGCTTCGGCAGGTGTTCGGCGAGCAGCCGCCTGCGGTCGAGCTTCGACCGCTCGGTCAACGGGAAGGCGTCGAGGCCGACCAGGGCAGAGGGAATCATGTAGGGCGGCAAGCGGTCGCGCAGCGCGCTGTACACCTCCCCGGGCGGCACGTCGCGCGGCGTGAAGAAGCCGATCAGCATGGCTTCGGTCGCATCGCTGCCGGTGGCGACGACCGCAGCCTGGGTGATGGCCGGGTGCGCGCAGATCGCCCGTTCCACTTCCCCGAGTTCGACACGGAAGCCGCGTATCTTCACCGTGTCGTCGACGCGCCCGACGAACAGCAGGTTGCCATCCGGCGCGCGGCGCACGTCGTCGCGGGTGTCGTAGAGAAGCCCGGTGCCATCAGGGTGGCGGATGAGGACCGATGACGTCAGCTCGGGGTTCCTGAAATAGCCGTCGAACAGCGCCGGCCCCGACATATAGAGCCGCCCCGAATGTCCGGTCTCCACCGGTTCGAGGTTCCGCTGCAGCACGTGCACGCCGACGTCGCCCGTGATCGGCCGGCCGAGCGGCAGTTCCTCGCCGGGCCGGGCGTCACGGAGGTCGCACATCAACGTCGAGCTGGCTTCCGTGCTGCCGTAAATGGAATAGAGGCGCGTCGCCGCGGGAAACGCGGCGACGATTCTTTGCGCCAAACCGGATTGCAGGTGTTCGCCCATCAGCACCACGACGCGCAGGGGCGGTGGCGTGAAGCCGGGCATGTCGAGGCTGGCCTTCATCGCGGACGGCACGATCAGGAGGCGCGTGACCGACTGCGATTTCACGATCCACCAGAACTGCTCGAGATCGCGCACCTGGGCGTCGGGAACGATCAGCACGGGAACGCCGCGCAGCAAAGGCTCGAAGAGCTCGTACAGGCCGTGGGTCGTCGTCGTGTGCGCCTTGTGACAGCCCACTTCGCCAGGCATGAAAGGATGCGTCGTCCATGTCCAGGCGAGGCGATGAAAGAACGAGCGGTGGCTGCGCACGATCATCTTGGGCAGGCCGGTCGAGCCCGATGAGCACAGCACGAACGCCGCCCTCGTCACGTCCCCATGGTCGTCCTCGTCGCCCACTGCGGTTGCCCCGGCCGGCTCCCTGCACAGTTCGTCGAAATCGAGGGTGCGCTGGCCCAATGCGGGATCGAGTGGCGTGGCCCGGTTGTGGATGACCGCCTGCACGCCGGCCTGCGTGAGTATGCCCCCGAGCCTGGCCGATGGATAATTCGGCGGCAGCGGCAAGACCGCCGCCTGGGTCCGCAGGATCGCGAGTACGCTCGCCACCCAGTCGGCCGACCTGTCGAGGTGAAGGCCGACGACGGACCCCGCAGCGATCCCGCGATTACGGAGCGCGACGGCCGCTCGCGCGGAGCGGGTGTCGAGTTGCGCGTAGGTGATCGAACGGGCACCTTCAATGAGGGCAACCCGGTCAGGAGTACTTCGCGACTGTTCTTCGAACAGGCGCTCCAGCGGGCGCCGCGGGTCCGGTTCGGACATGGACGGATTATAGGAAACGGCACTCTGGAATTGTTGTACCGATCGATGTTGATGCACACCCGGCCACCCGGTCATCTCGTTTGGCTCGCAGGACGGTTCCACGAGGTGCCCCATGGACTGGGTGCCGGCATTGCCATTTGCCTGATCGAAGTTCCCGCCGATTTGGACGTCCCGCATTCGCTGGTGGGGCCCGGGGAAATCGAGCGAGCGAAGCGGATCCGTGACCCGGCCGAAAGGAGTTTCCTGCTGGGCAGCCACGCGGTGCTGCGAAGCGTGCTGGCGGACGCCCTCGGGAAGTCGCCCGCGGAACTCGAATTCACCTGCGATGAATTCGGCAAGCCACGGCTGGCCGGCCAATCGCTGAATTTCAACATGAGTCGCAGCGGCTCGGCCACGCTGATCGGCCTGAGCGAGGACGCGCAGATCGGCGTAGACATCGAAAGAGATGTCGGGATGACCGACGCCGGGATCGTGGCTCGTGAGCACCTGTCGCCACGGGAATATGAGCACTGGAGCCGCCTTGACCCGGCTTCGGCCACGCAAGCCTTGCTGCAGTGCTGGGTCCGCAAGGAAGCCTGCGTGAAGGCCGCCGGCATTGGCCTTGCAGGAAGGCTCGATCAGCTGGACGTGGGATGGAGCCCGGACCGCGTGCCCATGCCGTTGACCCTGGCGCACGGTGTGAGCCGCTGGACCACGCGGGTCGTATCGCTGCCCGTGCCGCCGTCGGTGGTTGCAGCGGCGGCGGTAGTGACCGGGTCCGGGCAAGTTCCAGCGGGGCGGCCGATCAGCGCTGCTTGAAATCCTCTGGCGTCAGTTGGTGGCGCCCGAGCAGCTTGTAGAAGTCGGTGCGGTTGCGCTTGGCGAGCCGCGCGGCCTGCGAAACGTTGCCGCCCGTGATCTGCAGGATCTGCGACAGGTAGCTGCGCGTGAATTCGTCGCGTGCCTCGTCGAACGACACCATGCGCCCCGGCGTGCCGCCGAGTGACTGCTGCGCGAGCTCCACCGGGATGATCGGCGTCTGCGACAGCGCGACGTTCTGGCGCACCACGTTCGCGAGCTGGCGGACATTGCCGGGCCAGTCGGCGGTGGCCAGCAGTTCGACGGCCTCGGGCGCGTAGATCTTGCGCACGCCCGTCTCGGCGGACAGGCGCGCCAGGAAATGCGCGACGAGCAGCGGGATGTCCTCGCGGCGCCGCGCGAGCGGCGGCATTTCGATGTGCACGACGTTCAGGCGATAGTAGAGGTCTTCGCGAAAGCTCCCGGCGGCCACGAGTGCCGCGAGATCCTTGCCCGTGGTGCCGATCACGCGCACGTTTGCCGCGGGTGAAGTTGCGCCCTGCGAGGGGCTGTCGGGCAGGTAGCGCAGCAGCTTCATCTGCAGCGACATGGGCAGGTCGGCGATCTCGTCGAGCAGCAGCGTGCTGCCGTCGGCGGCGGCGAATGCGCCCTGTTCGCCGAAGATCTCCCGGTCGAGGGCGGCCTCGTCGGCACCGCTGCAGCTCACCGCCACGAAGGACTTGTTTCGCCGCGGGCTCGCCTGGTGGATGGCGCGGGCCAGCAGTTCCTTGCCGGTACCGCTTTCGCCGGTGATCAGTACGCGCGCGTCGGTGCCGGCCACCATGTGCGCCTGGGCGAGCCGCTCTTCCATCAGCGCGCTGCGGGTCACGATTTCCGCGCGCCAGTCCTCGCTCGAGCCGGCAAAGCCCGAGATGCGCAGCGCCTTCTGCACGTGATCGAGCAGTTCCTGCTTGTCGACGGGCTTCGTCAGGAACCCGAATGCACCCATCTGGGTCGCCTGCACGGCGTCCGGGATCGTGCCATGCGCCGTGAGCAGGATCACCTTGAGCCCCGGCCAGCGGCTCTGCAGTTCCTTCAGCAGGCCGATGCCGTCCATCTGGTCCATGCGCAAGTCCGTGATCACGAGGTCGGGCCGGAAGCGGCTTGCGGCCGCGACCGCCGCGACGCCGTTCTCGACGGCCTCGACGTCGTAATTTTCAGCCCGCAGGCGGATCGTCAGGAGGCGCAGCAGCCCCGGGTCGTCGTCGACGACGAGTATGCGTGCCTTGCGTTTGCCGGTGGTGTCGGCGCGGGCGGCCTGGTTCATGGCGTGCGTCCTTCGGACTGGGGCTTGCGTTCCGTGATGGCGCGCTCGATGTTGGCGATCGCATCGAGCTTCTTCTGCGCGTCCTCGAGTGCCTTGCGCAGGCGTGCGTTTTCCTCGAGCTCGGCCTGCAGGCGCCGGCTCGACGTGGTGTTGCGTTCCCGTTCGGCACGATCGACCGCCGCCTGCAGGCGGCGGTTCTCCGCGGCGAGCAACGCCTGGCGCTCGAGCTGCGCGAGTTCCAGGCGCGCGAGCGCCCGCTCGGCCGGCACGAGCGATTCGGGGGTCGCCGTGAGTTCGCGCAGCAGCCGCTGCGCCTCGGCGGTATCGGTCGATGCGTGTCCCGGCGTCGCGAGCACGAGGGCGTAGCGCAACTGGCGGCTCGGTGTCGCGGCGTCGTCGAAGTCACGCCTTGCGGTCGCGACGATCTCGGCCTGCTCCGCCGGCCCGCTTGCGAGCAGGCGTTGCAACAGGTCCAGGTGCCCGGCGACGAGCATGGCCTGGGACTGCGCGCGATCGACCACGGGCTCGGGCGGGCTGGCGTTGCCCGCCAGCCCACCGAGCGCGTTGCAACCGGCGAGGGCGAGCGCCGCCAGGCTCGCGCCGAGGGCCGCAGGCAGGGCGTTACGCCGCATGCGCTTGCTCCGCGGGAGGGTTGGCGGCTGCCCGCTGCGGCAGGCGCACGCAGAAGTGCGCGCCCGGGTATTCGCCATCCACGATTTCGATCATGCCGCCGTGGGCGTTGACGAACTCGAGCACGACGGAGAGCCCGATGCCCGTGCCTTTCACATGGCCGCCCGGCGCGACTTTGCCGGTATAGAAGGCGTCGAAGATGCGCGCGCGCTCCTCGGGCGGGATGCCGCCGCCGCTGTCGGCGATGTCGAGCTGCCAGTTCTCGCCGTGGGCGCGCGCATGCAGGTGGATGGCGCCGCCTTTCGGCGAATACTTGATCGCGTTCGACAGCAGGTTCTCGAGGATCAGGCGCAGTTTGCCGCGATCGGCCATGAGCGAGAGGTCGTCGATCTTGACGTCGAGCCGCACCCGTTGCGACAGCAGGGTGAGCTGCTGGTTCTCGAGCACCTGCTTGACGAGCGGGCGCAGGCGAAACTCGCTGACGTCGAGGCTGGCGCTCTGGCTCTGCCAGGCGCTGAACGACAGCAGGTTCTCGATGAGACGCTGCAGCTTGATGCCGTTGTCGCGCAGGATCGCCGTGACCTCGCGCTGCCCGCCGTCGAGCTCGCCGACCGCGCCGTCCATCAGCAGTTCCGTGCCCTCGCGGATATTGGCGAGCGGAGTTTTCAGCTCGTGGGACATGTGGCGCAGGAAGCGGTTGCGCTCCTGCGCGAGGTCGAGCAGTCGCGCCCGCAGCCATTCGAGCTGGTGGCCGAGGCGCTCGAGGTCGCGCGGCCCGCCCACCGCGATCGGGTGGGTGAAGGCACCGCGCCCGAGCTCGCTGATGGCCCGGTCGATCTGCCGCAGCGGCCGCCCGATCGACAGGGTGAGGGCGAGGATCGCGATCAGCGAGAGCGGCACGAGCAGCGAGCTCTGCACGAGCAGGCGCCGCTGGGCGCGGCGGGTCAGCTCGCGCAGTTCCGCGAGTTCGCTGTCGATCTGTGCGTTGCCGGTGGCGGCGATGCGTGCGGCGGCGTCCTGCATCTCGTCGAGCAGCGCCAGCAGGGCGGTGAAATCGGTGTCGGTCGGCGCCGCCTGCGTGAGGCCCGCGAGCAACTGGCGCTGGGCGGTGGCGAGGTCGGCGAGTGCCTGTTCCGCCTCGGGCCCGCGCAGGTGGCGCGCCAGTTCGTCGCGCGTCGTGGCGAGCCGGGCGTCGCTGCGGGTGATCGATTCGGTGAGCTTGGCGTCGCGCAGCACCTGGTAGACGCGCGTGCCGCGCTCGACGGCGGCGATCTCGGCGAACAGTTCCTGCGTGGCGCGGGTGGCCCGCACGCTCTCGACGACGAGCTTCTCGCTGGTGGAGGCGATCTGGCGCATCTGCACGGCGGCGTTCAGCACGGCCACGAGCAGCGGCACCGCGATGAGCGCGAGGCCGAGCAGCATGAGTCCGGACAGGGATTTGGGGCGAGCCCAGCGCATCCGGCCATTGTAGTGGAAGGGCTCAGCCCCAGGGTGTCTCGGCCAGGCGACGCTCCCAGGCGAGCGTCGTGCCGACGATCGTATCGAGGTCGTCGAGCGCCGGGCGCCAGGCGAGCAGCGAGCGGATGCGGTCGGCCCGCGCGATGAGCTGCGGTGGATCGCCGGCCCGCCGCGGTTCCTCGCGCACGCTGAGCGCACGCCCGGACACCCGGGCGACGCTGGCGAGTACTTCGCGCACGCTGAAGCCGTGGCCGTAGCCGCAGTTGAGGGTCTCGGACGGGCCCCCGGCGCGCAGGTAGTCGAGGGCGGCGAGGTGGGCCCGCGCGAGGTCCTCGACGTGGATGTAGTCGCGCACGCCCGTGCCGTCGGGGGTCGCGTAGTCGGTGCCGAAGATCGAGACGTGCGGTCGCTTGCCGAGGGCGGACTCGCAGGCGACCTTGACGAGCAGGGTCGCCTTGCGGGTGGACTGGCCGATGCGCCCCCGCGGATCGGAGCCCGCGACATTGAAGTAGCGCAGCGAGACGTGCCGCAGCCCGGAAGCGGCGGCGAGATCGCGCAGCATCCATTCGGACATCAGCTTCGAGGTCCCGTAGGGATTGATCGGCGCGGTCGGCGTTGCCTCATCGGCATAGGCGCCGTCGGGCATGCCGTAGACGGCCGCGGTCGAGGAGAACACGAACTGCCCGACACCGGCACGGGCGCAGGATTCGAGCAGCGAGCGCGTCGCGCAGGTGTTGTTGCGGTAGTACTTGAGCGGGTCCGCGACGGATTCGGGCACGATCGTGTGGGCCGCGAAATGCATCACGGTGTCGACTTCGTGTTCGGCGAGCAGCTTCGCGACGAGCGCGGTGTCGCCGACATTGCCGACGACGAGCGGAGCCCCGAGCACGGCCTCGCGAAAGCCGGTCGAGAGGTCGTCGAGCACGACCACGCGCTCGCCCCGTTCGCGCAGCAGCAGGGCGGTGTGGCTGCCGATGTAACCGGCGCCGCCGGTGACTAGAATCCCTCGATGTCCCATGCTACCTCGACTCCCTTTGCGAACCTGACGCCGGACCTCGTGCTCGACGCCGTGAGCGGGCGGGGCGTCGAGGTCGACGGGCGACTCTTCGCCCTGAACAGTTACGAGAACCGCGTATACCGGATCGGCGTCGCGCAGGGCGCGCCGCTGGTCGCAAAATTCTACCGGGCCGGGCGCTGGTCCGACGAGCAGATTCTCGAAGAGCACGCGTTTGCGCGTGAACTGGCCGGGCGGGACCTCGCGGTGGCCGTCCCGATCGCTTTCGACGGGCAGACGCTGCTCGAACACGGCGAGTTCCGTTTCGCGCTGTTCCCGTGGCTCGGCGGGCGCGGCGTGGAGTTCGATTCGGCGGCGGACTTCGCGTTGCTCGGCCGCACGCTCGGGCGACTGCACGCCGTGGGCGCGATGCGCCGGTTTGCCACTCGCGTGCGCCTCACGCCGCAGCGGCTCGGCCACGCCGCCCGTGCGCTCGTGCTCGAAAGCGGCTTCATTCCACCCGAACTCGTGGATCGTTATGCGGAAGTTTCGGAGGCCCTGATCGACGCCGTTGAGCGCGAATGGGACGCCGTGCAGGGCATCGCGACCTTGCGCCTGCACGGTGATTGCCACCTCGGCAATCTGCTGTGGGGCGAGCAGGGACCGGTGTTCGTCGACCTCGATGACTGCATGACGGGGCCGGCCGTGCAGGACCTGTGGATGCTGTTGCCCGGCGGGGACGACGCGCGCCGTGCCTGGGAGGCGCTGGCGGGCGGCTACGCGGATTTCGCCCGCTTCGATTATCGCGAACTGCGTCTCGTCGAACCGCTGCGTGCCCTGCGCATGATCCACCACACGGCATGGCTGGCGCAGCGCTGGGACGACCCGGCATTTCCCCGCGCCTTTCCGTGGTTCGGCGAGCGCCGCTACTGGGAACGGCACCTGCTCGACCTGCTCGAGCAGCGCGCGGCGATCGACGAGCCGCCGCTGCTGGCCGTGTGATAACGTGCGCGCAATTCCTGGGGGCGGCTTGCGAATGTCCTACAGACATCTGGGATGGGTGCTGGTGCTGGCCTGCCTCGGCGCCTGCAATCGTTCCCCTGAACCGGCGACGACGTCCGCGCCCGCCGCGAGTGCGCCGCGCAAGGCGCCGCTGTCGCCCGACATGGTTTCCGCCGTATCGGGCAGCAAGGGTGGTTCCGCCGTCGACCTGAAGTTCGCGCTCGCGTCGCGCCCCGAGCCCGGCCGGCCGCTCGACATCGACATCGCCCTCGTTCCCTCGGATGCGGCGGCGACCATCCGCGTGATCGTGCAGAACATCGATGGCATCGCGATCACCGCGGGCCAGGAAGTGACGATCCCAAGGGGGTCTGAACCGGGGGTCCCCATCGTGCATCGCGTGACGGTCGTGCCGGAGCGCGACGGCATATTCTCCTTGTCGGCCGTCGCCCTCATCGACACCGACCGGACATCCCTGACCCGCACCTTCGCGATTCCGATCATCGTGGGGCAGGGCGTGACGCCGGGCCAACTCGCCCCGTAGCCCATTAATGTGAAATCGCGAGGCAGTTCACGGGCCTGCCCGCGCCATCCCCCTATGATTTTTCGTATGGAAGGCAATTGACATTATGTCAAATTCGGTCCCCGTGCGTCGAACAAAGGAACTGGATGCGACCACTACGGTCGTGCGTACGGGGTCCGTGCCCGGACCGGCCGTCGATGCGTTCCTGCGCGACATGCACCCGCAGCTGCGCCAGCAGGTCGAGCAGCTGCGCCGCGGGGACGAGCGCGAGATCGACCTGCGCGCGTTGCTCGCGGCGGTCAGCGAATATTACGAACAGGTGGATGAAGAGCGCCGCGGGATCGTGCGCTCGATGCAGCTGATGTCCGATGAGGCGCGGTCGCTGACGCGCGAGATCACCGAACAGTCGAGCGGCCACCTGCAGCTGATCCTCGACAACATCAAGGACGTCGTCATCACCGTCGACAGCGACGGGGCGATCGAGTCCTTCAACCCCACCGGCGAGCGGGTGTTCGGCTACTCGCAGACCGAAGTCATCGGCCGGCGCATCGACCTGTTGATCCCCGCCCTCGCCGAACAGCACGCCAGCGTCGTCGTCGGCCTGCGCCGGCTCGCGGCGAGCAGCGAGGACACGCATATCGACCTGGCTGCGAGCGAGGCGGCGGCGCGGCACAAGGACGGCAGCACGATCCCCGTCGACATGGCGGTGAGCCGCGCGCGCATCAACCGGCGCGAGCTGTTCGTCGTCTGCGTGCGGGATGCGACCGAGCGGCGCGAATCGGAGCGCGCGCTGCGCGAGAGCGAGGGCCGCTACCGCACGCTCGTCGACCATGCCCCCGAAGTCATCGTGGTGTTCGATGCCGACACGATGCGCTTCATCGACGTAAACCAGAACGCCGAGCACTTCTTCAAGATGACCCGCGAGCAATTGCTCGCCGCGGGCCCGGAGCAGCTTTCGCCGCCCGCGCAGGCCGACGGCTTGCCGTCGATGGGGCCGACGCGCGGCAACGTGGACCGCGCGATCGAGGGCGTGCCGCAGATCTTCGAATGGACCCACCGCGACGCACTCGGCAACGACATTCCCTGCGAGGTGCGGCTCGTGCGCCTGCCGGACTCGCAGCGCCGCGTCATCCGCGGCAGCATCACCGACATCACCGAGCGCAAGCGCGCCGAGCGCATCGCGGCCGGCGAGCGCGCGGTGCTCGAGCGCATCGCGGCCAGCGCGCCGATCGCGTCCGCGCTCGAATCGATCGTCGACATGGTCGAGTCGGTGTGCGTGAACCAGACCTGTATCGTCAGCGTGCTCGCGCCCGACGGCCGCACTTTCGACTACCTGGTCGCGCCGCGCCTGCCGGAGCGGCTGCGCGTGGTGCTCGACGGCTCGACCATCGACATCCGCAACGGCTCCTGCGCCGCGGCCGTCTACCTCGGTCGGCAGGTGCTGGTCGCGGATCTCGAGAGCGACCCTTTCTGGCAGTCGCGCCGCGACGTGGCGCTCGAGTGCGGCATCCGCGCGACTTCGTCGATGCCGATCAAGGCCGGTTCCGGCAAGGTGCTGGGCGCGCTCGGCGTCTACCGTCGCGAGGCGGGCCTGCCGGCCCACGGTGAACTGCAGTTGCTGGCCGATGCGGCGCAGCTTGCCGGCATCGCGATCGAGCGGCGCGCGGCCGACGCCGCGTTGCGATCGAGCGAGGCGAAGTTCCGCCAGTTGTTCGAGAACGCAATGGAGGGCGTGTACCAGAGTTCGCGCGACGGGCGCCTGATGTCGGTGAACCCGGCATTCGTGCGCATGCTCGGTTATGCGTCGGCCGAGGAGCTCTACGCGCTGCCGAGCGTGTCGATGTGCTACTGGTTCCCGGCCGATCGCGCCGACTTCACGCGCCGTCTCGAGAGCGAAGGCAAGATCCGCAACGCGGAGTTCCGCCTGCGCCGGCGCGACGGCCAGCAGATCGTGGTGCTCGAGAGCGCGCACGCGATGCGCGACGACGCGGGCCACGTCATCGGTTATGAAGGCACGGTCGCCGACATCACCGAGCGCAAGCAAGCCGAACAGGCCGTGTTCGCGGAAAAGGAGCGCGCGCAGGTCACGCTGCAGTCGATCGGCGACGCGGTGATTTCGACCGATGCCGGCGGCAACATCGACTACCTGAACCCCGTGGCGGGCCTGCTCACCGGCTGGTCCGCGGACGAGGCGCGCGGGCGGCCCATCGGCGACGTGCTGTCGATCGTGCATGAAGCGACGCGCGCGCCGGTGGAGAACCCGCTGCTCGTCGCGCTGCGCACGGGCGAGCAGGTGGGCCCGGGCGAGCAGAGCGTGCTGACGAGCCGCAACGGCCAGGCGATCGCGATCCAGGACTCGGCCTCGCCGATCCGCGATCGTGTCGGCAAGATCATCGGCGCCGTGATCGTGTTCCACGACGTCACGAAGGAGCGGCGCCTGAAGCGCGCGCTCGCTTACCAGGCGAGCCATGACGCGCTCACCGGGCTGATCAATCGCCGCGAATTCGACAACCGGCTCCATGAGGCCGTGCAGTCCGCGCGCCGCGACGGGGCGCGTTATGCGCTGCTGTACGTCGACCTCGACCAGTTCAAGCTGGTCAACGACACCTGCGGCCACCCGGCCGGCGACCGGCTGATCCGCGACATCACGGGCCTGCTGCAAACGCGGGTGCGCGCCTCGGACACGATCGCGCGGCTCGGCGGCGACGAGTTCGGCGTGTTGCTCGAAGGCTGTTCGCTCGAGCAGGCCGGCGTCATCGCCGAGGGCGTGCGCCAGGCGGTGCGCGACTATCGATTCGTGTGGGGCTCGTCGAGCCATTCCGTCGGCGCGAGCATCGGCGTCGTGGAGATCGGGGCCGAGACCGAGAGCGCGGCCAATGTCCTCTCGGCGGCCGACATCGCCTGCTATTCGGCCAAGGACCAGGGGCGCAACCGCATCCACCTCTACGACGGCGGCGGCAGCGCCACGCGCCACCGCGAGATGCACTGGGTGGCGCAGGTGACCCGGGCCGTCGACGAAGGCCGGCTCGAGCTGTGCTTCCAGCCGATACGCCCGATCGGCACCTCGCGCGTCTCGCAACCCTTCTCGGAGCTCACCGTGCGGCTGCGCGACGATTCGGGCGAGATCGTGCCGCCGAGCCAGTTCATCCCTGCGGCCGAGCGCTACAACGTCATGAGCACGATCGATCGCTGGGTCGTGCAGCGGACGATCGAGCTGCTGCGCGAGCATCGCCACGCGACGCCGCTCTTCGCGGTCAACCTGTCGGGCAATTCGCTCAACGACCAGGGTTTCCTCGAGTACGTGCTCGGCCGCATCGATGACGACGACATCGCGCGCGGGCTGTGTTTCGAGATCACCGAGACCGCGGCCGTGGCCAACCTGCAGAACGCCACCTATTTCATGCAGGAACTGCGCGGGCGCGGCTGCCGCTTCTCGCTCGATGACTTCGGCAGCGGCCTGTCATCGTTCCGCTACCTGAAGACCCTGCCGGTCGACTTCCTGAAGATCGACGGCGAATTCATCGCGAACGTGGCGCAGGACGCGGTCGATCGCAGCATGGTGGAGGCGATCAGCCAGGTCGGGCGCACGCTCGGCATCGCGACGGTGGCCGAGCGCGTCGAGACCGCCGCGGTGCTCGCCGAACTCGAGAAGATCGGCATCAATTTCGCGCAGGGGTTCTTCCTTGCCAAGCCGCAGCCGATTGCGGAAATCGCCGCGGCACTCGCGCCCTAGGGCAGGCGCCGTTCACGCGTCCAGGCGCGCGGCAGGTGCCAGTCGAAGCGCACCGCGAGCATGCGCAGCGTGAAACAGAGGACGGCGCCGGCCAGCGCGCTGGCGGCATGCGGCCAGCCCCACGCCGCACCCCCGACGACGACACCGGCGCCGAGGAGTGCCGCCACGGCATAGAGGTCCGAGCGCAATACGGCGGGCACTTCGGCCAGCAGGATGTCGCGCAGCATGCCGCCGCCGATGCCGGTCAGCATGCCGAGCAGCGCCGCCATCAGCGGGTGCAGGCCGAACGCGAGCGACTTCTCCGCGCCGGCGACCGCAAAGAGCGCAAGTCCCGCGGCGTCGAACATGCGTACCGGCGTGCGCAGGCGCTCGATGGTCGGATACCAGAGGAAAGTGACGAGGCCCGCCAGCATCGCCGCGGCGAAGTAGCGCCAGTCGCCGAGCGCCGCGGGCGGCACGGCACCGATCAGCAGGTCGCGCAGGATGCCACCCGCCGTCGCCGTCACGAGCGACAGCACGAGCACCCCGAAGATATCGAGCCGGCGACGCACGCCCGCCGTCGCGCCCGCCAGCGCGAACACGAAGGTGCCGACGAGATCGAGGACCAGGAGGATCACGGGTCGTCCGGCTTCGCGTCCGTGGCTGCGGCGCGGGCCGCCTCTTCGCGTTTCTCCCGTCGAACCGTCAGCACGACGCCCAGCATCGCGGCCCCGACGAGCGCGATCATCGCGAACATGATCACGACGAGGCCGCCCGCCAGCCGCCAGCCCTCATAGAGCCCGATCGCAAGGCCGATGGGCGTCGTGACGAGGAGCAGGGGCTTGGCGATGCGCATGGCGGCCGTCCGGAGCGGGGAGGGGACCATGATATAGAATCGGACGATGCCGGAATCCGTATTCCCCGCCGCGCCACGCACCGTCGTGCCGGTGGCGCGGCGTGACGCCGTGTTCCCCGTGCGCCGCATCCACTGCGTGGGTCGCAACTATGCGGCGCATGCCCGCGAAATGGGCGCGGACGCGCGCGAGCCGCCGTTCTTTTTCCAGAAGCCGACCGACGCCATCGTCCTGAGCGGCAGTGCGATCGACTATCCGTCCGCGACGCAGAAGCTGCACCACGAGGTCGAACTCGTGCTCGCGATCGGGCAGGAAGGCGCCGCGATCACCGTCGCCGACGCGCGCCGCCATGTGTTCGGCGTGGCGGTCGGCATCGATCTCACGCGGCGCGACCTGCAGGAAGCCGCGAAGCAGGCGGGCAAGCCGTGGGAAACGGGCAAGGCATTCGATGCCTCCGCGCCGATCGGCGCCATTCGCGCGCTGGCCGAGGGAGAACCGCTGCCGTGCGCGGGGCGCATTGCCCTCAGCGTCAACGATGAGGTCCGCCAGGAAGGAGACCTGGCCGACATGATCTGGCGTTGCGACGAGATCGTGGCGCGGCTGTCGTGCCTCTACCGGCTCGAAGCGGGCGACCTCATCTATACCGGGACACCCTCCGGAGTCGGACCCTTGCGCCCCGGCGATCGGGTCGTGGCGCAGATCGAGGGGCTCGACCCGCTCGTCCTCTCGATCTCAGCCCCATCATAGTTATTGACAATCATTCTCATTCGCAATTAGGATGGTTCTCCAGAGGACCCTCCATCATGTTCGTCTGCGTCTGCAACGCCATCTCCGATCGCCAGATCCGCGCCGCCGTGGACCTCGGGGCCGCTTCCCTGGCTGAAGTGCAGTGCAAGTTGCCGGTTGCCAATTGCTGCGGCCATTGCGAAGACACGGCGCGCGAGGTGGTCGACGAGCAGCTGGGCCATCGCGCGCGACTGCAGCCAGGCTGATTGCACGTCGCCGGTCGTTCGCCGACCATACCCCGTTCGGACTCGACGACAGGGGCAAGACAATGAAGGGCGACGCAACGATCATCCGGCATCTCAATGCCGTGCTGAAGAACGAGCTGACGGCGATCAACCAGTATTTCCTGCACGCCCGCATGTTCGGCAACTGGGGACTCACCCGGCTCGAGCAGCACGAGAAAGACGAATCGATCGACGAGATGAAGCATGCGGACCGACTGGTGAAGCGCATCCTGTTCCTCGAAGGACTGCCGAACCTGCAGGATCTCGGCAAGCTGCTGCTCGGCGAAGACGTCAAGGAATGCCTCGAATGCGACCTCAGGCTCGAGGTCGCGGGGCGCGCCGATCTCAAGGCCGCGATCGCCGATTGCGAGAAGGCGGCCGATTACGTCTCGCGGGAGCTCTTCGAGGACATCCTCGAGTCCGAGGAAGAACACATCGATTTCCTCGAGACCCAGCTCGACCTCATCGGCCGCATCGGCATCGAGAACTACTGCCAGTCGCAGATGGGCGCGGGCGGCAGCTGAGCCCCGTTACAGCAACAGCGCAGTCCCCTCGTCATGGATCGGACGTGGGGGCCAGCGGGGGCAGAGTTCTTCGATGACACACATGAGATCGTCCAGGGTTTCGTAGGGATCGCGTTCGGTCGATCCGCAGCGCGCTCCGGAGCCGGCCATCAACGATGGGTGCGTGTGCACGGATGTGAATGGTTCAGGGGAGTCGCGTTCGAATAGTCGGAAGTATTCCCTGATTTCGTCTATATCGAGCGTAGTCCGATTTGCGCGTAGCAGCGCGCGGATGTCTTCCAGGTCCTGCGTTCGCCTGGGGTCATTGACGAGTCCCAGCAACTTGAAGCCTATCAAGCCTTCCGGGCTCACTACCCGCAAAACGCCGAAACTCGTCTCGCGCGTCGCGGCGCCGTCGAGTAGTCGACGGGCAATGGGGCGGCTCGCATACAACAAGTCGATTCGCTCGTCGTCGCGCAGATAGGTCGCGGCATCCGTACTCCGGTGCGCACACCGGTAGTCGAGCGCAAGCAGGACGTCGTGTACTTCATCCGCCGAGCGCAGTTCCGTCAGCAGGTCGATATCCATCGTGGCCCGGACGACTTTGTGGGAGGCGAGAGCGAGACCGCCGATGAGTGCATACGCGGCGTCAATTCGATCGAGCGCTGCGACTACCTGTCCGAGTTGCTTGCCGAGTCTGGACATGATGACCGGGATCCTGGGGACATGGCGGCCATTGCGCCATGCGCATCCCGCGAACGTCAAGGATGGCGCCGTGGGTACCGGCTGCGACGCCGGGCAAGTGCCGGCCCAGGGAAAACCGGGCGGGCCGCGTGATCGCGGCCCGCCCGCCTGCAACTCAGAACTTGTAGTTCATCCGCAGGTACCAGAGGCCGTTGTCGAGGCCGCTGGGCGTCGTCGTCGGGTACTTCGAGCCGACGATGAAATCCCACGGGTTGCGCGTCGGTTCGGAACCGAGGAGGTTTTCCGCGCCCACCGCGAGTTCCAGCCGTTCCCAGGGGGTCAGGCCCAACTCGAGGTCGACGGTGACCTGCGACTCCGCGTGGATCGGCAGGTTGCCGTTGACGTGCATCTCCGTGAAGCGCCCGAAGTAGTTCACGCGCAGCAGCGCGCGCCAGGCGTCTTCGACGTGCGTGAAGCCGACATTGCCGCGCCAGTTCGGGTAGTTGTCCTCGAGCTGCGTGACCCGCACCTGGTCGAGCAGTTCGTTCGGGTCGGACGGGTCGAAGGAGGTGACCTTCGTCTTGTTGTAGTTCACCGCGACGTTCAGGTCGTTGCTGCCCCGGGTGATGAAACCGAGGGGCATCGACGCGACGAGGTCGATGCCCTTCGTCTCCGACGCGAAGTCGTTGGTGAAGAAGCGGAATGAGCTGAAGCCCGCCGCCGACTGGAAGCCCTCGTCGATCAGCGCCTGCTTCTGCGCGGGCGTCAGCGTCTTGCTGGCCGAGAGGGTCATGCGATCCTCCATCTCGATGTAATACGCATCGAGGGTGATCGTGATCGTCCCGTTGTCGAACACGAGGCCGCCCGCGACGCTCTTCGACGTCTCAGGCTTGAGCGGCTTGCCGCCGACGATCGCGGCGGTGGGGCTCGTCGGCGGGATCTGCCCCGACTCGACGAGGTTGCCGTTCGCGTCGAACTCGGTCGTCGTCGTCGAGAAATGCTCCTGGCCCACGGACGGCGCGTGGAAGCCCGTGGCGTAGGTCGAGCGGATCGCGAACGAATCCGTGAAGTGGTACATGCCCGACGCCTTGTACGTCGTCTCGCTGCCGACCGTGCCCGAGAAGGCCTCGTGCCGCGCGGCGAGGCCGAGCGTCAGCTTCTTTGTCACGTCGGCTTCCATGTCGACGTAACCGGAGAACTTGTGGCGGCCGAAGGTGCCCGAGATCGTGGGGGAGAAGCCCGGAATGGCTTCTTCGCCGATCAGGAAGCCCTGCGAGCCGAGCACGCCGGCCTCGAACGAGGCGGGTTCGCCTGAAACGATCTGGAACTCCTCGTCGTGCCACTCGCCGCCGAAGGCGATGTTGAGCGGCGAGGCGAACGCGGCCACGGGCATCGGATAGGTCATGTCGACGTTGACGGCCTTCTCGAGCTGGATGCGGTCGCCGACGCGCTTGAAGAAGGTCGGCGTCTGCGAGCCCATGCTCGGGTTCGGCACGTTGCCGGCGAAGAAGGAGATCTTGCTGCGGCCGGCGCTCGCGCTGACGTCGTAGGTCATGCCGGGCCCAAACTTGCCGCGGATGCCGAACGCGCCGGCGAAGTCAGTGACGTCGCTGCCGAAGCGCGGGCTGTAACCGCCCGGGAACATCTCGAGGAAGTTGAAGCAGTTCGGGTCCGACAGCACGCTCGACATGCGCGCCACCTGGTCGGGGGCACCCACCGCGATCGGGTTGTTGACGACGCCCGTGCCGCCGAAGTCGATGCCGCCCTGGCAGTTCTGGCCGTCGTTCGGCGTCATGTCGCCGACGAGGAAGTTGCCGGCGCCGTCCGTGAAGACGCCCTGGCGGTCGGTCGGGTTGCGGTAGAAGAAGTCGCTCTCGGTCGTACGCTGCGAGTAGTTGCCGAAGCCGTAGAAGCGCGCGTCCTCGTTGATGTCGGCGCCGAAATTCATGAAGAGTTTCAGGTCGTCCGAGATCTTCGGGATGCCGAAGTTGGTGGTCGGGTCCGGCACCGCGGCAGGGTCGACGAGCGGATTGGCGCCGGCCTGCAGCGCCGCCGCATCCGGGCGCTGGATCGCGCGGATCGATTCATCCTGCTCGTGGAATTCGCCGCTGAAGCGCAGGTAGCCCGCCTCGCCGAGCGGCATGCCTGCCGAGCCCGCGACCTGGTAGCGGCCACCGTCGCCTGCATAGGTGCTGGCGTACTTGGCCTGCAGGTCGGCGCCCTCCGGGCTGTCGTTCAGGATGAAGTTGATGACGCCGGCGATGGCGTCCGAGCCGTACTGCGCGGCAGCGCCGTCGCGCAGCACCTGTACCTGCTTCAGCGCGACGGTCGGGATGGAGGAGATGTCCGGGCCCTGCGAGCCGTCGGTCTTGCCGCCCGAGAACGTCGCGACATTGGCGCCGCGATGGCGCCGCTTGCCGTTCACGAGCACGAGCACGTGGTCGGGCGACAGGCCGCGCAGCGAGACGGGACGCATCGACGTCGGCGTGCCGCTGAGCGGATTGGCGTCGGCGTTGAAGGAGGGCACGGAGTTGCGCAGGACATTGATCATGTCCACGTCGCCCTGCTTCGTGAGCTTGTCGATCGATATGACATCGACCGGCGCGGACACGTCCGTCGGCGATACGACGAGGCGTCGCGTGCCGGTGACCGTGACTTCCTGCAAGGCGGGAGCCTGTTCGGCCCCGGCCTGCTGCGCACCTGCCTCGCGGGCGGGGAACGCGGTCAACACCAACAAGACCGCGGATGAAATCGTCGTGACGACCCTGGACATCGTTATCTCCTCACTACCGTGGCGGAGTGCTGCATCAGCCTGCGAACCATGTGACCCCCGAGTCTTGATGGCTGTGGATAGCTGTATTTTGTGTATACGGTATACTGTATGTTGTGGATGTCAAGGGGGGTCGAACGTGAATGTGGTCTTCGACCTGGCGCACTGGCCGGCCCTGTTGCTGGGGGCCCTGGCGGTCTTCACGGGTTCCCTGATCCAGGCGAGTGCCGGGCTCGGCCTCGGGATGATCGCCGCACCGATCCTGCTGCTGATCGACCCGCGCCTCGTGCCCGGCCCACTGCTGGTGCTGGCCCTGCTCGTGTCCTTGCTGATCGCGTGGCGCGAGCGCGAGGCGATCGATGTGCGGGGGCTCTCGTTTGCGCTCGCGGGGAGGGTGCCGGGCACCGTGGTGGCCGGGCTCGCGATTTCGCTGCTGCCGCTTGCAACCTACAATCTGTTGTTCGGCGCACTCGTTCTCGGCGCAGTGCTGCTGAGCGCGAGCGGCTGGCGCGTGCAGCCGACGCGGCCCAACCTGTTCGTCGCGGGGTTTGCGTCGGGCTTCATGGGAACGCTGACCTCGATCGGGGCGCCGCCGCTCGCGCTCGCCTACCAGCACGGCGCCGCGGCGTCGATCCGCGCGACGATGGCAGCCTTCTTCGTGCTCGGCTCGGCTTTCTCGCTGTTCGTGCTCGCGCACTTCGGCCGCTTCAGCGCGACCGAAGCGCTCGCGGGGGCGATCTTCGTGCCGCCGTTGCTCGCCGGTTTCTGGTTGTCTGGCCGCGTGTTGCCGCGTATCAGCAACCGGCGCGCACGCCAGGCGGTACTTGGCCTGTCCGGCCTGTCCGCCGCGCTGCTGATCGGCAAGACGCTGCTTTCCGGCGCCTAGCCGAGATAGTCGACGTGCTTCTCGACGTGCTCGGCAAGTCCGAAGGAATGCTCGCGCACGAGGTCTTCCGCGAGCCGCGCATCGCGCGCCTCGAGTGCCTCGATGATGTGCATGTGGTCCACGATCGACCGGCTCGCGCGGTCGTGTTCGCCGATGGTCTTGGCGCGGATGCCGCGCATGTGCAGGAACGGCACGTCGGCGAGCCGCTGCAGCAGCTCGTTGCCGCTGAGCGCGATGATGGCCTGGTGGAACCGGATGTTGGTCTCCGAGTATTCGTCGATGCGCGCCTGCGGCTCGTCGGGGCTGCGGAAGGTGACGAAGAGCTTGCGAAGTTCGCCGATGTCCGCATCGCTCGCGACCTGCGTCGCGAGCCGCGCGGCCATGCTCTCGAGCGCAGCCCACACCTGGATCACCTCGAGGATCTCCTTCTTGGTTTTGCGCACGACGAACGCGCCCCGTCGCGGGATCGACATGACGAGTCCTTCCTGCTCGAGGCGGGAGAGGGCTTCGCGCACGGGCGTGCGGCTGACGCCCAGGCTCTCGGCGAGGTAACGCTCGTCGAGCTTGGGCGGCTCGTCGCCACGATAGATGTCCATGCGCGAAATCGCGTCGCGCAGCGCCGCGTAGACCTTGTCGGTGAGGCCGGGATTCGACTTCACGGGGCGAAGCTGGATGGACTGCATGTCGGTGATCCTGTCATGAAATGCCGTTGACGGCATTTTGTCCGCAGTATACGCTTCGAACGACATCCGGAGGTTGCGCCATGGCCAAATTGCTTGACAAAACTCAATTTCGGGCGGCTCTCAAGGAAGCGATGCAGGGGCGCGAGGCCAAGGACGCCTCGTTCAGCGTCGCGTGGTCGAGCGGCAAGCTGACGCGCGAGCACTTCGCGCGCTGGGCCGAGAACCACTTCCACTACGTGGGGCCCTTTGCCGACTACCTCGGCTACATCTATGCCAACGCACCGGACCACGCGACGGAGGCGAAGGATTTCCTGCTGCAGAACATGTACGAGGAAGAACTCGCGGACATCCGCCACACGGATCTCCTCATCCGCTTCGCCGAAGCCTGCGGCACGACGCGCGAGCGGGTGCAGGACCCGCGCAACATGAACCCCGTGACCCGCGGCCTGCAGGGCTGGTGTTATGCCACGGCGATGCGCGGCAACTGGGTCGCCGCGACGGCGGCGCTGGTCGTCGGCCTCGAGTCGCAGGTGCCCGACATCTACCGCCGCCAGTACCCGCCGCTGCTCGAGAAGTACGGCTTCACCGAAGACGAAGCGGAATTCTTCGAGCTGCACATCACCTCGGACGAGGTGCACGGCGAGCGTGGCTACGAAATCGTGCTGCGCCACGCCGACACGCCCGAGTTGCAGGAACTGTGCCTCGAAGCCGCGCGCGACGCCGCCGACATGCGCTTCTCGTACACGAAGGCCTTGTACGACTACTACGTCAAGGACTTCAAGCACGCGGACTCCGAACTCGCCGCGGTCGGTTCCGTCTGACCGGGCCATGACCGACTGGGTCAAGGCCACCGAGCTCGGGCCGCTGCGGGAGCGCAGGAAGCTCAAGGTGACGGTCGCGGATCACGAGATCGCCCTGTTCTACATCGACGGCGAGGTCTATGCGCTGCGCGACATCTGCATCCACAAGCAGAGTCGCCTGTCGCGCGGCCTCGTCTTCAAGGGCAAGGTGATCTGCCCGGGCCACCAGTGGGCCTTCGACCTGAAGACGGGCTGGACCGACCAGTGGGCGAAATGCCAGCCGGTCTACCCGGTGAAGGTCGAGGACGAAGTCGTCTATGTCCGGCTCGATCCGCAGGTGCGGGACGCCGAACCCGCGGCGCACGAGCGCTTCTGCGAGGCGGGCTGACGTGCTTCGCCAGGTGGTGCTGATCGGGGCCGGCCAGACTTCCGCCTCGGCCGCGCGCGCGCTGCGACGCCAGGGATTCGACGGGGGCATCACGATCGTCGGCGACGAGCCGCATGCACCGTACCAGCGCCCGCCGCTGTCGAAGGAGTTCCTGCAAGGCAAGGCGGACCCACAGGAACTCTGGTCCGTGGCGCCGGACTGGTATGCGAGCCACGCTGTCACGCTCGAACTCGGCGCGCGCGCGGTGCGCGTGGACAAGGCAAGCCTCGATGTCGTGCTCGGGGACGGGCGCCGGCTCGCGTCGGATGCCGTCCTCATCGCGACCGGCGGCACGCCGCGTCGTTTCCCGGAAGCGCAGGGAGAAAAGATCCTCTACCTGCGCACGCTCGCGGACGCCGAACGGCTGCGCGCTCAATTGCGGCCGGGGCGTCACCTCATCATCGTGGGCGGTGGATTCATCGGTTCCGAGATCGCCGCGTCCGCGCGGGCCATCGGCGCGGACGTCACGATGCTCGAGGCGATGCTGGCGCCGCTCGAACGGGTACTGGGCGCCACCATCGGCGCGGTGTGCGGCGCGATCCACGTCGAGAACGGCGTGCGGCTGCGCTGCGGTGTCGCCGTCGAATCGATCGCGGAAACGGCTTCCGGCGTCGTCGTGCGCGCGCGCGACGGCGAGACCTTCGAAGGCGATGCGGTCGTGATCGGCATCGGCATCGCGCCGAACGACGATCTGGCCAAGGCGAGCGAGATCACGGTCGGCAACGGCATCCGCGTCGACGAGTTCTGCCGCACGACGGCGCCCGGCATCTACGCCGCGGGCGACGTCGCCAACCACTACCACCCGCTGTTCGACAAGCGCATGCGCGTCGAGCATTTCGACAACGCGTCCCGCCAGGGCGCCGCCGCGGGACTCAACATGATGGGCGTGCGCACCCGCTACGAGGACCCGCACTGGTTCTGGTCGGACCAGTACGAGCACAGCCTGCAGTACGCAGGCCATGCGGACGCCTGGGACGAAGTCGTGGTGCGTGGCTCGCTCGACGAGCGGGACTTCGTCGCGTTTTACCTGCAGGCCGGCAAGATCGCCGGCGCCTTCGGGATGAACCGCGGCGGCGACATCATGGTCGTCAAGTCGCTGCTGGCCGGACGCATTGCAGTCGATCCGCGCATGCTGCGGGACGACGACGCGGACCTCGGTGCGTTGCTCGAGGAACAGGAAACGCCTGGCGATGACGCCACGGCCATGCAAGCGGCGGAGCGCGAGGGGAGTTTCACCCGCGCGGCGCGCAGCGGCCAGGTGCAGGAAGGCAGCGTGCGCCGCTTCGTGGTGCAGGGCACGGAAGTCGCGATCGCGCGGCTCAACGGCACGGCCTATGCCGTGCACAACCTGTGCACGCACCTCGCCTGCCACCTGTCGTCCGGCAAGGTGGAGCAGGGCGGGCTCACCTGCCTCTGCCACGGTTCGATCTTCGATCTCGCCACGGGCGAACCGATCAACCCGCCGGCGTCGCGCCCCGTGAAGACCTATCCCGTGCGCGAAATCGACGGCCACATCTACGTCGCGATCGACTGACGATGGACCTGCAGCTCGCCGGCAAACGCGCCCTGGTGCTCGGTTCGAGCTCGGGCCTCGGCCGGGCGATCGCGGCGCAACTGGCGGCCGAAGGCGCGCGGGTAGTCATCGCGGGGCGGGACGAGACCCGCTTGCGGGCGGCGGGCGAGGCCCTGCACGCGGCCGGCTGGGTGCGCGGCGACCTCGGCATCGCCGGCGAGGCGGACCGGATGGTGAACGAGGCGGCGCGGCTGCTCGGTGGCCTCGACATCGCGATCATCAACACCGGGGGCGGCACGCCGGGGCCGATCGGTCGCTCGAGTGCAGAGTCGCGCGCGCGCGCCTACGAATCGATGCTGCGTCCCGCGCTCGATGCCGCGGCCGCGGCGGCGCCCCTGTTGCAGCGCTCGGATGCCGGGCGGATGCTGTTCATCACGGCACGTTCGGTGCTCGAGGCTTCCCCCGATCTCGCGCTGTCGTCGGTGTATCGCAGCGGCGTGGCCGCCGCGGCGCGCTCGCTTGCGCTCGAGCTCGCGCCGCGCGTGCTCGTCAACGTGATCGTACCGGGCCAGTTCGACACGCCCGCCTATCACCGCTTTCGCGGCTGGCTCGCGCAGGATCGCGGCAGCAGCGAGGCGGATGTCGGCGGGGAGCATCTCGCGGGCATTCCGGTCGGCCGGCTCGGCAGGGCGGAGGAACTGGCCGACGTCGTGGCGTTCCTCGCCAGTCCGCGCGCCAGTTTCGTCACGGGCACTGTCATGCGGGTCGACGGCGGCGCCGTGATCGGCTTCTAGCCCGCGCTACTTGAACGCCGAATAGAACATTCGCGCGGCCACGATGAACAGGAACGAGCCGAACGCGAGACTCAGGTGGCGGCGGGGCAGCCAGTGCGCGAGGCGCGCGCCGAGCGGCGCCGTCAGCATCGTGGCAGGTGCGATCAGCACGAAGCCGAGCAGGTTGACGAAGCCCAGGTTGCCGGGCGGCAGCGACGGGTGACTCCATCCGGCGATGATGAAGCCCACCGTCGCCGGCAGGCTGATCGTGAGGCCGAACAGCGAGGCGGTGCCGACCGCGCGGTGGATGGGCTCGTTGAGCAGCGTCATGATCGGCACGCTCAGCGTGCCACCGCCGATCCCCATCATGCTCGACAGCGCACCGATCGAACCGGGCAGGAGCGGCGTCGCGATCCCGCCCGGCACCTGCTGGGCGAGCGGGTGGTTGTCGAGCGGCAGCATCATCTTCACGGCGACGAGCAGCGCGACGATCGCGAACACCATCGACAGCACGTCGCCGTGCACGTGGTCGGCCACCACCACCCCGACCAGGGCGCCCGCGAACAGGTAGGGCGCCCAACGCCTGACGAGGGGCATGTTGACGGCGTCGCGCTTGTGGTGCGCCCGGGCCGAGGAGATCGACGTCAGCACGATCGTCGCCTGCGACGTCGCGACGGCGACGTGCATGCGGATCGACGGGTCGATCTTGAGGATCGCGAGCGCGATATCGAGCACCGGCACGATCACGATGCCGCCGCCGACTCCCAGCAGGCCCGCCACGACGCCGCCGACGAGCCCCGTCGACAGCATGGCCGCGGCCAATGTCAGGTATTCGGTGATGATGGCGAATCCATTCAGGTCGACAGGTAGACGGACTTCGTGCGCGTGTAGAAATCCATCACGCCGTGGCCCGCCTGTTCCTTGTTGGTCTGGTTGCTCGAATGCTTGAAGCCGCCGAAGGGCGCATTCAGTGCGACGCCGCCGGTTGCGCTGTTGACCTTGACGATGCCGGCGTCGATGTCCGCCGCGAACGCGAGCGCGCGGCCCATGTCGCGCGTGACGACGGACGCCGCGAGGCCGTACTCGACGGCATTCGCCTGCGCGAGCGCCTCTTCGTAGCTCGCGACCCGCGACACGCAGACGACCGGGCCGAAGATCTCCTCGCGCGACAGGCGGGACCCGGGCGGCACGTCGATGAATACCGTCGGGGCGACGAAATGGCCTTGCGGGGGCAGGGGCGCGTCGAGGTCGTCCGCACCGAACGCGACCCGCAGGCCCTCGGCCTTGCCGATCGCGATCATCTCCCCGACCTTGCGCTGCTGCGCCTCGCTCGCGAGCGGGCCCATCGTCACCTTCGGATCGAGGCCGTTGCCGATCCGGAAGGCCCGCGCACGCGCAACGAGCTCGCGCACCACGGCATCGTAGATGTCGCCGACGACGAGCACGCGGCTGGTCGCCGTGCAGGCCTGGCCGGTCAGCGAGAACGCGCCCTGGGCGGCGATCTGCGCCGCGCGGGCGGGGTCGGCGTCGGCGAGCACCACGCAGGGGTTCTTGCCGCCCATTTCGAGCTGCAGGCGCTTGTCGGGGCCGGCGGCGCGGTGAATGCGACAGCCCGTCGGGTACGAGCCGGTGAAGGTGACGGCGCCCACCGCGGGCGATCCGACGAGCGTGTCGCCGACGTCGGCGCCATGGCCCTGCACGAGCGCGATCACGCCCTCGGGCAAGCCGGCTTCGAGCAGCAACTCGACCATGCGCTGGCCGGCGAGCGGCGTGATCTCGGAGGGCTTGTAGATCACGCCGTTGCCGGTGGCGAGCGCCGGCCCGATCTTGCGCGACGGGATCGACACGGGAAAATTCCACGGCGTGATCGCGAGCACGATACCCACCGGCTCGCGCACCGAATAGACGACGCCGCTGCCGCTGCCGCCGAAGGTCTCGCCGAGCGTGCGCTGTGTCTCGCCGGCGTAGAGGCGGAAATTCGCCGCCGTGCGGCGCCACTCCTGGGTGGCGGAGGCGAGCACCTTGCCTTCTTCGCGCGTGAGTTCGCGCGCCAGCGCATCGAGCCGCGCGAGGATGAGGTCCGCGGTGCGCTCGAGCACGCGCTGGCGCTGCTCCGCCTCGGTCGCGGCCCAGGCCCGACGCGCGGCGTCGACGGCCTCGATCGCGGCAAGCGCATCCGCCTTCTGCGAAGCAGGAAAGACGCCGATCACATCGGCGGGGTCGGCGGGGTTGCGGCGCTCGAATGTTTGCCCGCCCTGCGCGGGCAGCCAGCGACCGCCGATGTAGTTGAGCTGCGCGGTCATGCCTTGCGTGCCGCGTCGGGGATCGTGACGACGCCGCCACCTGTCTTTTTCATGTACTCGGCGAACGCGGCGATCGCGGCCTCGCAGACCGCGATGTCCTGCTCGCCGTTGCCGCCCGACACGCCGATGCCGCCGACGACCTTGCCGTCGACGAAAATCGGATAGCCGCCGACGAACACCGTGATGCGGCCGCCGTGCTGCGTGAAGATTCCCCATGCTTCCTCGCCGGGAAAGGTATTGGTGAAGGTATGCGTCACGCGGCGGTGGGCTGCGGCGGTAAACGCCTTGTTTTCCGCGATCTGCACGCTGGTCACCTTGCCCTTGTCGAGGCGGCGCAGGGCGATCGGGTAGCCCGCGTCGTCGGCGATGCAGATGACATGCATGCCGCCGAGCTCTTCGGACTTGCGCTGCGCGGCGTCCAGCAGGAGTTCGGCATCGGTGAGGCTCAGGACGTTCTTGTTGATCATCGGACTGCATCCCCGCAAGCAGGTGGGTATACTGTATACACCAAGGGGCGAACGCGCAAGATAGCGTGGCCCGGGTCAGGATTCGTCGATGGGTTCCCCGGCGGCATTGAGGCCAAAGCGCACCTGCTCGCCGACTTTCCGCACGTGCCGGGCTGCGAGCAGCGCCGCGAGTTCCGCATCGCCGGTGATGACCGCCTGCAGGATCGCGGCGTGCTCACGCCAGGATTCGGCGGCGCGGTCGGATTGCGCGGAGGCAAACAGCCACAGCGTGCGCTCGCGCAATGATTTCACGTAGTCGGCGAGATAGCGGTTCTGCCCCGCATCGGCAAGCAGGGCATGGAAGCGGTCGTTGATACGCCGCAGGCGCTCGTTCGCCGCGGCGGCGGCGGCTTCGTTGCCTTCCGATTGCAGCCGTACCAGCAGTTGGCGCGTTTCCCCGTCGCAGCGCCGCGCCGCATTGCGCGCGTTGATGCCTTCGAGTTCCGCGCGCAGTTCGATCACTTCCTGCGCCTCCGCATCGGAGACGAGGCGCACGCGTGCGCCCCGGCGGGGATTGACCTCGATCAGGCCCTCGACCTGCAGGGCCCGCAGCGCTTCGCGGATCGGATTGCGCGATACCTTGAAGATGTCCGCGAGATTCGATTCGGTGAGCCGCTCGCCCGGCTTGAACCGGCCCTTGAGGATCGCTTCGCGCAGCGACGTCGTCACCGCGAAATGCAGCGACTGGTGGGTCGCCCCGATGTTCGACCAGCCATCGTTCCAGTCGGCGAGTTCCGCTTTCATCGGCATCGATACAGTATACCGGCACGGGAACTACACTTGATTCCCCGTGCATTCGGTATACTGTATGCACGACGGCCATGCGGGGTACATCGAGGCCGGGCAAGGGGGGGTATGGGCGCGACTTCGGGTCTCACGGCGGCGCACTGGATGTATCTCGCGGGGGTGCTGGTCATCGTCTGTACGATGGTCCTGCGCGCCAACGTCGTGGTGCCCTCGATCATCTCGACCTTCCTCGTCGTGTTCGCCTACAGCGGCAGCCCGATCGCCGCGCTCGGCAGCATCTTCAACGCGAGCTTCGTCGCGGCGAAGGAGCTGTTCAACATCTTCCTCGTGATCGCGCTGGTCACCGCGCTGCTCAATTCGCTGAAGGACCTGCGGTCGGACGTTCGCATGGTCGAGCCGTTTCGCCTCGTGATGAAGAACGGCCACGTGTCGTTCCTGGTGCTGGCGTTCGTGACCTACGCCGTATCGCTGTTTTTCTGGCCGACCCCGGCGGTGCCGCTCGTGTCGGCCGTGCTCCTGCCGGCGGCGATCGCCGCCGGCCTGCCGCCGCTCGCGGGCGCGGCCGTCATGGCGATCGCAGGGCAGGGCATGGCGCTTTCTTCCGATTACATCGTCGGCGTGGCCCCCGGCATCAGCGCGAAGGCGTCCGGTGCCCTCGCGACGGTGGTGGCCGATCGTGCGCTCGCCCTGTCGCTCGTCACGGGCGCGATTGCGCTGTCGCTCGTCTACCTGTCGCTGCGCAAGGGTTTCAAGGCGCCCGACGAGCAGCTGCTCACCGAGTGGCAGCAGCGCGCCACCAACGGCAAGTCCGCCGCGTTTGCCGATGCGGGCACGATGAACAAGCCGGAGATCGCGCGTGGCACGAGCCGCGACCACCTGCTGCTGACGGAGGACGACGTCGAGCGCGAGCTGCGCGACCTCGAGCGCTCGCGCGTCAAGTGGTCGAGGCTGTTCGCGCTGCTGACGCCGCTCGCCTTCCTCGTCGTGGTCGGATTGATGGTGCTGCCGATGTTCGTGCCGGGGTTGCCGTCCATCAAGGGCGGCGCGGCCGCGTCGCTCGTCGGCGGCATGGCGAGCCTGCTGATGATCTGCGCGGCGCTCGCGATGCACGGCCCGCGAGAGATGCTCGACGCGAGCGCCGATCACGTGACGGAAGGCTTCGTGTTCGCTTTCCGGGCGATGGGTTCGGTGCTGCCCATCGCGGGTTTCTTCTTCCTCGGCGCGAGCGAAACCGCCGCAGGCATCCTTGGCGTGCCCGTCGAGCGCGCACCGAGCCTGCTGTTCGAACTCGTGCACAGCGCGCAGGCGTGGATTCCGTCGAACGAGTACCCGGTTGCCTTCGGCGTGCTGCTGGTCGGCATGATCACGGGCGTCGACGGTTCCGGCTTTGCAGGATTGCCCCTGACCGGCGCATTGTCCGGCGCCCTCGCGCCGGTGTCGGGCGCCGACGCCGCGACGCTCGCGGCGATCGGCCAGATGGGCTCGGTGTGGACGGGCGGAGGCACGTTGATCCCGTGGTCGTCGCTGATCGCCATCGCCTGTTTCGCGCGCGTGCCCGTGCAGGATGCCGTGCGCGTGATGCTCGTGCCGGTCGTTGCGGGCCTCGTCGCATCCACCATTTTCGCAGTCGTCGTGTTCTGAATGGCGGGCAGTACCTGGCGCCTCGCCGGCGCATGGCCCGTCATGGCCGAGCAGTGCCAGGCACGCGGCCCGCACGGCGCCGTGGCGGCGGCGGCACCCGCCGCCGCGCTCGTGGGTGCCGAAGCGCTGCGTGCCGGTGGCAATGCCTATGACGCGGTGCTGGCCGCGGCGCTCGCGGAGACCGTGCTCCTGCCGCCGAAGTGCGGGCTCGCGGGCGATCTCGTGGCGCTCGCGTGGCCGCGGGACCGCGCGGCGCCCGAGGCCCTGCTCGCGATTGGCGGCGCGCCCGCGGGCCTCGCGGCGCTGGCAGGCCGCGGCGAGATGCAGGCGACGGGGGCGAACTCGGTTGGCGTACCGGGCGCGCCGGCCGGTTATATCGCCCTCGCCGAGCGTGGTCGCCTGCAGTTCGAGCGGCTGGCGGCGCCCGCGATCGGGATGGCGCGACAGGGATTCTGCTGGTCGCGCATCTGCTCGTCGCTGGCGGAAGAATCTGCCGAACTGGTCGCGCGCCACAACCCGTCGGGGACGCGCTACTACCCACAAGGGCAAGCCATTCCACCTGGCGCTGTCACGACCCTGCCGGGACTCGCGCAAGCGCTCGAAGCGCTGGTGGCGGAACGCGAAGGTTTCCTCGCCGGCGAAGTCGGCGACGCGATCCTCGACTGCGTACGCCGCCATGGCGGCATCCTCACGCGCGAGGATCTGGCCACTGCGGCCGGGGCGGAGTGGGTCGATGCGGCAACCGGTCACCTCGGTGGGCGATCGCTCTTCGTCACGCCGGCACCGACCCATGGCGCCGCGCTGCTGCGCGCCGTCGAACACCTGTCGGAGCGCACGCGCACGCCCGCGGCGGCAGTGCACGCCGGGATCGTCGCGGCGCTCGCCTGGCAGGGCGGCGCGCTCTCGGATCCATCCGGCACCTCGATGGTGTCCGCGGTGGACGGGGACGGCACGATGGTGACGGTTGTGCATTCCAACTCCTACCCGCGCTTTGGCAGCGGGCTGATCGTCGAAAAATACAACCTGATCCTCGCCAATCGCGCGGGGCGCGGCTTCAGCAGCGAGCCGGGCCACCCGAACTTTCCGCTGGCCGGCCGCCGCCCCGCCACGACGCTGCACGCATGGTCCGTCGCGGGACCCGGGCCGCTGCGGCTGCAAGGGGCGACACCGGGTGGCGCGAACCAGATGCCCTGGAACGCACAGACCCTGGCGCGCCTGCTGGGCGGTGAAGCGGACATCGGTCGACTGATTGCGGCGCCGCGTTGGGATGCGGCCGATGCCGCCGGCGCACTCAATCTCGAAGCGGGCTTCGAGGATGCGGAGATCGACCTGCTGCGCGCCGCGGCGACGCGCTGTCGGGAAATCGGCCGCTGGGCGCTGCATTCGGCCATGCAGATCGTCGCGGACGATCCGGAGCGCGGCGTGCTCGCGGCTGCGGCCGATCCGCGCACGGTGGGCGCGGCGCTCGCCTTCTAGCCTAGAGCGTGCCCACCGTGCAGTGGGCGGTGAGCGCGCGCAACGTGGCGATGAGGCTCTTCGGCGTGAGGCTGCCGGTGCGCGGATTGTCGGGCAGCGGATGGGAGGCGAGCCGCACCTCGTAGTCGGCCGCGGCCGATTCCACGCGCACGAACTGCAGGTTCTGGTGCGCTTGCGGGTCCGCCCAGATCTCGACGCGCGTGCGCTCCGCGCCGATGCCCGCGAGACTCAGCGTGGCCGCGACATTGGCGTTGGCGGGAAACGCCGCCGCCGCTTCGCGGGCATTGCCGGCAAACACCCGCTTCGCGCCAGCGAGGCCTTCGACGGAAATGCCGTGCTCGACCAGCCACGGGGCGCCCGCCAGGCTGCGGGGCGGCTTGCGCGTAACCAGCGTCACTGACTGGATCTCGCCTTCTGCCGCGGCTTTCAGCGCGTCGAGGCCGAGGATGCCGCCGGATGGCACGATGATCCGCGCGCCCGTCGCCCGCGCCTGTTCGATCAGGTCACCGCGCGAGAGCAGGGCGCCCGAACTCATGGTCACGAAGACCCGTCCTGCTTCGATCGCGGGTCGCGCGATCTCGTCATAGACGGCCGCGGGTGCGCATTCGACGATCACGTCGCAAGCCGCGGCGAGCCCCGCGAGCGTCGTGACGGCCGGTCGCGCGGACAGGGACGCGGCGCGCTCCCGTGTCCTCGCGACATCGCGCGCGGCGACGGCGCACAGCCCGAGCCCGGGGAGACCGGCGTCGAGTGCCCGCGCCACCGCCATCCCGATGGCGCCGAGTCCGCCGATGCCCACGCGCAATGTCCCGTTCGCTGCCATGCGCATGATCCTAGCGGATAATCCGCGGGCAAGGTGGCAGCGCGTCAGGTGCGTTCGAAGCGCGCCTGGAAGAACCGCAGGTAGCGTGGTTCGTGGACCATGCGCAGGCCGCGCGCGCCGTGCCGCGCGTCGTACACCGCGGCGGCCGACTCCGCCACGATGTCCATGTGTGCCTGGGTGTAGACCCGGCGGGGAATCGTCAGGCGCACGAGTTCGAGCGCGGGGTGGTGGCTCTCGCCCGTTTCCTTCGAGCGGCCTGCGGACACGATGCCGCGCTCCATGGCGCGTACACCAGCCTCTTCGTACAGGTAGGCCGCGAGTGCCTGGGCCGGAAACTCGTCCTGGGACAGTTGCGGGTAGAAGGCCTTCGCGTCGAGGTAGACGGCGTGGCCGCCGATCGGCCGCACGACTGGGACGCCCATGTCGATCAGCTTGCTGCCGAGGTATTCGACCTGGCCGATGCGCGCCCGGATGTGTTCGTCGTCGACGGATTCCTCGATGCCGCGGGCCATCGCCTCCATGTCGCGGCCGGCCATGCCGCCGTAGGTGTGCAGGCCCTCGTACAGGACGACGAGATTGCTGGCCTCCTCGTGGAGTTGCGCGTCGTTGACGGCCAGCCAGCCGCCGATGTTGACGAGCGCATCTTTCTTGCCGCTCATCGTGCAGGCGTCCGAGCACGCGCACAGATCGAGCAGGATCTCCGCCACCTTGCGGTCGCGATGGCCCGGCTCGCGCTGCTGGATGAACCATGCGTTTTCCACCGCGCGCGTGGCATCGAGCACGATGCGGATGCCGTGGCGCTGCGTGAGCGCGCGCACCGCGCGCAGGTTCGCGAGGGACACCGGCTGGCCGCCCGCCATGTTGACCGTGAGTGCGACGCAGACATACGGAATGCGTGCCGCGCCGACCCGGCCGATCAGTGCCTCGAGCGCCGCAATGTCGATGTTCCCCTTGAAGGGGTGTTCGTTCGCGGGATCGTGCGCCTCGGGTATCACGACATCGACGAACGTGCCGCCGGCGAGTTCCTGGTGCGCCCGGGTCGTCGTGAAATACATGTTGCCGGGCACGCAATCGCCGGGCCTGATCAGGATCTGCGACAGCAGGTTCTCCGCGCCACGGCCCTGGTGGGTCGGGATGACGTGGCGGTAGCCGTAGTACCTGCGCACGGCTGCCTCGAGGGTGAAGAAGTTGCGGCTGCCGGCATAGGCCTCGTCGCCCAGCATCATGCCGGCCCACTGGCGATCGCTCATCGCGCTCGTGCCGCTGTCGGTGAGCAGGTCGATGTAGACGTCCTCGGACCGCAACAGGAACGTGTTGTAGCCCGCCTCGGCGATGGCGTGCGAGCGCTCGGACGCCGTCGTCATCCGGATCGGTTCGACGACCTTGACCTTCCAGGGCTCGGCCCAGGAGCGGCGGGTGGAGCGGGTCTGTCCGGCTGGCGCCATGGCGGTTTCCTCCTGCAGGAGGGTGCAGCCTAGGCCGTCCTCGTTATTCGATGAAAGCGTATGATTTGCACCAACTCGGACTAAATATTGGAACGACATGCGCCTCGACCTCGAAGCCGTGGAAGCCCTGGATGCCGTCGTGCGCCACGGCGGCTTCGCACGCGCCGCCGGCCAGCTCAACAAGGTGCAGTCGGCGGTGAGCTATCACGTCCGCAAGCTCGAGCAGCGCCTCGGCGTGGCGCTGCTCGATCGCGGCGGCTACCGCGTGCGCCTCACGCCGGCGGGCGAAGCCGTACTCGCGCAGGGTCGGCGCCTGCTCGCGCAGGCGCGCCAGGTCGAGGCGCTCGCGCGGCAGTTCGCGGATCATTGGGAACCTCGCCTGCTCGTGATCGTCGACGGCATCCTGCCGGTCGGGCCGACGCTCGCGGCGTTCAAGACGCTCGCCGACGAGGGCGCGCCGACGCGCTGCCAGCTGAAGGTGGAGTTCCAGCGCGGCGTGCAGTTCTGCTTCGAAAGGGACAACGCCGACCTCATGGTGGTGAAGGACTACGACGCGAAGCCGTATCTCGCCACCGAGGACCTGCCCGCCGTCGAGTGCGTGCTGTGCGCACGGCGGGGCCACCCGCTCGCCCAGCTCGGGGCCGTGCGCCTCGACGACCTGCAGGACCACGTGGAACTGACGGTGCAGGACTCGAGCGGCAGGCCGGACGATCCGCACGGCTTCGGTGGCGAGCGCGTGTTCCACCTGTCGGGCTTCGACGCGAAGAAGCAGGCGCTGCTCATGGGCGCGGGCTTCGGCTGGATGCCCCTCGGCATGATCGGCGCGGAACTGCGCAGCGGCCGCCTGCGCGAACTGCGCTACCCCGGCTCACGTTATCGGTTCACGCCCCGCCTCGTGCACCGGCTCGATGCGCCGCCCGGCAGGGCGGGCCGGCGTATTGCGCAGCTGCTGCGCGACGCTTCGGAGACGCGGGCGTCGCCGCGCAGATGAATCGGGCAGGTGATCCCCGAATGGTTTACGTCTCCGCAAGGAACGGATCGTGGATCAGTACGTCGCCGAATCTGCGGCCGTGTTGCAAGTCTTCGGTGTGCAGCAGGCGGCAACCGGCATCGGAGGCTGCCGCGACGATCAGCGCGCCGTAGAACGAGAGCGAGTTGCCGCGGGCCAGCTTCACGGCCCGGGCATGGATGTCGACTGCAAGCGGGCGCACGGGCTCCGTCAGGGTTGTCATGACCGCGAGCGCCGCATCGACCTGGCATTGGCCTCGACCCGATCGAAACGGAAGCCCTTGGGCACGGACTTCTTCAGGGCGCGCAAACGCTCCAGTGCTTGTTCGCGACTACGATCCCGCCCATGCGACGGTATCGGGAAAGCGGACTGCCAAGCTGTTTCCCCACTTCGCAACTCGCATACGGCACCCTCTGGTTATACACGTAGCTTGCACGTCCCCTCGAATCGTTGATCAGTTGGAAGCGGATCGGATCCACTTGATGCGCTCGGCGATGAAGGCGCGTCGACCCAACGACTGCACCAGCGCCGTGTATTCCTTCAGGCGCCGCCACTGGAATCGGCGCGGAATCGTGAGTTCGGGAAGCTTCGAGAACACGCGCGATCTTCCGGGCGCGAGATAGATCAGGTCGAAAAGTGCTTTTTCGGGTGTTGCGATCTTTGCATCGGATGCCGACGAAAGCTCGAAGCCCTTGAAGAGTACCGGTGGCATCCGGTGGAAGGAGATCGTAGCCATGGGCGTTTGCAGGCGCCGAGGTCGCCCGGGCGTGACGGCATAGAGGATCGAGGGAATCTGCTCGATCAAGCCGTGGTGGAACAGTGCCGATTGCAGCGAGACGTAAGCCGGGCAGGGGGCCGAGATCAACCCGGGCAATGCCAGGCGATCGATCTTCTGGTTCACCAACCAGCGTCCACGGGAGACGTGAGTGATCATTCCTTCGGCAGCGAGGCGCCGAAGGATCGTGGTCGCGTTGCTGGCGGTAACCTGCAGCAGTGCGGCAACGTGCCGCGATTCGACGGCCGGTGTTGCCAGCGTGCGCAATCTCTGCAGGGCTTCGATCTGGTTCATGGGCGCAAGACCTCAAGGCCACCCACGACCTGCTCTCGCAGTGCGTTCCAGTCCTGCCGGCTACCGTAGTGGTCCTGGTACTCCGGCTCGAGGTAAGCGAGCACCTGGCCGGCGTACGCGTCGTAGTCCACCGCCATCGCATTGTTGATGGCTGCGGCCAGGTGGGCGGCCGTTGGCGCCGGCAACGCCTTGCCACCGCCTCCCGCATCCAGCAGCTGTCTGAGATCGAATACGTCCCGCGACTGGACCTGTTCGCGCAACGCCAGCGCCGACACCTTCTGGGCGAAAGCCGCGTGGACGGAGTCGTGCTGCGCGATCACGGGGTAGAGGCGATACGTGCGGATGATCCCGGCATCCACGGGCTCCAGCGCCTTTTCTCCATCTTTCTGGCCGCGGCGCGAGAACCCGATCTTCGCAGGAGGTGGAAGATTTCAACGGCCTGACGGTCATTCCACATGTGGTCACATTACGCGTAATCGACATATATGTCGATTACGTGCAATATGATTGGGTCGCCTGTTCCTGATGGGGCAGACTCTATTCCCGATAGGGACCAAGGCAGGGATTCAGGTCGCAACCGGTCCGGTTTTCGATGCTATCCACTACCCGCGGCAAGATCGTCACCTGGAAGGCCGACAAGGCCTACGGCTTCATTCGCCCGGATGAGGGCGGCAGGGATGTGTTCGTCCACCTGCGAGACTTCGGGCGCGTCGCGCGCGAACCGCGCGTGGGCGATGTCGTCCGTTTCCAGAGGATGTCCGACGGCTCGGGAAAAGTGCGCGCCGCCGATGTTTCCATACCCGGACTGGAACGCCGGCCCACCGGCGCCAGGCAATCCGTGCAGCTGGCATCTTGGCCAAGGCATCTGATGCTGGCGCTGGCCTGCTTCGCGGCGCTTGGCTGGCTGGCTGTGTATCGCGATCTGCCGATCGTCGTGCCGGCGGCATTCCTGCTCGCAAGTCCGGTCGCGTTCCTGATGTACGCCTTCGACAAGGCCGCGGCCATGAACAATCGCTGGCGGACCAAGGAATCCACGTTGCTGCTTGTCGGGCTTCTGGGCGGATGGCCCGGCGCGCTCCTGGCGCAGGGAATGTTTCGCCACAAGTCCTCGAAGCAGTCCTTCCAGGCGGCGTTCTGGCTTTCGGTGATTGCCAACATCGCCGCGATTGCGTGGTGGTGCTTCTTTCGTACCGGCTGATCGCGGAGCAGTGCGCAAAAGCATCTTGCCTCCCTTGCGTCTCCCCGGCAAACGATAGACTACCCGGAGTACGCAGCAATCCCGCAAGAACGACACGAGTGGAAAACACTACCAAAACAGGCGTTGCCGTCGGGAAACGCAGCGATTCGATCGATCGCAGGATCTCGGTCGCTCCCATGATGGACTGGACCGACCGCCACTGCCGCTACTTCCTGCGTGGGTTCTCGCCGCGCGTGCTGCTGTACACGGAAATGGTGACCGCCGCTGCCGTGCTGCGCGGCGATCGGCAACGGCTGCTCGGCTTTCACCCCGCCGAACATCCGCTCGCGCTGCAGCTCGGCGGCAGCGATCCGGCGCAGCTCGCGGCGGCGGCGCGCATCGGGGAGGAGGCGGGTTACGACGAGGTGAACCTCAACTGCGGTTGCCCCAGCGATCGGGTGAGCGCCGGGGCCTTCGGCGCCTGCCTGATGGCGCAGCCCGCGCTGGTGGCGGATGGCGTGGCGGCGATGGTTGCCGCGGTGCGCGTGCCCGTCACGGTGAAGTTGCGCATCGGCGTGGTCGAGGCGGGCCGCCGCGGTGCCGTGGCGGCGGCCACCGCCGAGTACACGGACGAGGACTTCGCGCGGCTGCTCGAGTTCGCGCGTGGCGTCGTCGCCGCGGGCGCGACGGCCCTGGTCGTACACGCCCGCAAGGCGGTGCTCGGCGGCCTCTCTCCGAAGGACAATCGCGCGGTGCCGCCGTTGCGCTTCGACGTCGTGCGTCGGCTGCGCGCGGCGCTGCCGGGCGTGCCGCTGGTGTTGAACGGGGGCCTGCGCACGGCCGGCGCGGCGGGGCAGGAGCTCGCGTGGTGCGACGGCGTGATGCTCGGGCGCGAGGCCTACCATCGCCCCCGGGTGCTGGCGGAGCTGCATCGCCTTGCGTGGCCCGGCGATGGCTGGGCGCCACCCTCGCGCATGGAACTCGCGCAGCGCATGGCCGGCTACGCGGCGCGGGAGCTCACCAAAGGGAGACGACTGGGCGCGATCGCGCGCCATGCGCTCGGGCTCTATGCGCACGAGCCCGGTGCGCGCGAATTCCGCCGCTACCTGAGCGAAGGCGCGCGCGCGGTCGATGCCGATGCGTCGTTGTTCCTCGCCGCGGCCCAAAGGGCGGAAAACGCTTGCTATAATGCGGCAACGCCCGCATAAGAAACCGGCATGGGCAAGGATATCGAGCTCGCCATACTGTTCGCCGACGTCGTCGGCTCCACGCGCCTGTTCGAGGAGCTCGGTGACGTGCGCGCGCGCGACATGATCGCAACCTGCATCGACGTGATGCGCACCGCGACCGAGCGGCACAACGGCACCGTGATCAAGACGATGGGCGACGAGGTCATGTCGACCTTCCCCTCGGCGGACGAGGCGCTGAATGCGGCCGCCCAGATGCAGCAGCAGATTACGGTCAACGCCCATCTCAAGGGCGACAGCCATCCGGTCGCGATCCGCATCGGCTGCCACTTCGGGCCGGTGGTGCTCGAGAACCGCGATGTCTTCGGCGCCACGGTGCACACGGCCAACCGCATGACGAGCCAGGCCAAGGCCGGCCAGATCATGACGACGGCCGCGACCGTCGAGCAGCTCGCGCCTGAATGGCGCGCCTCGGTGCGCCAGATCGACATCGCCACGCTCAAGGGGCAGGGCAGCGAGATCACGCTCTTCGAAGTGTTGTGGCAGACCGACGACGTCACCAGCATGATCCCGGCGATCGCACTCGCGGGCCGCGAGGCGCGTCGCGCCGTGCGGCTGCTGCTGCGCACGCCCGAACAGGAGTTCGTCCTCGACGAGCGCCGGCCGCACGCCTCGCTCGGCCGCGCGGAAGACAACGACCTCGTCGTGCGGGGCAACCTCATCTCGCGCCTGCACGCGCGCATCGAGGTGAACCGGGGCAAGTTCGTGCTGATCGACCAGAGCACGAACGGCACTTTCGTGCAGAGCGCTGGCGGCGAGGAGTCGTTCGTCCGCCGCGACAGCATGCAGATCAAGGGCGAGGGGCTGATCGGCCTCGGCCGCGCACCCGAGCCGGGCGCGCCCGGCACGATCCGCTACACCTGCGAAGAGGTGTAGCGACCTGCGGGCCGCAGGCCCGCGTTCTGGCCCGCAGCCCGCAGCCCTTCGCCGTCAGGCCGCCAGCGCCTGCTCCAGCTTCGCGAGTTCCGCCATCAGCGCCGCCGGTACCCGGTCGGCATATTCGCCGAGGTAGGCGCGGATATCGGCCGCCTCCTTGCGCCATTCCACTCGATCGACGGCCAGCAGCGCGTCGAGGCTGCCCGGTGCGAGGTTGAGGCCGGTGAGGTCGAGGTCGCCCGCACGCGGCACGAAGCCGATCGATGATTCGACGGCGCCACCGCGGCCACTGCAGCGATCGAGCATCCACGCGAGCACGCGCAGGTTGTCGCCGAACCCGGGCCACAGGAACTTGCCGTCGGCGTCGCGGCGAAACCAGTTGACGTGGTAGACGCGCGGCGGCCGCGCGAGCTTCGATCCGACGTCGATCCAGTGGCCGAAGTAGTCGGCGAAGTTGTAGCCACAGAAGGGCTTCATCGCCATCGGATCGCGGCGAACCACGCCCACCTTGCCTTCGGCAGCGGCGGTCTGCTCGGAAGCCATGCCGGCCCCGAGCAGCACGCCGTGCGTGAAGTCGCGGGCTTCATAGACGAGCGGCGCGACACTGCGACGGCGCCCGCCGAACACGATGGCCGAAATCGGCACGCCCTGCGGGTCTTCCGCATGCGGCGAGTACGCGGGGTTGCGGGTGGCCGCGACGGTGAAGCGCGAATTGGGATGCGCCGCCGCGCCGTTCTTCGGGTCGTACGGGCGATTCTGCCAGTCGATCGCCGGTGCGCCCGTCTCGAGTCCTTCCCACCACGGCTGGTTGTCGGCCGTGACCGCGACGTTGGTGAAGAGCGTGTCGCGGCGAATCATCTCGTAGGCGTTGCGGTTCGTGTTCGGGTTCGTGCCCGGCACGACGCCGAAGTAGCCCGCTTCGGGGTTGATCGCCCACAGCCTGCCGTCCGGTCCCGGATGCAGCCAGGCGATGTCGTCACCGATGGTGGTGACCTTCCATCCCCGCAGCGATTCGGGCGGGATCAACATCGCGAGATTGGTCTTGCCGCAGGCCGAGGGGAAGGCCGCGGCGATGTAGTGCTGCTCGCCCGCCGGGCTCTCGAGCCCGACGATCAGCATGTGTTCGGCCAGCCACCCTTCCTGGCGCGCCTGCCAGCTCGCGATGCGCAGCGCATGGCACTTCTTGCCGAGCAGGGCGTTGCCGCCGTAGCCGGAGCCGAAGCTCTCGATCGTGAGTTCCTCGGGGAAATGCATGATGAAGCGGCGGTTCGGGTCGAGTTCGCCGACGGAGTGCAGGCCGCGCACGAATGTCTCGCCGCCCGCGATGCGCTCGAGTGCGGCGCGCCCCATGCGCGTCATGATGGCCATGTTGAGGACGACGTAGGCGCTGTCCGTGATCTCGACGCCGCAACGCGCGTGCGGCGAGTCGATGGGGCCCATGCAGTAGGGCACGACATAGAGCGTGCGACCCTGCATGCAGCCGCTGAACAGCGCGCGCATGCGCGCGTGGCCCTCGGCAGGTGCGAGCCAGAGGTTGTTCGGGCCCGCATCCTCCCGTTTCGTGGTGCAGATGAAGGTGACCTTCTCGACGCGCGCGACGTCGCTCGGGTGTGAGCGGTAGAGGTCGCAGCCGGGGAAAGTCCGGGCGTCGAGCGGATGCAATTCGCCCGACGCGACGAGTTCGCCGCGCAGGTGGCGGATTTCCTCCGGCGAGCCGTCGCACCAGTGGATCCGGGCGGGCTGGGTCAGGCTGGCGACGCTCGCCACCCAGTCGGCCACCGCCGGTGATAGTTGCGGCAGCGGAGTGAACGTGCGCGGCGCTGTTGCCATCCTGGTTCCTCGTTCGGGTCAGCTTTCCAGTATACCAACCCCGTGCCTCGGCCCGATCCGGGCGGCCACGATGTTGCGACGCAGCAACACGGCCCGGTGTCGCCCGGACCTCGCGACAGCGCCTGAAACCGCGCGATATGCGCCTCGACAGCCTCGTGGCCCGACGCTAGCTTTGTCGGCATGTCCGACGTCGAGGAAGTTTTCGCGCCAGGCGGTCCGCTTGCCCGCGCATTGTCCGGTTATGCGCCACGGCGCTCGCAGCAGCGCATGGCCACGCGCGTGGCCGACGCGATCGAAGCGCGGCGCTCGTTGCTGGTGGAGGCGGGCACCGGCACGGGCAAGACATTTGCCTATCTCGTGCCGGCGCTGCTTTCGGGGCGCCGCGTGATCGTGTCGACGGGCACGCGCACGCTGCAGGACCAGCTCTTCGCGAAGGACCTGCCGCTCGTCGCGGCGGCGATCGGCCGGCCGGCCCGCCTCGCATTGCTGAAAGGACGCGCCAACTACCTGTGCCGCCATCGGCTGGATACAGCGACGGCGCAGCACACGCTCGCGGGCTTCGAGGGCCGCAGCCTCGCGCAGGTCGAACGCTGGGCGGCCGTCACCGTGAGCGGCGACCTTGCCGAATGCCCCGAGCTCACGGACGCGAGCGCCGTTCGCGGCGCGATCACCTCGACGCGCGAGAATTGCCTCGGCCAGCGCTGCGCGGAGTGGTCGCGCTGCCACGTCGTGGCGGCCCGCCGCGCGGCGAACGATGCCGACATCGTCGTCGTGAACCACCACCTGCTGCTCGCCGACCTCGCGCTGAAGGAAGACGGTTTCGGCGACCTGCTCGGCACGGCCGACGCCGTGATCCTCGACGAGGCCCACCAGCTGCCCGATCTCGTCACGCAGTTCTTCGGCGTGGAAGTATCGAGCCGGCAGGTCGACCACCTGCTCACGGACACCCGCGCGGAACTGGCGCGACAGGGCGTGCCCGGCAGTGTCGACGCTGCGCTTGCGGCCACGGCCGAGTCCCTTGCGGCCGCGCGAGACAGCTTGCCGGTGCGCGGTCTTGCGGCCAACGGCGGACAGCGCGTCGCGTGGGGCGAGGCGCCGGTGGCTTTCGAAGCCGCGCTCGATGTGCTCGCGGGCAGCCTCGAAGACCTGCACGCGGCGCTGGCCGGCGCGGCGGATGACGCGGCGGTGGCGCACTGCGCCGCGCGCGCCGCGCGGCTCGCGGAACTGCTCACCCGCGTGTCGCACGCCCGGCAGGACGAGGCGGCGCGCAGCATAGAGCGTGACGCACGCGGCTTCGGGCTGTCGCTGTTGCCGTTCGACGTGGCGCCCCGTTTTCGCGGCATCGTCGAGGCGCGCCCCTGCGCCTGGATTTTCACTTCCGCAACGCTGTCGGTGGGTGAGGATTTCAGCCACTTCGCCCAGCGCCTCGGCCTCGACGCCGCCGATACGCTGCGCATCGAGAGCCCGTTCGATTTCGAACGGCAGGGCCTGCTGTACCTGCCGCCGGACATGCCCGATCCCGCCTCCGCGGATTTCCTCGCGGCGATGCTCGCCGAGGCGCTGCCGCTCATCGAGGCCGCCCGCGGCGGTGCGTTCCTGCTCTTCACCAGCCACCGGGCGCTCGCGCGCGCCGCAACCCTGATCAGGGAGCGTGCCGGGGGGCCGTTGCCGTGGCCGCTGCTCGTGCAGGGCGACGCGCCGCGCGAGCAGCTGCTGCGGGAGTTCCGCGCGCTCGGCAACGCGGTGCTCCTCGGCACGGCGAGCTTCTGGGAGGGGGTCGACGTCAAGGGCGAGGCGCTGCGCCTCGTCGTCATCGAGAAACTGCCGTTCGCCTCGCCCGAGGATCCGCTGGTGAAGGCGCGCATCGCGCACCTCGAAGCGACGGGCGGCAATCCGTTTCGCGACTACCAGTTGCCCGAGGCGGCGCTCGCGCTGAAGCAGGGCGTCGGCCGGCTGATCCGCAGCGAGGAGGATCGCGGCGTGGTGGCGATCTGCGATCCGCGGCTCGTGTCGCGCAGTTACGGGCGCGTGCTGCGCGCGAGCCTGCCGCCGCTCACGGTCACGCGCGAGCAGGATGAGCCGCGGCGCTTCCTCGCGCGCCACGCGCCATGACGCACGGCGCCGCATGAAAATCCTCGCGCTCGACACGGCCACGGAGGCCTGCTCCGTGGCGCTCTGGGTCGATGGCGTCGTGCACGCCGAAGCGCGTGAACTGGCCCGCGGCCATGCCCAGCACATCCTGCCGATGGTCGATGCGCTGCTCGGCGCGCACGCGCTGCAACTGGCGGATCTCGATGCGATCGCGGTCGGCCGCGGGCCCGGCGGTTTCACGGGCGTGCGCCTCGCCGTGGGCGTGGCGCAGGGACTCGCGCTCGGTGCCGGCCTGCCGGCGGTCGGCATCTCGGATCTCGCGGCCGTCGCGCAAGCCGTGTTCGATCGCGACGCTCTCGCCACCCATGTGCTCGCCTGCAACGATGCGCGCATGAAGGAGGTCTATACGGGCCTGTTCGCGCGCGGCGCCGCGGGCCTCGCCGTGCCAGATGGGGCGGAACGCGTCGCGCCACCGGATAGCGTGGCCGTGCCTCCCTCGTCCGGGCCCCAGCCACGGCGGGTGATCGGGGCAGGGCGCGGCTTCAGGGCCTTTCCGCAGCTCGCGCGGCGGCTGCACGGCGAGCTGGCCTCGATCGACGACAGCATCCTGCCGGGCGCGGGCGAGATCGCGCGGCTTGCCGCCGCGGCGTTCCGGCGCGGCGAGGCCGTGGCGCCCGAAAACCTGCAACCGGTCTACCTGCGCGACGACGTGGCGATTCCCGCTGTCACCATCCTGAAATAAAACCACGCTGTAATGCACGGCATGCCCGGCCGAGAGATCCTGATCGTCGAAGACGAGCGCCCGATCCGCGAGATGATCGCCTACGGCCTGCGCCGCGCGGGTTTTGTCGTGCGCGAGGCGCCGGATTGCCGTGGGGCGCGCGAACAGCTCGCCGACAGGCAGCCCGACCTCCTGCTGCTCGACTGGATGCTGCCCGACATGAGCGGGCTCGAGCTGGCGAAGCTGCTGAAACGCGACAGGGACACGCGCGAACTGCCGATCATCCTCCTGACCGCGCGAGCCGAGGAGGCCGACAAGGTGGCCGGCCTCGAGGGTGGTGCGGACGACTACATGACCAAGCCGTTCTCGCCGCGCGAGCTGGTGGCGCGCATCAACGCCGTGCTGCGCCGCGCCGCGGTGGGCGGCGGAGAGGAGCGCGTCGAATTCGAGGGGCTCGTACTCGATCGCGCGAGCCATCGCGTGATGGCCGGCGAACAGACCGTGGTGCTCGGGCCGACCGAATACCGCATGCTCGAATTCTTCATGACCCATCCCGAGCGCGTGTATTCCCGCGAGCAGCTCCTCGACCGGGTCTGGGGCGGCAACGTCTACGTCGAGGAGCGCACGATCGACGTGCACATCCGGCGCCTGCGCAAGGCGCTCGAGGAACACGGCCGCGACCACCTGGTCCAGACCGTGCGTGGCGCGGGTTACCGGTTTTCGGCGCTGGCGCATTGATCCCGCGCGCGCTCCGGATGTGGGGTTTTGCGGCGGCGCGGCTGGTCGCGACGGTATCCATCGGGATCGTCGTGGGCTTCGCGGCGGGGCGGCCGTGGCTCGGGCTGGCCGTCGCGCTTGCCGTGCATGCGGCCTGGCAGCTCACGAACCTGTACCGGCTCGACCACTGGCTGCGCCATCGCAGCCTCGCGGACCCGCCGGTGCTGCACGGCCTGTGGGACGAGGTCGTGACGCAGGTGGTGCGGCTGCATCGGCGCAAGCGCCATCACAAGCAGCGCCTCGCCACGGTGCTGCGCGAACTGCGCGAATCCACGGCCGCCCTGCCGGATGGCGTCGTGGCGCTGACGGCGCGCGGCGAGATCGCCTGGTTCAACCGGATGGCAGGCCAGCTGCTGCACTTGCAGGGCCGGCGGGACATCGGCCTTCGCATCGACAACCTGCTTCGCCAGCCCGAATTCGCGCGCCATCTCGAGGCAGGTGGCGGCATGGCGCCGCTCGTGTTGCAGGTGGGCGATGCGCCGGAGGCCTGGCTGTCGCTGCACGTGCTGCCTTATGGCGAGGGGCAGCGCATGCTGCTCATCCGCGACGTCACGCGCCAGACGCGCCTCGAAACGATGCGCAAGGATTTCGTCGCGAACGCATCGCACGAATTGCGCTCGCCGCTCACGGTGATCGCCGGTTACCTCGAGGCGTTCGCCTCGGATCCCGATCTCGAGGTGTCGCTCGGCCCGCCACTCGCCGAGATGCGCCGCCAGGCGGAGCGCATGGCCGCGATCATCGGCGACCTGCTCGTGCTGTCGCGCCTCGAGGCGAAGGACGGATCAGTGGAGGGCGAGCCGGTCGATGTCGTCGCGATGCTCGGATTGCTGCGCAAGGACATCCTGGCGCGCCCGCAGCGCCCGGCGAGCGTCGAACTCGTGGTCGAAACGCACGACCGGCTGCGGGGTGACGAACTCGAACTCCACTCGGCGTTCGCGAACCTGGTCGACAACGCCGCCAAATACACGCCCGCCGGGGGCCGCGTCGTCATGCGCTGGTGGAGCGACGCGCAGGGCGCGCATTTCTCGGTGGCGGACACCGGGCCGGGCATCCCCGCCAATGCGATCCCGCGGCTGACCGAGCGCTTCTATCGGGTCGACCCGGGCCGTTCACGCGCCACGGGCGGCTCCGGCCTCGGGCTCGCGATCGTCAAGCACGTGCTGCAGCGGCACGCGGCCACGCTCGAAGTCGAGAGCGCGGAAGGGCGCGGCAGCACTTTCTCCTGTCACTTCCCGCGCGAGCGGGTCCTCGCGGCCGTGGGCCGCCCCTGGGATATGATCGGCAACCATGGAAACGACTGATCTTTCGCACCACATTTCGAGCCGCTTCAACGACGACCTGGAAGCGGTGCGCGCGGACCTGCTCGGGATGGGCGGGCTCGTCGAGGCGCAACTGAAGAAGGCGCTCGCGGCGCTGGCCGACGAAGACAGCGCGCTCGCGGCCGAGGTCGTGCGCGACGACGCGCAGGTCAATCGCATGGAAGTCGCGATCGACGAGGCTTGCCTGCGCATCCTCGCAACGCGCGCGCCGGCCGCCGGCGACCTGCGGCTGGTCGTCGCGATCATCAAGGCGATCACCGACCTCGAGCGCATCGGCGACGAGGCGCGCAAGATCGCGCACATCGCGCTGCGCCTCGCGGCGCTCGAGCGCCCTGCCGACCGTTACCGCGAGATCCGCCACCTCGGGCGGCTCGTCGAGGTCATGGTGCACGAGGCGCTCGATGCCTTCGCGCGCATGGACAGCGATGCAGCGCTGCGCGTTCCGCAGCACGACCTGCAGGTCGACGGGGAATACGAGTCGATCCAGCGCCAGTGCGTCACGTTCATGATGGAAGACCCGCGCGAGATCCGCCGCATGCTCGATGTCACGTGGGCCGCACGGGCGCTCGAGCGCGTCGGCGATCACGCCAAGAACATCGCCGAGTACGTGATCTACATGGTGCACGGCCAGGACATCCGCCACACCCGCCTCGAGGAAGTGGCCTCGCGCCTGTACGCGCGCGCCGGGGCGCGCGCGCCATGATGCCGCGGCCGGGGCGCACGGGGAACCTGCTCGGCGCGGCGGCCTGCTTCGCCATGCTCGGGTTTGCCCTCTATGCGGAGAAAGTGCTGGGTCTCGCGCCGTGTCCGCTCTGCATGTTCCAGCGTGTCGGCATCCTTGCACTCGGCGTCGTCTTCACGCTGGCGGCCCTGCACCACCCGGGGCGCGCGGGCCGGCGTGTCTACGCGACGCTGATCGTGGCGGCAGCGGGCGCGACGCTCGCGGTCGCCGCGCGGCACGTCTACGTGCAGAGCCTGCCGCCGGGCACGGTGCCGGCGTGCGGCGCCTCGCTCGACTTCATGCTCGAGGTCTTCCCGCTCCTCGAAGTCGTGCGCAAGGTGATGACGGGGGGCGGGGAGTGCGCCCAGGTCGACTGGCGCTTCCTCGGCCTGTCCATGCCGGCCTGGGTGCTCGTTGCGACGGGCTGCCTCGGCGTTTACGGCGCGGCGGCCAACAGCGAGCGCAGGATGCCGAGATAGATGCGGTGCAGGGCGTCGATCTCCGCGACGCGCACGCATTCGTTGACCTTGTGGATCGTCGCGTTGACGACGCCGAGTTCCACGACCTGCGCGCCCATCGGTGCGATGAAGCGGCCGTCGGACGTGCCGCCGCCGGTCGTGAGCCGGGGCTCGGCGCCGGTTTCGGCGCGGATCGCCTGGATGGCCGCGCGCGACAGTTCCGCGGGCGGCGTGAAGAAGGGCTCGCCCGAAACGTACCACTCGAGCGTGTAGCGCACGCCGTGTTTCCGCAGGATGCCTTCGACCGTGGCCTTCAGGCCGGCTATCGTCTGCACCGGTGAATAGCGCAGGTTGAAGCGGGCCTTCAGTTCTCCGGGGATCACGTTCGGCGCCCCGGTGCCGGCGTTGAAGTTCGAGACCTGGAACGACGTCGGCTGGAAATGCTCGTTGCCTGCGTCCCACGCGCGGCTCGTCAGTTCGGCCAGCGCCGGCGCGAAGCTGTGCACCGGGTTCTCGGCGAGCTGCGGATACGCGATGTGTCCCTGCACGCCGTGCACGGTGAGGCGACCCGACAGCGAACCGCGGCGGCCGATCTTGATGGTGTCGCCGATCGTGGACTCGCTGGAGGGCTCGCCGACGACGCACCAGTCGATGCGTTCGCCGCGCGCCTTCAGCGTCTCGACGACCCGCTTCGTGCCATCGACCGATGGTCCTTCCTCGTCGCTCGTGATGAGGAAGGCGATCGAGCCGCGGTGGCGCGGCCGTTCGCGCACGAAGGCTTCGCAGGCGGTGACCATCGCTGCGAGGCCGCTCTTCATGTCGGCCGCGCCGCGGCCGTACAGCACGCCGTCGCGCACGGCCGGCTGGAACGGGTCTGAGTGCCACTCCTCGAGCGGCCCGGTCGGCACGACGTCGGTGTGGCCGGCGAAGCAGAACACCGGGCCCTCGGTGCCACGCCTCGCCCAGAAGTTGTCGACGACGCCGTAGCGCAGCGGCTCGACGGTGAATCCCGCGGCCGCGAGCCGCTCCATCATGACCTGCTGGCAGCCGCTATCCGCCGGTGTCACCGAATTGCGGGCCATCAGGTCGAGTGTCAGTGCGAGGGTATCGGACATGGCAGTGGCTCGGCCTTATACGGGGCGCGCCCGCGCGCCGCAAGTCCTGCTGTCACCTGACTGTCTCGCGGTCGTCACGGAACCGCCATCCGCGCTTCGTATAACGGCTGTCGACAGTCAACAACACGGAGATTCCAGTGAGAACACTCGTTGCTGCCGCCGTCGGGGCGCTGCTTGCAGTACCTGCCATCGCCGATGAGCGGATCGATCGCCTCGAGGCCGAGATCGCCTACCTGAAGGACAATGCGCGGGCGAACCGCAAGGAAATCGCCGAGTCGCAGGCCACGCTCGCGAAGGTGGGCGAGCTGGCGGGCCGGACCAGGCTGAAGGCGGACTTCCGCTATCGCCATGAGCAGATCGACGATGCCTCGCAGGCCACCGACCGGCTGCGCCATCGCGTGCGCGTGCGTGTCGGCATCGAAGCGAAGGTGAACGACACGGTGAAGGCCGTCGTGCAGCTCGCGACGGCGGGCGACGACCGCGATCCACGCTCGACGAACCAGACGCTCGGCGAGGGCGCCACGCGCAAGGGTGTCGGCCTCGACCTCGCGTACGCCGACTGGGCGCCCGCGCAAGGCGTGAACGTGCAGCTCGGCAAGATTCCCTATGCCTGGCAACGCGTCGGCAGCCATTTCTGGGACGGCGACATCACGTGGGAGGGCGGTGCGGCCAGGCTTGCCCGCGGCCCGTTCTTCGCGAGTGCCTTCGGCGCGTGGCTGGCGGAGTCGGGCAGCGGCGCCGACTCGCGGCTCCTCGGCGGCCAGCTCGGGGCGAGGGCGGACCTGCGCGACGGCGTGCGCCTCACCGGCGCCATCGGTTACTTCGACGTCGGCTCGGTGCAGGACGAGGTCACGCTCGCCTCGGGTGCGCCCGCGTGCACGGCGAACAAGGCCTTCTTCGGGGGTGCGCAGGGCAACCGCACGATCGTGGTGAACGGCTGCCGCCGCCTGCGCGACGACTACGACCTGGTCGAGGCGCTGGCACAGGTCGACCTGAAGCTCGGCACGCTGCCGCTCGCGTTGTTCGCCGACTACCTGCGCAACCTGGACGCGATCGACAACGACACCGGCTACGCCTTCGGCGTGACGCTCGGCAAGGCCGGCGAACCGAAGTCCTGGGAGCTGGGTGTCGTCTACCAGCGCATGGAGCAGAACGCCCAGTTCGGCCAGTTCGTGGATTCCGACTTCGGTGGCGGGACTACCTTCGCGAAGGGTGCCGTGTTGAAGGCGGCCTGGGTGCCGGCGAAGAACTGGACCCTGAACGGCACGTATTTCCTGAACGAGCGCGTACTGCCGGCTGCCGGGGTCGTCACGGAAACGTGGCACGACTACGAGCGCCTGCAGCTCGACCTCAATTACAGGTTCTGACGGCTTGTCACACGGCTGTCACGCACCCCCCCTAGCATTGGACACATGACAAGGACCCATTCATGAAATCGACATCGATCGCCGCGATGGCCGCGGCCATTGCGACCCTCGCCCTCGCCCTCGCACCGCGGGATGCGGCGGCCCAGCAGACGATCCGGCTCGACGGGTCGAGCACGGTGTTCCCGATCTCCGAAGCGGTCGCCGAGGAGTTCCAGATCGCAAAGCGCGGCAAGGTGCGCGTGACCGTCGGCATTTCCGGCACCGGCGGCGGCCTCAAGAAGTTCTGCCGCGGCGAGATCGACATTGCGGACGCCTCGCGCCCGATCAGCCGGTCGGAAATGGACGCCTGCGCGAAGGCCGGCATCCGGTACGTCGAGCTGCCAGTGGCCTACGACGCGCTCACCGTGGCGGTCAACCCGAAGAACACCTGGGTCGACACGCTGACGGTGGCCGACCTGAAGAAGATGTGGGAGCCCGCCGCGCAGGGCAAGGTCATGACCTGGAAGGACGTCAACCCGAAGTGGCCGGCAAGCCCCCTCAAGCTCTACGGGCCCGGTGCCGACTCGGGCACCTTCGACTATTTCACCGAGGCGACCGTCGGCAAGGCGAAATCGAGCCGCGGCGATTTCACCGCGAGCGAGGACGACAACGTGCTCGTGCAGGGCGTCGAGTCCGACGTCAACGCGCTGGCGTATTTCGGTTATGCGTACTACGCGCCGAATGCGGCGCGGATGAGGGCGGTGAAGATCGTCAATTCGAAGGGGCGGGCCGTCGGGCCTTCGCCGCAGGGCGTGCTGGACGGCAGCTACGAACCGTTGTCGCGGCCGATCTTCATCTATGTGAGCCTGGCCTCGGCGCAGCGCCCCGAGGTGAAGGAGTTCGTCGAGTTCTACCTCACGAAAGGCGCCCCGCTCGTCGAAGAGGTGAAATACGTGCCGCTCGCGCAGGGCGCCTACGCGCTCGCGCTCGCCAACTTCCGCGCCGGCAAGGCGGGCTCCGCATTCGGCGGCAGGAACGAGGTGGGCCTCACCGTCGAGCAACTGCTCGCCCGATGACGGTAATACCGACATGCCCTGCGCCGCCGCGCCGTTCGATCCGGCGGCGCAGGGCCCGGGACCGGGTGATCGAGTCGCTGCTGCTCCTCGCGGGGCTCGTCGCGGTGTTCACGACCCTCGCCATCGTCTGGATCCTGGTCGCCGAGGCGCTGCCGTTCTTCGATCGCGTGCCGCTCGCGGATTTCCTCACCGACACGATGTGGACGCCACTCTTCGCGGAACCGCGCTACGGCATCCTGCCGCTCGTCGCCGGGACCCTCGTGACGACCGCGGTGGCGCTCGCGCTCGCGATTCCCGCCGGGACCGTCATCGCGATCCACCTCTCGGAGTTCGCCTCGCACCGCCTGCGCGAGGTGGTCAAGCCCGCGCTCGAAATGCTCGGCGCGGTGCCGACCGTCGTCTACGGCTACTTCGCCCTCGTAATGGTCACGCCCTGGCTGCAGAAACTGCTGCCGGGCCTGCCGGGCTTCAACATGCTGTCGGCCGGGCTCGTGATCGGCATCATGATCGTTCCGTACGTGGCCTCCGTCAGCGAGGATGCAATGCGGGCCGTGCCCAACGACATGCGCGAAGGCAGCTATGCGATGGGCGCGACGCGCCTGCAGACCGCCACGCGCGTCGTGGTCCCGGGTGCGATGTCGGGCATCGCGGCGGCCTATATCCTCGGCATCTCGCGCGCGGTCGGCGAGACGATGGTCGTCGCCGTCGCCGCGGGCCTGCAGCCGAACCTCACCTGGAACCCGACCGAATCGGCCGCCACGATCACGACCTTCATCGTGCAGGTGAGCCTCGGGGACCTGCCGCATGACAGCATCGGCTACCAGTCGATCTTCGCCGCAGGCCTCGTGCTGCTCGTCATCACGCTCGCCTTCAACGTCGCGGGCCTCGCGCTCACGCGACGTTTCCGGGAAGCCTACTGATGGCCGCGGGCGCGATCGGGCGACGCAAACTCCTCGACCGGCTGTTCGTGCTGTTCGGCCTCCTCGTGCTGATCGCGGCGCTGGCGGTGTTGCTCGCGCTGTTCCTCGACCTCGTGCGCCAGGGGGCGCCGCGCCTGAACCTCGAATTCGTCACGTCCTACGCGTCGCGCAAGCCGGAACAGGCGGGCATCCTCGCGGCCTGGGTCGGCACCACGCTGATCATGCTGGTCACGGCCTGCGTGGCGGTGCCGGTCGGCGTTGCCGCGGCCGTGTACCTCGAGGAATACGCACCGAAGAACTGGCTGACGCTGGTCATCGAGGTCAACGTGACGAACCTCGCGGGCGTGCCGTCGATCGTCTACGGGCTGCTCGCGCTCGGCCTGTTCGTCTACAAGCTCGGCCTCGGCCAGAGCATCCTCGCGGCCGGCCTCACGCTCGCGCTCCTGATCCTGCCGATCGTGATCGTCGCGACGCGCGAGGCGGTGCGCGCGGTGCCGCGCCCGATCCGCGAGGCGGCCTATGCGCTCGGCGCCACCCGCTGGGAAGTCACCGCGCACCACGTGCTGCCCTGCTCGATGGGCGGCGTGCTGACCGGCATGATCATCGGCCTGTCCCGCGCGATCGGCGAGACGGCGCCGATCATCACGATCGGGGCGCTGTCCTTCATCGCCTTCCTGCCCGAATCGCTGCTGGACCCGTTCACCGCGATGCCGATCCAGATGTTCAACTGGGTGTCCCGGCCGGATCCCGGTTTTCGCGTCAATGCCGCCGCGGCGGGCGCGATCCTGCTCGGCATGACGCTGCTGATGAACGGGCTCGCGATCTGGCTGCGCTATCGTTTCCGCAAGAAGGTCAACTGGTAATCCGATGCAGACGTCGATCGATGGGGGCGCCGCGGCGCCTGTGAAGGCACGTGCGAGCGGGCTTGGCTTCTGGTACGGGAGCCTGCAGGCCCTGAAGGGCCTCGACATGGAAATCCACGACCGGCAGGTCACCGCGCTGATCGGGCCCTCCGGCTGCGGCAAGAGCAGCTTCCTGCGCTGCTTCAACCGCATGCACGATCTCACGCCCCACACGCGCTATGAAGGCTCGATCCACCTCTACCCGGAAGGCATCGACCTCGTCTCGCGCGACGTCGACCCGATCGAGGTGCGGATGCGCATCGGCATGGTGTTCCAGAAGCCGAACCCGTTCCCGAAATCGATCTTCGAGAACGTGGCCTACGGCCTGCGCGTGCGGGGCATGCGTTCGAAGGCGCTGATCGAGGAACAGGTCGAGAAGGCGCTGCGCGACGCTGCGCTCTGGGACGAGGTGAAGGATCGCCTGCAGAGCTCGGGCCTGTCGCTCTCGGGCGGCCAGCAACAACGCCTCTGCATCGCGCGCGCGCTCGCGACGAACCCAGAGATGCTGCTGTTCGACGAGCCGACCTCGGCGCTCGACCCGATCGCGACGGCGCGCATCGAGGAGCTGATCACGGCGCTGCGCGAGCGGGTCACGGTGCTCATCGTCACGCACAACATGCAGCAGGCGGCGCGCGTGTCCGACTACACGGCGTTCATGTACCTCGGCGAACTGATCGAATTCGACGCGACGAGCAAGCTGTTCACGAACCCGGCGCGCAAGGCGACCGAGGACTACATCACCGGGCGCTACGGCTGACGCGGCGGGCGCAGCTCGCCGCGACTCGGCGTTCTCCACGTTCGTCGCCGGACACTTCGTTCCCGCCTCCAGTCCGTGGCGCGTCGCCCACCGTGCTGGCTGGCCACAGGCCATGCACGACGTGCAAGGGGCGCGGCGATTCATCCGCCGACGAGCGTGAAGAGTGCCGAGGGGCGGCGGTCAGAGCGAGGCGACTGCAGGGATCCGCTTTCAGGTGACCCCATGCGCCGAGCGCCGCCGCCCCGAGGGTACATCGCCGCAGGCGATGCACTCGACCCGTGAGGAGGCGGATGAATCGCCGCGCCCCTTGCCCACCGAGCACGGCCTGCCGCCTTCAGCCCGTCGCCCGTCGCGCTCAATCCGCGCGCAGCAGCTCGTTGATGCCCGTCTTCGCGCGGGTCTGGGCGTCGACTTTCTTGACGATGACCGCGCACGCGAGGCCGTACTTGCCGTCCTTCGAGGGCAGGGTGCCGGGCACCACGACGGAGCCGGCCGGGATGCGGCCCTGTAGTACTTCGCCGGTCTCGCGATCGTAGATCCGCGTGCTCTGCCCGAGGAACACGCCCATCGAGATCACCGACCCGCGCTCGACCACCACGCCCTCGACGACTTCCGACCGGGCGCCGATGAAGCAGTCGTCTTCGATGATGGTCGGCGCGGCCTGCAGGGGCTCGAGTACGCCGCCGATGCCAACGCCGCCCGAGAGGTGCACGTTGCGGCCGATCTGCGCGCAGGAGCCGACCGTCGCCCAGGTATCGATCATCGTGCCGGCGCCGATCCACGCGCCGATGTTCACGTAGGAGGGCATCAGCACGACGTTCGGCGCGACGAACGCGCCCTTGCGCACGATCGCATGCGGCACGACGCGCACGCCGCCATCGCGGAACGCCGCGGCATCGTCCGCCGCATACTTGAGCGGCACCTTGTCGTAGTAGCGGGTGTAGCCGCCGTCGATCACGGCGTTGTCGCGCGTGCGAAAATAGAGCAGCACGGCCTTCTTGAGCCACTCGTTCACGACCCAGCGGCTGCCGTCGTGCTCCGCGACGCGCGCCTCGCCGCGGTCGAGCAGCCCGATGGCGGTTTCGATGGCGGCCGCGAGGGCCGCCGGGGCCGTGCCGGGCGTCAGGTCGGCACGCCGTTCAAACGCGGCATCGATGGTGGTCCTGAGGGCGGCGAGGTCTGGCATGAAGCGCTCCGTCTGGCGAGCGCGCATCCTGCCGGGGCGGGCGCCGGGCCGCAACCCGTCGTCGCCGGGGTCAGCCGGAAAGTCCGGCGAGCACCGTGTCGAGCGGCACCGGCGCGCCGAACGCATAACCCTGGCCGTACGTGACGCCGAGCGAGCGCAGCCGCTCGGCGATGGCGTCCGTCTCCACGTACTCGGCGACCGTATCGAGGCCGAGCTGGGCGGCGATCTGCAGCACGGCGCGGATGACACCTTCCGAGCGCGCGTCGGCCAGCAGGTCGCGCACGAACGAGCCGTCGATCTTGAGCGCCGAGACCGCGAGCGACTTGAGGTACGCGAGCGAGGAAAACCCGGTGCCGAAATCGTCGAGTGCAAAGCGCGCACCGAGTGCCCCGATGCGTTCGATGAAGCGCTGCGCGGCCTGCATGTCGGAAATCGCAGCGCTTTCGGTGAACTCGAACACGAGCAGTTCCGCCGGCGTTGCCGCGCCCTTCAGCGTGGTGCGCACGAAATCGGCGAAATCCGGCTGCACCAGCGACTGCCCCGAAAGATTGATGCAGAACGTGACGTCGCGGCTGCGCAGCGCCGCGGCGTGCGGGTCGAGCATGGCGAGCGCGCGCGTCACGACCCAGCGATCGAGTTGCGGCAGCAGCTGGTAGCGCGTGGCCGCCGAAATAAAGCGCACGGGCGACACCGGTTCGCCGTTGGCGTCGCGCAGGCGGATCAGGATCTCGTGGCGCCGGGCACGGGACGGGTCCCACAGCGATTCGATCGGCTGCGCGTACAGCACGAAACGATCCTGTTCGAAGGCGTCGAGGAGGTCGCGGAAAATGGCGAGGTCGTCGCGGCGCTGCACGAGGCTCGCGTCCGTCTGCGCGAACACTTCGACGCGGTTCCTGCCGCGGTCCTTGGCGGCCTTGCAGGCGGTCTCGGCCGTTGCGAGCACGTGGTCGGGCGCATCGCCGCCCTGGGCCGCCGCGACCCCGAAGCTCGCCGTGACCCGCAAACCGGAACACTCGGGCGGCGCCGGCAGCGCCTCGATCGCCTGCCGCGCGGCGTCTGCCCACACGCGTCCCTGGTTGAGCGTGCAGTCCCGCAGCAACGCAACGAAACGATCGCCGGCGAAGCGGCTCGCCAGTTCGACTTTCTGGCCCGCGTGGTCGCGCCACAACTGCGCCGCGCGCCGCAACACGTCGTCTCCGGCCGCGAAGCCGAAGAGGTCGTTCGTGACGTGCAGCTGGTCGAGATCGGCGTAGACGACGCAGACGTTTGCATCGGGCGCGGCGAGGACGGCACGCAGTCGTTCCTCGAAGACATGGCGCGCGGGCAGCCCGGTGAGCGGGTCGTGCTCCATCTCGGTGGCCGCGAGGATGCGGGGCACGATGCGTTCGAGCCGCCGCGCGTCGCGCGGCGAGAGGTGGCGGGCTTCACGCGGGGCAAAGGCCATGACCAGGCCGCGATGGACGCCGTCGGCGACCACGGGCGAGGCGATGACGGTCCACGGCAGGAGCTCGGCCTCGGGCGTCTCGCGCAGTTTGCCCACGATGATCGTGCGCGCGCGTGCCGTGACTTCCTGGGCGAGCGAACCGCGGGCGAGGCGACGCAGCGTGGCCAGTTCGGGGGCGGTGAGGGGCCGGCGCAGCGCCAGTCGCTCGAGCTGGCGATCCGCGAGCCACAGCATCACGCCGTCGCAGCCGAGGTGGGCGGCGCACGCATCCAGCGTGGCCTCGAGCCGATCGACGCTCGCGTTGCGCCCCGCATGGCTCGAGGTGGCGAGCAGCCAGCGCAGTTCCGCGGTCTGCTCGGCGGCCTGCAGGCTCGCGTAGCGCTGGCGGCGCAGTTGCGCGGCGGCGGCGACGTCGCGCGCGAGCAGTTGCAGCACCGGTCGCAGCGTCTGGCCGAGCGCCGCGCCGTCGGGGTCGGAGGGCAGGCGCGATGCCGGTCCGATGAGGCCGAGCCAGCCGCTCGGTGCATTCGCATCGTCGCCGATGGGCAGCAACAGTCCGGACGAGTCGTCCAGGCTGCGCGCGAGTGCCAGCGCCGCCGGTACGTCGTGCTGCCCAAGGCATTCGAGCACCCGTTCGAGGCGCGCACGCAAGTCGAGGGCGTCGGCGCCATCCTCGCTCCACCAGAGGCGGCCGTCGGGCCCGTAGAGCATGACGCGGCGCGTGCGCGCGAACAGGGATCGCACGATCTGCGCATAGGGTGCAGCGTCGAAGGGCTGCGCGGACAAAGCCTTCCTCCCTGAGGCCGGGTTATGGCAAGTGCATTCTGCGACCGTCCCGTGGGCGGCGACCGCGACCCCTGTCACGGAATGCCGGGGCGGATCGCGCGAACGCGGCGCCTCATCGCGTTTCGAGGAATGCGCGGATCCGCCGCGCGGCCTCGACGCACTCCTCGACGCCCGCGACGAGCGAAATGCGCACGCGCCGTGCGCCGGGATTGGCGCCATGCGCCTCGCGGGCGAGATAGCTGCCCGGCAGGAGGGTGAGGTTCTGCGCGGCGAAGAGGTCGCGCGTGAACGCCTCGTCGTCCTCGCGCACGTCCGGCCACAGGTAAAAGCCGCCGGCGGGCGCCGCCACGTCCAGCAGCGGCGCGAGCATCGGCACGACGCGCGCGAATTTTTCCCGATAGAGCGCGCGGTTGGCGGCCGCGTGTGCGTCGTCGTTCCAAGCCACGATGCTCGCGTGCTGCGTGGGCAGCGGCATCGCGCAGCCATGGTAGGTGCGATAGCGCAGGAATGCCTCGATCAGGCGCGGATCGCCGGCCACGAATCCGGAGCGCAGGCCCGGTACGCTCGAGCGTTTCGAGAGGCTGTGGAACACGATGCAGCGTTCGTGGCGCGAACGCCCCGTCGCGCGCGCGGCCTCGAGCAGCGAGGCCGGTGGCTGCGCCTCGTCGAGCCACAGGTCCGCGTAACACTCGTCCGCGGCGATCACGAAGTCGTGGCGCTCGGCGAGTTCGAGCGCGCGGGCGAGGTATCCGCGCGACATGACGGCGCCCGTCGGGTTGCCGGGCGAGCACAGCACGAGCACCTGCACGTCGCGCCACACGCGCGCCGGCACGGCGTCGAGGTCCGGCAGGAAATCCGTCGCGGCCGTGGTGTTCAGGTAATAGGGGGCGGCGCCTGCCAGCAGCGCCGCGCCTTCGTAGATCTGGTAGAACGGGTTCGGCATCGCCACGAGCGCCGGCCGGAGCGGATCGATGCAGGCCTGCACGAACGCGAAGAGCGCCTCGCGCGTGCCGTTGACGGGCAATACCATCGTGCCTGCATCGACCGCGCCGTCGCCCAGCGCGAAGCGGCGCTCGAGCCAGCGTGCCGCCGCCGAGCGCAGCGCCGGCAGGCCCGCGGTCGACGGGTAACTGCCGAGCCCGTCGAGGTGGGTGTGCAGCGCCTCGAGCACGAAAGCGGGCGGCGCGTGCTTCGGTTCGCCGATCGACATCGCGATGTGAGGCAGTGCCGCAGGCGGCTGGCGGCCTGCTTTCAGCGCCGCGAGCTTCTCGAACGGATAAGCATGCAGGCCGGCGAGGCGCGGGTTCATGCCGCGCGCCTGCGTTCGAGTGCGTCGGCGAGGCGTTGCTGCAGTCGCTCCGCGGCCGTTGCCTCGAGCGGCTGGTTCTGCGCGTCGGTGAGATAGAAGACGTCTTCGGCGCGCTCGCCCACCGTCATGATCTTCGCGTTGTGCAGGTGCACGCGTTCCTCCATCAATACCTTGCCGACGTCGCACAGCAGCCCCGGGCGATCGCCCGCGGTCAGTTCGAGCACCGTGCGGCTGTGCCGCTCGTCGTTGCTCACGCTGATCTGGGTGGGCGTGTGGAACATGCGCGTCTGGCGGGGCGCGCGCCGCTGCACGCCGAGCGGCGATTCCTCGGGTGAACGCAGCGAACGCCACAGCGCCTGCTCGATCTCGATGAGTCGTTCGGCGTCGGCGATCGGCGCGCCGTGGTCCTCGAGCACGTGATACACGTCGAGGCTGAAGCCGTCCTCGGTGGGCACGATGTGCGCGTCGACGATCGTGAGCCCGAGCTGGTCGAGCACGGCGGTGGTGCGGGCGAAACCGTGGTAACGATGCGGCGCGAAGGTGAAGATCGCGGTCGTGCCCCGCACGCTCGCGGCATCGAGGGCGACCACGGGGTCCTCGGCACGTGCATCCCGGTCCGCGAGCAGGCGCGTGTGCCACGCTACCTCGTCGGCCGAGTTGCGCAGGAAATAACCGGGCGGGAGCCGCGCCCACACGGGATCGACCTGTGCGTCCTGCAGGCCCCCCGCATGCAGTGCGCGGCGGGCGGCGGCCTGCGTGTCGCGCACCAGCTCGTCCTGGTCGATGGGCGTCTCGAGCCCGCGGCGCAGCGCCCGGCGCGTGCGCTCGAAGAAACCGTGGAACAGCGACGCCTTCCACGAGTTCCACAGTTTCGGGTTCGTGCCGCGCACATCGGCGCAGGTGAGCACGTAGAGATGATCGAGGTGCGTCTCGTCGCCGACGAAGCGCGCGAACGCATTCACCACCTCGGGCTCGGAGATGTCCTGCTTCTGCGCCGTGACCGAGAGCGCGAGGTGATGGCGCACGAGCCAGGCGACCAGCCGCGCGTCGTAGCGCGTCAATCCCTGCTCGAGGCAGAAGGCCTCGGCATCGACCGCGCCGAGTTCCGAATGATCGCCGCCGCGGCCCTTGGCGATGTCGTGGAAGAGGGCTGCGAGATAGGCGATTTCGGGCCGCGGCAGTTCGCGGAACACCGCCGAGACCTGCGGCAGTTCGTGGTCGTAGCGGGAGATCGCGAGGCGGCGCAGGTTGCTCACGACGAAGAGCGTGTGTGCATCGACCGTGTACGCGTGGAACAGGTCGTACTGCATGCGCCCGACGATGCGGCCGAAGGCCGGAATGTAGCGGCCGAGCACGCCGTAGGTGTTCATGCGGCGCAGCTCGTGCGTGACACCCACCGGTGCGCGCAGGATCTCGAGGAACAGCCGATGGTGGCGGGGGTTCTGGCGAAACTCCTCGTCGATCAGCCACAACGAACGGCCGATCGCGCGGATCGTCTCGGCCCGCACGCCGCGGATCTGCGGGTGTTGCTGCAGCAGCACGAACAGCTCGAGCAGCGCCGCGGGCGAACGCCCGAACACGTCTTCGCTGACCGTCTCGAGGTAGTCGCTGCGCACCTGGAAGCGCGCGTTGAGCGGCTGCGGCGGGGCGCCTTCGGTCAGGATCGCCTCGCGAAACAGTTGCAGCAGCAACTCGTTCAGCAGGCTCACGTCCATCACCGTGCGGTAATAGCGCTGCATGAACTGTTCGACCGCGAGCGTGTAGGAGGCGTCCTCGTAGCCGAAGCTCTTCGCGAGGCGGATCTGGTGGTCGAACAGCAGGCGGTCCTCGCGGCGGCCCGCCAGGAAATGCAGGCCGCAGCGCACTTTCCACAGGAAGGCCTGCGCCTGCTTCAGCTTGCGCAGCTCGGACGGCGCGAGGAACCCGTGCGTCACGAGCTCATCGAGCGTCGTGGCGCCGAAGTGGCGCTTGGCGACCCAGGCGATCGTCTGGATGTCGCGCAGGCCGCCAGGGCCGGTCTTGACGTTCGGCTCGAGGTTGTAGGCCGTGTCGTTCGCCTTCAGGTGCCGTTCCGCCTGCTCGCGCACCTTTGCCTCGAAGAAGCCGCGCACCGGCCATACGTTTTCGGGGCCGAGGGCTACGCGCAGCCGCTCGAACAGCTCCGCATCCCCGGCGAGCCGGCGTGCCTCGACGAGGGTGGTCATCACCGAGACGTCGGCGGCGCATTCGCCCGCGCATTCGTCGATGCTGCGCACGCTGTGGCCGATCTCGAGGCCGATGTCCCAGAGGAAGGCGAGCAGGCGTTCGACGGGCCCGCGTTCGGCCGGCGAGGGCGCTGCCGGCGCGAGGAACAGCACGTCGACGTCCGAGCAGGGGTGCAGCTCGCCGCGGCCGTATCCGCCGACCGCCACGAGCGCCCAGCGTTCGGCCGCGTCGGCGAGGTGCGCCTGCCACGCGGCACGCAGCACGATGTCGATCAGCCGCGCGCGTGCGTGCACGATCGCTTCGACGGGCTCTTCGGCGTGAAAGCGCGCCGCGAGTTCGGCGTGTGCCTCGCGCAGCGAGTCCCGGTAGAGCGGCGCCGAAAGCCGGCCTGCAGCGAGTCGCTGCGGAAGGCCTTCGAGCCACGGCCAGTGCAGTGGTGGCGCGTTGGCCGTGTCGTCGTCGAACGTGCCGGCGGGCGGCATCACGGGGCCCTCAAGGACGGTCCGCGGCCCCGAGGGTGAGGACTTCGACGCCATCGTCGGTGACGAGCACGGTGTGCTCCCACTGCGCCGACAGCGAGTGGTCTTTCGTCACCACGGTCCAGCCGTCCTTCAGCACGGCGACGTGGCGCTTGCCCGCATTGACCATCGGCTCGACGGTGAAGGTCATCCCCGGCTTCAGTTCGAGCCCGGTGCCGGCAGCTCCGTAGTGCAGCACCTGTGGGTCCTCGTGGTAAACGCGCCCGATGCCGTGCCCGCAGTACTCGCGCACCACCGAGAAATTGCGCTCTTCGACGTAGGACTGGATGGCATGCCCGATGTCGCCGAGGCGCGCGCCGGGGCGCACCGTGCGGATCCCCTGCCACATGGCTTCGAAGCAGGTCTCGGTGAGGCGCTGCGCCTGGATGCCGGGCTTGCCGACGAAGTACATCCGGCTCGTGTCGCCATGGAAGTCGTCGCGAATCACCGTGACGTCGATGTTGACGATGTCGCCCGCCTTCAGGCGCTTGTCGTTCGGGATCCCGTGGCACACGACGTGGTTGACCGAGGTGCAGATCGTCTTCGGAAAGCCGCGGTAGTTGAGGTTGGCGGGAATCGTGCGCTGCACCCCGACGATGTAGTCGTGGCAGAGCCGGTCGAGCTCCTCGGTCGTCACGCCGGCCTGCACGTGCTCCCCGATCATGTCGAGGACCTCGCCGGCGAGGCGGCCGGCCGTGCGCATCTTTTCCTGTTCCACCGGGTTCTTGATCGATACTGGCATCAGCGGGGAGGCTAGTCGTAAGGCGTTGTTTTCGCGGGAAACGCATGGTATAAAGCGCGGCCTTTTTTGGCAACGCAATCCACACGCGCAACCAATTCACTTCCGGTTGGGTGTTTCCGCAGGCGCAAGCCGCGCGGAAATGGCCGGAAGGGCGGCGCGGAGGCTTAACCCGACAGGAGTATTTATGTCCGGCGTGTCCATGAGACAGATGCTGGAAGCGGGTGTCCATTTCGGACACCAGACCCGCTTCTGGAACCCGAAGATGGCCCCTTTCATCTTCGGCGAGCGCAACCGCATCCACATCATCAACCTCGAGAAGACCCAGCCGCTCTACCAGGAGGCCGCGGGTTTCCTGAAGGGCGTGGTCGCCGACGGCGGCACCGTGCTGTTCGTCGGCACGAAGCGCTCGGCGCGCGAAGCCGTGCAGGCGGAAGCCGCGCGCTGCGCGATGCCGTACGTCAACCAGCGCTGGCTCGGCGGCATGCTCACGAATTTCAAGACGATCCGGCAGTCGATCAAGCGGCTGGCCGATCTCAACGAGCTGCGCGAAAGCGGCCTGCTCGACAAGCGCGGCAAGAAGGAAGCGACGCAGCTGCGCCGCGAGATGGAGAAACTCGAGCGCAGCCTCGGCGGCATCAAGGACATGGAGTCCCTGCCCGATGCGCTCTTCGTCATCGACGTGGGGCACGAGAACATCGCGATCCACGAGGCGAAGAAGCTCGGCATCCCGGTCGTGGCGGTGGTCGACACGAACTGCTCGCCCGACGGCATCGACTTCGTGATCCCGGGCAACGATGACGCGATGCGCGCGATCCAGCTGTATGCGAACGGCATCGCGGAGGCGGTGATCGAAGGCAAGGCGTCGGTGCCGCAGGTGTCGGTCGGCGAAGACGAGTTCGTCGAGCTCGACGCGGAAGGCAATCCGAAGCGCAAGGCCGGGCGCGGTCGCCGGCCGGCCCCGGCCGCCGCAGCGCGCGGCCGCAAGGCGCCGCCCGCCCGGCGCCGTCCCGCGGCGGCCGCCGCGGGCGCGCACGCGGAGGAGGCAGTCGCCCCGGTCGCGGAGGGCAGCACGCCCGTGCCGGCGGCGGAGTCGGCGGCCGACCCGGCTGCGGTGGACCCGACCATCGAGGCCGCCATCGGCGAGGCCGAGGCGCTCGAAGGCGTCGTGCAGACCGACGAAAGCGAACGCAGCGTGAGCGGCTCGGTGGCCCGCCGTCGTGCACCCGCGAGCGGAGCGCGCCGTCCCGGCGCGAAGGGCTGAGCAATGAGCGTCACCGCGGAGTCCGTCAAGCAACTGCGTGAGCGCACCGGCGCCGGCATGATGGAGTGCAAGCGTGCACTCGTCGAAACGGGCGGCGACCTCGACGCCGCCGCCGAGCTGATGCGCAAGCAGGGGCTCGCGAAGGCCGACAAGAAAGCCGCACGCGTGGCCGCCGAAGGCGTGATCGTCATCGAGAAGGCGGCCGATGGCCGCGCGGCTGCGATGGTCGAAGTGAACTGCGAGACGGATTTCGTCGCGCGCGAGCAGGATTTCCGCGGCTTCGCCGCCGACGTGGCCCGTGCGGCCCTCGCCGCCCGGGTCGGCACGGTCGAGGCGCTGCTCGCGGCGAAGCTGCCGTCGGGCGAGACGGCGGACGAGCGCCGCCGCGCGCTGGTGGCGAAGATCGGCGAGAACATCTCGGTGCGGCGCGTGGTCCTCGTCGAGGCGCAGGGCCAGCTCGGGGCCTATATCCACGGCGGGCGCATCGGCGCGCTGGTGGCACTCGACGCGGGCGAAGCCGACCTCGCGCGTGACCTCGCGATGCACGTTGCCGCGAGCAACCCGAAGTACCTCTCGGTCGCGCAGGTGCCGGCCGACGAGGTCGCCAAGGAGCGCGAGATCCTCACCGAGCAGGCCAAGGGCGACCCGAAGAACCAGGGCAAGCCGGACAACATCCTCGCGCAGATCGTCGAGGGCAAGGTCAGGAAGGCGCTGTCCGAGATCACGCTGCTCGGCCAGCCGTTCGTGCGCGACGACAAGCAGACCATCGAAAAACTGCTCGCGGGCGCGAAGGCGAAGATCGTCGCGTTCGAGCGCTACGAGGTCGGGGCCGGCATCGAGAAGCGGCAGGACGACTTCGTCGCCGAGGTGATGGCCCAGGTCAAAGGTGCTTCGGGCAGCAAGCACTGACGGCGCCGGCCAACAGGGAAACCCCGCCGCAAGCGGGGTTTCTTCCATGGGGATGAACTTCCAGAGGGGATGCAAGGGCACGTGACGACTCCCACCGACACACCGCGCTACCGGCGCATCCTCGTCAAGCTGTCCGGCGAGGCGCTGCTCGGCGCCGCGGACTACGGCATCGACCCGGCGGTCCTGAAGCGCATCGCGCTCGAGATCCGCGACGTCGCCGCGCTCGGCGTGCAGGTCGCGGTCGTGATCGGCGGCGGCAATATCTTTCGCGGCGCCGGGCTCGCGCGGGCCGGCATGGACCGCGTGACGGGCGACCAGATGGGCATGCTCGCCACCGTGATGAACGCGCTCGCGATGCAGGACGCGCTCGAGGGCATCGGCATGCACGCCCGCGTGCAGAGCGCGGTGAGCATCAACGAGGTCTGCGAGGACTTCATCCGCCGCCGCGCCGTCCGGCACCTCGAGAAGGGGCGCATCGTGATCTTCGCCGGCGGCACCGGCAATCCCTTCTTCACGACCGACACCGCCGCGTCGCTGCGCGCGATCGAGATCGAGGCGGACGTGCTGCTGAAGGCAACCAAGGTCAACGGCATCTATACCGACGATCCGGTCAGGAATCCGCAGGCGACCCGCTATGCACGCCTCACCTTCGACCGGGTGCTGGCGGAACGCCTGAACGTGATGGACGCGACCGCGATCGTGATGTGCCGCGACAACAACTTGCCTTTGCAGGTGTTCAATCTCAACAATGCCGGTGACTTGATGCGCATCGTGGGCGGCGAGGACGTCGGCACGGTGGTCACGAACGACTGACAGGGAGCCCGCATGCTCGAAGACCTCAAGAAAGACGCCGTCGCGCGCATGGCGAAGTGCGTGCAGACCTTCCAGGCCGACCTGCGCAAGTTGCGCACCGGTCGCGCCCACCCGAGCCTGGTCGAGCACCTCAAGGTCGACTACTACGGCTCCGACGTGCCGCTCTCGCAGGTGGCCAACATCACGATCGAGGACGCACGCACGATCGCGATCACGCCGTGGGAGAAAACCATGGTGCAGGTGATCGAGAAGGCGATCCACAAGTCCGACCTCGGGCTCACGCCGATGTCGGCGGGCACCGTGATCCGCGTGCCGTTGCCGCCGCTCACCGAGGAGCGCCGCCGCGACATCACCAAGGTCGTGCGCCAGGACGCCGAGAATGCGCGCGTCGCCGTGCGCAACGTGCGCCGCGACGTGCTCGCCGACGCCAAGGAAATGCTGAAGGAAAAGCTGATCACGCAGGACGACGAGAAGCGCGCCGAGACGGAGATCCAGAAGCTCACCGACCGGCACGTGGCGGAGATCGACCAGCAGCTCGCCGGCAAGGAAAAAGAAATCATGCAGGTCTAGGGCGTGGACACGCCTCTGCCACGGCACGTGGCGATCATCATGGACGGCAACGGCCGCTGGGCCGAGCGGCGGGGCCTTGCGCGCCACGCGGGCCACCGGCAGGGCATCCCGGTGGTGCGCATGTGCGTCGAGGAGTGCGTGCGGCGCGGCATCGGGGCGCTCACGCTGTTTGCGTTCAGCAGCGAGAACTGGCGCCGCCCGGAAGCCGAAGTCTCGAACCTGATGACCCTGTTCGTCGATGCACTCGAGCGCGAAGTGCCGGACCTGCACGCGAACGGCGTGCGCCTTGCCGTCATCGGCGACCGGCGTGCCCTCAGCGTGCGCCTGCAGGCGCGCGTGGCCGAGGCCGAGCGGCACACGGCCGGCAACACCGGCCTGCGCCTGCAGATCGCGATGAGTTATGGCGGTCGCTGGGACGTGGTGCAGGCCGCGCGGCAACTCGCCGCCGACGTCGCGGCGGGGTCGCTGCGCGCGGTCGACATCGACGAGGCGCGCGTCGGCGCGGCGCTCGCGCTGAACGGGCTGCCCGACCCGGACCTCTTCGTGCGCACGGGCGGCGAGCGCCGCATCAGCAATTTCCTGCTGTGGAACCTCGCTTACACCGAACTCTGGTTCACCGATGCCCTGTGGCCCGACTTCGACGTCGCCGCGTTCGAGGAAGCGCTCGCGTTCTTCGCGGGCCGCGAACGACGCTACGGCCTGACCGCCGCGCAACAGGGCGGGGCCGCGAGTGCTTAGGGAGCGCATCCGCACGGCGCTCCTGCTGGGCGCCGTGCTGGTCATCGTGCTGTTTGCGCTGCCGGCCTGGGCGACCGTCTGCGTCATCACGGTGGCCATCATCGCGGGGGCCTGGGAATGGTCGGCCTTCATCGGCGCCGCCGGGGGCCCCGTTGCGCGCGGCCTGCGCATCGGCTTCGTCGCGCTGCTGGTTGCGGCGCTCGCGGCCCTGTCGCTGCCGCAGCCCCCGCTCGTCGGGGAAGGCGCCGTGCTCGCGCTCGCGGTCGGCTGGTGGTTGGTGGCGCTCGGCTGGATCTCGCTCTCGCCGGGCCGGGCGCCGCGACCGGCCGGGGTCCTCGCGGGCCTGCTGACGCTGGTGCCGGCCTGGTATGCGCTCGTGCACCTGCGGCTGGATCTCGCGGCGGGCGCCCAGTGGCTGCTCTTCCTGCTGATCCTCGTGACAGCGACGGATTCGGGCGCCTATTTCGCGGGACGCCGTTTCGGCCGGGTCAAGCTCGCGCCCCGCGTGTCGCCCGGCAAGACCTGGGAGGGCGTCCTCGGCGGTTTCGCCGCGGGTTGCCTCGCGGGGTGGGCCGGCGCAATCTGGTTCCAGTTGCCGGCGCTGCCGTTCCTGCTGCTTGCCGTGGCCGTGATTGCCTTTTCGATCGTCGGGGACCTCACCGAGAGCCTGCTGAAGCGGCACGCGGGCATGAAGGACAGCGGCACGTTGTTCCCCGGGCACGGCGGCATGCTCGACCGGATCGACAGCCTGACCGCCGCGGCGCCCGTGCTGCTCGCGGGCCTCAACGCGCTGGGCGTGGCATGAAGCGCCTCGCCATCCTCGGCGCCACCGGCTCCGTCGGGCAGAGCACGCTCGATGTCGTCGCGCGCCATCCCGGCCAGTTCCGCGTCGTCGCCCTCGGGGCGCAGCGCAACGCAGCGCGCCTCGCGGAGCAGGTGCTGCGCTTCGAGCCGGAAGTCGTCGCCCTCGCGGACGCAGGCGCGGCGCGGGACCTGGCGGCGACACTCGCGCGCGCGGGCGCGGCAACGCGGGTCATCGCCGGCGATGCGGCCATGGTCGAGATCGCGACGCTGCCGCAGGTCGACTACGTGATGGCGGCCATCGTGGGGGCTGCGGGGCTGCCCTCGACACTCGCCGCGGCGCGCGCCGGCAAGCGCGTGCTGCTCGCCAACAAGGAGTCGCTCGTGATGGCCGGCCCGCTGCTGATGCAGGCGGTGGCCGAGGGCGGGGCGCAGCTCATTCCGATCGACAGCGAGCACAACGCGATCTTCCAGTGCCTGCCGCACCACGCGGGGGCCCGCGTCGGCGTGCGGCGGGTCGTGCTGACGGCCTCGGGCGGGCCTTTTCGCGGGCATTCGCGCGAGGCACTACGTCGCGTCACGCCCGAGGAGGCCTGTGCGCACCCGGTGTGGGCGATGGGGCGCAAGATCTCGGTCGATTCCGCGACCTTGATGAACAAGGGGCTCGAGTTCATCGAGGCCTGCCACCTCTTCGCGCTCGCGCCCAACCAGGTCGAGGTGGTGCTGCACCCCCAGAGCGTCGTGCACTCGCTCGTCGAATACGAGGACGGCTCGATGCTCGCGCAACTCGGCGCGCCCGACATGCGCACCCCGATCGCCTGCGCGCTCGCGTGGCCGGACCGGATGGCGTCCGGTGTAGAATTCCTCGATCTCGTCAAGGTGGCGAGGCTCGATTTCGGCCGGCCCGATCTCGAGCGTTTCCCGTGCCTTGCGCTCGGGCAGGCGGCGGCGCAGGCAGGCGGGCTCATGCCCGCCATCGTCAATGCGGCGAACGAGGTGGCCGTGGCGGGATTCCTCGCCGGGCGGCTGAACTTTACGGGCATTCCCGAGGTCATTGAATCGGTCATGACAAAGGCGACAACGGGGCCGATCGGCGCCATCGACGACGTGCTAGGTGCCGACCGCGAGGCGCGCGCGCTCGCGCGCGAGGCGCTCGCATGAGCGCGCTCTGGTACGGCAAGCTGCTCTGGTTCCTGGTCGCCGTGAGCCTGCTCGTGACCGTCCACGAATTCGGGCACTACTGGGTCGCCCGGCGCCTCGGTTTCAAGGTGCTGCGATTCTCGGTCGGTTTCGGGCGGCCGCTGCTGAAGCGGGTCTGGGGCCGCGATCGCACGGAATACGTGCTCGCCGCGATCCCGCTCGGCGGCTACGTGAAGCTGCTCGACGAGCGCGAGGGCGGGGTCGAGCCCGGCGAACTGCATCGCTCCTTCACGCGCCGCCCCGTCTGGCAGCGCATCCTCGTGCTGCTCGCGGGGCCCGCGTTCAACATCGTGTTCGCCATCCTGCTGCTGTGGGGCATGTTCTGGGCGTCGGGCATCACGGAAGTGCGCCCGGTCGTCGGCGACGTCAAGGCGGGATCGCCCGCGGCCATCGCGGGCCTCGCGAGCGGCGACGAGATCGTCGCCGTCGGCGGGCACGCCGTCGGCGGCCAGCGCGAGGTGATTTTCGGCCTGCTCGACGACCTGAGCGGCAGCGGGCACGCCGGCTTGACCCTGCGCGACGCGAAAGGTGCGACGCGGGAGATCGATCTCGAGGTGCAGGACGCGCAGGCGCGCCGCCGCCTGACCGAGCCCGAATTGCTGTTCGACGGCCTGGGATTCCAGTTCTGGCAACCGCCGGTCCCGGCGGTGGTCGGTACGGTGACGCCGGACGGCCCGGCGGACAAAGCCGGCCTGAAGCCGGGCGACACGATCACCAGCGTCGACGGGGAACCGATCGCCGACTTCCGGGCCCTCGTCGCGCGCATCTCGGGCGCGCCGGGCGAGAGTGTCGCCATCGGCTACCGGCGCGACGGCGCGGAATCGAGCGTGCGCCTGCAGATCGCCGCGGAGCAGGCGGGGGAACGCGCCGTCGGGCGCATCATGGTCACGCCCGCGGTGCGGGTCAGCTGGCCCGATTCGATGCTGCGCCACACGGAACTCTCGCCGCTCGGCGCGCTCGGCAAGGCCGCGCGGGAATCCTGGGACATGACCGTGCTGCAGGCGCGGCTCTTCGCGCGCATGCTGCTCGGGCAGGTGTCGCTGAAGAACCTGTCCGGCCCGCTGTCGATCGCCGAATACGCCGGTGAGTCGGCCGCCGCCGGCGTCGGCGCCTTCCTCGGCTTCCTCGTCCTCATCAGCCTCTCGCTCGGGTTCCTGAACCTGCTGCCGATCCCGATCCTCGACGGCGGCCAGATCGTCTTCCAGCTGATCGAGGGCGTGAAGGGCAGCCCGCTGTCGGATCGGGCGCAGGCGCTCGGCCAGCAACTCGGCATCCTGCTGCTGCTCGCGCTGATGGGCGTCGCGCTGTTCAACGATTTCGCGCGGCAGTTCGGTTGATCCTCCCAAGAACAAGCCATGAACGGTGATCCTGCATGAAGCGTAGTGCCGCGCTCGTCTTACTCGCGCTCACCCTGCAAGCGCGTTTCGCGCACGCACAGTCGGACGAGGCGTCGTTCACGGTCGGCGACATCCGTGTCGAGGGCCTGCAGCGCGTCTCCGAGGGCACGGTCTACAACTACCTGCCGGTCAACATCGGCGACCGGCTCGATCCGCAGCGCGTGCGCGAGGCGATCCGAGCGCTGTACGCGACGGGGTTTTTCCGCGACGTCGAGATCCGCCGCGACGGTTCGACGCTCGTGGTCGTGGTGCTCGAGCGGCCGTCGATCGAGAGCTTCGAGATCACCGGCAACAAGGACGTCAAGACCGAGGACCTCTCGAAGTCGCTGCGCAACGTCGGGCTCGCCACCGGCAAGACCTTCGACCGCTCGGTGCTCGAGGACGTCAAGCAGTTCCTCACCGACCAGTACTACAGCCGCGGCAAGTACGGCGTGGTCATCGATACGAAGGTCGAGGACCAGCCGGGCAACCGCGTCAAGGTCAAGATCGAGATCAAGGAAGGCAAGCGCGCGAAGATCCGCGAGATCAACATCGTCGGCAACACCGTGTTCAGCGACAAGGAGCTGGGCGGGGAGTTCGAGCTGCATACGCCGAACTGGCTGTCCTGGTACAAGCAGGACGACCGCTACTCCAAGGAGGCTCTGCAGGGCGACCTCGAGAAGCTGCGTTCGTACTACCAGGACCGCGGCTACGCGAACATGCTGATCGATTCGACGCAGGTCGCGATCACGCCCGAGAAGGACGACATGTTCATAACCGTGAACGTGAGCGAGGGCGCGGTCTACAAGGTGTCCGACGTCAAGCTCGCGGGCAACTTCGTCGTGCCGGAGCGCATCCTCAGGAACTACCTGATCGTGCAGCCCGGCCAGACCTTTTCGCGCAAGTGGGTCACCTCGACGCAGGAGCTGATCCAGAACCGCCTCGGCGAGGAGGGTTATGCCTTCGCCAAGGTGGATCCCGTGCCGACCGTGGACGAGGCGAAGCAGGAAATCGCGCTCACCTTCTTCGTCGACCCGGGCAACCGGGTCTATGTGCGGCACATAAAATTCGAGGGCGTCGAGAAGACGAACGACGAAGTCCTGCGCCGCGAGATGCGCCAGCTCGAGGGCGGCTGGCTGTCGAACTCGCTGCTCGAGCGCTCGAAGCAGCGCCTGCAGCGACTGCCGTACATCAAGAAGGTGGAGTCCGAGACGACGCCGGTGGCGGGCGTGCCCGACATGGTCGATGTCACCTACACGATCGAGGAGGGTCCGTCCGCGCAGCTCGGCGGTGGCATCGGCTACTCCGAGACCCAGTCGTTCGTGCTGAACGGCAACTACGCCGACAGCAATTTCTTCGGCACCGGCGAGCGCGTGTCGGTCGACCTCAACACCGGGCGCTACAGCAAGGTCTACGGCGTGTCGTGGACCGACCCGTACCGCACGATCGACGGCGTCGCCCGCACGCTGTCGTTCACCTATCGCGACGTCACGCAGTTCACCTCGGCCTCGTCCGATTTCTCGTCGGAGTCGCTCACTGCCGGACTCGATTACAGCTACCCGATCACCGAGTACCAGGCCGTGCGCTGGGGCGTGGCGCTGCAGCGCTCGTCGCTGCTGACCGCAAACGGCAGCGCGGAGCAGGCGATCCAGTGGGTGCGCAACAACGGCAATACGTCGACGACGCACATCGACCAGCCGGATCCGTTCCCCGACTACGACATCTACCAGTCGAAATTCGACTCCGCCGAACTCGTGGCCGGCTGGTCGTTCGATTCCCGCAACCGCACGCTGTTCGCCGATCGCGGCGTGCGCCACGCGCTCTCGGTCTCCTATGCGGTGCCGGGCAGCGAGGTGCAGTACTGGATCGCGAACTACAACTACCTGCAGTACATCCCGATCTTCGGGCCGTTCACGCTCGCGCTCGATGCCGAACTCGGTTACGGCATGGATATCGGCGACACGACGGCGCTGCCGCCTTACCGCCAGTTCTTCGCCGGCGGCCCCGAAACGGTGCGCGGCTACGAATCGAGCCGGCTCGGCCCGAAGGACCAGTGGGGCAACCCTTTCGGCGGCAACCTGAAGGTCGTCGGGCGGGCCGAGATCATCCTGCCCATGCCGGCCAAGTTCCGCGCGAGCGCCCGGGCGAGCCTCTTCTACGACATCGGCAACGTGTTCCAGACCGGCAACCGCTACACCTTCACCGGCCGCGACGCCGCGCGCACGCCGATCGATTACGGCTTCAGTTATGATAAATTGAAACATTCGGCGGGGCTCGCCGTGCAGTGGCTCGCGCCGCTCGGCCTGTTCCGCTTCAGCTACGCCGTCCCGCTCAATGCCTATCGCGGCGACAGCGTGCTCTACGCCGACGAGAAAGAGGGCTTCCAGTTCTCGGTCGGCCAGGCCTTTTGACCGTCCAGCCCCTTGCCAAAGGAATCATCAGCGTGACCCTGTTGAAATCGACGTTCCTCGCCCTCGCGGCCCTCGGTGCGTTCGCGGCGGCCCCGGCCCTCGCGCAGTCGAAGATCGGCGTGGTGGATTACGGCCGGTTGATGGAGGAGTCGCCGCAGGCGAAAACCGCCCTCGGCGCGATCCGCGACGAATTCGCGCCGAAGCAGAAGGACCTCCTGACGCAGCAGCAGGTGCTGAAGGCGAAGGAAGACAAGCTGCAGAAGGACGCGGCGACGATGTCGGCCGACCAGCGCACGCGCACCGAAAAGGACCTGCGTGACGGCTATCGCGACCTCGAGCGCAAGCGGCAGGAGATCCAGGAAGACTTCAATGCGCGGCGCAACGAGGAAATGTCGCGCCTGCAGCGCACGCTGATCGAGGAAGTGCGCGGCTACGCGAAGGCGCAGGGTTACGACCTCGTGCTGGCCGACGGCGTGCTGTACGCGAACACCACGCTCGACATCACGCCCGCGGTGCTCGCGAACCTGAAGTCGCGCGCGCCGGGCGCCGCGGCGCCGGCCGTGCCCAAGCCCGCAGGCAAGTAAGCCGGACCCCGCCATGTCGGTATCGCTGGGCGAGCTCGCGGTCCGGTTCGGCTGCGAGCTGCGCGGCGACCCGGGCGTGCGCGTCGAGCACGTCGCGAGCCTCGCGACCGCGGGTCCGGCGGCGCTCGCGTTCCTCGCCAACCCGAAGTATCGCCCCCAGCTCGCCGCCACCCGCGCGGGCGCCGTCGTGCTGGGTGCGGCCGATGCGGCGGATGTCTCGTGCGCGGTGCTGGTCGCGGCGAACCCGTACGCCGCCTACGCGCGCATGGCGGCGTTGCTGCATCCGGTGCCCGTGTCGCCGCCCGGCATCCATCCGACCGCGTGGGTCGCGCCGCTCGCCCGGGTGGCGGGCAGCGCCCATGTCGGACCGCATGCTGCCATCGAGGCCGGCACTTGCGTCGGCGAGCGCGCGGTGATCGGGCCGGGATGCGTGATCGAGGCCGATGTCGAGATCGCCGAGGACGTGCGGCTCGTCGCGCGCGTGATCGTCTGTCGCGGCAGCCGCATCGGGCCGCGCACGATCGTGCAGCCGGGCGCGGTGATCGGCGGCGACGGTTTCGGCTTCGCGCCCGAACTGGGCGCCTGGGTGAAAGTGCCGCAGGTGGGCCGGGTGGTGGTCGGCGCGGACGTCGAGATCGGCGCCAACACGACGATCGATCGCGGTGCGATCGGAGACACGGTGATCGAGGACGGCGTGAAGCTCGACAACCAGATCCAGATCGGGCACAACGTGCGCATCGGCGCGCATTCGGCGCTGGCGGCCTGCGTCGGGGTCTCGGGTAGCACGACGATCGGCAAGCGCTGCCAGATCGGTGGGGCGGTCGGCATCGTGGGGCACCTGTCGATCTGCGACGACGTGGCCGTGACGGGACTCTCCATGGTGAGCCATTCGATCAGCCAGCCGGGGGTCTATTCGAGCGGGCTGCCGGCGATCCCCGCGCCGGAGTGGCGCCGCGCGGTGGCACGCCTGCACCGGCTCGACCGCATGGCGGGGCAGGTTGCCGAGCTCGGGAAGAAACTGGACAGGAAGTAAGGATGACCGACCCCGTTTACATGGACATCGCCGGCATCCTTGGCCAGCTGCCGCACCGCTATCCATTCCTGCTCGTCGATCGCGTGCTCGAATGCGAACCCGGCAAGGCCGTTCGTGCCGTCAAGAACGTCACGGTCAACGAGCCGTATTTCAACGGCCATTTCCCCGGGCGTCCCGTCATGCCGGGCGTGCTGATCATCGAGGCGCTGGCGCAAGCGGCCGGCATCCTCGCCTTCGCAACCGTCGAGGCGATTCCGGACGCGGGCATGGGGCTTTTCCTGGTCGGCGTCGACGAAGCCCGTTTTCGCCGCCAGGTGGTGCCGGGGGACCAGCTGATCCTCACTGCCCGGATCGAACGGTCGATCCGGGGCATCTGGCGTTTCTCGACGACCGCGTACGTCGGGGACGATGAGGCATCTTCCGCGAACATCATGGTGGCGACGGAGACGAAGGCGGGCCGGCGATGATCGACGCGCGCGCGGTCGTTTCACCGGACGCGAGGCTCGCGGCCGACGTCGAGGTCGGGCCGTTTGCGATCATCGGCCCCGGCGTCGAGATCGGCCCGGGCTGCACGATCGGCGCCCATGCGGTCATCGAGCGCGACACGCGGCTCGGGGCCCGCAATCGTGTGCACGCGTTCGCGTCCCTTGGCAGCAATCCGCAGGACAAGAGCTACAAGGGCGAGCCGACGCGCCTCGAGATCGGCGACGACAACGTGTTTCGCGAGTTCTGCACGATCAATCGCGGCACGGCCAAGGACCAGGGCGTCACCCGCATCGGCAGCCAGAATCTCTTCATGTCCTATTCGCACGTCGCGCACGACTGCGTGGTCGGCGACAAGGTGGTGCTCGCGAACCTCGCGACGCTCGGCGGCCACGTGCAGCTCGGCGACTGGGTGATCATGGGCGGCTTTTCCGGCGTCCACCAGTTCTGCAAGGTCGGCGCACATGCCTTCATCGCGAATAACGCCGCGGTCACGCGCGACGTGCCGCCGTACGTGATGGCGGTTGGCCAGCCGGCCACGCCGCACTCGGTCAATTCCGAGGGGCTCAAGCGCCGCGGCTTCACGCCCGCGAACATCCGCAACATCAGGAACGCGTTTCGCACCCTCTACCGGGAGGACCGCAAGCTCGCCGATGCCATGGAAGCCCTGCGCGGGGTTGCCGTGGACCAGCCCGAGATCGAAGCTTTCGTCGCGTTCATCGACGCCTCGACTCGCAGCCTCGTGCGCTAGCCGGGGGCTGCGGGACAGGTGGCGCTGAAGGTCGGGATCGTCGCCGGCGAAGCGTCGGGCGACACGCTCGGCGCCGCTTTCATCACGGCCGTGCGTGCGCGGGTGCCCGATGCGCGGTTTTTCGGAGTGGCGGGCCCGAAGATGGTTGCCGCGGGCTGCGAAGCCTGGGAACCCGCCGAGTCCCTCGCGGTCATGGGCGTCATTGAAGTGCTGCGCCACCTGCCGCGCCTGTGGCGGCTGCGCCGCCGGCTCGAGGCGCGCTTCCTCGCGGCCCGACCGGACGTGTTCGTCGGCATCGACGCGCCGGAGTTCAACCTCGGGCTCGCGCGCCGGCTGAAGGGCGCGATGCGCACGGTGCAGTACGTGAGCCCGCAGGTGTGGGCGTGGCGGCAAGGGCGCGTGCGTACGATCGGCACCTCCTGCGACCTCGTCCTGTGCCTGCTGCCTTTCGAAACCCGTTTCTACGGCGAACACCACGTGCGCGCGGTGTTCGTCGGGCATCCGCTCGCCGACCGGATTCCACTCGAGGTCGATCGCGCGGCCGCGCGACGCGCGCTCGGGCTGTCGCCGGAGGCGACCGTCGTCGCCGTCCTGCCGGGCAGCCGCCACGGCGAAGTGACGCGCCTGGGTGGCGACTTTGCCGGGGCCTGCGCACGGCTGGCGGCCAGGCGCGGCCACATCGACTTCATCGCACCCATGGCGAATGAAAAAGCGCGGGACCTCTTTGCGGCGCAGTGGCGCGAGCGCGCCGGCGCATTGCCCGTGCGCCTGCTCGACGGCGGCGCGGACCGCGCGCTCATCGCCGCCGATGTAGTATTGGTGGCGTCAGGGACCGCGACGCTCGAGACGGCGCTCTGCAAACGGCCCATGGTCGTCGCTTATCGCCTCGGGGCGATCACGGCGCTGCTCCTGCGCACGCTGGGACTCGTCAAGGTGCCGTACTTCTCCCAACCCAACCTGCTCGCCGGACGGCGCCTCGTGCCGGAATTCTTCCAGCAGGCCGTGACCGCGCGCCATCTCGCCGACGCGCTCGAAGGGGAACTGGCGGATCCGGCGCGTGCCGGCGAGCTCGCACGGGAATTCCGCCGCATCCATGAGACGCTCCGCGTCGATGGCGCGCGCCGGGCGGCCGACGCCGTGCTCGAACTGGCGGGCCGCTGATGCCCGTGTTGCGCATCGCCGGCGTCGATGAAGCGGGCAGGGGGCCGCTGGCCGGCCCCGTCGTGGCCGCGGCGGTCATCCTCGACTCGCGCCGTCCCATCGCTGGCCTCGCGGATTCGAAGCTGCTGGCGCCCGCGGTCCGCGACCGGCTTGCGGCCGCCATCCGCGAGCGGGCCCTCGCGTGGGGCATCGGATGGGCCGACGCGAGCGAGATCGACCGGCTCAATATCCTCGAGGCGACCTGGCTTGCGATGCGGCGCGCGCTGCTGCGCCTGCCGGTACGGCCAACGGAAGTCCTGGTCGACGGGAACCGGCTGCCGCGCCTCGCGGACCTCGGCTTCGCCGGGGCGGCCCGCGCCATCGTGCGCGGCGATCGCAGCGAGCCCGCCATCAGTGCGGCCTCGATCCTCGCCAAGACCTGGCGCGACGCGCAGATGTGCCGGCTGCACGCCTGCTACCCGGGTTTCGGCCTCGATGGCCACAAGGGCTATCCGACCGGCGCCCATGTCGAGGCGCTGCGCGCGCACGGGCTCTCGCCGGTCCATCGCCGTTCCTTCGGCCCGTGCAGGGTGGGTGCGCCATGAGCGGCGCGGGCTTCGTGCACCTGCGCGTGCACACCGAGTATTCGCTCGTCGACAGCGTCGTGCGCGTGCCGGAACTCGTCGCGGCCGCGGCGGCCGCCGGCATGCCGGCGATCGCCGTGACCGACGAGTGCAACCTCTTCGCGATGGTGAAGTTCTACCGGGCGGCGCTCGCCGCGGGCGTCAAGCCGATCGTCGGCGTGGACTTCCTGGTGCGCGAAGCGGGCGAGCGCGCCCAGCCGACGCGCCTCACGCTCCTGTGCCAGAACCCGCTGGGCTACGGCAACGTCACGCGGCTGGTCAGTCGCGCGTATCGCGAAGGCCGGCGCCAGGGCGTGCCGCTGCTCGAGCGGGAATGGCTCGATCGCGAATCGTGTGCCGGGCTGCTCGCGCTCTCGGGGGGCTCGCAGGGCGACATCGGCCGCGCGTTCGCCGCGGGCCGCGCCACGGAGGCCGCCGGTTGCCTCGATGCGTGGCTCGACCTCTTCGGCGATCGCTTCTACGTCGAACTGCAGCGGGTCGGCCGGGCCGACGAAGAGGCCTATATCGGCGCCGCGGTGGCGCTCGCGGCGCGCCGCGGCGTGCCCGTCGTGGCGACGAACGACGTGCGATTCCTCGCGGCAGATGCCTTTGAATCGCACGAAGCCCGCGTGTGCATCCAGGAAGGCGCGCTGCTCGCCGACCCGGGGCGCGCGCGCCGCTACACGCCGCAGCAGTCGTTGCGACTGCCCGCCGAGATGGCGCAGGCCTTCGCGGACATTCCCGAGGCCCTTGCGAACACCGTCGAGATCGCGCGGCGCTGCAGCCTGCCGCTCAAGCTCGGCGAGGCGCGGTTGCCGGAGTATCCCGTGCCGCCCGGGGACACGGTCGACGGGTTCCTGAAGGCCGAGTCGGCCCGCGGCCTCGAGGCGCACCTCGCGGCATTGCCGGCGGGCGCGATCGAGCCGCAGCACTATCGCGCGCGGCTCGCGACCGAACTCGGGGTCATCTGCCAGATGGGCTTCGCGGGCTACTTCCTGATCGTCGCCGATTTCATCCGCTGGGCCCGCGGGCACGGCGTGCCGGTGGGTCCGGGGCGTGGCTCGGGCGCGGGTTCCGTCGTGGCCTGGGCGCTCGGCATCACCGACATCGACCCGCTGCGCTACGACCTGCTGTTCGAGCGCTTCCTGAATCCCGAGCGCGTGTCGATGCCGGACTTCGACGTCGATTTCTGCATGGACGGCCGCGACCGCGTGATCGACTACGTCGCGGGCAAGTACGGCCGCGAGCGTGTGTCGCAGATCATCACCTACGGCACGATGGCCGCGAAGGCGGTCGTGCGCGACGTCGGGCGCGTGCTCGGCATGAGCTACGGGCACGTCGATCGCATCGCGAAGCTGATCCCGTTCGAACTCGGCATCACGCTCGACGATGCGCTCAAGAAGGAGCCCGAACTCAAGCGCCTGTACCGGGAAGACGAGGAAATCACCAACCTCATCGACCTCGCGCGCTCGCTCGAGGGCCTGACGCGCAGTGCCGGTACGCACGCCGGCGGCGTCGTGATCGCCCCGTCGCTGCTGACCGACTTCGCGCCCCTGTACTGCGAAGAAGGCTCGCAGAGCGTCGTCACGCAGTTCGACAAGGACGACGTGGAAGCGGCCGGGCTCGTCAAGTTCGACTTCCTCGGCCTGCGCACGCTCACGATCATCGACCGCGCGGTGGCGACGATCAATGGCTTGCGGGCGGCAGCGGGCGAGCCGCCCGTCGTCGTGTCCGAGCTGCCGATGGACGATGCGCAGGCCTTCAGGCTGCTGAAGTCCTGCCGCACGACGGCGGTGTTCCAGCTCGAATCGCGCGGCATGAAGGACCTGATCCGCCGCCTGCAGCCGGATTGTTTCGAGGACATCATCGCGCTCGTGGCGCTCTTTCGCCCCGGCCCGCTGCAGTCGGGCATGGTCGACGACTTCATCGCGAGGAAGCACAGCCCCGCCGGCACGGTGATCGACTACCTGCATCCCGACCTGCAGCCCGTACTCGCGCCGACCTACGGCGTGATCCTCTACCAGGAGCAGGTGATGCAGATCGCGCAGGTGCTGGCGGGCTATACGCTCGGCGGCGCCGACCTGCTGCGGCGCGCGATGGGCAAGAAGAAACCCGAGGAGATGGCGAAGCAGCGTTCGGTCTTCATCGAAGGCGCGACGGGCCGCGGTGTCGACCCCCGGCAGGCGGCGCACATCTTCGACCTGATGGAGAAGTTCGCGGGCTACGGCTTCAACAAGTCGCACTCGGCGGCCTATGCGCTGCTGTCGTACCAGACGGCCTGGCTCAAGGCGCACTACCCCGCGGCTTTCATGGCCGCCGTGCTCTCGGCCGACATGGACCATACCGACAAGGTCGTGACGCTGATCGACGAGTGCGCGCAGATCGAACTCGAGATCGGGCCGCCCCACGTCAACGGCTCCATGTACATGTTCACCGTGGCGGGCGAGCGCGCCATCCGCTACGGCCTCGGCGCGATCAAGGGTGTGGGCGCCGGCGCCGTCGAGGCCCTGGTCGTCGAGCGCGACGCGCGCGGCGCGTACGGCAGCCTCGAGGACCTGTGCCGGCGACTCGATCCCGCGAAGGTCAATCGCCGCGTGCTCGAGGCGCTCGTGCGCTCGGGCAGCCTCGATGGACTCGGCGCGAACCGCGCGACGATGATGAGCCGCATCGACGCGGCCATGCAGCTCGGCGAGCAGGAGACGCGCGCGAAGACCGTGGGCCAGGACGATTTTTTCGGCCTCGGCACGGCGACGCACACCGACGCGATCGCGCAGACGGCGCCCGAACTGCCGGATTTCAATGAATCCGTGCGGCTGGCCGGCGAGCGCGAGACGCTCGGGCTCTATCTCACCGGACACCCGATCGACCGTTTCCTCGCGGACCTGCCCCGTTTCGTCACCCATCGCATCGGCGACCTCGTGTCCGACCGCCCGGTGGTGCCGCCCGAGGCAGGCAGGGGGTTCCGGGGCGGCAAGCCCGCGACCGTCGCGGGTCTCGTCACCGAAGTGCGCCGGCGCGGCACGCGCTTCGCAGCCGTGCTCGACGATCGCTCGGGCCGCATCGAGGTGGATTTCTTCGAGGACGTGTACCAGCAGTATCGCGACCTGATCGCGAAGGACGCGTTGCTCGTCGTCGAGGGGCAGGTGCGCTTCGACGAATTCAGCGACGGCTGGCGCCTCGCGGGCAAGCGCGTGGCCGAGCTCGATCGCCGGCGCGAGGAGGCCGCGCGGCGCATCGTCATCCGCTGCGGCGCGGGTTCGCCCGCGCGCGCGACATTGCCGGACGCCCTCGCGGGCGCGCTCGCGCCGTGGCGACCGGGGCCCTGCCAGGTCTCGATCGACTACGAGGGCGACGGTGCGGGCGGCGTGTTCACCCTCGGGCAGGACTGGAACGTGCGCGCGACCCGCGAACTGCTCGAACGGCTCGAGCAGCTTGCGGGGCGGGGCAACGTGGGCGTGAAGTACGGGCCGCCGCCGGGCCTCGGCAGCTCGATGGCGGGTTGACGCCGGCGCGGGGCCGCGCGCCTTGCGATCCGGTCCCGCCGCCCGTAACCTCGACCGACTCGACATCCACCGGCGGGGCCCATGGCCGTCAGCTTTCTCGACTTTGAACAACCCATTGCCGAACTCGAAGCGAAGATCGAGGAACTGCGGCACGTCACCTCCGAATCGAAGGTCAACATCAAGGATGAGATCGGCCGGCTGCAGGCGAAGAGCCGGCAGCTGACGAAGAACATCTTCGCGAACCTGACGCCGTGGCAGATCACGCAGCTGGCGCGCCATCCGCAGCGCCCCTATACGCTCGATTACATCGCGGCGGTGTTCACGGACTTCCAGGAGCTGCACGGCGATCGCATGTACGGCGACGACCTCGCGATCGTCGGCGGGCTCGCGCGGCTCGAGGGGCGGCCGGTGATGATCATCGGCCACCAGAAGGGCCGCGACACCAAGGAGCGCGTCCGCCGCAACTACGGCATGCCGAAGCCCGAGGGCTATCGCAAGGCGCTGCGCCTGATGCGGCTGGCCGAGCGGTTCCGGCTGCCGCTGGTCACCTTCATCGACACGACCGGGGCCTATCCCGGCGTCGGCTCCGAGGAGCGCGGGCAGAGCGAGGCGATCGCGCGCAACCTCTTCGAGATGTCGGTGCTCGGCATCCCCATCGTGAGCGTGGTGATCGGCGAGGGCGGCTCGGGAGGCGCGCTCGCGATCGGCGTGTGCGACCGGCTGCTGATGCTCGAGTACGCCACGTACTCGGTGATCTCGCCGGAGGGTTGTGCGTCGATCCTCTGGAAGAATTCCGACAAGAAGGAGATCGCCGCCGAGGCGATGGGGCTCACCGCGGCGCGGCTCGCCGAATTGCAGCTCGTCGACGCAGTGCTCAAGGAGCCGCTCGGCGGCGCGCACCGCGATCCGCAGGCGATCTACGAGACGATGCGCACGGCGCTCCTCACCCAGCTCGATGCGCTCGCGGGCGCGACGCCGGAGCAGTTGCGCAAGGCGCGCAACGAACGCATCGCCGCTTTCGGCGTCTATTCGGAAACCGCGGCTTGATGCCGTGAAACCCGCCGCCGCATTCGGCCCGGCGGCACTTGCGGACAGGCTGAGGGCCCTCAGCGGGGACTTCCCCCACGCACGCGTTGTCGTCGCCTTCTCGGGAGGCGGCGACTCCCTCGCGCTGCTCGCGGCGCTCGCCGCCCTGGCACGGCGCCATCGCCGGCTCGCCGTGCGTGCGGTGCACGTGGACCACGGCTTGCAGCGCGGGTCGCGGACGTGGGCCCGCCGCTGCCGGGAGCTCGCGGGCGAGCTGCGCGTGCCCTTCGTCCTGCGGCGCGTGGAGGTGCCTGCCGCCCGCGGCCAGTCACTCGAGGCGGCCGCGCGGGCCGCGCGTTATGCGGTGCTCGCGCGGGAGCTCGCGGCGGGCGAGTGCTGCATCACGGCCCATCATCTCGAGGACCAGGCCGAGACCGTGCTGTTGCAGTTGCTGCGCGGGGCGGGCATCGCCGGACTCGCAGCCATGCCGGACAGCGCGCCGCTCGGGCGTGGCCGCCTGCTGCGCCCGCTGCTCGGGGTGCCGCGTGCGAGCCTGCGCGACTACGTCGCACGACTCGGTCTCGAATGCCTCGAGGATCCGATGAACCTCGATCCCCGCTTCGATCGTGTCCATGTCCGCCGCACCGTGCTGCCGATGCTCACCGCGCGCTGGCCAGGCGCAGTGCGCTCGCTGGCCCGCAGCGCAGGCCATGCGCAGGAGGCTCGGCGGCTGCTGGCCGACATCGCGGACACGGACCTCGCGCTGGCCGCCGACGGGGCAGGCCTTGCGGTGAGCGTGCTGCGCCGGCTCGCCCCGGCGCGCCGCCGCAACCTGTTGCGAGGCTGGCTCGCGCGCCTTGGCGCGCGCGCGCCCGATGCCCGCCGCCTCGGGCAGATCGCCGGACCGCTGCTCGCAGCGCGGGCGGATGCGCAGCCGTTCGTGGCGTGGGACGGCGGCCGGGTCCTACGCACGGCAGGGCGCCTCGTCTGCGAACGCGCGCCCGTCGACCCGCCGGCGCCGGGGGGTGTCGCCATCGAGCGCTGGTCCTGGCGGGACGCACCCACGGTGCGACTGCCCGGCGCGCGCGGCCGCCTCGAACTGCGACGCGACGTGCACGGCGTCCTCGACCTCGATTCGCTGCCCGCCACGCTCTCGGTGCGCTGGCGCAGCGGGGGCGAGCGCCTGCGGCCGCGCCCGGGGGGGCCGACGCGCACTGTCAAGAGCCTCATGCAGGAGGCGCGGATCCCGCCCTGGGAGCGCGAGGCGATGCCGCTTCTCCATGCCGGTGAGCGCCTCATCGCGGTCGGGGATCGCTGGGTCGATGCCGCGCACCAGGCGCGCGATGGCGCGCGGACGCGGGGACGCATCGTGTGGCGTCGAGCCCCGCGACACGCTCGCCCGGGCGAGCGCGATTTGCTAACCTAGCTGCCCGTCGCGACTGCACCCCCGCCGGGGGTGAGCGGCACCGGTTCACTGCGCGGCGGATACCCATGGCCCGATTCGTTTTCGTCACTGGCGGCGTCGTTTCCTCGTTGGGAAAGGGCATCGCCGCGGCGTCGCTGGGCGCCATCCTCGAGGCCCGCGGGCTCAAGGTGGCGATGGTGAAGCTCGACCCGTACATCAACGTCGATCCGGGCACCATGAGCCCGTTCCAGCACGGCGAGGTGTTCGTCACCGACGACGGCACCGAGACCGACCTCGATCTCGGGCACTACGAGCGCTTCGTGCGCACGACGACCGGGCGCAACAGCAACTTCACGACGGGCCGCATCTACGAGCGGGTGATCGCGAAGGAACGCCGCGGCGACTACCTCGGCGCCACCGTGCAGGTGATCCCGCACATCACCGACGAGATCCGGCGCAGCATCATCTCGGGCGCGGGCGACGCCGACGTCTGCATGGTCGAGATCGGTGGCACGGTCGGCGACATCGAGTCGCTGCCGTTCCTCGAGGCGATCCGCCAGATCGGCGTCGAGCTCGGGCGCAACAACTGCCTCTACATGCACCTCACCCTGGTGCCGGTCGTCGGCGGCTCGGGCGAGATCAAGACGAAGCCCACCCAGCATTCGGTCAAGGAACTGCGCGGCATCGGTATCCAGCCGGACATCCTGCTGTGCCGCGCGAAGCACCCGTTGCCCGAGGAGCAGCGCCGCAAGATCGCGCTGTTCACCAATGTCGAGGAGCGCGCGGTGTTCACCGCGATCGACGCCGACGACATCTACAAGATCCCGCTGCTGCTGCATGAGCAGGGCCTCGACCGGATCGTCGTCGACAAGCTGCACATCGAGGCGCCGCCGACCGATCTCGCCGAGTGGCGCCAGGTGGTCGCGGCGAAGGCGAACCCGGACGGCCAGGTCGACATCGCGATGGTCGGCAAGTACGTGCAGGTGCGCGACTCGTACATCTCGCTGAACGAGGCGCTGGTGCACGGCGGCCTGAAGACGCGCACGCGCGTCAACATCCACTACCTCGAGGCGGCCGACCTCGATGCGGGCGGCATGCATGCGCTCAAGGGCATGGACGCGATCCTCGTGCCGGGCGGCTTCGGCGAGCGCGGCATCGAGGGCAAGATCCGCGCGATCCAGTACGCGCGCGAGAACGGCATTCCCTACCTCGGCATCTGCCTCGGCATGCAGCTCGCGATCATCGAGTACGGCCGCAACGTGCTCGGCCTCGAGCAGGCGAACAGCACCGAGTTCAACCGCGCGACCCCGCATCCCGTGATCGCGCTCATCACCGAATGGCAGGATGCGGCGAAGGGCGCCCAGGCGCGCGACGAGGCGTCCGGCAAGGGCGGCACGATGCGCCTCGGCGCGCAGGACGTGTTGCTGGCCGAAGGCAGCCTCGTGCGTTCGCTGTACGGCAACGAAGTGATACGCGAGCGCCATCGGCACCGCTACGAGTTCAACAACGGCTACCTCGGGCGCTACCGGGATGGCGGACTGCGCTTCCCGGGCCTCTCGCGCGACGAACTCGTCGAGATCATCGAGCTGCCCTCGCACCCATGGTTCATCGCGACGCAGTTCCATCCCGAGTTCACCTCGACGCCGCGCGACGGCCATCCGCTGTTCGCCGGTTTCGTGCGTGCCGCGCGCAACTACCGCGCCGCGCAGTTGCCCGCGGCGGCCGGCGCGTGAGGCCGTGCCCATGAAACTCGCGGGCGCCCCTGTCGGCGCGGACCAGCCGTTCTTCCTGATCGCGGGGCCCTGCGTCGTCGAGAGCGCGCAACTCACGTTCGACGTGGCCGGCGAGCTCAAGGCGCTCACCGCGCGCCTCGGCATCCCGTTCGTCTTCAAGGCGTCCTACGACAAGGCGAACCGTTCCTCGCGCGCGAGCTACCGCGGCCCCGGCATCGAGGCGGGCCTCAAGGTACTCGCCGACGTGAAGCGCCAGTTCGGCGTGCCGGTGCTCACCGACGTGCACGAAGACACGCCGTTCGCGGAGGTCGCGGCGGTCGTCGACGTGTTGCAGACGCCGGCGTTCCTCGCGCGCCAGACCAATTTCATCGTCAACGTGTGTTCGCAGGGCCGGCCGGTCAACATCAAGAAGGGCCAGTTCCTCTCGCCGTGGGAAATGCAGAACGTGGTCGACAAGGCGCGTTCCACCGGCAACACCGACATCATGGTGTGCGAGCGCGGTTTTTCCTTCGGCTACAACAATCTTGTTTCCGACATGCGCGCGCTCGCGGTGATGCGCGCCACCGGCTGCCCGGTCGTGTTCGACGCGACGCATTCGGTGCAGTTGCCGGGCGGCAAGGGCGCCGCGTCCGGCGGCCAGCGCGAGTTCGTGCCCGTGCTGGCGCGCGCGGCGGTCGGCGCGGGCGTGGCGGGCTTGTTCATGGAAACGCATCCCGATCCCGACAAGGCGTTGTCTGACGGCCCGAACGCCTGGCCGCTCGATCGCATGGAGCCGCTGCTCGCGACGCTCGTGGCGCTCGATCGCACGGTCAAGTCCCGGCCCTACGAGGAATCCCTGTTATGAGTCGTATCGTCGACATCCGCGGCCGCGAGATCATCGATTCGCGCGGCAATCCCACCGTCGAGGCCGACGTCGTGCTCGACGATGGCGCGCACGGGCGGGCCGCCGTGCCCTCGGGCGCGTCGACCGGCACGCGCGAGGCGGTGGAACTGCGCGATGGCGACGGCAAGCGCTATGCCGGCAAGGGTGTGCTGAAGGCGGTGGGGCACGTGAATGGCGAGCTGCGCGCGGCGCTGCTCGGTCGCGACGCGGCCGACCAGGCCGGCCTCGATGCGGCGATGATCCAGCTCGACGGCACGGACACGAAGGGCCGCCTCGGGGCCAACGCGCTGCTCGCGGTGTCGCTCGCGAACGCACACGCCGCGTCGCGCTCGGCCGGCAAGGCGCTCTACGAATGGCTCGGCGCGGGCCGCAAGCCCGTGATGCCGGTGCCGATGATGAACATCATCAATGGCGGCGCGCATGCGAACAACAGCCTCGACATCCAGGAGTTCATGATCCTGCCGGTCGGCGCGCCGTCGCTGTCCGAGGCGCTGCGTTACGGCGCCGAGGTGTTCCACACGCTGAAGAAGCTGCTGGAAGCGCGGGGCCTCTCGACGGCCGTGGGCGACGAGGGCGGCTTTGCGCCGAACCTGCCGTCGAACGCCGCGGCACTCGAGATCATCCTCGAGGCGATCGCGAAGGCGGGCTACCGGGCCGGCCAGGACATCTACCTCGGCCTCGACGTGGCGAGCTCCGAGTTCTTCAGGGACGGCCGGTACGTGCTCGAAGGCGAAGGCCGGCAGTTCACCTCCGCCGAGTTCGCGGACTACCTCGCCGGGCTCGCGGCGTCCTGCCCGATCATCACGATCGAGGACGGCATGAGCGAGGCGGACTGGGAAGGCTGGGCCATCCTGACCCGCAAGCTCGGCGGCAAGCTCCAGCTCGTGGGCGACGACCTGTTCGTCACCAACACGGCCATCCTGCGGGAGGGCATCACGAAGCGGATCGCCAATGCGATCCTCATCAAGCCGAACCAGATCGGCACGCTCACCGAGACGCTCGCGGCGATCCGGATGGCGGACGAGGCGAAGTACGCCGCCGTCGTCTCGCACCGCTCGGGCGAGACCGAGGATTGCACGATCGCGGATATCGCGGTGGCGACCGCGGCGACCCAGATCAAGACCGGCTCGATGTCGCGCTCGGACCGCGTCGCGAAGTACAACCAGCTGCTGCGGATCGAGGCGGCGCTCGGCTCGCGCGCATCCTACGCCGGGCGTGGCGCTTTTCCGGTGGCGGTCGCCTGAGGTTCGCCCTTATCATCGCGTCCATGAGGTGGTCTTCGCCGTGAAGTGGCTGGCGGGTGCCCTGGTCGTCGTGGTGGTGCTGCTGCAGTACCGCCTCTGGGTATCGCCCGACGGCGTGCGCGAGATGGGCCGCCTCGCGGCCGAGGTGGCCGCGCAGCGCGGTGAAAACGCCTCGCTGGCCGATCGTAATGCGCGGCTCGCCGCGGAAGTCCAGGACCTGAAGCAGGGACTCACTGCGCTCGAGGAGCGCGCACGCAGCGAGCTCGGCATGATCGCGCCGCGCGAATCCTTCTACCAGGTCGTGCCGCGACCGGGGTCGACGACCGCCGACGAGGCCCGCACCCGCACCGCCCGACGGTAGCCGGCCACGCATCCATGCGATATGCACTCGTGGTGCCGGCGGCGGGTTCCGGTCGGCGTTTCGGTGCCTCCGTGCTGCGCAAGCAATACGAGCCGCTGGCGGGCGCGACCGTGATCGACCACGCGCTCGAACCCTTTCTCACCGATGCCCGCTGCCATCGCATCGTCGTCGCCGTGGCCGCCGACGATGCCGCGTGGCCGCAGGTCGCGGCGCGGTGCGAGGCACGGGGCGCTTGTCCCATCGTCGCCGTGACGGGTGGGGCGGAGCGCGCCGAGAGCGTGCAGCGCGCGCTCGCGGCGCTGCAGGAGAGCGTGGATGGAGACGAATGGGTGCTGGTGCACGACGCGGCGCGGCCCTGCGTCACGCGGGCCGAGATCGACGCGCTGGTGGCCGCCGTGCTGTCGCACCCGGTCGGTGGCCTGCTTGCCGTGCCTGTGGCCGACACGCTCAAGCGCGGCGCGGGTGGCGGCAGCGGCCCGCACGTCGAGCGCACCGAGGCGCGCGAAGGGCTCTGGCGTGCGCTCACGCCGCAGATGTTCCGGCTAGGGCCGCTCGCGCGCGCACTCGCCGCCGCGCTTGGCGAACAACGCCGGCCCACGGACGAGGCGCAGGCCATGGAGTGGCAGGGGCATGCCCCGCTGCTCGTGCCCGGCGACGCCCGCAATATCAAGGTGACGACGCCCGCCGATCTCGTGCTGGCGGGAGCGTTGCTGCTGGCCCGGGGGCGGGCGGCGTGAGGGGTCAATCGTGAGAATCGGCTTCGGGACGGATATCCATGCCTTCGGGCCCGGCGACAGTGTCGCGATCGCAGGCGTGCGCGTGCCGCATTCGCGGGGCGTACTCGCGCATTCCGACGGCGACGTGGCGCTGCACGCGCTGTGCGACGCACTGCTGGGCGCGGCCGGGCTGGGCGACATCGGCCTGCATTTCCCGGATTCCGACCCGCAATGGAAGGGCGCGGACAGTCGCGGGCTGACGCGCCATGTGATGACGCTCCTCGCGGCGCGCGGCCTCGTCGTCGCGAACGCCGACCTGACCGTACTCGCCGAGTCGCCACGCATCGGCCGCTATCGCGACGACATGCGACGCACCGTCGCACGACTGCTCGAGGTCGAGGACGATCAGGTCAACATCAAGGCGACGACGACCGAGGGTCTCGGGTTCATCGGCCGTGGCGAGGGCCTCGCGGCGCAGGCGATCGTGCTGCTGGTGCCGCGGCACGCTCCCCGATGAGCGACACCGTTCCCGGCGACTGGCGCCGCCTTGCGCTCGATCCGCCGCGGGCCTTCGGGGCGCCCCCGGTGGGCGGCCGCGTCCGGGCCTGCCCGGAGGACTTCGTCGTCGACGAACTGCTCGATTTCGCGCCGGCGGGCGATGGGCCCCACGTGCTGCTGCGCGTGCGCAAGCGTGGCGCGAACACGGAATGGGTGGCGCGCGACCTCGCGCGTCGTGCGGGTTGCCGGCCGTTCGAGGTCGGGTACGCGGGGCTGAAGGACCGGCACGCCGTCACGACCCAGTGGTTCACCGTGCCGCGCGGCAAGGGCGAGGCCGACGCGTGGCAGGGGGTCGCCGGCGAAGGGTACGAAGTGCTCGAGGCGCACGCACACCGGCGCAAGTTGCCGCGCGGGGCGCTGGCCGGCAATCGATTCGAGCTGCGCATCCGCGACGTCGCGGGCGATCGCGAGGCGCTCGCGGCGCGCCTCGCCGGCCTTGGCGAGCGCGGCGTGCCCGATTATTTCGGGCCGCAACGCTTCGGCCGGGACCTTTCGAACCTCTTGCGGGTTGCAGCCGGCGACTTCCGGACCGAGCGGGGCTTCGGCCTGTCGGCAGCGCGCAGCCTCATCTTCAACGCGGTGCTCGCCCGGCGTGTCGAGGACGGCAGCTGGGCGACGCTCGAAGCCGGTGACGTCGCGAACCTCGACGGGAAGGGCAGTGTGTTCGACGTTGAAAGTGTCGACGCTGCGCTCGCGGCGCGGGTGGCCCAACTCGACGTGCATCCGACGGGCCCGCTGTGCGGTGCGGGCGCCACGCGCGCGACCGGTCGCGTGGCCCGGCTCGAGGCCGAGGTCGGCCTGCGCTTTCCTTCCATCTGCGAGGCGCTTCTCGCCGAGAGTGTGGAAGCGGCGCGGCGGCCGCTGCGGGTAGCCGTGCGCGACCTCGCCCATGCATTCGAGGGCGACGTGCTCATGCTGCGGTTCCGGTTGACGGCGGGCAGCTTCGCGACGACCGTACTGCGGGAGGTGCTGGATGTTGCAGGCGATCGATGAAGGCGGGGTACGCGAGCTGCGGCTCGCGCGGCCGCCGGTCAACGCCCTCGACACGGCGCTGATCGAGCGACTGGCCGCGGCGGTGCGCGAAGCGCCGGCAGCAGGCCTGCGCGCCATCGTGCTGTCCGGGCAACCGGGCCTGTTCTCCGCCGGGCTCGATGTGCCGGCGCTGCTGCGCGAGGACCGCGCCGGCATGCGACGCCTGTTCGGCGCTTTCTGGACCGCACAGGAAGCGATCGCGCGCTCGCCCGTGCCGATCGTGGCTGCGATCACGGGCCACGCGCCGGCCGGCGGCACCGTGCTCGCGTTGCATTGCGACTACCGGGTCATGGCCGCCGGCCCGTTCATGATCGGGCTCAATGAAGTCGCGGTCGGCCTGACGCCGGGACGGTTGCTGTGCCGCGCCTTTGCCCGGCTCGTCGGCGAGCAGCGCGCGGCAAGCCTGCTGACGCGGGGTGCGATGCTCGATCCACAGGCCGCGCTGGCGGCCGGCCTCGTCGATGAAGTGTGCCCTCCCGACGAAGTCGTCCCCCGCGCGCACGCCTACGCGCAACAGCTGCTGGCCTTGCCGCCGCACGCCATGCAGGTCACGCGCGCCGCGGCGCGCGCGCCGCTCCTCGCGCTCTTCGACGGCGGCGATGATGGCTTTCCCGAGGCGGCGGTCGAGCTGTGGTTCGGCGAGGAAGCGCAGGGGCGGCTGCGGGCACTGTTCGTCAAGGCCTGACAGGCGGCACGCCTACCCAAGCAGGACATAGACCGCGCCCGTGCCGCCATCGACCTGCCGGGCGGAGGTGAAGGCGACGACGGCACCGACCCGCCGCAACAGCCCGTTCACCGCCTGCTTGAGCACGGGCCCGCGCTGCCCCGAGCGCAAGCCCTTGCCATGCACGATGCGCAGGCAGCGCAGATGGCGCGCGATGGCCTCGGCGAGGAAAGCGCGCAGCTGCGCCTTCGCCTCGACGACCGTGAGGCCGTGCAGGTCGATCTCGGCCTCGACCCGGTATTCGCCGCGCCGCAACCGGCGCAGTATCGATTCCTGCACGCCGGCACGGCGGAAGTTCAGTTCTTCGCCCGTTTCGATGCCGGCTTCGGGCCAGGGCACGTCGAGGGACTCGGCGAGGACGGCCGCGCGTTCGGCGCGGGCGAAGCGGGCGCGCGGTGGCGGACGGCGACGCCGCGCACCGGCCCGCGGCTCGGCCTCGAGCGTCCGGGTGCCTCGCACCGCTTCGCGAAACAGGCGCGCGTCGTCGTCGCCGGGATCGTTTGCCACGATTTCCTCCGCAGGAACGCTTTCAGTATATTGACGCGCCCGCAGAATCCGAAAGTTCCCGCGCCGCGTGAAAATTCTCCTTGCCAACGACGATGGCTTCCGGGCGGAAGGCATCCGCCACCTGCGCCATGCGCTCGCCGGGGTCGCGGACCTCACGGTCGTCGCGCCGGACCGCAACCGGAGCGGCGCCAGCAACTCGCTCACCCTCGACGTCCCGCTGCGCGTGTTCACCGCCGAGGAGGGCGTGCATTATGTCGTCGGCACGCCGACGGACTGCGTGCACCTCGCGATCTCGGGCCTGTTCGATTTCGAGTTCGACATGGTGGTCTCGGGCGTCAACGACGGCGCCAACCTCGGCGACGACGTGCTCTATTCGGGCACCGTGGCGGCGGCGATCGAAGGGCGTTTCCTCGGCCTCACGACCGTCGCGGTGTCGCTCTGCACGGAGCAGGGCGGGCCGCGCCACTTCGCCACCGCCGCGCGTGTCGCGCGCGAGATCGTCGAACGCCTCCTCAGCGAGCGGCTCGATCGCGGCATGATCCTCAACGTGAACGTGCCGGACCTGCCGTACGAACAACTGCGCGGTTTTCGTGCCACGCGGCTCGGCAACCGCCATCGCTCCGAGCCTGTCGTGCGCACCAGCGATCCGCGTGGCCGGCCGGTCTACTGGATCGGGCCCGCGGGGCCGGGGCAGGAAGCGGGGCCCGGCACGGACTTCCACGCCGTCGCGGAAGGCTTCGTGTCGGTGACGCCGCTGCAGATCGATCTCACGCGCCATGCGGCGCTCGGCACGGTCGCGCAATGGCTCGACGGGCGGCCCCGTGGCTGACGTGCGCCTCGCGGGCATCGGCATGACCTCGGCGCGCACGCGCGATCGCCTCGTGCAGCGGCTGCGCGAGCAGGGCATCCGCAGCCCGTCGGTGCTTGACCGCATCCGCAACGTGCCGCGGCACATCTTCGTCGACGAGGCGCTCGCCAGCCGGGCCTATGAGGATACGGCGCTGCCCATCGGCTTCGGGCAGACGATCTCGCAGCCTTACATCGTCGCGCGCATGACCGAGGCGCTGCTCGAGGGCGGGCCGCTCTTCAACGTACTCGAGGTGGGCTCGGGTTGCGGTTACCAGACCGCCGTGCTGGCGCCGCTCGTCGACAAGGTCTACAGCATCGAGCGCATCGAGCCGCTGCTGAAGCGCGCGAAAGAGCGCATCCGCGAACTCGGCATCAAGAACGTGCGCTTCCGCCACGGCGACGGCTATCGCGGCTGGACGACGCACGCCCCGTATGACGGCATGCTCGTCGCCGCTGCACCGCTGCGCGTGCCTGACGCACTCCTCGAACAACTGAAAGTGGGCGGGCGACTGATCGTGCCGGTCGGTCCGGAGGGTGCGCAGGAACTGGTGCGCTACACCCGGCGCGAGCAGAAGATCGAGCGGCAGGGTCTCGGGCCGGTGGCCTTCGTGCCACTTCTCGAAGGCGTGACATGAGATAAATCTAATAACTATTTGAAAATAGGCGTGTATTTAGCGCCTTGCCTGCGGCGCATCATCCTGACTAACATGGCGCCTCCAGGCGTACCGCGAGAAGGCACAGGGGTTTCGGGGGAGTCGGCGAGTAGAAGAAGTAGACGGAAGAAGAAGTAGAACAAACGACGGCAATCGTTCGGGTCTGTCAGCTACGGGCGGTTGGATTCAAACAACGAGCTTTCCCTCCTGTGCCTTCCCGCGGTGCGCCTGGCGCCGCCCGGCATCAAGGCAGCAACGCCAGCACCACGCGCCGATCCTCCTGCGCAAGCACGTTGTACGTGCGGCAGGCCGCACCGAATTCCATCACCTCGAGGCCGATGTGTCGCCGGCCGAACAGCGCGCGTACGGTTGCGGGCGGCCAGGCGACCGGTGCCGGCATGCCGACGATCACCACTTCGGGCGCAAGCACGAACACGGGCTCGAGCATCGCGGCATCGAACGTGTCGAGGGTGCCCGCGGCCCAGTCGGCCACGATCGCCTGCGCGCCCACGAGGAGCGGCGCGGTGAACGTCGCGTCGCGGATGCGCACGTCGTTCGCGCCGTGACTGCGGATCAGGTTGATGTCGGTGCGCGAGGCCAGGGAGAGTTGCATTTCGGTACGATACGCGATCGTGTCCGCACTCGTCCTCATCCTGCCCATCCCCTCCGCCGCCGCGCGCGCAGCCCTCGTGCAACCGCTCGCGCGTGCGCGACAGTCGGGCGTGCCCGGGGGCGACTGGCGCGCGTGGCTGGCGCGGCATGTCGGAGCGACCGCGCTCGCGGGACTGCCGCCGGCGCATCTTGCGGCGACGGCGATCGGTGTGCCGCCCGCGGGAACCTGGTTCGCGACGCCCGTGGCCCTGGTCGCGGCCCTCGATCACGTGCGGATGCCGGCGGATGGCTGGCTCACGCTCGCGCCGGACGAGGCGCACGAGCTTTCGGACGCGTTCGCGCGTGAATTCGGCGGTTCGGGCCACTCGCTGGCGCCCGTCGGCGCGGAAGGTTTCCTGCTGTCGGGCCTGTCGGCGTCGCGGGTGTGTACCCACGATCCGGCGCGCGTCCTGGCGGCGGACATCGCACCCTGGCTGGCGTCGGGCGAGGGCGCGGCCGCTGCGCGGCGCCTCGGTGCGGAACTCGAGATGTGGTTGCACGGGCTGCCCCTCAATCGCGCCCGCGCGCGGCGGGGCGCCGCGCCGATCGCGACCCTGTGGCTGTGGGGCGGCGGGGAGGGGGGGGGCGCCGCGTCGGCGGCGGACGCGTTGGGCGCACGGCCGCGTGGCTACGGCGCCGACGGATGGCTGCGCGGCTTGTGGGCGGCGCTGGGACTGGCCGTCGAGGGCGAGGCGGGGGCGCTCGGGCAGGTGGATATCGACCCCGATGCCGATACCGTCGTCGTGGTGCGCCAGGGTGTCGACGAGGACGTCATCGAGTGCTGGTGCAGGCCGGCACTCGCGCAGCTTGCGGCGCGTCGCGTCGGGTCCGTGCAGTGCGTGATCGACGATCGGCTGTTTCGTTTCGCGCGTTTCGATCTCGTCAAGCCCTGGCGCCGCACGGTGCGCTGGGCGGCGACGACATGACGCTGCGCATCGAGCGACGCGCGGCCGGCGAAGTGGCAGGCTGGGGCGATGCGCTGCACCCGGTGCTGCGGCGCGTCTATGCGGCGCGCGGCGTGCGCGACGACGCGGAACTCGCGCTCACGTTGTCGCGGCTGCTGCCGGTCGGCACGCTCGAGGGCGTCGACGCGGCGGTGCAGCTGTTGCTTGCGCATCGAGCGCCCGGCCACAAGGTGCTCGTGGTCGGCGATTTCGACGCGGACGGCGCGACGAGTTCGGCGCTGATCGTGCGCGCGCTGCACGCGTGGGGGTTTGCCGCCGTCGATTTCCTCGTGCCGAACCGGTTCGAGTTCGGTTACGGGCTCACGCCGGAGATCGTGGCGCTGGGCGCCGCCCGTGCGCCGACCCTGATCGTGACCGTGGACAACGGCGTCGCGAGCATCGCGGGGGTCGCCGCGGCGCGCGCGCGCGGCATCGACGTGCTGGTGACGGACCACCACCTGCCAGGCGCCGAGTTGCCCGCGGCGAACGTGATGGTCAACCCGAACCTCGCGGGGAGCGGTTTCGGCAGCCGCGCGCTGGCGGGTGTCGGTGTCGCGTTCTATGTCATCGTCGCACTCAAGCGGGCGCTCGATGCGGCGGGCCTGCTCGCGCCCACGGCGCCGTCGCCGGCGGAGTGGCTCGACCTCGTCGCACTCGGCACCGTGGCCGACGTCGTGCCGCTCGATCTCAACAATCGCGTGCTCGTCGCGCAGGGGCTGGCGCGCATCCGCGCCGGGCGCTGCGTGCCCGGCATCCGCGCGTTGCTCGAGATCGCGCAGCGCGACCGCGCGGACCTGGCCGCCGCCGACCTCGGCTTCGCGATCGCGCCGCGCCTGAATGCCGCGGGCCGCCTCGACGACATGTCGATCGGCATCCGCTGCCTGCTCGCCGACGGCGAGCCGGAGGCACGCTCGCTCGCCGCGCGGCTCGACCAGCTGAATGCGGAGCGCCGGGCGATCGAAGGGCAGATGCAGGCGCAGGCGCTCGCCGCCGTGCGCCACCTCGGGCCGCTCGCCACGCCGGGCGCCCGGCAACGTTCGGGGGTGTGCCTCTACGATCCCGGCTGGCACCAGGGCGTCGTGGGCCTCGTGGCGAGCCGCGTGAAGGAGCGTGTGCGCCGCCCCGTGGTCGCCTTTGCGAACGGCGGCGATGGGCTGCTGCGCGGTTCCGCGCGTTCGGTCGCGGGCGTGCACGTGCGCGACGTGTTCGAGAACATCGCAGCGCGGCAGCCCGGCCTCATCGTGCGCTTCGGCGGCCATGCGATGGCGGCCGGGCTCACGCTTGATCCCACCCGCCTCGACGCCTTCGCCGCGGCCTTCGACGCCGAGGTCGCAAGCTGGCTCGGCGCGAACGCCGATGCCGATCGCCTCGACACCGACGGCGAACTCGAGGTCGACGATATCTGCCTCACGACCGCCGAGGCCCTGCGTGCAGGCGGCCCATGGGGCGCGGCGTTCCCGGAGCCGGTGTTCGACGGGCGTTTCACCGTCGAGCGCACGCGCGTGGTGGGCGGCAAGCACGTGAAGATGTGGGTCGAGCTGGCCGGCAGCGCGCGGCGCTTCGATGCGATCGCGTTCAACCTGCTCGCCGACGAGCGTGCGCGACCGCCCGGCGGCGAGGTCCGCCTCGTCTACCGGCTCGACGTGAACACCTACCAGGGCGAGCGCCGCCTGCAGTTGCTGGTCGACCACGTGCTGCCCGCCTGATAAAATTTCGGCGATGGAAGTCAGCCAGCTGAAGCGCGCGCTCAAAGACCTCGAAGAGCGCACCCGTTCGCTACGGGGGTTTCTTTGAATACGACGCCAAGGTCGAGCGCCTCGAGGAAGTAAGCCGCGAGCTCGAAGAGCCCGCCGTCTGGTCGAACCAGGAGCGCGCACAGCAGCTCGGCAAGGAACGCGCGCGGCTCGCCGCCGACATCGACGAGATCCAGCGCACGACGAATTCGATATCGGATGCCGCCGAGCTGCTCGAGCTCGCGGAGGCCGAGAACGACGAGGCGGCCGCCGGCGAGATCGAACGCGATGCCGTCGGGATCGAGTCCGCGGTGCGCCGCCTCGAGTTCAAGCGCATGTTCCGCGGCGAGATGGACTCGCACAACGCCTACCTCGACATCCAGGCCGGCGCCGGCGGCACCGAGGCGCAGGACTGGGCCCAGATGCTGATGCGCATGTACATCCGCTGGGCGGCGGCGCGCGGTTTCCAGTGCGAAGTGATCGACTCGAGCCCCGGGGAAGTCGCGGGCATGAAGAGCGCCTCGCTCGAGGTGCGCGGCGAGTACGCCTACGGCTGGCTGCGCACCGAGACGGGCGTGCACCGGCTCGTGCGCAAGTCGCCGTTCGATTCCGGCAACCGGCGGCACACCTCGTTCGCCTCGGTTTTCATCTCCCCCGAGGTCGACGACGACATCGACATCGAAGTGAACCCGGCGGACATCGAGATGGACGTGTTCCGCTCGAGCGGCGCGGGCGGCCAGCACGTCAACAAGACCGAGTCGGCGGTGCGCCTGCGCCACCTGCCGACCGGCATCGTGGTCGCCTGCCAGAACGAGCGCAGCCAGCACAAGAACCGCTCGACGGCGATGAAGATGCTGAAGGCGAAGCTCTACGAGCTCGAAGTCAACAAGCGCAATGCGGCGGCCAAGGTGCTCGAGGACGCGAAGTCGGATGTCAGCTGGGGCAACCAGATCCGCTCGTACGTGCTCGACCAGTCGCGCATCAAGGACCTGCGCACCGACGTCGAAGTGGGCAACACCCAGGCCGTGCTCGACGGCGATCTCGATCAATTCATGGAAGCGTCACTGAAGGCGGGGCTGTAGCAGCGTGGCAAGCGACGAGACGACGGGCGACGAGAACCGGCTGATCGCGGAACGGCGGGCGAAGCTCGCCGCATTGCGCGGCGGCACGCCGGCCTTTCCGAACGACTTCCGGCGCGACGCGCTCGCCGCGCAGGTCGAGGCGTCGTGGGGCGACAAGAGCGCCGAGTGGCTCGAGGCGAACCCCGTGACGGTGCGGGTCGGCGGGCGCCTGATGGCCAAGCGCGTCATGGGCAAGGCGAGTTTCGCGAAGCTCGCGGACCGCAGCGGCCGCATCCAGGTGTTCCTGCAGCAGGCGACGCTCGGCGACGCCTACGACGCCTGGAAAGGCTGGGACGTCGGCGACATCCTCGGCGCCGAGGGGCCGCTGTTTCGCACGAAGACCGGCGAGCTCTCGGTGCGCGCGACGTCCGTGCGCCTGCTCGCGAAGTCGCTGCGGCCGCTGCCGGACAAGTGGCACGGGCTCGCGGACACCGAAACGCGCTACCGGCAGCGTTACGTCGACCTCATCGTCAACGACGCGAGCCGCGCGGTCTTCGCGCGGCGGGTGGCGATCATCCGCTACCTGCGCGGATTCCTCGACGCGATGGACTTCATGGAAGTCGAGACGCCGATGATGCAGCCGATCCCCGGCGGCGCCGCGGCGCGGCCGTTCGTCACGCACCACAATGCGCTCGACCTCGACATGTACCTGCGCATCGCGCCGGAGCTCTACCTCAAGCGGCTCGTCGTGGGCGGCCTCGAGCGCGTGTACGAGGTGAACCGCAACTTCAGGAACGAGGGGCTCTCCACGCAGCACAACCCCGAGTTCACGATGCTCGAGCTGTACTGGGCCTACGCGGACTATCGCGACCTGATGGATCTCGTCGAGCGCGTGATGCGGGGTGTCGCCGACACGGTGCTCGGCGCGCGGCAGTTCGAGTACCAGGGCCGCGCCTACGACCTCGACGCGCCGTTTCGCCGTGTCACGATCGAGGACGCGATCCTCGCGCACAATCCGGGCATCGACCCGCTGTCGCTGCGCGACGTGCCCTACCTGCGGCGCTGGTGCGAGGGCCTCGGCATCCCGGTCGGCAAGCACGACGGCGCGGGCAAGCTGCAGATCGAGATCTTCGAGAAGACCGCGGAGCACACCTACCTCGACCCCACCTTCGTGTATGCCTACCCGGCCGAGGTTTCGCCGCTGTCGCGCGCGAACGATGCGGATCCCTTCATCACCGACCGCTTCGAGTTCTTCGTGGCGGGCCGCGAACTCGCGAACGGATTCTCCGAGCTGAACGACCCGGAGGACCAGGCCGCGCGCTTTCGCGCGCAGGTCGCGCGCAAGGAAGCGGGCGACGAGGAGGCGATGTTCTACGATGCCGACTACGTGCGGGCGCTGGAGTATGGGATGCCGCCGACCGCCGGCCTCGGCATCGGCATCGACCGCCTCGTGATGTTTTTCACCGACTCGCCGTCGATCCGCGACGTGCTGCTGTTCCCGCACCTGCGGCCGGAAGCCTGAGGGCGGGCGTGGGTCTGCGGCGCTCGCGCGACGCGCCGATCGGCGTGTTCGATTCGGGGGTCGGCGGCCTCACGGTGCTGCGGGCGCTGCGCGAGGCGCTGCCGCGGGAGGATTTCCTCTATCTCGGCGACACGGCCCGCCTGCCCTACGGCACGAAGAGCGGCGACACCGTCGCCCGTTACGCGCTGCAGGCCTCGCGCCTGCTCGTCGAACGCGGCATCAAGTGCCTCGTCGTCGCCTGCAATACCGCGTCGGCCGTGGCGTTGCCCGCGCTGCGTGCCACCTTTCCCGCCCTGCCGGTGCTCGGCGTGGTCGGGCCCGGTGCCGCCGCGGCCTGTGCAGCCACGCGCAATGGCCATGTCGCCGTGATTGCGACCGACGGCACCGTGCACGGCGGCGCCTACCAGGCCGCGATCCACGCGCTGCGTCCCGACGTTCGCGTCAGCGCCGTGGCCTGCCAGGTCTTCGTGGCGCTCGCGGAGGAGGGCTGGACGAGCGGGGCCGTCCCGATGGCGGCCGCGCGCCGCTATCTCGGGGATGCGTTCGAGCGCGCCGACGGCGACGCGCCCGACACGATCGTGCTCGGTTGCACCCATTTCCCGATGCTGGTCGAGCCGATCCGCGCCGTCGTGGGCGGGCAGGTCGCGATCGTCGACTCGGCATCGACGGTGGCGCAGGCGGCATGCCGGCTGATGCAGGACCTCGAACCGCGCAAGCACGGCAGCGGTCGGCTGGCACTGCTGGCAACCGATGCCCCCGACCGATTCGCGCGAGTCGGCAGCGCGTTCCTCGGCGAGGCGATCGGCGCGGAACAGGTCGAACTCGTCGATCTCAATCCGGCAACGCGTACGGCAGGGGAAGGGTCTCTGCCTCGATAGGCGCCGCGCCCGCTTCCACGGGTGCAGGCGTGGGCGGCGCGACGACGAGCGGCGCGACGGCGAGGAATTCCACGCGGCCGTCCTCGAGCGACACGGCGTCGACGACCTGGAACGGGCGCCCGTCGGCGAGCGTGCCGGCTACCCCGGGGACGAGTGGGGCAGGCGGCCGTGCCGTGGTGCGAAAGCGCTGCATGCGCCGCTTCACGCGGCCGCGATAGTGGGCGCGGGCGATGATTTCCTGGCCCGTGTAGCAGCCCTTGTCGAACGCGATGCCGGCGACACAATCGAGGTTCAGCATCTGCGCGACGAATACTTCGCTCGTGGCGCGATAGACTTGCGGCAGGCCGGCGGCGATGTCCTGGCGGCGCCAGGCCGCGTGCGCGATCGATCCGCCGTCGCCGGGCGTCGCCACGCGCAACGTGCGCGCTTCGCCCTGGGCTTCGCCGATCACCCGCAGCGTGCCCCGTTCGTCGGTGAGCGTGACCTTCGCGCGCAGGATGTATTTTCGCAGGTGCGCGGCGAGCGGCTCGACGAGGTCCGTCGGCAGGATGCAATGGTAACCATCGTCGGCGACCAGCAGGCGCAGCACGGCCAGGACGCGCCCCTGCGGCGTGTGGCAGCCGGCGAAGCTCGCGCGGCCGGGCGCGAGCCGCGTCATGTCCTGCGACAACTGGCCTTGCAGGAATACGCTCGCGTCGCGACCGCGCACGGCGAGCACGCCGAGGTCGTCGAGCTGGCAATGTCCGTACAGCAGTTGCGAATTGTCCATGCCGCCGTGGCGCACCGGGTGGAGGGAAAGGGATAATTCTGGCAGAATTCCGCAGCCATGCCGCAGCCGGCCGATCCTTCCAACGACACGTCGAACGAGACCGCGCCAGCGCCGCAACCTGCCCCGCGCGAGATCGGCGGGCCGCCCGGACCCGACCCCACCCGTTACGGCGACTGGGAGCGGAACGGCCGCTGCATCGACTTTTGATCCAGGGAGATCACATGCGCCAACGGCCGCTTTCGCCGCACGCAACCGTGTACCGCTACCAGTACACGATGATCGGTTCTTTCGCGCACCGCCTCACGGGGCTCGCGCTGTCCGCCGGCCTGCTGGTGTTCGTGGCGTGGCTCGTCGCGGCGGCCAATGGCGCGGGTGCGTACGCGTCCACCGTGGCCGTGCTGTCGGGTGCGTTCTTCAGGGGACTGCTGGCGCTCTGGCTGCTCGCGTTCTGCTACCACCTGTTCAACGGCATCCGCCATCTCGCCTGGGACCTGATCTACGGCCTCGAGAAGCGCGAGGCGCGGCGCAGCTACCGCATGACGATCGTCGCGACCCTCGTGCTGTTCGCGGCGCTCGGGTGGCTGCTGCTGGCGCGCAGCGGGGCGGCGCCGTGAGCCTGCGCACCCCGCTCGGCCGCGTCCTCGGCCTCGGTTCGGCCCACGCAGGCGCGCATCACTGGACCGTGCAGCGGGCGACCGCCGTGGCACTCGTCGTGCTCACGATCTGGTTCGTCGTCTCGATCGTGCGCCTGCCGCTCACCGATCATGCGAGCGTCGTCGCGTGGGTCGCGCACGGCGCGAACCCGGTGCTGCTCTTCCTGCTCGTGATCGCCGCCGCCTGGCATTCGCAGCTCGGCGTGCAGGTCGTGATCGAGGATTACGTGCATGGCAGGCACGCGAAGCCCGTGCTGCTGCTCGCCAGCACTTTTGCGCATGTGCTGATCGCCGCGACCGCGGCGCTTGCCGTGCTGCGGATCGCCTTGCGGAGTTTCGGATGAGCGACTACGCCTTCATCGACCACAGCTACGACGTCGTCGTCGTCGGCGCCGGCGGCGCGGGGCTGCGCGCCACGCTCGGGCTCGCGGAAGCGGGCCTCAGCACGGCCTGCATCACCAAGGTCTTCCCGACGCGCAGCCACACCGTCGCGGCGCAGGGCGGCATCAGCGCCGCGCTCGGCAACATGGGCGAGGACGACTGGCGCTTCCATTTCTACGACACGATCAAGGGCTCCGACTGGCTCGGCGACCAGGATGCGATCGAGTTCATGTGCAAGGAGGCCCCTGCCGCGGTGATCGAGCTCGAGCACTACGGGGTGCCGTTCTCGCGCACCGAGGACGGCCGCATCTACCAGCGGCCCTTCGGCGGCATGACCACGCATTACGGCCAGGGCATCGCGCAACGCACGGCCGCCGCCGCCGACCGCACCGGCCACGCGATGCTGCACGCGCTCTACCAGCAGTCGATCCGCAGGAATGCCGAGTTCCACGTCGAGTATTTCGCCGTCGACCTCATCATGGAGAACGGCGAGTGCCGCGGCGTCGTGGCGATCGACCTCGCGACGGGCCGGCTGCATCGTTATCGCGCCCACGCGGTGATCCTCGCGACGGGCGGTTACGGCCGCGCATATTTCACCTGCACGTCGGCACACACCTGCACGGGTGATGGCGGCGGCATGGCGCTGCGCGCGGGCCTGCCGCTGCAGGACATGGAGTTCGTGCAGTTCCATCCGACCGGCATCTACGGCGCGGGCTGCCTCATCACCGAAGGCTCGCGCGGCGAGGGCGGCTACCTCACGAACTCGAAGGGCGAGCGCTTCATGGAGCGCTACGCGCCGAACGCGAAGGACCTCGCCTCGCGCGACGTCGTCAGCCGCTCGATGACGATCGAAGTGCGCGAGGGGCGCGGCGTCGGCGAACATCGCGACCACATCCACCTGCACCTCGAGCACCTCGGGCCCGAGGTGATCCACGAGCGCCTGCCGGGCATCGCGGACACGGCGCGGATCTTCGCGGCCGTCGACGTGACGAAAGAGCCCATCCCGGTGCAGCCGACCGTGCACTACAACATGGGCGGCATCCCCTGCACGTACCACGGCGAAGTGGTCACCGTGAAGGACGGCAACCCCGACTCGATCGTGCCGGGCCTGTTCGCGGCCGGCGAGGCCGCCTGCGTGTCGGTGCACGGTGCGAACCGCCTCGGCTCGAATTCGCTGCTCGACATCGTGATCTTCGGCCGCGAGGCGGCACGCCACATCGCGACGCTCGTGAAGCCGGGCGAGCGCCACCGGCCGCTCGCGCAGGACGCGGGCGATTTCGCGGTGGCGCGCATCGATCGCCTGCGCCATGCCAAGGGGTCGCGGTCGACGGCGGAAATCCGCCTCGAGATGCAGCGGATCATGCAGGCGGATGCCTCGGTGTTCCGCACCGGCGAATCGTTGCGCGACGGTTGCCAGAAGCTGGCGAAGACCTTCGCTTCCTTCGCCGACGTGCGCATCGCCGACCGCTCGCTCGTGTGGAACACCGACCTCATCGAGACGCTCGAGCTCGAGAACCTGCTCGGCCAGGCCGTCGCCACGATCAACGCGGCGGAGAACCGCAAGGAAAGCCGCGGCGCGCACGCGCGCGAGGACTTCCCCGACCGCAACGACAGCGAGTGGATGAAGCACACGTTGATCCGCGTCGACGCGGCCGGCCGCCCGGCGATCGACTACCGCAAGGTGCACCTCGAGACGCTGACGCGCGACGTGGAGACGGTGCCACCGAAGGCGAGGGTGTACTGATGGCGCGCGCCGGTCTTGCCCTTCGCCCGTCGCGCGAAGCCCGCTGCCCGTTGCCCGTCTATCTGGAGATTCGCTGATGTCGACGTTCCGCCTCCCGCCCAATTCGCGCGTGCGGCGCGACGGCAAGGTTTTCAAGGCCCCCGCCGGCGCGAAGAAGCCGCGCACGTTTCGCATCTACCGCTTCGACCCGGACGGCGGCGAGAACCCGCGGCTCGACACCTACGAACTCGACATGGCTGCCTGCGGGCCGATGGTTCTCGACGCGCTCATCAAGATCAAGAACGAGGTCGACAGCACGCTGACCTTCCGCCGCTCCTGCCGCGAGGGCATCTGCGGCAGCTGCGCGATGAACATCGACGGCCTGAACACGCTCGCCTGCACCAGGGCCTGCGGCGACATCAAGGGCGACGTCACGATCTATCCGTTGCCGCACATGCCGGTCGTGAAGGACCTGGTGCCTGACCTCACGCAGTTCTACGCGCAGTACGCCGCCGTGAAGCCCTGGCTGCAGGCCCGCACGCCGGCGCCGCCGGATCGCGAACGGCTGCAGACCAAGGCGGAGCAGGAGAAGATCGACCGACCTTCGGCCTGCATCATGTGCGCCTGCTGTTCCACGTCCTGCCCGAGCTACTGGTGGAATTCCGATCGTTATCTCGGCCCCGCGGCGCTGCTCTCTGCCTACCGCTGGATCGTGGATAGCCGCGACGAAGCGACGGGCGAGCGCCTCGACGAACTCGAGGACCCGTTCAAGCTCTATCGCTGCCATACGATCATGAATTGCACCGAGGCCTGCCCGAAGGACCTGAACCCCGCCAAGGCAATCGCCGAAATCAAGAAGCTGCTCGCCGAGCGCCAGCACTGACGTGGGCGGGTCCGACGCGCCGCGCCTGCGCTGGCACTGTCGCCGCGGCATGAAGGAACTCGACCTGCTGCTCGAGCGGTACCTGCAGGCGCAGTTCCCGGGCGCGTCAAGCGGCGAACAGGCGGCGTTCGCGCGTTTTCTCGAGTTGCCGGACCCTGAGCTCGCGGCGTATCTGTTGGGCGGTGTCGTGCCAGCAGATCCCGATTTCGCGCTCCTTGCCCGCCGGCTCACGGGCCTGTCGACCTGAGCCCGCCACGCCCTGCGGCCGCAAGTCGCAGCGGTGTTCCAGGCTGCGGCCGCACCCCTGGCTGCTCGCCGCGCTGGGCGCCTGGCTCATCCTCGCGAGCGCCGGCGTGCTGGCGGCGCGTGGGCTGCCACTTGCACTGCGTGGCGGGCTGATCATCGGGCTCTGGGCGTGTGCAATCCCGGCCCTTCGCCGGGACATCTTGTTCGGTGCGCGCGGGTCCCTGCGCCGGATCGAGTGGCGGCCGGGGCAGGCAGGGCTCGTGGTGTACGGCACACAGGCGCCAGCGATCGAGGCGGTACCGTCCGCGGGCAGCGCTGTCCTCGGTGCGCTGGTATTTGCACGGTTCGAAACGCCACGGGGGCCACGCAGGGCGTGTGTCGTCGATCGGCCCTTCGCCATGCGCTTGCGGATCTTGGCCCAGGCGTCGGGCCGGTCGGCAAAGGGCCGTGCGCCGAACTGCTAGAATCAGCCCCGTTCGTGACAGGCATCGCAGCTCATGCTCCGTCCGTCGACGGGGCAGAACTTTTCACTGTGTCAGGGGTCTATGTGGTCGCGGTGCCACAGCCCGGATGGTCAGCCGATAGTGACAGGCCCTGGTGCCGACGAGAGCGATCTCTCCCTGGTCAGGCGCGTGCAGCGCGGGGACAAGGGTGCGTTCGACCTGCTGGTTCTCAAGTACCAGCACAAAGTCGTCAAGCTGGTGATGCGTTACGTCCGCAGTCCTGCCGAAGCCGAGGACATCGCCCAGGAGGCCTTCATCAAGGCCTATCGCGCGCTGCCGCAGTTTCGCGGCGACAGCGCCTTCTATACCTGGCTCTATCGCATCTCCATCAACACGGCCAAGAACGCCCTGGCCGCGCGCGAGCGCAGCCCCGTCGAATACGACCTCGACTTGCAGGACAACGAGTCCTCCTGGGAGGCGCAGTCGAGGTTGCGCGATCCGGATACCCCCGAGGGCCTCGTGCTCACCGAGGAAATCCGCCAGACAGTGAACTCCGCGATCGAGCAGCTGCCTGAAGACTTGCGGACCGCGATCGTCCTGCGCGAGCTCGAGGGGCTGTCGTACGAGGAAATCGCGGCGACGATGGAGTGCCCGGTGGGCACGGTGCGTTCGAGGATATTCCGTGCACGCGAGGCGATCGATCGGCGCCTGCGTGAAGTGTTCGAAGGTGGGCTCGGTCGGGCGGAGGAGATCGGATGAACGAGGAGCAACGTGCGAGCCAGCTGTCGGCGATGTTCGACGGCGAGCTGGCGGCCGGCGAATGCGAACTTCTCGCGCGGCGCCTCGGGCGCGACGCCGAGCTGCGCGCCCAGTGGGCGCGTTACGCGGTGATCGGTGCGGCGATTCGCCGCGCACCGGGCGAGCGCCTCGACTTGCAGGTCGCAAGTCGCGTGCGCCGCGCCGTGTCGGCCGAGGCGGGCTTCAGCGAGGCCGACGCCCCGGCGGCGGCGGGGTCGGCTGCGCCGCGCGTGCGTCGTTGGCTGCACCCGGCGGCAGGCTTCGCGGCGGCGGCAGTCGTCGCCGGCGTGGCCGTGGTCGCGCTGCGCGGGCGCGACGCGGTCCTGCCCGTCGCGACACCACCCGCCCTGGTGGCCAGCACCGCGGCACCGGCCGCCGTCGCGGCGCCGGAAACCACGGTGGTCCTGGGCCCCCCGGCCTCGTCGGAGCCTGAAAGTTATGTCGTGCCGGTGGCCGGCGAGCAGGTGAATTTCGTGCCGCCCGCACAGCTCGCGAACTATGTCGTTGCGCACAGCGAGGTCTCGATGCCGTTGTCGCGGCGCAACTTGCTGACGGCGCTCATCGCGACCGAGCAGGAAGACGGGGCGCCAGCCCGCGCTGCAGACGAGGCGACCGTGAACGATGAACGCTAGGTCCCGGCATCCCTGGCTGCTGTTCGCGCTGCTCGCATCGGGCGCCGCCGCGAATGCGCTGGCGGCGGACGACGCCAAGGCCTGGCTCGCGCGCATGAACGAGGCGCTCACCACCCGCAACTACGACGGCGTGTTTTTCCACGTGCACGGTGGGCGCGTCGAGACCATGCGCATCATCCACCGGGTGCGGGACGGCAGCGTGATGGAGCGCCTCGTGTCGCTCGACGGCTCGGGGCGCGAGTTCGTTCGCACCGGCACGGAACTCGTCTGTTACCTGCCGGACAAGCGCACCGTGCTCGTCGAGCGCCGGCCGCAGGAGACGACGCTGCTCGGCAACCTGCCACGCTTCGACGCATCGACCGAGGGCTTCTACGACCTGAAGCACGTCGAGCGGGCGCGCCTGATGGGCCGCGATACGCGCGTCATCGCGGTCCTGCCGCGGGACGGGTTTCGCTACGGCTATCGCCTCTGGATCGACGAGGCGACCACGATGCCGCTCAAGACCCAGCTGTGCGACGCGCGCGGCAACGTCATCGAGCAGATCCAGTTCGCCAACCTCTCGCTGCCGCGCGACATCGCGGACGCCGAGTTTCGACCGCAGGTCGACACGGAAGGCTACAAGTGGCTGCGGCAGGATGCGCGCCAGGCGCGCGTGGCGGCGAGTGGCACGTCGATCGTGTGGCGCGCGTTGCGCCTGCCGCCCGGCTTTCGGCTGACACTGCGCGCGGCGCAGGCGATGCCGGGATCCGAGGGGCCGGTGGAGCACCTCGTGTTCTCCGATGGGCTCGCGTCGGTGTCGGTGTTCGTGGAGATGGCGCCGGACGGCAAGAGCCCGATGACGGGCCCGGCACGCGTCGGCTCCTCCTCGGCATTCTCGACGACGGTGAGCGGCCACCAGGTGACGGCGGTCGGCGAAGTGCCGCCGGAGACCGTGCGCTTCATCGCCAATTCGCTCAAGGCGGACGATGCGGGGCCTGCCGGCGCGACCGCGCCCCCGCCCGGGCTGTCGCTCGGCGCGCCGCCGCGTCGCTGACGGGCCACCCGGTGGCAGGGCTCGAAATGCTGTCGCGCGAAGGCTGCGGCCTGTGCGACGAGATGCACGAGGCGCTCGAGGCGCTGCGCGAAACGCTCGAAATCCCGCCGCTCGCGATCGTCGATATCGATGCCGATCCGCTGCTCGCGCGGCGCTACGGCCTCAAGATCCCGGTCCTGCGCCTCGACGGGGAGGTCGTCTGCTTCGGCCGGCTGGATGTGGAGGAGCTGCGCCGGCACCTGCGGGCGCTGAACCGCTGAGGGAATCCCGGACTCCCGGGATCGCGCGACCGGCCGCCCGCAGCCCGTCCCCCGGTCCGCGGGGCCGCCCGGTATAATGCCGCGCTTCATGCACCTGACCCGCAATTTCTCCATCATCGCCCACGTCGATCATGGCAAGTCGACCCTCGCGGACCGCCTCATCCAGCTGTGCGGGGGCCTTTCGGACCGCGAAATGCAGGACCAGGTGCTCGACTCGATGGCCCTCGAGCGCGAGCGCGGCATCACGATCAAGGCACAGAGCGTCACGCTCAACTACAAGGCGCAGGATGGGCAGCGTTACCAGCTGAACCTGATCGACACGCCGGGGCACGTCGATTTCTCCTACGAGGTGTCGCGATCGCTGGCGGCCTGCGACGGCGCACTGCTCGTCGTCGACGCCTCGCAGGGCGTCGAGGCGCAGAGCGTCGCGAACTGCTATACGGCCATCGAGCAGGGCGTCGAAGTGGTGCCCGTGATCAACAAGATCGACCTGCCGTCGGCCGATCCGCCGAAGGTGATCCGCGAGATCGAGGAAATCATCGGCATCGCGGCGCAGGACGCCGAAAAGGTCAGCGCCAAGACGGGCGAGGGCGTCGATGCGCTCCTCGAGACGATCATCCGGCGCATCCCCGCGCCGCGCGGCGACCCGGACGGCCCGCTGCAGGCGCTGATCATCGATTCCTGGTTCGACAACTACGTGGGCGTCGTCTCGCTCGTGCGCGTGATGAACGGCCGCCTCGCGGTCGGCGAGAAGATCCGTGTCATGTCGACCGGGCGCAGCTTCGAGGTCGACAAGCTCGGCCGCTTCACGCCGAAGTCGCTCGCGTCGCGCGAGCTCGCGAGCGGCGACGTGGGCTTCGTGATCGCCGGCATCAAGGACATCGACGGCGCGCCCGTCGGCGACACCATCACGCTCGAGTCGCGGCCGTGCGCCGCCCCGTTGCCGGGGTTCAAGCAGATCAAGCCGCGCGTGTTCGCGGGCCTCTTCCCGGTGAACTCCGAGGACTACGAGAGCTTTCGCGACGCGCTCGCGAAGCTGCGCCTGAACGACTCGGCGCTGCACTACGAACCGGAGGTGTCGGGGGCGCTCGGCTTCGGCTTTCGCTGCGGCTTCCTCGGCCTGCTGCACATGGACATCGTGCAGGAGCGGCTCGAGCGCGAGTACGAGCTCGATCTCGTCACGAGCGCGCCGACGGTGGTGTACGAGATCGGGCTCGTGGACGGCACCACGGAGTACATCGACAATCCCTCGAAGCTGCCGCCGCCCAACAAGGTCGCGGAGGTGCGCGAGCCGATCATCATCGCGAACATCCTCGTGCCGCCGGAGTACGTCGGCGGCGTGCTGTCGCTCTGCAGCGAGAAGCGCGGCGTGCAGAAGAAGATGCAGTACCTCGCCTCGCAGGTGTCGCTGCAGTACGAGCTGCCGCTCGCCGACGTGGTGCTCGATTTCTTCGATCGCCTGAAATCGACGAGCCGCGGATATGCTTCCTTCGACTATGAATTCAGCCATTTTTCCGCGGCTCCGCTCGTCAAGCTCGATATCCTGATCAACGGCGACCGGGTCGATGCGCTGTCGATCATCGTCCACCGCGACAACGCCTACCAGCGCGGCCGCGAACTCGTCGACAAGATGCAGGAGCTCATCCCGCGCCAGATGTACGAGGTCGCGGTGCAGGCGGCGATCGGCAGCCATGTCATCGCGCGCGCCTCGGTCAAGGCGCTGCGCAAGAACGTGCTCGCGAAGTGTTACGGCGGCGACATCTCGCGCAAGCGCAAGCTGCTCGAGAAGCAGAAGGAGGGCAAGAAGCGCATGAAGCAGCTGGGACACGTCGAGATCCCGCAGGAGGCCTTCCTCGCGGTGCTCAAGGTCGGCAGGAAATAGCCGTGCTCGACCAGCTCACATTGATCGCCACGTGGCTCGCCGTGCCGGCCGGCCTCGTGGCGGTGATCGACGACTGGTTCCTGCGGCCCCGCCGGGAGATCGCCGCGGCGCCCGCGCCGGCACGGGACCCGCCGTTCGCGCGTGCCGTCTATCTCGCGCTACCGGTCCTGGTGATCGGGGCGGTGCTGCGCATGCTGCGTGCCGAGGCGCTCGACTTCAGCCTGGTGCTGGTGCTGATCGCATTCGTTTCGGGCGTCGTGTGGGCGATCGACAGCGCCTGGCTGCGCCCCGCGCGCGCGCGTCGCGCGGCGACGGCCGGCAAGGCGGCCGATGCCGCCCGCGAGCCCGCGACCGTGGACTACGCGCGCAGCTTTTTCCCCGTCGCACTCGTCGTGCTGGTCCTGCGTTCCTTCCTCTTCGAGCCGTTCCGGATCCCGTCGGATTCGATGATGCCAACGCTGCTCGACGGCGATTTCATCGTGGTGAACAAGTACGCCTACGGGCTGCGCCTGCCGGTGCTCAACCGCAAGGTCGTCGAGGTCGGCGAGCCGCAGCGCGGCGACGTGGTCGTGTTCCGCTATCCGCCTGACCCACGCATCAACTACATCAAGCGCCTCGTCGGGCTGCCCGGCGATCGGGTGCGGATCGAAGCCGACCGCATCGTCGTGAACGGCGTGCCGGTGCCGTTCGAGCCGCTCGGCCGCTACGACGACGGCTGCTACGTCGGCATGCAGCTCGCCGAGGAGAAGCTCGGCGAGCACGTGCACCGGGCGCTCTACTGCAACACGCCGGACGATTTCTCGGTGCCGCCGCTGCCGACCTGCGGGCGCAACATGGTGCGCAACTACGTCTGCGGCGCCGGGGGCCTCGGCGGGCGCCCGGACCGGGGCGACGTTTCGGACATCGACGTGCCGCCCGGCAAGTACCTGATGATCGGCGACAATCGCGACAACAGCGCCGACAGTCGCTACTGGGGTTTCGTGCCGGAGGAGAATCTGGTCGGCAGGGCGACCCGAATCTGGTTCAATTGGGACCCGCACCGCGCGGGCGGGCCCAAGTGGGAGCGCATGGGCGCGCGAATCGATTGACGGCACGGGGGAGGGACGATGCGTGCACGGCAGACGGGTATCACGTTCATCGGGTGGTTGTTCATCATCGTGCCGATCGCACTGGTCGGCTATGCGGCGATCCGGCTGACACCGGTGCTGCTGAACTACATGAAAGTCTCGCAGGCGCTCGAACGCACGGCGACGCAGCTATCGAGCGACGATACGTTGTCGGCGGGCGGGATCCGGGTGGCGCTCGAGAAGCAGTTCGACATCGACAGCATCGATTTCCCGAACGTGAAGGACATCGACATCCACAAGGAAGGTGCCGCCTGGACGATGCGCGCCGAGTACGAAGACGTGGCGCCGCTGTTTGCCAATGCCTCGATCCTGCTGAAATTCGACAAGGTGGCGACGATCGACTGAGGCGGGTTTTCCGGATGCAGAACGACTGGCCCCTCGCCTGGCTGCGCGAGCGCCTCGCGTACGAGCCGCGGCAGCCCGGGCTGTTCACGGTCGCGCTGACCCACCGCAGCGCGTCGGGCGACAACTACGAGCGCCTCGAGTTCCTCGGCGACGCCGTCATCAACCTGCTGTTGTCGGAGCGGCTCTACGTCGACTACCCGGCCGCCGCGGAGGGCGACCTGTCGCGCCTGCGCGCGCGCATGGTGAGCCAGGAGCCCCTTGCGACCATTGCGGGCGCGCTGGGTCTCGGCGACATGCTGCGCCTCGGCTCGGGCGAGCTGAAGACCGGCGGCTTTCGGCGCCAGTCAATCCTGGCGGATGCGTTCGAGGCACTCGTCGGGGCGCTCTACCTCGATGCGGGCCTCGGCGAAGTGCGCCGGGTCATCCTGCCGCTGTTCGAAGCGCGGCTGCGCGAACTGCCGCACCCGGACGCCCTGAAGGACGCGAAGACACGATTGCAGGAGCACCTGCAGGCCCGCGGCCTGCCGCTGCCGCGTTATCACCTCGAGTCGGCCGTGGGCGAGCCGCACGAGCAGGTTTTCCACGTGCGCTGCGAGGCGCCGCAGCCGGGCGCCGCGAGCGTCGGCAGCGGCTCGAGCCGGCGCAGGGCCGAACAACAGGCCGCCGAGCGCCTGCTCACGCTGCTCTCGACAGGCGAGGTGCAGGCGTGAACGAGGCCGGACAGGATTTTCGCGCGGGTTTCGCGGCGCTCGCCGGGCGTCCGAACGTCGGCAAGTCGACACTGCTGAACGCCCTCGTCGGCGCGAAGCTCTCGATCGTGACGCCGCGCCCGCAGACCACCCGCCACCGGATAATCGGGCTCGTCAACCTGCCGCAGGCGCAGATCGCGTTCGTCGACACGCCGGGGCTGCACCACGGCGCGCGGCGTGCGCTCAACCGCGCCATGAACCGCACCGCGGCCTCGGCGCTCACGGATGCCGATGTCGTGTTGTTCGTGGTGGAGGCGGGCCGCTGGACGGCGGAAGACCAGCTCGCGCTCGATCGCGTGGCCGGCAGCGGCCGCCCCGCCATCGCGGTCGTCAACAAGATGGACCGGGTCCATCCACGCGAGGCTGCACTGCCGTACGTGGCGGAACTCGCGGCGCGCCACGACTTCGTCGACGTGGTGCCGTGCTCCGCGCGGTCCGCCGACAACCTCGATCGCCTGCTGCAGCGGATCAGTGCGCTGCTGCCGCACTCGCCGCCGCTCTTTCCGCCGGAGCAGGTCACCGATCGCGACACCGCCTTCCGGATCACCGAGGAGATCCGCGAGAAGCTGACGCTCGAGCTGAACCAGGAAGTGCCCTACGGCATCGCGGTCGCGATCGAACGCATGACCGAAGAGGACGACGGCCGCCTCGCCGTGTCGGCCGTCATCTGGGTCGACCGTGAAGGCCAGAAGCCGATCGTGATCGGCGAGGGCGGCGAACGCCTGAAGCGCGTCGGGCGCGCGGCGCGCCTCGAGCTGAACCGCCTGCTCGAGCGGCGATTGCATCTCGAGCTGTGGGTGAAGGTGCGCGAGGACTGGGCCGACAATGCGCAGGCGCTGAAGTCGCTGGGGCTCGAATGAGCCGCACGCTGCGCAAGGCGGAACTGACGCGTGCCTACGTCCTGCATCACCGGCCGTATCGGGATACGAGCCGGATCGTGGAGGCGTTCAGCCGCGAGCAGGGCCGCGTCACGCTGTTTGCGCGCGGCGCCCGCGGGCCGAAGTCGCGCACCGCCTCGCTGCTGCAGCCGTTCGTGCCGCTGCTTGTCTCGTGGCGCGGCCATGGTGATGCCGCCCAGCTGACGGCGGCGGAGCTGGCGGCCGACTCGACGCAGGCTGTACCCGGCCTGCCCGCCGGGGCCGTGATGTCGGGTTTCTATCTCAACGAGCTGGTCCTGCGGCTCACGACGCGCGACGATCCGCACCCCGACCTGTTCGATGCGTATGCAGGCACGCTGGCCGCGCTCGCGGCGGGCACGTCGCCCGACGCGCCGCTGCGCGCCTTCGAGCGCCGCCTGCTCGACGAACTCGGTTATGGCGTCGAACTCGAAACCGAGCAGGACACGGGTCGCGCCATCGACCCGGACGGGCGCTACGTCTATCGCGCGGGGCAGGGCGTCACGCGCGCGGTGGCCGATGCACCCGGTGCGGTCGCGGGTCGTTCGCTGCTCGATCTCGCGGCCGGTCGCCTGGCGGGTGCCGCCGGATTCGAGGATGCGCGGCGCGTGTTGCGCGCCGCGCTCGATTATTGCCTTGAAGGTCGTGAACTCGCGACGCGCGCGGTGGCGCGCGCGGTCGCCGGCAAGGAGCGTCGATGACGGTTTCGATCGCACTCGGGGTGAACATCGATCATGTGGCGACGCTGCGGCAGGCGCGGCGCGCGCGTTATCCCGATCCCGTGCACGCGGCGCTGCTCGCCGAGCAGGCAGGCGCCGACAACATCACGCTGCACCTGCGCGAGGACCGCCGCCACATCCAGGACCGCGACGTGCGCGCGCTGCGCGAACTGCTGCAGACCCGCATGAACCTCGAACTCGCCGCCACCGACGACATGCTCGCGATCGCGCGTGACGTGCGCCCCGCGGACTGCTGCCTCGTGCCCGAGCGGCGCGAGGAGATCACCACCGAGGGCGGCCTCGATGTGGCGGGCCAGGCGCGGCGCATCGCGGAGGGCTGCCGCGAACTGGCCGCCGCCGGCGTGCGTGTCGCGCTGTTCATCAGCGCCGACCCGCGCCAGGTCGAGGCGGCGCGCGAGGTGGGCGCGCCCGTGGTCGAACTGCATACGGGCGCCTATGCCGAGGCGAGCGGGGCGGCCGCCGCGATCGAACTCGAGAAGCTGCGCGCGGGCGCGCGCCTCGCCGCGAGCCTCGGGCTCGAGGTGCACGCCGGCCACGGCCTGCACTACCACAACGTCGAACCAGTCGCGGCGATCCCGGAGATCGTCGAACTCAACATCGGCCACGCGATCATCGCGCGCGCGGTGTTCGCCGGCCTGCGCACGGCGGTGCAGGACATGCGCGCCCTGATGCAGGCGGCGCGCCGATGATCTTCGGCATCGGGGTCGACGTGCTCGAGGCCGCGCGCGTCGGCAAGGTGTACGAGCGCCACGGCGAGCGGTTCGTGGCGCACCTGCTGATGCCGGCCGAGCATGCGCAGCTTGCGCTCACGAAGCGCAAGGTCCGCTTCCTCGCGATGCGCTTCGCGGCCAAGGAAGCCATCGTCAAGGCGATGGGCACCGGCTTCGCGCACGGCGTGTGGATCCGCGACGTCGGGGTGGTCCAGAACAGGTGGGGACGGCCCGAGGTCGTGTATTCGCCGCGGGGCGAAGGAGTGCGGCGCGAGCTGGGCGTCGGCGACGGCCACGTGACGCTGACCGACGAGGCCGGCCTGATCGTGGCGGTCGCGGTGCTCGAGCGGGCGGCGGGGGACGGGCGATGAACGTCCTCGTGTTCGATATCGAAACGGTGCCGGACATCGATCTCGGGCGCCGGGCCTTCGGGCTCGAAGGGCTCGCCGATGCGCAGGTCGCCAAGGCGATGTTCACGCGCCGCAGGCAGGAGACGGGCAGCGACTTCCTGCCGCACGAGCAGCACCGGATCGTGGCGATTTCCTGCGTGCTGCGCTCGCGCGACCAGTTGCGCGTCTGGAGCCTCGGGGAGCCGGATTCGACGGAGGCCGAGATCGTGGGCCGCTTCTTCGAGGGCATCGAGCGTTTCACGCCGGACCTCGTGTCCTGGAACGGCGGCGGCTTCGACCTGCCGGTGCTGAACTACCGCGCGCTCGCGGCCGGCATCCAGGCACCGACCTACTGGGAAACGGGCGATGGCAATACGGCGTTTCGCTACAACAACTACCTGAGCCGCTACCACTGGCGCCACCTCGACCTGATGGACGTGCTCTCCGGCATGCAGGCCCGCGCCCGTGCCTCGCTCGAGGACATGGCACACCTGCTCGGCCTGCCCGGCAAGCTCGGCTTCTCGGGCGCCCGGGTCTGGGATGCCTGGCAGGCGGGCGAAATCGTCGCGATCCGCCGCTATTGCGAGACGGACGTCCTCAACACCTGGCTCGTCTACCTGCGTTTCGAGTTGCTGCGCGGCCACCTCTCGCGCGAGCAATACGCGGCGGAAACCGGCCGCGTGCGCGAGCTGCTCGCGGCGTCGGCGGAGCCGCACCACGCGGAGTTCCTCGCGGCATGGGCGACATCGAGTCCGGCGTAGTCCTCGCGCTCAATCACGACGGGGACGGCATCGTGAAGGAGGGCAAGACGGCGTTCGTGCCGGGCGTGCTGCCGGGCGAGGCCATCCGCTATGCGCGCACGCGCCGCCACCGCCAGCACGACGAGGCGCAGCTCGTCGAAGTCGTCGAACCGTCGGTCGATCGGGTCGCGCCCGCCTGTCCGCATTTCGGTACCTGCGGGGGCTGCGCGCTGCAGCATCTGGCGCCGGCGGCCCAGCTCGCCGCCAAGGGTGCCGAGCTCGCGCAGGGCCTCGAGCGCATCGGCCGGGTGGTGCCGCAGGCGTGGCTCGCGCCGCTCGAGGGTCCGGCCTGGAACTACCGCCGGCGCGCGCGCCTGAGCGCGCGTTTCGTCGGCAAGAAGGGCCGCTCGCTCGTCGGCTTTCGCGAGCGCGCCACGTCCTACGTCGCGGAGATCGAAAGTTGCCGGGTGCTCACGCCGCCGTTCGATGCGCTCGTGGCGCCCCTGTCCGCGTTGCTGACGGGGCTCTCGATCCGGGAACGCGTGCCGCAGGTCGAGGTCGCGGCCGGCGATCGCGCGCGGGCGGTGATCCTGCGGGTGCTCTCGGCGCCCTCGGCGCAGGACCTCGAGGCGATCCGCGCGTTCGGCGCCGCGCACGACGTGACGATGTACCTGCAGCCGGGCGGCCTCGACACCGTGGCGCCCCTGGACGGCAAGGCCGCGGACCTCGACTATGCCTTGCCGGAATTCGACCTGCGCCTCGCCTTCGAGCCGAACGATTTTCTCCAGGTCAACGCCGCCATCAACCAGGCGCTCGTGTCGCGGGCGGTGCAGCTGCTCGACGCCGGTCCCGGGGACCGCGTGCTCGACCTGTTCTGCGGCCTCGGCAATTTCACGCTGGCACTCGCGCGCCGCGCCGGCCACGTGGTCGGCATCGAGGGGGATGCTGGCCTGATCGGGCGCGCCCGCGCCAACGCCCTCGCGAACGGCATCGGCAACGCCGAATTCCATGTCGGCAACCTCGCGGCGGAAGATGTCGCGCAGCGACGCTGGTGGGAATGCGGCTACTCGCACGTCCTGCTCGACCCACCGCGGGCCGGTGCGCGGGAAGTGCTGGCCGCGATCGCGCGCATCGCGCCGCGTCGCATCGTGTACATCTCCTGCCACCCGGGCACCCTCGCGCGCGACCTCGGCATCCTCGTGCACGAGCACGGCTACGTGCTGAAGGCGGCGGGCGCCATCGACATGTTCCCGCATACGACCCACGTCGAATCGATGGCGCTGCTCGAGACTATCCACGATACTTGCGCCTCATGACACTCGGCCCGCTGATGGTCGACCTCAAAGGCCCCGAACTCGATGCCGAAGAGCGCGAGCTGCTGGCGCACCCGCTCGTCGGCAGCGTCATCCTGTTCACCCGCAACTACGTCGATCCCGGGCAGCTCGGCTACCTGACCGCCGCCATCCACGCCGTGCGCCAGCCGGCGCTGGTGATCGCCGTCGACCAGGAGGGCGGGCGCGTGCAGCGCTTTCGCCCGGGTTTTTCCCGCCTGCCCGCCGTGCGCCGGTTCGGCCAGGAATACGAACTCGACGCCCGTCGCGGCCTCGAGCTCGCGCGCGAGCTCGGCTGGCTGATGGCCGCGGAACTGCGCGCCTGCGGCGTCGACATCTCGTTCGCGCCCTGCGTCGACCTCGACTACGGCGTGAGCGAAGTCATCGGCGACCGGGCCTTCCACTCCCGCGCCGCGGCGGTGGCGGACCTTGCGGTGGCCTACATGCATGGCATGCGCGACGCGGGCATGGCCGCGACCGCCAAGCATTTCCCCGGGCACGGCGCCGTCGTCGCCGATTCGCACCACGCGCTGCCCGTGGATCGCCGCGCGCTCGTCGACATGGAGGACGACCTCACGCCGTACCGGCGCCTGATCGCCAACCAGCTGCCCGGTGTCATGGTCGCGCACGTGGCCTTTCCGCAGGTCGACGCGCCGCCCGCGAGCCTGTCGTCGCGCTGGATCCGCGCCGTGCTGCGCGAAGAACTCGGCTTTCGCGGCATCGTCTTCAGCGACGACCTGTCGATGGGCGGGGCGGCCGCATGCGGCGACATCGTGGTGCGTGCAGAGGCCGCGCTCGCCGCCGGCTGCGACGTGCTCGCGGTCTGCAACGACCGGCCTGCCGTGGCAAAGCTGCTCGACCGGCTGCACGTCGAGCCCGATCCGGCGATGCACCTGCGCCTCGCGCGGCTGCGGGGCCGCGACGGCCTGTCGCATTCGGCGTTGCTCGCGAGCGATGCGTGGCGGCAGAGCCAGCGGGCGCTGGCGCACTGCACGCAGGCGCCCGCGCTCGAACTGTCGGCGGGGCGGGCATGAAGGACTGGTCGGCCGCGTTCCTGCGCAGCGTGCTCGACGCGGCGCCCGAAGGCATCGTCATCTGCGAGGCGGAGGGCGACCAGCCCGTCGTCTACGCCAACGCCGCCTTCGAATACCTGACGGGGCACGCGGCGGCCGACCTGCTGGGGCGCAACCTGCGCCACCTGCAGGGCAACGATCGTGAGCAGGACGCGCGTTACCGCCTGCAGCAGGCCGTCGAACGCGGGGATTCCTGCCAGGTGCTGCTGCGCAACTATCGCAAGAACGGCGGCGTTTTCTGGGTCGACATCCACCTGCAGCCCGTGCGCGACGCAGCCGGGCGGGTCACCCATTTCATCGGTTATCACCGCGATGCGAGCGACCGGCCGCGCGCCACCGTGAAGGCGCTCGCGGGCCTGCCGACGTGGATGCGCGAGGATCGGCTGACGACGCTCGCGACACGCCCGTATTTCGAGGAACTGCTGAAGCGCGACTGGTCGCTCGCGCAGCGTGAGATGCGCCAGCTCGGGCTTGCCATCTTCGACGTCGACAGCCTCGGCGCCTACAACGACACCTATGGCCGCGCCGGCGGGGACGCCTGCATCCGCCGCACGTCGACGCTGATCGCCGCGTCCTTTCGTCGTGGCAGCGACCTGCTCGGCCGCTGGGACGGGGGCGGCATCGCCGTGCTCGCCCATGGCAACAGCGACGAGAAGCTCGCCGAGTACGCGCGCATCCTCGTGCAGCGCGTGCGCGAACAGCAGGTCCACCACCCGCGCTCGACGGCGAAATTCGTGACCGTGAGCGTCGGTATCGCGAGCTGCCTGCCGCTGCGCGACCAGCCCGTGACACTGCTCGTGAAGGCCGCCGAGGCTGCGCTCGCGCGGGCCAAGGCGCAAGGCCGCAATCGGGTCGCGATGGCGGAGAAGCGCGAGTACAAGCCCTGAGGGCCTGCTGTCAGCGCGCGGCCGTGACGACCGCGATCACCCCGAAAGCCGGGTTGTCGAAATAGTTCAGTTCGCCGAGGCGCACGCGGCGGATTTCATGGATCGTCGCCTGTCCGTAGCGCAGCGAGAAACCGAGGTGCAGGTATTGCCCGCGTTCGAGCCAGGCCGTGCCGGACAGCCCGTCCGCGGTGATGCCGAGGCGCGCGAGTGCAAACCCGCTGCGCGAACCCCAGGGACTCGGCGTCTGCGTCCAGCCGGCGCTCGCAAGCGGAACGTAGCCGCCGTTCGCGCGCAGGCGCGCAAGCACGGGCCCGAGTTGCAGGCTGCCCGCCGGTAGCAGGCCGATGAGGCGGGCCACACTGGCCACGCCCGACGGAGAGTTGTCGTCACCGGCTGGCAAGGCACCGCCGCCGGCTGCGTCCGGGGAGTCCGCACCCGTGCGAAATACGATGACTTCGATGTTGTAGGCGCCGGCCTCTGCTTGCGGCAGGGCGGGCCGGGCGAAGGCGAAGAGCAGCAGCGCGAAGCCGAGGGTCAGGGGGCGCATGGGCCTAGTGTACCGCCTGGGCCGGCGCGCGCAGCCTCGCGAGCAGGTGGCCCGCGAAATCGAAGCGCTCGTCCTCTTCCTCGAGGTCGCGCGACACACGCAGCTTGAGGGGGCCATCGAGGCGGTACTCGCGGGACTTGTCCTGGATCAGGCGCACGACGGCGCGCGGATCGACGGCATTCTGCGCCTCGAACAGCACATATCCGCCCTGGGCGCCGAGGTCGAGCTTGCGCACGCCGAGTACGCGGGCCGCGAGCCGCAGGCGCGTCACGCGCAACAGGGCAACGGCTGGTCCGGGCAGTGGGCCGAAGCGGTCGACGAGTTCCGCGGTGAGCTCATCGAGCGCGGGTTCATCGGCCGCGGCGGCGATCCGCTTGTAGAGCGCGAGGCGCACGTGCACGTCGCCGACGTAATCCTCGGGCAGGAGCGCGGGCAGGCGCAGCTCGATTTCAGTCGGTGCACCGAGCGGCTGATCGAGCGCTGGCTCGCGCCCTTCGCGCAGCGCCTTGACCGCGTGTTCGAGCATGTCGAGGAAGAGCGAGAGGCCCACTTCGGTCAGCTCGCCGCTCTGCGATTCGCCGAGCAGCTCACCCGCGCCACGGATCTCGAGGTCGTGCGTCGCGAGCACGAAGCCCGCGCCGAGTTCCTCCATGGATTCGATCGCCTCGAGGCGTTTCGCGGCGTCGGCCGACAGCGCCTTGCGCGGCGGCGCGAGCAGGTACGCGTAGGCGCGATGGTGCGAGCGACCCACGCGGCCGCGCAGCTGGTGCAGCTGCGCGAGTCCCATGCGGTCCGCGCGGTCGATGATGATCGTGTTGGCGGTTGGCACGTCGATGCCACTCTCGATGATCGTCGTGCAGACGAGCACGTTGAAGCGCCGATGATAGAAATCGACCATCAGCTGCTCGAGGTCGCGCTCGCGCATCTGTCCGTGGCCGACCCGCACGTCGGCCTCGGGCACGAGCCGCGCGATCGTGCCGGCGACCTTCTCGATGTCGCGCACCTCGTTGTGCACGAAATAGACCTGGCCGCCGCGACGCAGCTCGCGCAGCATCGCCTCGCGCAGCGCCGCATCCTGCCACTCGGTGACGAAGGTCTTGATGGCGAGGCGCTCGGCGGGCGGGGTCGTGATCAGTGACAGGTCGCGCAGGCCGCCGAGCGCCATGTTGAGCGTGCGGGGGATCGGGGTCGCGGTGAGCGTAAGCACGTGCACCTCGGCCCGCAGCGTCTTGAGCCGCTCCTTGTCGCGCACGCCGAAGCGGTGCTCTTCGTCGATGATGACGAGGCCTAGGTCCTTGATGCGCACGTTCGCATGCAGCAGCCGGTGCGTGGCGACGACGATGTCGACCGTGCCGGCCGCGAGGCCCTCGATCACCGCATCGGATTCCTTCGAGCTGCGAAACCTGGACAGGCCCTCGATGCGCACCGGCCAATCGGCGAATCGGTCGCGGAAATTGGCGACGTGCTGTTCGGCGAGCAGCGTCGTCGGGACCAGCACGACCACCTGCCTGCCGGCCTGCACGGCGACGAAGGCCGCGCGCATCGCCACCTCGGTCTTGCCGAATCCGACGTCGCCGCAGACGATGCGGTCCATCGGCCGCGCGGCGCCGAGGTCTTCGATCACCTTGGCGATCGCGTCGGCCTGTTCGGGCGTTTCCTCGAACGGGAAGGCGTTGGCGAAGCCCTGGTATTCCAGTTCGCGCAACGGCAGTGCGAGGGCGCGGCGGGCCTGCCGTTGCGCGTAGAGGTCGAGCAGTTCGGCGGCGACGTCGCGCACCTGCGCCGCGGCCTTCTTCCGCGCCCTGGCCCACTGGTCGGTGCCGAGCTTGTGCAGCGGCGCGCTTTCGGGCGCCGCGCCAGTGTAGCGGCTGACGAGGTGCAAGGCGTGCACCGGCACGTAGACGCGGTCGCCGTCGCGGTATTCGAGCACCAGGAATTCGCCGGCCTGGCCGGCGGCCTCCATCACCGTGAGCCCGACGTAACGGCCGACGCCGTATTCCTCGTGCACCACGGGCGCGCCTGTCGTGAGGTCGCGCAGGTCGCGCAGGATGGCCTGTGGATCGCTCGCGGCACGTCGGCGGCGGCGCTCCTGGCGGGCGCGCGCGCCGAAGAGCCGCGACTCGGCGAGCACGGTGATGGCGGGCGTCGTGATCGTGAGGCCGTCGATGTCGGGCGCCACGGTGAGCGCGAAGCGCTCGGTGCCGCGCGCAAAGGCGACCCACCCGTCGACGGGAGCGATCGGCGTGCGATGGCCGCGCAGCATCTCCGCGAGGACTTCGCGACGGCCCGCGGAATCCGCCGCGATCAGCACGCGGCCGTCGTAGCCTGCGAGCAGGGCGTCGAGCGGCGCGAGCGGCGCCTCGGCGCGCACGTCGAGGCGCAGCTCGGGCGGTGCCGCGGTGGGGAAGTTGTGCGTGCCTTCGTCCGCGTGCTCGCTCTTGAAAGTGTCGAGCGTGATGGACGGCAGCCGGTCGAGGCGCGCGAGGATCCCGGCCGGCGGGACGTACAGCTCCGCTGGCTCGAGCAACGGGCGCTCGATGTCGTGCCGGTGGGCCTCATGGCGCGCTTCGATTTCCGCCCATGCCCGGGCGAGGTCGGCGTCGAGGCTGGCGTTCGCCGCGAGCACGGTGCCTGCGGGGAGGAAGTCGGCGAGCAGCGACGTCTCCTCGTGAAAGAGCGGCAGGTAGAACTCGATGCCGGGCGGCGCGATGCCTTCGCTGACGCCGCGATAGATTTCCGAGCGGGTGGGGTCGCCTTCGAAGCGCGTGCGATAACGGCGGCGAAAGGCACGCACGGCGTCCGGATCGAGCGGCGTCTCGCGCGCCGGCAGCAGGCGCACGGCGTCGAGCGCGTCGAGCGAGCGCTGCGTGTCGGGATCGAAACGCCGGATGGCCTCGATCTCGTCGTCGAAGAGGTCGATGCGCAGTGGCTGCGGCGAACCCATCGGGAATACGTCGAGCAGCGAGCCGCGCATCGCGAATTCGCCCGGGGTCGTGACTTGGCTCACGGCCACGTAGCCGGATTCGACGAGCCGGGCGCGCAGCGGCTCGAGCGCGAGGCGCTCGCCGCGCGCGAGCTGGAAGCTGCGGCCGAGCACGTAGGGCGCCGGCGACAGGCGGCCGAGCAGGGTGTCGGCCGCGACCAGCAACACGCCACGCCGCAGGCCGGGCAGGTCGGCGAGCGTCGCGAGTCGTTCCGATGTGATGTCGGGGTGCGGGGAGAAGCGGTCGTACGGCAGCACTTCCCAATCGGCAAAGGTGAGGACAGGCAGGCGATCGCCGCCGAAGAAGGCGATCTCGGCGGCGCGCCGCTCGACTTCACGCGTATCGCTGCAGACGACCAGCAGCAGGCCGGGCGCGCGATCGGCCGCCTCGGCAAGCGCCAGCGAGGGTGCGCTGCCGTAGAGCTGGTGCCAGCGGACCTGGCGGCGCGAGGCGTCGGGTAGTGGGGGCTCGAGGATGCTCATCGTTGCCGCGGGCGGCAACGGGCCGCCGCGAAGCGCGGCAGCTTACCTGTCTATGGCTTGCCGCGCTAACCCGTCGCGACGGCGTGGATCACCCGGTCGTTCTCGAAGAACACGGAGAAGTGGGCGTAGTCCCAGCGCGTGATCGGCGGCTGGCCGATGGCGGCATGCCGTGAATTCGGTGCGCCGAATCGCTGTTCGACGGCTGTCATGGTCGAGCCGCGCGACGGGCGCTCGACGCTGGACTGGCGTACCGCGACCTGGCCATCGACGACGACGGTCTCGGCCGCGACGGCGCCGGACAGGAGCAGCCCGGCCACGAGCCAGGGCACTGCACGTGTGGACATGGGAAACCTCCCGGAAAACAAGCCGTTTGACTATAGCACCGACGCCGCGCGCGGCCCCGGTGTCGTGCCGGGACCTGCGATTTGTGTGAACTGCGTCATAATGCGCCGCAGAATGTTCCATCCGCTGTCCCTGTTCGTGGGCCTGCGCTACGTGCGGGCCCGCAGCCACAAGTTCTTCGTCTCCTTCATCACCTGGGTGTCGGTCGGCGGCGTCTGCGTGGGCGTCGCGGCGCTCATCGTGATCCTCTCCGTCATGAACGGTTTCGAAGGCGAGTTGCGCGACCGGCTGCTCGCGCTGTCCTCGCACGCACGCGTGAGCCCGGCGCCCGACAGCCCGGAAAACCTGGCGCGCCTCGCGGCGGACCTCATGACGATGCCAGGCGTCGAAGGCGCGGCGCCCTACATCGAAGTGCAGGCGCTCGCGCTGCACACGCCCGAAATGCTGCCGGTGATGCTGCGGGGGATCGACCCGGGGCTCGAGGGTACGGTGACGGACGTGGCACGCGCGGTGAAGAGCGGCTCGCTCGATGCGCTGACGCCCGGCAGCAACCGCGTGATCCTGGGATCGGTTGTCGCGCAGCGCCTCGGGGTCGCGCCCGGCGACACGGTGACGCTGCTCGTCCCCTCGATCGGGGCAGGCGGGGCACCCGAGCCGCGGCTGCGCCAGTTCAACGTCGCGGGTGTCTTCGAGGTCGGCCTGCAGGACCATGATGGCGTGCTGCTGCTCGCCTCGCTCGCCGACGTGCGCGCGGTGCTGCCCGCGGACAGTCGCGCCGGCGCCGTGCATGTGCGCTTCGACGATGCACTCGCCGCGCCCGCGCGCGCCGCGAGCCTGCGCGCCGCACTGCCGCCCGGCACGCAGGTGCGCGA
>JBFWZQ010000001.1:0-481523 GCA_050185195.1 Steroidobacteraceae bacterium | reverse complement strand
GGTTCGTCCCGGATGTCGCCGCGAACCGCGTGTTTCTCGCGATCCTGCCGCCGCTCGCCGGGTCCGCGGCGCCGCAGGCGGTGGCGGCCGCGGCGGGCCCGTGCGGCGACTGGCGCGGCAAGCTGCGCGCGGATTTCTCGAAGCCGCTGGCGCCGCGGTTTCGCGGCGCCTTTCCGCTCGCGTGCGGCGAGCGCAGCTGGAATCTCGCGCCGCTCGCGCCCGACCCGTATCTCGGCGCGGTGTTCCGCGGCTTGTGGGAAGGCAGTGGCGGCAGCTGGTCGGGCGAAGTACGGGAGGGCCTCGCGCCGGCTGGTGCGCCCGTGCTCGCCCTGCACGAGTCGAAGCCGCTCGCCGAGGTCGTGCGCGACATCAACAAGTACAGCAACAACGTGATGGCGCAGCATCTCTTCCTGACCTTCGGCGCCGAGCGCGCGGGCTGGCCCGCGAGCTTCGAGCGCTCGCGCGACGCGATGCGCGCCTGGCTCGCCGAGTCCGGACTCGCGATGCCGGAACTCGTGCTGGAGAACGGCGCGGGCCTGTCGCGCGTCGAGCGCGTGAGTGCGGGCAGTCTCGCGCGGCTGCTCGCCGACGCCTGGCGCAGCCCGGTGATGCCCGAGCTGATGGCATCCCTGCCCATGGCCGGTGTCGATGGCACGGCCGCGAGGCGCAAGGGTGCGGTCGGCTCCGCGCACATCAAGACCGGCCTGCTCGAGGACGTGCGCGCGGTCGCGGGCTACGTGCTCGCGGCCAGCGGCCGCCGTTATGTTGTCGTGGGGGTCGTCAATCACGAGCGCGCGGGCGGCGCGCAGCGTGCACTCGACGCGTTACTCGAATGGGTGCAGACCGCGGGCTGACGCCTACGGGCGTTGCGCGAGCGCGAGGCGAATGCCCAGCGCGACGAAGAGCCCGCCGGTCGCGCTCGCGCCCGCGGCAGCGCCGGGCGTGCGCGCCCGCGGCCGCAGCAGCTGCAACCCGAGCCAGGCGAGATAGAGGGCGCCGGCGATTTTCACCAGGTCGAAGGCAAGCGCCGACACCGCGACCAGCGCGCCGAGGCCGAAGGCCGCGAGCAGCCCCCAGATGAAGCACCCCACGATGATACCGACGCCCGCGCGCAGCGCCGGGCGCGGCCCGACCGCGACCGCCGTGCGCAGCACGAGCGCGGTGTCGAGGCCGGGTGTCACGGTGAGCAGCGTGGCGGCCGCCGTGAACGCCAGCAGGGACAGCCCGGTCGACATCCTTGTCTCCTTCAGCCGAAGAGGTTCAGGAAAACGGTGATGATCAGTGCGTTGGTGAAGTCGATGAAAAACGTGCCGACGAGCGGCGCGACGAGGAAGGCGCGCGGTGCCGAGCCGAAGCGTTCGACGAGCGTGCGCATCACGGCCATCGCGTTCGCGGTCGTGCCGAGCATGAAGCCGACGAAGCCGCCGCCCATCACCGCCGCGTCATAGTCGCGTCCCATCAGCTTGAAGACCGGCCAGCAGGCGAGCGCCACGAGCACGAGTTGCACGGCGAGGATCGCGACCAAGGGCAGCGCGAGGCCCGTGAGCTTCGTCAGGTCGAGGGTCATCAACGCCATCACGAGGAAGAGCGACAATGCGATCGCGCCCAGCGTGTCGATCGTGCGATGCGAGAGGCCGATCCAGCCGGTGTAGTCGTCGACCCCGCGGATGATGGCCGCGGCCACCATCGCACCGATGTAGGACGGCAGCGTGAGCCCCGTCGCGCCGATCAGCTTGCTGATCCATTCCCCGACCCACATGGCGGCGAGCACGATCACGAGCGTCTTCAGGGCGTCGTAGGCCTCCGCGGATTCGTCGTCGCCCTCGGCGTGCGGGGCCGGGTCGGCGGGCTGGATGTCGATCGCTTCGGGCGCCGGCGCGCCCGCACGCCGCTTCGGCCCGTGCACGTCGTGCCGCTCGATGATCCACGTCGCGATGGGGCCGCCGACGAGCCCGCCGATCACGATGCCCGCCATCGCGGTCGCGATGGCAATCTCGGCCGCACTCTCGATGCCCGCCTGTGCGAAGAGCGGGGCGAAGGCGAGCCCGGTCGCGGGGCCGCCGGTGAGCGTGACGGACCCGGCGAGCACGCCGAAGAGCGGCGGCAGGCCGAAGAGCGAGGCAACCCCCGCGCCCACCACGTTCTGCAGCACCGCGAACACGCTGCCGATCGCGAGGAACACCGCGACCTGCGGCCCGCCGATGCGCAGCAACTTCAGGCTCGCCGCGAAACCGATCGAGGTGAAGAACGCGATCATCAGCGGCGACTGCAGCTTCGTGTCGAACTCGGGCAGCGGCCAGTCCTGGCCGCGCGCGATGAGGATCGCGATGGAGACCAGCAGGCCGCCGATCACGGGCGCTGGCACATTGAGCCGCGCGAGCTGCGGGATGGCACGGCGCAGGCCGTAGCCGGCGAAGAGGGCGAGACCCGCGAAGGCCACCGTCTGGATCAGGTCGAGCTTCATCGGGGGAGAATACCGCCTCTTCAGCCCAGCAGGGATTCGCGCCGATAGAGGCGGCCCGCCAGCCAGGCGAGCAGGGCACCGAGCGCGAGGCTCGACGCCACCGAGACGAGCGCATGCAGCGGCGGCGTCGCATCACCGCGCAGCAGCGCCGTGATGAGGAAATGCTGGCTGAGCGAGGGCACCGCCATCAGGCCGAGGCTCGGCTGCAGGTCCGCGAGGCCCACGAACACGATCGGCAGCGTCGGCACGAGCATCACCACCCCGAGCCAGGTCTGGGCCTCGCGATAGCTGCGCGTAAAGGAGGCGACCACGGTCATGAGTGCGGCGGCGGCAGGCGCGAGCGGCGCGGTGGCCAGGATGATCCATGCGACGACACCGGCGTCGAGGCGGGCGGACATGCCGAAATTCTCGAGCGCAACGAAGCGCAGCGCCACGGCACAGGCGATCACGGTGAGCACGAGCGACAGCAGCATGAAGCTCGCCGAGGCGAGGATCTTGCCGTGGATCAGCGCTTCGCGCGGCACCGGCGTCGCGAGCAGGGGCTCGAGCGAGTGGCGCTCGCGTTCGCCTGCCGTCGCATCTATCGCGAGGTAGAGGCCGCCGAGGATCATCGCGAGCAGCACGAGATAGCTCAGCATGCCGAGCACGGTGACCGAGCGGCTCTGCGGCGTGGAGACGTCGATGTCCTGCACGGCCAGCGGCGCCTGCAGCAGCGGATCCACGCCACGCGCGAGCAGGCGCAGCCGCCCGATGCTCGCGCCGTACTGCGCGATGAGCGAGCGGGTGCGTGCGCTGTCGCGGTCGGCGCGGCCGGCCGAGGCGTCGCTGTAGAGCTGCAGCGCCGCGGGGCGCGCTGCCGCGAGGCGCGCGGCAAAATCCTCGGGGATCGACAGCACGAGCGGCCAGGTGCGCGCCTGGACGGCGCGCCGGGTCGCCGCGTCGTCGAGCGTCACCCTGCGCACGTCCACGTCGCGCGACTCGAGCCAGGCGACCAGGTGTGGCGCGCGTTCGGCGTGGCGGACCGCGAGCGTGAGGCGCTGGTCGGCTTCCTCGGCCGTGCGCTGCACGAGGAACTGCAACGACGCCGCGAGGATCAACGGCCCGAACAGCGGCCCGAACAGCAGCGCGGAGACCAGCGTGCGCCGGTCGCGCAGGCTCTCGCGCACTTCCTTGCGCCAGACCGTCGCGATGGCGGCCAGGGCGGGACGCAGGCCCATCAGCCGAGCCCTTCGTCGGTGCCGATGAGCTTCACGAAGGCATCCTCGAGCGAGTCGCAGCCCGTGGCGGCGCGCAGTTCCGCGGGCGTGCCGCGCGCCACGACGCTGCCGCGCGCGAGCACGACCACCACGTCGCACAGCGCCGAGACTTCCTGCATGACATGGCTCGAGAACAGCACGCAGTGGCCCGCGTCGCGCAGGCGCGCGAGCAGCGCGCGCAGGTTGCGCACCGCCATCACGTCGAGGCCGTTGGTCGGCTCGTCGAGCAGCACGTTGCGCGGGCCGTGCACCAGCGCGCGCGCGAGCGCCGTCTTGATGCGCTGGCCCTGCGAGAAACCCTTCGCGCGACGCTGCGCGAACGCCCCCATCTCGAGCCACTCGACCAGTTCGTCGGTGCGCCGCTCCCGCGCGGCGCGCGCCATGCCGTGCAGTTCCGCGAAGTAGAGGATGTTCTCGCGCGCGGTGAGGTGCGGGTAAAGCCCGGAATCATGCGTCAGCACCCCGAGGCGGCGCCGCGCCTCGAGCGGCTCGCGCACGGTGTGTGCCCCGTCGATCCAGGCCTCGCCGGTGTCGGGCGCGAGCACCGTGCAGAGCATGCGCAGCGTGGTCGACTTGCCCGCGCCATTCGGGCCGAGCAGGCCGGTGATCGCGCCGTCCTCCGCCCGCAGCCTGACGCCGCGCACGGCCTGCACGCCGTCGAAGGACTTCGCGAGGCCTTCGGCCAGGATCACGGGGCGGGTCCCGCGAGCGTCGTGAAAAACGGCATCGGTCGCACCCGCTCCACGCAACTCGTGTCGAGGCCGCTCGTCGAACCCGCGCGCAGGAAGTCGGCGACCAGCCGGTCGACGCAAGGCGCGCCGATCTGCCCGTGGCCCATGCCCTCGACGACCACCTGCAGCGAGTGCGTGAGGCCTGCCGCCGCGAGCGCGGCATCGCGCGCCGGGGTCACCGGATCGGCGCTGCCGGAGAGGAGCAGCGTCGGCACGGCGCTCGCGAGCGGCGCGTGCAGGTCCGGGTCCAGCACGCCGCGGGGCCAGGCGTGGCAGAGCGCCGTGAGGCCGTCGAGCTGCTGCGTGCCGATGAAGGTCGCGGCGAGGGCCGCGCGGTCCACCTGCGCCTCGCCGAACCACGGCGCGTCCTCCGAGCACACGACACTGTGGTGCATGCCGTAGGCCATCTGCCCGCCGAGTGCATCGGACAGCAGCAGGTATTGGGCCGCGAGCGGCACGAAGTTGCCCTGCATGTGCGCCTCGTACAGCGCGAGCGGCAGGATCGCGGCCTGCTCGGCGCTGTAGGTCGCGAGGCGCAACACCGTCGCGAAATGCGAGGCGCCGAACTCGAGCGCCACGCGCTCGCCGCTGCGCGGCGCCGCAAGCAGCACCATGGCCGGGTGCTCCGCGAGCCGGGCGCGCAGCGCGCGATAGTGCACGGTGGGATCGCCGAAGGCCTCGCGGCAGGGTGCCGCCGCGGCGCAGCGCGCGAGTACTTTGCCCAGTGCCGCCTCGGCATCGAGTGCGAGGTCCGGGCCGAGGATGCGCTGCGGCGGGACGACGCCGTCCAGGATCACGGCGCGCACGTGGGCGCCGTGGCGGCGCAGGTAGTGCTGAGCGACGCGCGTGCCGTAGGACACCCCGTACAGATCGATGCGCTCGTAGCCGAGCGCGCGACGCACCTGCTCGAGGTCGCGGACGGCCATGCTCGTCGTGTAGAGGCCCGCGTCCGCATGCGTCGAGACTTCCGCGAGGCAGCGCCGGGTGAGGGCCTCGATTTCGCCCTCGCCGGCCGCGAGCATCGCCTCGTCATCGAACGCGCAGCGCAGCGCGTTCGATCGCCCCGTGCCACGCTGGTCGACGAGGACGATGTCGCGATCGCGATTGACGCGCGCGAAGGCGGGCGCGACACCCGCGTAGAACTCGCTCGCCGCGGCGCCGGGGCCGCCGGCGAAAATGAAGAGCGGATCCTCGGCCTTGCGCGCGCTGATCGCGGGCACGCGCGCCACGAACAACTCGATCCGCGGCCCCTCGGGGTGATCGATGTCCGCCGGCACGGGGATGCGTGTGCACTCCGCCGCGACGGTCGCGATCCCGGCCGGGTGCACGAGCTGGCAGGGCGAAAAGGCCACGGCCGGCGGCCCGGCGACCCCGGCGGCAGGTACCGCGAGCAGGGCGAGGGCAATCGCCCGCTTCAAGCGGGCTGGGGGATGGCCGTCATCCCTGCAATATGCCGTACAATGGGCGTTCGGCATCAAGCCCTTGAAACCCATGGAAATCTTCGACGTCATCGTGGTGGGCGGCGGTCACGCCGGCACCGAGGCTGCGCTCGCTGCGGCCCGGATGGGCCGGCGCACGCTGCTGCTCACGCAGGCCATCGAGACGCTCGGCGCGATGAGCTGCAATCCGGCGATCGGCGGCATCGGCAAGGGCCACCTCGTGCGCGAGATCGACGCGCTCGGCGGCGCGATGGCGCGCGCGATCGATCGCGCGGGTATCCAGTTCCGCACGCTGAACGCGAGCAAGGGACCCGCGGTGCGCGCCACGCGCGCGCAGGCCGATCGTGTGCTGTACCGGCGCGAGATCCGCGCGCGGCTCGAAAGCGAACCGAACCTGTCGATCTTCCAGCAGGAAGTGGGCGACCTCGTGGTCGGGGGCGATCGCGTGCGCGGCGTCGTCACGGTGACCGGAATCGTGTTCGAGGCGCACGCGGTCGTGCTCACCGTCGGCACCTTCCTCGGCGGGCGCATCCACGTCGGGCTCGACAACTACCAGGGCGGGCGCGCGGGCGATCCGCCGTCGAACCGCCTCGCCGCGCGCCTGCGCGAGCTGCCGTTTCGCGTCGGGCGGCTGAAGACCGGCACGCCGCCGCGCATCGACGGGCGCTCGATCGATTTCTCCCGCCTGCCCGAACAGTGGAGCGACGACCCCGCGCCCGTGTTCTCGTTCCTCGGCCGCGCGAGCGAACATCCGCGCCAGCGCCCCTGCCATATCACGGCCACCAACGAGCGCACCCACGAGATCATCCGTGCCGCGACCGATCGCTCGCCGATGTTCACGGGCGTCATCGAAGGCGTCGGGCCGCGTTATTGCCCGTCGGTCGAGGACAAGGTCTTCCGCTTCGCCGGCAAGGCCTCGCACCAGATCTTCCTCGAGCCCGAAGGGCTCGATACCCACGAGGTCTATCCGAACGGCATCTCGACGAGCCTGCCGTATGACGCGCAGGTCGAGTTCGTGCACACGATCGCGGGGCTCGAGCGCGCGCATCTCACGCGGCCCGGCTACGCGATCGAGTACGACTACTTCGATCCGCGCGACCTGTCAGCCAGCCTCGAGACGAAGGCGCTCGCGGGCCTGTATTTCGCCGGGCAGATCAATGGCACGACCGGCTACGAGGAAGCCGCCGCACAGGGCCTCGTCGCGGGCATCAACGCCGCGCGGGCGGCGCGGGGCGAGGCGCCGTGGCTGCCGCTGCGCAGCGACGCCTACCTCGGCGTGCTGATCGACGATCTCGTCACGCGCGGCGTGACCGAGCCTTATCGCATGTTCACGAGCCGGGCCGAACATCGCCTGCTGCTGCGCGAGGACAATGCGGACCTGCGCCTCACGCCGCTCGGTCGTGGGATGGGCCTCGTGGACGACGAACGCTGGGCCTTCTTCGAGGCCAAGCGCACCGCCACCGACGCCGAAGTGGCGCGCCTCGAAAGCATCCGCGTGCGCGGCGTGACGGCCCTCGAGCTGCTGCGCCGTCCTGAGATGGATTACGAGAGCGTGCTCGATCTCGCTGGCGCGCCCGAGGCGCCGCAGGACGACCGGATCGCGCGCGAGGTGGCGACGCAGGTGACGGTGCGTGCGAAATACGCGGGTTACATCGAGCGCCAGCGCGCCGAGATCGAGCGCCAGCGCGACAGCGAAGAACTGCTGTTGCCTGCCGACCTCGACTACCTCGGCATCGGCGGCCTCTCGAACGAAGCGCGCCAGCGGCTCGCGGAGGCGCGGCCCGGTACGCTCGGGCAGGCGGCGCGCATTCCGGGCATCACGCCCGCGGCGATCTCGATCCTGATGATCCACATGAAACGACGTGGCCGCGCGGCCTGACACCAAGCCGCCGCGGGTGGTGGTTGCCGCCGCGGTGCTCGCCGTCGGCGCGCTGGTGGCGGGCGCACTGGGGGGCTGCGCGCGCGAGCCCGCGACCGCCAAAGCCAACATCCTCCTGCGCGGCAACGGTCCCGAGCCCGACTCCCTCGATCCGCAAAAGGCGCGCACCGTGGAGGCGCATGTCGTCCTGCGCGACCTGTATGAATGCCTGACGTCACTTGCGAAGGACGCGAGCACCGCACCGGGGGTCGCCGAATCCTGGGACGCGAGCCCCGATGGTTTGCGCTATACGTTTCACCTTCGAAACAATGCGCGCTGGTCAAATGGCGATCGTGTCACGGGTGACGACTTCGTCTTTGCCCTGCGCCGTCTGGTCGACCCCGCCACGGCGTCCCAGTACGCGCAGCTGATCGACGTCGTCGAGAACGCGAGCGCGATCGTCACTGGCCGCGCCGCGCCCGCCACGCTCGGCGTCAGCGCACCGGATGCCTCGACCGTGGTGGTGCGCCTCGCCACCCCGGCGCCTTACCTTCCCGGCCTGTTGTCCTTCCCCTCGACCTGCCCCGTGCACCGCCCGACCCTCGCCAGGGAAGGGGCCCGTTTCACGAAGCCCGGCGTCATGGTCTCGAACGGCGCCTTCGTGCTGGCCGACTGGGTGCCGGGCGCCGCCATCACGGTGACCCGGAACCGCCAGTACTGGAACGACGCGGCCACGCACCTCGACGGCGTCAAGTACCTGCAGATCCCCGACGAGAGCGCCGAGTTCACGCGCTATCGCGCCGGCGACCTGCACGTCACCGTCGTGGTGCCGCGCGGGCAGTACGACATCGTGAAGCGCGACTACGCGGCCGAGCTGCACGTCTCGCCGCAATTGAGCACGTACTACTACGGCTTCGCGCTCGACCGCGCTCCGTTCAAGGACGCGCCGGGGCTGCGCCGCGCGCTGTCGCTCGTCATCGATCGGGACAAGCTCGCGCAGGTCGTGCTGCGCGTGGGCGAACTGCCCGCCTACGGCTGGATCCCGCCCGGCGTGCACGACTACACCTCGCAATCCTTCGACTACGCGGTGCGCCCCATGCCCGAGCGGATCGCCGAAGCCCGCCGCCTCTACGCGGCCGCGGGCTACAGCGCCGCGAAGCCGCTGCAGTTCGAACTGCGCTACAACAGCGGCGAGGTGCACGGCCGGCTCGCCGTCGCGATCGCGGCGATGTGGCAGGCCGCGCTCGGCGTGCAGGTGCGGCTCACGGCCGTCGAGTTCCGGTCGCTCATGGCGGACATCGACGCACGCGACGTCGAGATGTTCCGCATGAGCTGGAGCGGCGACTACAACGACGCCTATACCTTCCTGCAGTACCTCAAGGGCGACTTCGGCATCAACCTGCCGCATTATGCGAACGCCGCCTACGACGCATTGCTCGAGCGCGCCTCGGCCAGCGTCGATACGGCCGCGCGCCGCGCGCTGCTGGAAGAGGCCGAGCGCACGATGCTCGCGGACACGCCGTTGCTGCCGCTCTACTTCTACGTCAACAAGCACCTCGTCAGCCCCAGGGTCCTCGGCTGGTACGACAACGTGCTCAATGTCGTCTACAGCAAGGACCTCGCGCTGCGCCCCTAGGCGTCATTTTCGCGCAGGCGATCGATCAGCTCATTGGTGATGACGATGCCCCGGGACGGGAACGCACGAAATCCATAGGTGGCAGTTAGTTCGTTCACGCCTTCGACCGGCGTTGCAACGGCCCGTGCCAGCGATTGTCGCGCGAGCTCCGAGATGACCTCACCGGCCGTCCTGCCCTCCCGCCGGGCCCGTTCCTTCGCGGCGTGCAGAACGTCGTCCGCGATATCCAGCGTGGTGCGCACGCGTCTGATGCTATTGCATCAGCCTCCGGAGAACCAGATCCAATACGCACCGAGCCGCGGCATTTTGTATCTATGTTGCAACAATCTGTCCGCGCGGCTCGACCCGCACCTCGGTCTTCACCGAGTTGGCGATGAAACATTTCTCGTGGGCCTCGTGATGCATCGCTGCGATGTCACCGGCGGCGGGCTGTTTCGCGCCGCTGAACTGCACTGCCGGGCGCAGGGTCACGCGCGTCATGGCGAGGCGCCCCGCCGTATCCTTGCCGAGGACGCCACCGGCGTCATCGAGATAGCGGTCCACGACGAAGCCACGCCCCGCGGCGATCGCGAGGAACCACAGCATGTGGCAGCTGGAGAGGCTGGCGACGAAGGCCTCTTCCGGATCGACCGCGGCCTCGACCGAATGCGGCAGCGGCACGACGTGCGGCGACGACGAACCCGGCACCTCGATGCCGCCGTCGAACCGCCACACATGCCCGCGGCTGTAACGGTTGTCGACGAACGAGGCCTGCCCCCGCTCCCAGGAAACCTGAACCACATACTCAGCCATACGTTCCTGCCCGCAGCCCGTTGCGCGCGGCCCTCAGCCCTTTTGCCCCGCTATCCACGCCTCGACCTTCGTCGTCAGGACGTCCAGCGGCACGGGGCCCGTCGAGAGCACGATGTCGTGGAAGGCACGGATGTCGAACTTTTCGCCGAGCGCCGCCTGCGCCTCACGGCGCAGCTCGAGGATGCGCAGCTGCCCGATCTTGTACGCGAGCGCCTGTCCCGGCCACGCGATGTACCGGTCGACCTCGTTGACGATGTCGGCCTCGCTTTTCGCGGCGTTCGCCTTGAAGTAGTCGATCGCCTGCTGGCGCGTCCACTGCTTCGCATGGATGCCGGTGTCGACGACGAGGCGCACCGCGCGCCACATGTCGTAGGTGAGCTGGCCGAACTTCGCGTACGGGTCGTCGTAGAGGCCCATCTGTTCGCCGAGCCGCTCGCTGTAGAGCGCCCAGCCCTCGACATAGGCGGTGAAATCGGCATTGCGCCGAAAGAGCGGCAGGCTCCTGTCCTCCATCGCGAGCGCGATCTGCAGGTGATGGCCCGGCACGGCCTCGTGCACGGTGAGCACCGGCATCTCGTATTTCGGCCGCACCTCGGGACGGTAGAGGTTCACGTAGTAGTAACCGGCGCGGCTGCCGTCGAGCGCCGGGCCCTGGTAGTAGGCCGTCGTGGTGTCGGGCGCCGTCGTCATCGGGATCGGGCGCACCCCATAGGGCGTGCGCGGCAGCTTGCCGAAGAACTTCACCAGTTCGGGGTCGATGCGCTTTGCCATCGCGGCATAGGCCTCGAACAACTCGTCGCCCGTCTTGTAATAGAACTGCGGGTCGGTGCGCAGGAAGGTGAGGAAGTCCTCGAAACTGCCCGTGAAGCCCACCTGCTTGATGATCCCGTCCATCTCGGCGCGGATGCGCGCCACTTCCCGCAGGCCGATCGCGTGGATCTCGTCCGGCGTGAGGCTCGTGGTGGTGTGGAACGCGGCGCGGTTGGCGTAGAAGGCGAGGCCATCCGGCGTGTCCCAGATGCCGTCCGATGCGCGGCTCGCCGGCAGGTATTTGTCGCGGAAAAAGGCGTCGAGGCGCTTGAACGCCGGGATCACCTGCTCGTCGATCGCGCGTCCCGCGGCGCCGATCAGCCGCGCGCGGTCCTCGGCGCCGATGCTGTCGGGAAAGCGCTTGAAAGGCTCGAAGAACGGGCTGTCCTCGGCGCTGTCCGGGATCTGTTTCGCGATCTGCGCCGGGATACGCTCCATGATCGAGCGCGGCTGCGTGCGCTTCTCGCGGATCGCCGTTTGCAGGAGCGCGATGTTCTGGTCGATGTACGCGCCCATCTTCGTCATGCGCGCGATCCATGCCTCGTAGTCCGCGACGGTCGCGAAGGGCAGCAGCTCGGTGAGCTCGCTCGAAGTCTGTACGCCGTCGCGCGGCCGGATGGCCTCATAGAGCCAGGGCTTGTAGGGCCGCGCGTCGAGGCGGCGCTGGAAATCCTCGGCGAAGAGGTCGTAGTTCAGCTGGTCGGCCTTCGACAGGCCGGCACGCGGGATCGCCTTCAGTTGTGCGAGGGTCGCGGCGTAGCGGGCGAAACGAGCCTCGAAGGCCGCCGGCGACAGGTCGGGCCAGTTCGCCGAATAGCGGTGGTCGCCCAGGTAGTCGGCGGAGGTGGGACTGTCGCGAAGGTCCGCTTCCCAGGCCGAGTCGAACAGCGCCTGCAGGCGCGCGTCGGCGGCATGCGAGGCGAACGGAACCGCGATCAGGCTCGCGGCGAGCAGCGTGATGGCGTGGCGCATCCGGGGATTGTGGCCGAAAACCCGGCACCAATGCCTACTATTCGATGCGCAGCTGCCCCATGCTCGGGCGAAACCGCAGCCGGCACACGCGCCCGTACTCGATTTCCCGCGACACGACGCGCACGCCGGCATCGTTCAGGTATTCGCCGATCAGCGCGAGGACGGCTTCGGCCGCCAGGCGCGCGGGCTCGCCCGCCTCGACGCTGGCGGCGATCTTGCCCTGCACGTCGACGCCCCGGTCCATCGCACTGCGAAAGCGCTCGACGCAGCGATCGAGCAGCAGCAGGTCGGACGCGAGCGTGCGATCGGTGACATCCATCTGGCTCGCGCCGCGTGCGATGAATCTCAGGTGCAGCAGGGCGCCGTGCTCCTCCACCGCATCGTAGAGGCACACGGCGAGCGTCGCGTCGAGCTCGGCGGTGAACAGGACGTCGTCCTCCGCGACCTCGAAATGGTCGGGCGGCACGTCGACAGCGCGGGGATCGGGGTGCAACACGGCGCCATGGTGCGGGTTTCGCGCCGGTGGGACCTTGAACTGCATCACGGCCGCCACATGGCTAGAATGGGTGTCGCGGCGGGTTGCCGCTGTTTCGCGACAGCTGAAGGGGTTTCCCATGCTCGACATCGGGGTTCTGCCGGTCATTCTCCTGGTCGCGATCGTCGTCGTCGCCTCCAAGGCCTGGCTCACCGTGCCGCAGGGCTACGAATACACGCTCGAGCGCTTCGGGCGCTTCAAGACCTCGATGGGGCCGGGCTTTCATTTCATCGTGCCCTTCGTCGAGGCGGTCGGCCGCAAGATCAACATGATGGAGCAGGTGCTCGACGTGCCGCGCCAGGAAGTGATCACCAAGGACAACGCCATGGTGAGCATCGACGCCGTCGTATTCTTCCAGGTGCTCGACGCACCAAAGGCCGCCTACGAAGTCGACAACCTGCGCCTCGCGATCATCAATCTCACGATGACCAACATCCGCACGGTCGTCGGCTCGATGGACCTCGACGAGACGCTGTCGAAGCGCGACGAGATCAACCACCGCCTCCTGAAGGTCGTCGACGACGCGACGACGCCCTGGGGCATCAAGGTGACCCGCATCGAGATCAAGGACATCCAGCCGCCCGCCGACCTCGTCGAATCGATGGCGCGCCAGATGAAGGCCGAGCGCGACAAGCGCGCCAACATCCTCGACGCCGAGGGTTTCCGCCAGGCGGCGATCCTCAAGGCCGAGGGCGAGAAGCAGTCCGTGGTGCTCGCCGCCGAAGGCAGCAAGGAGGCCGCGTTTCGCGAGGCCGAGGCACGCGAACGGCTCGCGCAGGCCGAAGCGCGTGCCACCACGATGGTGTCGCAGGCCATCGCGCAGGGTGACGTGCAGGCCATCAATTACTTCGTCGCGCAGAAGTACGTCGAGGCGCTGAGGGATTTCGCGACGTCGCCGAACCAGAAGGTGATGTTCCTGCCGATGGAGGCGAGCGCGCTCATCGGCACGATCGGGGGCATCGCCGAGCTCGCGAAGGACGCGATGGCGAAGCAGGGCGGCGCCGCACCACCGGCGAGGCAGCCGTGAAGGAATTCCTGATGCAGCTCGAATGGTGGCACTGGTGGATCGCCGCCGCCGTGCTCGCCGCCCTCGAGACCTTCATGCCGGGCGCCGTCGCGATCTGGTTTGCGGTCTCCGCCGCGGTCGTGGGCGCGCTGGTGCTGGTCGTACCCGTGCCGTGGCAGTTGCAGCTCGTGCTGTTCGGTGCGCTCGGGATCGCCGCGATCGTCGCTTTTCGCGCCTATGCAAAGCGCAACCCGGACGATACGACGCAGCCGGCCCTGAACCAGCGCGGCGCGCAGTACGTCGGCCAAGAGCTCACGCTTGTCGAGCCGATCCAGCAGGGCTTCGGCAAGGTGCGCGTGGGCGACACGGTGTGGAAGGTCGTCGGCCCCACGACGCCGACCGGCGCGCGCGTGCGCGTGACCGGCGTCGACGGCGCGATACTCACCGTCGTCCCGAGCGATCCGGAACAGCCATAACAGCGGGGAGGCTCGCCATGCTGGTACGCCACATACTCGAACGCAAGGGCCGCGCAACCCACTCCGTCGACCCTGACACCACGGTCCTCGATGCCCTGCGCAAGATGGCCGAACACGAGATCGGCGCTTTGCTCGTGATGCGGGGCGATGCCGTGCTCGGCATGCTTTCCGAGCGCGACTACGCGCGCAAAGTGGCCCTGCTGGGCCGCGCGTCGCGTGATACGCCGGTCTCGCAGATCATGTCGTCGCCCGTCGTGACCGTCGCGCCCGACGACACCGTCGACGCTTGCATGCGCCTCGTCACCGACAAGCGCATCCGCCACCTGCCCGTCCTCGACAAGGGGCGGGTGGTGGGCGTGCTGTCGATCGGCGACCTCGTGAAGTCGGTGCTCGGCGAGCAGCGGGAAACCATCGAGCAGCTCGAAGCGTATATCAGGAGCTGAGGGCGTGCGGCGACGGGCAGCGGGCGAGGGGCTGCGGGCTGCGGGCCAGAAGCGCTGGCTTTGGTGCCGGGTGCCCTGCCTTGTGGCAGTTGCGCTCCTTGCGCCGCTGGTGGCGCGGGCGGGGGCTGCGTGCGAGCAGCCGTGGTCCTGCGACGGCGTCGCACGGATCGTTGCGATCGGCGACGTGCACGGCGCGCTTCCCGAGTACGAATCGATCCTGCGGGCCACCGGCCTCATCGACGCGGCCGGCCACTGGTCTGGCGGCGAAACATTCCTCGTCAGCACCGGCGACCTGATCGACCGCGGCGCCGATTCGCCCGCGGTCGTCGCGTTGTTGCGGCGGCTCGAAGCCGAAGCGCCGGCCGCGGGCGGGCGCGTACTCGCGACGCTCGGCAACCACGAGCTGATGAACCTGACCGGCGACCTGCGCTATGTCGTCGCACCGGACTATGCCGCCGAGGCCGCGCAGGAAGATGCGGCGACGCGTGACGCGGCATTCGCCGCGCTGCGTTCGCACGGTGAATGGGCCGGCCTCGAAGAGGCGGCGGCCCGCGCGGCCTTCGACAAACAATTCCCGCAGGGCTGGTTCGCGCGCCAGCAAGCCTTCAGCGCCGCGGGCGATGTGGGCCGCTGGCTGCTGGCCCGGCCGCTGATGGTGCGCGTCAACGGCATCCTCTTCACCCACGGCGGGCTGCCGCCGGGCCTCGCGACCACCTCGCTCGAGGCGCTCAACACGACCGGCCTGCACCAAGACCTGCTCGACTACACCGCCGCCTGGCATGCGCTCGTCGCGGCCGGTCTCCTCGACCCCGATACCGACGACGACGCCCGGGTGGCGCTCGCTGAGCAGCGCCTCGCGGCGTACACGGGTGCCGATCACGAGCGCCTTGAAGCGCTCGTCGCCACGTTGAAGCGCACCGACGCATCGCCCGTGCACGATGTCGCGGGGCCACTGTGGTATCGCGGCTCGGCGATGTGCTACAGCGCCTACGAAACCGATACCGTGGCGGCCGTGCTCGGACAGCTCTCGGCTTCGAGTGTCGTGGTCGGCCACACGATCACGGAGACGAAGCGCGTCACGACCCGCATGGAGGGCCGCGTCACGATGATCGATACCGGCATGCTGCCGCGGTACCACGGGCAGGCGTCGGCGCTCGTGATCGAAGGCGCTGCGCGCAGCGTGGTCTACGCGAAGCAGCCAGGTGTACGCGCCGTGCCCGAGCCCGAAGCGCGCCGCGTGGGCGATCGGCCCGACACCCTCACCGACGATCAGCTCGAAGTGCTGCTCGCCCAGGCCGATGTCGTCGCCGATGATCCGCCGCCGCTGCCGCGCGCGGGTACGCGCCTCCTCACCTTGCAGCAGGGCGACATCAAGGTCCGCGCGCTCTTCATCACGGCGCCGACGGCCGGACGCTGGCAGCACGAAGTGGCGGCCTATCGCCTCGACCGCCTGCTCGGCATCGACATGGTGCCGGTGACGATCGGGCGCACGATCGGCGGAAAGCAAGGTGCGCTGCAGTTCTGGATCGAGAAGGCCGTCAGCGCCGCGGAGGTCGAGCAGGGACACGTGCGCCTGCCGCGCTGGTGCAGCCTCGAACCCCAGTACAACCTGATGCGCGCGTTCGATGCGCTCGCCGGCAATACCGCGCGTCGGGCGGAGAACGTCGTGATCGGCCGTGAAGACGGCCTGGCACGGCTCATCGACAATGCGGCGGATTTCCCGACGACGCGCCGTCTCGACGCGCGTGTCGCACGGCCTGCGGTGGGTGCCGAACTCGCGCGGCGACTGCGCACGCTCGACCAGGCGAAGCTCGCCGCGGCGCTCGCGCCCTGGCTCGACCGCGCGCTCCAGAAGGCGATCCTCGCGCGGCGCGACGCGCTGCTCAAAACGCCTTGACGAGGATCGCGATCGTGAGTGCGACGTGGATGCCGGCGAACAGCCACGGCACGAGCAGCTCGACTTTCGTCGTCTGCAGGTACTCGCGCCGTGAGCGTGCGCCGTCGAGCGCCTTCCACTCCGCCGCGAAGGGCGCGAACGGCAGGTGACGCTCCATCGCGAGGATCACGCGAAACTTCCCCGCGTTGAGCTGCCGGTACGACAGCACCATCAGCCACCACGCAACGCACATCAGCACGGCGGCAGTCGCGGGCGCGACGACCAGCGTGCGCGACTGGATCAGGCCCTCCTTGAGCGCGATCGCCAGCGCACCGACCACGGCCGTGTTCATGCCGACGAAGAAGGAATTGGCGAGCATGCGCCGGCTGCTGACCCGGTCGGCCATCTCGACGTAGAGCTCGTACTCGCGCAGTGCGTGCAGGCGGTGGTCGGCGCCGTATTCCCGGTGCGAAATCGGCAGCAGTGCTTTCTCGACGTCTTCTTCCGAGCCCGGCATGGGTTCTCCTAGTGCGAAGGCAGGTGGCGCAGCTTGCGATCGCGATTGAGCAGCACCCACGTGGCCTGCTCCGACAGCGCCGCGCGACCGAGGGAATAGAGCACCGAGCGCCGACGGTCATCGCTCGTGTCGCCCTGCAGCTGGGTGCGCGCTTCGTCGAACAGGCGGTACATGTAGGCGTACTGGCGCGCGAGTTCCTTGGCCGCGGTCTTCTGCAGCCAGGCCTCGAGGATGCCCGCGACGAGCGGCAGCAGGCCCATCGTCACGACGAGCGGCGTCTTCACATAGGCCACGTGCAACACGGGGATGAAACACAGCGCCGCGGCGGCGGTGAGGCCGAGCACGAGCGTCGTCGCGCCGGTGCGTTCGGTGAGCGCGATCATGCGGCGCCGCCGCTCCCCCGCGCGCCAGAAATAGGCGAGCTGGCCCGCCCCGAGGTCCTTGATGGGATCGAGCGAGCCGACCCAGGCCTCCAACGCATGCTCGATGCCGCCGAGGATCCCGTCACGGCCGGCGTCGTGCATCTCGAAGTCGACCGCGCGCATCCCGTTCCGGATCCAGTCGAGCTCGGGGTCCTGCCGGCGCAGGAAACTCTCGTCGCCCGTGTGCAGGCGCCCCTCGTCGCGCACGCCCGCGACGCGCAGGTAGAACTGCACGCGCAGTCCCTCGCAGAGCGCGCGGTACTCGAGGTGGTCGCGGTGCCAGCCGCGCTTCTCGGCGTAGCGGCTGAGCGCGATCGTCGTGAGCGCGGCACTGAAGAACACGTAGATGAGGCCCCACATCGCCGGGATCTTCGAATACAGCACGAACGCGCAGCCCATCACGGCGCCGATGCCGTAGGTCCAGGCGGTGATGCGCATCAGGCGGTGGCGATAGAAGGTTGCGAGGCAATCCGCCAGGGCGATCAGGCGTGCGCAACGGTTCACCGCGGGCGGCACCCCGACGAGCGGCGAGTGTCCGGCCATCGCGGGCGCTTCCCGGGCCGCGGCGCGGTTGAACTCCTCGGTACGATCGAGCACGCGCCGACTTTCCGCGGGCATCGCCTCCTGCAGCGCGGAGCGCCCGCCCGCGTACTCGTGCAGGTAGCCGGCGGTGAGTGGCTGGTGGCCGTTCGTCGGTTCGCCGTTCAGCCGCGCTCGCGACACCAGCACATGATAGACGAGCGAGTTGTCGGCCTCGCCGAGCGCGATGTCGCGCAGTTCCTGCGTCGCCGGCCGCGCGCCGCCCTTCGACGCGAAACGATAGTCGACCACCGCCGCGGTGCCGCCGGGCCCCACCGCCGGCTTGCCGTCCCACAGGGCGAGCAAAATGAAGCTGTAACGCGCGAGGAAGTCGCCGGCGAGCGCATAGAGCGCATCGCGGTCCTGGGGCGATTCGTCGGTGGCGAGATCGACCACGCGCGACACCGCGCGCAGCGCATCGAACCGCGCCTGCGCCGCCTGGTTCGAAAACTGCGCGCGGTAGTCGGCAAGCGGCAGCGGCAGCAGGAACACGAGCTCGAGTCCGAGCGCCCGTGCTTCCTCCGCGACGAGGAGATCGGCGCCCTCGGCAAGCTGCGAGGCCACGATCAGCGGCGTCGCCGGCCAGCGCGCGCGCAGTTCCACCAGGTACTCGTGCACCTTCGCGCGGATCGCGGGTATCTCGTCTTCGACGAGATCGCGATGGCCGGTGACGCCGATGACGAGCGGCAGGGCGGCAGGGAGATCCATGGCGTGCTCTGAGTCCTTCATCGAGGCAGGCTGGCGAGTCGCGCTTCAAGGTCGCGTGTGTAGTATCGCCCCTCGCCGAAGCGTTTGCGCACGATCGGCAGGGCCGCCGTCAGGAGTTTGCGGGCCTCCGGGTACTTCTTCTCCGCCGCGTACGTGGTGGCGAGCACCGCGTCCTGCAGCGCGTAGCGCCAGGCTTCGTCGGGCATCTTGTCCCGCGGGTACTGTTTTTCCAGTAGCCCGCGGGCACGGGCCAGCAGTTCCTCTGCCTGTGGGGCACGGCCGGTCTTCGCATAGACATCGGCGAGGTTGGTCAAAACCTGGTCGAGCATCCAGTGATCCTGCTTCTCGGCGATGCGCCGCGCCTCGTCGAGCATCTCCTCGGCCTTGCCGAAATCGCGATGGGCGATGCGGATCATGGCGAGGCTGTTGAGCGGGAGGATCAGGTCGTCATGGTCGGGCGGCTTCGTGCGGCGATGCAGGTCGAGGGCACGCTCGAGGTAGGGCTCCGCCTCGTCGAGTTTGCCGTCGATCAGCAGGCTGCGGCCGATGTTGTTGGAAACCGAACCCACGTCCGGGTGGTCTGGTCCTGCCCATTCCACGGTGATGGCGAGGCTGCCCTTCCAGAAACCTGCGGCTTGATCGTAGCGGCCTTCCTGAAAATAGAGGGCTCCGAGGTCGTTCAGGTTGTCGCCTACTTTCCAATGGCGCGGACCCAGCTTGCCGCGCCGGATGGCGAGGCTTCTTCTCATCAGGGGTTCGGCATCCGCATAATGACCCGCAAAATAGAGCGTGCTCGCGAGACCCTGCAGTGTCTGCGCTGACTCAAGGCTGTCTGGTCCGAACAGCCGCTCATCGATGCCCAATGCTTCGCGATAGGCAGACTCTGCCTCAAGATCCGAACCGAGCTGGGAAAGGGTGTCCCCGAGACCGTTGAGAATGGAAGCCACCGTTACCTCGCCGCCGGGAGTCACCTGGCGTGCGCTCGCGAGCGCAAGACGAAATTGCCTGGCGGCATCCTCATACTGGCCATCGAGGTAGAGTGCGGACGCGAGGGCGCTTCGGGTCTCGGTCGTCGATCGCGCGGTGGGGCCAGCCAACGCCTCTCGATCGCGCAGCGCGTCGGTGAGCAGGCCCTTGGCCGGCGCCGGCAGCCCGAGCCCCGTATAGGCCCGGCCCATCGCCGTCATCAGGCTAGAGCGTACCGCGGGCCGATCGCGTAGCTGGCGCTGCACGTCCTGTGCACCGCGGTCGAGCATCTCGCGCACCGTGAACTGGTTGGCACGCGCTTCGGTCGGGTCGGCGAGCGTGAAGATCGACACCATGAAATCCATCGTTTCCCGCGTGGTCGAAGCTTCGGTTTCGGCGCGCCGCTTCTGGGTCGTTGCCAGATAGGCCGCCGTGGATGCCGCGATTGCCAGAATCGCGAGGCCCGTGACAGCGCCAACGCGCAGGCGACGCGCCCGACGCGCCCGGGCCATCGAAGCGGCGACGAGGGCATGTTCCGTCTCCGTCAGCGACAGGGCGGACTTCGCGACGGCCGAGGCTTCATCGAGCGGGCGACCCGCCGACAGCAGCAGGTCACGGCGGCGATCCTCGAGGTCCCAGCGCTCTGCACTTGCTGCCAGCCGTGCTCGAGCTCGCAGCAGGTCGCGGTTCTCTTCCAGCCACTCCCGCACGCGTGGCCAATGTCGCAAGAGGGCTTCATGCGCGATGGAAACGACGGGCCTGCGAGCGTGATCCAGTTCGGATACGCACAGGCGCGCTGCGACCAGGGCATCGACGAGCGCCCGCTCATCCGGCGAAATCAGTTCAGCGAGCGGCGAGCTGCGGCGATTGAAGCCGTCGCCCCCGGCGGCCGCTGCGATGAGCCTGCGCAAGACATGGGGAAGGGCGGCTTGTGTTACCGAGGGCAGGGCAAGCACCGCCTCCTCTGCGCGTTGCGCCAGTGCGCCCTCGACCCCGCCGATTTCGCCATAGGCCGCGAACGTCAACGTGCCGTCGGAGGCGCGCCGCTTGTACAGTTCATCGAGCGCGAACTCCAGCAGGGGCAAAGCATCCGGGCTCGCAGCTGCCGTATCCCGCAGGACTTCATCGAGCCGCTCGCCTTCATCGGTGCGCGCCTCGAAGCGCAGGCCGGCCGCTGCGGCCGGCAGCCGGATCATCTGGCCGATCTCGGCGGCGGACGGTGCCAGCAGGTCGTACTGGCCATTTCCGGCCTTCAGGGAGACGAGAGCATGAAACCGGGCAGCCCGTGGATAGAAGTCACTGCGCAGCGTCGCGATGACCCAGACCGCGCGCGTCGCCACGACGCACGCGAGCGCGGCGAAGAACTGCTCGCGCGTGCCGTCGTCGAGATCTCCGTCCGAGAAGACTTCCTCGAGCTGGTCGACTGCGAGCGCAATGCGAGTCGTACCCCCGGCAAGAGCGCGAAGCTGCGACAGCAGCGCGTCGAGTCGATCATTGTCCGAGGTGCCTTCGATGGGCCGCAACGCGCCCGTTGCCAGCAAGGACTCGACGAGAAACTGCAACAGCGAACCCGCGCGATCGCGGGGACGCATGGCCGACCAGTGCCAGGCCGTGATGCCTTCCACGACCCCGGGTTGCGTGAGGACGGGCAGCAGGCCTGCGCGCACCACCGAGGATTTGCCGCTGCCGCTCGCACCCAGCACGAGCAGGAAAGCGCCGTCCGCACGATCCTGCTTCCGAAGGGCGGCCAGCATGGCGGCGATCGCTGCCGTTCGGCCGAAAAACACGGGGGCGTGCTCGAACTCGAACGCCTGCAAGCCCCGAAACGGCGAGCCCTGCCGCCAGGACGCCGTATCGCTACGCTCGGCGCCTACGGCCTCTGGAAACTGCCGCCCGATCAGTTTGCGAAGATGAACCTCGAGCAGTTCCTCGAACTCCGCTGCCGCTTCGAAGGGATGGAAGGCCGCGCGCAGCGTGCCGTCGGTCTCTTCGTGGAACCACTTCCTGATGAACTGGTCGAGCGCGCGCTTCTGCTGCATCCGCTCGAACGCAGCGGTGTCGTCGCCCGCATCCAGCTGTGCGACGGCGGTCTTGCGGTACACGAGCAGCGCCGGCCAGCCCCGTGCCCGAAAACCCGCGAGCGCATCCTCGAACTCGAACTCGGTGCCCGATGCGTAGCGCTCGCCGTCGGGCTTGCGGAACGTTGCCGGCAGGCGCGTGCCGAGCCGCGCCCACAGGATACAGATCGCGGCGTGGGCGTCCGAGGGATGCGGGAGCTGGTCCTGGAATGAAGCGGCGGCGCTGAGCGGCTCGTGCTCCCAGAAGACTGGCGCAACGATGAGGCGACCCGCGAATTCCGTGCGCAGGCGATCGATCACCCGGCGAGCAATCAGCCGCTCTTCTGCGACATCGCCCGGTGAGGAGACGAATATCCGGAAGGTGTCCAACGCGCGCACATTACTGAAGGGCCGCGCGCGCGACAATCACGCGCCCGCCAGCACGCCATGCCGCGCGAGGTCAGGCGGCTTGAATGCGGATCCGTCGCGGACGAAAGGCGAGGAGCGCCACCGCCCCAGCAAGCATCAGTGCGAGCGGGCCAGGCTCCGGCACGCCCGTCGGCGGCGGCGTGGTGCCGCCCGACAACTGGCCGCCGCGGAAGCGGTAGAAATAGTCGTTCTCCGCCACGGCCGGATCGGTGCTGCTGAAGATCGTCTGGCCGTCGACGACGAACGAGCGGTCGCCGCCGGGGAATGCCGTCGCGTTCTCGATTCCGTAGCGCACGTCGAGATCGAAGTCGCCATTGCCGAGGAAGTAGATGAATGCCTGCACGGAGTAGGACGGCCCCACGGGCGCTCCGCCGTCGTAGGTGGCCGCCAGGTTGTTCCACCACAGGCGCATCGTGGGCACGGCGGCATTGATGTCGAAGGGCGCCGCAAATTCTGGCTGTCCTTCGGCTGGAATGCCCACCGAAAAACCCTCGGTGGAGAAAACCGCGCCGGGATCGGTCGGGTTGGCCGTGTCGACGACACTCAGGCCAGCGACCGGCAGCAGGGAAAACGAGGGATCTCCCGCAGCACCGCAGCCGCCTGATTGCGAGAACGAGAACGAGAAGTTCGCGAACATGCAGACGAAGCTGTAGTCGGACCCGCCCACCCGCAGCGCTGCAGCCTGGTTGAAGGCGTAGTCGACGTCGTTGTCCGTGCTGCCGTCGCTGTCCGGGTCATAGGAACCCGCGACATTGAAAAGCAGGGAGCGGCTCGCGCCGCCCGTGAGTGCTGCCTGGTTGTAGAGATCGATGGTACTGAAGACCCAGCCGCCGCCGCTGTTCTCGAACGCGCTGGGATCGAAGTCCACCTGAATCTTGCGTGCCTCGGCCGTTGCCGGCAGGCAGAGGGCGGCAGCCGCCGCCATCAACGAGCAGATCGCGTTCCATACAGGCTGCTTCATTTCGATTCCCCTTGGCCGACATTCGGTACCGGCCTCTTCCTGGGCGGCATCCGTAGGACAGAGTCCCAGCAAGATCGATGCCGCCACCGCTACCAGGCTTTGCGATCAATCAATTAGCGCGGGCTGGAAAGCCGCCTTGCCTCACCGTGGAGTCCCGAGTGTAAGATTTCGCGACTCCCGCCCGTCGAAGCGGGGGCATTCGGGGGTGCCATGGATGGTACAGGCTGGATTCGGAGTGGCCGGGCGGCAGGACCCGCGGCCCTCCTGTGCCTCTTTGCTGCAGCGCACGCAAATGACGGGACCTGCACCCTCGACGCCCTGACTGCCCCCGATCTCGTGATCGAGGACGCGAAGCCCGTGCGCTTCGAGAAGGACATCACGCGCAAGGCGATGGCGCACACGATGGCCGATCCGGCGGCCTTCAAAATCAAGGTGCGGCGCGCGGGGGCGGGTGTGAGCTCCTTCAACAACGAACCGCGCTACGAACTCGCGGCCTACGAGTTATCCCGCCTGTTGTTCCCGGCGGAAGAGCAAGTGGTGCCGCCCATCGCGCTGCGTTCCGCGCCGCTCCCGCAATTCAAGGCGATCGATCCAGCGGCCGTCGAGGCCTGGCGCGGCACGGACGCCACGTTCTACATGGTGCAGTGCTGGTTGAACGGCGCGAAGCCCCACCCGCTCGCGATCGATGAGGCGCGCTTCGCGGCCGATCCCGCCTATGCGCGCACGATCAGCCGCCTGAACGTCCTCACTTATCTGGTCGAACACAAGGACTCGAACCTCGGCAACGTGATGCTCACCGGCGAAGGCACCGCGGTGCGTGCCTGGGCGATCGACAACGGCGTCGCGTTCGATTCCGAGGAAAGCGATGTCGGCATCTTCTGGAAGGCCCTGCACGTCGACGCCGTGGATCGCGCGCTGGCCGATCGGCTGCGGGCGCTGACGCTCGATGAACTGCGCGCGCGACTCGCAGTGATTGCACAGTACGAGCTGGTCGGCGAGACCTGGGAACCGCGCGCGCCGGGCGCCAACTTCGACGCGATGCGCGGCGTGAAGCGTCGCGGCACGCTGCTGCAGCTCGGCCTGACGAACAAGGAAATCGGCGAAGTCGAGCGGCGGCGCGCGAAGCTCGTGCGCCGCATCGACAAAGGCGATCTCAGGCTGTTGCCCGACGCATCGTGAAGATGGCGGTTGCGATCGCGCCGTCCATGTCGGAGGCGACGATCTCGATGCGCTCCTCGAACGCGCAATCGGCGGGTGCCGTGCCGCTGAGGCGCACGATCGCCGCGTCGAACTCGAGCCAGTGCGGCAGTGGTGCGCCGCTCGCGAGGCGCGCTTCGTACGCGAGCACGTCGCCCGGATCGGGATCGAAGAAGGTTTCCGCCGGCAGCCGGTGATCGATCGTGCGGCCTGGATACACCACGAGGTCTTCCGGCTGGCGCTGCCGCATCGGCGCGGTGTTGTGCGTTTCGGTGCGCGAGAGCGCGGTATAGCGGCGGCCGATCAGCACGGCGAGCGCGATCCAGAGTACGCACAACACGGCGTTCAGCAGCGCGAACCCGCGCGTGCCGAGGCCCAGCCAGTTGAGCCCCGCGAACACGACGCCGGCTTGCAGGATGTCGCCGAAGCGCCAGAAAAAAGTGTCGATCGTCGTCTTGCCGTCGAACTTCTCCGCGGCGCCCGTCGGCAGGTAGAGCGTCTGCTGCGTCGTGTTCATCAGTGAATAGTTGGTCGAGCTCTCGAGGATCTTCGCGACATAGATCATGCTGAAGACCGGCACGAACGCGATCGCGCCATAGACGAAAAGCGCCATCGCCGGCAGCACGAGCAGCGCGCCGCGCACGCCAACCGCGCGATAGATGCGCGACACGAGCAGGGCCTGCACGAGCACGCCGGCGAGCGTGACCCAGAGCTGGTAGCGCGCGTAGAGCGCACCGATGATCGCCTCGCGATCGGCGAGCGCCGCGGTGGCGCCCGCGAGCGCCTCGGCGCGCCCCTTGATGAGCGCCGCGAGCAGGTAGTCGCCGGTCGAGCCGATGCAGTTGAGCAGTACGACGAACGCCGCGACGAGCAGCAGGTAGCGGCTCCTGAACACGACCTGGAAGCCGCCGAGTATCGAGCCCACGCGCTGCGGCGCCTCGCCTGGCGCGGCCTGCGGCCGCGAGGGCTGCGGGATGGCGTCGGTTTCCGGCCGGATCAGCGCGATGCTCGTCGCGAGCAGCACGACACCGAGCAGCAGCAGCGGCAGCGGCCCGACGCGCACGATCAGCAGATCGGTGAGCTGCGCGCCCGCGAGCGCGCCGAGCGTCGAGCCGAGCATGATCGCGGGAAAGAGCCGCTGGCCCGTCTTGGTGTTGAAATGGCTCGCGGCGAGCGCCCAGAACTGTGCGACGACCATCAGCCCGTACACGCTCACCCAGATGAAGAACACGATGCCGAACCAGTGGCTCGAGCGGAACGGGAACGCGAGCGCGAAGGCGAGGATGTTCACCGCGAAGAACGCGCTGACGGCGCGCACGAGGTTCGCGCCGTCGATCCGCCGCCGCACCGCGCTGTAGAGCGGCACCAGCAGCATCAGCACGACGCCGTTCGCGGCGACCGCATAGCTGCGAACCTCGGCCGCGGCGCCGGCGAGCAGGAAGGACTCGCGCAGCGCCTTCAGCACGTAGTACGACGCCATGATCAGGAAGGCGTGCGACGCGAAGAGCGCGATACAGCGGCCTTCGCCCGCGCGGACGCGGGTGAGGAGGCGCAGCGCGCGCTCGAAAGCCGAAAGCTCCGGTGTGGCGGACACGGCACCCCCGTCCATGGGCTATGGGCTAGGAGCTTAAGGCGACGGGCCAGAATCGCAAGCCGCCCGTCGCTCATTTCCTCCAGAACGCCGGCGTGAACAGCACCAGCACGCTGAAAATCTCGAGCCGGCCGAGGAGCATCGCGGCCGTGAACACCCAGGTCTGGAAGTCGGTGAACTTCTGGTACTGGGTGGAGGGGCCGGCCATCTCGAGCCCGGGGCCGAGGTTGTTGATCGAGGCGACGACGCCGCTGAAGGAAGATACGAGGTCGAGGCCCGAGAGCAGCAGCGTGAAGGTGAGTACCGCGATCGTCGCGAAGTAGAGGAAGATGAAGGCGAGCACGGCATAGACGATGCGCTCGGGAATCACGTAGCCGCCGATGCGGATCGGCACGAGCGCGCGTGGATGCAGCAGCACCTTCATCTCGCGCACCGCGTGGCGCTCGAGCAGCAGCGTGCGGAACATCTTGATGCCGCCGCCCGTCGATCCCGTGCTGCAGACGATGCAGGAGAGGAACAACATCCAGACCGGCGCGAAGATCGGCCACTGCTCGTAGTCCTGGGTGACGAAGCCGGTCGTCGAGGCGACCGAGACGACGCTGAAGGCGACGTGGCGCAGCGTCGTGCCGAACTCCTGGTAGTTGCCGCTCAGCCAGACGAGCATCGTGATGCCGAAAATCGTCGTGCCGAGCACGATGAGGATCGCCTTCGCCTCGGTGTCCCGCAGGTAGGGCGCGAGCGACAGCTTTTGCACCGCCATGAAATGGCGCGAGAAGTTCATGCACGCGAGCAGCATGATCAGGATCAGCACGAACTCGATCCCGGCCGAGTCGTAGAAGCCGATCCCGGAATCGTGGGTGGAGAAGCCGCCGAGGCCGATGGCAGAGAAAGCGTGGCAGATCGAGTCGAGCCACGTCATGCCCGCCGCGTGCAGCCCGATCACGCCCGCCGCCGTGATGCTCGCGTAGACGAGCCACAGCGCCTTCGCGGTCTGGGTGATGCGCGGCGTCAGCTTTTCGTCCTTCACGGGTCCCGGGCTTTCGGCCTTGTAGACCTGCATGCCGCCGACGCCGAGCAGCGGCAACACCGCGACTGCGAGCACGATGATGCCGAGGCCGCCGTACCAATGCAGCGCGCAGCGCCACAGGTTGACCGAGGGTGGCAGCGAGTCGAGCCCCGCCAGCACGGTCGAGCCCGTGGTCGTGAGTCCCGACATCGCCTCGAAGTATGCGTCCGTGAAGGAGAGCCCCGGGATCGCCAACATGAGCGGCAGGCTGGCCGCCGCCGACATGATGACCCAGGCGAGCGTGACGAGCAGGAACCCGTCGCGCGCGGCGAGTTCGCGCCGGAAGCGGCGAAACGCGAGCGCGAGGGCCAGGCCCACGAGGATGTTGAGGCCGGCCGCCGCGGCAAAATCCCCGAACATGCCGTCGCCGGTCAGCAGCGAGCAGATCATCGGCAGCACGAACGTGATCGTGAAGAACGCGAGCATCAGCCCGAGGACATGCAGGACGGCAAACACGGCTGGTTATCGCGCCGTGGCGGTCATGAAGAGCCGCTCCACCTGTTCGACGTGCCGCCGATCGGTGAGGAAGATGATCACGTGGTCGTCCTCCTCCACCACCGTGTCGCTGTGCGCCATGATGACCTTCTGGTCGCGAACGATCGCGCCGATGCGCGCGCCGTCCGGGAGGGCGATCGCGTCGACCGCGACCCCGACGACCCGCGAGCGCCCGTTCTCGCTGTGTGCGATCGCCTCCATCGCCTCCGCCGCGCCGTGCTTGAGCGAGTGCACGCGCACGATGTCGCCGCGCCGCACGTGGGCGAGCAGGGAGCCGATCGTGACGGACTGCGGCGAGATCGCGACATCGATGTTGCCGCTCTCCATCAGCTCGGCGTAGGAGGGCTTGTTGATGAGGGCCATTACCTTCGCGGCGCCGAGCCGCTTGGCGAGCATCGCCGAGAGGATGTTCGCCTCCTCGGAGTTCGTCAGCGCGGCGAACACGTCCGCGCTGTCGATGTTCTCCTCGATCAGCAGCTCCTCGTCCGCCGCGTCGCCGTGCAGCACGATCGCGTGCTCCAGCACCTCGGAGACCTGGCGGGCGCGCTTCGGGTCGCGCTCGATGACCTTCACGTAGTGCGTCTTCTCGAGCGCGCGGGCGAGGCGAAAGCCGATGCTGCCGCCGCCGGCGATCACCACGCGCTTCGCCGGGTTGTCTTCCTTGCGCAGTTCGTTCATGACGCGCCGGACGAAGTCGCGCTCGGCGAGGTAGAACACTTCGTCGTCCGCCTGGATGACGACATCGGCCTCGGGCTCGATGCTGCGCCCATCGCGGTAGACGGCGACGATGCGCACATCGACGTCCGGCAGGTGCTCGCGCAGCGCCCGGATCGGCTGGCCGACGAGCGGCGCGCCGCCGCTTGCACGCACCCCGACGAGGCGCACGCGGCCCGCGGCGAAGGTCAGCACCTGCAGCGCGCCCGGATAGCGGATCAGGCGCTCGATGTATTCGGTCACGAGCTGTTCAGGGCTGATCCAGACGTCGACCGACAGCGCCTCGTCGGAAAAAAGTTTCGGGTTGGCGGTGTATTCGGCCGAGCGGATGCGGGCGATCTTGGTGGGCGTGCGATAAAGCGTGTAGGCCACCTCGCACGCGAGCATGTTCACTTCGTCGCTGTTCGTGAGCGCGATCAGCACTTCGGCGTCGGCAGCGCCGGCCGAATCGAGCACGGTCGGGAACGAAGCGTTGCCGGCGACCGTGCGGATGTCGAGGCGGCCCTGCAGGTCGCGCAGCACGTCCTGGTTCGTATCGACGACGGTGACGTCGTTCGCCTCCTCGCGCGAGAGGTGGTACGCGGCCGTGCGGCCGACCTGTCCTGCGCCGAGGATCACGATTTTCATGGTGGCGTCACATTGCCTCGAGGTTGGCGTAAGCGAGCATGAGCCATTTCGTGCCCTGGCGCTCGAAGTTCACCTGCACCCGTGCCTGCGGGCCCTGCCCTTCGACATTGAGCACGGTGCCCTCGCCGAACTTGCCGTGCCGCACGCGTGCGCCGAGCTTCATGCCCGGCGCCACCGGCTCGGCCGCCACGGCGCGCCGCGCGGCCTGCGAGTGCGAGTAGGCCGGTGCCGCGTGCGCCTCGCGCCCGTGCGAATGGCCTGAGGGGCGCGCGTAGGGTCGGCCGAGCATGATCCGGGGTCGCACTTCCTCGACGAGGTCCTCGGGGATCTCGGTGATGAAGCGCGAGGGCTGGCCGTAGCTGTCGGTGCCGTGCAGGCGGCGCTGCTCCGCGAAGCTGATATAGAGCTGGCGCATGGCGCGGGTCATGCCGACATAACAGAGCCGGCGCTCTTCCTCGAGCCCGTCGAGGTCGTTGAGCGAGCGCTGGTGCGGGAAGAGCCCGTCTTCCATGCCACAGAGGAACACGATCGGAAACTCGAGGCCCTTGGCGGTGTGCAGGGTCATCATTTGCACGCAGTCTTCCCACGCTTCCGCCTGGCCCTCGCCCGACTCGAGGGCGGCGTGGGCGAGGAAGGCGTCGAGTGGCGGCAGTTCGCCCTCGGGCTCGAAGCCCCGCGCGGCGCTGACGAGTTCCTCGAGGTTCTCGACGCGCGCTTCGCCGCGGTCGGCCTTGTCCTTCTTGTGGTGATCGACGAGGCCGCTGGCGGAGAGCACCAGGTCCACCTGCTCGAACAGCGGCAATGGGGCCACATCGGTGGCCATCCGCTCGATCAGTTGCAGGAACCCGCCGAGCGCCGACGAAGCGCGCGCGCCGAGTGTGCCGGCGCCCACCGCCGCCTGCGCTGCCTGCCACATCGAGCCGCCCGCCGCCCGCGCCGCGAGCCGCAATTCGTCGACGGTCTTCGCGCCGATGCCGCGCGCCGGCAGGTTCACGACGCGTTCGAACGAGGCGTCATCGTCGCGGTTCGAGAGCAGGCGCAGGTAGGCGAGCGCATCCTTGATCTCGGCGCGTTCGAAGAAACGCAGGCCGCCGTAGACCTTGTACGGGATGCGCGCGGAGAGGAATGCTTCCTCGAACACGCGCGACTGCGCGTTCGAGCGGTAAAGGATCGCGACCTCGCGCCGCGCGCCACCCTGCTGCACCCACTCGCGGATCCGGTGGGTGACGAACTCCGCCTCGTCGCGCTCGTTGAACGCCGAATACAGCCGGATCGGCTCGCCATGGCCGCCGCTCGTCCAGAGGTTCTTGCCGAGCCGGCCGCTGTTGTGCTCGATCAGGGCATTGGCGCCCTTCAGGATGTTGCCCGTCGAGCGATAGTTCTGCTCGAGCTTGTGCAACTGCGCCTGCGGCCAGTCGCGGCGAAACTGCTGCAGGTTCTCGACCCGCGCGCCTCGCCACCGGTAGATCGATTGATCGTCGTCCCCGACGATGAACGGCGCGCCCTCGCTGCCCGCGATCAGCTTCATCCAGGCGTACTGGATCGCGTTCGTGTCCTGGAACTCGTCGACCAGCACGTGCTGGAAGCGTGAGCGGTAGTGCCGCAGCACCTCTGGCTGGTCGCGCAGCAGCTCGAACGCGCGCAGCAGCAACTCGGCGAAATCGACGACCCCCGCGCGCGCGCAAACCTCCTCGTAGTCCTGGTAGAGCTTGATGAGCTGGCGCCGCGTGGGGTCGTTGCCGTCCTTCAGCGCCTTCGGGCGCAGGCCCTCGTCCTTCTGGTGGTTGATGAACCACATGACCTCGCGCGGAATCCAGCGCGATTCATCGAGCCCCTGGCCCTTCAGGAGCTTCTTCACCATGCGCAGCTGGTCCTCGGCATCGAGGATCTGGAAGCCCTGCGGCAGGCCCGCTTCCCGCCAATGCAGGCGCAGCAGGCGGTGCGCGATACCGTGGAAGGTGCCGATCCAGAGTGAACCGCCCGGGATGCCGAGCAGGCTTTCGATGCGCGCGCGCATCTCGGCGGCGGCCTTGTTGGTGAAGGTGACCGCAAGGATGCTGTGCGGCGAGGCGCCCTCGGCCTGGATGAGCCAGGCGACGCGGTGGGTGAGTACGCGTGTCTTGCCGCTACCGGCGCCCGCAAGCACCAGCATGGGCCCGACGGGGCCGGTGACCGCCGCGCGCTGCGCGTCGTTCAGCGGAGAGAGGATCGGGGAGAGGTCCATAGAGCCGCCTATTATGCAGGCGGCACGAACTTTTCATCCACGTAGTCGAGCAGTGCCTTCGCGAGCGTGAGCACGAGCGGGCCGACGATGAGCCCGATCGCGCCGAAAGCCGCCGCGCCGCCCAGCACGCCGATGAACACGGTGAGCGTCGAGACCGGCGCGTGGCGCGAGACGAGCAACGGGCGCACGAAGTTGTCGCCGAAGGACACACCAACGCCCCAAACCAGCAGGAACAGGGCCATGCCCCAGCGGCCGACCGCCGCGAGGTACAGCGCGCCGGGCGCCCACACGAGCGCCGCGCCGCCCATGGGCAGCAGCGAGACGAGAGCGGCCAGTACGCCGAACACCACGAAGGTCGGCAGGCCCGCGATGGCAAAACCGATGCCGACCGCAATGCCCTGCAGCAACGCGGTTGCGCCGCTGCCGAAAACCACGGCGCGGGTGACCTGCGCGAGGTGGGCGATCAGCTCCTCGCGCCGCGTCGGCTCCAGCGGCACCAGGCGGATCGCGCGGGCCGCCCACGCCGCACCGTCGCGCAGGAAAAAATAGAGCAGCACGATCGCGATGCCGAAGCCCACCGCGGTGCCGAGCGCACCCACCACCACGTTGCCACCGAGGGATGCGCCCCACTTGAGGAATGATTGCCCGCCCGCGAGCAGCCACTCGCGCAACTGCGCCTCGCCGAAGCCGGCATTTTCCTCGAGCCAGGCGAGCGGGCGGCCGACGAGCGGATAGTGCCGCAGTTCGTCGATTCCGCTCGCGCCCACGCGCTGGAACAGGGCCTGGGCGCGCGAAGCGAGTTCGGCGGCCTGCGCCGCAAAGACGCCCCCCAGGATCGACAGCGGCACGAGGATCGCAACGGGTGCGAGCGTGGTGAGGAACCCGGCCGAGAGGCTTACCCGGCCCTTCAGGCGCCGCGTGAGGCGCTCGTGCAGCGGGTGGAGCATGAAGGCGAGGAAGGTTGCCCAGACGATGGGCCCGGTGAAGGGCGCGAGGACGCGGTACAGCAGGTAGCCGATCGCGAGGGTGGCGACGAGCGCGAAACCGCGCCGGTAGAACACGGAGCCCATGGGGCGATTATGCTATCCGCCGGGAGGTGAAAGCGATGAAGCTCTACGATTGCCTCGATTCCGGCAACTGCTACAAGGTGCGCCTCACCTGCGCGCAACTCGGGATTGCCTACGACTGGGAGGAGTGCGACATCCTGCGGGGCGCGACCCGTACGCCGGAATTCCTCGCGCGCAACCCGAACGGCCGCATCCCGACCCTCGAACTGGATGACGGCACCTGTCTTGCCGAATCGAATGCGATCGTCTGGTATCTCGCGGAGGGCTCGCCGCTGGTCCCGGCGGATCGCATCGGGCGCGCGCAGGCGCTGCAATGGATGTTCTTCGAGCAGTACAGCCACGAGCCCTACGTCGCGACGCCCCGCTTCATCGTGAAGCACCTGCCGGCCGATTCGCCGCGTCGCGCCGAACTGCCCGACCGGCTCGAGCGCGGGCGGGCGGCGCTCGCCGTCATGGAGCGCCATCTCGGCGCGCACCGGTTCTTCGCCGCCGGCCACTATTCGATCGCCGATATCGCCCTGTACGCCTACACGCACGTGGCGGAAGAAGGTGGGCACGACCTCGCCCCTTACCCGCACGTGCGCGCCTGGCTCGACCGCGTCGCGACGCAGCCGGGCCATCGGCCGCTCATGGCACGACCGCCGGCTACCAGCGGTTTCGCAACTCGCGCAACCTGAGGAACACTTCGCGCGGCGTGGGCTCTTGCGGGAGGTCGGCAAAGGCCTCGCGCAGGCGCGCGATGACCTGCGGATTCTGCAGCCGGAAGAAGGCGTTGATGCGCTTCTCCTCGCCGAGCGTCGTGATCGGCGCGGCGGCGGGGTCCTGCAGCCGCGCCGCCTCGTGCAGGGCGGCGGCGTGGGCATTGTCCGGTTCCCGGTCGAGCGTGAACGCGAGGTTGCGCTCGAGGTATTCGTGGCCGGGATAGACCCGGGTCGTTTCGGGCAGGCGCGCGAGCTGCTGCGTGAAAGTCTCGTACAGCAACCCGGGGTGCCCGCCATTGTGGCAGTTGCCGGCACCGGCATTGAACAGCGTGTCGCCGCAGAAGAGCGCAGGCGCATCGCCGCGCGCATACAGGCACAGGTGCGCGAGGGTGTGGCCGGGCGTGTCGAGGCATTCGAGCTCGACGCTGCGCCCGACGCGCACGACGTCGCCACGCACGAGGCCCACATCGACGTGCCCGATGCGCGCGGCGGCGCCGGCATGCGCCAGCACACGTGCCCCCGTGGCGGCCCGCAGCGGCTCGTTGCCGCCGGTGTGGTCGCGGTGCTCGTGCGTGTTCAGGATCTGCGTGATCTCGAAGCCCCGCGCCTTCGCGGCGGCGACGCACTTGCGCCAGTCGAGCGGGTCGATCGCGAGCGCCTCGCCGCTCTCGCGGCAGGCGACCAGGTAGTGGAAATTGCGATAGTCGTTCGCGGTCCAGATGCGCTCGATCAACATGCCGACGCCTCTACTGTACAGCGCCTTGTGCACGCGAGCGCTCGTGCGCGGGTGTCCTGAGCGGCGCCGTGACCAGCACGCGCGTGCCGCGGCCGGGCGCGGAGTCGATTTCGAGCGACCCGCCGATGATCGTCAGGCGTTCGCGGATGCTGTAGAGCCCGAAGCCGCCCTGCTGCGTCGGCAGGAAGGTCAGGTCCGAGACGTTGAAGCCGACGCCTCCGTCGGTGACGGTCAGCTGGAGCCGGTCGCCGACCGCCTGCAGGCGGATCGTCACGGCGGTCGCACGCGCGTGCCGCGCGACATTCTGCAGCAACTGGCGGGCCGCCTGGTACACGAGCACGATGGTCGATTCCGCCAGCGGCTTCGGTTGCCCGTCGTCCTCGAAGGCGACTTCGATGCGCTGGCGCTTGGCGAAGTCGTCCGCCAGCCAGGTGAGGCCGGCCACGATCCCCTGGTCGTAGAGACCCGGCGGCAGCAGGCTGGTCATCAGCGTGCGCACCTGCGCCGTCGACTCGGAGATCGTCAACTCGAGCGCGGCGAGGTCGGGCAACGGCCGGCCCTGTTCGGCGGCCAGGCGGATCGCGGCGATGTGCAGCTTGAGACCCACGAGGCTCTGCGCGAGGCCGTCGTGCAGGTCGGCCGCGATCTTGCGCCGCGCGCGCTCTTCCGTGACCGTGAGCTCGGTGGCGAGCGCGCGCAGTTCGCGCTGCTGCTGCTCGAGCTGGCGCTGCACGGCGCGAAAGTGCGTGATGTCACGGGCGACGCCCCAGATCCGTTCGAGTGCGCCGTGGGCCAGCTCGGTCGACAGCGAGACGAGCAGCGTGCGGTCGAGGCCGTAGGGACCAGGCAGCACGCATTCGACGTTCTGCATGCGCCCGCCCGCCGCGATGGCGTCTGGCACCGTGGCAAGGCAGTGCTCGAGCCAGACGGGATGCTGCGCGACGAGCTCGCCCGGCGTGCCGTTGCCGGCCGCGGTTCGGAACGCGTCGTTCGCCTCGGCGACATAGGCATGCTTGCCGAGCCACAGGCGCTGCTCGCTCGCCGCCAGCGTGACCGGCATCGGCTGCGACAGTTCGAAGCGGAAGATCGCCTCCGAACTGTGTTCGACGAAGGCACGATAGCGCCCGTCGCTTTCACGGACCCGCCCGAGCGCCTGGCGTTTTTCGGTGATCGACGCCTGGGCGACGAGCAACGGCACGACGACGAGTACGAGGAAGGCCTGCAGGTTGAGGATCGAGCCGAAAGGGGCGCTGCCTGCGCCGCTGAAAGGCCCATGGCCGATGAGCGTGTAGCCGATCGATGTCACCGAGACGAACAGCAGGGCGAGCGTGACGCGGCGCGCACCGCCACTCCAGACGATCCAGAGCAGGGCCAGGTAGACGAGGAAGGGCGAGTCGAACACGGCCAGCCCGAAGCGATCACCGTCGGAAAAGACGTGCCACAGCACGAGGGCGAGTACCGCGAACTGCAATGGCATGAGCCAGGGCGCCGGGCGCAATGGGCCGGGTGGGGCGCGTACGCCCTCCCCGGCCCATGAAAGGATCAGCGGCACGAGGACGACGGCGCCGAGGAAGCCGCTCAGCCACCACGTCTGCTGGTTGATCCAGAAGTCGGCGGACGTGCGCGAAGTGCCCAGCACCGCCGCGCCCGCCAGCCCGCCGACGAACGACGCGACGAGCAGCAGGAGCAGCAGCCGCGTCGTCGCGCGGGCATTCGCGAAGTCGACCCGCGGGCCCACGAAGCGCCGGATCAGCTCGGCGGCGAGCGCGCCCTGGCCCATGTTCACGAGGGCGATCAGGAACGCGATGCGCGACGCATAGATCTGGTAGGCGTCCGCGTCTGCCAGGTACCCGGCCAGGAAGCCGCTGGCCAGCAGCCACGGCCAGACGCGGCGCGGAAACAGCAGCAGGGCGGCAATCAGGGTCCCGCCTGCCGGCCAGAATGCGGAGGCACTCGGCCGCGCGACGAGCAACGCGCTGCCGATCGCGGTGGCCGCGAATTGAATCAGAAAAAAGACCGCCGCCACGATGGCGGGGTGCCATCGATCGGCCAGGATCGTCCTTGATTCCCCGGGCATGGCTTGTGCGTGAGCTTCCACCCTTGCACAACCTTGCGACGCGTCCCTGCGTTCGTCAACTGCCCGTGGTGCTTCCGTGGCGCCGACACGCGCCAATCGCGACGCCGCTCACAGTCAGCGCAGGGCGGCGATTGCCTGCGTGGTGGGAATGTAGTGGTCGAGCAGCAGCGCGGCGAAGATCCACAGCAGCCACGTCACGGAGAAGCGGAACAGGCGCATCGGCAGTTCCTGGCGGTCCGTGAACTTCATCGCGAGGGCGTAGTAGAGGAAGATGCCGTTCAGTACGAGCGTGGCGGCAAGATAGATGAGACCGCTCATGCCCGTGACGAAGGGCATCAGGGTCACGAGCACGAGCAGCACGGTATAGAGCAGCACCTGCAGGCGCGTGTAGGCGACGCCATGGGTGACCGGCAGCATCGGGATGCCGGCGCGGGCGTACTCGTCCTTGCGGGCGATCGCGAGCGCCCAGAAGTGCGGCGGTGTCCACACGAAGACGATCAGGAAGAGCAGCAGCGCATTCGGATCGATCGAGTTCGTCACTGCCGCCCAGCCGAGTACCGGCGGTGCCGCGCCGGCCGCGCCGCCGATGACGATGTTCTGCGAGGTCGCGCGCTTGAGCCACGCCGTGTAGATCACGGCATAGCCGATCAGTGAAAAGAAGGTGAGCACCGCGGTCAGCGGGTTCACGAGCAACCAGAGGATCAGCATCGAGGCGACGCCGAGGGCGCCGGCGAAGCCGAGCGCGCGGGCCGTCGTGACCCGCCCCTTCGGCAGCGGGCGATTGCGCGTGCGCGCCATCTGTTCGTCGATGCGCTGGTCGAGCACGTGGTTCACGGCCGCCGCGCAGGCCGCGGCGAGCGCGATGCCGAGGTTGCCCCAGAGCAGGGCGCCGAGCGGTGGCCAGCCGGGGCTCGCGAGCAGCGTGCCCACGATCGCCGTGAACACGATGAGGTACACGACCTTCGGCTTGGTCAGCTCGAGGTAATCACGCCAGTTCATGCGCGCACCCGCCGGTTGAGGAGCACGGCCGAGAGCAGCAGCAGCGCGGCGCCCGCATTGTGCGCGGTGGCGAGCGGCAGCGGAAAGGCGCGTTCAACCATGAAGAGGCCGATCGAGAGCTGCAGCGCCAGGGCCGCGATCACGAACACGGCGGCGCGCACGGCCCCTGGCGTGCGCACGCGCCAGAGGGCGGTGCCTGCCGCGGCGAGCAGCGCGAGGGCCGCGACGAGGGCGCCCAGGCGATGGACGAAATGGATCGCGACGCGGGCCGGGTGATCGAGGACGCCGCCCTCGTAATTGATGCCGAGCCCGTGCCACAGCACGAAGGCGTCGCGGATATCCATCCGCGGCCACCACGCGCCCTGGCAGGTGGGCAGGTCGGGACAGGCCATCGCCGCGTAGTTGCTGCTGGTCCAGCCGCCGAGCGCGATCTGCACGGCGAGCGCGACGATGCCGATGAGCGCCCAGCGGCGCACGAGCCGCGGTGCGTCGCCCGCGGGCGTGCGCGGCCGCAGCGTGAGCCACAGCCAGGCGAGCATCGCGAGCGTCGTGAGGCCGAAGACGAGGTGGCTGGTGACGATCAGCGGCTTCAGCAGCCAGGTCACCGTGAGCATGCCGAGGATGCCCTGGAAGACGACGATCACGAGCAGCGCGATCGCGAGGCGCAGCGGCACGAGCCGGCGTGCCCGGGTCGCGATCGCGATCGCGGCAATCACCACGATGAGCAGGCCGAGCGTGCTGGCGGCGTAGCGGTGAATCATCTCGCGCCAGGCCTTGCCGGCGTCGAGTTCGACGCCCTGGGCGAGCGCGCCCGTGGGTGTCACGTGCCCATAACATCCCGGCCAGTCGGGACAGCCGAGGCCCGCGTCGGACAGGCGCACGTAGGCGCCGAGCACCACGACGCCGAAGCAGAGGCAGAGCGCCGCGAGGGCGAGGCGGCGGACGAGCGTGGCAGTGGCGGCGGTGCGCATTTCCGGGTCAGCCGATGTGCGAGAGCTTGAGGAGCTTCTTCAGGTCCGTGAGCAGCCCCTTGGGATTGTCGCGGGCATCGAAGGTCATGATCAGGTTGCCGAGCGGATCGACGAGATAGATCGTCCGGTCGGGAGTGCCGGCTGGCAGGGCGGCCAGCAGCGCGCGGCCCTCCGCGCCGGTCGCGTCGATCCGGATCAGGGAGGGGTCCTGCGCGAAGTACGAGGCTTCGCAGCAGTCGCCGGGCGCGATGAACACGCGTTGCACGCGATCGAGTTCCTTGGCGAGCGAAAACCAGGTCTGGCGCGTGACGTAGAGCGCCTGGCGGCAAGCGTCCGTGCAGGGTCCGGCGCCGACCTGCACGAGCGTCCATTTCTCCGCGGGCCACGCCGCCGTGAGCTTCACCGGGTTCCTGAGCAGCACGCCGTGGTTCGTGCTCTGTGCAGGCCGCCACCCGCCGCCGTAATAGAGGGCAAAAGCGAGCAGCAGCGGCACGAAGAACAGCGCCGCGAGGCCGAGCAGCGTGCGCAGGCCCCGCGCGTTGGCAGTCGTCATCGATTCACCTTGTGCAGGTTGAGCAGCCCATACAGTACCGCGACCGTCGCGGCGAACAGCCACCACTGGACCGCGTAGGAATAGTGGCGTTCAGGCGGCACGCCCGGCGCTTTCCAGTGGCGGACGTAGCCATCCGGCGCCGACGGGTCGAGCAGCACTTGCCGGTTCCCGATGGGCCGGCCCAGCGCCGACGCGAGCTCCGCGGCGTGCGGGAAGGTCGTCACCTTCGGCCATGCGGCGCCGGCCTGCGGCGGTGCTCGACCCGATTCGATACCCTCCACCGGTAGCGTATCGACGCGGCCCGTCACGGTCACGGGCAGGCCGGGGCCTGCGAGCGAGATATCCGGCAAGCGGTCGCGGTAGCCCGAAAAGGGCACCCAGCCGCGATTGACGAGCACCGTGCGCCCGTCGGCCAGTCGCAGCGGCGTCAGCACCTCGTAGCCCGCGGCGCCTTCGAGGGTCCGGTTGTCGAGCAGGAACTGGTGCGCCTCGTCGTAGCGGCCCTCGATCTCGATGCGGGCAAAGCGCGGCAGGTCGTCGAGCTTGCGCGCGCCGAGGGATGCGGCTGGCCCGGCGGACACCGCGAAACCCTGCCAGGCGGCCTCCTTGTCGACGCCGCGGTGCCATTGCCAGCGTCCGAGCCCGATGAAGGCCACCATCGCGAGCGCGCTGAGAGCTGTCATCCAGATCGAGGGTGTGAACACCCGTCGGGAACCGATGGGGATCGAAAGGGGCAACGTCTCGGACCGGGGAGCGGGGGCCGGGAATTGTGCGGGCTTGAGGCGGCGAAGTACAGCAAGCGGCCCTGCCGGCGCGCGCCTATAATTTCAGCCCGTGGAAATCATCCAGATCTTCGTCGTCATCGTGCTGATCGGCATCGTCGTGAGCCTCGGCAGCGCGCTCTTTCACCTGTCCGCGCCCGGGCGCGACCCGCAGAAGATGGTGCGGGCGCTCACCTGGCGCATCTCGCTGTCGGTCGCGCTGTTCCTGCTGCTGATGCTGGCCTGGTACTTCGGCCTGATCTCACCGCACGGTCTCTGAGTCGCCCCGCCCGCGCCTGATTAAAAGGCCCCATCCCGGACTTGGCGGGCAAATTCCGTAGCCGCCGCCGTTATCGTGTCACCAACTCGCGCGTACTGGCGTGAAAACGGCGGCCACTTCTCCCCGAGGCCGATGGCATCGTTGACGACCAGCACCTGGCCATCGCAGTCAGGGCCGGCACCAATTCCGATGGAGGGTACGGGGATCGCGCGCGTGATCTTTCCGGCGAGCAGCGCGGGGATGTGCTCGAGCACGACCAGAAATGCACCGGCCCCGGCAATGCCGATCGCTTCGGCCAGCACTCGTTCAGCCTCGGGTGCGTCGCGCCCGACCTGCCTGAAACTGGCTGCAGTCTGCGGGGTGAGGCCCGTGTGGCCGACAACCGGGATTCCATGCGCGACCAGCGCGCGAATCACCTCGTACTTGGGCCCTTCGAGCTTGATGCTGTCGGCTCCGGCGGCGAGCAGCCGTTTCGCACTCGCAAGGGCCAGGGCGGGAACTCCATCGCTGTGGTACGGCAGGTCCCCGATGATGTGCGTGTCGGGGGCGCCGCGGCGGACCGCGCCGATGTGGTATTCCATGTGCTCGACGGTGACGAGGCGGGTGCTGTCGAATCCCATCTCCACCATGCCCACGGTGTCACCAACGAGCAGCACCGGGATGCCCGCCTTTTCGAGGCTGCGGGCCACCGGCGTCGTGTAGGCGGTCAGTACCGGGATCCGCGCCGTCGACTTCATGAGTCGAAGCGCGTCTGCGCCCAGCTTCACCGCTGCATCATTCAGATCCAGTAGACGAAGATGAAGAGCCCGAGCCAGACCACGTCGACGAAGTGCCAGTACCACGCGACGCCTTCGAAGGCGAAGTGGCTTTCCGGCGTGAAGTGGCCCTTCATCGTGCGCAGCCAGATGATCAGCAGCATGATCGCGCCGATCGTGACGTGCAGGCCGTGGAAGCCGGTGAGCATGAAGAAGGTCGAGCCGTAGATGCCGGTCGAGAGCTTGAGGCCGAGCTCCTTGTAGGCATGCATGTATTCCTCGGCCTGCAGGCCGACGAAGAGGAACCCGAGCAGGAAGGTCGCCGCGAGGAATACCTTGAGCGTGGTGCGCTTGCCCGCCTGCAGCGCATGGTGCGCGATCGTGATCGTGATGCCGGAGGTCAGCAGGATCGCCGTGTTGATCGCCGGCAGGCCGAACGCCGGGATGATCTGGAACGAACCGTCCTCGTGGCCGCCGATGCGAGCCGGGCCGTTGGTCGGCCAGGCCGGGTCGTAGTCCTGCCACAGCAGCAGCTTGTTGAACACCTTGACGCCCTCGCCGCCGAGCCACGGCACCGACAGCGAGCGGGCGTAGAACAGCGCGCCGAAGAACGCCGCGAAGAACATCACCTCGGAGAAGATGAACCACATCATGCCCATGCGGAACGAGCGGTCGACCTGGTGGTTGTACGCGCCGCTGCGACTTTCGCCGATCACGTCGTGGAACCAGCCGAAGAACATCGTCGACAGCAGCAGCGCGCCCGGCAGGAAGATCCAGCCGCCGAACCATTCATTGAGGTATGCGATCGCCCCGAACATCACGAGGAACAGCGACACCGAGCCGACGATCGGCCAGTGGCTGCCGTGCGGGACGTAGTACTTGTCGGCGCCGGGCGCGTGTGCGATTGCCATGTTATCTCTGTCCTACGCGAATCGATTGATCGTAAAACGTGTACGCCAGGGTGATGCGATCGAGGTGCCGCGGCAGCGCCCGATCGACGATGAAGCGCACGGGCAGCACCCGTTCCTCGTCCTTCGAGAACTTCTGCGGCGTGAAGCAGAAGCACTCCGTCTTGTGAAAGTAGCCGGCGACGTTGCCGGGGGCGATGCTCGGCACCGCCTGCGCGATGGTGTCGTGGCCCGTCAGGTTCTTCGCGACGAACTCGGTCTCGTAGAGCCGGCCGGGGTGCACCTGCATCGAGGCGATCACCGGGCGGAACTCCCAGCTGCCGACGTTCGGCAGGTCCGCGACGAACTCGACGGTCACGGTGCGGTTCTCGTCGGTGGCCTGCGGCGCCACGTCCGCGGCGCGCGCCAGCGATTTCTGGTCGCCGAAGCCGGTGACGGCGCACAGCACGTCATACAGCGGCACCAGCGCGAAGCCGAAGGCGAAACTGCCGAGCGCCATCAGCGCGAGCCGCGTGGTGAGGCGCGCATTGTCGCGCTGCAGCTGCTCGCGCGGCGCGCTCACGGCGAGCCCCGTGCCACCGACATCACGATGAAGCCGACGTAGAACGCGAACGCGACGAGGCCGAGCGCGATCGCGCCCCGCCTCACCCGCCGCCGCACGTCATCGGTCGCGTGGTCCGTCAATGCTGGGCTCCCCGCGCGATCACCGCGGTCGACGGCGGCGACTCCCAGCTGTGGAAGGGCGCCGGCGAGGGCAGTTCCCACTCGAGGCCGTGCGCGCCGTCCCAGACGCGGTCGGTGGCCTTCGCGCCCGACTTCACGCACTTGATGATGATGTACGGCAGCAGCAGCTGCGAGAAGCCGAAGCCGAAGGCGCCGATCGAGGAGACCATGTTCCAGTCGGCGAACTGCGTCGCGTAGTCGGGGATGCGGCGCGGCATGCCGGCGAGGCCGAGGAAGTGCTGCGGGAAGAACAGCACGTTCACGAAGATCGCCGACAGCCAGAAGTGCAGCTTCGCGAGCTTCATGTCGTACATGTGGCCGACCCACTTCGGCAGCCAGTAGTAGACCGCGCCGATGATCGCGAACAGCGAGCCGGGCACCAGCACGTAGTGGAAGTGCGCCACCACGAAGTAGCTGTCCTGGTACTGGAAGTCGGCGGGCACGATCGCGAGCATCAGGCCCGAGAAGCCGCCGATCGTGAAGAGGAACAGGAACGCGAGCGCGAACAGCATCGGCGGCTCGAAGCTGAGCGAGCCGCGCGTCATCGTCGCGCACCAGTTGAACACCTTCACGCCGGTCGGCACCGAGATCAGCATCGTCGCGAGCATGAAGAACAGCTGCCCGGCGAGCGGCATGCCCACCGTGAACATGTGGTGCGCCCAGACGATGAACGACAGGAAACCGATCGCGGCGGTCGCGTACACCATCGACTCGTAGCCGAAGAGCGGCTTGCGCGAGAAGGTCGGGATAATCTCCGACACGATGCCGAACGCCGGCAGGATCATGATGTAGACCTCGGGGTGCCCGAAGAACCAGAAGATGTGCTGGAACATCACCGGGTCGCCGCCACCCGAGGCCGCGAAGAAGCTCGTGCCGAAGAAGTGGTCGGTCAGCAGCATCGTGACGGCGCCCGCGAGCACCGGCATCACCGCGACGAGCAGGTAGGCGGTGATCAGCCAGGTCCAGACGAACATCGGCATCTTGAGCAGGTTCATGCCGGGTGCGCGCATGTTCATGATCGTCACGACCACGTTGATCGCGCCGAGGATCGACGACGCGCCCATCAGGTGGATCGCGAAGATCATCATCGGGAAGCTGTCGCCGCCCTGCAGCGCGAGCGGCGGGTACATCGTCCAGCCGCCGGCCGGCGCGCCGCCCGGCACGAACAGCGTGCCGAGGAGCAGCGTGAACGCAAACGGCAGGATCCAGAACGACAGGTTGTTGAGGCGCGGCAGCGCCATGTCGGGCGCCCCGATCTGGATCGGGATCATCCAGTTCGCGAGCCCCACCCACGCCGGCATGATCGCGCCGAAGATCATCACGAGCGCGTGCATCGCCGTCATCGAGTTGAAGAACTGTGGATCGACGAACTGCAGGCCCGGCTGGAAGAGTTCGGCGCGGATGATCAGCGCCATCGTGCCGCCGACGAAGAACATCGTGCAGGCGAACACGAGGTACATCGTGCCGATGTCCTTGTGGTTCGTGGAAAACACCCACCGGCGCCATCCATGCGGCTTGTGGTCGTGATCGTCGTGAGCGGCGGCGTGAGCGTGCGTTGCCATGTGCGGTTCCCTGGGGAGTCTGCGGGGTGCCTTAAGAATTGGAGGACGCGGCCTGCGCCGCGGCCGCCTGCCTGACGACGGCCTTCTGGGCCGCGAGCCAGGCGTCGAAGTCGGCCTTGCTCAGCACGTCGACGACGATCGGCATGAAGCCGTGGTCGCGGCCGCAGAGTTCGGCGCACTGGCCACGATAGCGGCCCGTCTTGTCGGTATCGACCTTGAACCACATTTCATTGACGAAGCCGGGGATCGCATCCTTCTTCATGCCGAAGTCGGGCACCCACCAGGCGTGGATGACGTCCTGCGCGGTGACGAGCAGGCGCACCTTGGTGCCGGCCGGCACGACGAGCGGGCGGTCGACGTCGAGCAGGTAGTTCGGCACGGTCTCGGGGTCGATGCCCGATTGCAGCTGGCGCGCCTTGTTGCTCTCCCGCGCGAGCGTCGAATAGAAGCCGACGTCGGTGCCGAGGTACTGGTACTGCCACTTCCACTGGTAGCCGGTGACCTTGATCGTCAGTTCGGTGTTGCGGGCGTCCTCGATGTCGATCAGCACCCGCGCGGCGGGCACCGACATCGCGACGAGGATCACCACCGGGATCAGGGTCCAGATTATTTCGGCCTTCGTGCTGTGGACCATGGCCGTGTTCGGCACGGCGCCCTTCGATTTGCGGAACGCCACGATCGCCCAGATCATCCAGCCGAACACGAAGATGCCGATGGCGACGCACCACCAGAAGATCATCATGTGCAGGCCGTAGATCTTCTTCGACAGCTCGGTCACGCCCTCGGGCATGTTGAGCAGGCCCCAGCCGGAGGCTGCGTGGGCAGGCGCCGCCAGCATTGCGAAAAGGCAAGCCGTGAGCGTGGCGCCGGATTTCTTCATGGTTCGGATCATTTATTATCAGCCTCGAGGTTTACCGGACGGGAGCGGCGGCGATTCGGCCATCCCGCCGACGAGGGACGCAAGTCGCAGCGCCAGGCGCTGCCGCTCTTCCCCTGTCAGAAAACTGCCGATTTCGCAACGCTTGCCCCCGGATTCGATCTCGAGCCGCGCAGGCCGCAGCCGCGAGAAATCACCGCGCAGTCTAACCCGTGCCCAATGGCGCGGGAACACGGCACGGGTTGCCGCGCCGCGCCAGCATGTCTCGATCACCACCGAATCCTCGCTGACGACGATCGTTTCGAGGCGATGACGGCGCTGCATGCTGGCGTGGAGCGCCCACCCGAGCAGCGCCATTTCAAGGCCCGCATACGCGAGCACCGGCCAGTAGCCGCGCAGCGTCAGCAGTCCTGCAATACCAAAGGATACGCCGCAAGTGCCGAGGAAGAGCGACCGCGCACCGGACGGCGTGAGCGAACAATGCGGCGCGAGGTCGATTCGAACGGCAAACGCGGACATCTCCCGGACCGGCGCAGCCAAAGGGGCCGGAGTGTAGCCCCGGAGCTTTTTGCACGGCAAGTCAACGGCTCAATGCCGCCCGGCCGAGGCCCCTGCAAACGCGGCCCCATAGACCACTTCGAAGGTGGCCGGCAGGCCCGCCGCGTCGCGCAGTCGCTCGTAGGTGGCCAGCGCGCCGGCAAGGCGGCCGCGTCCCGTCAGGGAGCGTCGGCGCAGCGCATGCGCGTTCTGCGAGCCGAGCGCGCGCAGTGCCGCCGCGAGATCCGCGAAGGCGGGAAAGCTGCGCGCATACTGCTCGACGTCGAGCACGGGCTCGGTGAATCCGGCGCGGGCGAGTGCACTGCCGACGTCGTGCACGTCGAGGAAATCGTTGACGTGCGGCAACTCGTCCACCGTGGCCCAGCTGTCGCGCAGTTCGCGCAGCGTCGCGGGTCCGAGCGTGCTGAAGAGAAAGAGGCCGCGCGGCGCGAGCACGCGCCGCACCTCGCTGAGCGCGAGGTCGTGGATCACGCACCAGGGCAGCGCGAGGTTCGCGAACACGAGGTCGCAACTGCCCGCGCGCAGCGGCAGCGCGCAGCCATCGCCCGCGACGCGCTCGAAGCGCCGCGGCCAGCGGGCGCGGCGCGCGGCCCGCGAGAGCATGGCGGGGGACAGGTCGATTGCAACCACGAGGGCACGACTGAATCGGCGGCGCAGCATGCGGCTCGCCTGCCCGGTGCCCGCGCCGAGGTCGAGCACCACGCCGGGATCGAGGCCGAAGAAATCGATCCGTGACAGCAGTTCCTCGCGCACCTCGGCCAGCGGCTGCGCGGCGGCGTCGAAGCGCCCGGCCGCGCGCGCGAACTGGCGGGCGACGGCGGCGCGGTCGAGTGCGGGTGGAGGCGGTCGTTCGGACCGGACGTCAGGCGGCGGCATCGCGCGGCAGTGTACCCGCGACGCCCGCCCCGAGTCCGAGCCGCTCGAGCAGCCGGCGGTCGCGCGCGACATCCGGATTGCCCGTCGTCAGCAGCCGCTCGCCGTAGAAGATCGAACCCGCGCCCGCGAGGAAGCACAGGGCCTGCAGTTCATCGTTCATGGTTTCGCGTCCGGCCGACAGGCGCAGCGTCGCGCGCGGCAGCACGATGCGCGCGACGGCGATCGTGCGCACGAAGTCGAACGGATCGAGCGGCGGGGTGTCGGCGAGCGGCGTGCCCGGCACGGGCACGAGCTGGTTGATCGGCACGCTCTCGGGCGGCTCGGGCAGGCCCGCCAGCGTCGCGAGGAGCGCCGCGCGATCCTGCACGCGCTCGCCCATGCCGACGATACCCCCGCAGCACACGCGCAGGCCCGCGTCCCGCACGGCCGCGAGCGTGTCGAGGCGGTCCTGGTAACGGCGTGTCGAGATGATCTCGCCGTAGTAGTCGGCCGATGTGTCGAGGTTGTGGTTGTAGTAGTCGAGGCCCGCGTCCTTCAGTTGCAGCGCCTGCGCGGGCGTCAGCATGCCGAGCGTGGCGCAGGTCTCGAGGCCGAGGGCGCGCACCTCGCGAATCATGGCGACGACGGGCCCGATGTCCCTCTGTTTCGGCGAGCGCCAGGCCGCGCCCATGCAGAAGCGCGTGGCACCGGCAGCCTTCGCTGCCGCGGCGCGCTCGCGCACGGCGTCGAGCGGCAGCAGCGCCTCGCGGGTGACGGCCGTTTCGTGGTGGATGCTTTGCGGGCAATACGCGCAGTCTTCCGGGCAGGCGCCGGTCTTGATGGAAAGCAACGTCGAAAGCTGCACCGCCCGTGCATCGTGGTGCTCGCGATGGACCTGTTGCGCGGCGAACAGCAAGTCGAGGAAGGGCAGCGCAAAGAGGCGCTCGACCTCTGCGACGGTCCAGTTCATGGCGTTATCCCTGCGAAGACATCGGATTGGCGAGGTGTCGCGGCCGGGTCGGGCCGCGACACTGGGCGCATGTTCCGGGGCGCTCCAGATCGTGTCAACTTATGGTGGCTTGCAAAGTCGACGATCCGGCGCAGCGCGCTGGCCGCCGGATCCTTCTGCCTGCCGCCCACCTGCCTGCTGTGTGGTTTGCGGGGCCGGCTCGCGGCAGGCCAACCGTTTGACCTGTGCGCGGCCTGCGAAGCGATGCTGCCTGCGGCGCCCTCGCCCCCGCCGGCACCAGCGCCTTGGGACCTGCTGGTGGCGCCCTGCCGTTACGCCTGGCCCATCGACTACTGCGTGCGCGCGCTCAAGTTCCATGGCGAAGCGGCCTTCGGGCGCCTGCTCGGACTGCTCGTGGCGCATGAACGGCTGGCACTCGCGCGGCCCCTGCCGGACCTCGTGGTCCCGGTGCCGTTGCACAGGGCCCGCTACCTCGAGCGAGGCTTCAACCAGGCGGCTGTCATCGGGCAACACGCCGCCTCGCGACTCGGCCTGCCATTCAGCGCGCGCCTGCTGGAGCGACCGCGCGCGACGGCCGAGCAGAGTCGCCTGCGGGGCGCGGCGCGCGCGGCGAACGTGACGGGTGCCTTTCGCCTGGGGCCGGCCGCCCCGGTGGCGGGCCGCCGCCTCGCCCTCGTCGATGACGTGCTCACCACCGGCAGCACTGCGCGCGCGGCGGCGCGGGTATTGCGGGCCGCACGGGCCGCGAGCGTCGAGTTGTGGGTGGCGGCGCGTGTCGCGCCCGCGGCGCCTCCGTCAGGCGCGATAGAGATGATCGAGCAGGATGCCGATGAAGATCGCCATGCCGACGTAGTTGTTGTTCAGGAACGCGCGAAAGCAGGCCGCGGGGTCCCGGCGGCGGATGATCCACTGCTGCCAGAGGAAGAACACGGCCGCCGCCGCGAGCCCGGCGCGATACCACGGGCCGAACTCCATGCTGCGACCCGCGAGGTATAGCGCAAACAGCATCATCGCCTGCATCGCGCCCACGATCAGGCGGTCCATGTCGGCGAACAGCAGTGCGCTCGATTTCACGCCGAGCTTCAGGTCGTCGTCGCGATCGACCATCGCGTAGAGCGTGTCGAACACCATCGCCCACAACACCGCGGCGATGAACAGCACCCAGCCGACGCGGGGAATCGTGCCGAGGGTCGCGGCAAAGGCCATCGGGATGCCCCAGCCGCCGAACGACAGCCCGAGGTAGAACTGCGGCAGCGGAAACCAGCGCTTCATCAGCGGGTAGCTCACCGTGAGCAGCGCGCCGACGACCGATAGCTTGATCGTGAACGGATCGAGCCGCGTGACCAGCCAGAGCGCGATGGCGATCAGCACCGCAAAGAGCGCCAGGGCCTCGTAGGGCGACACGCGGCGCGCGGCGAGCGGACGGTCGCGCGTGCGCTTCACCTGCGGGTCGATGTCGCGATCGGCGAAATCGTTCACCACGCAGCCCGCCGCGCGCATCACGAAGACGCCGAGCACGAAGATCACGAGGACATGCGCGGGTGGGCGGCCGTCGCCCGCGATCCAGAGCGCCCACAGCACCGGCCAGAGCAGCAGCCAGGTGCCGATCGGCCGATCGAGGCGCATCAGCTGCGCATAGGCCTCGAGCCGGCGTGCGAGGCTACCCGCGGTCACGTCGGCGGCGCCGTGCGGCCGACGGCCGGCAGGAACACTTCCTGCACCGTGAGCGGCGCGCCCTGCACGGAGAACTCGGAATGGCGCACCCAGAGTGGCTGCGCCGCGAGCGCGGTCAGCGCCAGGGCGCGCGCGACGAGCGGTGCATCCGGCATGAACCGCGCGTAGGCGAACGCGGAGCGCGTCGCGCCGTGTCCCGCGAGTGTCTCGCCGAGCGACACCTCGCCCATGCGCGCGAGCCAGGGCTGCTGCGCGAGCGTCGCGTCCGGGATCGAGGTTTCCGCGTAAATCCAGGGACAATCCTGTGTCCCGAGGATGATCGCGCGCCGGTGCGTGCCGTCGTGCTCCCCTTCCGCGAGCACCTGCAGGCTGAATGCCGCGCCGCTGGCCGCGCGCACCCGCTCCGTCAGGAGTCCCGGGGTCCTGAGCCAGGAGCGCAACTGGGCATCGCCTTCGTAGCAGTCGAGCGCCTCGGCGGGCAGCCACAGTTCGGCAGCGGTTCTTGCAGTTGCAGTCGTCACGGGTCCCCGGTCATCCAATGCGGCCATAACGCTCGCCCTCGCCGATCCAGCGCGCGGTGAGCGGCGCCATGATATCGGGGTGATCGGCGAGGATCACTTCGGCCGCCTGCTGTACGCGCGGCAGCAGGTCCGCATCACGCGCGAGGTCGGCGACACGCAGTTGCGCGAGTCCGGTCTGGCGCGTGCCCAGCAACTCGCCCGGACCGCGCAGTTCGAGGTCGCGCTGCGCGATTTCGAAGCCGTCGTTCGATGCGCGGATGGCGCCCAGCCGCTCGCGGGCGACCGCGGAAAGCGGCTGGCGAAACAGCAGCACGCAGGTGCTCTCCGCCGCGCCACGCCCGACGCGGCCGCGCAGCTGGTGCAGCTGCGCGAGCCCCATGCGCTCGGCGTTCTCGATCACCATCAATGAGGCATTGGGCACGTCGACGCCGACCTCGATCACGGTGGTTGCGACGAGCAGCTGGATGCGGCCCGCCTTGAAGGCGGCCATCGCCTGCTCCTTCTTTGCTGCCGGCATGCGGCCGTGCACGAGCCCGATGCGCACGGCGGGCAGCGCCTCGGCAAGCTGCGCCGCGGTCTCTTCCGCCGCCTGCCAGCGCAGTTCCTCGGATTCCTCGATGAGCGGGCACACCCAGTACACCTGGCGCCCTTCCCGGCAGGCCGCCTCGATGCGTGCCACGACTTCGGCGCGCCGCTCCTCCGCCACAGCCACCGTTTTCACCGGCGTGCGGCCCGGCGGCAGCTCGTCGATTACCGAGACGTCGAGGTCGGCAAAGGCTGTCATGGCCAGCGTGCGCGGGATCGGCGTCGCCGTCATGATGAGCTGGTGCGGGGTCTCGCCGCGCCGGTCGCCCTTTTCCTTCAGCGCGAGCCGCTGTTGCACGCCGAAGCGGTGCTGCTCGTCGACGATCACGAGCGCGAGGCGCGCGAACTCGATGCCTTCCTGGAAGAGCGCATGCGTGCCGACGACGAGCGCGACCTCGCCCGCCGCGAGCGCCGCCAGCGCGCTGCGTCGCGCCCGCACGCCCATCGAGCCGTGCACGTGCGCGACCGGCAGCCCGAGCGGCCGGAACCACGCCTCGAAGCTGCGCCAGTGCTGCTCGGCCAGCAGTTCGGTCGGCGCCATGAGGGCCGCCTGCGCGCCGCTGCCCACCGCACGCGCTGCCGCTGCGGCCGCAACCACGGTCTTGCCGCAGCCGACATCGCCCTGCACGAGCCGCACCATCGGTCGCGCTGCCGCGAGATCGGCGTCGACCTCGGCGAGCGCGCGGCGCTGTGCGCCGGTGAGTGCGAAGGGCAGCGCGCCGACGAAGCGGCCCTCGAGGCCCTGCGGGTCGCGCAGGGCCGCGGCCGGTGCCGCTTGTACCGCCTGCTTCACGAGGCGCAGCGTCAACTGGTGGGCGAGGAGTTCCTCAAAGGCGAGCCGGCGCTGCGCGGGGTGGCGACCGGCGGCCAGCACTTCGAGCCGCGCATCGCGGGGCGGGCGATGCACGTATTCGAGCGAGCGGGCGAGCGTCGGCAGGTGCAGCGACTCGAGGATGTCCCGCGGGAGCCACTCGCGCACGCCAGCGGATCGCAGCTCGCCGAGCGCTTGCACGATGAGCGCGCGCAGGCGGCCCTGCGCCACGCCCTCCGTGGTCGGATAGATCGGCGTGAGCGTGTCCTCGAGCGGCGCGGCATCGCCCGTGACGCGCCGGTACTCGGGATGCACGATCTCGAGCCCGAGCGGGCCGCGGCGCACCTCGCCGTAACAGCGCAGGCGCGTGCCCCGCGCGAGGCTCGCCTGCTGGTTCGCGGAGAAATGAAAGAACCGCAGGGTCACGTGGCCGGTGCCGTCGGCGACCCGGGAGAGCAGCTGGCGCCGGCCCCGGAAGATCACCTCCGTGAGCTGCACCTCGCCTTCGAGGCTCGCGCGCAGGCCGGGCACGAGCGCGCCGATCGGCACGAGGCGGGTGCGGTCTTCGTACGCGCGCGGCAGCACGAACAGCAGGTCCTGGACCTGCGCGACGCCGAGGCGGCGCAGGCGCTCGGCGAGCGCCGGGCCCACGCCCCGCAAGGCCGTGACCGGGCGCTGCTCGGCTGCCGTCAACCGAGGTGCAGCACGCACTCGATCTCGACGCGGGCCCCGCGCGGCAGCGCAGCCACGCCGATGGCGGCACGCGCCGGATAGGGCTTGTCCACGTAGGTCGCCATGATCTCGTTGACCTTGGCGAAGTGGACGAGATCGGTGAGGAACACCGTGAACTTCACCGCGCGGTCGAGGCCCGCGCCGGCCGCCTGCGCGATCGCCTTCAGGTTGTCGAAGCAGCGGCGGATCTCGGCGTCGATGTCGCCTTCGATCAGCTTGCCGGTCGCCGGATCGAACGGCACCTGGCCGGAAATGTAGACCGTGTCGCCGGCGCGGACCGCCTGCGAATAAGTGCCGATCGCCTGGGGCGCCTGGTCGGTGTGGATAGCCTTGCGGGTCATGTGCGGGCCTTGGCTGGTGAGTGGGAGGCGATTGTACGATTAACGCGCAGCACGTCGGGCATGCGCCGGATCGTGCGCATGACATTGGCGAGGTGCTTGCGGTCGCGCACGCGCACCTCGAACAGCAGCACCGACAGCTCGCTGTCGCGCTCCTCGATCGAGACGTGGTCGATCATCGTCTCGGTGGTCGAGATCGACGCGGCGACCGCGGCGAGCACGCCGAGCTTGTTCGCGACATCGACGCGGATGCGCGAGACGAAGCTGCGCTCGATCCGGCCCTCCCAGACGACCGGCAGCCATTTTTCCGGATGCTTGCGGTAGTCCTCGACGTTCACGCAGTCCTCGCGATGCACGACGATGCCGCGGCCGGCCGAGAGGAAGGCGATGATCGGGTCGTTCGGGATCGGAAAGCAGCAGCGCGCGTACGTGACCAGCAGGCCTTCGGTGCCGGCGACGGCGAGCGGCGGCAGCACGCCGCCCTCGGTTTCCTCCGGCACCGCGGCGGCCGGCAGCAGGCGGCGCGCGATCAGCGGCGCGAGGCGCTCGCCGAGGCCGACCTTCTCGAACAGCTCGTCGCGGTCCTTCATGCCGAGTTCGCCGAGCGCCGCCTGCATCGCGGCCGGCGCCACTTCCTCGAGCGACGACCGGAATTCCGCGAGCGCCTGGTTCAGCAGCCGCGAGCCGAGCTCGATCGCCTCGGAGCGCCGCAGGCCGCGCAGGTACTGGCGGATGGCGCTGCGCGCCTTGGCGCTGACGACGAAATTCACCCACGCCGGATTCGGCATCGCGCCCTTGGCCGTGATGATCTCGATGGTCTGGCCGTTGCGCAGCACCGTGCGCAACGGCGCGAGGCGCCGATCGACTTTCGCTGCGACGCAGCGGTTGCCGACACCGGTGTGTACCGCGTACGCGTAGTCGACCACCGTCGCGCCGCGCGGCAGGCGCAGGATCTCGCCCTTCGGCGTGAACACGTAGACCTTGTCCGGGAAGAGGTCGACCTTGACGCTCTCGAGGAACTCCTCGCTGCTGCCCTCGGCCTGCAGCTCGACGAGGTTCGAGAGCCATTCGCGCGTGCGCTCGCGCTGCGCGACGCTCATATCGCCGGCCTTGTATTTCCAGTGCGCGGCGATGCCGGACTCGGCGACCACGTGCATGTCGACGGTGCGGATCTGCACCTCGATGGGCACGCCGTTCGGGCCGAACAGCGTCGTGTGCAGCGACTGGTAGCCGTTGACGCGCGGGATCGCGATGTAGTCCTTGAAGCGCCCCGGCATCGGCTTGTAGACGCCGTGCACGACGCCGAGCGCGCGGTAGGTCGTGTCGACGCTGTCGACGATGATCCGCAGGCCGTAGACGTCGACGATGTCCGCGAGCGTCGAGCGCTTGCGCTGCATCTTGCGATAGATGCTGTAGAGGTGCTTCTCGCGCGTCTCCACGGTCGCCTTGATCTGCGCCTTCTCGAAGGCGGTGCGCAGCTGCGCGGCGATCTTGCCGAGGAATTCCTTCTGGTTGCCGCGCGCGCGCTTGAGCGCACGCTCGAGCACGCGGTAGCGCTGCGGGTGCGCGGCGTGGAAGCCGAGGTCCTCGAGCTCGAGCTTCAGCTTGTAGAGGCCGAGGCGCTCGGCGATCGGCGCGTAGATCTCGAGCGTCTCGCGCGCGATCGCGCGGCGCCGCGCGGGCGCCATCGCGTCGATCGTGCGCATGTTGTGGGTGCGGTCGGCGAGCTTGACGAGGATGACGCGCAGGTCGCGCACCATCGCGAGCAGCATCTTGCGAAAGCTCTCCGCCTGCGCCTCCGCGCGGCTCTTGAACTTGATCTGGTCGAGCTTGGTGACGCCGTCGACGATCTCGGCGACCGCGGCCCCGAAGCGCTCGGCGAGCTGCTCCTTCGCGATCGGCGTGTCCTCGATGACATCGTGCAGGATCGCCGCGATGAGCGTGTCGGCGTCGAGGTGCAGGTCGGCGAGGATGTCGGCCGCGGCGACCGGATGGGCGATGTAGGGCTCGCCCGAGAGGCGCTTCTGGCCCTGGTGCGCGGTCGCGCCGAACTCCGCGGCTTCGCGGATGCGCTCGACGTCGGAGGGGGGCAGGTAGGTCGCGACCTGCGCGAGCAGGTCGCGAAGACCCGGGGTGCGCCTTGCGCCGGGAAGCAGTCCCAGGAGCGAAGACGCGTAATCCATGGGCGATGCGCGGCCGGTCAGTCTCCCAGGCCGAACTGGGGCGCGCGGAACATCGACTGGTTGTCCGCGTCCAGCGCCGGGGCTTCCGGCTCCGGATCGGGCTCCCGCAGCATCTCGGCCGTGATGTTGCCTTCGGCGATCTCGCGCAGCGCGACCACGGTGGGCTTGTCGTTTTCCCACGGAACGCTGGGTTCCGCGCCGTTCGCGAGCCGGCGCGCGCGCTGCGAGGCGACCAGCACGAGCTGGAAGATGTTATCGACGTTCTGGAGGCAGTCTTCGACGGTTACGCGGGCCATGGCTCAACCTGGGGTTAAAGCGGCGAAAGGTCGTCAACTATACCAAAAATCGGCCTACCCCAGCAGCTCGGCTGCCAACGCCTCGAGGCCAGGCCGGGTGGCGACCCAGGCGGCGCCGTCCCGGGCGACGATCCGCTCGAGGGCGGCGAGCGCCTCCTCGAAGCGGTCGTTCACGATCACGTAGTCGAATTCGCGCCAGTGCGAGATGTCGGCCGCGGCATCGCGCAGCCGGCGGGCGATGACCGCCGCGTCGTCGGTGCGCCGGTCGTGCAGGCGGCGTTCGAGCGCGGCGTGCGAGGGCGGCAGGATGAAGACGGTGGCGCAGTCGGGCAGGCGTGCGCGCACCTGCCGCGCGCCCTGCCAGTCGATCTCGAGGATCACGTCGCGGCCCGCCGCGAGCGCGCCTTCGACCCGCGCGCGGCTCGTGCCGTAGAAGTTGTCGAACACGAGCGCGTGCTCGAGCAGCGCGTCTTCCGCGATGAGGCGCTCGAAGGCCGCGCGATCGACGAAGCAGTAGTCGCGCCCGTCGACCTCGTTCGGCCGCGGCTTGCGGGTCGTGTAGGAGACCGACACCTCGATGCCCGGCCGGCGCGCGAGCAGCGCCTTGACGAGGCTCGTCTTGCCGGCGCCCGAAGGCGCGGCGATCACGTAGAGGCGGCCGCGGGGGGCGGCAGTGGGGGTGTTCGTCATTGCACTCAATCGAAGCGATGCACGCGCATGTCGCCGGCGACGCCGGGCCTGCAAGTCTACATGGGTCAGGCATGCAGGCCGTGCGTGGAAAGCCCGGATGCCGCGGGTGGCAATGCATCAGCAAACGATCAGGGCGGCCCAAGGACTCGTCGAATCTCGATACCTAAGCTGACGGCGTCGACCTGACTCCGAGACCGCCCGATGCTTCAAACCTGGTTCATTCGTCGCACTGGCATTGCCGCCGGCGCCGCCGATCTCAATGCCGTACTGACGCGGCTGCGCTCCTTCGAAGAGCGGGAGCACGCAATGCAGGCACGATGGCTGCACTCCTATGCATTGCGCGAATCGGACGGTCGCTTCGGCCTGGCCTGCCTGTTCCAGGCCGACCAGGTATCGACGCTGCAGCGGCACGCCGGGCTGCTCGCGCTGCCCGCCGACGAAATCCTGCCAGTCGAGGCAACCCGCGTGCGGCGGGCGTTCGCACCTTCCCTCGTCTATCTCGTCAGGCGCCGCGGGCTTTGCCGTTGTGAAGACGACTTCACGCGCTGCGCCGAAATCGCGCGCCGCATCGGCGAAGAGGAGATGCCGAGCAAACTGAGCTGGCTGCACAGCTACATCGTGCGCGAGCACGACGGCTTGCTGGGCAGCGTGTGCCTGTACCAGGGCGTCGACGCCCGCGCGCTGCGTGAGCACGCGGAACGGGCGGGCCTGTCGGCCGACGAGATCACGCCCGTACTGGGCCGAATCATCTTTCGCGCAACCCCCACGCACGTGCATGCAGATCCCTCCCAGGTCGTGCCGGCCTGATGCGACACGCAATACCCACTCTCAACCCCAAGGATTTCCCGTGAACTTCAACTACTCCAGGATCTTCAGGACCATCGTCATCCAGGTGCTGCTGATCGCACTTTCCTCTGCGCCGCTCGGCCTCGTATTTGCCCATGGCGATTCCGCACAAGGCATGAATCAGCAAACGATCAGTCCTTGCGCAGGACACTGCGATACCGGCTGCCTACGCTTCTCCCATGGCCCTGTCGCCTTCGCGACGTGCCTTGCCGACCGGTCGCTTGAACCCGCAGTGCGACCCCACGGCTCCCGATCAACTGCGGCGAAAACACGAGAGTCATGAAGCCATGAAACGCTATCTGATTGAACGCAACATCCCCGGTGTCGGTCGGCTCGACCGCGCCCAGCTGAAGGACGCGTCGGCCACTTCGAACGCCGCGCTCGCCCAGCTCTCGGGCAAGGTCCAGTGGGTGGAATCCTACGTCGCCGATGACAAGACCTTCTGCGTCTACCTCGCCGACCAGGAGTCGTCCGTGCACGAGCACGCGCGGCTGAGCGGTTTTCCCGCCAGCAAGGTCACCGAAGTGCGCGCCGTCATCGAGCCGATGACCGCTGCCTGACCACCCCCGGGCGTGGGCCGCCCCGTCCAGGGACGGGGCGGCCCACGCCCGACAGCCCACCGGAGTTCCTGTCATGTGTCTTCTCTACGCCCTCTATGGCGCAGCCTGCTACGCCATCTTCCTCGGCACCTTCGCCTATTCCGCCGCGTTCGTCGGCAACCTGCCGGTGCCCAAGTCCATCGACCACGGCCTGCCCATCGGTGCGGACGGCGAGTCGCTGCTGGTGTCGCTCGCCGTCAACGTGCTGCTGCTCGGAGTTTTCGCCATTCAGCACAGCGTGATGGCGCGCCCGGTCTTCAAGCGCTGGTTCACGCGCCTCGTGCCCGCCACGATCGAACGCAGCACCTACGTGCTGCTCGCCAGCGCCGCGCTGATCCTGGTGTTTTTGCAATGGCGCCCGCTCGGCGGCATCGTGTGGGACCTGTCGGGCAGCACGGCCGGTTCGGCACTGATGGTGCTGAGTGCCCTGGGCTGGGGCCTGGTACTCGCCAGCACGTTCCAGATCGACCACTTCGAGCTGTTCGGGTTGAAGCAGGTTTGGTTGCGGCTCACGGGGCGCGCAGCACCCGCGCTGCAGTTTCGCGTACCGCTGTTCTACCGCTACGTGCGGCACCCGATCTACCTCGGCTTCATACTCGCGTTCTGGAGCACGCCGCTGATGACCACCGGGCACCTGCTGTTCGCTGCGGTCACGTTCGCCTACATCCTGGTCGGCATCTGGTTCGAGGAGCGCGACCTGGTCAGGCATTTCGGCCACCGCTACCGTGTCTATCGTGGGCAGGTCGGCATGCTTTTGCCACGTCGGGCGCGCCGTGGTGATATCGACCTGCGGTCCTGATCGCTTCGGCTGAACTCAACAGGCGGCTGCGGCACAATGGGCCGGCTCCCGGTGCGACCCATGAATGGTGCCGAGTGAACGAAGCGACGATCTTCCGATTCGGACCCTGCCTGCTCGACGAGGCGCGGCGCTCGCTCACCGCGCATGGTCGCGAGCTCAAGCTGCAACCGCGCGTCTTCGACTTGCTGTGCTACCTGGTGCGCCACCGCGAACGCGTCGTGCCGAAGGACGAGCTGCTCGACGTGCTGTGGTCCGGCAGCGTCGTCGTCGACAACGCCCTGCAGCGCGTGGTGAGCCTGGCGCGTGGCGCGCTCGACGAAGTGGGCCTGGGTCGGTTGGTACGTACCTATCCACGCCACGGCTATCGATTCTGCATGGACGACGACGCTGGCGTGTTGCAGACGACGGACCCGACGTCCGCGGCACCATCGTCGGACAGCGTAGCCGAGGCGCGCGCGGCGAGTGAACGGCTCGACTGGGCGGCCGCCTGCAGGGCGTACGCCGCCGCTGACTTGCAGGCTCCGCTGCCGGCGGACGACGTGGAGCTGTGGGGTCGCGCAGCCATCTGTGCCGGCCTCGGTCCCGACGCCGTCGCTGCGCTCGAACGCGTGGTGGCGCAGCTCGAAAGTGGTGGCGACGACCTCGGCGCCGCGCGCGTCACGTTGCTGCTGGTGCAGATCCGCATCGACCACAAGCAGGGCGCCATGGCGCGCGGGTTGCTGCAACGTGCGTCACGGTACCTCGACGGGCAGGCGACCAGCGTCGAACGTGGGCACTTTGCGTGGATGGCGAGTCGCATGGCCATCAGCAGCGGTGATCCGGCGCAGGCCCTGGTCCTGGCCGACGAGGCGTGCGCGGTCGGACGCGCGCTGCGCGACGCGGACGTGGAGTGCCTGGGCCTCGTGTACCGCGGCCATGCGCTGATGGCGCAGGGCGAGGTGGCGGAGGGCCTGGCGCAGCACGAGGAGGCGGCTGCAGTCATAAGGCTTGGGGGAGTGCGTTCCTGGGTCGCCGGCTGGGCGTTGTGCTCGATTCTCTACGCCGCGCGCTACCGCAATGACTGGTTGCGCGCGGCGCAGTTTTCCCAGGCCTTCGTCGACTGGAGCAGGACGAGTCGCATGCCGGCCTTCCCCGGCACGTGCCAGCTGCATCGTGCCGCGGTGCTCGGCGTGCGGGGCGAACTGGAGCGCGCCGAGTCAGAGGTTCGTTCCGCCGCGGCGTTGCTCGCGCAGGCCGCCCCGTGGGCCGAGGGCGATGCCTACTGCGTACTCGGAGACATCCAGCTCAGCGTCGGCGATTTCGAAGGAGCGGAGGCCTCCCTGAGACAGGCGCACTCGCTCGGTTGGGATCCGCAGCCGACCCTTGCGCGTTTGCAGCTGCTGACCGGCCGGCCCGAGATGGCGCTGCGCGGACTCGAGCTCGCACTCGACGAGCCGGACTGGTCGTTGCGCGAGCGCCGCGGCCAGGTGCTGTGCCTGCTGGTGAATGCGGCAGTGGCCTCTGGGAACCTGGAGCGCGCACGTGAAGCGCTGGCAATACTTGCCGCCGAACCCCACGTCCTGGTTCCCGAGGCCCTGAAGGCCATGCATTGCTGTGCCGAAGCAGAAGTGGCGATGGCGGATCGTGACTTCAAGGCCGCGGCACTCAAGCTGCGCCTGGCCATCCGCCGATGGCGCGAGGTGGAGTCGCCGGTGGGCGAGGCAGAGGCACGCCTGCGCCTCGCCGAATGCCTGCTGCAGGACAATGACGCGCCGGGCGCCGAGCTGGAACTTCATGCCGTGGAATCGGGGCTGGCGGGCGCGGCGCACGCACATCGTGGACGGCTGGAAAAGCTGCGCAGGGAGCTTGCAGGCTCGTGGTCGCCGGTGCACTGACCGGGAGGGCCTGAATTGCCGACTCCCCCACGACCACGGCCCGTGGCCTTGCGCATCGAACTGCGGGACGTGACGCCGTTCGTCTGGCGGCGCGTGCTGGTCTCGAACCGATGGACAGTCGCCAGCCTGCACCACTACTTGCAGTGGGTCATGGGGTGGACGGATTCGCACGTGCACGAATTCCACGTCGGCGAGGGCGTGGTCGCGCCGGACTGGTGGATCGCGGAGGTCGGCCAGGACACGGACACCGGCCGGTATCGCGACGAGCGCCGGGTCTCCGTCGCGGGCATCGTGTCCGAGCTGGGCGCTCGCGGCGAGTTCGAGTACCACTATGACATGGGCGACGGGTGGTGCCATCGGATCGTGATCGAATCCCTGCCGCCCCACGCGACAAGGCAAGATCCATCGCTTCCAGTATGCCTCGCCGGAGAGAGCGCTTGCCCGCCAGAAGATGTCGGTGGGCCGCACGGCTATGCGCTGTTTCTCGCGATCCTTGGTGACCGGAAACACGAACAACACGAGGAGATGATGCGGTGGATCGGCGGTGTGTTCGACCCGAAGGGCTTCGATCTGAATCGGATCAATCGGGATTTCAAGGGCGCGAAGACGCGCCGACGCTGACGAACACCGGACTGCCGGAAGTCATTCGATGTTCTGCACCTGCTCGCGCGCTGCGCGTGCATGTGTCTGATTCAGAATAGGACTCACGATCGTCCAGCCTCGTTAGCTACATCTCCAGCTACACATCAAAGTTCCGCCTCTGCCGAGCCAGGCTCGCGTCACATGACCGCCCACCACGGACACGCAAGTATGCCCGTCCTGATGACTCTGATCTGCGGATCGCAACTCAACAAGACAGCCCGCGGGGTGTTCGCGTGACGTTCGCGAAAAGTGACCAGGTGCCGTGCTTCGTCTGCACCAACCGAGTTGCCCGCTTTGACCTCGATGGGTAGCAGCTGCCCGTTCTCTTCCAGAATGAAATCGACCTCCTGCCCCGAACTCAGTCGCCAGTGGTGGAGATCACGAGTCGGTGAACCATCACGCCAGACGAGCAGGTCGCTGGCAATCAGGGTCTCCAGGTGGAAGCCCGTCGGGGCGGTCTCGCGCGAGGCCGCCAGCGCGAGCGCAGCATCCACGCTGTAAAGCTTCGGCGCCTTGATAACGCGCTGGCTTGAGTTTCTCGAATACGGCGGGATGAGTTCGATGAGGTAGCTGCGCTGGAGCGCTTCGAGCCAGCGTCGGATGGTCGTGACCGGGGTGCCCAGATCGGTCGACAGGCCCGACACGTTGAGCTCCTGACCCGTTCGCGCAGCCGTCAGTCGAACGAAGGCTTCCAGTCGCGGGGCTGACTCGACTTCGAGGACTTCCCGAATGTCGCGGCGGGAAAAGATTTCCACGTAGTCATCGAGTACCCGCAGCCGCTGGTCGGGTGGAGCCGCCACGGCCCGAGGGAAACCTCCTGTCTTGGCGACGGTTTGCCAATTCAGAGCCCCGCTGGAGTCGGCGCGTCGTTCAAGCTCGGCGATGACCGCCGCTTCGTCGGGATCGAACAGGAAGCTCCAGCCCCGGAGTTCCTCGTCGAAGCGCAGTTCGCTCAACGTCAGGGGCCGGAGCGTGCGGTACGTTGCGCGCCCCACCAGGGAGTCACTGACGGACTGACCGACCTTGGGCTGGTTCGACCCGCTGACCAGATATTGGCCTTTCCGTCCATCCCGATCGACGACCGCCTTGATGGCCAGCATCAGGTCGGGTGCCCGTTGCACTTCGTCGACGAAGGCCCCGCTGTCGCCCAGGTCCGCCAGGAACCCTTCGGGGTCCGCGATGGCCTGTTCGCGCACGTCACGGTCATCGAGCGTTCGCCTCGCAAAGCCTTGCGCTTCGGCGATTTCCTGGCAGATCGTGCTCTTGCCGACCTGCCGCGCACCCATCACCGCAACCACGGGGTACAGGGTCAGATCGGCGCTCAGCTGGGGCTGGATGACCCGCGGGTAATGGGTGTTTGCGTCGGCCATAGCAATACGTTATATTCTTGCCTGGCGGTCAATATACCGTAGGAATATTGTCATGGCAAATGGGTACTCGGCGGACGATCTGCTGGAATTCCTCGACCACGCGGGCGACAAGGGACTCATGCCCGCGGCCACCGCCCAGGCCTTGGCCGTCGCGACGAGAAATGTCCTCGCCATCCTGTCGGACGACGAGAAAGCCGACCTCAGTCAGCTTGACCTCGACACGGCCATCAAGCGCTTCACGAACAAGCGCGCCAAGGACTTCAATCCCACCTCGTTGAAGGAGTACGGCCGCCGTGTTCGGCGTGCGGTCGAGCTGTTCCTGACCTGGCGCGAGGATCCTGCGAATTTCACGTTCAAGACTCGAACTACCAGTGCGCCCCGCAAGAAGGACAAGGGATCCGTGAACAGCGAGCCTGCGGCGCGGGACGCCACGGAGCAGGTTCCCAATGATGTTGCGGGAACCTATCGCTCCTCGGTTCCCGTTCGGCCGGGCCTCGTCGTGACACTGAGCAATATTCCGAATGACCTGACCAGCGCCGAGGCGGAGCGGATTGCCGCCTTCGTCAGGATGCTGGCGCTCGACCGATAGGATCGCACCCGCCCCGCGGCGCACGACATGTCGTTGACCGCTACACTTGCTTTCAAGTTGGAGAAAGCGGTTTGCGAGCCAACCAATTGCAGTGACCCCGAGCGCGCGCCGGGGGACTGGGTACGAGTGAGGGAGCTTCGGAAGTAGGCCGCCCCGGCTGAAACAATCAATGCGTTATTGGTGGGTCAACCAGAACCAGACCTTCCGCCAGGAAATCGAGGGCGGCTATCTCTGGTCACCCAAGCGCAACAAGAACGGTCATCGCAACCCGTTCTACGAGTTCATGCGTGAGGTGGCTCCGGGGGATATCGTCTTCTCGTTCTGCGATACGCGCATCGCGGCGCTCGGCATCGTCAGCGGTTACTGCCGCGAGAGCCCGAAGCCAGAGGAGTTCGGCAATGCCGGCACGAACTGGAGCCTGATCGGCTGGCGCGTCAGTGTTCGTTGGCAGCGCCTGGCCAACGCCATACGCCCCAAAGATCACATCACTCCCCTGCGCCCTGAACTCGCGAGCAAGTACGCGCCGCTGACCCCGGAAGGCAACGGGCTGCAGAGCGTGTACCTGACGCAGGTCGGCGCGACGCTCGCGGCAACACTCTTCAGCTTGATCGGCAGGGAGGCGGCGAGCGTCGCCGACACTGGTCAGAAGGTCAGCAGCATCGAGCGCGATTCGCCGGCGCCGGAGCGGGACATCGAGGAGTGGGAGCGTCGCGTCGAGGTGGCTATCGCCACAGATCCCGTGATCCGTGAAACCGAAAGAACGGCGCTCGTGCAGGCGCGGCGCGGCCAGGGACTGTTTCGGGACAACGTACGGTCCATCGAGCGCGCCTGCCGCATCACGCGGGTCGAGCGCATGGAGCACCTGATTGCAAGTCACGTCCGGCCGTGGCGCGATAGTAGCAACGAACAGCGGCTCGACGGCGAGAACGGATTGTTGTTGACGCCGACTGTGGATCACTTGTTCGACAAGGGGTTCATTTCCTTCGAGGATTCCGGGCAGTTGATCGTGTCGCCTGTCGCGGATCCCGAATCGCTACGGCGCATGGGCGTTGACCCCGAGGGCGCCCTGAACGTCGGTGCGTTCTCGGAGGGCCAGCGAAGCCATCTCGATTTTCACCGCGAGAACGTGCTGCGAATGGCGCGCGGCGTCGGCGAGCGCGCCGCCAAGGGCGACCGTATGCGGTGATTCCCGTGGCGCCAGTGCCCATTGGAAAGGACCACGTCGATCGACTGCGGCGGACGCCCGCCTACAGCCGCCTGATCGTCACGTGCTGGCCGTCGCGATCCGGGCGCGCGCTCAGGTCATCGTGACCTTCAACGAGAAGCAAATTCCCGCCAATGTACTGGTCGAGTTCGATCTCGACACGCAGCACCCGGACACTTCTCTCCGCCACCTCATCGATCTGGCGCCGACGGTCGTTCGTGCTCGCCTGGAGAATGCGGCCGACGTCATTCGCGAGATGCTGTCAGATGCGGCCCGACAGCTTCGCACCCTGCAAACGCGGCGTCCAGAGAAAGCCAGCTACCCATCCAGCTACAAGATTAGCTCAGACGAGATTGGACGCCAGTGGACGAATCTGATTAAAAACCGCTGAAACTCAGGGGCTTGACGCATCTTTCGCGGATATCCGCGGACGCCCCTGGACCTTATTCGATGTTCTGCACCTGCTCGCGCATCTGCTCGATCAGCACCTTCATGTCGACCGCGATGCGCGTGGTATCGAGGTCCTGCGACTTCGACGACAGGGTGTTCGCCTCGCGATTGAATTCCTGCATCAGGAAGTCGAGCCGGCGGCCCGCCGGCTCGCCGCTCGCGACGATCCGTCGCGTTTCCTCGATGTGCCCGGTGAGGCGGTCGAGCTCTTCGGCGACATCGAGCCGCTGCAGCAGCATCACGATTTCCTGTTCGACGCGGTCCTTGTCGACCTGGCCCTGCAGCTCCGCGATGCGCTCGGCGAGCCGGTTGCGCACGCGCGCGTGTACCTCGGGCAGCCGCGCGCGCACTTGCGCCACGAGGCCCTCGAGCGCGCCGCAGCGCTCCTCGATGAGGTCGCGCAGCCGCGCGCCCTCGCGCGCGCGCGCCGCGGCGAGATCGCGCACGGTGGCGGCGACGAGCGCGGCGAGCGCGCCCTTGAGGCTCTCGGCGTCGACCTCGGCCTCGCGGATCACCCCGGGCCAGCGCAGCACGTCGAGGGCGTCGACCGTGGGCTGCGGCAGCGCCGCGGCAATGTCGCGCACGCGCGCCACGAGGCGCGCGAGGGCGTCCTCATCGACGTCGAGCGCGCGCGCGGCGCCCGCGGCGGCCCGCAGGTGCACGGTGCAGTCGACCTTGCCGCGCTTCAGCTCGCGTGCGAGCGCCTGGCGCAGTTCGCTCTCGCCGCCGCGCAATTCCTCGGGGAGGCGGAACTGCGACTCGAGGAACCGGTGGTTGACGCTGCGCAACTCGCAGGTGAGGGTGCCCCAGGGGCCGGAGACCTCGCCGCGGGCGAAGCCTGTCATGCTCGTGATCATTGTTTGGCGGAATGTTATAAATCGCCGCCCCAGTTTAGCCAACGACGGAAGCCGCCGCTTGCGCATCGACTACGCCGAACTCAGCCTCATCGGAGCGCGCGACGACAACCAGGACCGGGTGGCCGCCGCGGTGGCCGAGCATGCCGCCATGCTGGTGGCCGTCGACGGCATGGGGGGACACGCGGACGGTGCGCGCGCCGCCGAGATCACCACCAAGGTGCTGGTCGAGGCCTTCTGGCACACGCCGCAGCCGCTTTTCGACCCGATCGGCTTCCTGCTGATGACCGTGGGGCGGGCGCACGACGAGGTCGTGCGGCTCGGCACCGCGCTGCCCCTCGAGCACCGCCCGCGCGCCACCTGTGCAGTGTGTCTCGTGCAGGGCGATTCGGCCTATTGGGTCCACGTCGGCGACAGCCGCATCTATCACCTGCGCGGCGCCGCCGTCGCCGAGCGCACCCGCGACCACAGCCACGTCGAGTTCCTGCTGCGCGAGGGCGTGATCACCCCCGAGCAGGTGCTCAACCACCCGATGCGCAATTTCGTCGAATCCTGCGTCGGCGGCGACCCCATGCTGCCCGAGATGGCGATCACCGGCCGCCGGCGACTTGCGCCGAACGACCTGCTGCTCGTCTGCACCGACGGCTTCTGGGGCAACCTCTCCGACGACGACATCGCGCGCAGCCTGCCCGCGGGTGGCACGCTGCGCGACGACCTCGCGCGGCTCGCCGAGCGCGCCGTGCTGATCGGCGGCGCCGCAAGCGACAACACGACCGCCGCCGCGCTGCGCTGGATGGGCGCGCGATGAGCGCCCGCGCGGACGGGCGCGCGCCCGACGCCCTGCGCGAGGTGCGCTTCACGCGTCGCTTCACGCGCTATGCGGAAGGCTCCGTGCTGGTCGAGTTCGGCGCGACGCGGGTGCTGTGCACCGCGAGCATCGAGGACGGCGTGCCGGGGTTCCTGCGCGGCAAGGGCCAGGGCTGGGTGACGGCCGAATACGGCATGCTGCCGCGCGCGACGCACACGCGCAGCGCGCGCGAGGCCGCGCGCGGCAAGCAGACCGGGCGCACGCAGGAGATCCAGCGGCTCATCGGCCGCAGCCTGCGCGCCGTCATCGACCTCGAGGCGCTCGGCGAGCGCACCGTGACCCTCGACTGCGACGTGCTGCAGGCCGACGGCGGCACGCGCACCGCGTCGATCACGGGGGGCTACGTCGCGCTCGCGGACGCCTGCCGGGCGCTGGTGAAACGGGGCGCCTTGGCGGCGCCCCCGCTCCATGGGCAGGTGGCCGCCGTCTCCGTCGGGATCGTGAACGGCACGCCCGTGCTCGACCTCGACTACCGCGAGGACTCGGGCGCCGAGACCGACATGAACGTGGTGATGCAAAGCGGCGGCGGCTTCGTCGAGGTGCAGGGGACGGCCGAAGGCCACGCCTTCCGTCGCCACGAGCTCGACCAGTTGCTCGACCTGGCCGTGGGTGGCACGGCGACGCTCTTCGCGCTGCAGGCGCAGGCGCTCGCCGCCGATTGACGGGGCGCCCCATGAAAGTTGTCGTCGCGACCGGCAACCGGGGCAAGCTCGGCGAGTTCGCTGCCCTCCTCGCGCCCCTTGGCGTGCAGCTCGCGCCGCAATCGGCGTTCGGCATCGAGTCGCCGCCCGAGACCGGCACGACCTTCCTCGAGAACGCCCTGATCAAGGCGCGCCACGCCGCACGGCTCGCGCAACTGCCCGCGCTGGCAGATGACTCGGGTCTCGAGGTCGATGCGCTCGACGGTGCACCCGGCGTCTACTCGGCGCGCTATGCGGGCGAGACCGCCGATGCCGGCGCAAACACCGCAAAGCTTCTGGCGGCGCTGCGGGACGTTCCATATGAGAAACGATCTGCCCGCTTCCGTGCCACGATTGTGTTGGTATTCAGCCCCGATGATCTGAGCCCGGTCATCGGAGAAGGCGTCTGGGAAGGGCGCATCGCCCTCGTGCCCCGCGGTCAGGGCGGGTTCGGTTATGACCCGGTGTTCGAGCCCCTCGGGGGTGCCGGCACCGCGGCGGAACTTGCGCCGGCCGACAAGAATGCGGTCAGCCATCGGGGCGCCGCCTTGCATGCTCTGGTGGCGCGTTGGCCCCGATGAACGCACCGCCGCTCGCGCTGTACGTGCACTTCCCGTGGTGCGTCAGCAAGTGCCCCTACTGCGACTTCAATTCGCACGCCGTGCAGGGCGAGTTGCCCGCCGATCGCTACCTTGCCGCGCTCACCGCGGACCTCGAGGCCCAGGCCCCGCACGTTGCCGACAGGCCGGTCGTGAGCGTGTTCCTCGGCGGCGGGACGCCGAGCCTGTTCTCCCCGGAGGCGATCGCGCAGGTCCTCGGGACCGCGCGCCGGCTGCTGCCGTTTGCGCCTGATGTCGAGGTCACGCTCGAAGCCAACCCCGGCACCATCGAGCGAGGCCGGTTCGCGGGCTATCGGGACGCGGGCGTCAATCGTGTCTCCCTCGGCGCGCAGAGTTTCGACACCGCGACCCTGAAGACACTCGGCCGCATCCATTCGCCGGCGGAAACCCGCCGCGCGGCGGAGGAGTTGCACGCGGCCGGGCTCGACAACTTCAACCTCGACCTGATGTATGCGCTGCCCGGACAGTCGGTCGGGGGCGCCTTGGCCGACCTCGATGCGGCGCTCGCGCTCGCGCCGGCGCACCTGTCCCAGTACCAGCTCACGCTCGAGCCCGGCACGCTGTTCGCGGCCCGCCCGCCCGCGTTGCCCGGTGACGATGCGGCCCACGCCATGCTCGATGCCTGCCTCGAACGCCTCGAGGCGCGCGGCTACCGCCGCTACGAGGTGTCGGCCTACGCGCGTGAGGGCAGGCGCTGTCGCCACAACCTCAACTACTGGGAGTTCGGCGACTACCTCGGCATCGGCGCCGGCGCCCATGGCAAGCGCAGCGATGCCGGCGCGCAGCGCATCGTTCGCACGACGCGACCGCGCGAGCCCCGTCGTTACATGGCCGCCGCCCACGCGCTCCCGGAGTCGCGCGAGGTGGTGCAGGCCGACCGGCCCTTCGAATTCCTGATGAACGCGCTGCGCCTGGTCGACGGATTTGCGCCCGCGCTGTTCGAGCGCCGCACGGCCGTCGCCTGGGCCGCGATCGAGGGGCGGCTGGAGGACCTGGCCGCCCGCGGCCTGGTCGAACGATCCACCGCGAATTGCCGGCCGACTCGCCGCGGCCTCGATTTCCTGAACGAGCTGCTGCTCGAATTCCTGCCGGAATCGCGAGCCGGGGCAGCAGGTTAGGTGCTTTCCCGCCAAACGGTCGCGGGTTTTATTCACAGCCGGCGTGCTGTGCCACCACAAATGAGCACATTACGTCCTATAGCACCCAAACCGCTCTACATGATGCTCGTAACATGTTGATTTTATAAGCTGAAATGGGGTGGTCATTTTTTGACCAAGTCTGCAGAAATGCGATCTGGCTGCAGAATCTCGGAAACGCATCGAGGGATACCCACAAAGTTATCCACACGTTCTGTGGATAAGGCGCCGCCTCCGTGAGGGCCTCGCACGGACCCCGGGTCGCAACGGCGCCCGGGGTACTTGAGGGGGCGGGCCCACACCGCTAAACTGCGCGCCCTTTTGGGCCGGACGATTCCGGCCGCGAGCACGATCATGAAAGCCGACACGCACCCGAACTACGCTGAAATCAACGTGAGCTGCACCTGCGGCAACACGTTCAAGACGCGGTCGACGCTCGGTCACGACCTGCAGGTCGAAGTGTGCTCGAGCTGCCACCCGTTCTATACGGGCAAGCAGAAGATCGTCGACACCGCCGGCCGCGTCGACAAGTTCCGCAAGAAGTACGCGACCGCCGCAGCGCGCTGAGGCGCACGGCCGCAGGCCGTGCGCGCGACGGGCGGCGCGGCTACCGCCGCGCGCTGCGCTGCGCTGCCGCGCGCGACGGGCTACGCGCAACGGGCCAGAAAGCGTAGCCAACGGTCTGGCCCGCAGCCCGTAGCCTAGGGCCCTTGGCCCTCTTGCCCGCAGCCCTTTGCACGGAACCGCCCCCGTCTCCGCGCGATCGTAGCAATATGGGACCCTTCCCCAAACGGGCGTTTCGCATGCTACGCACCCTCGTCGCGCTCGCGTTCTTCGCAGCAGCCTTCGTCCCGCTGGATGTTCCGGCGGCGGAGCAGCACGCCGAGAGCGAGTCCTCGCGCAAGGCGCACGCCGAGATCCTGAAGTTCTACGGTCTCTACGAAGACCAGGCGATGCAGGACTACGTCAATGAAGTCGGCACCCGCGTCGCGCGCCACAGCGACTGGCCGGACACCGAATTCAAGTTCTTCGTCCTCGACGACGATTCGATCAATGCGTTCACCACGGGCTGCTGCTACATCTACATCCACCGTGGCCTGCTGGGCTATCTCGAAGATGAGGCCGAGCTCGCGACCATACTGGGCCACGAGATCGCCCATGTCACCGCGAAGCATCCGCAGAAGCGGCGCACGCAGGGCTTGCTCGCGAACATCCTCGCGATCGGCGCGACGCTCGCGACGGGCTCCGGCGCCATCGGCCAGCTCGCCAATCTCGGCGCAGGTGCCTGGGTGCAGGGTTACGGGCGCGAAAACGAGATGGAGGCCGACCGGCTCGGCCTCGGCTTCGCGACGAGGGCGGGCTATCGACCCGAAGCGATGGCCGAAGTGTTCAAGGTGTTCAAGGATCAGGAGCGCTTCGAACTCGCTCGTGCGCGCCAGGAAGGGCGCGAGCCGCGGATCTACCACGGCGTGTTCTCCTCGCACCCCGCGCCCGATGCGCGCACGGTGCAGGCGGCCAAGGGTGCCGCGCGTATCACCACCGAGCCCGAGGGCGGCTGGATCGACAACCGCAACATCTTCCTGCGCAACCTCGACGGCCTGCCCTACGGCTCGAGCCGCGCGCAAGGCATCGTGCGCGACAACCGCTTCTACCATGCGGACATGAGCATCACGATGGCGTTCCCGCGCGGCTGGACCGTCGACAACCTGCGCGACCGGATCCTCGCGTACACGCGCAGCAAGGACAGCGTGATGCAGGTCACGGTCGAGCCGCGACCGCCCTCGAAGTCACCGCGCGAGTTCCTGCTGACGCAGCTCAAGGGCAAATCGGTGCTGCTCGGCGAGGCTCTCGAGTCGCACGACATGGAAGGCTATTCGGTGGTCACGCGGGACGGTTCGCCGCTCGACGGTGGCCGGGGGCCCGTGCGCTGGCTCGTGTTCTATCGCGGCGGCAGCGCTTTCATCATCGCCGGCGCGAGCCGCGCATCGGTGAATTCACGACCCGAGGCCGACGGCGTCATCATGTCGGTGGCCGCCACCATGCGCAATCTCAAGCCCGCGGAGTTCCCGCTCGCCGAGCCCTACCGGATCGCGGTCGTGCCTTATGACGGCAAGACCTCGCTCGCGGACTACGCGCGCGATATTCCAGTCGAGAAATACCAGCTCGAGGAGCTCGAGCTGATGAACGGGCTCTATCCCGACAAAGTGCCGCAGTTCGGCCAGCTGTTCAAGGTCGTGCAGTAGTTCCGCAGCGGCGCCACCGGGCGGCGCCTGCGGCTTTCTCGCCTTGCTTCCGGCGCCGTGCCATGGAATCCTCGCGGTCCCCCGTTGCACGTCCGCGACGGGCGCAGCCTGGATCGTGCGCATGCCCAGCAAGAATTTTGAACTCATCGATTCCGCCACCGGCAAGAAATCCACGCTGCCGGTCCGTTCGGGCACCATCGGCCCCGATGTCCTCGACATCGCCGCCCTCAACCGGGACCACGGCGTGTTCACGTTCGACCCCGGGTTCATGGCGACCGCGAGCACCGAGAGCCGCATCACCTACATCGATGGCGACAAGGGCGTGCTGCTGTATCGCGGCTACCCGATCGAGCAGCTCGCGGAGAAAAGCTCGTTCATCGAGGTGGCCTACCTGCTGCTGAACGGCGAGCTGCCCGACAAGAAGCAGCTCGCCGAGTTCACGGCCAACATCTCGCGGCACACGATGATCAACGAGTCGTTGCTGCGCATGTTCAACGGCTTTCACTTCAATGCGCACCCGATGGCCATGGTGTCGGGCATCGTCGCGTCGATGTCGGCGTTCTACCACGACTCGATGGACATCAATAATCCGCGCCACCGCGAGATCTTCGCGCACCGGATCATCGCGAAGCTGCCGACGATCTCGGCCGCCGCCTACAAGCACTCGCTCGGCCAGCCGTTCGTCTACCCGCGCAACGACCTCGACTACTGCGCGAACCTGCTGCACATGTTCTACGCGGTGCCCTGCGAGCCCTACGACGTCGATCCGCTCGCCGCGCAGGCGCTCGACCTGCTGCTGATCCTGCACGCGGACCACGAGCAGAACGCGAGCACCTCCACGGTGCGCCTCGCGGGATCGACGGGTGCAAATCCGTACGCGGCGATCTCGGCGGGCGTGTCGGCCCTCTGGGGCCCGGCGCACGGCGGCGCGAATGAAGCGGTGCTCGAGATGCTGGAGTCGATCGGCACCGCCGACAACATCCCGAAGTTCCTCGCGAAGGTGAAGGACAAGACCTCGAACGTGCGCCTGATGGGCTTCGGCCATCGCGTGTACAAGAACTTCGACCCGCGCGCGAAGATCATCCGCGAGATGTGCCACAAGGTGCTCGCGAAGATGGGCCGCGGCGACAATCCGCTGCTCGAGCTCGGCGAGCGCCTCGAGGAGATCGCGCTGAAGGACGATTACTTCATCTCGCGCAAGCTCTACCCGAACGTCGATTTCTACTCGGGCATCATCTACAGCGCGCTCGGCATCCCGCGCTCGATGTTCACGGTGATGTTCGCCGTCGCGCGCACCGCGGGCTGGGTCGCGCACTGGCAGGAGATGATCTCGGATCCGGGCTACAAGATCGGTCGCCCGCGGCAGCTCTACACCGGGTCGGGTCCGCGGGAATACACCGACATCGCGAAGCGCTGAGCGCTACGGGCCAGGGGCCAGGAGCAGCGCCTCGACTTCGGCGGCGTCCGCACGCCGCATCGGCTTGCCGTCCACGGGGCTGACCGGCGCCTGGCGGATGCCGTCGCGCGCAAACACCACGGCCTCGATCGGTTCGCCGCTCATTTCGAAGCGCACGGTCGGATACGCGATGATGCGTTCCGCATTCAGCTTCACGCGCCGCTCGCCGACCTCGTGTGCCATGCCATGGTCCATCAGCTTGAGGGTGACGGCCTCGGCCCGATCGGCGAACAGGTGCAGCTGCACGTCGACATGTTCCGTGGCGGTGCCTGCGAGCACCGGGCCCACGAGGCGCGGCTGGAATTCCGCGAGCCACTGCATCGCCTCGAGCGCGGCCGCACGCTGCGACTGCAACGATTGCACGTGCGATTCACCGCCGAACAGGCGCTGGTAACCGGCGAGCGCTTCCTCGATCTCCGTGTTCTTCGGCAGCAGGCCGCCATCGATCACGCCGTAACGCTCGGCCGCCTTGCGTTTTGCGGCATGGAAATCGCGCACGCCGTGTTCGGCCATGATGCGCGCGGCTTCCTGCGCGATCGCGCGCCGCAGGTTTTCCGCGCGGGCGGGCTGGTGTCTGCTCATGGTCAGAAAATCGGTTCGCTGTCCGCCGGCTGAGCGGCAGGCCGGATGGCGCCCGGCACCGGCTCGCCACTGCCGCCGCCCGGCAAGTGGTCCGCCATGAACAGCTCCTGCACCGCATCGGGGTCGTCCGCGGTCGCGAGCTGTCCGGTCTCGCGGGAGATCGGCAGCTCGATCACGCCCTCGGGCCGCGGCCGCACGCGCTGCGGCACCGCCGCGAGCGCTTCGCGCATGAAATGCACCCAGATCGGCACCGCCGTGCGGCTGCCTTCCTCGCCTGCACCGAGCGAACGCTCCTGGTCGTAGCCGACCCACACGCTCGCGACGAGATCGCGATTGAAGCCGTTGAACCAGGCGTCCTTCGCATCGTTGGTCGTGCCGGTCTTGCCGGCGATGTCGCGCCGGCCGAGTGCGTTCGCGCGCCGGCCCGTGCCGCGCCGGATCACGTCGGCCATGATGTCGTCCATGATGTAGGCGTTCGGTGCGGTGATGATGCGCTCGGCGATGCGCTCCTTCGGCAACAGCGCAAGGCCCCCGCGCTCGGCGGCCGCGAACTGCAGCGCGTCCGGCGCATCGAGCGCCGGTTCGCCGGTGCCCATCGCGGGGGCGCCGCACAGCTCGCACACTTCCTTCGGCTGCGCCCGGTAGACGACCTTGCCCGACGCATCCTCGATGCGATCGATGAAATAGGGGTCGACCTTGTACCCGCCGTTCGCGAAGGCCGCGAAGCCGGTGGCGACCTCGAGCGGCGTCGCCTGCAGCGTGCCGAGCGCGAGTGTCAGGTCCTTCGGCATCGACGCACGCGCGAAACCGAAGCGCGCGGCGTAGTCGACCAGGGTGGGAATGCCGATGTCGCGCAGGATGCGGATCGAGACGAGGTTGCGCGAGCGCACGAGCGCTTCGCGGAGGCGAGTGGGCCCCGAGAACTCGCCGCTCGAGTTCTCCGGCCGCCACGACGTCTCGGAATCGGGGTCGTCCATCACGATCGGCGCATCGAGGATCAACGAGGCGGGCGTGAAGCCGTTCTCGAGCGCGGCGGAATACAGGAACGGCTTGAAGCCCGAGCCGGGCTGGCGTTTCGCCTGTGTCGCACGGTTGTACTTGTAGGTGTAGTAGTCGAAGCCGCCGATCAGGGCCGCGATGGCGCCATCGTCCGGGTCGAGCGCAACGAGCGCGCCCTGCGCTTCCGGCAGCTGCACGAGTTGCGCCGCGCTCCCGCCGTCCGTGACGACGAACACCACGTCACCGGGCGCGAGCACGTCGGCCGCCGTCTTGGGCGCGGGGCCGCGTGTGTCCTCGCCCGTCAGGCGTCGCGCCCAGGCGAGCCCCTCCCAAGGAATCGTCGCCGCGCCGCCGCCCTTGACGTGCACCCGTGCGCTGCGCGCTTCGACGGCCGTGACGAGCGCGGGGTCGAGGTTGCCGATCGGCTGGAACGGCGCGAGCAGTGCATCGAGCGCGGCCGCGTCGGCGCCCGCCGGCACCGCGACCTGCGCGGTGGCGCCGCGCCAGCCGCGGCGGCGGTCGTATTCCAGCAGCCCGAGCCGCAGCGCGCGATTCGCCGCCGTCTGCAGGCGCGGGTCGATGGTGGTGAACACGCGGTAACCGGCGTTCTGGGCCGCTTCCCCGTAACGACTGACGAGTTCGAGGCGCGCCATCTCGGCGACATAGGGCGCATCGACATCGTTGAGCGGCGCGTTCATCTTGCCGACGACGGGCTCCGCGTTGCCGGCGTTCAGGCCGGCTTCGTCGATGTAGCCCAGCTCGTGCATGCGTCGCAGGACGTAGCCGCGCCGCTCCTGCGCGCGCTGCGGGTTCGCGATCGGATTGGTGTCGGTCGGCGCCTTCGGGATGCCGGCGAGCAGCGCGGCTTCGCCGATCGTGAGCTGGTCGAGCGGCTTGCCGAAATAGGTCTCGGCAGCCGCCGCGACACCATAGGAGCGCTGGCCGAAGAAGATCACGTTGAGGTACAGCGCGAGGATCTGTTCCTTGGTGAATTCGCGCTCCATGCGCCAGGTGAGGAACACCTCCTGCAGCTTGCGGCGCCACTCGCGCTTCTGCGTGAGGAACATGTTGCGCGCCACCTGCATCGTGATCGTGCTCGCGCCCTGCGAGCGGTTGCCGGTGAAGAAATTCACCGCGGCGGCGCGCAGCACGCCGGCGTAATCGATGCCGTGGTGGCGAAAGAAACGGTCGTCCTCCGCCGCGAGGAACGCATTACGGACCACCGCGGGGATCTCCGCGTAGGTGACGGGGATGCGGCGCTGTTCGCCGATCTGCGCGACGAGCTGGCCGCCGCGGGTGTAGACGCGCAGCGGCACCGCGAGCTCGACATCGCGCATCCCTTCGCTCGACGGCAGCGACGGGGCGAGGAAAACATAGCTGCCCGCGATGCCGAGGGCGGCGAGAAGTGTGACGCCGATCACACAGGTGGCGGCGACCGCGCCAATCCGAAACCAGTTCCACTTCACAGAAAACAACTCTCGTGTCTTGCCCGCGTTCCGCGGGCTATGCATAGTAGCCCGCGAACGATTGGCAAACTCACCGAAAGGTGGGGACGCAAAGCTTCCGGTCTAAGGGCGCGTGCCTACGACAGCGGGGTTGCCGGCCGGATGGCTCGCTTGTCCATCCACCGTCGACGACCGCCCGATTCCAGCACGCCGCCGTTCGACCAGGGCATGGATCAACCAGGACGGGGCGGCGAGAACATGTTTCGAAATTGCAGCGCACAGTGGACCGTGATCGCTCGGCAGGCTCCAGGCACCATTCCCGGCTTTCCGCCCGTTTCGTGAGCGTACTCACGTTCTATTTAACTTTACGCTGATATATAGTTACCGCATAAGTTACAAAAGGCGACGGGTTCGGGGCATAAGTTGCTGAAAAGGAAAGACAAAAGTGTTCCTGCTTCGCCGTAAATACCGGCCCCTGCTCGGGCTGGACATCACGACTTCGTCGGTCAAGCTGATCGAGCTCGCGATGGCCGGCGGGCAGTACCGGGTCGAGTCCTACGCGGCCGAACCCACCCCGCAGAACGCGATGAACGAAAAAGCCATCGTGGATGCGGAGGCCGTCGGCGAGGCCATTCGCCGCGCCGCCAAGCGCGCGGGCGCCAAGAGCCGCGAGGTCGCGATCGCGATCAGTGGCGACGCCGCGATCACCAAGGTGATCCAGATGCCGCGCAACCTGCGTGAGCGCGACCTCGAATCGCAGGTCGAAATGCAGGCCGACCAGTACATCCCCTTCCCGATGGACGAGGTGAGCTACGACTTCGAAGTGCTCGGCGCCTCGGAGAAGGACACGGACACGAACGACGTGCTGCTCGTCGCGACCCGCACCGAGAACGTCGAGCAGCGCCAGGCCGCGGTGAGCGCCGCGGGCCTCACCGCGAAGATCGTCGACGTCGAGGCCTTCGCGCTCGAGAATTCCTGCCGGCTGATGACCCACCAGATGCCGGACGGCGGGATCGACCGCACCATCGCGGTGGTCGACTTCGGCGCGAGCAGCACCACCTTCAGCGTGCTGCGCAACCTCAAGGTCGTCTACACGCGCGACTTCGCCTTCGGCGGCCAGCAGCTGACCGAAGAAATCATGCGCACCTACGGCCTCTCGATGGAGGAGGCCGGCCGCGCCAAGAAAGAGGGCGGCCTGCCGGGCAACTTCCAGTCCGAGGTGCTCGACCCCTTCATCGACGACATGACCCAGCAGGTCAGTCGCTCGTTGCAGTTCTACCTCGCGTCCGGCAGCGGCCGCGAGCAGCCCGAGAAGATCCTCGTGTGCGGTGGCTGCGCCAACATCCCCGGGGTCGCCGAAGTGGTCTCGAGCCGCGTCGGCATCGCCGCCGAGAAAGGCGATCCGCTCGGCCAGATGAAACTTTCGTCGCGCGCCAAGGCCCAGGCGGTGCAGCGCGACGCCACCGCTCTGCTCACGGCTTGCGGCCTCGCGCTGCGGAGCTTCGACTGACATGCCACAGATAAACCTGCTTCCCTGGCGCGCCGAACAGCGCAAGGAACGCAAGATGGCGTTTCTCGTCGCGCTCGGCGGCGGCACGCTCGCTGCGCTGCTTGCGACCTTCGTCATCTACCTGCTGTTCAGCTCGCTGATTTCGGGCCAGCAGCAGCGCAACGAACAGCTGAAGGCCGAGATCTCGACCCTCGACAAGCAGATCGAGGAGATCAACAACCTCGAGGCGCAGAAGCAGCGCTTCATCTCGCGCATGGAAATCATCGAGAAGCTGCAGCGCTCGCGCCCCGAGATCGTGCACGTGTTCGATGAGCTCGTGCGCGCGCTGCCCGACGGCACCTTCCTCACGGGCGTCACGCAGACGGGCCACCGGCTGAAGCTCGATGGCGTCGCGCAGTCCTCCACCCGCGTGTCGACCTTCATGCGCAACATCGACAAGTCGCAGTGGCTCAGGAATCCCGAACTCTCGGTGATCGAGACGAAGAAGGACCAGTCGCTCGGCGCCACCTTCACGCTCTACGCCGACCAGGTCACCGTGGCCGGCGAGGGCGACGACGATGCGGCCAAGCCCAAGGCACGCGCGAGGAAGGGGGCCGGCTCGTGAACCTGATCGAAGAACTGCGTGCCCTCGATCCGAGCGACCCGGGCCGCTGGCCGCTGCCGATCCGCATCGGCGCCGTCGCCGTGTGGTTCGTGGTGCTCGCCCTCGTGCTTTCCTACGTGTTCGTCTGGCAGAACCAGCGGCCCGAGCTGCAGCGCTTCCAGGCGGACGAGCAGAAACTGCGCGGCGAATTCCGCGACAAGCATGCCAAGGCCGTGAACCTCGAGGTCTACAAGCAGCAGCTGACCGACATCGAGCGCTCCTTCGGCGCGATGCTGCGCCAGCTGCCCGGCAAGACCGAGGTGCCGAACCTGCTGGTCGACATCTCCCAGACCGGCCTCGCCGCGGGACTCGAGGAGAAGCTCTTCCAGCCGCAGGCAGAGCAGAAGAAGGACTTCTACGCCGAGCTGCCGATCAAGATCCGGCTCACCGGCAACTACCACGAGTTCGGCGCATTCGTCAGCGGCATCGCGGCGCTGCCCCGCATCGTCACGCTGCACGACATCTCGATCAAGCCGGATTCGAAGGACGCCTACGACGTCCTGACGCTCGACCTGACCGCGAAGACCTATCGTTACCTCGATGAGGACGAGGTGGCCGCGGCGGAGGCGCAACGGCGCCAGGCCGACAAGGGCCGCCGCAAATCCTCGGGAGGTGGGGCATGAGCCGCAGCAGGATCGCCCTGGCGGGTCTCGCGTGCGCGGCGCTGCTCGCGACGACCGCCTGCTCGAGCCGCGACAGCGAGCTCGAGTCGTTCATCGCCGCGACCAAGAAGGAGCCGGGCGGCCGCGTCGAGCCGTTGCCCGAGGTGAAGCCCTACGAGAGCTTTGCCTACACCGCGCAGAACCTGCGCTCGCCCTTCATGCCCGGTGGCTCCGGAGGCTCGAGTGCCTCGAGCGTGCGCCCGGACATCAAGCGCAACCGCGAATTCCTCGAGCAGTTTTCACTCGACACGCTGCGCATGGTCGGCACGCTGAAGCTCGGCGGCCGCACCTATGGCCTCGTGCAGACAAAGGACGGCCTCGTGCACCGTGTCCTGCCCGGCAACTACATGGGCCAGGCCGAGGGCAAGGTGGTCGACATCGCGGCCTCGAAGATCGACTTGGTTGAAATCGTTCCGGACGGCCTCGGCGGGTACATGGAGCGTCCCGCCTCGCTGGCCCTGAACGAGTGATCGGCAGGGAGAAAGTCAGAATGAACCGTAATATCGCGTTCCAACCCGTGCGCGGCACGTGGCTGCGGCTGCTGGCCGCCTGCGTCCTCGCGTTCGCAGGTCAGGTCGCATCCGCTGCCGATCCCGAGAACCGGCTCGAGGCGGTGGATGTGCAGACATTGCCCGGACAGGTCGTGCAGCTCACGCTGCGCACCTCCGGCCCCGCCCCCGAGCCGATGGCCTTCACCATCGACAACCCGGCGCGCATCTCGCTCGACCTGCCGGACACGGCGCTGGCCTTGCCTGCGCGCCGCATCGACGTGCATTCGGCCGGTGTCGATACCGTGCTCGCGGCGGAAGCCTCGGGGCGCACGCGCCTCGTCGTGAACCTCGACCACATGCAACCCTATTCGACGCGCGTGGCCGGCAACGAAATCGTCGTGACGATCGGCGCGGGCCAGGGCGTCGCCGCGGCGGGTGGCAATGCCGCCGCGCCGCCCGCCAGTGTCGCCGCCGCCCCCACCTTGCGCGCACTGCGCAGCATCGATTTCCGTCGCGGTGCCGACGGCACCGGTCGCCTCATCGTCAAGCTGTCGGACCCGCACACGCCGATCAACGTGCGCCAGCAGGGCGACCAGATCGTCGTCGACTTCGCCGGCGCGGACGTGCCGAAGAACCTGATCCGCCGCTACGACGCCACCGACTTCGCGACCCCGGTGACCGGGTTCGACGTCGTCAAGGTGAACGACGGCGCGCGCGTCATCATCAACGGCTCGGGCAACTTCGAGCAGCTCGCGTACCAGTCGGACGACCAGTACGTCGTCGAACTGCAGCCGGCCCGCAAGGCGGCCGCCGAGGCCGACGCGAAGCCGACCTACACCGGCGAGCGCCTGACCCTCAATTTCCAGGACATCGAGACCCGCGCGGTGCTGCAGCTGCTCGCCGACGCGAGCGGCCAGAACATCGTGGTGAGCGATTCGGTGTCGGGCAGCGTCACGCTGCGCCTGCAGAACGTGCCCTGGGACCAGGCGCTCGACATCGTGCTGCGCACGAAGGGCCTCGACAAGCGCCGCCAGGACAACGTGATCATCGTGGCGCCGGCGGATGAACTCGCCGCGCGCGAAAAGGCCGACCTCGCGGCGAAGAAGGACATCCAGGAACTCGCGCCGCTGCGCTCCGAGTACCTGCAGGTGAACTACGCGAAGGCGGGCGATCTCGCCGAGCTGATCAAGTCGCAGGGCGGCTCGCTGCTGTCCGAACGCGGCAGCGTCGCGGTCGATGCGCGCACCAACACCCTGCTGCTGCAGGACACGGCGGACAAGCTCGCCGACATCCGCCGCCTCGTCGGCACGCTCGACATCCCGGTGCGCCAGGTGCTGATCGAGGCGCGCATCGTCGTCGTGAACGACGACTTCACGCGTGAGCTCGGCGTGCGCGCCGGCTTCACCGGCATCAACGTCAGCAACGGCGGCACCGAGCTGGGCATGGTCAGCGGCAGCGGCACGGCCACCGACGTGGGCCTCTCCTCCGCGCTCGACAATCGCGCGAATACCGGTGTCGTCACGCCGGTGAAGGTGCCGACCGGCGCGGGCGCCGCGGACCGCTACAACGTGAACCTGCCGGTCGCGAACCCGGCGGGCCGGCTCGCGTTCATGCTGCTCGGCTCCGACTACATCGTCGACCTCGAGCTGTCCGCCGCGCAGGCGGAAGGGCGTGGCGAGATCATCTCCTCGCCGCGTGTCATCACGGCGAACCAGCGCGAGGCGAGCATCGAGCAGGGTGTCGAGATTCCCTACCAGGAGTCGGCGTCGAGCGGCGCCACCACCATCCAGTTCAAGAAGGCCGTGCTGTCGCTGAAGGTCACGCCGCAGATCACGCCGGACAACCGCATCATCCTCGACCTCAACGTCAAGAAGGACAGCGTCGGCGCCGTGATCGTCGGCTCGGGCGGCGTCAACGTGCCCTCGATCGACACCCGCGAAATCACGACGCAGGTGCTGGTCAACGACGGCCAGACGGTCGTGCTCGGCGGCATCCTCGAGACCGAGCGCCGCGATACCGAGAAGAAGGTGCCCTGGTTGGGCGACGTCCCGGGCCTCGGCATCCTCTTCAAGCAGAAGAGCAAGACCAACAACAAGGACGAGCTCCTGATCTTCGTGACCCCGAAGATCTTGCGCGAAGGGGTCAACGTTTACTGATCGGCGAGGGACCGGTCGGAAACCAATCAGGTGAAACAGATGCACAAATCAGCTTTCCTGTCGGTGTTGCTCGCGGGCCTGTTGACGGCCTGCGGCGGCGGCGGCGACGACGACGCCTTCGGTGGCGGCACGCCGGGCACGCCCGGTGGCGGTGGCGGCACGCCCACCATCTCGGCCATCACGGTCACGACCAGCTCGCCGACGATCCTGTCGGACGGCTCTAGCACGGCGTCGATCACCGCGCTCGTTCGCGACGCGACCAACAACCTGATTGCCGGCGTCCCGGTGACCTTTACGGCCGGTTCCGGCGGCCTCGCGGTCACGCAAGGCACCACCGACTCGGCGGGCGAGGCCAAGGCCACGCTGTCGACCGCGGGCGATCCCACGCTGCGCACGATCACCGTGACCGCGACGGCCGGCGGCATGAACGCCACGGTCAACGTCCAGGTGGTGGCGGGCAGCAGCAACACGACCGTGCAGATGGGCAGCGGCACGGGCGCCGCCTTCCAACCGGGCATGATCTCGATTTCCAACGCCAACGTGTCGGCCGGCGGCAGCACGAGCCTGCAGGTCGTGCTGCAGCAGTCCGACGGCACGCTCTATACGCAGAACGCGAGCATCACCTTCAACTCGCCCTGCGCCGCGCAGAACCTCGCGTCGATCACGAGTCCCGTGCAGACGAGCACCGGCATCGCGAGCGCGACCTACTCGGCGTCCGGGTGTAGTGGCAGCGACGTGATCACGGCAACGGCGACGATCGGCGGCAATCCGCTGTCGGCTTCGGGCACGGTGACCGTGGCGCCGGCGGCCATCGGTTCGATCGTGTTCGAATCGGCCACGCCGACCAATATCGCGCTGCGCGGCACGGGTGGGGCGGGGCGTCCCGAGGCTTCAACCGTCGTCTTCCGCGTGCTCGATCAGTCGGGTGGGCCGCGCGCGGGCGCGGACGTCTCCTTCGCGCTCAATACGAATGTGGGCGGTATCGCGATCTCCCCGACCACGGGACAAAGTGACGCCAACGGCCGTGTGCAGACGGTCGTGCAGTCGGGTACCGTGAATACGACCGTGCGCGTGACCGCGACGGTCACGAGTGCTTCACCGCAGATTTCGACGCAGTCGGCACAGTTGACCGTGACCACGGGTATTCCGGACCAGGACAGTTTCTCCCTGTCCGTCCAGTGCCCGAACGTCGAGGCCTGGAGCCGCGATGGCGTGCAGGTGCCCGTGACGGCGCGCCTGGCTGACCGTTTCAATAACCCGGTGCCAGATGGCACGGCCGTGACCATCAGCACTGAAGGCGGCCTGATCCAGTCGCAGTGCCAGACGCAATCCACGCCGACGCAGAGTGGTTTCTGCACGGTGAACTGGACGAGCTCCAATCCGCGCCCGGGCGCCACGCCGACGGGTCCCGGCGCCGATCCACGCGCGGGCCGCTCGACCGTCTTCGCCACCGCGATCGGCGAGGAGTCGTTCACGGATACCAACGGCAATGGCTCCTTCGATGTCGGCGAGAACTTCGTCGACCTGCCCGAGCGGTTCCGCGACGACAACGAGAGCGGTGCCTTTGACGTGGGCGAGCCGATCTACGACTTCAACAACGACTCGACCCGCAACGCCGCAGACACCTTCTTCAATGGCGTGCTTTGCAACGATGTAGCCCGATGCAGTGCGACGGCCGTGTCGACGGGCATCAGTGCCTCCAACCTGATCATCATGTCGGGCGGCACGCCGGCGAACGTTGCCCCCGCGAATGGCACGCCATTGAACATCGCGGGCCTGCCGGGTGGCGTGTCCATGGCGGTCCTGTTCGCGGACCTCAATGACAACCCGCTGCCGCAGGGTACGAAGATCACCGCGACGGTGTCGGGCACCGGCTTGCAGGTGGCGACGCCGAGTTCGTTCACGGTGCCCTGCACCACGGAGCCGACGTCGTACGCCTTCACGGTCAATGCTTCGGCAACGGCCGTCGATGGCATGCTGACGATATCCGTCGAGGCGCCGAGCGGGCTGCAGACGATCCTGCAGTATCCGGTGAACGTTCCGTAAAGGCGCACCGCGGTCGATGCCATCGACCGTACTGCTAGACTCGCTGGCCGCCTCCGGGCGGCCAGTTTCTTTGGGGCGGAAGTCGTGCTCGGCAAGCAAAACATCTTCCTGATCGGCCCGATGGGCTCGGGCAAGTCGGCCGTGGGCAAGCTGCTCGCCAGGCATCTTGGCGCGCCCTACTACGACAGCGACGCGGAGATCGAGCTGCGCACCGGGGTCGACATTCCGCGGATCTTCGACGAGGAAGGCGAGGCGGGCTTTCGCGAGCGCGAACGCGAAGTCATTGCGCTGCTGACGGCCATGGAACCCGTGGTCGTCTCGACTGGCGGGGGCGCGATCCTGCTGGCCGAGAACCGCGCGCAGCTCGCGCAGCGGGGCGTCGTGGTCTATCTCGAGACCTCGGTGCGCCAGCAGGCCGGGCGCGTGCAGCACGGGCGGCACCGGCCGCTGCTGCACAACGTCGACCCGGCGGCCAAGCTCGCCGAACTCATGACGCAGCGGGAGCCGCTGTATCGCGGCACCGCCGATGTCACGGTCGCCACCGATGGCCGCAAGGTGCAGCAGGTCGTCGACCTTATCCTCGCCGCGATCCGCGCCCCTGCGTCCGGCTGACTGGCGGGCGCAACACGCGGGCCGCCCCACTATACTGGTGCCCGCGTGGATACCCTCAACGTCGAACTCGGCTCGCGTTCCTACCCGATCCTGATCGGGGCGAACTTGCTCGCGCGCGAAGGCCGCGAGATCGCCGCGCGCATCCCCGCACGCGACTTGCTGGTCGTCACCAACACCACTGTCGCGGCGCTCCATGGGCCGGCGCTGCGCGCGGCGCTGCCGGGCCGGCGCGTCGTCGAAGTGGTGCTGCCCGATGGCGAGACGCACAAGACGCTCGCCAATGTCGCGCGCATCCTCGACGTCCTCGTCGCCAACCGCTTCGGTCGCGATGCCTGCGTCATTGCGCTCGGCGGCGGGGTGGTCGGCGACATGGCGGGCTTCGCCGCCGCCTGCTACCAGCGCGGCGTCGCCTTCGTGCAGGTGCCGACCACGCTGCTCGCCCAGGTCGACTCCTCGGTCGGCGGCAAGACGGGCGTGAACCATCCCGGCGGCAAGAACCTCATCGGCGCTTTTCACCAGCCGGTTGCCGTCATCGCCGACACCACGACCCTCGACACCCTGCCGGAGCGCGAGTTGCGCGCCGGGCTCGCCGAGGTGGTGAAGTACGGGCTCATCTGTGATCGGGAATTCTTCGAGTGGCTCGAGGTGCACATCGACGACTTGCTCGCACGCGAACCGGCGGCGCTTGCGCATGCCATCCGTCGCTCCTGCGAGCTGAAGGCGCAGATCGTCGCGCGCGACGAGCATGAGCACGGCGAACGCGCGTGGCTCAACTTCGGCCACACGTTCGGGCACGCCATCGAAGCGGCGACCGGCTACGCCGGCTGGTTGCATGGCGAGGCCGTCGGCGCCGGCATGCTGGTGGCGGCCGACATGTCGCGCGCCTGTGGCATGCTCGCCCGCGCGGACGTCGAGCGTATCGAGCGCCTCCTGAAGCGCACGGGCCTGCCCCTGGACGTCAGCTCGATCCAGGGAAGCGCGGCGCTCGAACTGATGCGCATGGACAAGAAGGTGCAGGCGGGTCGCATCCGGCTCGTCCTGTTGAACGCGATCGGCGAAGCCCGCGTCTCGTCGGACTATCCGGACGACGCGCTCGCCACCACCCTCGCGGCGCACTTCGGATGAATGGCACCCAGCCGGGCAGCAACCGTGCGCCTGCGCCCTACGCAGCGCGCCGCGAAACCTCGCGTGGCCGTCGATATCCGGAGCCTGTGTCGGAGCACCGCACGGAGTACCAGCGCGACCGCGATCGCGTGATCCATTCGAACGCGTTCCGGCGCCTCGTCTACAAGACGCAGGTGTTCGTCAATCACGAGGGCGACCTGTATCGCACGCGCGTCACGCACTCGATGGAAGTGGCGCAGATCGCGCGTTCCATCGCGCGGGCGCTGGCGCTCGACGAAGACCTCACTGAAGCCATCAGCCTCGCGCACGACCTCGGCCACACGCCATTCGGCCACGCGGGCCAGGACGCGCTGAACGAGTGCATGCGTGAATACGGCGGCTTCGAGCACAACCTGCAGTCGTTGCGGGTGGTCGACGAGATCGAGGAACGCTACGCGGATTTCCCCGGGCTGAATCTCACCTTCGAGGCGCGCGAAGGCATCCTGAAGCACTGCTCGGTGACGAACGCGAAGCAGCTCGGCGAGCTCGGCCAGCGCTTTCTCGAGCGCCGCCAGCCGGGGCTCGAAGCGCAACTCGCGAACCTGGCCGACGAGATCGCCTACAACAACCACGATGTCGACGACGGCCTGCGCGCCGGACTCATAGAAGTCGAGGACCTGCGGGAGGTCCGCCTGTTTGCGCGCCACCACGACGCGGTGCGCGCGGCCTACCCGGAGCTGGCGTCGCGGCGGATGATCCATGAAGTCATCCGGCGCATGATCAACGAAGTGGTGCTCGACGTCATCGACACGAGCGAAGAGCGGATCGCGCGCGCGGGTGTGGCGAGCATCGACGACGTGCGCGACGCCGACGGGCCGCTGATCGCGATGAGCGCGGCGGTGCACGCCGACCACCGCGCATTGAAGCAGTTCCTCGGCGAGCACGTATACCGGCACTATCGCGTGCTGCGCATGACCGCGAAAGCCCAGCGCGTGCTGAAGGGCTTGTTCGAAGCCCTGTTCGACGATCCGCGGCTGCTTCCGGAAGAGTATGCGGACAACGCGCGCGCGGCCGAGGCCGAACACGGCAAGGCAGGGCGCGCGCGAGCCGTGGCGGACTACGTGGCCGGCATGACCGACCGATTCGCGATGCTCGAGCATCGCAGGCTCTTTGACCCAGGCGAACGAACATGAAGACGATCCCACCGCGCGAGCGGCTGATATTTGCGATGGACGTGGCCGATCCGCAGGCCGCGCGAAAGCTGGTCGAAACGCTGGGCGACAGCGTCGCGTTCTACAAGATCGGGCTCGAGCTGTTCATGAGCGGCGGCTACTTCGAGCTGCTCGACTGGCTCGCCGCGCGCGGCAAGAAGATTTTCGTCGACCTGAAGTTCTTCGACGTGCCGGCGACGGTTGCCGCAGCGGTGCGGCAGCTGCGCGATCGCGGCGTGACCTTCGCCACGGTGCATGGCAACCAGTCCATCATGGAAGCGGCGGCCGCGGCCAAGGGCGACGTCAAGGTGCTCGCGGTAACCGTGCTCACCAGCCTCGATCGCGGCGACCTCGACGATCTCGGTTTCTCATGCGACGTGGAAAAGCTGGTGCTGTCGCGCGCACGGCGCGCCCTCGAGGCTGGTTGCGACGGCGTCGTGTCGTCGGGGCTCGAGGCAAAGATGCTGCGGCAGTTCGTCGACGATCGCCTGATCGTGGTGACACCCGGAATACGGCCCGTGGAAAACCGGCCGAGCGACGATCAGAAGCGGGTCGTCACGGTCGAACAGGCCTTCACGTGGGGCGCGGACTACATCGTAGTCGGGCGCCCGATCCGCGATGCCGCCGATCCACGCCAGATGGCGGAGAGCATGCAGGCAAACATTCTCGCCGCCGTCGGCGGGAGGTAGATATGGCGAGCGAGAAAAAGCCAGGTGGCAAGAAGCCCGATGGGGAAAAACCCGCGGGGGAAATGCCCACTGGGGAAAAGCCCGAGGCGACGATCGATTCATTGACGAGCGAGGCGCGCGCGCACCTGCTGCAGGCGTTCCGCCGGATTCTCCGCCCGCTCGTGAAGATCCTGATCCGCGCGGGCGTGCGCTTCGACGAGTTCTGCGAAACGGTCAAGGGCGTGTACATCGAAAGCGCGGTGCGCGACGGGCTCGGTCCCTTGGGCAAGGGCACGCGCGCGCGCATCGCCTACGTGACCGGAATCGCCCGGCGCGACGTGGATCGTTACATCGATGACCCGAGTTTGCTGGCGGGGCCACGGCCGACATTTGCTCGAATCCTTACCGAGATAATCCACATCTGGCATACGGATCCCATGTTTCAAGGGCCGTATGGACTGCCGCTCGAACTGGATTTCGCTCGATCAGACGACAGGTCTTTTTCTGCGCTTGCAAAACGCGTAGATCCGAAATGCGATCCCGTGGAGTTGGTTGATGAGCTTCTTCGCGCCCGCGTGGTTGTGGGATCAACGGACAAGTTTCTGAAAGTCTTGTCCCGGACATACGTCGTACCCGTGGCGATGAGCGCCCCAATGCTGGAGCACTTGGGTCTCGCACTTACAGATTTGGCCAACACAATTACTCACAATGCGGACGCTGAACCTGCAGCCAAGCGCATCCAGCGATCCGTTTTCCCGGACCGGGGCTTGCCTAGTTCCATGGCACCTGCGTTTGAGAAACTGATTCGATCTCTTGTGCAGCAGTTCATAACTGACGTCGACAATTGGGTCGCGGACAACATGAAAAAGTACCGACCCAATCGCACGGACAAGCGGGTCGACACGGGAATCGCGATATATCAATACGTTAGGAGCGACGAAGTACCTCCGGCCCTTTACGTCTTGCTACCGCCAGGCCAGTAGTCGGTCACCCAGAAGAGTTTCTTCTAATACTTTGACGCGCATCACAATTCCTTGTTAAGTTACATAACGTTAAGACATAACTAGTCAAATGCGCCGGAAATGCGGCTTGACTACGTCTGAAGAAAAGTAACTCCCTGATTTGATTGGGGTTCTGTATGCGAAGTCGAGTTGCCCGCCGAGTTGTTGTTACTGCAGCAGCCGTAGCCGTAACGGCCATGTCCGGGATTGGATTGTCGCAAGACTTGTACGTTGCAGGCCCGTTGGAGCGAATAGACGCCGCGCGGTTGCAGTTGGTGGTACTAGGCCAGGAAGTTGCGGTGAGCCGCGAGCAACTCTCGCGTGTCTTGATCGCTCGACGAAATGCGGCGGGGATGCAGCTACAGCTGATTGCGGCCGGCCCTAATCAAGGTGGGCGAATCGCCGCGAGAAGCCTAATTCTTCAGCGGGACGGCTATGTTCCAGGCGCTTCTGCTGTGGCGCTGCTGGGATACGTTTCCAAAGTAAATTATTCGATTGGTCAGGCTTCAATCGGCCAACTCTCGGTTGATCTGAATTCTGTTGGCACTCCCATTGGTGTGGGTTCTTTGGTGGAAGTTGGAGGAACTCAGCCAAACCGCTCGGGAGCGCTAGTGGCCACCGAGATCCGACTCGGCACGGCTGGCAGCATTGGCACCGGCACGGCCGGGAGCATTGGCACCGGCACGGCCGGGAGCATTGGCACCGGCACGGCCGGGAGCATCGGCACCGGTACCGCCGGCAGCATTGGCACCGGCACGGCCGGCAGCATTGGCACCGGTACCGCTGGCAGCATTGGCACCGGCACGGCCGGGAGCATCGGCACCGGTACCGCCGGGAGCATCGGCACCGGTACCGCCGGCAGCATTGGCACCGGCACGGCCGGCAGCATTGGCACCGGTACCGCTGGCAGCATTGGCACCGGCACGGCCGGGAGCATCGGCACCGGCACCGCCGGCAGCATCGGCACCGGTACCGCCGGCAGCATTGGCACCGGCACGGCCGGCAGCATTGGCACCGGTACCGCTGGCAGCATTGGCACCGGCACGGCCGGGAGCATCGGCACCGGTACCGCCGGCAGCATCGGCACCGGTACCGCCGGCAGCATTGGCACCGGTACCGCTGGCAGCATTGGCACCGGCACGGCCGGGAGCATCGGCACCGGCACCGCCGGCAGCATCGGCACCGGTACCGCCGGCAGCATTGGCACCGGCACGGCCGGCAGCATTGGCACCGGTACCGCTGGCAGCATTGGCACCGGCACGGCCGGGAGCATCGGCACCGGCACCGCCGGCAGCATTGGCACCGGCCGCTTCTAGGGGCTGTTCGATTCCCAGAATTGAGCTGCACCCCAGGATGGGGTGACTACTATTTTGGTGCATATCCAAAGTAGGTACGGATCGGGCTCATGCTCAATCCGATGCAACAGTGTAGAAACAGCAGCACTATTGAATCGCGCGAGAGCCAAGCGGCGCTATGCTAGTTTGCAATCTGGGCGAAAAGTCAACTTGCAAATCGCGCCGAATCGCGTCAAATCTAGGGTTGACTGAACGACGACTTAGGTCGCAAATAGAGCGTGCTCGCCACTAATCCACGCTCTCCTAGCCTCATGGAATTGGAGCGGCCATGGATGGGGCCCTCGGGTGGGTACGCCCAAAATGCCCGTTTCCACTGAGTATCCACCAGTTCAAGCCCATGCGGAGAACAAGCAGGCGGAACGGGCCGCTGTACTGCTTCTCGAAGCACTTGTACCACTGCTCGTACAATATCGAGTCACCTATGGTCACCTGTCGGTGGCTGCACGACAGGTGCTAGTACGTAACGCAGCACGAATTGCACGGTTGCGAAACGGACGAATCAACCAGTCGGAAATCGCGGCAACCACCGGCCTGAGTAGAATCGAGGTTCGAAGGCATTTGTCGGCCGAGATGCCCGGTGACTTCAGCTACGCATCCTTGCGCTCCAAGACTTCGTTCGTCATGAACGGCTGGCTAACCGACAAGCGATTTCAATCCCCAATCGGGAAACCGAAAGCACTCTGTATGAGGGGTCGCGGGGCAACTTTCGAAAGTCTGGTTCGAAAGTATGGAAGAGATGTTCCCCCTCGAGCGATGGCGGCGGAGCTACAAAGACAGGGGTGGATTGCAATAAAGGGAAATCTGGTTATCCGCCGTAAGCGCAGAAGACCCCTAGTCGACGATACCGAAACCCTATTCTCCGCACGCCTTGATGCAATTGCCGCTATTGCGTCGTCGGCGAATGTCGTGCCTGCAAACGTCCTCGTTCCCAGCGCCCGGTTCGTCTCAATAGCGGTGAGCGATGAGATCGAAAAAAGAGCAATCGAGCAGCGCATAGCAAACATTGTCAAGGGCGCATCCACCGCATTGGCGTCTCTGCAAGAGGAGCGAGTCATTGGTGACTCGGGTCGTCCGCGGAAAGTGGGGCTTGGTCTGCAGGTCGCGCTTGTTGTATCTCAAGGTCCGCAAGTAGTCACTCGGAAGTCGGCGCTTCGGAAGAATGAGAAGCCGCCGTCCATAAGAAAAGGGGCGCTCCGATGAGTAAGCAGCACTCAATCATTCCCTCATACTTCTGTGGGATCCTGCATGCCGTCTATCTGGTAATGCTAAGGTCTGGGCTGTCTAAGCAAGGCGTTGCAGCGATATCCAACGTTGCGCAGGCTGAGGCCTCAAATCAATTGAGATCCAAAGCAATTGACGATCCGCATCTATCTGAGGTCATCGCAAGCGCTTTGCATTCTTGGTATCACAGGCGAATCTATCTGAGTGCCCAAGGGAAGCCACGTGCACTTTCACTTCGCAACGGGAATAGGTCCTTAGCTTCATTGATTCGCGGAGAAGATGACAAGATTGAAGCCTCCAAAGTCCTAATGGCAATGAAGCGCTTGCAACTTCTAAGGAAAACCAAGGCTGGGCTATATCTTCCAACTCGACGATTTGCAACCATCGCACGCTTGGACCCTGTTCTGGCAGAACATGTTTGCAATTCCTTGGGTCGTTTGCTATCGACGGTCAATTTCAATATTCGCGAGTCAAAGAGCGATGCACGATTCATAGAAAGATCAGCGCAAGTGCAAGATCTGCCACGTCACAGGTTAGATGAGTTTCGCGACTTCGCCAATGCGCAGGGAGAGGTGTTTGTCAGCACCATAAATGACTGGCTCGAGTCGCGCAGAGCAAGCAGCACTCGTGGCGTTCGAGTTGGAAAGGCGCGCGCTGGCGTCCATGTCTTTGCATTCTCGGAACGTGTTCCGTCGCAACGAGCCTAGAGGGGATCGCAGGATCTATTTGTTGATCTCGTCCCTCAGCTCTCGCCGAATGATCTTCCCCACGTTCGATTTTGGCAGGGAGTCCCGGAAGTAAACGACCTTGGGAACCTTGTAGCCCGTTAGCGATTCCCGCATGTGCGCAATTACCGCGGCTTCCGTCAGCGCCGGATCCTTGCGCACCACGAACAGCGCCACGACTTCGCCGGCGCGCTCGTCAGCCTTGGCCACAGCCGCGGCCTCCAGTATGCCGGGATGCGTGACGGCTACGCCCTCGACTTCATTCGGGTACACGTTGAATCCGGACACGAGGATCATGTCCTTCTTGCGATCCTCGATGTAGGTGAAGCCCGCCTCATCCATGCGGCCGATGTCGCCGGTGCGCAGCCAGCCATCCGGCAGCATCACCTTCTCGGTCTCCTCCGGGCGGTTCCAGTAGCCACGCATCACCTGGGGCCCACGCACGCAGATCTCGCCGATATCGCCGATGGGCAGCGCGGCGCCCGCGTCGTCGCGTATGGATATCTCGGTCGATGAAACCGGCAAGCCGATCGAGCCGTTGAACTTGCCGAAGCCGATCGGGTTCATGGTGGCGATCGGGGACGTTTCGGTGAGCCCCCACCCTTGGCTCAGCACGCAGCCGGTCGCTGCCTGCCACTTCGCGGCCACGGCGGCCTGCACGGCCATGCCGCCGCCGACCGTGCCAAACAGGCTGCTGTGGTCGAGTTTTTCGAACCCCGGTGTGTGCAGCAGGGCGTTGAACATGGTGTTGACGCCCATGAACAGGTTGGGCGGGTATTTGTCGAGTGTTGCAACGAAGCGCTTGAAGTCGCGCGGGTCCATGACCAGGATGCCGCGGCCGCCGAGCAGCATGAACATCAGCGCGTTCGCCGTCAGCGAGAAGATATGGTACAGCGGCAGTGCGATCACATACGTTGGGCTGTCAGGCATCTTCGCGCCGAACCACGCCTTGCCCTGCAGTACGTTTGCCACCATGTTCCGGTGCGTGAGCACCGCGCCCTTTGAAACTCCCGTGGTGCCGCCGGTGTACTGCAGGAATGCGATGTCCTCGGGACTCACCGATACGGGTTGCAGCGCGAGGCGGCTGCCTTCCGCCACGAGCTGCTCGAACCGCAGCGCGCCGGGGATATTCCAGGCCGGCACCTTCTTCTGGATGCGTCGTACGACGAAGTCCACGATCGTGCCCTTGACCGTGCCCAGCATGGCGCCGACGGTGGTGACGATCACGGTCCTGAGCGACGTCTTCGGCAGCGCCTGTTCGACCACATGCGCGAAATTTTCGAGAACCACGATGATCTCGGCGCCGGCGTCATTCACCTGGTGCTCGAGTTCGTGCTTCGTGTAGAGCGGGTTGACGTTCACGATCGTGAGCCCGGCGCGGATGGCGCCGAACATCGCGACGGGAAACTGCAGCACGTTCGGCATCATGAGTGCGATCCGCATGCCGGGCCGAGCCTGGGCCCGGTGCTGCAGCCAGGCGGCAAAGGCCGCCGACGCGCGATCGAGCTCGCCATAGGTCATCGCCCGATCCATGGATACGTAAGCGTCGCGCTCGGCGTACCGGGCAAAGCACGCCTCGGTGAGCTCCTTCAGGGAGTTGTACTCGGCAGGATCGATCTCCGCCGGTACGTCGGCGGGATAGGACTTCAGCCAGTATTTCTCCAATTTCCCCTCCCTCAGCGCTTCAGCAGGTCCCGCACTGCCGGCCACGCGGCATCGAGCAGCAGCGGCTGCGCCGCGGCGGTCGGGTGCAGTCCGTCTGCTTGCATCAGCTTGCCGTCGAGTGCGACCTTCTCCATGAAAAAGGGCACGAGCGGCACGTCGTAATTCTTCGCGAGCCCAGCATACATGCGCGCGAACTCCCCGGTGTAACGGGCGCCGTAGTTCGGCGGAATGCGCATGCCGAGCAGCAATACTTTCGCCCCAACCGCCTGCGCCGCCTCAATCATCTCGCCGAGGCTGCGGCGTGATACCTCGAGGGGCAGGCCGCGCAGGCCATCGTTCGCGCCAAGTTCGATGACCAGGATCTGCGGCCGGTGCAGGCGAAGTGCGCGTTGCAGGCGCGCATTGCCGCCGCTGGTCGTCTCGCCGCTGACGCTGGCATTCACCACCCGGTACCCGTACCCTTGCTCCTCGATCCGCTCCTGGAGGAGGGCCACCCAGCCTTCCTCGGCCTTGAGGCCATAGGCCGCACTGATGCTGTCGCCGAACACGAGAATGGTGGGATCACCGGTGCGCGCGACCGCGGGCGCCACGAGCAAGCAAAAAACGATGCACGTTCTCAAAGCCGAAAACATCACGAAAGAGGTTACCAGTCCGGAAGGCAGGCTGACCATCGTGCGCGAGGTGTCGCTGGAGATCGCGCCGGGCGAGTCGGTGGCCGTCGTGGGTCCCTCGGGTGCCGGCAAGTCGACGCTGCTCGCCTTGCTCGCCGGGCTCGACTCGCCGACCTCGGGGCGCGTGCTGCTCGCCGGCGAGGACCTCACCGCGCTCGACGAGGACGGCCGCGCCCGCCTGCGCGCCGAGCGCGTCGGTTTCGTATTCCAGGCCTTTCACCTGGTGCCGGCGCTCACCGCGATCGAGAACGTGATGTTGCCGCTCGAGCTCGCCGGGCAGCAGGATGCGCGGCCGCTCGCCGCGCAGGCCCTTGCGCGGGTCGGGCTCGGCGCGCGCACCGGTCACTATCCGCGACAACTGTCGGGCGGCGAGCAGCAGCGGGTCGCGCTGGCGCGTGCCTTCGTGACGCGCCCCGCGGTGCTTTTCGCGGACGAACCCACCGGCAACCTCGACGCCGCCACGGGCGTGCGTGTCTGTGACCTGCTGTTCGAGTTGAACCGCGACCTGCGCACGACCGTGGTCCTCGTCACCCACGACCGCACGCTGGCAGCGCGTTGCGGGCGCGCGCTGCACATGGACACGGGGCGCCTCGCCTGAAGGGATCGGTGATGCGCGCTCTCTCCATGGCCTTTCGCACCCTGCTGCGCGAATGGCGTTCGGGCGAGCTCGGCGTGTTGTTGCTGGCACTGTCGATTGCGGTTTCGGCGCTGGCGGCGGTCGGCTTCGTCGTGAGCCGCATCAGCGCTGCGGTGGACCTGCAGGCGAATGAGGTGCTCGCGGCCGACTTGCGACTGGAATCCCCCGCGCCGCTCGGGACCGACTATCTGCGCGAGGCGCGGCAACGCGGGCTCGCCACGGCCACGAGCATCGGCACCTTGTCGGTGGTGTTCCATGGCGATGCGTCACAGCTCACCGCGATTCGCGCGGTGGGCCCTTCCTACCCGTTGCGCGGTACCGTAACCACTGCGCCGGTCGCCTTCGGTTCGGCCACCCCGGCCGTGGGCATTCCGCAGCCGGGAGAGGTGTGGGCGGAGAGCCGGCTCCTCGCGACCCTCGGCGCCGAGGTGGGCGATGAAGTGTCGATCGGGGCCGCGATGCTGCGGGTCGGCCGCGCGCTCGTCACGCGACCCGATCAGGGATCTTCGTTCGCCGAGCTGGCCCCGTCGCTCCTGATGAACGCCGAGGATCTCGCCGCGACCCAGCTCATCCAGCCCGGCAGCCGCGCACGCTACGCCGACCTGTTCGCCGGCGAACGCGGCGCGGTCGACGATTTCAAGGCGTGGCTCGGTGCGCACAAGCAGCGGGGCGAGCGCCTGCTCGACATCGCGGAATCGAGCCCCCAGGTGAAGAACGCGATCGACCGTGCGGGGCGCTTTCTCTCGCTCGCCAGCCTCGTGAGCGTGCTGCTCTGTTCGATTGCCGTGGCCATGGCGGCGCGCCGCTACGTGCAGCGCCATCTCGACGCAGTCGCGCTGATGAAGACACTCGGTGCGACGCGCGCGTTTACGCTCACGGTGAGCCTCGCGCAACTGGGCGCCATCGCACTCGTTGCCGCGGCGATCGGCGCGGCGTTCGGTTACCTCGCGCAGGCCTGGCTCGTCTATGCCCTGCGCGACTTGCTGGCCGTGGCCTCCTTGCCGCCGCCGAGTCTTGCGCCGATCGTGATGGCGGTTTTCACGGCGTTGGCCATGCTGGCCGGCTTTGCCCTGCCGCCGCTGTTGCAGCTCTCGCGCGTGCCCGCGATCCGCGTGCTGCGCCGGGATATCGGGCCGCCACCGCTCGCCATCTGGCTCGCGTTCTGGCCCGCGGCGCTGGCGATCGCCGGCCTCGTGTTCTGGGTGGTGCGCGACGCCCTGCTCGCCGCCGCTTTCATCGCGGGCCTGGCATTGTTTCTCGCCTTGCTCGCCCTGTGCGGCGTGTTGCTCGTGCGCGCAGTCGGCTCACTGCGCAGCCGCGTCGGGGTCGCCTGGCGCTACGGCATCGCGAATCTCGCGCGCCGCCGCGCCGAGAGTGTCGTGCAGGTCGTGGCCTTCGGCCTCGGCATCATGGTGTTGTTGCTGCTCGCGCTCGTGCGTCGCGACCTGCTGGAGGACTGGCGCCGCAGCCTGCCCGCCGACGTGCCCAATTTCTTTTTCATCAACATTCCGCCGGACGACCGCGACGCGTTCCTCGCCTACTTGCGGGAAGCCGGCGCCGACGTGTCGCGTGCGCTGCCGATGATCCGCGGGCGCATGACGGCAATCAACGACCGCCCGCTCGACGGGCTCGCCTTCGCGAAAGAAGATGGCGAAGGGTTTGCGCAGCGCGAGCAGAATCTCACGTGGTCGTCGGCGCTCGGCGCCGACAACAGGATCGTGGCAGGGCGCTGGTGGGGCCCGCAGGACACCGGTCGGGCGCTCGTATCCATTTCGACGGAGTATCGCGACTCGATCGGGCTGAAGCTGGGGGATCGCCTGGCGTTCGACGTGGCGGGCGAGTCGTTCGTCGCGCAGGTGGCGAGTGTCCGCGAAGTGAAGTGGGACAGCTTCCAGCCGAACTTCTTCCTCGTGTTTCCGCCGGGCCTGCTCGATGCCACGGCGGGCACCTGGATGACGAGTGCGTACTTCCCGCCGGGCGTGCCACGGCCCGTCGCGCAACTCGTGAAGCGCTTCCCCAGCGTTTCGGTCTTCGATCTCGGCAGCATCCTCGCGCAGGTGCGCGGTGTCATCGACAAGGCCGCCGTGGCGGTGCAGAGCGTCTTCATTTTCACGCTGCTGGCGGGTTTCACCGTGCTGCTCGCGGCCGTGCAGGCGAGCCGCGATGAGCGTCGCTTCGAAAGTGCGATGCTGCGCACGCTCGGCGCGAGCCGCCGCACGGTGCGCGCCGGCGTGCTGGCGGAATTCGTGACCCTCGGCCTGCTGGCGGGCGTGCTGGCCGCGTCAGGCGCGAGCGTCGCGGGCTATTTTCTGGCGCGGCACGTGCTCGACGTGCGCTACAGCTTCGATGCCTGGGTCTGGGCATGGGGCATCGTGGCCGGCGCGATACTCGTCGCGGGCGGCGGTTGGCTCGCGACCCGCGCGGTCGTGCGCCAGTCCCCGCTGCTCACGCTGCGGGGTGGTTGATGGGGGCGCCGCGCAAGCCCGCGAAGATGGTCGGCTGGTTCGATCCGCCTGTGCTGGCGCAGACGGCGCTGCATATGACGGCCGCCAATGTCTTCGGTCGCCACTCCGATTCCCGGCTCGTCGAGGCGCTGGCGAGCCAGCCGCAGGGGTACATCGATTATTCGGCCGTGGACGCAGGCGGGCTGTGGCTCGACTATGTCGCCGACCTCGGCGACGGCTGGAACCCGACCCACGCGATAGCCGCGGCGCTCGCGCGGCCCACGCTGGAGGTGGCGAGTGCGCGTGGCGGTCCGGTGGCGGCGACGCGCGGCGGGCGCGTGCTGGTGTTCGGTGGCGATGCCGTATACCCGTGGCCCTCGAGGGACGCGTATGCGTGGCGCACCGAGGGGCCCTATAGGGCGGCGTTCGAGGCGCAGGGCCGATGGCCGGAGCTCTTCGCGGTGCCCGGCAACCACGACTGGTTCGACAGCCTCGTGGCCTTCTCGCGCTGCTTCTGTCGGCCCGAACGCGGTTTTGCGGGTTGCCGCACGCAGCAGACGCGCAGCTACTTCGCGTTGAAGCTGCCGGCACCCTGGTGGCTCGTTGCGATCGACTTGCAACTCGGTGCCGAACTCGACGAGCCACAGGTGCAGTACCTGAAACGCGTCGCCGCTGCGATGGACCCCGAATCGCAAGTCGTACTCTGTGTGCCCGAGCCGCAGTGGCTGCTCCAGGAGGCTTATCCCGCCCACCGCACCTATGAAGGTGGCGTGCTGGCGACGCTCGAGCGCGAGATCCTGCAGCATCCCGTGCGTGCGTTCGTCACCGGCGACTGGCACCACTATCGCCGGCATGAGAATGCGGCGGGCGTACAGAAGATCGTGTCGGGTGGCGGCGGTGCATTCCTGCACCCGACCCACGCGCCGCGCGCCCGGGACCTCGCGGGCGGTTTCGTCGAACGGGCGGTCTATCCCGACCGGGCGACTTCGCGCCGGCTCGCCTGGCGCAACTTGCAATTCCCCGGCCTCAATCCGCGCGCGCTCGTGCTGCCGGCGTTGTTGTATGCGTTGTCCGCGTGGTTCGCCTCGGCGAGCCTCGAACCGGCCGACCTCGGCAGCTTCGGCGCGACGGTCGCCGCGAGCCTCGGCGCTGCGCTGCGCGATCCCGTCAATGGCCTGTGGTTGCTGGCGGTCACCACGGCCTTCGTCTTTTTCACGGACACCCATCGCCGCTGGTACCGGGTCGTTGGCGGCGTGAGCCACGCGGTGGCGCACCTCCTGGCGGCGCTGGTGCTCGCGTGGCTCGCGGCCTTGCTCACGACGTCATGGCTTGGGCTCGCGTTTGGCAGCATCGCGCAGATGCTGATCGCAGGCGCACTCATTTTCGTGAGCGGCGGCGTGGTCGGCGGCGCGCTACTGGGGCTCTACCTGCTGGTCTCCGTGCAGGTCTTCGGCCGCCATTCGAACGAGGCGTTTTCGTCGCTGCGGATCGAGGATTACAAGCAGTGGCTGCGGATGCATTTCGCCGCCGACGGCACGCTGACGCTCTACGCGATCGGCATCGATCGCGTGCCACGCCGCGCGCCGCGGGATCCGCGGGCGACCGCGCCGCATCTGATCGAGAAAGTCGTCCTTCAGCGCTGAACGCCGATCGTCGCCCAGGCCTGGGCCACGGCTTCGCCGCGCCAGTTGAGGCCCTGGATCGTCAGGTCGTAGTTGCCGGGCCCGAACGCCGACGTATTGAAGGCGATGCGTACGTGGCCGTTCGAGTCCTTGCCGACGTTGTGCAGGACCGCGACGCGCCCCTGGTCCTCGCGATCGATGGTGATGCGGAAGGTCGAGAACTTCGACCACGCGAGGTCGATCTTGATGTCGGCGAACTGCACCGGGCCACCGCCGACGACGACCGCCGGAGTGCGCGTCGGCCCGCCGCGTGCGGGCACGAGCTTGATGGTGCGCGTCGAGGTGGCGGGCGACAGGGGCTGCTCGGCGATGCGCTTCTCGAGCTGCGCGATCTGCGCGCCGCGTTCTCCGATTTTCGTCGCGAGCAGCGCAGACACGACGAGCAGGACGACCACGAGCACGGCGAAACCGATCAGGACGGGCGGCTTCTCCCAGACGGGGCGCTTCTTTTCCGCCCACGGCTCAGGCTTGCCGCCGGCTTCGAGCAGGCGCAGCCCCGCGTGGACGCGAGCGGGCAGGCCGATCGAGTCCAGCAGGTCCGGGTGGCTGGCGCAGAAGCGCTCGAACTCGAGCGCGCCGCGCGGGGGCAGGCGCCCGGCGAGGTAGCGCTCGACGATCTGGTTGCGCTCGATGAACTCACGATCCATGGCGGGCGCCACGGTCGTTGCGGCGTGCGGGGTGGCCATCGCGGCCCCCTTGGGTCGAGCGTCGGTCAGGGGCACGTCCGGCAGGACCTGGGAAGCGGCATCCATGACCCCATCGTGCCCGCCCGCCCGTTCATACGCCGGGTACCGCTCACAGTTCTGTCAAACCCGCGCGCGAGGCGCGACATGCGTCACACTTTCGGGAACCATAGCATCCCTTGCCCCAGGAGCCCTCGATGCCCCGTACTTTCCTGACTTCCACGATGCTCGCCGCGAGCCTCACGCTCGCCTCCGGTGCGCCGGCCGCCGATACGCAAGGCACGGCCCTCACGATCTACAGCTCCGCCCGCCCGGGCGGCGTGCCCGCCGAATTCTATCGGCCGATGCCGGGGGGCGGGACGCCGAACGGCATGGCCGTACCGGGCTACGCGATGGTGCGCGATACGCGCACGATGAAACTCGCGGCGGGGCGCTCGACCGTGCGCTTCACCGACGTGGCGGCCCTGATCGACCCCACGACGGTGCGCTTCCAGTCGCTCACCGACCCGGCCACGCGCGTGCTCGAGCAGGACTACCAGTTCGACCTCATCGGGATGGACAAGCTCCTGCAGCGCTACATCGACCGGCCGATCACGGTCGATCGCGCCGGCCGCGACGCGGGGCCCGCCACGAGCGGCACGCTGCTGTCGGCCGGCGACGGCCTCGTCGTGCGCGGCACCGACGGCACCATCCATGCGCTGCGCGAATACGGCGCCGTGCATTTCGCCGAACTCCCGGGCGGGCTCATCACGCGGCCGACCCTCGTGTGGGACCTGAATGCGGCGCGCGGCGGCGAGCACCGCACGCGGGTGACCTACCAGACCGGCGGCATCACCTGGTGGGCCGACTACAACCTCGTGTTCAACGAAGGCAAGGACGCCAACAGCGGTACGGTCGACCTCGGTGCGTGGGTCAGCATCGTCAACCAGTCGGGCGCGAGCTTCGAGCACGCGCGCCTCAAGCTGATCGCCGGCGACGTGCATCGCGTCGAGCCGCCGCAGCGTGTCTACCTGCAGAAGCGGGCGATGGAAATGGCCGCGGCCGACGCAGGCGGGGGCTTCGAGGAGAAGGCCTTCTTCGAGTTCCACCTCTACACGCTCGGGCGCCGTACCACCCTGCCGAACAATTCGACCAAGCAGATCGAGCTGTTCGACGAAGCGCGGGCGGTGCCGGCGAAGAAGGTCCTCGTGTACTACGGCGCGCCGGAATTCGGCGGCTGGAGCGGTCCCTACACGGAGCGCGACTACGGCACGCCGGCGAACCGCAAGGTCGACGTGTACCTCGAGTTCCGCAACGACAAGGCGCGCGGCCTCGGCATGCCGCTGCCGGCGGGTCGCGTGCGTGTCGCCAAGCTCGACAGTGCCGACGACAGCCTCGAGTTCATCGGCGAGGACGTGATCGACCATACGCCGAAGGACGAAGAGGTCCGCATCAAGCTCGGCTCGGCCTTCGACGTCGTGGGCGAGCGCCGCCAGGTCGATTTTTCGATCGACACCAAGGCGCGCACGATGGAGGAGGAGATCGAGGTCAAGCTGCGCAACCACAAGGCGCAGCCCGTCGAAGTGCTGGTGCGCGAGACGCTGTTTCGCTGGAGCGGCTGGACGATGCTCTCGAAGTCGCACGACTTCGTGAAGGAAGACGCCCGCACGATCCACTTCCCGGTGACGATCGCGAAGGACGGCGAGGCGACGGTGCGCTACCGGGTGCGTTACCGCTGGTAGCGACGAAGCGAGGGCGCCCGGCGACGAGCCGTTAAACTCGCGGGCCGGGGCGACCGTCCAACGGTGCAGGATTGCGTCGGGGAGGGCGCATGCACCTGACCAGGATGGCGTTGGACAATCCCGCGGGCGTCGCGGTTGCCGTGCTGCTCGCGGGCCTGCTGGGCGTCCTCGCGTTCTTCAAGCTGCCAATCCAGCTCTTTCCCGATATCGACGAACCCGTGATCAGCATCTTCACGGGTTGGCGCGCCGCGGCGCCGAGCGAAGTCGAGTCGGAGCTCCTCGAACCCGAGGAGCGTGCGCTCGAAGGCCTGCCGGGCCTCAAGGAGCTGAACAGCTTCGCGGGGCCTGGCGGGGCGTTCGTCAACCTGCGCTTCGCGATCGGCACGGACATGCAGGCGACGCTGGTCGAAGTGATCAGCCGCATGAACCAGTTGCCGCCGCTGCCGCGGGACGCCGATGCGCCGCGCATCGCCCTCGGCGACAACGGCGGTGGCGGCCCGAACGAAACGCTCTCCTGGTTCTTCGTGCAGTTGCTGCCCGGCACGCCCGGCCCGGTCGAGAACTACCGGCGCCAGATCGAGGACCTGATGCGCGCGCGCATCGAGACGATCCCCGGGGTCGCCACGGTCAACGTCAACGCCGGGGCGCCCGAGGAACTGCAGATCGTGTTCGATCCGCAGCGCGCCGCGGAGCTCGGCATCCAGTTGCCACGGATCGCCGCCGTGGCCGGCGGCGCCACCGACGCCTCGGGCGGTTTCGTCGACATCGGGCGGCGCCAGTACACGATGCGCTTCGCGGGACGCTACACGCCCGCCCAGCTCGGCGATCTCGTACTCGAGTGGCGGGACGGCCGCCCGGTGCGCCTCGGCGACGTCGCGACCGTGCAGGTGCGCCGCGGCGACCGCACGGACATCGCGATCCAGAACGGCAATCCCGCGATCGGCCTGCAGATCCTGAAGGAGAACGGCGCCAACGTCCTCGATACGCTGAATGCAGTCAAGGCTGAAATCTTCGCCTTGCGCGACGGCCCGCTGAAGGACATGGGGCTCACGATCGCGCAGTCCTTCGATCCGTCCGTGTTCATCAACCAGGCCGTGGGCATGGTGAGCGGCAACCTGATCGCGGGCGTGATCCTCGCGGTGCTCGTGCTGTGGCTGTTCCTGCGCGACGTGCGCACGACGCTGCTGATCGCCGTCGTGATCCCGGTGTGCCTGCTCGTCGCACTGGCCGTGCTGATGCTGACCGGGCGCACGCTCAACGTGATCTCGATCGCCGGGCTCGCGTTCGGGGTCGGCATGACGACGGACGCGGCCGTCGTCGTGATCGAGAGCATCGTGCAGCGGCGCGAGCAGGGCGTGCCCGTGTTGCAGGCGGCGCTCGAAGGCACGACGCGCGTATGGCCCGCGCTCTTCGCCTCGACCGCGGCCACCGTGGTCGTGTTCATGCCAGTCGTCTTCATGGAAGACGCCGCCGGCCAGTTGTTCGCGGACCTGTCGCTCACCGTCGTGATCGCGGTGGCCACCTCGCTGCTGGTCGCAGTGACGCTCCTGCCCCTCCTCGCCTCGCGCTGGCTGCGGCCGGCGGCGGCGAACGCCGTATCGGACCATCGCTGGCGCCGCATGGCCGATGCCGTGGTCGGCTGGACCGATACCCCGCGCCGTCGCTATGCGATCGTCGGGTCGATGCTCGTCCTGCCCGTGGCGCTCACCTGGCTGCTGTTGCCGCCGCTCGACTACCTGCCGCCGGTCAAGCGCGACGCGATCGACGGCTTCTTCCAGTTCCCGCCGGGCGCGAGCGTCGACACCATCGACACCGAGATCGTGCAGGAGATCGCGCGCCGCATGGACCCCTACATGCGCGGCGAGAAGCAGCCCGCCCTCAAGAACTACTACGTGCTCGTCTCACCGGGCAATGGCGCCATCGGCGCGCGGCCCCTCGACCCGGCGGACATCGATCGGCTCGACAAAGTGATCAATGAGGAGATCGTCAGCGGCTTTCCCGACACGGAAGTCTTCGCGTCGCAGGGCAATCTCTTCGGCGGCTTCGGGGACGGTCGCAACATCGATTTCCAGTTGCAGTCGGCCGACCTCGAGGCGCTCTTTCCCATCGCCCGCCGCGCGCAGCAGCTCATCGAGGAGAAGCTCCTCGGCTCGCAGGTGCAGGCCTTCCAGGGGCTCGAGATGGCCGAGCCGGAACTGCGCATCACGCCGCAGGACCGGCGCCTGAACGAAGTGGGCTGGTCGCGCGGCGACGTCGGCACGGTGGTACGCGCGCTCGGCGACGGCGCGTGGGTCGGCGAGTACTTCGACGGCGAACGCCGGCTCGACATGTTCCTGCGCGCGGAACGCTGGGACAGCCCCGAGACGCTGGCGAGCGTGCCCGTCGCGACGCCGAGCGGCGCCGTCGTGCCGCTTGGCGAACTCGCGCAGGTCGAGACGACCGTGGGACCGAGCGGCCTGCGGCGCGTGGACGGGCGGCGCACGGTGGGCCTCAACATCAGCCCGCCGAAGGGCATGTCGCTGCAGCAGGCGATCGACATCGTCAAGCGGGACGTCGAACCGGAAATCGCGAAGCTGATGCCGCAAGGCGGCACGATCCGCTACGCCGGCAACGCCGGCAACCTGCGCACGGCGCTCGGGAACATGCGCGCGAACATCGGCATCGCGATGCTCGTGCTGTTCCTGCTGGTCGCGGCGCTCGTGCGCTCGGCCAAGGACAGCCTCATCATGATGCTGACGATCCCGCTCGCGAGCTTTGGCGGCGTACTCGCGATCTGGCTGTTGCGCGCCTTCACCAGCCAGACGCTCGACCTGCTGACGATGATCGGTTTCATCATCCTGATGGGCATGGTGGTCAACAACGCCATCCTCCTCACCGACGAGACGCGCACCGGGGAGCGCAACGGCCTCTCGCGCCGGGCCGCGATCGCGGCGGCCCTGCGCACGCGCACCCGGCCGATCCTCTCGACCACGCTGTCCGGCCTCTTTGGCATGCTGCCGCTCGCCATCGTGCCGGGGCCGGGCAGCGCCCTCTATCGCGGCCTCGGCGCCGTGATCGTCGGCGGCATGATCGTCAACACGGCCTTCACCCTCATCCTGCTCCCGGCACTACTGCGGCTCGGCGAGCCGGTCCCGGAGTCCGTTCCCGCCAAGGATCCCTCATGGCTGCCTCCCAGTTTCGAATCCCGCTGATCTTCGCGTTGCTGTTCAAGCTGCTGCTGTGCCTCGACCTCGCCGAGGCGGCCGATGCAGCGCCTTCCGTCCCGGTCGTCGTGGCGGCGGCGAAAGTGCAGGAGCAGGCAGCGCACATCCTCGCGACCGGAACGGTCGTGAGCCGCGCGGACGCGCGCCTCTCCGCGGAAATCGCCGGACCCATCCGGTGGATCGCGGAACCGGGCGCGGCCGTTGCGAAGGGCGACGTGATCGCGCGGCTCGACGCAGCGCAGTTCACGCTCGACCTGCGCGACAACGAAGCCGCCGTGAAGCGCCTGGAGGCGAACGCGGCCTTGCTGCGCACGCAGCGCGACCGCCTGCGCACGCTGGCCGAGCAGAAGATCGCCTCGCGCAACCAGATCGACGAGGCCGAGTCGCGGCTCGCGATGGCGGAACAGGAGCTCGAGCAGGCGCGGGTGGCCCGCGATCGCGCGCGCCTCGGGCTGGCGCGCACCGCCATTCGCGCGCCCTTCGCGGGGCAGGTGGCCGAACGCCTGCGCATGACCGGTGAGTTCGTCGCCGTGGGCGATCCGCTCGTGCGCCTCGTCGATACGCACAACGTCGAGGTCGTCGCCCGCGCCCCGCTTGCCGCCGCCACGGCGCTCGCGCCGGGCCAGGGCGCCCGCGTGCTCGACGATGCCCGTGAAGCGCGCAGCCGCATCCGCTCCGTCGTGCCGATCGGCGACGAGCGATCACGTTTGCTCGAGGTGCGCGTGGTGCTCGCGCAAGGTGCCTGGCCGATCGGTGCCGCCGTGCGCGTCGAGTTGCGCAGCGGGCCGACGCGCCAGGCCGTCACCGTGCCGCGCGACGCGGTCATCCAGCGCCGGGGCGAGACCTATGTGTATCGGATCGGCGCAGGCGGCCGGGCCGAGCGGGTCAGCGTCGAGGCGGGCGGCGGGCGGGACGGGCGCATCGAGATCGCGGGGGACATCGCCGCGGGCGATCGCATCGTGGTGCGCGGCGCCGAACGCCTGCAGCCCGGGCAGCGCGTCGCGATCCAGGAGGCGGGCGCCGAGGTCGTCGCGGAGCGCGCGCCGGGTCCGCACAAGTCCTGAGGGCGCAACGACCGCCGACCGCTAAGCTGGCCGCCAGGCTCGTTTGGCGAAGGCAATGCGTATGCGGGTGATCACCCCTGCGATGAAACTCGACGTGCGGATCGACGATCTCGCGGCAAGAGACGGCTTGCTGCGGCTGAGCGGGGTGGCCGGCATCCTGCCTTGCGAAACCACGCTGCGCCCCTCGGAGATACGCCGGATGATCGGCAAGCTCCTGCGGCCCTCGGTCCTGAAGCTGCTCGTGAGTCGCGATCCGCCCGCGCCGTCCGCGCGCTGACGCTTTCAGTCAGGGTGCCCGGGAGGGCAACCGGTTGCCCGGCTGCCTTCCCGTCCCCCCTGTTCCCCCGGTCTCAGAACTTCTGCGAGAACTTCAGCCCGTAGGTGCGCGGCTGGTTGGTGATGATGTAGGGGCGGGTACAGATCTGCTCGTCGCATTGCGCAAAGCGGGTGATGTCCGCGCGCTTGTCGAACGCGTTGTCGACGAACAGCTCGAACCGGTAGCTCTCCTTGCCAAGGCCGAAGCTGAAGGCGGCCGTGCCGTAGGCACGGTTCGGCCCGCCCAGCGAGGCTTCGTCCGCGGGCAGCAGTGCCGAACGCCGTTCACTCTCGTAGGAGAATGCGCCTTGCAGGTTCGCCTCGAACGAGGCGAGCGGAAAGCTGTAGCGCGCGATCAGGTTGCCCTTGAACTTCGGTGCCACGGGCAGTTCCGTCCCTTTCGCCGCGAAGTTCGTGAAGTCCTGGCCGCCCGCGCCGTCGTCGATGCACTGGGCGATGGGCAGGGGCTGGCCGGTGGCATCCACGGTTTCGCAGAAGTCCTTGGTGAGCTTGCTGTCGAGGAACGTCACGCTGCCCGAGAGCAGCAGCCGATCGGTGGCGGCCCAGCTCAGGTCGGCTTCCACGCCCTTGATTTCGGCGCCACCGGCATTGACGACGTTGGTCAGGCCGTTCGTGCCGAGGAAGGAGAACTGGAAGTCGTCCCAGTCCTGGTAGAAGACGGCGCCATTGAAGCGCAGGCGATTGCCCAGCCACGTCGACTTCCAGCCGACCTCGTAGTTGAACAGCGTGTCCGACTTGTAGGGCGCGAAATTGCCGCGGCGATTGGCACCGCCGGGCCGGAAGCCTTCCGAATACGTGGCGTAGACGAGGCGATCGCTGTCGAACTTGTAGGTCAGCGTGGCCTTCGGGCTCACGCCGTCCTCCTTCTGCCCCTTGTCGAGGTTCTTGCAGGGCGCGCCGCCGAAGGGAATCCAGCCCGAGCGGTCGAAGCGCGCATCGCCGGCCTGGAAGCTGCAGCGGGTTTCGCCGCTGGTGCCGCTGCCGCTGAAGCCTTCCCCATAGCCGTAGTAGCCCTCGAGCGTGTTGTCCGAGTCGTACCAGCGAAAGCCGCCGAGCAGCGACAGCTTTTCGGTGAAGTCGTAGGTCAGCTCGCCGAAGACGGCGAAATCCCGATCGACTCGCACCTGCTGCGTGAGCCAGATCGTGCCCGGGTAGCCAGTGACGGCGAGGCCGGGATCGAGGGCATCGACCTTGTAGTTCTGTTCGATCCGGTGCTGCTGGCGTTGTGCGAAGACGCCGCCGACGGCGCGCAGCCGCCGCGAGGGATCGGTGGACACGCGCAGTTCCTGGCTCCAGCGCTGGTACCTGTCGTCGCTCAGGAAATACTGGGACGCGTCGACCACGTCGGTGTCGGAGTTCAGGTAGTAGCCGTACGTGACGTCGTAGAAATAGGTGTAGTCCGAGTAGTCCGAGTCGCCCGTGGTCTCGCGCTTGAGGTAGGACGCCGCATAGACGAGATCGAGGTTGGCGATCTTGCCTTCGACCGTCAGCGAAGCCTGCGCCCATTCGTCGTCGAATTTCTCGGAACGAAAGCGGTGGATCCTGAGGTCGCCGAGGGCCGGGTCGTAGGCGAAACCGCCGCCGTTCTCCTGCTTCTGGGCCATCACCTGCGGGGTGACCGTCCAGTTGTCGTTGAGATCGATGCGCAGCGCTGCGCGGGCGCCGATCGTCTCGGTATCGTTGTAGGCGTCCTGGACGTAGCGCGCGTTGCTCGTCGTGATCGGCCGGCCGGCCAGGGCGCTGGCCGTCGGGTAGGTGATGGTGCCCGGCACGTTGTCGATGTAGCCCGGCGTTTTCGTCGCCCAGCCGACGAGGCGCACGGCAGAGCGCTTCGAGACCGGGATGTTCACAAAGCCTTCGGCGACATAACCGCCCTCGCCGTCGAGCACGTTGCCTTCGAGGTCGTAGCCGGCCGCAAAGCCCGACGGATCTGGCTTGTTGGTGATGATGCGCACGGTGCCGGCCTGCGAACTCGCGCCATACAGCGTGCCTTGCGGGCCGGCGAGGCCCTCGACGCGCGCGATGTCGTACATGTGCACGTCGAGCGAGCCCTGGATCGTCGTGATCGGCTGCTCGTCGAGGTAGATGCCGACGCTCGGCTGCGACCCTGAATGGTTGCCGTTGTCGCCGGCTGCGACGCCGCGGAAATAGACGCGCGCGAACCCGGGGCCGCCGGTCGTGTACGACAGGCTGGGCAGGTACTTGGCGTAGTCATCGAAGTCGGAGACGTGCAGTTCCTCCAGCTTCTGTGTCCCGATCGCCTGGATGCTGATCGGTACGCTCTGCAGGCTTTCCGCGCGTTTCTGCGCCGTGACGATCACTTCCTCGAGCCCGCCGCCCGTGGTCGAAGGCGGGGTCTGCGCATGCGCGGTGGCCATCGCCGCCAGCACCGCGGTCGAGATCAGCGGCGCGCCCCGCGCCGCGAGGCGCGGCGACCGCGCCCGCGGGCCGGGCGCCGGCTGGCGCAGGAGTTTTCGTTTCTTGCTACGTGTCATTTTTTCTGCCCCCGTCTTGTGTATTCAGGAACCCGGTGGATCCGGATATCGATCGATGATCGGGCCGAGCGCCTGCTTCAGCGGCCCGAGCCACGGTTCGTAGTGCCGCCACTGGTCGACGCCGTCGCGATAGATCGGCCGGCGCACCTGCTCCGAACTCGCGGTGCGCACGGCGCGCTCGTTCGCGTAGAACGCAAGGCACGCCGGCTCGAACCCGAGTCCGCAGTACTCGAGCAGGCGCCGCACCTCGCCTTCGGTGTCGTCGACCATCCGTTCGTAGATCACCCGGTGCACGCGGCCCGGCAGGACGGCGTCGAAATGCGCCAGCAGCTCGACATAGTCGCGGTAGTAGTGGCCGACATCCTCGAGGCTGTAGCTGAAGGCCTGCCCGCGGGCAAAATGCTGCTTGAAGGCGGAAAAGCAGCAACCGAGCGGATGGCGGCGTGCGTCGATGATCTTCGCGTTCGGCAGCACGAGATGGATCAGGCCGATGTGCGCGAAGTTGTTCGGCATCTTGTCGATGAAGAACGGCGCCCCGCTGTGGCGCTGGATGCGCGTCTGCGCGAGGTAGCGCTCGCCGAGGGCCGCGCACTCCTGCGAGTCGAGCCGCGCGAGGTTCTCGAGGTAGCGCGACTCGGGACCACGCGCCGTCGAGCCGCCGAGCTCGCGGGCAAGCTGGATGATGTCCGGCAGCTCCATCGTGCCCTCGACCCGCGAATGGCTCGACAGGATCTGCTCGATCAGCGTGGAGCCGGCACGCGGCAGGCCGACGATGAAAATGGGATCGGCTGCCGACGCGCCCCAGCCCGCACGCGCCGCGAAGAAATCGGCGGTGAGTACGGACTTCGTGCGCTGCACGTGCGTCGTGTAGTCGGCCGCGGACCAGTGGATGCTCTTGCGGCGCAGGCGGTTGCCCGCCTCGTAGTGGCCGTAGGAAGCGGCGAAATCGCCCGCATCCTCGAGCGCCTTGCCGAGCGCGAAATCGAAATGGAAACGATCGTCGCTCGCGAGTTCCTGGCGTCCGAGCTGCCGGCGCATGGCAGCCACATCGGCATCCGAGAACCGGAACGTCTTGAGATTCGCGAGACTCCACCAGGCCTCGCCGAGATGGGGCGCGAGCTCGAGGCAACGCCGATAGGCACCGATCGCTTCGTCGAACTTCCCTGCAGTCTTGAGCGTGTGCCCGTAACTCATCCACAGCTTCGGCTGGCGCGGGTACTCGCGCAACACGTCGGCATAGATGCCGATGGCGCGCGGCAGGTCGCCGAGCCGTGCGGCGAGCGACGCGGCGAGATTGCGATAGCCCGGATTGGCCGGATCAGCGGCCAGCAGCAGCTCGACCTCGGCGACCGCCGCCGCGAGTTTCGCCTCCTTCTGCAGGACGACGGCAAGATTGTGGCGGGCCGCGAGGAAGCCGGGCGCGAGTTCGAGGCAGCGGGCCAGCAGCTTCTCGGCGTCGCCGTAACGGCCGACGCGCGCCCCCACTTCGGCGAGCATGCGGATCGCCGCGACGTCGGTCGGATGCTGTTTCAGGTGATAACGCAGCAGCGGTTCGGCGTCCGCGATCCGGCCTTCGCACAGCGCCGCGGCCGGCGCGAGCAGGCGCGGGTCGCGGGTCGAGTGGCGGATGTGCCGGGCGTACGCGGCATCGGCGCCTTCGATGTCGCCGAGCAGGGTCAGGTGATCGCCGAGGATGCGCCAGGCATCGGGCAGGTCCGGTTTCAGCTCGACGGCGCGGCGCAGGGCGAGGATCGCATCGTCGCCGCGATGTGCGTGGGCGAGCGCGAGACCCAGTTCGAGCTGGGCGATGCCCCAGGCGGGCTGCGATCGCACGAGAGGCTCGAGCACGCCGAGTGCGCGCGCGGCATCACCCTGGCGCCGATAGGCCGAACCGAGCGTGAGTTGCGCCTGGGGATGGCCCGGCGCTACCGTCAGGATCTCGTCCGCTTGTTCCGCCGCGAGGCGGGGGTCGACCTGCAGCAGTCGCGTCGCGTGGGCAAGCGCAACGTCGAGCGTGCCGATCGGGTCGGCCTCGCTAGCCACGTGCAGGGCTGCGGTGGGGTGACGTCACGCGACAGGTATGAGAAACCGCCCCGGGGGCATTGTCAAACGTGTTGTACAAAGGCTACGTCCGCATCGTCCTGGCCTGCGCATCGGCACTCGTCGCGGCCTGTGCAACGACACTCGCTCCGCCGCTGCAGGTCCCCGGGCGCCCGTACAGCCCCGACTCCGGTTCGATGGCGATCCAGTGCGGCGGGCTGATCGACGGCATCGCTGAGGCGCCCCGGGGCGAGACCACCGTGGTGATCCGCGCGGGTCGCGTGACGAGTATCGAGCCGGGGCGGCGGTCGCCGCGCGGTTTGCCGGTCCTCGATCTCGCGGGGCTCACGTGCCTGCCGGGCCTCATCGACATGCACACGCATATCACCGAGCGGCCCGAGGACACCTCCGACCTGCGCGTGTACCTGCATCGCACGGAAGCCGAACAGTTCGCGCTCGCACGTGGATTCGCCGCGGCGACACTGCTCGCGGGTTTCACGACCGTGCGCAACGTGGGCGTCTACAGCGCGTGGGGTGACCGCACGCTGCGCGACGCGATCAATCGCGGCGAGGTCGCCGGTCCGCGCATGCAGGTCGCCGGCTTCTACCTCACGATTCCGGGCGGCGGCGGCGACCTGCTGATTCCGGGCGTGCCGGAGGCCGACATCCCGGCGCGGCTGCGCAACGGCGTGGCGCGTGGTCCCGCGGAATTTCGCGCAAAGGCGCAGGCGGCCATCGAGGGCGGCGCCGACGTCCTCAAGGTGATCGCTTCGGGTGCGGTACTCGCCTACGGCGGTGTGCCCGGGGAGCCGGAGATGACTCCCGGGGAGATCGCCGCGGTGACTGCGGTCGCGCATGCCGCGGGACGCAGGGTCGCGGCGCACGCCCACGGGGCGCGCTCGATCAAGGAAGCGATCCTCGCGGGCGCCGACACGATCGAACACGCCTCGCTCATCGACGACGAGGGCATCGCGCTCGCGAAGGCGCGCGGGGTCGCGTTGTCGATGGATGTGTACAACGGCGATTACATCGACACGGAAGGCCGCCGCCAGGGCTGGCCCGAGGAGTTCCTGCGCAAGAACGCAGAGACCACCGAGGCGCAGCGGCAGGGTTTCACGCGTGCGCATGCCGCGGGCGTGGCGATCGTCTACGGCACCGATGCGGGCGTGTATCCGCACGGGCTCAACGCCCGGCAGTTTCCGGTCATGGTCGAGCGCGGCATGACGCCGATGGAAGCGATCCAGTCCGCGACATCGGCGGCGGCGCACGCCATGGGCTGGTCGGACCGGATAGGCACGCTGGCCCCCGGCCGGTTCGGTGACCTGATCGCCGTTCGGGGCGACCCGCTCGCCGACGTGCGCCAGCTCGAAGACGTGGCGGTCGTCGTGAAGGGCGGGCTGCTTTTCAGGAACGACTGACCCTCGGCCCGGACGCTGCCGTTTCGGCGCGCTACAATCCCCGCATCCATCGGGGGTGGACATGGCCATCGAAGTCGCACGGCGACTGCCGCGCGTCGCGGATCTCGAGCGTACCCGCGGTGCCTTCGGGCAGGCGCGCACGCTGCCGGGCGAGGTTTACGGCTCGCAAGACGTCCTGCACCTGGAGCAGCGCGGCCTGTTCGCGCGCGAGTGGCTTTGTGTCGGTCGGGAGGCCGACATCCCGGCCGCGGGCGACTGGTTCCTCAGGGACATCGCCGGGGATTCGGTCATCGTCCTGCGCGGTGCGGATGGCGCAATCCGCGCCTTCTACAACGTCTGCCGGCACCGCGGCTCGAGGCTGCTCGATGAACCGCGTGGCCAGGGCCTCGCACGGGTGCTCTGTCCCTATCACGCCTGGAGCTACCAGCTCGACGGCAGCCTGCAGAACGCGCCGCGCATGGGTGCGGATTTCTGCAAGGGCGATCACTCGCTGGCGGCGGTGAAGATCGGCTTCCACGAAGGCTTCATTTTCCTGAACCTCGATCCGGGCGCGCAGCCGCTCGCGCAGTGGCTCGCGGACCTGCCCGACCTGCGGCGTTTTCGCATGCCCGCGCTGAAGCGGGGGCGGCACATCGAGTACGAGGTGCACGCCAACTGGAAGCTCGTGTGCGAAAACTACAGCGAGTGCTACCACTGTCCCGGCGCGCACCCGCAGCTCGCGCGCATCAGCGAGCAGATCAGCCGCGACGAGCGCGGCCAGGAGATCGGCGCCTGTTTCAACGGTGGGCCGATGCGCCTGCGCGACGGCATCGAGACGATGTCGATGAGCGGCCGCAGCACGCTGCCGACGATCCCGGGGCTCTCGCTCGACGATTGCCGCTACGTGCACTACTACGTGATCTACCCGAACATGCTGCTGTCGCCGCATCCGGACTACGTGCTGGTGCACACCGCGTGGCCGGTCGCGCCCGATCGCACGCGCGTCGTCTGCGAGTGGCTGTTCACCGAGGAAGCCGTGGGCGCGAACGACTTCGACCCGTCCGACGTGGTCGATTTCTGGGATGTCACGAACCGCCAGGACTGGGCGCTGTGCGAGCGCACGCAGGCGGGCGTGACATCGCGCGGCTACCGGCCCGGCCCGTACCAGTCCTCCGAGGACTGCGTGCACATTTTCGACCGGTGGTACGCCGATCGCCTCGCGGGGCTGCTCTGAGGCGCGCGGACGCATGAGCCGCTACGACGTCATCGTCGTCGGCGCGGGCCACAACGGCCTCACGAGCGCCGCCTATCTCGCGAAGGCGGGCCTGCGGGTGCTGGTGCTTGAGCGCAACCCGTGGATCGGCGGCGCCGCGGTGAGCCGCGAGCTGCACCCGGGCTGGATCTATTCGAACTGCTCCTACGTGTGCAGCCTGTTGCGGCCCGAGATCTATCGCAGCCTCGATCTCGCGCGCCACGGGCTGTCGATCGCGCCCTACGGCGGCGGGCTCACCTTCACGCGCGACGGCGACTTCATCGGCGGATATGTCGACAAGGACGTGCGCCGGCGCGAGTACGCGCGCCACCACGAGCGCGACGCCGATGCCTACCTGCGCTACTCGCGCGACACGATGCGCCAGTGCCGTTTCATCCGCTCGCTGCTGATGCGCACGCCGCCCGATCCCACCTCGATGAAGATCCGCGACCTGCGCGAGATGCTGCATCTCGGGCGCGAGTTCGCGCAGCTCGGCGAGGCGACGATGGGCGACACGCTGCGCTTCTATTCGATGAGCATCGCCGATTATCTCGGTGAGTACTTCGAGTCGGACATCGTCAAGGCGCACCATGCCGGCAGCGGCATCATCGGCACGGCGCTCGGCGTGCATTCGCCCGGCACCGCTTATGTCTTGCTGCACCACTACATGGGCGACGTCGACGGGCAGGCGGGTTCATGGGGATTCGCGCGCGGTGGCATGGGCGCGGTGTCGAAGGCGATCGCGGGCGCGCTGCAGTCGTTCGGCGGCGAGATCAAGGCGGACGCGCCGGTCGGCAGGATCCTCGTGCGCCACGGCAAGGCGTGCGGCGTCGCCCTGCAGAACGGCGACGAGTACTACGCCGACACCGTGATCTCGAGCCTCGACCCGAAACGCACTTTCCTGGGCCTGATGGATGCGGGCGACCTGTCGCCCGACCTCGTGCGCAAGGCGCGCGAGTTCAAGAGCCGCGGCTCGTCGGGCAAGCTCAATATCGCGCTCGACGGCCTGCCCACCTTTCCGGCGCTGGGCCGCGGCCATCCGCTGGTCGCAGGCGACATGCACTTCCTCGACACGCTCGAACGCTTCGAGCGCGCGTACGACGACTGGAAGGCGGGCACCTGGTCGAAGGACCCCTATCTCGACCTGCTCATTCCGTCGCTCACCGACCCGACCATGGCACCGCCCGGCAAGCACTTCATGTCGGTGTTCGTGCAGTACGTGCCACACGAGGTCGAGGGACGCGAATGGACGGACGCGGACCGTGTCGCGTTCCGGGAGACCGTGTTCGACCAGATCGCACGCTACAGCCCGGATTTCAGGCAGCTCGTGCTGCACGCGGAGGTGCGCACGCCGCAGGAGCTCGACCGCGAGGTCGGCCTCACCGAGGGCAACATCTTCCAGGGCGAGCTGACGTTCGACCAGCTCTTCTTCAACCGCCCGTTCCCGGGTTACGCACAGTACCGCGGTCCGGTGCACGGCCTGTGGATGTGCGGCTCGGCGACCCACCCGGGCGGCGGCGTGATGGCCGCGCCCGGCGCGAACGCGGCGCGAGAGATCCTGCGCGACCTGCGGCGGCCTTCGCCGGTGCCCGAAGGGTGGAGCGATGACTGACGGCCGCATCGTGATCGTCGGCGGGGGGCACAACGGCCTCGTGTGCGCTGCCATGCTGGCGCGCGCGGGGCGCAAGGTGCTGGTGCTCGAAGCCGCCGGCCAGGTGGGTGGTGCGGCGGTCACGCGCGAGTTCTCGCCGGGTTTCCGTGTCTCGGGTGGGGCGCACCTCCTGCACGTGCTCGACCCGATCGTGGCCCGCGAGCTCAAGCTCGCTGGGCGCGGCCTCGCCCTGGCGCGCACCGGCCTCAACACGATTGCGCTCGGCGCGGGTGCCCCGTTGATCCTGAACGGCGCCACCGTGGTCGCGGGCGAGGTGTCGGCCGTCGATCGCCTGGAACTCGCCAAGTACGTCTCGCGGCAGCGCCGCTACGCGGCGCTGCTTGCGCGCCAGCACGGCCGCATCCCGTCGAGGCTTGCCGCCGCACCATGGTCCCTCGCCAAGTTCGCGTACGACATCCGTCGCCTCGGCCGCGACGACATGCGCGAGCTGCTGCGCGTCGGCACCATGCCGCTCTACGACCTGCTCGAGGATCGCTTCGAGAACGCCGCGCTGAAAGGCGCCCTCGCGCTCGACGGCGTGCTCGGCGCGAAGCTCGGGCCGCGGTCAGGGCAAACCTTCTTCACGAGCCTGCAGCGCGCCGGCGCCTACGCACTGCCGCGCGGTGGCATGGGCAGCGTGACGGGCGCGCTCGCCATCGCCGCGCGCGCCGCGGGTGCCGAGATCCGGGTGGCAAGCCCCGTCGCGTCCTTCACGGTGACGAGCCGCGCCGATGGCGGCGAACGGGTCAGCGGCGTCATGCTCGAGAGCGGCGAAGAGATCGCCGCCGACATCGTCGTCTCGAATGCCGATCCGAAAACGACCTTCCTGAAGCTGCTCGGTGCCCGCCACCTCGATGCCGAGTTCGCGCGCCGCGTGCAGCACTTCCGCACCCAGGGCTGCGCGGCCAAGCTGCACCTCGCGCTCGACGGCGTGCCGGAGTTCCACGGCGTGCCGCCGGAGCAGCTCGGCGAGCGGCTGATCGTCGCGCCCGACCTCGGTTACGTCGAGGCGGCCTTCAACCCGGCCAAGTACCGCGAGTTTTCCGCCGCGCCAGTGATGGAGATCACCATCCCCTCGCTGCACGATCCGGGGCTCGCACCCGCCGGCAAGCATGTGCTCTCCGCGGTCGTCCAGTACGCACCTTACGATCTCGCGGCAGGCTGGGATGCCGGCCGCCCGCGCCTGCTCGCTGCGACCCTCGAAGTGCTCGCGCGGCACGCGCCGGACCTTGGGCGCCGGATCGTGGACGCGGAGCTCCTGACGCCGGTCGATCTCGAGCGGGAGTTTCGCATCACCGGGGGGCACTGGCACCACGGCGAGCTCGCCCTCGACCAATTCATGATGCTGCGCCCCGTGCAGGGCGCGGCGCAGTACGCGACGCCGGTCGACGGCCTTTTCCTCTGCGGCGCGGGCGCCCATCCGGGCGGCGGCGTGATGGGCAGCGCCGGGCGTAATGCCGCGCGCGCCGTGCTCGCGGGAGTGCGCGCATGACGATACCCCGCGAGCACTACCTGCAGGCCGTCTTCCCGACGCCGTTCCATCCGCGCACGGCGGCGGCCAACACGCTCAACGCCTGGCATCGCTGGCGCGACTACACGGTGGCCGACGCGTATTTCGACGTCGCGCTCGAATACACCGCGCTGCGCAATGCCTGCACGGTGTTCGACCTCTCCCCGATGACCAAGCACCTGGTCACCGGGCCCGATGCGCTGGCGTTCATGAACCGCCTCGTGACGCGCGATGTCGCGAAGATCAAGCCGGGCCGCGTCGGCTACACGGTGTGGTGCGACGATGCCGGGCAGGTGGTCGACGATGGCACGATCTTCCACCTGCGCGACCACGTCTACCGGCTCTGTTCCCAGGAGCGCCAGCTCGACTGGCTGCTGGCTTCGGCGCTCGGCTTCGACGTCTCGATCGTGGAGGAGACGCACGATGTCGCGGCGCTCGCGCTGCAGGGGCCGACGAGCTGCGCGCTGCTGAAGCGGCTCGGTCTCGCGCAGATCGAGACGCTCGCGCCGTTCGGCATTCGCGGTTTTGCGTTCGAAGGTGGCGAGCTCGTGGTCTCCCGCACGGGGTTCACGGGCGATCTCGGCTACGAGCTGTGGATCGACCCCGAGCGCGCACTCGCGCTGTGGGATCGCCTCTTCGACGTGGGCCAGGTGGTCGGCGTGAAGCCGATGGGCACCCACGCACTCGAGATGAGCCGCATCGAAGCGGGTTTCATCCAGGCGGGCGTCGATTTCCTGCCGGCCGATCGGGCGATCCGGGCGGATCGCACGCGTTCGCCCTTCGAACTCGACCTCGAATGGCTGGTCGATTTCAGGAAAGGGCCCTTCACCGGGCGGCGCGCGCTGCTCGATGAAAAGGCGCGCGGCTCGCGCCACCGGCTCGTGAAGCTCGATGTCGAGGGCAACAAGCCCGCGAAGGATGCCTTCATCTACGACCGGCGGCGCCGCAACGTCGGCGTCGTCACTTCGTCGATGTGGTCGCCGGCCGCGAAGGCGAACATCGCGCTCGCGTCGGTGCAGATGCCTTACGGCGCACCGGGCGACGAACTCTGGGCGGAGATCTACTACCAGAAGGAGCTCAAATGGAGCCGGTTCATGGCGCGTTGCACGGTCGTCGATGGGGCCTTCTACAACCCGCCGCGCCGACGCGCGCAGCCGGCCGCCGACTACTGATCCTCGCGGGGCTGTTTGTCCTGCCGCTGGCGGTGGCTTCCGCGCGCCCGCTGGTGGCCGACGATCTTTACCGGCTGCAGGAAGTCGCCGATCCGCAGTTCTCGCCGGACGGGCAGTGGATCGCGTACACGGTTACGTCTCCCGATCGCGCGGCCGATGGCGACCAGTCGGATGTTTGGCTTGCAAGCTGGGATGGCCAGCAGTCGATCCAGGCGACGCGCAGCGCGGGCAGCGAGCACACGCCCCGCTGGCGTCCCGACGGTCGCCAGCTCGCGTTCCTGAGCGATCGTGCGGACGAGAAGGCCGGCGATCAGCTCTGGCTGCTCGACATGGGGGGCGGCGAGGCACGGCAGCGCAGCCATTTTCCATCGGGCATCACCGGCTACGCCTGGTCTCCCGACGGCCAGCGCATCGTGTTCTCGGCCCTGTCGCCCGCCGTACCGGTGGCGGACCCGGAGAAGCCCGCGCCCATCGTGATCGATCGCCTGCAGTTCAAGAGCGACGATGCGGGCTACCTGCGCAACGAGCGCTCGCATCTCTTCCTGCTCGATGTCGCCACCGGCGCGGTGACGACCCTCACCGACGGCCGTTACGACGAACTGCATCCGGCGTGGTCGCCCGACGGCACGCAGATCGCGTTCCTCAGCAAGCGGGGCGACGACCCCGACGCCACGAACAACTGGGACGTGTACCTGATGGCGCCGCAGCCCGGTGCGGCCGCGCGACGATTGACGACGAGCCCCGGCGCGGACGGCGATCCGGAGGACTCCTGGGCGAGCGGGCCGCCGCGCTTCAGCGCCGACGGTGGGCGCATCGCCTATCTCGCGGGGGGCGCGCCCGGGGATCTCTGGTATGGCCTCGAGCAGGTCGGCGTGATCGACAGCGCGGGTGGCGACACGGCCGCCCAGCCCACGGCCACGCTCGATCGTAATACGTTCGAGCCGCACTGGTCCGCCGACGGCCAGTGGCTCTATTTCCGCCTCGAGGACGACGCCAGCATGCTGCTCGCGCGCGTGCGGCTCGCGGACGGGCGCGTCGAACGCCTCACGCAGCCAGGCGGCGTGGTCAGCGAGTTCGACGTGAGCCGCCAGGGGCGCGTGGCCGTCATCCACGGCACGAGCGCGCAGCCTGGCGAGCTCGCGGCCTACGAGCAGGGCCGCCTGCGACGCCTGTCACACCACAACGACGCCTGGCTGTCCGACGTCGACCTCGCCACCGCGCGCGCCATTTCGGCGCCAGGCGCCGGCGGCTTCGAAGTCCACGCGCTGGTACTCGAGCCCAAGGGCCGCGCGCCGGGCACCCGCGTGCCGACACTGCTGCGCCTGCACGGCGGGCCGGTGTCGCAGCACCAGCACGAGTTCGATTTCCAGTTGCAGTACCTCGCCGCGCAGGGCTACGCGGTGGTCGCGCCGAATCCGCGCGGCAGCACCGGTCGTGGTTACGCCTACCAGCGCGCGCTGTTCGCGAACTGGGGCTACGCGGACGTGCCCGATGTGCTTGCGATCACCGACCGCGTGGTCGCGGACGGCCTCGCGGACCCCGCGCGCCTCGGCGTGGGCGGCTGGAGCTATGGCGCCATCCTGACGAACTACGTGATCGCGACCGACACGCGCTTCAAGGCGGCGACGAGCGGCGCGGGCATGGCGAACATGCTCGGCGGCTACGGCACGGACCAGTACACGCGCGACTGGGAGACCGAACTCGGCCTGCCGTGGCAGCGCACCGACCTCTGGCTGAAGCTCTCGTACGCCTTCCTGCATGCCGACCGCATCAGGACGCCGACGCTGTTCCTCTGCGGGGCGGACGATTTCAACGTGCCTCTCCCGGCGACGGAGCAGATGTACCAGGCGGTACGGCGCGTCGGCGTGCCGGCGCAGCTCGTGATCTACCCCGGCCAGCACCACCATCTCGCCCGGCCGAGCCTGCGCGTCGATCGGCTCGAGCGCTACCGCGACTGGTACGCGCGTTTCCTCGCGGTCAGTTCAGCCGCGGCCCCTTGAGGAAATACTCGACCTTGTCGCGATAGGTGCGCGACAGCTTCAGCTCGTGGCCGCCCTCGAGCGTGAGGAAGTACTCGCCGTTCATGTGCGCGCGCAGGGTCTTCACGCGCCCGAGGTTCACGATCGTCGAGCGATGCACGCGCTGGAAGATGCGCGGGTCGAGCGCGTCCTCGAGTTCCTTCATCGTGCCGCGCAGGATGTGCGTGCGGCTGCCCGCGTGGATGCACATGTAGTCGCCCGCGGCGTCGATCCAGTCGATGCTGGCCGTGTCGAGCCGGATCGTTTCGCGCCCCTCGCGGATCGGCAGCACCGGGTTGGGGCCGCCCGGCAGCGCCGCGCGGCCGCGGGCGAGCAGGCTTTCGGCGTCGATCTCGCCGGTGCCCGACACGTCCGCGAGCAGCTCGATCAGGCGGTCGCGCTGCGAGGCGGCGCTGCGCTGCTGGCGCAACTCGCGGATGTGCTCCACGGCAGCGGCGAAACGCGATTCGTCGACGGGCTTCAGCAGGTAGTCGACCGCGCGCGCCTCGAACGCGCGGATCGCGTACTGGTCGTAGGCGGTGACGAACACCACCATCGGCAGTGAGTCCGTCGGCAGCTGCGCGAGCACGTCGAACCCGGAGAGCCCCGGCATCTGGATGTCGAGGAACACGAGGTCGGGCTGCTGGCTGCGCACGGCCTCGATCGCCTCGCGCCCGTTGGCGCACTGCCCGATGATCTCGAAGTCGCCGGCCGTGCGCAGGCGGATTTCGAGGCCCCGGCGCGAGAGCGCTTCATCGTCGACGATCAGGGTGCGGATGGGATGCGGTGCGGTCGTCATGGGCGGGGTGCCTTTTCGAAGGGCAGGGCGATCTCGATGCGCACGCCGGGGTGCGCATTGAGCGCCGCGAAACGATGACTGTCGCCGTAGAGCACGTGCAGCCGCTCGCGCGTATTGCGCAGGCCCACGCCGCGCCCCTCGACGAGCGCGTTGGCGGTGCGGGCGCCCGGGCCGTCGTCCGCGACGACCAGCTCGAGCATGATGCCGCGCACGCGGCCCTCGACGCGGATCGTGCCGCCGCCTTCGCGGGGCGACACGGCGTATTTCACCGCGTTCTCGATCAGCGGCTGCAGCAGCAGGCTCGGCACGAGCGCCTCGAGCGCGCCTTCCTCGATCGCGAATTCGAGGCGCAGCCGGTCGTTGAAACGCAGCTGCTCGGTCGAGAGATACATGTTCAGCGCGTCGAGCTCCTGGCGCACCGTCACCTTCTTCATCGGGTCCTGGTCGAGCGTGTAGCGCAGGAACTCGGAGAGGCGAGTGACGGACTGGTTGGCGGTGCGGTTCTGGCCGTCGAGGATCAGCGTGGAGATCGCGTTCAGCGTGTTGAACAGGAAATGCGGGTTCAGCTGGTAACGCAGCATGCGCAGCTGCGCTTCCTGCGCGAGCGCCGCGGATCGCAGTGTCGCCTCGCGCTGGTACTGCAGCGATTCGTAATACTTGATCCCGAAATACAGCCCGGACCAGCAGAGCATCAGGTAGGTGCCCTGCAGCGCGCCGCTCAGGTACTCGTACCAGTGCACCATCTTCCAGTCCATCTGCGGCATGAACCGGTCGTAGGCGAGGTTCACGCACAGCCGCCACACGAGCGCGGTGAGGTAGGAGGTGAGCGCGATGCCGACCAGGATGGTCCGCGGCCGCTGGCGCCACAGGTAGCGGTAGACGAAGCGCAGCGGCATCGTCACGACGAAGCCGGAAACCGCGGCGCTCGTGATCACCTGCAGGTAGCCCGGCTCCTTGTCGTACAACAGGGCGCCGAGGTACTGGGCGCATCCGTAGGCCGTCCAGCCGGCCGCGTGCAGGCACCAGAACAGGGTGTTGCGGGGAATGCGCAGTCGGCCGAGCACCAGCACCGCATGGTCTTGCGCCACCGCGGGGGGCGTTGCAACGCTCATGGGCGTGACTTTATGCGACAGGACGCGGTGGCCGCATCCTTGTATCGCAGGGGGGGCTCGGTTCGTCGCAGGAAACGGGCGCCGGGCGCCGGGCTGCGGGCTACGGGCTGCGGGCCAGAACGTTCTGCTGGTTGTGTTGCGCCAGGTCGTCCAGCGGCTGGGGCTTCTCGAGCAGGAAGCCCTGGGCGAAGTCGATGCCGATGGCCGACAGCCACTGGCGGCCGACCTGCGTATCCACCCGCTTGGCGACACAGTGCACGCCGAGCACTTTCGCGGCCTGCGAAATGGCGATCACGACGGCCTGCGGCAGCTTCTCCTTGAGCGCGGCCGAGGTGAGCTTCGGGTCGATCTTCACGAGCCGCACGGCCGGGGAGGCGAGGAAAGGCAGCGCTTCGGAGTGCAGCGAGAAGTCGTCGAGCACGATGAAACAACCGAGCTGTTCGCAGCGCTTGACGAAGCGTTCGGCGAAGGCGCGATGTTCGACGAACGCCCGTTCGGGCACTTCGAACCCGACGATTTCCGGGGAAACGCGCGCATCCGACAGGTTGTTCGCGACGAACGACAGGAACTGGTCGTCGGTCAGCGTCGTGAGCGCCACGTTGACCGAGAAGCTCGCGGGCTCGCGTTCCCAGACCTCGGTGTGGGCCGCGAGCCAGCCGATCAGTTCGCCGGTGATGTAGCGGTCCATCGTACTCGTCGTGCCTTGCGAGGCGAGCATGCGGGCGACGGTGTCGCCCATCGCGTCGGCTTCCGGGTGGCTGCGCGAGCGCAGCAGCACCTCGTAGCGCCGGGTGCGGCCCCCCGAGCGCAGCTTGTGTAGCTGCTGCACGTGCAGGGCGACTTCGCGCACGGTGGCCTGCGGCACGTAGAGCGTCGCATCGGCGGCCGTATCCACGACCGGCGCCGTGGCCGGCGCGGGGCGGGCGGATGGCACCGGTGCGGGGTCGGCCTTCGGGTCGAGCAGCGCATCGAAGGAGAATTCGACCACCGGCATGGCTCCTTCCGTGGAGGCGGGTGCAGGGCCCGCGAGAGTCGTGACGACGATATCGGCAGCGGGGATCTCGGGCTTGGCGATCGGCTGGGTCTGCGTGATCGAAGTGGGGCGCAGCACCACGGACAGTCGCTGCAGGATGGCGCGCACATCGGCCGTGCCGAGCCGCTCGCCGCCGCCGTTCTCGATCGACTTGGTGTCCGCGATCACCATCGCGAGCCCGAGCACTTCGCCGTACGGCGAGCGTGCCGGGAATGTGACGGCGCTACGGCCGTCGCCCAGGTCGAACGTCGCGCAATGGCGTTGCGCCTCGAGCCCGAACGCGCCCATCGCCTCGAGCGCCGCGGAATGTTCGTCAGGCCCGAGCACGCCCTCGCTGAGCCAGAGCGCATCGCATTCGTCGTTGTGGATCGAGATCGAGTGCACGCGCACCTGCCGCAGGGCTTCGCGCAATTCCAGGCCGAGGACTTCCGGCGTGACGCGCTCGCGCTCCGCCGCTGGCGGCCGCTCGTTCTTTGCCCGTTCGCTGGGCTTGGCGCGCCCGAATTTGAACATGATCGCTGCTGTCCCCGGAACACCCGACTCGAAGCGGCGTCGGCCGCAAGGGGGAGCGTCTCAGGAATGCGACGGGCGTGCCGTGACCGCGCTCGCGTTCTGTCACGCGGGTGCGCCCGGCCATTTGCCATATTCAGCGCTCGATGGCCGCCATCCCGCGCTCCGTGTAGCGCTGTCCGGCTGTCGGCTGCAGCGCGCCGAGTGCCGCGAGGTCGGCGGCGTCGAGCGCGATGCCAGCTGCCGCGGCGTTGGCTTCGAGGTACGTGCGCCGCTTGGTGCCCGGAATCGGCACGATGTCGGTGCCCTGGTGCAGCAACCACGCGAGGGCCACCTGCGCGGCCGTCACGCCGAGGCGCCCCGCGACGCGCTGGGTCTCCTGCACGATCGCGAGGTTGCGGTCGTAGTTCTCGCCGAGGAAGCGCGGGTCGAGCCGGCGATAGTCCGTCGCACCCAGCGCGTCGGGTTTCGGCACGAGCCCGGTGAGGAAGCCCCGGCCGAGCGGACTGTACGGCACGATGCCGATGCCCAGCTCACGGCACGCGCCGATCACCTCGCCCTCGATGCCGCGCTCCCACAGCGAGTACTCGCTCTGCAGCGCGCTCAGCGGGTGCACGGCGTGCGCACGCCGCAGGGTCGCGGCGCCCACTTCGGACAGCCCGAGGTAGCGCACCTTGCCCGCGCGCACCTGTTCGGCCATGGCGCCCACGGTCTCCTCGATCGGCACGCTGCGGTCGAGCCGGTGCTGGTACCAGAGGTCGATGTGCCCGACGCCCAGGCGCTCGAGCGAGCCGTCGATGGCTCGCCGCACGTTCTCGGGCCGGCTGTCGACGCCGGCCATCTGGCCGCCCTCGATCCGGAAGCCGAACTTCGTCGCGACGATGGCGCGATCGCGCCGGCCCCGCAGCGCGCGGCCGAGGAGGCGCTCGTTCGCATACGGGCCATAGATCTCCGCGGTATCGAAGAAATTGACGCCGATGTCGAGCGCACGATGGATCGTCGCGATGGCTTCGGATTCGTCGACCGGGCCGTACATGTCGCCCATGCCGGCGACGCCGGCCATGCCCATGGTGCCGAGGCCGATGGCCGGAACTTCGAGCCCCTGTGTACCGAGCTTGCGTTTGTGCATACTACAGGTGAAACAATAACACGGCTTGTCCCGCGGGAGGGTGCGGCCATGAGCACAATCTGGATGCCGGCGCAGATGGCGCTGTTCGCCAAGATCGTCGATCTCAACGGTTTTTCGGCCGCCGCACGCGCGCTCGGCGTGCCCAAGGCCGCGGCGAGCCGTGCCATCGCGGAGCTCGAAGCCGCGCTCGGCGTGCGCCTGCTCGAGCGCACGACGCGGCGGATCCACCTGACGCCGGTCGGACGCCTGCTCTACCCGCACTGCCGCCGCATCGTCGATGAAGCCGACGCCGTGCGGACCGCGGCGGCCGGTGCGATCGCGGAGCGCGGCGGGCCACTGCGCGTCATGGCCGATCCGACCTATGGCCGCGTGCTGCTCGCGCCGATCGTGCCGCGCTTCCTCGAGCGTTTTGCGGACGTGCCCCTCGACGTGATGCTGCAGGCAGCCGACCTCACCGATCCGTCGCAGTGGGACGTGGCGGTGCACGTCGGCGCGATCGATGACGCGCGCTTCGTGTGCCGCGAACTCGGTGCGCCGCCGGCCGTGCTGTGCGCGACGCCTGCGTATCTCGCGGCGCGCGGTGTGCCCGCGAGGCCGGCCGACCTGCGCGACCATGCCCTGCTGACGCCCGCGGCCGCCGGGCCCGAGTACCGCATCCACCTGCATCGCGGCGCCGCGCAGCGCGAGGAAGTGAGCGTGCATCCCAAGCTCGCCGTGAACGACCCGGCGGTGCTGCACGCCTCGACCGCGGCCGGTCTCGGCATCGGCCTGCTGCCGGAATTCCTGTGCCGGCAGGGACTCGTCACCGGCAAGCTCGTGCGCGTGCTCGAGGCTTGGGCGCTGCCCGGCACGATGCCGCTGTGTGCCATCTACCCGTCCACCCTCGCCACCGACCGGCGGGTGCAGGCGTACGTCGAGTTTCTCGCGGCCAACGTGATTCCGGCCCTCGCGGCGACTTAGACTACCCGGCCCCGGAGGAGCCAGAATGTATCGAGCCCCCATCAAAGACCTGACGTTCGTGCTGAATGACCTGATCGGCGACGCCGCTCTCGGGGGCTGTGCGAAGTTTTCAGACTATTCCGCCGAACTTGCCGCCTCAGTCCTGGAAGAAGCCGGCAAATTCGCGGAAGAAGTCCTGGTCCCGCTGTATCGGGCCGGCGATACCCAGGGCGCGAAATGGACGCCCGACGGGGTGGTGACCACGCCGGGGTTCAAGGCCGCCTACCAGGCCTTCGCGGAGGGCGGCTGGAACCAGCTCTCCAGCGACCCGCAGTTCGGTGGCCAGGGCATGCCGCGCATGCTCGGCACGGCGGTCGTCGAGCTGTGGGCGGGCGCCAACCTGGCCTTCAAGCTGTGCCCGATGCTGACGCAGGGCGCCATCGAGGCACTCGACCTGTACGGGACGGAAGCGCAGAAACAGCACTTCCTGCCGAACATGGTGAGCGGCCAATGGACCGGCACGATGGTGCTCACCGAGCCGCAGGCCGGCTCCGACCTCGGCCAGATCCGCACGCGCGCCGCGCCCGAAGGCGATCACTACCGCCTGTTCGGCCAGAAGATCTTCATCACGTGGGGCGAGCACGATTTCACGCCCAACATCATCCACATGGTGCTGGCGCGCATCGATGGCGCGCCGCCGGGCACCCGCGGCATTTCGCTGTTCATCGTGCCGAAGTTCCTGGTGGGCGACGACGGCGCGATCGGCGCGCGCAACGACGTGCAGTGCCTGTCGATCGAGCACAAGCTCGGCATCCACGCGAGTCCGACCTGCGTCATGCAGTTCGGCGCGAAGGATGGCGCCGAGGGTTATCTCGTCGGCGAACCGGGCCGCGGCCTCGAGTACATGTTCGTCATGATGAACGCCGCGCGCCTGTCGGTCGGGCTCGAAGGCTACGCCGTCGCGGAGCGCGCGTTCCAGCAGGCGGCGGAGTGGGCGCGCACGCGCGTGCAGGGGCGCCCGCCAGTGGCGGCGACGGACGGGCCCGCGCCCATCATCCATCATCCCGACATCAAGCGGATGCTGCTCACGATCAAGGCGAACACCGAGGCGATGCGCGCGCTCGCGATCTACGCGGCCTCGCAGCTCGACATCGCGGCGGCCCACGCGGATGAAAAGCAGCGCGCCAGCGCACAGGCGCGCGGCGACCTGCTGATTCCCGTCGTGAAGGCGTGGAGCACGGAAGGCGGCATCGAGTCGGCGTCGCTCGGCATCCAGGTGCACGGCGGCATGGGCTACATCGAGGAGACGGGCGCCGCGCAGGCATACCGGGACGTGCGCATCACGTCCATCTACGAAGGCACGACCGGCATCCAGGCAAACGACCTCCTTGGCCGCAAGATCGGTCGCGATCGTGGCGCGGCGATGGCCGCACTGCTCGCCGGGATCGCCCACGAACTCGAGGCGATCACCGCGCACGATCCGGCGGTTCAGGCCGCCAAGCGCGGCGCGCTCGAGGGAGTGGCGGAACTCGCGCAGGCGACCAAGTCGCTGCTGGGCCAGCTCGGCAATGCGCAGGATCGGGCGCTTGCAGTGGCAGTGCCCTACCTCAAGCTCACCGGTACGGTGCTCGGTGGCTGGCTGCACGCGAAGGCGGCCGCCCTCGCGGCGCAGAAGCTCGCGGCCGGAAGTGCTGATGCGGACTTCCTGCGCGGGAAGCTTGCGACCGCGCGCTTCTATGCGGAGCACATCCTGCCGACGGCCGAGGCGCTCGCGCGAGTCGTGCAGGATGGTGGTGCGGCGGTGGCTGAGGTGGATGCGGCGTTGATCTGAGGGCGACGGGCAGCGGGCGACGGGCCAGAGGCCGGGTGCCACGATTTGCGCGCCTTCCACAGATGATCGAAGTCCCATTCGGAAATGTAATCGTATCCATGCAGCATCATCGGGATACCCTCGTGATTTCCCAGGCGATGATATGTGCATGACTTACAAGAGATATCAAAAACCGATGAATCGCAGGGAACTGTTGGGGCGCGCGGTCGGCGCCGCGACGCTGGTCGCGGCGGGCGGTGGCGTACAGGCGGCGGCGACGAGCGCTCCCGCGGAGGCTGCCGGCATGATAACGCGCAGGATTCCCTCCACCGGCGAGGTGCTTCCCGTCATCGGCCTCGGCACGTCGGGGCCCTTCGAAGTCGGCACCGATGCCGCGGCACGCGCACCGCTGCGCGAAGTGATCGACGCATTCTTCGCGGGCGGTGGGCGGCTGATCGACACTTCGCCCATGTATTCGAGTGCCGAGCGCGTGCTCGGCGACCTTCTTTCGCCATCGCAGCAGTCGGCGTGTTTCATGGCCACCAAGGTCTGGGCCGACGGCGCGGACGCCGGCCGCGCGCAGGTCCGCGAATCCACCCGCCTGTTGCGGCGAGGGACGCTCGACCTGGTCCAGGTGCACAACCTGCGCGATCTCGACGTGCACCTGAAGACGCTGCGCGCGATGAAGGCGCAGGGGCAGGTGCGCTACCTCGGCATCACGCACTACACGGTCGCGGCGCACGACGATCTCGCGCGCGTGATCGAACGCGAGCGGCCCGATTTCGTGCAGCTCAACTACTCCGCGCTGACGCGTGACGCCGAAAACCGGCTGCTGCCGCTCGCTGCCGATCGCGGGGTCGCGGTGATCGTCAACCGCGCATTCGAGGATGGCCGGGTTTTCGCGCGCCTGCGGAACGTGCCGCTGCCTGCCTGGGCCGCCGATTTCGATGCAACGAGCTGGGCCCAGGTGCTCCTGAAGTACGTGATCGCGCACCCGGCTGTCACCTGCGTGATTCCCGCGACCGGCAAGGTGAAGAACCAGCGCGACAATCTCGCGGGCGGGCGCGGCCGCTTGCCCGATGCCGCGGCGCTCAGGAAGATCGTGGCGGCGGTGAGCGCCTGAGGGCAGTGCCCGTCCCGCTCGCGGCGTTCAGCCGACCGGATTGTCGCAAGCGCCGATCTTCTTGCCCGCGAGATTGACGGTGACCGCCATCCCATCGGCAGCAAACCTGATGACGCCCGTGTACGCGCTGTCGCTGGTGAACGTGATTTCGCCGCGCCCCGCCATCGCCATCCTGCCGGTGCACTGCGTGTCCCAGCTGACCTTGCGGTCAGTGCGCTGGAAATTCGAGTTCGTGCAGGTCTGCCCGGGCGGCGAAGGCGGCGGCCGGGTCCAGACCCTTGCCGTGCAGAGCGTGGCCGTGGTCGGTGGCGGGCCATAAGGCACGCCCGGCATGATCGTCTGCGAGGTGGTTTGCCAGAGGACGCCGGGCGCCTCGGCGCGCGCAGGCGAAAGGAATGCCAGGACCGCGATGGACGCCGCCGCGCAGCGGCCGCAACCGGAACCGTTCATGCAGTTCCCCCCTTCCTGAAGTTGAATTCCATTCAACGGGGCGGGCGTGGTATGCGCCCGTAAGCAGGCACGTGTCAAGCGGAGGCGTCCGCCTTCAACCCGAAGAGCGGATCGCCGTAGTGAAGGTAGTCGGCCCAGTCGGGCGACTGCTGCGCACGCACGGCATGCCGCGCCTCGAGCAACGCCGCGCCGATCGGCTCGCCCTCGATGAGCGCGGCATAGAATTTCGCCGCGCAGGTCTCGGCTGCCGCGTCGCCCACGGGCCAGTAGGTTCCAATGAAGTTCGCGATGCCCGCGCGCAACCACGCCTCGGCCACGCTTGCGCCGGCAGCGAGCGCGGCCGCACGCGAAGCGCGCGTGCGCATCGCGCTGCGCGAGCCGCGCCGTGCCCCGCGCACGCGGCCGGATTCGCAGGCGTTGAAGAAGACGAGTGCGGGCAACTGCGTGAGGGCGCCAAGGTCGGCGCCGGTGATGACGCCGTCGCTCACGACGAGCCCGCTCGCCTGCGGTGATGCGGGATCGAACGCAGCGTGGCCCGCGTAGTGCACGACGTCGTAGTCGCCGGATTCGAACTCGGCGAGTACGCGGGCGCGCGTGGCGAGCCGCCCTTCGACGAGCGTGAGCCGGGCGTTCGGCATGCCGCGGAACAGATCCCGCACGCGTTTGCCCTCGCGCGCAGCCCCCGGCAGGTCTTCGGTCGGATTCACGACGAGCAGCACCGTCAGCAGGGTGTCGCTGCGGCGCCGCTCACTGAATCGCGCGACCGCGAGGTTGGAGGCAGCGAAGCGGCGCGAGAGGCCGGCCTGGATCGCGGGCGACCAGCCGTCGATCGTGAGCATTTCCCACGGCAGCCGGCTGGCCGCGTCGTCGTTCACGACGATGAGCGGCACTGCGGTTGCCAGCGACAGCGCGGCACGCACGTTCGGATGCAGCACGAGCCTGGCGAGGCGCGCGCCGATGCCGGTGACGCGCGCGGCCGTGAAGCGCTCGCCGTCGAGCTGCGCGAGCAGGGCCGCGAGCTCGTCAGTCGGGAAGCGCGTGCTCTCGGCGATCACGGCGGCGTGCTCGCCGGCGGTGAGCACCGCCGCGCGCCAGGTTTCCGCATCGGCGCTACTTGCCGTGCGCTCGACGAGCAGGTGGGCCAGCCGGGGCACGACGTACGAGCGCGCCACCCTGGAGGGCCGTGCGCCAGGGCGCGCGGCACGCGATGACGCCGTATCGGCGCGGATCGACAGCAGCGCCCCGTCGGGATCCATTTCACGCACGAGCGCTGCGGCGAGGCGGGTGATCGCACGATGCTCCGTCGAGTCGCGGATCACGAACACGAGGCGCACGAGCCGCCGCGTGCGGTTCGCGCGTTGGCGCAGGAAACCGCGCAACTGCGCGGCGAAGGACAGGGTCGCCGGCAGCCCGGCGCCGGCGCCCCAGGGCACCGTGGCGACCGAGCGGATGCCGCTGTGTTCGCAGTAGCGCGCGACGCTGTCCGCCGCGAGTTCGATCGCGGCGCCATCGAGATCGGCAAAGCGGCCGAGTCCGGCGATGACGACGTGGCCCGCGTGCGGCAGCCGGCCCGCTGACGGCAGCGCCGTGACCTGGCCCGCTTCGCCGGGCAGCATGCGCCGCGTCGAGAACTCCGTGATCGCACCCTCGAGGCGCGCGTCGATCGCAGCCACCGCTCCCGCGGGCCGCACCCCGTGGAACACGCCGACCGCCAGCGCCTCGGCGTCCGCATCCTGGATTTCGCCACGCACGATCGCGATTTCGAGGGCGTGGCGGGCGGCCGCGCGCCGCGTGGCCCGCCTCGCCGCCGCGGAGCGTGATGCACGCGGCGGCGCCCGCAGTCGCAGCGGCGGCGGATCGTTCAGCGTGCCGAGGTACACGCGGCGCTCGTCGGTCGAGAGGGCGTGCCAGTCCACTTTGTGCCGATGACTGCGACGCAGCGCCGAGTCCGCGATGCGCGCCGCGGCCCGGGTGGGAGCGGGGCGCGAGGTCGAGAGCCGCTGCGTGCGGCCCGTGCGCAGCAGGTCGATCACGGCCGAAGCGACGGTACCGTTGGTCGTGAGTTCGCTGTGCCCCTCGCGCACGTAATAGGTGCGCACGCCGGGCAACTCCGCGAGCGCGAGCGGCACCGTGCCATCGCCGTTGCGCGTCACGAGATACTCGAAGTCGGCGCCAGTGCGCTGCAGGCCCGTCACGGTGGGGCGTGCGTGGCCGGCAATCAGCGTCATGCGCGCGTCGCCCGGCGCGAGGCCGCGCAGGCTGCTGCGCGCAGCGGCGAGCAGCGTGGGGTCGGGGTGCGGCCCGGTCGTCGGCCACGTGGACGGATCGAACAGGTCGAGCGCGGTCGTGCCTTCGGCCGGAAGCAATTCGTAGAGGCCGGGGAAGGTCGAATAGACCTCGCTCGCGAGCGTCTCGGCGCCGTGCAGCTGGTCGAGCGCCGCGAGCTTGCGCACCACCGCATAGGTGCCACGCAGGGCCTGGACCGGGGCGAACGAGCCCGAGTTCGGCGTGCCGAGCATGACGAGCTGCGCGATGCGCTCGTGGCCGGGCAGCGCGAGCGCGGCGCGCGCCACGAGCCCGCCCATGCTGTGCGCGACGATGCGCACGCGCGGCGACGCATCGTGCGCGATTTCCGCCGCGAGCGCGCGACCGATATCGACGACACTGCGCCGCCAGTCGTACGCGAAGAGGCGCGGCGAGAAGCCGGCGATCGCGAGGCGCAGCTTCAGCTTGAGGAAGTGAAAGAGGATGACTCCCATCGCGCGTACCGGCGAATGGGGCCGCAGCACGATCTCGCGCAGCCGGCCGATCGCGATGTCGATCGGGTCGAGCCACAGGATGTCGTGCGGCAGGCCGGCGCCACGTGGGCGGCCGAGCTGCGAGCCCATGATGCCGGGGAGGATGTAGACCCGCGGCCCACCGGGTGCGCGCATGCGCGCGGCGCGCCGCGCGAGCACCACGAGTTCGGCGTAGGCGGCCGCGCCGAAATAGTCGACGAGCGCATCGCGATGCGCACCGCTCGCAAGCAGGCGCTCCACGACGTCGTCACTCGCTTCGAGCCGGTCGTAGGGCGTGACGTGCGTCGCGGCGGGGTGCGGGGCGTCGATCACGTCGCGATTATGCCTCATGCTCCCGTTGGCAAAATGCGTGGGCGTCATCCTGGCCACCCGCGCGGATGCGATCAGCCGCGCGCGTGCGCCGCGATGACGCGGGCCACTGCCTCGATCGCCTCGCGCCGCGCGCTCGTCCTGCGCCAGATGACGCCGATGCGCCGCACCGGCGCCGGCTTCGCGAAGGCGCGCACGGCGACGCCACGTGCCGCGCCGTAGGCACCGCGCGTCGCGAGTTCCGGCAACAGCGTGACGCCCGCGCCCGAGGCGACCATCTGCCGCAGCGTCTCGAGGCTCGTCGCGCGAAAGTCCTGCTTCTCGTGCAGCCCGGCGCGGCTGCAGATGTCGAGCGCCTGGTCGCGCAGGCAATGGCCGTCTTCGAGCAGCAGCACGGCCTCGCCGGCGAGATCGGCGGTGCGCACGGGGCCGCCCTTTGCAAGCCGGTGATCGGCCGGCGCGACGAGGACGAAGGGTTCGTCGTAGAGCGGCAGTGCCTCGAGCCCGTCGAGGTCGACGGGCAGCGCGAGGATGCCGGCATCGATCTCGCCCGCGCGCAGCCGCTCGAGCATCGGGGCGGTCTGGTATTCGTAGAGCAGCAGTTCGAGCCGCGGCAACGCCTTGCGCAGCCGCGGCGTGATCCGCGGCAGGAGATATGGCCCGATCGTCGGCAGCAGCGCGAGCCGCAGCCGTCCCGCGAGCGGGTCGCCGAAGGACCGCGCGATCTCGACGATGTCGTCGCCCGCCTCGAGCATGGCGCGGGCGCGCGCGACGACGCGCTGCCCGGCGCCCGTCAGCGAGGCACGCCGGGTGCCGCGCTCGATCAGCTGCACGCCGAGATAGGCCTCGAGCTTCTTGAGCTGCGCCGAGAGTGTCGGCTGGCTCACGTGGCAGGCGGTGGCCGCGCGGCCGAAATGGCGGGTATCGGCCACGGCGACGAGGTAGCGCAGGTCCCGGAGTTTCAGGTCAGACATAGACGCAATCTATCAGAAAGATAAGATCAATTCATTGGATTGCAGGTCCCGGATCGCCCAGAATCGTCGCCGTTCATTGGATGCAACTGGAGACAGCAACATGTTGGGTATCGGGCAGAAATTTCCGCAGTACGCGTTGACGGGCGTCGTCTCGAACGACATCGCGAACGCGTTCAAGCCGTTCACGAACGACAGCTTCAAGGGCAAGTGGCAGGTCGTGTTCTTCTGGCCGAAGGACTTCACCTTCGTGTGCCCGACCGAGATTGCCGCGTTCGGCAAGCTCGACAAGGAATTCAAGGCGCGCGACGCGCAGCTGCTCGGCGCTTCCGTCGACAGCGAGTTCGTGCACCTCGCCTGGCGCAAGGACAAGGAAGAGCTCTCGCAGCTGCCGTTCCCGATGCTCGCGGACATCAAGCGCGAATTGTCGGCGGCGCTCGGCATCCTCGATCCGGCGGCGGGCGTGTCGCAGCGCGCGACCTACATCGTCGACCCCGAGGGCGTGATCCGCTTCGTCTACGTGACGGACCTCGACGTGGGCCGCAGCCCCGACGAAGTGCTGCGCGTACTCGACGCGCTGCAGACGGACGAGCTGTGCCCCTGCAACTGGAAGAAGGGTGACGAGACCCTGAAGGCTGCCTGACGAGCGACGGCGGACGCGGTGGGCCAACTCCCCCCGCGGCCCACTGCGTCCGCCCGACCTCCCGCACGACGGATCAACGAAACGAAGGAGCCCATCATGAGTCTCGACGCCATTCGCGACACACTGCCCGACTACGCCCGCGACCTGAAGCTGAACCTCGGCTCGGTCCTCACGACGCAGGGTTCGCCGGGGCTCAGCGACAAGCAGCTGTGGTCGGTGGCGCTGGCCACTGCGATCGCCGCGCGCAACACGGACTTCGCGCGCGACATCGAGGCGCTTGCCCGCGAGCACCTTGGCGACGCCGACGTGACCGGTGCGCGCGCCGCCGCCGCCATCATGGGCATGAACAACATCTACTATCGCTTCCTGCATCTCGTCGAGGACGCGGAGTACCAGTCGATGCCGGCGCGCCTGCGCATGAACGTGATCGGCAACCCGGGCATCGACAAGCTCGATTTCGAACTGCTCTCGCTCGCCGTTTCGGCCGTGAACGGCTGCGGTGGTTGTATCATGTCCCACGAGAGGAAGCTGCGCGGCCACGGCATCACGCGCGAAGCGATCCAGAGCGCAGTGCGCATCGCCGCGGTGGTGCATGCCGTGGCGGGTGTGCTCGAATCAAGCCACTGACGGGAGTATTGCAGCCATGGCAAATCGCAGGAAGCTCACGACCGCCGTCGGCCGGCCGGTCGCCGACAACCAGAACGTGCAGACGGCGGGCCCGCGCGGCCCGCAGCTGTTGCAGGATGTCTGGTACCTCGAGAAGCTCGCGCATTTCGACCGTGAGGTGATCCCCGAGCGGCGCATGCACGCGAAGGGCTCGGGCGCGTACGGCGTGTTCACCGTCACCGGCGACATCACGCGCTATTCGCGCGCGAAGATCTTCTCGCAGGTGGGCAAGCGCACCGAGCTGTTCGCGCGCTTCACCACGGTGGCGGGCGAGCGCGGCGCGGCGGATGCCGAGCGCGACATCCGCGGATTCGCCGTCAAGTTCTACACCGAAGAAGGCAACTGGGACCTCGTCGGCAACAACACGCCGGTCTTCTTCATGCGCGATCCGCTCAAGTTTCCCGACCTCAACCATGCGGTCAAGCGCGATCCGCGCACCAACCTGCGCAGCGCGCGCAACAACTGGGATTTCTGGACCTCGCTGCCCGAGGCGCTGCACCAGGTCACCATCGTGATGAGCGACCGCGGGATACCCGCGAGTTATCGCCACATGCACGGCTTCGGCAGCCACACATTCAGCTTCATCAACGCGAGGAACGAGCGCCACTGGGTCAAGTTCCATTTCCGCACGCAGCAGGGGATTCGCAACCTGTCGGACGCGGAGGCGGAGGCGCTCATCGGCAAGGACCGCGAGACGCACCAGCGCGACCTGTACGACAGCATCGAGAAGGGCGCTTTCCCCAGGTGGACGCTCAGTGTGCAGGTGATGCCCGAAAAGGACGTGGCGAAGCTTGCCTACAACCCGTTCGACCTGACCAAGGTGTGGCCGCACAAGGACTACCCGCTGATCGACGTCGGCGTGATGGAACTCAACCGCAACCCGGAGAATTTCTTCGCGGAAGTCGAGCAGTCGGCATTCAACCCGGCGAATGTCGTCCCGGGCATCGGCTTTTCACCGGACAGGATGCTGCAGGGCCGGTTGTTTGCCTACGGTGATGCCCAGCGCTATCGTCTCGGCGTGAACCATCACCTCATCCCGGTCAACGCCGCGCGCTGCCCGGTGCACAGCTATCACCGTGACGGTGCGATGCGGGTCGACGGCAATTTCGGCGCGACCCTCGGCTACGAGCCGAACAGCTACGGCGAATGGCAGGAGCAGCCCGAGTACGCCGAGCCACCGCTCGCGCTCGAGGGCGCCGCGGCCAGCTGGAATCATCGGGTGGACACCGATTACTACTCCCAGCCCGGTGCCCTCTTCCGCTTGATGGGCGCGTCGCAGAAGCAGGCGCTCTTCGCCAATACCGCGCGTTCGATCGGCGATGCGCCACGCGACATCCAGTTGCGGCACATCGGCCACTGCCTGCAGGCCGACCCGGCCTACGGCAAGGGTGTCGCGGATGCGCTCGGCATTCCGATCGGCGAGGTACCGGCATAAAACGCCCGCCGAAGCTGTCGGCCGGGGTCGTCGTCGTTCGCCGTGAGGCCGACGGCTGGCTATACCTGCTGTTGCGGGCCTATCGCAGCTGGGACTTCCCAAAGGGCATGGTCGAGGCGGGCGAGGAGCCGCACGCCGCCGCGCGCCGCGAGGTGCGCGAAGAATCGACGATCGACGACCTGGAGTTCACCTGGGGCGACATCTATCGCGACACCGGCCCCTATACGCGCAACAAGGTGGCGCGCTACTACGTCGCGCAGACCCGTACCGCACGCGTCACGCTGCCGGTCAACGCCGACCTCGGCGCACCGGAGCACCACGAATGGCGCTGGGTGACCTACGACGAGGCGCAGTCGCTCGTGTCGCCGCGCGTGGCGCCGGTCGTGGACTGGGCGCGCGGCGTGCTGCTCGGTATCGCGCAGCACGGCTGACGCACGCGCCCGCTCACACCACCCGCTGGCGTCGCCCTCCCGCGAGGAAGGCGGCGACGTTGGCCGCCATCTCGTCGAGCGCACGCTGGCGCGCTTCGCGCGCCGCCCAGGCGACGTGCGGCGTGAGGATCAGGTTCGGCAGGTCCGGCGCGAGCAGCGGGCTGCCCTCGACGGGCGGCTCCTGCGGCAATACGTCGATCGCGGCGCCACCGAGGCGACCGGCGCGCAGCGCGTCCGCCAGCGCCTGCACGTCGATCAGCGCGCCGCGCGCGGTGTTGACGATGACGGCGTCCGGCTTCATCGCCGCGAACTGCGCGGCGCCGAGCAGGCCCCGCGTTGCCGGGGTCAGCGGGCAATGCAGCGTCAATACGTCCACCTGCGGCAGCAGGTCCGCGAGCGGCAGGCGGCGAGCGCCGCGGTCGTCGCCCTCCCGCGAACCATCGCCGCCCGCCCGCTGCGCGACGAGCACCTGCATGCCGAGCGCCTGCTCGCAGACCGCCGCGACCGCCCGGCCGAGCGTGCCGTGGCCGACCACCCCGAGCGTGCGACCCGCGAGTTCGCGGATGGGGAAATCGAGCATCGTGAACTGCGGGCGCTCGCCCCAGCTTCCCGCCTTCACGAGGCGCGAGTAGTCGGCGTAGCGGTGCGTGAGCGCGAGGATCGCGCCGAGCACGTGCTGCACGACCGACGGCGTGCAGTAGTCGCGGATGTTGCAGACGGCGACACCACGCTCGCGCGCGGCCTCGAGGTCCACGTTGTCGGTGCCGGTTGCGGTGAGCGCCACGAGTTTCAGCGTGGGCGCACCGACCATGAGCTCGCGCGTGATCCGCGCCTTGTTGGCCAGCACGATAGCCGCGCCGTCGATGCGCGCCGCGATCGCGGCATGGGGCGTCGCATCGTGGAGCGTGAGCGACGGGCAGGCCCGCTCGAGGCCGGCCAGGTCGAGATCGCCGGTGCTGACGGTCGCGTAGTCGAGGAATACGGTTCGCATGGCCGGTGATGCTACACCGCGACGGAACCGGGCACGGCCGGCGGCGCGAGCTTGTACATCACGGGCGTGACGAGTCGCGCGAGCAGCGTCGAGGTGATGAGCCCGCCGATGATCACCCACGCCATCGGCGAATAGAGGCCGATGTTCTGCACGGCGAGCGGCAGGAGGCCGCCGATCGCCGTCGCGGTGGTGAGCAGGATCGGCAGGAAGCGGATTTCGCCGGCCTTCTCGATCGCTTCGTCGAGCGGCACGCCCTCGGCGCGCAGCTGGTTGGTGAAATCGACCAGCAGGATCGAGTTCTTGATCTCGATGCCGATCAGCGCGATGAAACCGATGCTCGCCGTGAACGAGATGCTGTTGCCGGTCGCGAGCAGCATCAGGAGGCCGCCGAACACGCCGAGCGGCACCACCGTGAGCACGATCAGCGTCGACTTGAAGTTGCCGAATTCGAGCACGAGGATCGCGAAGATGCCGAAGATCGCCACGATGATCGCGATGCCGATGCCGCCGAATGCCTCCTGGCTCGATTCCGCCTCGCCGCCGAGTTTGTAGTGGTAGCCGCGCGGCCAGTCCATCCGGTCGAGTTGCTGCCGCACTTCGGCGCTGAGTTTCGCGGTGTTGAAGCCGGGGCGCACGTCGGCGTCCACCGTGACCGAGCGCTCGCGGTCGTAGCGCTGGATCACGACCGGCGCCTTCTCGAACTGCAGCGTCGCGAGCTGCGAGAGCGGCAGCAGCGCGCCGTGCAGCGTCGGCACGCGCACCTCGCCGAGCGTCGCGAGGTCGGCGCGCGTGCCCACCGCGGTGCGCACCACGATGTCGTATTGCTCGCCGCCCGGGTCCTTGAACGTGCCGACCGGCAGCCCCGCGACCGAGAGGCGCACCGCGCGGTCGAATTCCGCCATCGACACGCCGAGCAGGCCGGCTTTCTGCGCGTCCGCCACGAGCCGCAGGTTCGTGCGCGCGACCTCGAGCGGGTTCTGCACGTCGCGCGTGCCGGGCAGTCGTTCGAGCAGCCGCTGCACGTCGCCCGCGAGCCGCTCGATCACCTCGAGGTCCCGGCCGACCACGCGCACGGCGATCGGCGCGCTGATCGGCGGGCCGTTGACGAACTCCTTGACGTAGATGCGCGCACCCGGGTATCCGGCGAGCTCGCGGCGCAGTGCGTCCAGCTCGCGCGGCGTCTCGTGCGTGTCGTAGCGCGCGAGCTGCACGAAGATCTCGCCGTAGTTGGCGGCGTCGCGCCGCGTGATGTGGTTGTAATAGATCTGCGGGTTGCCGTGGCCGAGGTTCGTGAACCAGGACTTCACGGCGGGACTCGCGCGCAGCTTCGCCTCGACGAAGCGCAATGCCGCATCGGTGGCCCCGAGGCTCGCGCCCGCCGGCGCCTCGACCTGCACCAGGAACTGCGGCGTATCCGCCTTGGGAAAGAGGCTCGATCCGATCACGGGCACGAGCGCCGCCGAGAGCACCAGCGATCCGCCGATCGCGGCCAGCACGGTGGCGCGCGGCCGGGCGAGGCAATAATGCAGGGCCGGCCGGTAGTAACGGTGGATGGCGCCCATCACCCGCTGCAGCACGGGATTGCCGGCTTCGGCCGCGTTGCGCGGCAACAGGCGGCTCGCGAGGAAGGGAATGATGAACAGCGCCACGATCAGCGAGCCGACCACGGTCGCGACCACGGTCGTCGGCAGCACGCGGATGAACTTGCCTGCCGTGCCCGGCAGCATCAGCAGCGGCAGGAACGCGAAAATCAGCGTGGCCGTGCAGCCGAGGATCGCAACGACGATCTGGCGGGTGCCCGCCAGCGCCGCGGCCGTGCGGCCGAGTCCCATGCGCAGGTGGCGCGCGATGTTCTCGACGACCACGATCGAATCGTCGACGAGCAGGCCGAGCGCGACGACGCAGCCGGCGATCGATATCTGGTTGAGCGAGTAGCCGATGAAATAGAGCACCGCGATGCCGAAGGCGAGCGAGAGCGGGATCGCCACCATCACGATGCCCGCGGCCCGCCAGCCGAGCGGCACCAGCGTCAGCATCACGAGTGCGATCGCGATGCCGAAATCGACGTAGAGTCGCCCGAGCCGGTGCTCGACGTTCTTCGACTGCTCGAAGCCCCGCTCGAGCGTGATGCGCTTGGGCAGGCCCTCCTCGAAGCGGTCGAGCGCCGCGTCGATGCGCTGCTGCACGTCGAGGATGTTGAAGCCTTCCTTCTGGTTCGCCGTGACGAACACCGCGCGCCGGCCGTTGTAGCGGCCGACGTAGCTCCAGGGCGCCGTCGTCCAGCTGACCTCGGCGAGATCCCGGATGCGCACGATCCGTCCGCCGACCGCCGCGACCACGGTATCGCGCACCTGCCCGGGCGACTCGTAGGCGCCGGAGGTCTCGAGGCTGAAGCCCCGCGCGCCGAGGTCGAGCGTGCCGGCCGGGATGTTCGCGTTCTCGCTCGCGATCGCCTGCGCCACCTGCGCGGGCGAGATGCGCAGTTCGGCCATGCGCTTCAGGTCGAGCTGCACGCGCAGCTCGCGCCGCGGGATCGCCCAGCTCTCCGCCGTGCGGATCCCGGCGACCGGCTTCAGCGCATCCTTCAGTTCGCGCGCGTAATCCTCGAGCTCGTGCCACGGGGCATCGTCGGAGACGAGCGCGAGCTGGACGGTGTTCACGAGCCCTGGGCTCAGCTTGCGGATCTCGAGCTGCGCGAGGTCCGGCGGCAGCGTGGGGCGCAGCGCGTTCACCTCCCGCGTGACTTCGTCGTACTTGCGGTCGGGATCGACCGATGCCTGGAATTCGATCGCGATGAACGACACGCCATCGGTGATCGTGGATTCGATCTTCTTGACGTCGTCGAGCTCCGCGAGCCGGTCCTCGATCGGCTTGGCGACCAGCCGCTCGAGGTCGCGCGGATCGGCGCCGGGGTAGATCGCGGTGATGAAATAGCCGGGAATCTTGAAATAGGGATCCTCCTCGCGCGGCACGTTCGCGAAGGCGAACCAGCCGAGTGCGACGAGGCACAGGAACGCCACCAGCGTGAACTGGTAGCGCCGGATCGGGAATTCGAGCGGACTCATTTGACGATCGCGATGGGGTCGCCGTTGGCGAGGTAGAGCGCGCCGTCCGTGACTACGGTCTCGCCGATCGACACGCCGTCCGCGAGCGCCACACCATCCGCGGCGATGAATGCCACCTTCACGTCGCGCCGCACGGCGTGCCCGTCGCGCACGACGAAGACGCTGGCGCGCGCGCCGTCGCCCTCGACGATTGCCGCCAAGGGCACATACGCGAGGTTCGCTGCCCCGGCCGCTGCGGGACTGATCGACAGCTTCGCGACGAGGCCGCTCGCGAGCGGCAGGGTCGTGGCGTCGAAGCGCACTTCGAGCGGAAAGAGGCCGCTCGCGCTTTCCGCGGCGTGCGACACCTCGGAGACCTTGCCGCCGAGCACGCGGCCGGGGAAGGCGTCCATGTGGATTTCAGCCGCATCGCCGATCCGCACCCGCACGATCTCGCGGTCGGCGAGCGCGGTGCGCACCACGTAGCCGCGATCGGCGCCGCTCACGACCAGCACGGTCTGTCCGGCCGGGACGAATTCACGCTCCTCGACGAGCCGGCGCAGCACGACGCCATCGTACGGCGCCACGATGACGGCATGGCTGCGATTGAACTGCACGCCGCGTGCCTGCGCCTGGGCGACGGCGGCCTGCGTGCGCAGGTCCTGCAACTGCTCGAGGCTGATCACCTGGTCGTCGTAGAGGCGCTCCCCGCGCTCGAGGTCGCGTTGCGCCTTCGCGGCAAGCTGCGCCGCCTGTTCGAGCTGGGCGTCGACTTCGGCCAGTTCGATCCCGGCGAGCCGCTCGCCACGGCGCACTCTCTGTCCTTCCTGCACGTGGATCTGCCGCACGATGCCACCGACCTTGAATGACAGGCGCATCTCGTCCTTGGCGGCGACCACGCCGTTCGTCGCGATGGCCGGCGTTGCCGGCCCGGGCCGCGCCCGGGCGACACGCACCGGGGTCGGTTCGGCAACGGCCTCCGGCGGCGCGCGGGTGCAGGCGGCGAACGATCCCGAAAGCGCGAGGACGAGGAGGAGGGCAGCGGGGCCGTGGCGGCGTGTCATGGCGTGGAACCTGGGGCGAGGGGGTCGACGGGCAGCGTGCCGGAGGCGGTGACGTAGTCGAGTTCGGCCTGGCGCGTGAGCAGCGCGAAACGCGTGAGGTTGAGGTTCAGCTCGGCACTCGTGAGGGTGCTGCGCGCATCGATGAACTCGACCTGGCTGATCATGCCTTCGTCGCGCTTGCGGCTGGCGATGCGAAATCCCGCGCGGGCCGCCTGCGCGCGCGCATCGGCCGTCGCGAGCGAGTCGACGGCTGTCGCGAGGCGGTCGAATGCCTGGCGGACCTCGAGCTGGACCTGCAGCGCGAGCTCGTCGCGCTGCGTGGCCGCGCGCCGTGCCAGGGCCCGCGCGGCGCGCACGGCGGCGCGGCTCGCGCCGCCGTCGAACAGTTTCCACGACAGCTGCAGTGATACCTGCCCGTAGTTGTAGCCGTGGCCGGTGGCGTAGTCCTCGCCCTGGATGCCGGCATCGACGCCCAGTGCAAGGGTCGGCTTGAGCGCGGCGCGCGCGGCGTCGACTTGCGCATCGGCGGCGTTCGCCGCGCTGTCGGCTTCGGCCAGCTCCGGCCGGTCCGCGAGGGCGCTCGCCTCGAGCGTCGCGAGATCGGCGGCGGCCTGCGCGGCGACGTGCTCGACGTCCGTCGCCTCGAGCTCGCTCTCGAGCGGGCGATTCATCAGGAAATTGAGGTAGCGGCGTGCCTGCTGCGCGAGATTCGCGCTCTCGCGCAGCTGCTGCTCGACCGCGAGCAGCTCGGCGCGCGCCCGCAGCACCTGGTCCTGCGTCAGTTTGCCGTTCCTGAATAGCGCTTCGTTGACACGCAGGTTTTCGGTGAGCAACGTGCGGCTCGCGGCGACGATCGCCACGGTCTTCGTCGCGCTCGACCAGTCGAGGTAGCCGACCGTGATGTCGCGCCGCAGGCGCCGCGCGAGCGCGAGGCGCGCGTACTCGCTCGCCGCGAGTTGCGAGCGCTGCGCACGCAGGCTCGCGGGAATGGCGGGTGCGTAGAGGGGCTGGGTGAGGCCGAGGCGGGTGTCCTGGTCGCGCTCGCGCAGGAAGGAGAGGGTCTCGTCGGCGAGTGCCGGATCGATGCGCGAGAGGGGCAGCACGAATTCGCGGCCGCCCTCGTTGCGCGTGTAACGACCCGTGAGAGCGAGGCTCGGGAAGAATCCGGCGCGCGCGCCATCGAGCCCCGCCAGCGCGCGTTCGACGTCGAAGCCCTGGCTGCGCAGCGCCAGGTTCGACTCGAGGCCCGCGCGGACATACTCGTCCACCACCTCGGCGAGCGAGCGGGTCGCGGCGCCTGCAGGCGATGGCCACGCGAGCAGGGGCGACAGCAGCAGCGCAAGCGCCGCCAGCCCGCGGCCGCACGGTCGCCGCTCCATCCTGTCACTAACGGGGCGCATGCGGGGCGAGGGCGCCGGACGCGAGGCGCAGCGCTTCGTCGATGAGGCGCTCCGCATCGAAGCCGCGGTGTTCGATCACGGCAGCCTTGGTGGTTGCCAGCTGGATGATGCCGAGCATGTAACCCCACAGGGTGAGTCCCACGAGTCCGGGCGGCCCGACGTCCGCGCGGATGGAGCCATCGCGGATCCCGAGCTCGATGCTGGCCACGAGCGTCGCGTGCACGCGATCGCCGGCCTGCAGGCAGGCGAGTTCGTTCGAGTCGCCGTCGATGCCGGCGGGTGAGTGCATCGCGAATTTCGCGAGGGCGTCGTAATGGACGGGGCACTCGCGCGAGAACACCACGAACGCGCGGCCGATCGCGCCGATCTGCTCGCGCCCGCCGGCGTGCGCGCGCGCGGCCGCCTCGAATCGCCCGCGCAGGTTCGCAAGTCCGCGTTCGCAGATCGCGAACAGCAGGTCTGACTTGTCCTGGAAGTACACATAGAGCAGGGCGCGTGACAGCCGTGCCTTGCGCGCGACTTCATCCATCGTCATCGCGTCGATGCCGGCTTCGGCGGCCACGGCCTCGGCGGCATCGATGAGATCCGCGCGGCGGCGCTCCTTCTCTTCCTGGCGGCGCTCGGCGAGGTCACTCATGGCGGCAGGGTAGAAGTGAATTGACAGTGTGTCAATAATTAGACGCGTGACAGTGTATTTTTCCTGATGGGAATGGAAATACGAACCATTCACATTTGGTCCTGCAATGTAATAACCCAACCTGTGAGCCCATGAAACTCCCATTTGTCGCCCTGTTGTTCAGTGCCGCCACCCCACTGGCCCTCGCCACGCAACTTGAACTCGTGACCATCACGGCCACGCGTATCCCGACCCGCATCATGGATGTCCCCGCCACGGTGACCGTCAAGGACACCGAGGCCATGGATCGCGAGGTCGTCTTCGGTCTCGAGGACCTGGTGCGTTACGAGCCCGGCGTGTCGATGCGCAACGACGGCGGGCGGTTCGGCGCGTCCGGCCCGAGCATCCGCGGCATCGGCGGCAACCGGGTGCTCATGGAGGTCGACGGCGTGCGCCTGCCGGACGCCTTTTCCATCGGCAGCTTCGCGAATGCCGGCCGTGACGTGCTCGACACCGACCTGCTGAAGCGCGTCGAGATCGTGCGCGGCTCCGCATCGTCGCTCTACGGTTCGGATGCGATCGGCGGCGTGTTCGCCTTCACCACGAAGGATCCGGGCGACCTGCTCGGGGCCGCGAGCCGGGTCGGCTTCTCGGCCAAGGGCGGTTATTCGGGCCAGGACGACTCCACGATGGCCGGGGCGACGCTCGCCGGTCGGGCGGGCGCGTGGTCCGCGCTCGTCGCCTACACCCATCGTGACGGCCACGAACTCGACAATCGCGGTACGGTGGCGGGCGTCGGCTCGCTGCGCACCGAGCCCGTGCCCCAGGATCACTACAGCGACAGCGTGCTCGCGAAACTCGTGTTCGACGCGAGCGATACGCAGCGTTTCCGGCTGACACTGGAGGGCACGCGCGACGACACGTTCACGGATGTCCTCACGTCCGTGTCGACCGTGGCGCCGATGGCGGGCGGGTCGCAGACCACCTCGCTCGTCGGCGACGACGTGCAACAGCGATCGCGTGTCGCCTTCGACCACGAGATCACCGCAACGACCGCACGCTGGTTCGATCGGGGCGAGTGGCGGGTCTACCGGCAGGAAAGCGAGACGACGCAGGCGACCTTCGAGCACCGCCGGGCCGCTTCGTTCACGGGCGTGATCACGCCGCAACTGCGCCAGCGCGAGTTCGCCTTCAACCAGGAGGAAACCGGCGGCGAAGCGACGCTTTTCAGCAGCTTCGAGCTGGGCGCGACCGCGCACACGCTCGCTTACGGCCTCGAGTTCGTCGCCACCGATACGGCGCAGCTGCGCACGGGTTCGCAGACGAATCTCGCGACCGGTGCGACCAGCGGCACGATCCTGCCCGACGTGTTCCCGGTGCGCGACTTCCCGCTCACCACGACGCGGCAGGCCTCGGCGTTCGTGCAGGACGAGATCCGGGTCGGCGCCTGGACGGTGACGCCCGGCCTGCGATTCGACGACTATTCGCTGCGGCCGGACGTCGATGCGATCTTCGGGGAGGACAACCCGGAGTTCGAGCCGGCGCGCATCGACGAACACAATCTCTCGCCCAAGCTCGGCGTGATGTACCGCGTCTCGACGCGTGCGACGGCGTACCTCAACTATGCCGCGGGTTTTCGCGCGCCGCCGTCGGACGACGTGAACATCGGTTTCGAGAACCTCGCCTTCGGTTATACGGCGATCGCCAATCCGGACCTGAAGTCCGAAACGAGCGATGGCTTCGAGCTCGGCTGGCGCTACGCACGCGAGGATGGCGGGTACGTCGCGCTCGCGGGTTTCTACAATCTCTACGACGACTTCATCGAGTCGCGGATCGGCACGTTCGATCCCGTTTCCGGGCTCATCGTGTTCCAGTCGCAGAACCTGTCCGAGGTGCGCATCCGGGGTGCGGAAGTCGTGGCGGGCCTGCCGCTCGAGGTGCTGGCGCCCGCCTTGCGGGGCGTGTCCGTGCGTTTCGCCGCGGCCTATGCGCACGGCGACAACCGCAGCAGCGACGCGCCGCTCAATTCGGTCGAGCCGCCGCAGGCGGTGATCGGCGTCGGATATCGTGCGCCATCACGCCGTTGGGGCGCGGAATTCGTCGCCACCGTCGTGGGCGCGGTCGATCGCGTCGATCACAGTGCCGGTGAACTCTTCGTTCCGGGCGGCTACACCACCCTCGACCTGCTGGCGGACGCCGCCCTCACTTCCCGATTGCGCGTCAACGCGGGTCTCTTCAATCTTGCGGACCGGACCTACTGGGAATGGTCGGACATCAGCGGGCGGTTCGCCAACGACCCTGCCCTGGGCCGCTACACGCGCCCCGGGCGATCCGCGGGTGTGACAATAAAATACTCTTGGTAGGCATTCGTCTCACGGATGCCGGCAATGCGGGCGGAATGGGAGATCGTTTCGCCCGCAATTGCGAAGCATTCGCGTTCGCAGGATACTGATCGCATGAGAGCCGCCGCATCGACGCTGCCCGTTCCGCTATCGGCGTTGCCGCGCGGCGCGCGCGCGGTCGTGAGCGGCGTGCTCGACGAGACACCGGTGATCGACGACGCACTGCATTCGACCGTTGGCCAGCGGCTGATCGAACTCGGCTTCGTGCACGGGGTCGAGGTCGAGGTGATCGAGACCATGTGGCCGCTCGGCGATCCGCTCGCCGTGCGCGTGCGGGGCTCGACCTTCGCGCTGCGCCGTCGCGAAGCGTCCGCCATCCTGGTCACGCTCGCGCACGCAGCCTCCTGACCTGCATGGATACCGCCAACCGGTCGCTGGCGGACCTGCACATCGCGCTCGTCGGTGTGCCGAACTGCGGCAAGACCGCGCTCTTCAATCGCCTGACCGGCAGCCGCCAGAAGGTCGCGAATTACCCGGGCGTCACCGTCGAGCGCAAGGAAGGCCAGTTCCGGGATCGCGCCGGGCGCCAGTACCGGGTGCTCGACCTCCCGGGTGCCTACAGCCTTTCGCCCACGACGCTCGACGAGGCCATCACGCGGGACGTCGTGCTTGGGCGGGTCGCGGGCGAGCTGCCGCCCGACGTGATCGTGTGCGTGGCGGACGCGACGCACATGCCGCTGTCGCTGCGCCTCGTGCTCGAGGTGAAGCGGCTCGGTCATCCGATGGTCGTGGCGCTCAATCGCAGCGATCTTGCGAGAAAGCGCGGCTTTCGGCTCGATGTCGACAAGCTCGCGGCCGCCCTCGGCGTGCCCGTGATCGAGACCGTCGCGATCGCGCCTTCCGGCGCGCAGGCGCTGGTCGAATGCCTCGCGGGCTTCGAGGCGCGCGACCCGGCGCCGGCGGAAACGGGCGCGGTGTGCGATCTCGCGCCGGACCGCGCGCAGACCGAGCGCACGCAGCAGCTCGTGCCGCAGATGCTCGCCGAGGCGGGCTATCGCGAGCCGGCGCGCGCGCGCGCCGCGGCGCGCGCGGATGCGATCCTGATGCACCCGGCGGCCGGCATGCTCGCACTCGGCATCGTGCTGTTCTTCGTGTTCCAGGCCGTGTTCAGCTGGGCTGCGTATCCGATGGACCTGATCGAGGCGGGTGTCGGTGCTTTCGGCAGCTGGGTCGCCGAAGTCCTGCCGGCCGGTGCGCTGCAGAGCCTGCTCGTCAACGGCGTCATCGCGGGCGTCGGCAGCGTGATCGTGTTCCTGCCCCAGATCCTGATCCTCTTCTTCTTCATCCTCGTGCTCGAGGACAGCGGCTACCTGCCGCGCGCCGCCTACCTGCTCGACCGGCTGATGGGGGGCGTGGGCCTCTCGGGCCGCGCCTTCATCCCGCTCCTGTCGAGTTTCGCGTGCGCGATCCCCGGCATCATGGCCGCGCGCACCATCCCGAGCGTGCGCGACCGGATCGCGACCATCATGATCGCGCCGCTGATGACCTGCTCGGCCCGCCTGCCGGTCTACGCGCTGCTCATCGCGGCGTTCATCCCGGCGAAGGCGATGGGCCCGTTCAACCTGCAGGGGCTCGTGCTGTTCGCGCTCTATGCAGCGGGCGTGCTCGCGGCACTCGCGGTCGCCTGGGTGATGAAGCGTTTCCTGACGAAGCGCACCTACCATCCGCTGCTGCTCGAACTGCCCGACTACCAGTGGCCCGACCTGCGCAGCCTCGCCGTCGGGCTCTGGGAACGCGCGCGCATCTTCCTGAAGCGCGTGGGCGGAATCATCCTGTCGCTGATGATCGTGCTGTGGTTCCTGGCCAGCTATCCCGCGCCGCCGCCGGGGGCCGCCGGGCCCGCGATCGAATACAGCTTTGCCGGCATGCTCGGGCGGGCGCTGCATGTCATCTTCGAGCCGATCGGCTTCAACTGGCAGATCGCGGTGGCGCTGGTGCCGGGCCTCGCCGCGCGCGAGGTGGCGGTCAGCGCGCTCGGCACCGTGTATGCGATGTCCGCGACCGACGCGGCGCTCGAAAGCGCGCTGCTGCCGGTGATTTCCACGAGCTGGAGCCTCGGCACGGGGCTGTCGCTGCTCGCCTGGTACATTTTCGCCCCGCAGTGCCTCTCGACGCTCGCCGTCGTGAAGCGGGAGACGCAGTCCTGGCGTTATCCGCTGATCATGGCGGGCTATCTCTTCGCGCTCGCCTACCTCGCGTCCTTCATCACCTGGCGCGTCACGCTCGCGCTCACCGCATGAACGCGCTCGCCGCCGTCATCGTCGCGCTCGCCGTGCTCTCGGTGCTGTGGCAGCTGATGCCGGCCAGGCCGCGCCTTCGGGCGGTACGCACGCTGCACGACGCTTTTCCGGCCGAGGGGTTTGCGGGGCGACTCGGCCGGGGCATCATGGCGCCGCTCCTGCGCCGGGCGACGCGGAGTCTCGGGGGCGGCTGCGGTAGCTGTTCCGCCAACCCCGCGAATGCCGGCGCGAAGTCGCGCCATGCACGTCCATAGCACCGAACACGACGAACACGATCACGTCTTCCTGGGCGAGCACCACGACCGCAACGCGCGGCGCACCTGGTGGGTCGTCGGGCTGACGCTCGCGATGATGGCCGGCGAGATCGTCGCCGGCACGCTGTTCGGTTCGATGGCCCTGCTCGCCGACGGCTGGCACATGGCCACGCACGCAGGGGCCCTCGGCATCGCCGGCCTCGCGTACGCGTTCGCGCGGCGCCATGCGCGCAACAGCCGCTTCAGCTTCGGCACCGGCAAGGTCGGCGACCTCGCCGGTTTCGCGAGTGCGCTGATCATGGCCGTGGCCGCGATCGTCATCGCGGTCGAATCCGTGCAGCGCATGTTCCAGCCGGTCACCATCGCCTTCAACGAAGCGATCGCCGTGGCGGTCCTCGGGCTCGCGGTGAACCTCGTCAGCGCGCGGTTGCTCGGTCCCGGCCACGATCACGATCACGATCACGACCACGGCGATCACGACCACGCGCACGGGCACACGGTCGACCAGAACCTGCGCGCTGCCTACCTGCACGTGCTGGCCGACGCGCTGACGTCGATCGCCGCGATCGCCGCGCTCGTCCTCGGCCGCTGGCTCGGCTGGGCCTGGCTCGACCCGGTGATCGGGCTCGCCGGCGCCTTCGTGATCGCCCGCTGGGCAGTGGGGCTGATGCGCGACACGGGCGCCGTGCTGCTCGACGCCGACCTCGATCCGGCGCTGGCGCGTGCCGTGCGCGCCGCCATCGAGGTCGGCGACGAGACGGTCAACGACCTGCACCTGTGGCGGGTCGGCCCGGGCCGCCACGCCGCGATCGTCTCGCTGGTCACGGCGACGCCGCTCGAACCGGAGATCTACAAACAGCGCCTCGCGCACCTGCCGCAGATCGTGCACGTATCCGTCGAAGCACACCGTTGCACGGATCACGCGCCGCCGGAACGCGCACCCTGATGGCCGCCGCACCGAGCCTGCTGCGCCGACGGGGCGGCGCTGGCAGCGGCAGGGTCGGTGCCATCGAGCTGTTCTTCGACCTCGTGTTCGTGTTCGCGGTCACGCAGCTCTCGCACGCACTGCTCGCCGATCTTTCGGGCGCCGGCGCCGTGCGCATCGCCCTGCTGTTGCTCGCCGTGTGGTGGGTGTGGATCTACACCTCCTGGGTGACCAACTGGCTGGACCCCGAGCGGCCGGCGGTGCGCGTCACGCTGCTCGTGCTGATGTTCGCGGGGCTCGTGCTGGCCGCCGCCCTGCCCGGGGCCTTCGGCGGGCGCGGCGAGGTGTTTGCGCTCGCCTACGTCTGCATGCAGTGCGGCCGCAATGCCTTCATGTTGTGGGCCTTGCGCGGCGAGTCGCGTGCAAGGCGCGCCAATTTCCTGCGCATCTTCGTTTGGTCCGTCCTGTCGGGCCTGCCCTGGTTGATCGGTGGGTTCGCGGCGGATCAGGTCCGGCTCATCGCCTGGGCGCTGGCGATCGCGATCGACCTGGCCGGGCCCTTCGCCTACTTCCACGTCCCCGGCCTCGGGCGATCGAACGCCGCCGAGTGGGATATCGACGCGAGCCACATGGCCGAGCGCTGCGGCCTCTTCGTGATCATCGCGCTCGGCGAATCGCTGCTCGTGACCGGCGCGACCTTCGCGGCGCTCGAGTGGTCGCCCACGGGCGCCAGCGCGTTCGTCGTCGCGGTGACCGGCAGTGCCGCGATGTGGTGGCTCTATTTCGACAGCGGCGCCAGCCGCGGCGAACATGCGATGGCGCATGCCGCGCTCCCGGGCAAGATCGCGCGCCTCGCCTACACCTACCTGCACATCGTGATCGTGGCTGGCATCATCGTCTGCGCCGTCGCCGACGAGCTGGTGCTGGCCCATCCGGGCCATGCGGGCGGCGCGATGGTCGCGGCCATCGTCGGCGGTCCCATGATCTACGTAACCGGCAATGCGCTGTTCAAGTGGTCCACGAACGCACGGCGGCTGCCGCCGCTGTCGCACGTCGCGGGCCTGCTGCTGCTGGCCGCGCTCGCGTTCCCGTTCATGCATCATGCGCTGACGGCGCTGCAGCTTTCGGCACTGGCGACCGGCGTCCTGGTCCTGATTGCCGCGTGGGAAAGGAGGGCCCTCTCATGAACCTGCTCGCCATCGCCGCACTCGAAGCGGCTGTCTTCTTCAATGCGAACCTGCACACGGCGGCCGACCAGCCGAAGGGCGCGGATGCGATCGTCGTCGAGGGCGGGCGCATCCGCTACATCGGGCCCAGCGCCACCGCGCTGCGCCGGGCGCCACGGGGCGCGCAGCGGATCGACCTGCGCGGCGCGACCGTGGTGCCCGGCTTCAGTGACGCGCACGCGCATCTTGCCGGCATCGGCTTTCGCGAGCTCGAGTTCGACCTCGAGGGCACGACGAGCCTTGCCGAACTGCAGCGCAGGCTCGCCGCGCGCGCGGCGAGCAGAACGGCGCCCTGGATCACCGGGCGGGGCTGGATCGAATCACGCTGGCAACCCGCCGAATTCCCGACGCGGCAGGCGCTCGATGCGGTCGTCGCCGACCGCCCCGTCCTGCTGACGCGCGCCGATGGGCATGCCGCAATCGCCAACAGCCGTGCGCTCGCGCTCGCCGGTGTCGATGCGAAAACGCCCGATCCCGCGGGTGGGCAAATCCTGCGCGACGCGTCCGGCGCGCCGACCGGCATGCTGATCGACGGCGCCGTGGCGCTCGTCGAGCGGCTCGTGCCGCCGCCCACCGACGCAGACGAGCTGCGTGCGCTCGAATTGGGCGCCGCACGCAGCGTGCGCCTCGGCTGGACGCAACTGCAGATCGCCGGCAACACGCTCGCCGAAGTGCAACGCCTCTGCACGCTGTACGGGCAGGGCCGCCTCCGGCTGCGCCTCTACGACGCGGTGGGCGGGCCGGGCGAGGACGCGCAGGCGCTCCTCGCCGGCAGGATCGCGCGCCACCCCTGCGGCGATCGTTTCACCGTGCGCGGCATCAAGCTCTACATGGACGGCGCACTCGGTTCGCGCGGAGCTGCCCTGCTCGCGCCCTACAGCGATGCACCGCAAAGCCAGGGGTTGCTGCTCAATACCGAATCGCAGTTGATTCCCGTGCTGACGGCGGCCCTGCGACAGGGCATCCAGGTCGAAACCCACGCGATCGGCGATCGCGCCAACCGCCTCGTGCTCGATCTCTACGAGCGTGCGTTCGCGGCGGTGCCGCCGGCGGCGCGTGCGATCGCCAAGCCGCGCTGGCGCATCGAACACGCGCAGGTACTCGACGCCGCGGACCTGCCGCGTTTTGCCGCGCTCGGCGTGATCGCTTCGATGCAACCCTCGCACGCGATCAGCGATCTCTATTTCGCGCCCGCGCGCCTCGGCCCCGCGCGGCTGAAAGGCGCCTATGCGTGGCAGAGCCTGCTCGCATCGCACGCCGTCGTCGCGGCGGGCACTGATGCGCCCGTCGAGCGCGGCGACCCGATCCAGGAGTTCTACGCAGCCACGGTGCGGCGCTCACCCGACGGCTTTGCCGATGCGGACTGGCATCGGGAAGAGCGTGTGTCGCGTGCACAGGCGCTGCGCATGCTCACGTGGGCGCCGGCCTACGCGGCATTCGAAGAGCAGGAGCGGGGCACGCTGGAAGTGGGCAAGCTCGCGGACTTCACCGTGCTTTCGCAGGACATCATGGCGGTGCCGGACGAGCAGATCCTGGCGACGCGCATCGTGATGACGGTGATCGGCGGCGGGATCGCGTTCGACAGCCAGTGACCTGAACCGTTCTCATTCGCGTCGTCGTGCGGCACTGGGGCGTATCATCCGCATCCCCCCTGTTTGCGACCCCCGGAGGTCCCCCGATGAATTCGAACGATCGAATGACACGACGCCAGTTGCTGGGTGTGACCGTGACCGCCGCGGCGGGCCTCGCCGGCGCGAGCGCCATGGCCGCGCCCGCCACGACGGCGGCCGCCGCGTTCCCGCACCTCGACGAGAAAGAAGCACAGGCCGTGGCGCTGCACTACGTGCACGACGCCAAGCTCGTCGATGCCAAGAAGAACCCGGCCTACAAGCCCGGCCAGCATTGCGCCAATTGCATGCATCTCACCGGCAAGGACGGCGATGCCTGGCGCCCGTGCAACATCTTCCCGAAGAAACTGGTCGCTTCGAACGGCTGGTGCAGCGTCTGGGCCAAGAAGCCGGGCACGGCCTGACCGCCCGCCGCGTCGCGGCGGCGTGGATCGTCGCCGCGCTCCTGGCAGCCGGTGCGGTGCAAGCCGCCGCGCCGGCTGCGACGCGCGCGCCGGCGGTCGACGACACCGGGCAGGCGTTGGCCCTCACGCACCCCGCGCAACGCATCGTGGCGTTGGCGCCAGGCGCCACGGCATTGCTGTTCGCGGCCGGCGCCGGCGACCGTGTCGTGGCGACCATCCGCTTTGCCGATGAGCCGGCCGCCGCGAAGCGCGTGCCGCGCATCGGCGACGTGCAGGCAATCAACCTCGAGCGCCTCGTCGCGCTGCGGCCCGACGTCGTCGTCGTCACCGACGCGATCACCTCGCCGCTCATGGTCGATCGCGTGCGCGGGCTGGGTTTCCCGGTCTACACGACGCGCTACACGCGCCTCGCCGACATCGCACCGAGCATCGCGCGGCTCGGCCGGCTGGCCGGCACGGAGGCCGTTGCCGATCGCGAAGCCGAACGCCTCGCCGCGCGGCTCGCCGCGCTGCGCGCCACTTATGGCGGTCGCACGCCGCTCACGGTGCTGTACCAGGTCTGGAGCCAGCCGATCTACTCGATCGGCGGCACGCACATCGTGACCGATGCGCTCGCCGTGTGCGGCGCGCGTAACGCCTTTGCGAGCGAGCGCGTTGCGGCGCCCTCGCTCGGCATCGAAGCCGTGCTCGCGCGCGATCCGCAGGTGGTCGTCGCTTCCGCTCCGCGTGAAGAAGCGTCGCGGTGGATCGCGCAGTGGCGCCGCTTCCCGCATCTCGCGGCCACCGCCGCGGGCCACCTCTACGTGTTCGACGATCCGAGGCTCGATCGCATGGGGCCGGGTGCCATCGAAGCCACCGCGGGGCTCTGTCGGCTGCTCGACGCGGCGCGTTAGTCGCGGAAATTCTCGAACTGCAGCGGCCGGTCGAACGGCGTCTTCTTCAGCAGCGCGATCGCCGCCTGCAGGTCGTCGCGCTGCTTGCCGGTGATGCGCACCTTCTCGCCCTGGATCGCGCTCTGCACCTTGAGCTTCGAGTCCTTCACCAGCTTCGAGATCTTCTTGCCCGTCTCGTGATCGATGCCATGGCGCAGGAGCACCTGCTGGCGGGCCGCCGCGAGGTTCGTCTCGGCGTCCTGCTCCTCGAGGCAGGCGACGTCGATGCCGCGCTTGCCGAGTTTCACCTTCAGGATGTCGAGCATCTGCTTCAACTGGAACTCGACCTGCGCATGCAGCGTGATCGTGTGCTCCTCGAGCTCGAACTTCGCGCCGGTGTCGCGGAAGTCGAAACGCTGCGCGAGCTCGCGGTTCGCCTGGTCCACCGCGTTCGCGAGTTCGTGGAGGTTCACTTCGGAGGCGACGTCGAAAGAGGGCATTCAGGTCTCCTGTGTGGTCGCGCGCCACGCGGGGGCGGGGAACCCATCCGCGCCGCGCCGCCACGGCGCCCAGGCAAGCGCGATCTCGCCGATCGCGATGTCGCCCTTGCGCGGCGCGAGCGAGCGGCGCTCGAGCGGCAGCGCAGTCGCTTCGTAGGCGTCGCTGGCAGCCTTCAGTTCGGTTTCGCATGCCGCGTCGAATTCCGCGAGGCGCTGCTGCAGCACTTCGACGCTGTCCTCCGCCCGCGAGACATCTTCCTTCTCGCGCCCGACGCGCGTGGCGGTGCGCATCGCGGTGGCGGCGCGCCCGATGCTGCTCGCGCTGACCTTGCGGCGCCCGAATAGTGCGCCGAGCACCGCCGAGCCGATCGACACGGCTGTCTGCGTGCGCCGTTCGCTGAGATCGTCACGCTCGCGGCCGACGCGCTCTTCGGCGCGGCGTAACCGGTCCGCGAGGGCGGTGCGCTTCGTCGCGAAACTGTCGCGCACCTTTTCGACCGCCACGTCGCGGCGCTCGCGCGCGGCGTGCGCGAGGCGCGCGCGGAAATCGCCTTCACTCTCGTCGGGGTTCGAGGCGAGATCGAGCGGCTTGCATTCGAATACCTCGCAGCGCGACGTCTCGTAGAGCCGTGCGGCAAGCGCCTTGCCCCACGCGTCGTAACTGCGGGCGCGCAGGGCTGCGGCCGGCAACGTCGCAAATCCTGCGTCGACCTCGGGTTGATCCGCGAGCGTGCTGTCGCCTGGCGTCGCTTCGGCCCAGGCTGCGCCGTCCTCCGCGATCGGCGCGAGCAGCGAGATCGTGCGCCATGCATCGATGCCGGCGCGGGCATCGACGAAATGCAGTTTCGCCGCGCCGAGCGCCATGGGCCGGTACTCGATCGGGCCACTGCCGGCCAACGGTGCGATGAAGCGCTCGCGGACATCCGCCGGCACCGCCGGGCGCGCCGCGATCGACGCCGCAGCGCGCTGGGGAGGCGCCGGCGTTGCATCCGGCGGTGCCGCGGCCGCGCCCGCCGCACGCCTTCCTGCCATCAGGCGGGAGATCTCCGGCCCCGTCATCGGGCCACGCAAATAAGAAAGCGCCCAGCGCGACTGCATCAGGAGCGGCGCGTCCTCGTGCACGTTGCGCATCAGGAAGACGCGCTGGGTGAGGCTGCCCATCAGCTTGTCGAGCTGCGCGCGGCTGCCCGCGGCGCCGCCGGGGAGTGCGCTCTCGAGGCCATCGAGCACGCGCTGCTTGTCACGGTCCGTCTGCAGGCGCCCGATGAACCAGGTGCCGGTGTTGCCGAGGCCCTTGTAATCGAGATCGACGGGGTTCTGCGTCGCGAGCACGCAGCCGACGCCGTAGGCGCGCGCCTGCTTCAGGAGCGTGAGCATCGGCGTCTTCGACGGCGGCGAGGCGGTCGGCGGGAAGTAGCCGAAGATCTCGTCCATGTAGAGGATCGCGCGCAACGAGGAGGTGCCCGACTGGCGCCGCATCCAGCCGATCAGTTCGTTCAGCACGAGCGTGACGACGAACATGCGCTCCGGATCGGAGAGGTGCGCGATCGAGATGATGCTGATGCGCGGCTTGCCGTCCGCCGTGAAGAGCAGGCGCTGCGCATCGAGCGGATCGCCGTCGAGCCAGGCGGAGAAGCCGGGCGAGGCGAGCAGGTTGTTGAGCGCCATCGCGAGCGCGGTGCGTTCCTTCGCCGGAAAGAAGGTCTCGAGGTCGAGCGCACCCACCCTGTCCATCGGCGGCTTCTGCACGGCGGCGATGAGGCCGGCAAGATCGAGGCCGCGCCCTTCGCCCCAGTCCCGCTCGATGAGGTTCGCGAGGAGGATGTGCTCGCGGCTCTGCAGCGGGTCGGCGTCGCGGCCGACCAGCGAGAGCAGGCCGCCGACCACGCCGCCTACGCGCTCGCGCAGCGCGGTCGCATCGTCGCGCAATGCGGAGGCCGGCGCATCGAGCGAGCGCAGCACCGACAGCGGCAGGCCGGTGTGGGCGCCGGGCGTGTAGATGGCAAGATCGACGGTTTCGCGCAGCTTCGCGATGCGCGCCGGCGCCTGGTCCCAGTCCGCGAGGCCCTTGCGCCAAGTGTTCGCGACGGCAGCGGCGTAGTCCGGCACGGAGAGGCCCTTGCGCTTCGCGTCGGCCGGATCGACCCAGGCCTCGAAATCGGCAGGCGCGAGTTGCGGGAAAGTGAGCAGCAGGTTCGCGAGGTCGCCCTTCGGGTCGATGCAGATCGCGGGCACGCCGTCGATGCCCGCTTCCTCGAGCAGCGAGAGGCACAGGCCCGTCTTGCCGCTGCCGGTCATGCCGACGCACACCGCGTGCGTCGTCAGATCGCGTGAGTCGTACAGCAGCGGCTCGGCCGTCGTGGCCTTCTGCTCCGCATCGTAGGGCCGCCCGAGATAGAAGGCGCCGAGTTTTTCGTAGTCGGTGGCCATGCGCGCTATTTCGACAGCTCGGACTGCAACCGTTTCCGGTGTTTGCGCGTCAGCTCGAGCAGCTTCGGCGTGAGCCCGATGTCCTCGTACACGGGGTCGCCCTGGTCGTCGTGCGAGATCACCTTGCGGCCGGCCTCGTAGGGCATCGCGGTCGCGAGTTCGTCGAGGGCGACCGACAGCAGCTCCGTGATCAACTGTTCGCGCGTGCGCCCGGGGAACATGTCCGCGAGCGCCGCGAGTCGCGCGGCGTCGTCGATCGGCAGCCGCACCGCGTATTCCGTTGCCGTGCGCGGCGACGTGCCGCCGGTGCGCCAGGCGTCGAGGAGTCCCCTGAAGTCCACGGCATCCTCCGGGTGAGTGGGTGTCTTGCCCATTGTAGGGGCCGCCATTGACGCTGCAACGCCCCCTCGCCATACTGCCCGAATGACTGCTCACGTTCACACGGCGCGCTGCTGGTGGTGGCGACACTCCTGACGGGGTGGGCGCTGACGTGACCGACTAGTCTTCAGTCAACTAGCTTCAAGGTTCCGATACGGCAAACCCATCTCCGTCGCTGACGGCGATGGGTTTTTTCATTGCGCGCGGGTCTGGACGACGGGTGGGACGAATGCGAAAGACATATGACATAGCAGGGGATCTCGACACGCCGGTGTCGGCGTTCATGAAGCTCGGGGCGTTCCAGCCGCGCTTCCTGCTCGAGAGCGTCGAGGGCGGCGAGCGGCTCGGGCGCTACTCGTTCATCGGTTTCGGCGACAGCGTCGAGTACCGGCTCGACAGCGACGCGCTGTACCTGAACGGCGTGCGGGGCGAGGTGCCGGAAGGCCGCGACGCGCTGCTCGCGAGCCTGCGCGGTGCGCTGGCGCGCGTGGCACGCCCGCAGCCCGAGATCGCCCATGTGCCGCTTGCCGGCGGCCTCGTCGGTTACGCGGCCTACGACGTGGTGCGCTGGTTCGAAAAGCTGCCGGCGCACGCGCAACCCGTGGCGGGCACGCCGCTGATGCACTACGTGGCGCCGCGCTCGATGCTCGTGTTCGACCACCTGACGCGCGGCATCTCGGTGCTGCACGCCGGCCCGGAGAGCGAGCGCGAGTCGCTGCGACGCGAGATCGTGCGCGCGCTGCGCGGCGGGCTGCCGAAGGGCGCCGCACGCGGCAGCCACGGTGCGCCCGAGGCGTCGCTCACGCGTAGCGACTACCTCGATGGCGTGCGGCGCGCCAAGGAAGCGATCGCCGCGGGCGACGTGTACCAGCTCGTGCTGTCAGCGAAATTCTCCGGCCGCCACGACCTCGACCCGTTCCAGGTCTATCGCGCGCTGCGCCTGATCAACCCTTCGCCCTATCTTTATTACTGTCGCCTCGGCGAGCACACGGTGGTGGGCTCCTCGCCCGAGGCGCTCGTGAAACTCCAGGGCGGCTCGGCGCAATTGCGGCCGATCGCCGGCACCCGGCCGCGCGCCGACGATGCGGCGGTGGACGCCGCCCACGAAGCCGCGCTGCGCGCCGACCCGAAGGAAAACGCCGAGCATGTGATGCTGGTCGATCTCGCGCGCAACGACCTGGGGCGTGTCGCCGAAGCAGGTAGCGTGCGGGTCGAGCCGTATCGTGCGATCGAGCGCTACAGCCACGTGATGCACATGGTGAGCGGCGTGCAGGGCCGGCTCGCCCCGGGCCGCGATGCCTTCGACCTGTTCGCGGCCGCGTTCCCGGCCGGCACGCTGGTCGGTGCGCCGAAAGTGCGCGCGATGCAGTTGATCGACGAACTCGAGCCGGTGCGGCGCGGGCTCTACGGCGGCACGATCGGCTACTTCGGCGCGCAGGGTGACATGGACCAGGCGATCACGATCCGCACGCTCGTCTTCAAGGGCGACGAGTACAGTTTCCAGGCCGGCGCCGGCATCGTCGCCGACAGCGACCCGGACGCCGAGTACGACGAGGTGCGTGCCAAGGGCGCAGCGCTCGTGCGCGCGCTCGCGCTCGCGGAGGAGGGCCTGTGAGCACGCGCCTGCTGCTGATCGACAATTACGATTCGTTCACCTACAACCTGGTGCAGGCGTTCATGGTGCTGGGCGCGGAGGTCGTCGTGCATCGCAACGATGCCATCGACCTCGATGCCGCGCGCCGGCTCGCGCCGACTCACCTGTGCATTTCACCGGGGCCCGGCACGCCGCGCGATGCGGGCATCTCGATCGACATGATCCGCGCGTTCGCCGGCCGCATTCCGGTGCTCGGTGTCTGCCTCGGGCACCAGTCGATCGTCGAGGCGTTCGGCGGCGAAGTCGTGCGCGCGGACCGGCTGATGCACGGCAAGACGTCGGAGATCGAACACGACGGCCGCGGCGTGTTCGCCGGGCTGCCGCAGCCCTGCGTCGTCGGTCGCTATCATTCGCTGATCGCCGCGCCCGCGTCGTTGCCCGCCAGCCTCGAGGTCACCGCGCGCACCGCGCAGGGGGAAATCATGGGCGTGCGGCACCGCGAGCTCGATGTCCAGGGCGTGCAGTTCCACCCGGAAAGCGTGCTGACGCCGGAAGGCCCGCGGCTGATGGCGAACTTCCTCGGGGTGCGCCATGCGTGAGCTGCTGCAGCGGCTGATCGATCGGCAGGATCTCGCCGAGGCGGAGGCCGGTGCGCTGCTGGGCGCGCTGACCGACCCGACGACACCGCCCGCCGTGGCTGGTGCACTGGTCGCTGCCCTGCAGGCGAAGGGCATCACGGCGCCCGAACTGCGCGGCTTTGCGCTCGGGATGCGCGCGCGTGCGCGGCGGCCGCTGATCTCCGCGGGTGCACCGACGGTCGACATCGTCGGCACCGGCGGTGACCGCTCGGGCAGCGTCAACCTGTCGACCGGCAGCGGGCTGCTCGCCGCGGCGTGCGGGCTGCGCGTGGTGAAGCACGGCAATCGGTCGGTCTCGAGCCGCACCGGCAGTGCCGACGTGCTCGAGGCGCTTGGCCTCGCGCTGCCCCTCGATGAGCGCGCCGCGGGTGCGCTGCTCGACGCATGCGGCTTCACCTATCTCTTCTCGCCGCACTATCACCCCGCGATGAAAGCCATCGCGCCGGTCCGTACGGCGCTCGGCGTGCGCACGGTGTTCAATATCCTCGGGCCGTTGATGAATCCCGCCGAGCCGGCGTACCACCTGATCGGTGCCTACAGCCCCGCCGTCGCGCAACTGTTGGCCGACGCACTCGCGGACATGCCGATCGAACGCGCCTTCGTCGTGCATGGCGCCGAAGGCTGGGACGAGCCGACGCCGATCGGCCCGTTCATGTTGTTCGACGTGCGCCCCGGCAAGGTCGTCAGTACCCGGTGCGACCCCGCGGAGGCGGGCCTCGCGCGCTGTGCGGCGGCGGCTCTCGCCGGTGACGATGCCGCCTTCAATGCGGCGAAGATTGCGCGCACGCTGCGCGGCGAGGAGCAGGGCGCGGTGCGCGATGCGCTGGCGCTCGGCACCGGGCTCGCGCTCGAGCTGATGGGGAAGGCGCCCACGCTGCGCGATGGCATTGCGCTGGCCGGGGCGGCCATCGACGATGGCCGGGCCGGCCGCGTCCTCGACGTGCTGGCGATGGCGCGCGCGACGGCTGCCGCCGGAGTGAGCCCGTGAGCGTGGATTTCCTCGCGACCATGGCGGAATCGAGCCGCGCGCGCGTGCACAGCGCGCTCGCCACCTGCCCGCGCCAGGACATGGAGCGGCGCGCGTTCGACTCGCCCGCGCCGCCCCGGCTCGTGCTGTCGCCGCAAGGCTTCGACATCATCGCGGAGTCGAAGCTGCGCTCGCCGGCCGTGGGGGCACTGCGCGCGCCGGCGCAGGAGGACATCGCCGCGCGCGTGCAGTCTTACGCGACGGCCGGTGCCGTGGCGGTTTCCGTGCTGACCGAACCCAGCCGTTTCGACGGTTCGCTGCGCCATCTCGAGCAGGCGACCCGCGCACTCGCGGCGGCACGCGTGCCGGCCATGCGCAAGGATTTCCTCGTCGATCCCTACCAGGTGCTCGAAGCGCGCGTTGCGGGTGCGGGCGGCGTACTCGTGATCCTGCGCATGCTGTCGCGTGCCGAAATCACGGCGCTGATGGAGGCCGCGGCCGCCCTCGGCCTGTTCGTGTTGCTGGAGGCCTTCGACGAGGCGGACATCGACCTCGCGGGGGCGCTCGCCGCAGGTCGCTCATCGGGGGGGCCGGGGGCCGCGCCGGTGCTGATCGGCGTCAATTGCCGCGATCTCGCCACGCTGCAGGTCGTGCCGGGGCGGCTCGAGGCGCTCGCGTCGCGGCTGCCACCGCAGCTGCCCCGCGTGGCCGAAAGCGGGCTCGACGACGCGCGCGACGCGGCGCGCATCGCCGCCGCGGGTTACGACGTGGCGCTCGTGGGCAGTGCACTGATGAAACACGCGATGCCGGGCGAGCTGCTGGCCGACATGCTCGCGGCGGGGCGTGGTGCGCGGTCCGGGCGACCCTCGCATGGCTGAGGCTACGCTCTGGGTGAAGATCTGCGGTGCGACGACGCCCGACGCCGTGGCCGGCGCGATTGATGCGGGCGCCGACGCGATCGGCTTCGTCTTCGCTCCCTCGGTGCGTCGCATCGCGCCCGCGCGGGCCGCGAAGCTTGCGGTGCCGGCGCGCGGCCGCCTGCGATGCGTGGCTGTGATGCAGCACCCGCAGCCCGACGAACTCGCGGCCGTCCTCGAGCAGTTCCGGCCGGATGTCCTGCAAACCGATGCCGGGGATTTCGCGGCGCTCGAGCTGCCCGCGATGCTCGAGCGCCTGCCTGTCCTGCGCTCTGGCGGCGTGTGGCCGGCGGCGCTGCCGGCGCGCGCGGTGTTCGAGGGGCCGGTCAGCGGCGTGGGTGTCGTCGCCGACTGGACCCGCGCGTCGGCGCTGCAGGCGCAGGGCGTCGAACTGGTGCTCGCGGGCGGCCTCTCCGAGGCCAATGTCGATACCGCCATTCGCGCCGTGCGACCATGGGGCGTCGATGTGTCGAGCGGCGTCGAGTGCGCGCCGGGGACCAAGGATGCAGGGTTGATTGCACGTTTCGTGGCAGCCGCGCGGGCTGCCTGTCGGGAGAGCTGAAAGATGACATCGTTGACGGTGGACGAACGCGAGCAGTTGCTCGCCGCTTCGATTGCGGGGAAGTTTCCCGATGCGCGCGGGCGCTTCGGCCCCTTTGGCGGGCGCTTCGTGCCCGAGACGCTGATACCGGCGATCGAGCGCCTCGAGGCGGGCATGCGCACGCACCTGCATGCGCCCGATTTCCAGCAGGAACTCGCGAGCGAACTGCATACCTGGGTCGGGCGGCCGACCGCGCTCACCCACGCGCAACGCCTCGGCGCCCGCTGGGGCGCGGATGTCTGGCTCAAGCGCGAGGACCTGAACCACACCGGCGCGCACAAGATCAACAATGCGATCGGCCAGGCGTTGCTCGCCCGGCGCCTCGGCGCAAAGCGCATCGTCGCCGAGACCGGCGCGGGGCAGCACGGCGTGGCGAGTGCCGCGGCCTGCGCGCGCCTCGGCCTGCCTTGCACCGTCTACATGGGCGCGGTCGACATGGAGCGCCAGGCGCCGAACGTCGGGCGCATGCGCCTGCTCGGCGCCGAAGTCGTGCCGGTGACGGCCGGGGATGCCACGCTGCGCGCCGCGGTCGACGAGGCGCTGCGCGACTGGGTGGCCGATCCGCTCGGCACCTACTATCTGCTCGGCTCCGCGATCGGGCCGCACCCCTATCCCTACCTCGTGCGCGAACTGCAGGCGATCATCGGGCGCGAGGCACGCGCGCAGTTGCTCGAACAGGCCGGCAGCCTGCCCGACGCGCTGGTTGCCTGCGTGGGCGGCGGCTCGAACTCGATCGGGATCTTCCATCCGTTCGTGGCGGACGCCACTGTCGAGATCATCGGCATCGAAGCGGGTGGTCGCGGTCCCGCGCTCGGCGAGAATTCCGCCTCGCTCGCCCTCGGTCGCCCCGGGGTACTGCAGGGCGCCTATTCGCTGCTGCTGCAGGATCCGCACGGCCAGATCCAGGAAACGCACTCGATTTCGGCGGGCCTCGACTATCCGGGCGTCGGACCCGAACATGCGCTGCTGCAAGCCGCGGGGCGGGTGCGCTATGAAACGGCGAGCGACGACGAAGCGCTCGCGGCGGTGAAGGAGTGCTGCGAAGCCGAGGGCATCCTGCCTGCGCTCGAAAGTGCGCATGCGCTGGCGGGGGCGCGGCGCTGGGCGGGCGCGAACCCGGGCAAGCGGATCCTGATCGGGCTCTCGGGCCGGGGTGACAAGGACATGCCGACGCTGCAGCGTACGTTGATCGCGCAACTCGAAGCACGGGCGCAGCGGGGCGCGGCATGAAGGCCACCATTGCCGCGCACGAGCGCATCAGTGCGGCGATCCGCAAGGCCGCGCCGGCGCCGGCGCTCGTTGCGTTCATCACCGCGGGCTATCCGAAGCGGGCGCAGTTTCGCGCGCAGCTCGCTGCCGTCGCGGGCGCCGCCGACGTCGTCGAGATCGGCGTGCCGTTCACCGATCCGATGGCCGACGGCGTCACGATCCAGCGTTCGAGCCGCGAGGCGCTCGCGCAGGGCGTCACGCTCGCATGGATACTCGACGAGCTCGCCGCGATGCCGCCGCTCGATGCGCCGCTGCTCCTGATGAGTTACCTGAATCCCCTGCTGTCGTTCGGCTACGAAGCGCTCGCCACCGCCGCGCAGCGTGCGCGTGTCGCGGGATTCATCGTGCCCGACCTGCCGTTCGACGAGGGCAGCGAGCTGCGCGATGCCCTCGAGGCGCGTGGCATCGCGCTCGTGCAGATGGCGACGCCGGTGACGACGCCGGATCGCCTCGCAAGGGTCTGCGGCGCGAGCCGCGGCTTCGTCTACGCGGTCACGATGACGGGCACCACCGGCAAGCATGTCGCGGTGCCCGATGACGTGATCGCCTATCTCGATCGCGTGCGCAGCGTGTCGCCGGTGCCTGTCTGCGCGGGCTTCGGCATCCGCTCGCGCGAGCAGGTCGCGCGCCTCGCGGGGCACGTCGACGGCGTGGTCGTCGGCTCCGCGCTGGTGGAAGTGCTCGAGCGTGGCGACGACCCGGCGGCCTGGTTGCGGGCGCTGCGTTCGGGCGCGGGATGACGCGCCAGCCCGATCCGCGTCCGACGCTGGGCCTCGCGGCCCTGCTCGCGTTCCTGTCGATGTTGAGCCCGTTCTCGCTCGACACGTTCTTTCCGTCGTTTCCAGCGATCGCGCGGGAGTTCTCGCTCTCCGCCCTGCAGCTGCAGCAGACGCTCACGGCCTACCTCGTGCCCTACGGCCTCACGATGCTGCTGCACGGGCCGCTGTCGGATGCCTACGGCCGGCGACGGGTCATCCTGGTCGGCGTGGGCTTCTACACACTCGCGTCGCTTGCCTGTGCGCTTGCGCCCGACTTCGGCGCGCTGCTGGCTTTTCGCGCCCTGCAGGGCGCGACGGCCGGCGCGGGCATGGTGGTCGCGCGCGCCGTCGTGCGCGACCTGTATTCCGGCCACGAGGCCCAGCGCCTGATGTCGTTGATCACGATGCTGTTCGGCTTTGCGCCTGCGATCGCGCCGGTGATGGGCGGCTGGGTGCACGTGGCATTCGGCTGGCGGGCCGTGTTCGTGTTCCTCGTGCTGCTGGGGCTCGCCACGATGCTCATCAGCTGGTGGCGCCTGCCCGAGACGCATCCGCCCGAGCGCCGGTTCGCATTCCAGTTCGGGACGCTCATCTCGTTGTCCTGGCGCATCGTTTCGCACCGTGAGTTCCTGCTGCTGTCACTGGCCGCAGGGCTGCATTTCGCCTCGGTGATCGCGTACATCGGAGCCGCGCCCGCGATCGTGCTCGAACGCTGGCACTATGGCGAAACGCAGTTCGCGATGCTGTTCATCCCGGTGATCGGCGGTTTCGTCGCCGGGGCCTTTGCCTCGGGGCGCATGGCCGGGCGCCTCGCACCACGCGCGCAGTGCCAGGCGGGCTACTTGATCTCGGCCATCGGCGGGCTCGCGTCGAGCGCGGCGCTCGCACTCTTCGCGACAGTGCCGATCCCCGTGCAGCAGCTGCTGATTTTCACGGTCGCGTTCGGCGTGCAGGTCGTCTCGCCGATCATCACCCTGCGCCTGCTCGACCTCTTCCCCGACACGCGTGGCTCGGTCTCGTCGGTGCAGGCCTTCGTCGCCATCATGATCGCAGCCGCGACCATGGGGATCGTGGTGCCGGCGCTGCACGGCTCCCTGCTCGGGCTGGCGCTCGGCTCGCTCGGCGGCGCACTGGCGGGCTGGAGCCTCTGGCGCATGGCGTGGACGGCCCCGGCGCGGTAGATTCCGCCCCATGGACGGGGTCGAAGTCATCACTGTCGCGAACCGCTTCCGGGGTCCGGAGGCCTCCGCGAACGGCGGTTACTTCGCCGGCCTCGTCTCGGCGCGCTCCGCGAGCCCTGTAACCGTGCGCCTCCTGGCGCCTCCGCCGCTCGACGAGGCGCTGATCGTGCAACGGGACGGCGCATCGGTGCGCATTTCGCATGAAGGGGTCGCGATCGCCGAGGCGCGCGCGACCGACAGCGGCCTGCCGACGGCACCGGCGCCGCCGCCGTACGACATCGCCCTCGAGGTCTCGCGTCACTACGCCGGCTTTCACCGGCACGACTTCCCGGGCTGCTTCGTGTGCGGCACGCAGCGTGAACGCGGCGACGGCCTGCGCATCTTCGCCGGCGCCTGGCGCGACGGGCTCGTGGCCGCGCCCTGGGTGCCCGATGCTTCGCTCGCGGGCGACGACGGCAAGGTCGCGGGTCAGTTCATGTCGGCCGCGCTCGATTGCCCCGGCTACTTCGCGACGCAGGTGGACAAGCCGATGCTGCTCGGCGAGTTCACCGTGCACGTGGATCGTCGCGTGCACATCGACGAGCCCTGCGTCGTCATCGGCTGGCGCCTCGGTTCGAGCGGCCGCAAGCACGTGGTCGGCACGGCGCTCTTCGACGAGGACGGCGAACTCTGTGCCCGGGCGCTCGGGCTGTGGATCGAGACGCGGTCGTAGTGCGGCCGCGATGCGCGCGCGCGACCGGGGCGTTTGCGCCCGGTTCCTCACGGGTCGAGCGCGCCCTTCGGCGGCATCCCCTCGGCACGGCGGCCCAAGATACAGTTGGTCGATGGTGAAGGAGCGCCATGCGATTTCGGAAATGCGACTCTACTTCGCCACGCTGAAAGAAGGCCGCGACGACTACTTCGTCGAGTATCGACCGCCGATACATGGCTACTCATTTGCAACTCTGCAGCTCATATTTCCGCATCGTGTCGGTCTCGTGTCCGTGGCGGAAGCGATGGAGCGGGAAGGCGTTTCCTGGTACCGCAGGTTTCCGGTGCCGATCATGGTTTCGGCATTTGACGAGACTGGCGACTTGGTGCGATTCAATGGCGTCAGGCCTGAGAACTACCTGTTTGTGTTTCACGGCGTTGGCACGAACGCTGTCGAGCGGCGCTGGTGCCTCCTGAAGAGCGATGAACTTCCTTCCGAAGTTCTCAATCCAGACGCTCTACTCAGGATCTATTCTGAGGTGGAGTACAAGACGAACGCGCAACTTCGATTGCGATCCCGAGAGCAAGCGCGGCGCATGCGGATTACCTGGTTTGCGGTTTTTCTCTGGATTGCTGTCGCCCCGGTTGCTTTTCTGATCGTCGAGTATTTTGGTCCGAACTGGCTTGCGGCCCTGGTGTTTGGATATGGCCTGCTCCAAGCCTTCAAGAAGGCGCTGAAGCTGCTCGGCAGGTGGAGGAAATCAGCTGCGGAAATCGCGAGCGAAGAGGAGGAGCGTCGCATGAGGCATCACCATTATCACTGTGAACGCAATCCGGAGGGGTTCCTGCGATTGAAGATGGAGAACCTCGAACGAGAGTCGAGAGAAGAGATCCTGCGCGAGGCGGAACAGCTGAAGCCTCGATCAAGTATCTCGGCAACCAAGCAGTCGTAGCCAATCGCTTACGAAGACGTTCGCGCTGGGTGAGTTCCAGCATGGGCCATTGCACAGCGTGCGACCCGGCCGCGTGCCGCTCGAACAATCCACCAACGGGCGCCGGCGTACTTTTCGTCGGTGACAGCACGAACATCTCGGGGCCAACGCTGTGCTTCGGGGGATGCTTTCTTCCGGTGACGAACGTGGAGAGCGCCGAGGTGCGGCGGTCAGAGCGAGGCGCCCGCCTTCGCTTCCCGCTCGATGACCCCATGCGCCGAGCGCCGCCGAGCCGAGGGGACGCCGCCGGAGGCGGCGCGCTCGACCCGAGAGGAGCCGGAAGAAAGCATCCCCCGAAGCGCGCGCCGACCTGCGCATGTGCGCCCGAAGGTCAGCGGCGGCGGATGAGGAGCGCGGCGACCGAGGCGGCGGCGACGAGTGCCCAGCCGGGCCAGGCGGGATCGCGGCCGACGGCGAGCCAGGCGAGGCCGCCGAGGAGCGCGGCGGCGGCGAACAGCATCGAATCGCGGCGCTGCTGCGTCTCGCGCAGGGCCTGGCGCAGCGCCTCGATTTCCCTGGCCTCGACTGGCAGGCGCAGCCGGCCGTCCTGTGCCCGCTGCACCGCGCTTTTCACGAGCGGGGGCAGGCTGTGCAGGACCATCGCGAGCTCGGGCAGCTGCGTGCGCAGGCTCTTGATGAACCGGCGCGCACTCACTCGCTCGCGCATCCACGCCCGGAGGATCGGGCTCGCGGTCTGGAAGACGTCGAGGTCGGGGTAGAGCTCGCGCCCGAGCCCCTCGATGTTGAGCAGTGTCTTCTGCAGCAGGATCAGCTGCGGCTGGATCCGCATGTCGAAGCGCCGCGAAATCTCAAAGAGGCGCAGCAGCACGGTCCCGAAGGAGATGTCCTTGAGCGGCTTCTGGAAGATCGGTTCGCACACCGTGCGCACCGCGGATTCCATTTCGTCGACGCGCGCACTGGCCGGCACCCAGCCGGATTCGAGGTGCAGCTCCGCGACGCGCCGGTAGTTGCGATCGAAGACCGCGAGGAAATTCTCGGCAAGGTAGTGCTGGTCGCGCGGATCGAGCGTGCCGACGATGCCGAAGTCGATCGCGGCGTAGCGTGGGTGCGCCGGATCGTCGGCGAGCACGAAGATGTTGCCGGGATGCATGTCGGCGTGGAAGAAGTTGTGCCGGAACACCTGCGTGAAGAAGATCTCGACGCCGTTCACCGCGAGCGTGCGAAAGTCGGTGCCCAGCGCGCGCAGCCGGGCCATGTCGCTGATCTGGATGCCGTGGATGCGCTCCATCACCATGACGTCGACGCGGCACAGGTCCCAATGGACCTCCGGCACGTACAGCAGCCGGGAGCCCTCGAAGTTGCGCTTCAGCTGCGCGGCGTTCGCGGCTTCGCGCATGAGGTCGAGCTCGTCGAGGATCGTCTTGCGATATTCCTGCACGACTTCGACCGGGCGCAGCCGCGCGCTCTCTGGCCACCAGCGCTGCGCGAGTGCAGCGAGCGCGTCGAGCACCTCGAGATCGCGCTCGATGATCTCGCGCATGCCCGGTCGCAGCACCTTGACGACGACTTCGCGGCCGTCCCCGAGCCGCGCGACGTGCACCTGCGCGATCGATGCCGCGGCGAGCGGCGTCTCGTCGAAAGTGTTGAACACGGCGGACAGCGGCTTGCCGTAGGCCTTCTCCACCTTCTCGCGCGCGAGCGCGCCGGGAAAGGGCGGCACCCGGTCCTGCAACTTCGCGAGCTCGTCGGCGATGTCGAGCGGCAGCAGGTCGCGACGGGTCGAGACCGCCTGGCCGAACTTGACGAAAATGGGGCCCAGCTCCTCGAGCGCGAGGCGCAACCGTTCGCCGCGCGAGGCGCCCTGGCGCCGCTCGAACCAGGTCCAGGGCGAAGCGAGCGCGAGGTAGCGCAGCGGCCGATAGAGGTGCGTGGCGCGCACGAAGTCGTCGAGCCCGTGTCGCACGAGCACACGCTGGATCTCGACCAGGCGCGCGAGTACCCGCAATTTCAAGGCGATTCCCGCGCTGCGAGCAGCGCGATGCGCGCGGTGAGGCGGTCGACGTCCTCCCGCGCACGGTCGACGTCCGCGAAAAACGCATCCGCTTCCGCGCGCGGCACGAGATCGGCGCGCTCGTGCGCCAGGTATTCCGCGACATTGCGAGCGCCGGTCGAGGCGACGCGCCGTCCAAGGCCGAGGGCCCCGGCGGCGAACCGGCCGAGGCGGTGCGCCGCCGCGTCGCCCACGAGCTGCGAGAGCTCCTCTTCGATATCGGGGCGCAACAGGCGCGCCAGTTCGCGGAAGTCCTGCGCACACTCGGCGTCGCCTTCGATGCGGACATCGCCGCGACGGACCACGCCCTCGGCGTCGGGTCCGGCGAGCGCGAGGAGATTGAGCGGCGTGCCGTGAAACTCGGCGTCGGCGGGCGTCCGGCCTGGCGCGGCCGCGTGCTCCCGCGCAAGCGTCAGGCGCTCGCCGTCGCTGCCCAGCAGGAAACGCAACGCAAGGCCCTCGATGGTGATCGCGACCCGGCGGCCGGCGAGTGCTGCGCACAGGGCGCGGGCGCGCGGTGAACGGGGCAGGTTGTGGTTGAGCAGGTGCTCGACGGATTCGGTGAACATCGGCAAGTCAGTAGCGGTAGCCGCGATGCACGGCGACGATGCCGCCGGTCAGGTTGTGGTAGCGGCAGTCCTCGAGCCCGGCCTCGCGCATCATGGCCACGAGCGTCTCCTGGTCGGGGTGCATGCGGATCGACTCGGCGAGATAGCGGTAGCTCGCTTCGTCCTTCGCGACGAACTTGCCGAGGAGCGGCAGCAGGCGAAACGAATACGCATCGTAGATCGGCCGCAGCACCTCGGCCGGCTTCGAGAACTCGAGCACGACCAGCTGTCCACCCGGCTTCAATACGCGACGCATCGAAGCGAGCGCCTTCTGCTTGTCGGTGACGTTGCGCAACCCGAAGGCGATCGTGACGCAATGGAAGCTGCCGTCGGCGAACGGCAGCTGCTCGGCATTCGCCTGCACGCTGCCGATCCCGCGAAGGTGGCCGGCGTCGATGAGGCGATCGCGGCCGTGCGCGAGCATGGCGGCATTGATGTCCGTCAACACGACGAGGCCCTGTGCGCCGACCTGCCTCGCGAGCCCGAGCGCGATGTCGCCGGTGCCGCCCGCCACGTCAAGCGCGGCCTGGCCGGGGCGCAGGCCGGTGATCGACAACGTGAAGCGCTTCCACAGCCGGTGCACGCCGCCCGACATGAGGTCGTTCATCAGGTCGTAGTTGTCGGCGACCGAATCGAAGACGCCGCGCACGCGCCGCGCCTTGTCCTCGCGGCGTACGCGTTCATAGCCGAAGTCGGTGGTCGGGTCGGGGGAGGGCTGGCTCAAGGATACCTCGCGTGAACGGCCATTCTAACGCGGCCCACTTCGCCGCAGAACGGACGGCGGGGCCGTCCGCGGCCAGGCGCCTTTACAAGGTGGCAAAAGTTCGCTAACAATCCGCGCCACGTTCGAGCCCGCAAGGGCAGTCGATACGGGGGTCTGAAGGCCGGGCGCCGCGAGGCGCCCGGCCTTTTTCTTGCCTCATCCGGCCGCGTTCCCGCGCCGGCGGCCGAGCTCGTGGAGATATTTCCAGGTGTAGAGGCCCGTATCGTGCCCGTCGTCGAACACGAGGCGCACGGCGTAATGGCCGACCGGCTCCACCGCCTTGATCAGCACATTCTCCTTGCCCGTGACCGTGACGCGCTGGCCGGGGCCGTGCCCCTGGACCTCCGCGGATGGGGAGTTCACGCGCAGGAACTCGAAGGGCAGGTCAAAACTGAGCCCATCGCTGAAACTGACCGACAGAAGGCGTGATTTCGTGCGCAGGCGGATGAGTGAGCAGGTAAGCGTCGACATCGTGCCGCCAGTATCGCGCAGGGGCGCGCGGCGCGCACGGCGCGCTGCCGCGGGCGACGGGCTAGAGGCCCACCGCGCTGCACGCTACGGGCCTGGGGGAACGGGCTACGGGCCAGAATCGTTCATTGTGCTGGCTGCGGCGTAGGGCCGCGCATCATGGCGCGATTACCATTGATGTCCATCAAGCGCGCGCGTGGCATGGCCAGCGCCTCTGGCCCGCAGCCCGCAGCGCCTCTGGCCCGCAGCCCATCGCCTCTGGCCCGTCGCGCGGTATCCCCCCGTCTATGGCTTCCGTCCCGTTGCCGTATACTGCACGGACGGCCCGCCCATCCTGGCGTCGTAGCTCCGCGCGTCGAATGACACCAACAGACACGTCCCACCCCGATTATTTCCATCGTGTCGTCGACTGCCAGTGGGCCTGCCCGGCGCACACGGATGTCCCCGAGTACATCCGCCTGATCGCGCAGGGGCGTTTCACCGACGCCTACATGGTCAATCGCGTGTCGAACGTCTTCCCGGGCATCCTCGGGCGCGTGTGCGACCGGCCCTGCGAACCCGCCTGTCGTCGCGGGCGGGTCGAGGACAAGCCCGTCGCGATCTGCCGCCTGAAGCGCGTCGCGGCGGACCACAAGGACGCGTTCGCGGATCAGTTGCCGAAGATCCCGGCCGTGAAGAACGGCAAGCATGTCGCCTGCATCGGCGCCGGCCCCGCGAGTCTCACGGTCGCGAACGACCTGCTGCCGCTCGGCTACCGCGTCACGATCTTCGAGCAGTTCGGCGAGCCGGGCGGATTGATGCGCACGAACATCCCGTCGTTTCGCCTGCCGCAGGCGGTCATCGACGAGGAAATCGGCGTGATTGCCGGCATGGGGGCGGACATCAAGCTGGGACACCCCGTGAAGAGCATGCAGGAGCTGCTCGCGCGCGGCGGTTTCGACGCCGTGTTCGTCGGTTCGGGCGCGCCGAAGGGCAAGGAGTTGAAGCTCCCGGGCCGGGAAGAGGGCGGGGCGAACATCCACATCGGCATCGACTGGCTCGAGTCGGTGGCCTTCGAACACGTGAAGCAGGTCGGCAGGGAAGTGCTGATCATCGGCGTCGGCAACACCGCGATGGACTGCTGCCGCACCTCGCTGCGCCTTGGCGCGAAGCACGTGAAGGTGATGGCGCGCAAGCCGCGGCAGTTCTTCAAGGCGTCAGCCTGGGAACTCGACGACGCGGAAGAGGAAAGCGTCCAGATCATCGTCAATCGCTCCCCGAAGCGGTTCGTCGTCGAAGGCGGCAGGCTCACGGGCATGCTGTTCGACGTGATGGAGTACGACATCGACGCGAACGGCCGCATCACGGCCGAACGCATCGCCGGCGAGGAGTTCCTCGCGGCAGACGACGTGATCCTCGCCATCGGCCAGGAAAACGCGTTCCCGTGGATCGAGCGCGACCTCGGCATCGAATTCGACAAGTGGAGCGTGCCGAAGGTCGACGTGCAGACTTTCGAGTCCACGCGCCCGGGCGTCTTCTTCGGCGGCGATGCCGCCTTCGGCCCGAAGAACATCATCTGGGCCGTCGAGCACGGCCACCAGGCCGCGATCTCGATCCACCGCCATTGCCAGGGCGAGCCGGTCGCCGAGCGCCTCGCGCCCGGCGTCAACCTGCAGAGCCGCAAGATGGGCATGCACGAGTGGTCGTATGCCAACGACTACAACCCGGTCGAGCGGCGGCTGGTGCCGCACGTGTCGCTGAAGGAGCGCTTCAAGCAGCTCGATATCGAGGTCGAGCTGGGTTTCACGGCCGAGCAGGCGGCTGCCGAAGTGCAGCGCTGCCTCAACTGCGACATCCAGACCGTGTTCGAGGCGAAGCTGTGCATCGAGTGCGATGCCTGCATCGACATCTGCCCGACCGATTGCCTGACGATCACGGCGAACGGCGAGGAGGCCGAGCTGCGCACGCGCCTGCGCGCGCCCGCGCAAAACCTCGAGCAGCCGCTGTACGTGTCGGCGCCGCTCAAGCAGACCGGCCGCGTGATGGTGAAGGATGAAGACCTCTGCGTGCACTGTGGCCTGTGCGCGGAGCGCTGTCCCACGGCCGCCTGGGACATGCAGAAATCGTTCGTGAAGTGGCCGCACGCCGAGGATCAGCCGCCAACATGCCAGTCGTCCCTGCACAAGATCGCGTAAACGACTTCGTCATCAAGATCGCAACGGTGAACGGCACGGGCTCCGCCAGTGCCAACACCCTGCTGATGAAGGCGATATTCCGCAGCGGCATCCCCGTCATGGGGAAGAACTACTTTCCGTCGAACATCCAGGGCCTGCCGACCTGGTACGAGATCCGCGTGACGAAGGACGGCCACGTCGCGCGCTCCGGCCGCGTCGACATCATGGTCGCGATGAACGCCGAAACCTACGGCAAGGACGTGCGCGAGGTCGCGACCGGCGGCTGGCTGATCTACGACTCGACCTGGCCGCGGCCCGCGCTGTTTGCGCGCGAGGACGTGACCGTGATCGGCGTGCCGCTCGCAAGGCTCTGCAACGAGAACTTCAACGGCGTGCGCACGCGCATCCTGATGAAGAATATCTGCTACGCGGGCGTGCTCGCGGCGCTGCTCGACCTCGACGTCGTGCGCATCCGCGAGCTGCTCGCCGAGACCTACGCGAAGAAGCCGCAGCTGGTCGACAGCAACATGAAGGCGATCCAGCTCGGCTACGACTACGCCAGGGCGCATTTCGCCTGCCCGCTGCCGTTGCATTGCGCGCCGATGGATAAAACGGCGGGGCACATCCTGATCGACGGCAACACCGCCGCCGGCCTCGGTGCGATGTACGCCGGCGCCACGGTCGCGGCCTGGTATCCGATCACGCCGTCGACCTCGCTGATGGACGCGTTCAAGGGCTTCTGCGACAAGTGGCGCGTCGACCCGGCCACCGGCCGCAAGAACTTCGCTTTCATCCAGGCCGAGGACGAACTCGCCGCGATCGGCATGGTGCTCGGCGCCTCGTGGAACGGGGCGCGTTCGTTCACGGCAACGTCGGGCCCCGGCATTTCGCTGATGAGCGAATTCTTCGGGCTCGCCTACTACGCCGAGGTGCCGGCGGTGATCTTCGACGTGCAGCGCGTCGGTCCTTCGACCGGCATGCCGACGCGCACGCAGCAGTGCGACATCATGATCTGCGCGTATGCCTCGCACGGCGACACCCGGCACGTGTGCCTGTATCCCGCGAACCCCGAGGAGTGCTTCTATTTCTCGGTCGCGGCCTTCGACCTCGCCGAGCGCCTGCAGACGCCCGTGATGGTGCTGCTCGACCTCGACATCGGCATGAACGACTGGATGTGCCGCGATCTCAAGTGGGACGACGGCTGGCAGCCCGACCGTGGCAAGGTGCTGCCGCTCGAGGAGATCGTCAAGCTCGAGAAGTTCCACCGCTTCCTCGACAAGGACGACGACGGCATCCCGTACCGCACGTTGCCGGGCGTGCACCCGAAGGCGGCCTATTTCACGCGCGGCTCCGGCCACAACCAGTTCGGCGCCTATACCGAGGATTCCGCCGAGTACCAGGTGGTCGTCGACCGGCTGGTCAGGAAGTTCCACACGGCGCGCAGCCACGTGCCGCGGCCGGTGTTCGAGCTGGCCGACGTGCGCACCGACGTGGGCATCGTGGCGGCGGGCAGCAGCGACGGCGCGGTGCGCGAGGCGCTCGACGTGCTGCGCGGCATGGGGGTCAGCGCGGACTACATGCGCGTGCGCGCCTTTCCCTTCAACGACGAAGTCGACAAGTTCCTCGAGGGCCATCGCCTGATCTTCGTGGTCGAGCAGAACCGCGACGCGCAGCTGCGCTCGCTGCTGACGCTCGAGACGCCGGTCGAGAAGGCGCGGCTGCGCTCGCTGCTGCATTACAGCGGCCTGCCGATCTCCTCGAGCTTCATCATCGAGGCCGTGCTGGCGGAAGTCGCGCCGAAGCCGCTGCGAAGCGTGGCGCCGCACGGAGCCTGATATGACCTTCATCCCGAAACCGAAAGTCCGCCACCCCTCCCTGCCGCGCAACGATCTCGGCCTCACGAGGCGCGACTACGAGGGCGTGCTGTCCACGCTGTGCGCCGGCTGCGGCCACGATTCGATCACGGCGGCGCTGACCGAAGCGATCTGGGGCCTGTCGCTCGAGCCGCAGAACATCGCGAAACTCTCCGGCATCGGCTGCTCGTCGAAGACGACGGCTTATTTCGTGAGCGGCGCGCACGGTTTCAATTCGGTGCACGGGCGCATGCCGTCGATCGCGATGGGCGCGAACGCGGCGAACCGCAACCTGAGCTACATCGGCGTCTCGGGCGACGGCGATACGCTGTCGATCGGCCTCGGGCAGTTCTGCCATGCGATCCGCCGCAACCTGAACATGCTCTACGTGATCGAGAACAACGGCGTCTACGGCCTCACGAAGGGCCAGTTCTCGGCGTCCGCCGATATCGGCACGAAGGCGAAGAAGGGCGACGTGAACCAGCAGCCGCCGATCGACCCGGTGCTGCTCGCCATGAACCTCGGTGCCTCCTTCGTGGCCCGCAGCTTCTCCGGCGACAAGGCGCAGCTCGTGCCGCTCCTCCAGGCCGGCCTGCGCCACCGGGGTTTCGCGTTGATCGACGTGCTGTCGCCCTGCGTCACCTTCAACGACCACGAAGGCTCGACGAAGAGTTATGCCTATACGCGCGAGCACTACGAGCCCGCGGTCAACGCCGATTTCGTGCCGTTCGAGCGCGAAATCGTGGCCGATTACGCCGAGGGGGAGCGGTTCCCGGTCGTGCTGCACGACGGCAGCCGGATCCTGCTGCGCAAGATCGCGCCCGACTACGACCCGACCAACCGGGTCGCCGCGAGCGCGCACATCCAGGAAAGAATGCGCCAGGGCGAGTACCTGACGGGCCTCCTCTACATCGACGAGGCGCAGAAGGAGTTCCACGAGCTGAACGGCACGCCCGACGCGCCGCTCAACGGCCTCTCCCTGCCGGCGCTGTCGCCCGGCGCGCAGGGGCTGGCGAAGATCCTGTCGCGCTACCGGTGATCGGCGCCCCGCGGGCTGCTAGACTCGCGGCCCTTCAACACGACCGGAGCTAAGGTACATGGGCAAGGGAGACGGCCGCAGCCGCCGCGGCAAGATCTACAAGGGCTCGTTCGGCAAGTCGCGCCCGAAGAAGCCGGCCGCCAAGAAGAAAGTTGCGAAGAAGGCCGCTAGGAAATAGCCGGTTCCGCCGCGCGCGTGACCTTGCGCGCGGCGACTTCGTGGATCAGCTCGACTGCCGTGCGATCGCAGGGCGACAGCTCGATGTCCGACGTGCCGAGCGGCGTCACGCGATCGCCCCAGCGGATCAGGTGCGCGCAGAAGGTGAGCCCGCCGCCGAACGCCGGCAGCAGCAGCCAGCCGCCCTTCGGCACGCGACCCTCCTCGAGCGCTTCGCAGAGCCCGACCGGCACGGTCGCCGATGACATGTTCCCGTAGCGCTGCACGTTGGTGAACACCCGTTCCATCGGGATGCCGGCCCGCTTGGCCACGGCCTCGATGATGCGCAGGTTCGCCTGGTGCGGCACGACGAGCTGGATGTCGTCGGCCGTGAGTTCGCGCTTCGCGAGTGCCGCCGCGCTCGCTTCGCTCATGCCGAGCACGGCGCGCTTGAAGATTTCCTGCCCCTCGAACTGCCACGACGTGACGCCGTAGAGGCGGCCCTGGTTGGCATACGTGCCGCCCATGCCGTGGATGCGCAGGATTTCCCGCGCATCGCCGAAGCAGCCGAGCTTCTCGGCGAGCAGGCCTTCTTCGTTTTCGCTCGCCTGCAGGACGACCGCGGCCGCGCCGTCGCCGAACAGCACCGCGACGTTGCGGTCGGTCCAGTCCATGTAGGGCGAGATGATCTCGGCGCCGATCACCAGCGCATTGCGCACGACGCCGCCGCGGATCATCGCGGTCGCGGTGGAGAGCCCGTAGAGGAAGCTCGTGCAGGCGGTGTTGACGTCCATTGCCGCGCAACCGGCCGCACCGATGCGCTGCTGCAGCCCGGAGGCCATGTTCGGCACCTGGTCCTCGAAACTGCAGGTGCCGAAGACGATGAGCTCGATTTCGCGGCCCGAGAGGCCGGCGCACGCGAGTGCGCGCTCGGCCGCGACATGTGCCAGGTCCGCCATGGCGACATGGGAAATGCGCCGCTCGCGGATGCCGGTGCGGCTCGTGATCCACTCGTCGCTCGTCTCGAGCAGGCCTGCGAGGTCATGGTTCGACAGCACGGCCGGTGGCAGGCACTTGCCCCAGCCTGTGATGGCGGCATAGGTCGTCATGGCGCAGCAGCATACGACGACCCTGCCTTGCGCGCACGCGCGCGCTGCAGTAGCTGCTAGCATAACGCCGGGTTTCCACGCACGGAGTCGACGGGTGGCGGACGGGCATGGGCTGCCGTGGCGGCAGTATCGCAACATCCAGCTCGATTTCTGGGATGGCCTGCGGTTGCTGCCGGGCTCGATCTGGCTGCCGATCGTGGCGATCTCGCTGCTCGGCCTCGGCGTCTACGTGGTGAACGAATGGTCGGTGAGCCGCATCCGCGTGGCCGCGGAGAGCGTCAATCGCACCCTCGGCATGCAGAACGAGGTGATCGCGATGCGCTCGCAGCTCGTCGACCTCGAGAGCGCGCAGCGTGGCTACCTGCTCACCACCAATCGCCGCTATCTCGCGCCGTACGAAAGCGCGCTGCCCGACCTGCAGGTGATCAGCGCGCGCCTGCGGATGCTCGCGGCCGGGGACGCCGAAATCCTGCAGCACGTCACGCGTCTCGAGGAACTGCGCGGCCTCAAGATCGCGGAGGTGACCGCCTCGATCTCGCTGACACAACGCGGCGATCGCGCCAACGCGCTCGCGATCCTGCGTACCGGCGAGGGGCGCAAGGTGATGGACCGGTTCCGTTCCGGCGCCGACGCATTGATAGGCGTGCTCGATTCGCGCCTCGCGTCGCTGCGCGAGGAGCAGGCACGCAGCCTCGTCCTGTCGCGCTACGCATTCGCGGCGCTCGCCCTGCTCACGCTCGCGCTGATCGTGCTGGTCGTGCGCCTGTTCGTCGCCGACAGCCTGCGCCGGGAGGGGCAGCGCTACGAAGAGGAGCACGAGCGGCGCCGGCTCGAGGTGATCATCGAGGACCGCACCCGCGAACTGTCGCAACTGACGACCCACCTGCAGAGTGCTTCGGAGCAGGAAAAGGCCGATCTCGCCCGCGACCTGCACGACGAGCTGGGCGGGCTGCTGACCGCCGCCAACATGGACCTCGCCTGGTTGCAGGGCCGCTCGGTGACGATGGAGCAGGAGGTGCGCGACAAGCTCGGCGAACTCGTGCGTACCGTCACCGAGGCGATGAACCTGAAGCGGCGCGTGGTCGAGAACCTGCGGCCGGCGCTGCTCGATCATTTCGGCCTGCCGACCGCGCTCGAGGCCTACTTCGACGAGACCTGCAAGCGCGCGGGGCTCGAATGCCGCACGTCGATCCCCGAGGAAACGGACCCGATCCCCCAGGCGCTCGCGATCGCGCTGTTTCGGGTCGGGCAGGAGTCGCTCACCAACATCATCCGCCACGCGCGGGCGCGCAAGGTCGAGATGAGCTTCGAGGTGGGTGCGGCCGGCTACCACCTGGGTATAGGCGACGATGGCATCGGCATGGATCCCGAGCGGGCGCGCAGTTCGCACGGCCTGTCGGGCATGCGCCATCGCGTCGTGAGCCTGAACGGCAGCTTCGAGATCCAGAGCGCACCGGGCCAGGGCACCCGCCTCGACGTCCTCGTGCCTTTCGCGGGGCCCGAAGCCCGCGCCTGATCAGTGGCCGCGGCCGCGCTGGTGGCGCTCGAGCAGCGGCCGCACCTCTGCAAACTGCTGCATCTTGTCGAGGAAATGGTCGGCGCCGGCGCCGAGGCAGCGCTGCTCGACGGTCGGCAGCGCATAGTTCGTGAGCACGATGATGAGCGGCTGGGTGCGCGTGGCGAAGGACCTGCGGGCATGGCGGATCGCAGCGATGCCGCTGCCCTGTTTCAGCTCCACGTCGACGACCAGCGCATCGTAGTCGTGGGCATCGATGAGATCGATCGCTTCCTGTTCGGTCTCGGCGGTGCCGGCGATCCTGAGGATGCCCGGGACGGTGAGCATGCCGATCAAGCGGTCGCGCAGCAGCCGGGAATCCTCGATCAGCAGGATGCGCAGCTCGCCCGGGGCCTGCGCGCCACGCCCGGCGTTGCGGCGATCTTTCGGCTGTGTGGCGTGCGGCTCGATCGGCATGGTCACTGCAGCAGGCTGTTCTTGATCGCGTAGTAGGTGATGTCGGCGTTGGTTTTCATCCCCATCTTCTCGAGGATGCGCGAGCGGTAGGTGCTCACGGTCTTGACGCTGAGGAAGAGCTTGCCGGCGATCTCGGTGACGGTCCTGCCTTCGGCGAGCTTCACGAAGATCTGGAATTCACGCTCCGACAGCGCGCCATGGCGCGGCTGGTCGCCGCCGCCGTCGAGGCCCGCCAGCAGCAGTTCGGCGAGCTCGGGGCCGACATAACGGTTGCCGCGCGCCACCATGCGCACCGCGCGCAGCAGCTCGGTGTCGTCCACGCCCTTGCTGATGAAGCCGTGGGCGCCACCGCGCAACACGTTGAGGCCGAACTGTTTCTCCGGATAGCCGCTCAACACGAGCACCGCGATGCCGTCGTGGTGCGAACGCACGTGCTTCAGGACGTCGAGCCCCGACATGTCGGGCAGCGACAGGTCGAGCAGCAGTACGCTGCAGGCCTCGGCCTGCAGCGCCGCGATGACTTCCTTGCCGGTGCGGCACTCGGCGGCGACGCGCAGGTCGGGCTGCGATGCGATGATCTGCTTCAGCCCGGTGCGCACGACCTGGTGGTCGTCGGCGATGATGACGCTGACCTGCGGCATGCTCCCCGCCTACCTGTCGTACAGCAGGCCGGCCACGGCCTTGCGCGCGCGCAGCCAGGTGGCTGCCGTCAGGGCCGCGGCCCGCTGGATCTCGCCGCCTGCCGCGGCCAGGCGCCAGCGCGCGGCCTGCCGCGGGCGCGGGCCGGGCGGGGACGCACCCCGCCGGGCGGGGGCCAGTTCCATGCTGCCAAAAGTATGTTCCGACACGGCCACGCCGCTGTCTCCTCCATTTCGGGGTGATCGTCAAGTTACCCCCGCATGGGTCCGCGGCACAGGGCCGGGAGCGGGCGATGCTCGTAGGACCCCGCTGACAAGTGGGACAATGCGACACGCAAGGCTGGGCGACACGCAAGGCTGGAGGGCGCGATCATGGGCGACAAGGTCGAGGAAGTGCGAGGCGCGAACGCCACGGTGCGGTTCGACCCGGCGAAATGCATCCATTCGCGCCACTGCGTGCTCGATCACCCGGACGTGTTCGTGCCGAACGTTGCCGGTGAATGGATCCACCCCGACGCCGCTTCCGCGGAAACGGCGATGTCGATCGCGCGCAACTGCCCGTCCGGCGCGATCACCTGCGAGCGCCACGACGGCGGGGAACCCGAGGTCGCGCCAAAGGTGAACACGGTGCGGCTGCGCGAGAACGGGCCGCTCGCCTTCCACGCGGACATGCACTTCTGGGGCGGCGGCAGCGCGCTGCGCGCCACGCTGTGCCGCTGCGGGGCGTCGAAGACGAAGCCGTACTGCGATACGAGCCACGTCGCCATCGGTTTCGCGGCGTCCGGCGAGGCGCCGACGAAGGAGTCCCCGGCCCTCGAAGTGCGCAACGGCCCGCTCGAGGTGATCCCGGTCGAAAATGGCCCGCTGCACGTCAAGGGCAGCCTCGAGATCGTCACCGGCACGGGCCGCACGGTGCAGAAGGTCACCGAGTGCTGGCTGTGCCGCTGCGGGCAATCCGGCAAGAAGCCGTTCTGCGACGGCACGCACCGCAAGATCGGCTTCGAGGCGCCGGGCCTGCCGCCCGTGCGCAAGTGATCAGGCGGCCACCGGCTCCCTGAAGCGCGCGGCGAGCCAGGCCGAGATATCGGCCAGCTCGGGCCGGCAGACCTCGTGTTGCATCGGATACGCCTTCCATTCGACCGAATGGCCGAGCGAGGCGAGGGCATCGCGCGACCGTTCGCCGAGCGCGAATGGCAACACGGGGTCGTGCAACCCGTGGCACATCAGGATCGGCACGTCCCGATTGGCTGCGCTCGCTTCGCGCGCCACGCTCTCGTGCAGCGGCAGGTAGGTCGACAGCGCGAGGATCCCGCCGAGGCGCTGTGGGTAACGCAACGCCGTGTGCAGCGCCACCGCGCCGCCCTGCGAGAAGCCCGCAAGCACGATGCGCGCAGCCACGGTGCCCCGTCCCATCTCGCGCCCGATCAGCGCGCCGATGCGCGTGGCCGATTCCCGGGTGCCGGCCTCGTCCTGGCGCCCCGCGGTCGACAGCTCGCGGATGTCGTACCACGCGCGCATCGGCATGCCGCCGTTCAGGGTGACGGGCCGCACCGGCGCATGCGGAAAGACGAAACGCAGCTCTCCCGGCGGTGCGAGGCGCAGCTCGGGAATGATCGGCACGAAATCGTGGCCGTCCGCGCCGAGGCCGTGCAGCCAGATCACGCTCGCGGCGGCGCCCGCCGGCGACGCCGTGGAGGGAGTCAGCGTGACGACGACTTCGTCGCGGCTCTCCTCGACCGTCATCTTCGGCGCGGCGCTCATCGGCGCCGCCATTCCGCGCGCGTCTGGCCCCAGATCTCGATCGGCACGTCCGCAAGCGGCGGCGGCAAGCGGCCCGGGCCGCGATTGCGCGAGCCGAGTTTCGCGGCCACCGCCTGCGAGGCGGCGTTGCCGGGCGAGATCGAATGGATCACCTCGGTCCAGCCGAGCGTGTCGAACGCCCAGTCGATGGCCGCCCGGGCCGCCTCCGTGGCGTAACCCTTGCCCTGGCAGTCCCGCACGACGCCCCAGCCGACCTCCGGTCCCGGCCACCCTTCGGGCATCCAGGGGCCCGCGCGCCCGATCCAGCGGCCGGTCGACTTCTCGATGAGGGAGAACATCGAAATCCCCTGCAGGTGCCACGCGCCGGCCATCAGCATCAGCGTGCGCCACGCGACCTCGCGCGGCTGCACGCCGCCGAGGAAGCGCATCGATTCCGGCTCGGCGTGGAAGGCGGCGAAGGCGTCGAAATCCTGCATTTCGAGCGGGCGCAGGAGGAGGCGCGGCGTCTCGAGCCGCAGGTCGGTGGCGGGCATGGCGGCATCATAGCGGCGCCGCGCGCGGCCCGCAGCCCGCTACAGGATATACCGCGACAGGTCCTCGTCCTTCGCCAGTTCGCCGAGCTGCGCATCGACGTACGCCGCATCGATCGCGACGGTGCTGCCGCGCTGCTCGGACGCGGTGTAGGACACGCGCTCCAGCAGCCGCTCCATCACGGTGTGCAGGCGCCGCGCGCCGATGTTCTCGGTGCGTTCGTTGACGTGCGCGGCGATCTCCGCGATGCGCCGCACGCCGCCCGCGGCGAAATCGACCCGCACGCCCTCGGTTTCCATCAGCGCCGTGTACTGCGTCGTGAGCGCCGCGTCCGGCTCGGTGAGGATGCGCACGAAGTCCTCGACGCCGAGCGAGCCGAGCTCCACCCGGATCGGCAGGCGTCCCTGCAGCTCCGGGATCAGGTCGGAAGGCTTCGAGAGGTGAAACGCACCCGAGGCGATGAACAGCACGTGGTCGGTCTTGACCGGGCCGTACTTGGTGGAAACGGTGGAGCCCTCGACGAGCGGCAGCAGGTCGCGCTGCACGCCTTCGCGCGACACGTCGGCGCCGTGCGTTTCCTGGCGGCGCGTGACCTTGTCGATCTCGTCGATGAAGACGATGCCGTTCTGCTCGGCATTCGCGACCGCGCGCGCCTTGAGTTCCTCCTCGTTGACGAGCTTGGCGGCTTCTTCGTCGGTGAGCAGCTTGATGGCCTCCTTCACCTTCACCTTGCGCGCATGGCTGCGCTGTCCGCCGAGGTTCTGGAACATCGACGACAGCTGTTGCTGCATCTCCTCCATGCCCGGCGGCGCCATGATCTCGACGCCGAGCGGGATCGCGCGCAGCTCGATCTCGATCTCGCGATCATCGAGCGAGCGCTCGCGCAGCATCTTGCGGAACTTCTGCCGTGTTTCGGCGTCGCGCGGCGCCGGCGGCTCGTCGGTCGAGAAGCCCATCATGCGCGGCTTCGGCAGCAGCGCGTCGAGCACGCGCTCCTCCGCGGCATCCATCGCCCGTTCGCGCACCTTCGCGACTTCCTGCTCGCGCGCCATCTTCACGGACGCATCGACCAGCTCCTTGACGATCGAGTCGACGTCGCGCCCGACATAGCCCACTTCCGTGAACTTGGTGGCCTCGACCTTGACGAACGGGGCGCCCGCGAGCTTCGCGAGGCGGCGCGCGATCTCGGTCTTGCCGCAGCCGGTCGGCCCGATCATCAGGATGTTCTTCGGGGTGATCTCGGCACGCAACGACTCGTCGACCTGCATGCGCCGCCAGCGGTTGCGCAGCGCGATGGCCACCGCGCGCTTGGCGGCGTCCTGGCCGACGATGTGCTTGTCGAGTTCGCGCACGATTTCCTGCGGCGTGAGCGCCGCGGCGCTGGCGGGAGGGGTCGCTTCGACGTCCATCACTTGAGTTCCTCGATCACGAGGTTGCGGTTGGTGTAGATGCAGATGTCCGCGGCGATCCCGAGCGAGCGCTCGACGATCGCCCGCGCGTCGAGTGTCGTGTTCTCGACGAGCGCGCGTGCGGCGGCCTGCGCGAACGGCCCGCCCGAGCCGATCGCGACGAGGTCGTGCTCGGGCTCGATCACGTCGCCATTGCCCGAGATCACGAGCAGTTTCTCGCGATCCCCGACGAGCAGCAGCGCCTCGAGGCGGCGCAGGTAGCGGTCCGAGCGCCAGTCCTTCGCGATCTCGATCGCGGCGCGCGTGAGGTTGCCGTGTTTCTCGAGCTTGCCCTCGAAGCGTTCGAACAGCGTGAAGGCGTCGGCGGTGCCGCCCGCGAAGCCGGCCAGCACCTTGCCGCCGCCGAGCGGCCGCACCTTGCGGGCGTTGCCCTTCATCACGGTGTTGCCGAGCGTGACCTGGCCGTCGCCGCCGACGGCGACCGCGCCATTGCGTCGCACCCCGAGGATCGTGGTGCCGTGGGGATTCCAGGTTTCACTCATCGAAAAGCCTACTTTCTGCGCGCGCGCGGGTGTGCAGCGTCGTAGATGCGGGCGAGATGCTGGAAATCAAGGTGGGTGTATACCTGGGTCGTCGAGATGTCGGCGTGCCCGAGCAGTTCCTGCACGCCGCGAAGATCCCGGCTGGATTCAAGGAGATGCGTGGCGAAGGAATGGCGGAAGAGGTGCGGGTTCACGTGCACGCCGAGGCCTTGGCGGCGAGCCCAGCCGGCGACGCGCAGTTGCACGGCGCGCGCGCTCATCCGCCGGCCGTTGCGGCCCACGAACACGGCCTGCTCCGCGCCCCGCACGAGCCCGGCCCGCGCGGCGAGCCAGGCCCGCAGCGCCGCGAGGGCCGGCCGGCCCACGGGCAGGATGCGGGTCTTGCCACCCTTGCCGAGCACCCGCACTGTGCGATCGGCGCAGTCGAGCTCGCCGACGTCGAGGCCGACGAGTTCGGCCAATCGCAGGCCGGACGAGTAGGCGAGCTCCATCAGGGCGCGATCGCGCAGCGCGAGTGGGTCCGCGGCGGAGATGTTCAGCAGCTGGTTCACGCGGTCGGGGTCGAGCGCCGCCGGCAGGCGCTTGCCCGGCCTGGGCGCCCTGATGTCGAGCGCGGGGTTCGCGGCGATCGCGCCTTCGCGCACGAGGAAGGCGCAGAACGTACGCACGGCCGACAGGCGGCGCTGTACGCTGCGCGGCGCGAGCCCCGCGGCGTGCGAGCGGGCCGCGAACAGCCGCACGTGCTGGCTGTCGAGGCGCGTGAGGTCGTCGATGCGCTCCTTCTCGCAGTAGCGCGCGAGCGCAGCGAGATCGCGCGCGTAGTTCGAGTCCGTGTGCGGCGAGAGGCGCCGTTCGGTGGCGAGGTGCCGCCGAAAGCGCGCGAGCCAGTCAGCGATAGACGATGGCATCCGCGATCAGCTCGCCCATGCGGGCGAGGAACTCGGTGCTCATGCCGGGATGGAAGCGCTCCCGGTCGTGGCTGCCAAGCGCCAGCAGGCCGATCGCGCCGTGTTCGCCGAGCGGCACGAGGGCGACGGAACCGATCTCCCCGGCGTCGTTGCCGAACAGGAACTGGCGCTGCGTGTCGCGCACCTGGCCGCAACGCGGCTTGCCGCTCGAGAACAGGCCCTCGAAGGATTTCAGGTCGGCGTTGTCCGGCGCCGCCTCGCGCAGGAAGCGCTCCGGCATCTCGAAGCCGCGGGCGTGGCCGTTCGTGAGGATCAGCGTGGAATGGAAGGCGTCGAAATCCTCGCGCAGGCTCGCCTCGATCTCCTCGGCCATCTTCTGGCGCGTCGCGGCCTGCAGCAGGCGGCGCGTGAAGCGCTGGATCTTGCCGGACAGGCTGTCGTTCGCGCGCGCGACATTCACGAACTCGGCGAGCTTGCCCTCGAGTTCGGCCTGGCGTTCGCGCAGCACTTCGACCTGGCGTTCGACCAGCGAGATCGTGGAGGCCGAGCGCGCGTGCGGCAGGCGCATGCGCCCGAGGATCGCCTGGTGGCGCTCGAAGAAATCCGGGTTGAGCTGCAGGTAGCGGGCGATCGTTTCCTCGTCGATGGTTTCCGCCGGCAGGTCGCGCGCTTCTCTGGTCGTCATGTATCGATCTCCACGCTTCCCGTGAAAGATACTTCGGCCGGCCCCGTGAGCCAAATATTCCTGCCGGGGCCGGGCCAGGTGACGGTCAGGCCGCCGCCCGGGACCTGCACGTCGACGCGCTCGTCGAGCCGCCCATGGCGTCGCCCGACGGCGACGGCCGCGCAGGCGCCCGTGCCGCAGGCGAGCGTTTCGCCCGTGCCGCGCTCGTACACGCGCAGGCGGATGTGGCTGCGATCGACGATCTCCATGAAGCCGACGTTCACGCGCTTCGGGAAGCGCGGATGGCGCTCGATCGCCGGGCCGAGCCGATCCACTGGCGCGGCTGCGGCCGAGGCGACCGTGAGCACGGCGTGCGGGTTGCCCATCGAGACCGCGCCGACCTCGACCTCGTTGCCGCCCACTTCGAGGGGATAGACGTGCGCCTCGGTGGAGACTTCGAATGGCAACACCGCCGGGTTGAAATCCGGGACGCCCATGTCGACCGACACGAGTCCCCGCGGTTCGATGCGCGCCCGGATCAGCCCCGCGGGACTGTCCATCGTGAGGTCGTTGCCGTGCGCGCGCCCGCGGCGCGCGAGCAGCGCGGCGATGCAGCGCGCACCGTTGCCGCACTGTTCGACTTCGATGCCGTCGGCATTGAAGATGCGGTAGTAGACCGCCGTATCCGCGCGACGGGCCGGTTCGAGCAGCAGCGCCTGGTCGAAGCCGATGCCGGTGTGGCGATCGGCGAGGCGGCGCAAGGTATCCGCCGCGGGCGGCGAGCCGCCCGCGGGCGCATCGAAAACGATGAAGTCGTTGCCGAGGCCGTGCATCTTCGTGAACTCGAGGCGCATGCGCGCAGCCTACCGGATCAGGGCGGCGCGGTCGCGGTACATGCAGCGGTCCATCACGGTGAAGATGCCGGCCGCCTGCGCCTTCGCCGCGGCGCTTGCGTCGATGACGCCATCCTGCAGCCAGAGCGCGGGCAGGCCGAGGCGGATGCAGTCGTCGACGATCGCGGCGACGTGTTCGGGGCGGCGGAACACGTCGACGACGTCGGGCCTGGCGCCGGGGCCGAGGACGTCGGCGAGATGGTCGAGGTCCGGCACCGATCGTTCACCCAGGATCGTCGCCCCGGACGGAGTGACCGGGATGATCCGGTAGCCAAACCCCTGCAGGGATTGCGCGACCCGATGGCTCGGACGGGAAGGGTCCGACGACAGGCCCACGATCGCGATGGTCTTCGCGCTGCGCAGCAGCTGCTCGATCGCGGCGCGATCCGGGTTCCTGAACATCCCGGTAGTCTACGGCGGAGCCGCCGTCAGCTGGGTCCAGCGAGGATCGGAGTGCAGCGGCTTCAGGAAGTACGACCAGCGCATGGCCTCGATGTATCCCCAGACCCGATAGGGCGTCGGTTCTTCGCCGCGTTCGATCGCGCTACGCCGGGCCGCGAGCACCGCGAACGCTTCGTCGCGCCTGCCGCGCCAGGCCAGGATTTCAGCGAGCCGCAGGTCGTGCGCGTGTCCTGGCCGGGCCATCAATCGCGCGAGTGCCGCGTCCGCCGCGGCGCGGCGACCGGGTGCGTCGTGGAGCAGGGCTATTTCAAAATCGCGCTCGCCAAGCGGCAGGCGCGCGATGGCAGACTCTGCCTCGTCGTAGCGCCGCAGCGCGACGAGCACCCGCGCCTCGTCGCGCCCGAACTCCGTCGGGCCCTGAGGCCGCAGCTCCAGCACCCTGCGAAAGGCAGCCAGCGCCTCGTCCAGCTGCCCCGCCAGGAACAGCGCGCTGCCGAAGTTGGCTTGTTGCGTGGCCGACAGGGGATCGCGCGCCACCAGCTTGCGCCACGTGGCCAGCAACCCATCGACGTCGCCGCGCAGGAGCGCGTTGCTGGCGGCGAATCCCATCACCAGCGAGTCCTCGGGATCGAGCGCGAGGGCCTCGTGGAACTGGACGTCGCCGCGCTCGCGGTCCGATGTCTCGTAGTAGTACTGCGAGAGGCGCGCGTGCGCTGCGGCGAGCCCGGGGTCGAGCTCGACGGCGCGATGCGCCGCCTTGCCCTGTCGCGTCTTCCAGTTGCTCGCAGTCGGGCCGGCCTGGTCGCCGAGGAGGTTGTACGCGCCCGCGAGCGCCGCCCACGCCCGTGCGTAACCTGGATCGAGGGCAACGGCTTCCTCGTAATACTTCGCGGCACGCTCGATGTCGCCGGTGGCGCGGCGGTTGTAGAAGAACTCGCCTTGCAGGAAGCGTTCGTGGGCCGCGACACTCACCGGCGTCTCGCGGCGTGCCGGCCTGCCAGCGAGTGCGACGTTCAGCGCGGTGGCAACGGACGCCGCGATTTCATCCTGGACCACAAAGAGATCGCCGAGTTCGCGATCGATGGTCTTCGACCAGGCGTGCGAGTCGGTGGCGGCCTCGATTAGCTGGGCGGTAATGCGGACGTGGTTGCCGTCCCGGCGAACGCTGCCTTCCAGGACATGCGTGACGCCGAGCCGGGCGGCGACTTCCGGGATATCCACCGGCCGGTTGCGAAACGAAAACGAGGACGTGCGCGCGATCACCCGCAGCGAACCGGATTGCGCGAGGCGGTTCAGGATTTCCTCGCTGATGCCGTCGGCGAGCCACGCCTGGTCTTGCGCCGCGCTCATGTCGACGAACGGCAGGACCGCGATCGAGGGCGCCACGGCAGCCATCGGCACGGGAGACGTCGCAGGGGCGGGGCGCTGGCTGAAATAGAGGGCCAGGATCGCGGCGGCAGCCGGTATCGTTATGGCCAGCGCCAGCCACGGGCGCCAGGACCCGGTCCGGGGTCGGACGACAGGCCGGGATGGCGACCGCGTGGCTGCGGCGTTCAGTCGATAGCCACGCTTCGGCAGCGTTTCGAGCATCGCCTTGTAGCGTTCGCTGCCGCCCGCCTGGCTGAGCTGGCGACGAAGTTCGTAACAACAGCGGGTGAGCACGTCGTCGGTGACGACGGCATTCGGCCACAGGCGCGCGAGCAGCTCCTTGCGCGAGACGACCTGGCCTGCACGCTGCGCCATGAACACCAGCACGCCCATGACTTTCGGGTCGAGCTGCTCGCGTCCACCCGGGCCGGCGATTTCGCCGGTCGCCGGGTCAATCCGCAGTTCCTCGAGCTGGAAAGCTTGCGTGGCATCCATCCGCGTGGGTATCGAGAGCGATATCGGCAAGATATCAGGGTTTCATCAGGCCGTGGCCGTCGTACCCCCGTAGCGTTCGTGGAACTTTGACAAGGGGAAACACCATGGACAAATGGAACATATTCGGCTCGCTCGCCCTGGCTGTCGCGCTGCCCGTCACCCTGAATGCAGGTGGCTGGTACGACGGGCACCACATGAACCATCTGTCGGATTGGGGTATCGCGGCGCCCGTTGCCGGTATCAACAGTCCGGCGGGTGACGGCTGCCCGATCGAGTCGCCGGACGGCCTCAGCCTGTACATCGCCTCGAATCGGACAGGCACGCTCGGCGGCAACGACATCTGGGCGGCCGACCGGGCCAGCAAGGACTCTCCCTGGGGCGAACCGCAGAATCTCGGCGCGCCGGTGAACTCGGAGTTCGCCGATTTCTGCCCGACGCCGCTGCACGGCAGCTACCTGCTGTTCGTGTCGGAACGGCCAGGCGCGGAAACTTGCAACTCGGGTCCGGGGAAAGGCGACATCTACCTGATCCGGCGCAACGCCGCCTTCGGCTGGGGCGAGCCGCAGCATCTCGGCTGCCTCGAAACCGGCACCGGTCCGAACAGCGCGGGCGCCGAGTTCAGTCCCTCGCTCGTCAGGACGCATGAAGGCACGTTCCTGTACTTCTCGAGCACCGTCAGCGGCAACATGGATATCTACCGGAGCAGGCGGTATGCCGACGGCCACTTCGGGCCGCCCTCGCCCGTGCAGGAGCTGAACACCGAGTTCGACGACCGCATGCCGAACGTGAGCCCGGATGGGCTCGAAATCGTCTTCAGTTCCACGCGACCGACCGACGCGAACGGCACCCCGGCATTCGGCAGCTTCGACGTCTATGTGTCGACCCGGCGCAGCACCCGCCATCCGTGGTCCGCGCCGGTGAACCTCGGCGCCAACGTCAATACCGCGGGCAGCGAAACGCGCTCATCGATGTCCGCCGATCGTGAGCGGTTGTATTTCGGGCGCGATGGAGACATCTACTCGAGCACGCGGCACTGGCTGAGAGGCCGGCACTGATCGCGTGATGGCGCCCGGCTTTCACCCCGCCATAATGCCGGGGTGAAGGTCAGGGTGCTGCCGTCCAACCGGGAATTCCACGCATCGGGCGACGAGCCGGTGCTGGCGGCGGCGCTGCGCGGGCATTTCAACCTGCCGCACAGCTGCAAGAGCGGTCACTGCGCCTCGTGCCGCGCCCGCATCGTTTCCGGCCAGGTGTCGTATCCCGGCCCGCGACCGCTCGGCCTCACGGCCGAAGAAGAGTCGGCGGGGTTTGCGCTGCTGTGCCAGGCGCGCGCCACGAGCGACCTCGTGATCGAAGCGCGCGAGCTTCGCCGCGTCACCGACATCGAGATCAAGACGCTGCCCTGTCGCATCGAGTCGCGCGAGCTGCTCGCGCCGGATGTCCTGCGGCTCACGCTGCGCCTGCCCGCGGTCGAGAACTTTCCGTTCCAGGCGGGCCAGTATCTCGACGTACTGCCCGGTGGCGGCCGGCGGCGCAGTTTCTCGATCGCCTCGCCGCCGCACGATGCCGCGCGGCTCGAACTGCACGTGCGGCAGGTTCCCGGGGGCGGATTCACGAGCGAGCTGTTCGCGCATGAAGGTCCGGGTGCACTGCTGCGCATCGAAGGGCCGATCGGCCAGTTCGTGTACGTCGATGCCACGACACCCGTGATCTTCGTCGCGGGCGGCACGGGTTTCGCACCGGTGAAGTCCATGCTGCGCGAGGCTCTCGAACGCGGGTCGGCGCGCGACATCTGGTTCTACTGGGGCGCGCGCACGCCGCCCGACCTGTACGAGGAGTCGCTCGTGCGACGCTGGATGGAAGTCCATCCGCGTTTCCATTTCACGGGCGTGTTGTCTGATACGCCGGCGGATGCACCGGGCGCCACGCGCTTTGCCCGCGGATGGGTGCACGAGGCGGTGCTGGCGCAGCACCCGGACCTGTCTGGTTACGACGTCTACGCGGCCGGTCCACCGGCGATGATCGAGGCGATCCGCGCGCGGTTTCCGGCGCACGGTCTCGCGGAAGGTCGCTTGCGCTTCGATTCCTTCGACTACGCGCCGCCGGTTCAGGCGTAACGGCGCGCGGCCGCGACGAGGCAGGGCGTCGAGCGGCAGGCCGCGTGCAGTTGCCGGCGGCGCAGCGCGACGCTCGTCGTGTAGGACATGGCGACGGCATCCGCGATCAACTGGCGCAGGCCGATCGCCTGCCGATGCAGGTACTCCGCGAGCGCGAGCGACATGCAGGTGTGGCCCTGCACCCAGCCGTCGTCCGTGCCATCGCGCAGCGTGCCGAGCAGGGCGCCCGCGAGCGCGAGGTCGAGCCCGAGCTGCTGCGAATCGGCCTGCAGCCACTCGGCGGCGAGCCGCGGGTTCGCGGCGCCCGCGAGCATGAACGCGTACTCGCGCTCCATGATGTCGGCCATGTGCGAGCCGAGCTCGCCGCTCACGCCCGGTTCGTCGCCGTATTCGCGCGTCGGGAACAACACTTCGAGGGGCGCCCACGCCTGGATCGTGTCGCAGACCCAGCGTCGTGCGGCCGCGCAGGGCGAGGGATGACCGAGCACCGCGGCGACGCGGCCCAGGGCCCCGTTGCGCAGCCTTGCGGTCGCGGGTTCGAACGTGCGGGCCCAGCCGCAGCGGCCGAAATCGGCCAGCCAGTCGTCGAGGGTCTGCTCGGCCATTCCGTAAGCGTTGGCAGCCGTGGAGTCCATTCCATCGCCTCCCGTGTGTCGGCTGATCTCACGCCGAAGCGCGCCCACGCGCGTTGATGCGCGTCACAGGCGGAAGCGTTCGCGCAGGTCGCCCGCCATGCGGCGGCTCACGGCCAGGCGCTCCGCCAGGCCCTTCAGGCGCACGAAGTACTGGCCGTCGGGATCGCGCTCGATGCGCTCGAGGTGGTGCGTGCTGACGAGCGCGCTGCGGTGGATGCGCACGAAACTGCCCGCGAACTCCTCCTCGAGCAGGCGCAGGGAGTCCTCGATGAGGTCGTCGCCCTCCTCGTGGCGCACCGTGGTGTACTTCTGGTCGGCCTGGAAACAGCGGATTTCCGCCAATGGAATCAACTTGATGCCGTCGCGGCGGCGCACGGGGATGTGGCTGCGCCCGGGCGCCGGGGCCGCATTCGCCGATTCCGCGTGCGCGAGTTGCGGTCGCGTCAGGCGCCGGCAGGCGGCAAGCGCCGCAGCCAGCTTGTCCTTGCGGATCGGCTTGACGAGATAGCCCGTGGCCCGCGCCTCGAACGCGTTGACGGCGTATTCGTCATAAGCTGTCGTGAATATGACAGCGGGCGGTTCGCTCATCGTCGCGATGCGTTGCGCGGCCTCGAGCCCGTCCATGTCGGGCATGCGCACGTCGAGCAGCACGACGTCCGGCGAAAGGTCCATCGTCAGCTCGAGCGCCTCGCGGCCGCTCGCGCCCGCCCCGACGACCTGCACGTCCTCGATCTCGGCGAGCAGGCTCGCGAGCCGTTCGCGCGCCGGCGCTTCGTCGTCAACGATGAGCGTCTTCAGCTTCATGCGGGAATCTCAGCGTCACGATGTACTCGTCGTCGAAGCGGCCGGCCTTCACCGCGGCGCGCGCGCCGTACATCAGGGCAAGCCGCTCGCGGATGTTCGCGAGCGCGACCCGGTTGCCGTCGCGCGGCGTCGGTCCCTCGGGCGCGGGGTTGCGCACGACGATCGTCACGAGGCCGTTCGCGTATTCGCCGGTGACGGTCACCGTGCCGCCGCCGCTGCGCGGTTCGATGCCGTGGTAGATCGCGTTCTCGAGCAGCGGCTGGATCATCAGGCTCGGCACGATCGCCCGCTGCGGCACGCCGTTGACGCGCCACTCGACCCTGAGGCGCTCGCCGAGGCGCAGCAGTTCGATGCGCTCGTAGGTCTTCGCGATCTCGATCTCCTCGGCGAGCGTGATCTGGTCGCGCTTCTCGGCGAGGCTCGCGCGAAAGAGATCCGCGAGATCCTGCACGGCCTCCTCGGCGCGCGCGGGGTTCGAGCGCGTGAGGGCGGCGATCGTGTTCATGCTGTTGAAGAGGAAGTGCGGGCGGATGCGCGCCTGCAGGGCGTGCACCCGGGCGCGCGACTGCATCTCGATGTTGCGGCGCCACTCGTGCGTCACGTAGAAGTAGCGCAGCGCGAGCGCGGTGACGATGAAGGCGATCGCGACGTTGCGGGCGATGAACGCGAGGTGTTCGCGCGGGAAGAGGCTCTCGACGCCGCCGGGTTCGAGCAGGCCGCTCGCGCCGATCCGGTACGCGACTTCTGACACGACGAACACGGTCCCGCAGACGATCGCGAGCACGGCGGCGGCGCTGCGCGCGACCGATAGCGCCTCGAGCCGGCGCCGCGCGAGGCACAGCGCGGCCTGGCCGGCAAGGCCGATCCAGACGAGGAAGAGCGAGGTGCGCGCGAGGTCGGTCCAGAATGCCACCGCCGACGCATCGCGCGCGAGCGTGACGACGAGCGCGGTCAGCTCGACGATCAGCACGATCGCGAGCACCATGTGCGCCGCGCAGAAGTCCGGCAGGTAATGCGAACGCTGCGGCGGGGCGGCCTCGGTCATACCGGCTGTTTGAAGAGCGCCGCCTTGAGGCGGTAGTCCGCCGAGATGTCCTCGTCGCCATGGCCCTGCTCGATGAGCTGCGCGTATTCGGCGAGCATGCTCTCGACCACCGGCAGTTCGACGCCGCTTTCGGCCGCCATCGCGCGGCAGATGCCGAGGTCCTTGGCGTGCAGGCGCACGCGAAAGCCCGCGGGGAAGCTGCCGCGGATCATGTTCGGCGCGCGGTTGACGAAGTACCAGCTCGAGCCCGCGCCCTTGCCGAGCGTCTCGACGAGCGCCTCGAGCGGCAGCTGCTGCGCGCGCGCGAAGGCCATCGCCTCGGCGACCGCGCGGATGATGCCCGCGCACATGATCTGGTTGGTGGCCTTCGCGGCCTGGCCCGCGCCGCTCGCGCCGAAATGCGTGATCGTGCGACCCATCGCGGCGAGCAGCGGCAGTGCGCGCTCGAAGGCGGCCGCATCGCCGCCGCACATCACGGCGAGCGTGCCGTCGCGCGCCCCTTCGACGCCGCCGCTCACCGGGCAGTCGAGGAACGCCGCGCCGCGCGGCGCCAGCAGCGCCGCGGCCTCGCGGGCGGCGGCGGCGCTCACCGTGGAGCAGTCGATCACGAGTGCGCCCGCGCGCACGGCGGGGACGATGGCGCGCACGACGGCCAGCACGTCCTGGTCGGCCGATACGCAGATCACGACGGCGTCGACGTCGGCGGCGAGTTGCGCCGGCGAGGCGGCGGCGGCTACGCCCGTCTCGCGGGCAAATTCCTCCGCCACGGCGGTCGTGCGGTTCCAGGCCGCGGTGAGCACGCCTGCCTTGTGGAGATTGCGGGCCATGTGACGGCCCATTGCGCCAAGACCGATGAACCCTGCTCGCATGCTGACACCGTCCGGAATGCGTTGCGGCGCGGGCCGCGGGACGCAACTTTAGCAGCGAATCAGCGCGAGGCGGTCGTCTTGCCGCAGGCCGTGTCCATCGCGGCGCGATTGTCGACCCGCACCTTGTCGGCGTCGGCGTCGGAGAGGTATTCGCGCTCGCCGTTTTCGAGCGTGCGGAAGATGCGGCGTGCCTGCAGCGACTTCTCGTAGCGCGCTTTGGCCTCGGTGCAGTCCTTCGCGCGTTGCGCGGCGAGGTCGCGGGCCACCGCGCGCTCGGTGTTGCGCGAGGCGACGATGTCACCCGCGGCGGGCGCGGCGGGACTCGCCACCGGCGCGGGCGTTGAAGGTGCGCGGCTGGCGCCGGGCGGCCGCGGGGTGAGGGTGCGGATGAGTTCGGCACCCTCGACAGGCTGGTCGCTGTAGTGTTCCTGGCCGTTTGCGTCGACCCAGCGGTACACGTCGGCCTGCGCAGCGAACGGCAGCAGGAACAGGGCGAGGGCTACGGGAACGAGCGGGCGCATGGGCGGGCCTCCATGGGCGCAGTATGGGCACGCGGGCCGGGCCCGCACTTGAACTGCATCACACTAGAGGTTAGTCCGTGGGCCGGGAAAGTGCGAGGGCGTGACTGCGCGCGTCCAGCGACCGCAGGAAGCGTGCGACGAAGAGCAGGGTCGTCAGCAGCAGGCCCGGGTAGCCGATGCCGGCCATCAGGTAGGGGAACAGCCGGCTGCCCTCCCGCACCGAGGGCAGGTTGAAGCTCAGCAGGCCGAGCGTGATGATCGCCCCGAATATCCACATGCCGAGCAGCCACAGGCCGGTTTCCCAGCCGCCCAGCTTGCGGCCCCAGCCGCGCGCCGCCGCCGGGGCGAGAGTGGTGTCGGTGGCGCGTGCGCGCAACCCGAGCGTCAGCAGGTCGTACACCAGCAGGCACACGCCCACCATGAATACGAGGCCGAAGACGGGCACCAGCAACTTGGCGAACTGCATCGCCGGCGCCACCTCGCCCCCGAACCAGTCGAGGCCGAGCGTGCGGTAGGTGAACACCTGCACGGTGCCGCCGATCGCGAAGGCAAAGCCGAGGCCCAGCATGCCGGTGAACACCAGCCAGAAGGCGAGCCGGCCGGGGCGCTGGTCGAAGCCGGTGATGCCGCGCATCAGCGGCACGGTGTAGTAGGCCGCGGCGAGGCCGAGCATGCCGAAGGTGCCGAAGAGCGCGAGGTGCGCGTGGCTCAGCGTCACCCAGGTGCCGTGCGACCACACGTTCGTGAGCGCGAAAGTCATCGTGAAGCCGAGGATGCCCGCGCCGACCTGCTCGAGCACCACCGAGCCGAGCAGGAACGCGAAGGCCGGTGCGTTCGCGACCGGCTTGCCGTCCTGGTGCGCGTCGAGGTAGATGTGCCAGAAGCAGAAGATCAGCGGCAGGGGTTCGAGCGCGCTGAACAGCGATCCCCAGAACTGCCAGAACTCGGGCGTACCGATCCAGAAGTAGTGGTGCGCGTTGCCGAGCAGGCCCGACAGCCAGACGAGCGCGATGCCCCAGAACACCGCGTAGCCGACCGATTTCACGTCGGCCTTGAACATCAGCACGAGGAAGAAGCCGACCAGCGAGATGTGGATGACCTCCCACACGCCCTCGACCCAGTAGTGCACGACGTACCAGCGGAAGTATTCCTGCAGGTCGAGCCGCGCGACGAAGAACATGCCGAAGATCCACACGAGCGTCAGCGCCACGACGCCGAGGCCGAGGCCCCAGTGGATCTCGTTCCAGTCCTTGACCCGCGGGAACGTGCGCAGCACGACGTAACACAGGATCGCAAAGCCGACCAGGATCACGACGTCGACGATGCGCCCGCCCTCGAGGTACTCGAGGCCTTCCTGCAGCAGCGGCTGGCCCATCCACCACAGCGCGAGGCCCTGCTGTGCATAGACCTGGGTCCCGACGTTCCAGACGACCACCGCGATCACGGCATAGAACAGGAACTTGATGAGCGCGGGGGCGGCGAGCTCGCGCTTCGACAGTAGCGGGCCCACGAAGAGGATCGCGCCGATGAAACCCGACAGCACCCACAGGATGCCGAGGTTGGTGTGTTCGGCGCGCACGATGTTGAAATTCAGCCGGCCGGCCAGCAGCGAGGGGTCGATGTGCTGGGCAGTCAGCAGCAGGCCGAAGGCGGCCTGGAAAAAGAACAGCACCAGCATGAGCATGAAGAAGCGCAGGCTGAGGCGCTGGGTCGCGTACTCGATGCGGATCATGGCTGGCCTCCCCCGAGGCTGCGGATGTAGGCGACGATCGCCGCGACCTGCTCCTCATCGAGCATTTCGCCGTACGCCGGCATCATGTGCGGCGCGAAGTCCTCGACGATCTTCGCGTCGGGCGCGAGGATCGACTCGGTGAGGTACGCCTCGTCGGCGCGGATCTTCGTGCCGTCGGCGAGCGTGACTTGCGAGCCATAGAGCCCGCCCCAGCCCGGGCCGACCCGGCGTTGGGCGTCGCTGGCGTGGCAGGCCGTGCAGCCCGTGTCGCGGGCGAGGTCTGCACCGTGTGCGGCCTGCGATGCGGGGCCGGAGGCCGCAGCCGGCGTGGCGCCCGCGGCGTCGGGCGGCGGCGCGGCGACGGGTGCCGTGGCGGGCGACGACAGGGCCGCCGCCTGGGCGGCGCCGCCGACGAGCGGCGTCGGCGGCCAACCCTCGGTGTTCAGGCTCGACGTGTATTTCAGGAAGGCGATGAGCTGCCCGATTTCGTCGCGCGTGAGGGGCAGGTTCGGCATCTGCGTCGCGTGCGACCCGCGCCGCGTGATGCGCTCGGCCGCCGCCGGGAATTTTTCGAGATAGGCATCGATCGAATCGACGCCGGATTCGGTGGCGACCGTTGCATTCTGCAGTTGCAGTTGCACGGCCCCGCGGGTCGGCCAGCTGCCGGCGGACGGCAGGAAAGCCTCGATCCAGGCCGGCCCGACCTTGCCGTAGAGCTTCGTCAGGTCGGGGCCGAAGTAGGCGCCGTTGCCGACGATGGTGTGGCAGCCCATGCAGTTGTAGGCTTGGAAGACGCGCTTGCCTTCAACCGCGCCATGACCGGCATAACTGACGGTTTCGGGGACCACCTGGTTACGCGAATCGAGGAAGGAAGCTGCCGACAGTGCGATGAAGAGCACGCCCATCGCGCCGAGCACGATGAGCGCGCGACGGCGCTTGTGGCCTTCCTCGCAGGGTTCTCCGGGTGCGCAGCTCATCGCGTGTGCTCCCTGTCCGGGTCGGAAGGCGCACCGGGGGCCTGCGATCGCTGGGCCCGCTCGAGCGCGTCATGCTCGAACAACGCCTGGAGCCGGCCGAGGAAGGCGTAGAAGACGTAGACGGCGAGTACGAACCCCAGTGCGAAGTATCCGAGCCACAGGGTTCGCGATTCCGCCCAGTAGCCGAAATCCCGCCAGTAAGGCCATGACAGGGCGAGGCTCGCTGCGCTCGCGAGCACTGCCACGCCCATCCGGATGATGCCTCGTGCGGACATGCCACCCTCCCGCCAATACGAATGGACAGTTGCCGGTCAAACAGGTATTGCTGATGCCAATTGTTAGTCCATTCAATAGGCATTGTAAATACCAGTTAGGTCACCATGCGCCTCGCCGCCTTCACCGACTACGGATTGCGGGTCCTGATGCGCCTCGCCGATTCGCCCGACGAACCGTCGACGACGACCCGCATCGCGGAGGAATTCCGCATCCCCTACAACCATCTCGCCAAGGTCGTGCAGGACCTCGCGCGCGGCGGATTCGTGACGACGCAGCGGGGCACGGGCGGGGGCATCCGCCTTGCGCGGCCGCCGGGTTCGATCGGCCTCGGTGAGGTGGTGCGCTACCTCGAGCAGCGCTACGCGCTGGCGGAGTGTTTTCGCAGCGATGGCGGGCAATGCCTGCTGACGCCGGGTTGCCGCCTGAAATCGCGCCTGGCGCAGGCCCGCGAAGCCTTCCTCGCGGACCTCGATCGCAGTTCCGTCGCCGACTGCGCTTTCCCGGGGCCCGCGAAAGTGCAGTCTTCCCGCAAGCGATAGGGGACTACGGCAGCCAGCCGTGCGCACCGGCGGTGGCGCCGAGCACCGTCACGACGCTGAGCGCGAGCAGCACGACGTGCGCGTAATGCAGCACGGCAAAGGCGCGCGCGGGGTCGCGCCGGGCCCAGGCCGGGAAGTACCGGTGCAGCACGAACGGCTCGATGACGAACAGCAGCAGCATGAAGATCGACCACACGCCGACCATCGCGTGCATCCACCAGAAACGGCTGTCGTCGAAGCGCCACCAGAAATCGAAGCGCTCGATCATGTAGAAGCCCGTCAGGCCGACGACGATCACCGCGGTGCGCGCGTGCCAGACGAACCGCCCCTCGAAGGCGTGGAACGATTCGAGGCGGTCGGGTCCGAGGACCCCCCGCCGGATCGCGGGCAGCGCGACGGTCGTCGCCATCCAGACGCCGCCGATCCAGACGACGACGCCGAGTACGTGCAGGGCGCGGGCGAAGGCGAGTTCGGGCATGGCTACCTCGCCGCGAGCTGTGCGCCGGCCGCCGGGGACAGTTTGCCCGCGCGCAGCATCACGACCTGCAGCAGCACGTCGTCGTGGCGCGCGGCGGCCCAGTGTTCGCCCTGGCCGGCGGGCAGCACGATCACGCTGCCAGGGCCGTACGCATGCTCGGCCGCTTCGTCGACGGCGTGGCCGTTGCCGAGCGACAGCGTGCCCGAGACGACCGTCATCACGCGCACCGGCCCCGCGGCGCCGTGCGGCGGCAGGAACTGGCCCTTGGCGATGCGCAGCAGGATGACGAGCGGTTGCCCTTCGGAGTCGACGACCAGCACCGCGCGCTGCGCGGCGCCGTGCACCGTTTCGTAACGCAGCTTGTCGAGGTCGAGCGGGGTCGAATCGGCGGCCGCGAAGCCCGGCAGGGTGAGTGAGGCGAGGGCGGCAAGCGTGGCGGTTCGCATTCGCATGGTCGTTCCTTTCTTGTAACCGGAGTCAGAATTGCAGCCGCACGCCGGCGCCGAAAGCGCGTCCGTCGCCGGGCATGAAGGCGGCCTGGTCGGGCCGGGCCTGGTCGACGATCAGCGTCGAGGAGGCATAGGTCTTGTCGAACACGTTGCCCACCTCGGCGAACAGCGCGAGCGATGCACCGAACTCGCGCTCGACGCGCAGGTCGAGCGTCGCATAGGGGTCGTTGTAGAGCGTGCCCAGGTTGTCGACGGGCGTTTTCACCGGCATCCAGCGTAGCGCGGCCTGCGCATGCACACGCGCCGCCGGCCGCCAGTCGAGCGCACCCTGGATCCAGTGGCGCGGCGCCCCGGCGAGCGGGTTGTCGCCGCGCACGGGATCGTTCCTGAAGCGAAAGTCCTGCCAGGTGTAGGCGATGCGGCCGATCAGCTGCGACGAAACTCGTGCGGTGAGGCCGATTTCCGCGCCGAGGTGGCGCGTGCGCGGGGCATTGGCCGCGCCGAGCGAAACGCCCGACTCGTCGCGCAGGCTCAGGAGCTCGTCAGTGATCCACGAGTGGTAGACGACCGCATCCCAGCCGAAGGCGCCCGCCGCGCCCCGCCATCCCGCTTCGACCGTCGTCGCGCGCTGGGCCCGCAGTGCCGGGGTGACGAAGGCCGCCGCGGGCCGGGTGGGATCGGCGGGATTGGGGCGACCGGCGCTGCTGTTCGGCGTGCCGTTCAAGGTGGCGAGCAGGTCGTCGTGGGTCGGGGGCTCGAAGCTGCGGCTCACCGCCACGAACACCCTGTGATCGGCCGAGGGCTGCCACGCGAGACCGAGCGCCGGGCTCCAGCCTTCATACCTGCGCGCATAGCTGTTGTCGGTTGCAGGCACGGCGCCGGGTGGCAGGGCAAGCTGCGGGTTGGCGGGGTGGTAGGCGGCGGTGGGGCGCGTGGGCAGCCCGTAGCGGTCATGGTTGTCGCGCGTGGCCCGGGACCACGACAGGGACGGTGACAGGGTAAATTGACTGCCTATTGGAACATTGAAAGCAGAACTCACAGATAGTGTATCCGCGTCGAGCCTATTGAGGCCAAACAGCGCTCCGGCTTCTCCCGCGAGATTGAGGCGATAGTCGCGGTCCGCTACGCCCGTCACGTACTGCGCCGTCAGGTCGAACAGGGGCAGTGCCTGTCCGGGTTGCGGCTTGAAGGCGTAGCGCAGCACTGCCGTCGTGTCGTGCCCTTCCGTCACGCGCAGCCCCGCGGAGATCGGGAAGTTGAAGCGATCGTCCGTGTCGGCCCGCCCGAGCGCGAAGTCGACGACGTGCGCACCGAGGGCCTGCGTGGCCCGCACACCGGCCTGGGCCTGGCTCGCAGTCCGGTACGGGCGATCGCGCAGGACATTCGGCCCAGGATGGATCGGGCCTGCGGGCGTGACTTGCGGCCCGGTGAACACGGCGCGCGGATCGTCCTCGAGCAGAACGCGCGTGAGTGGGCCGGCAACGTCGAAGCCGAGGTCCGTGTAGCTCGCGAAGAACCGGACGGTGAGCGTGTCGGAGAGGCGCACGCCCAGGTTGCCGCCGAAGCTTTCGCGGCGCGAGGCGTTGTAGTCGCGATAACCGTCCCGCTCGACATGGGCGCCGTGCAGCAGCAGGTCGAAGTCACCCTGCGCAAAGCCATACCGGGCGCCCGCATCGACCTGCGCGAAACTGCCGCCGCCGGCGGCGAGCCGCAGGCCCGGCGCGTTGCGCCCCGTCGGCGAAACCAGGTTGAGGGCGCCGCCGAGCACCGTGGCGCCGAGGCGATTGGCCATGTAGCCGCGGTAGACCTCGATGGCCGCCGCATCGCCCGGATCGGCGAGACCCACGATGTAGGAGCCGTCGGCGCGATTGAGGGGCAGGCCATTGCGCAGCACCAGCACGCCCCGCTCGACGGGATTCTGCTGCAGCCCCGAGCCGCGGATCTGGATGCGCGGCTGGTCATGGCCCCCGAAGAAGTCCTGCACCACGACGCCCGGCACGGTGGCGAGCGCGCGCGCGATCGTGAGATGGGCGGTGGCGGGCAGGTCCGCGGCGGTCACGAGGGCGGTGCCCCCGGGCGCGGCCTCGAGCCGCGCCTCGACCGGGCTGCGCGCCGCGGTCACGACCACTTCCTCCAGGATCGCGCCGGGGGTCGCGGACTGGGCCAACACCCCGCAAGGCACGACAGCCACCAGGGCGAGGGCCCCGAGGGCGCAGTGGTGGAGCGGGGCCGGGCGGGTATCCGGGAGCAGCATGGCAGGCGCCTTTCAATAGCGAATGAGAACCATTCGCATATACTACGCCTGCAGGCACCCGGTTTGTCGAGGGCTCAGCTGTGGTAGGCGCGCTCCCCGTGGTAGCTGGTGTCGAGGCCTTCGCGTTCCTGTTCTTCGCTCACGCGCAGCCCGACGGTGAAGTCGGCGACCTTGTAGCCCACGTACGCGACGAGCGCGCTCCAGCCCATCGTGAGCAGCACGCCGAGCGTCTGCACCCACACTTGGTGACCCATGCGGTAGCCGTCGAGTCCCGTGCCACCGAGGGCGGGTGACACGAGCACGCCCGTCAGGATCGCGCCGACGATGCCGCCGACCGCGTGCACGCCGAAGACGTCGAGGGAGTCGTCGTAGCCAGCCCACACCTTGAGTTTCGCGACGGCCCAGAGGCACGCGAAGCCCGCCACCAGCCCGAGGAAGAGCGCGCCCCCGACGCCGAGGAAGCCGCACGAAGGCGTGATGGCGACGAGGCCCGCCACCGCGCCCGAGGCCGCACCGAGCATCGTGGGCCGGCCGCGGAACACCCATTCGCCGATCGTCCACGCCACGACCGCGGCCGCCGTGGCGGCGAACGTGTTGAGGAACACGAGGCCGGTGAACGGGCTCGCCTCGAGCGTCGAGCCGACGTTGAAGCCGAACCAGCCGACCCACAGGAGCGAGGCGCCGATCATCACCATCGGCAGGTTGTGCGGGGGCATCGCGGTCGTCCCGTAGCCGATGCGCTTGCCGACGACCAGCGCGCCGACGAGTCCCGCGATGCCGGCATTGATGTGCACCACGGTGCCGCCCGCGAAGTCGAGCGCGCCTTGCCGGAACATGAAGCCTTCCGCATACCAGACCATCCGCGCGATCGGCAGGTAGCCGAAGGTGAACCAGACGACCATGAAGATCAGCACGGCGGAGAATTTCACGCGCTCGGCGAAGGAGCCGACGATCAGGCAGGCGGTGATCGCCGCGAAGGTCGCCTGGAAGGCCACGAACAGGAACTCGGGGATCACGACGCCGTCGCTGAACGTCGCCGCGGTCGAGGCCGGCGTGATGCCCGCGAGGAAGAGCCGCCCGAAGCCGCCGATCCACGCGCCGGCGCCGGTGAAGGCGAGGCTGTAGCCGTAGATGAGCCACAGCACGACGATCAGCGAGAACACGACGAACACCTGCATCAGCACCGACAGCATGTTCTTCGCGCGCACCATGCCGCCGTAGAAGAGCGCAAGGCCAGGTGCGGCCATCAGGATCACGAGCAGCGTCGAGACCAGCATCCAGGCCGTGTCGGCCTTGTCGGGCACGGGTGCCGGTGCTTCCTGCGCCAAGGCGACGAGCGGCAGCGCGGCGAGGCAGGCTGTAGAGACTCGGATCATCCGCATGCAATCACTCCCGTCGATGTGGACCTGTTTCAGGTGATTCCGGCGGGAAATGCGTGCAGACCCCGGGGGTTCGCGCGCGTATCCTCGAGTCCGGCTCGCACAAGCGGTTTGCAGCTTTCATGCCAGATCGCTGGACCGCAAAAACGGGCTATTTGCGCGCCCGGCGGCTCCGCTCCTGCACCGTCCTGGGGCCGCGCGAAGCACGCGTGCGTCAATTGAGGGCAACATGGATCGCATTCCGCTCGACGAACTCGCAAAGCGCCTGCTCGAATCGCTCCCCGCCGGGGCGCGCACGCTGCAGCGCGACCTCGAAACCAATTTCCGCGCCGTCCTGCGCGCCAACCTCGCGCGCCTCGATCTCGTGACACGCGACGAATTCGATGCGCAGGCCCGCGTGCTCGAGCGCACGCGCGCGAAGCTCGAAGCGCTCGAGGCGCAGGTCGCTGGCCTCGAGGGCCGCGCGCCCGGTGGCGACGGCTGACGAAACCGTCGTCGCGCGCATCGCGAGCCGCGCGCAGGTCGGGCTCGCAGCGCCGCTCGTGCAGGTCGAAGTCCACCTCGGCGCTGGCCTGCCTGTTTTCACGATCGTGGGCCTGCCCGCGGCGGCCGTGCGCGAAAGCCGCGAACGCGTGCGCGCGGCGCTCGCCTGCTGTGGATTCGAGCTGCCGGCCGGGCGCATCACCGTAAACCTCGCGCCCGCCGACCTGCCGAAGGAAGGCGGGCGCTACGACCTGCCGATCGCCATCGGCATCCTGCTCGCCTCGCGCCAGCTGCGCGTCGCACGCCCGCTCGCGGCGTGCGAGTTCTACGGCGAGCTGGGCCTCGGCGGCGAGTTGCGCGCCGTGCCGGGCCTGCTGCCCGCGGCGGCCCATGCCGCGGCGGCGGGGCACACGCTCATGGTGCCCGCGGCCAATGCCTGGGAAGCGGCGATGGCTGCCCCGTGCGTGGCGGGCGCGGCGCACTTGCGCGAGGTCTGCGCCTGGCTTGCGGGCGACGCCGCGGCCTGCCCAGGGCCCGCCGCGACCCAGACCGCAGTCGCCCCGCCCGAGGGCATGGAGCCCGCGCCCGGCCCCGACCTGCACGACGTGCGCGGCCAGCCCTCCGCCAAGCGCGCGCTCACGATCGCGGCGGCCGGATCGCACAGCGTGCTGCTCGTGGGTCCCCCCGGCAGCGGCAAGAGCATGCTCGCGCAACGCCTGCCGGGCCTGCTGCCGCCGCTCACGCCCGCCGAAGCGCTCGAAGCCGCGACCATCGCTGCCGTCGGCGGGCGCCCGCTCGAGCGGGCCCACTGGGGTCGTCGTCCGTTTCGCAGCCCGCACCACACCGCATCGGCCCATTCCATCGTGGGCGGCGGGCCGCGCGCGCGGCCGGGGGAAGTCACGCTCGCGCACCTCGGCGTGCTGTTCCTCGACGAGCTGCCCGAGTTCGACCGGCGCGTGCTCGAAGCGCTGCGCGAGCCGCTGGAGAACGGCCAGATCGCCATCACGCGCGCGGCGTACGAGTTCCAGTACCCGGCGCGCTTCCAGTTCGTCGCAGCCATGAACCCCTGCCCCTGCGGTTACCACGGCGACGAATCGGGGCGCTGTCGCTGCGCGCCCGGGGACATCGGGCGCTATCGCGCGCGCCTCTCCGGCCCGCTGCTCGACCGGCTCGACCTGCGCATCGTGGTGCCGCGTGTCGTCGAGTCGGTGTGCGGCGAGCCGCCCGGCGACGAGGCCTCGAGTGGGGAACTCGCGGCGCGCGTGTCCGCGGCGCGTGCGTGCCAGATGGGGCGGGCCGGCAAGCTCAACGCGCATCTCGCGGTGCGCGAGCTCGGCAGGGACTGCGCCCTCACGCCTGCGTGCCATGCATTGCTCGCCGCGAGCCGGCGCCAGCTTGCGCTCTCGGCGCGCAGCCAGCACCGCATCCTGCGCGTGGCGCGCACGATCGCCGACCTCGGCGCGCGCGAACGCATCGCGCCGGAGCATCTCGCCGAAGCCATCCAGCTACGGCGCGGGTGGGACGAGGGGGAGCGCGGTTAGCGCGACTTGCCGACCATGTAGTCGACGCCCTGCTTGATCAGGTCGTCGGGCAGGTCGGTGCGGCCGCCCTTCGGCGGCATCACGCCGTGCTGGCCGGTGAAGCCTTCGATGGCGTGCTTGTAGAGCGTGGCGGTGCCCTGCGCGATGCGCGGCCCCCACGCGGCGCCGTCGCCGATCTTCGGTGCACCGGCGAGGCCCGGGCCGTGGCAGGTGTGGCACGCGGCGTCATAGAGCGCGGCGCCGTCGGCGGGAACGGGCATCGAGGGCGCATCGCTGGCCGCGGGGGCCTCGATCTTGAGTGCCGAGTTGTCGGCGCCGGCCACTGCGATGCGCACGGGCGGCGCGACGCGGGCCTCGACCGCCTTCACGTAAAGATCTTCTTCCTGCACGTGCTTGCGCTGGGTCGAATTGCCGACCGCGCGGGCGACCCCGAAGATCACGATGGCGACGGCGATCAGGATGCCGAGGACGAGGCCGAACACGTTGATGAAGTGCGAGTCTTGCTTGCTCACGATCTCGATCCGGGGGTCAAGTGTCGGGAAAGGCCGCGCATTATATACGAGCCGTGCGCCCCTATGGCGCTTCGGCCAGGAATGCCTGCAGCGCTGTCCGCGCCGCAGCTTCCGTCAGCATTGGCGCGTGGCCGACGCCGGGGATTTCGGCCACCTGCATCGCGGGCGCGATGCGCCGCATCCGCGTGACGGTGGCGGGCGCGAGGATGTCGCTGCGGGCGCCGCGCAGCAGGAGCAGCGGGCGGTGGCGCGCGAGCTGGCGAAACGCGCCCCACGCGAACCACTGCGCGATGCGCAGCCTGAGCGGGCCGAAGGACTGCAGGATCCGCGGGTCGTAGTTGAGTTCCGGCCGCCCGTCGGCGCCAGGGCGGAACATGCGGCGCGCCATCGTGTCCCATTCGGCATCCGCGAGGTTCGGCAGTCCTGCGCCGTTGATCAGCCTGGCGTACGCGACGGCGCCTTCCCAGCTCTCGATCGGCGGGGCCTTGCCGACGTAGCCGCGGATACGCGCGGCGCCCGCGGGGTCGACCTCAGGCCCCACGTCGTTCAGCGCCGCGCCCGCGAGCCGTTTGCCGTGGCGCACGGCAAACGCCATCGTCACGAGGCCGCCGAGCGAAGTGCCGAGGAAGATCGCGCGCGGAATCGCGAGCGCATCGAGCAGCGCCGCGAGATCGTCGGCGTAGACGGGTACCTTGTAGCGGCGCGGGTCGGGGTCGCGCGCGGATTCCCCGCGGCCCCGCAGGTCGACGGCGAGCACGCGGCGGCCGAGGCCCGCGATCCACGGCGCGACCGCATCGAAATCGAGCGAATTGCGCGTGAGGCCCGGGATGCACACGACAGGCAGTCGCGGCTCGCCCGTGGCAGCGTGCCCATCGACCGGCGCGTAATCGCGTGCGAACAAATCGAGGCCATCGCGCGAGCGCCAGCGCTGTTCGGTCGGCGGCATCGAAGAAGCTCCCGGCCACTATCGGGCTCGTCCAGGTGACGGGCCATCATAGCGCGCCGCGCGCGCATGCCCTGTTACCGCGGCGGCTTGTGTGTCGTGATGTGCGCGGCGATGCAGAGCCAGCGGCCGTCGGCCTGCCGGTGCCAGATGTCGGTGTAGCGGTTGACGCCGCGGCGCCGGTCCTTGCGCTCATAGGCGTTCTCGGCGTGGATGAGCGCGATGTCGCCGAAGCGGCGGATGCGCACCTTGCCGACGGGGAACGATTGCAGGTACGTGGCGTAATAGGGCTCGGCAAACTCGGCGAGCGCACGGGCGCGATCGTGGTACGACCCATCGGCACTCACGACGACGTAGTCGGGCGCGAGGTGCGCGTCGTACCAGGCGACATCCGCCTCGCGAAACGCGCGCACGTAGCGCTCGTTGAGTTCGCGCAGTACTTCGTCGTCGCTGCCCGTGGGGTCCTTGCCCCGCCATGGCGCATGCGTGGGCGCCTTGCCCCGCTGCAGCGGCCGGGCGACCCCATCGCGCAGCGGCGTGGTTTGCGCGTTGACCCGCTGCCACTGCATCCCGTCCCATCGGTACACGTCGGTGTAACGCACGCGCTGCGCCGTGCCCGCGTCGTCGCGCGACTCGAACACGCCGTGCACCAGCGCAATCGGGCCGTACAGGCGCACCTGCACGTCGTCGTAGGAGATCCCGCCGCGCAACCACGGCGTGTGCAGCCGCGCGAGATGTCGCCGACGTTCGAGCCAGTGGCCGGACGTGTCCGTCAGCAGGAAGTCGTTCGCGGTCACCCGGTCCATGAAGTCGCGATCGGGGTGCGCGAGTGTGTCGATGACCTGGTGATTGAGGCTGCGCAACTGCGCTTGCGCCCTGTCCGGGGCGGGCGCCGGCAGCGCCTGCGCGACGGGTGCGAAGAGCAGCGGCAGGCCGGAGAGCACGGCGGACTTGCACAGGCGGCCCATCAGCGCCGCTCCCGCCAGGCGGGCATGCTCGCCAGCAGCGCGTGCGCCATTTCGCGCGCCGCCCCGAGGTCGAGGCCCTGCTCGCGCACGAGGTACTCGGCGTTGGCCTGCACCACGTCGTCATAGGGCTTGAGCGCACCGCTCTCGTGCGCGCAGGTGCTGCAGAATTCGGCGTCGGGATTGCCCCCCGCGCAATCGTCGGGGTGGCGCATCGGGAAACCGCAGGAACCGCAGGATCGACAGAGCTCCGTGGCCATGGCTGGCTCCTTGTCAGGGACGAATGAGGTCGAGCAACTGCGACTTGAGCGCCGCGCCGCAGTTTTCGATCACGCTGCCGCCCGGCGCGAACAGGTCGCGATTCATCAGGTAGTGGTTGGTGAGGCTGATCCAGATGTTCGCGAGCGCGACCGGGTCGAGGTCGCGCACCGTGCCCTGTGCGCGGGCGCGAGTCCACGCGGCACGCAGCCGAAAGGCGATGCCCGACTGCAGCGCGAAGACCTGCGCGCGCGCGGCTTTCGGCAGCGTCGCGGCTTCCGACAGCACGCGCGCGTAGAGCTGTTCGTGTTCGGCGAGCGCGGCGAGGTGCGCGTCGAGCACATCCGGCAGGGCCGGGTCGTCACCCGCGAGGCGCGCGAGCTGTGTCGACATGCCGCGCCCGACCTCGGCTACGAGCTCGGCGACCAGCGCGTCGCGCGTCGGGAAGTGCACGAATACCGTGCCGTGCGCCTTGCCGGTTGCTCGCGCGATCGCGGCGGTGCTCGCACCGGCAAAACCTTCGGCGGCAACCACGCGCAGGCCGGCCTGGATCAGGCGGCGGCGTGTCGTCTCGCGCTGGCGGGTGCGCTGGCTGGGGTGTGCGGTGGCGGGTGTCATTTTGATGAGCAAACACTCAATGAGTTGATGCTCAGTATATTCAGATCCTCTTTCGGGGCAAGCCCCCGTTGAATTCCATAGAATTGGAATAGCCGAATTGAAGGGGATCGTTTTGCCATGTCGATCGAGGCCGCCAAGGATGTCTCCCGGCGTCTCAACCAGGACTGCTTCTGCGTCACTGTCGAGGCCGCGCAGTTGCGGGCCGCGCTGACCCACCAACTGGGCGGCGAGCATTCCGTCGAGGCGCTGCTCGATGCGCGGCCGCACCTGTTTGCGAACACGCCGGTGTTCCTGCCGGCGACCGCGATCGAGGAGATGCTGCAAACGGCCCGCGCCATCGAAGCGGTCGCGACGCTGCCCGCGTACCAGCAGGCCGTGCTCGCGTGGGCACCCGACATCGCCCGTCACGATCCGGGCCCCATCGGCGTGTTCATGGGCTACGACTTCCATCTCACCGATGACGGCCCGCGGCTCATCGAGGTCAACACGAATGCGGGGGGCGCGTTCCTCAACGCGGTGCTGCGCCAGGCGCAGCGCGCCTGCTGCGTGGAAGAAGACCTCGCGGCCGCGAATCCCGGCGCGCTGGCATTCGAGCCGGCCGTCGTTGCCATGTTCCTGGAAGAGTGGCGCCTGCAGGGCCGCGCCGGCCGGCCGCAGCGGATCGCCCTCGTCGACACCCGCCCGCAGGAGCAGTACCTCTATCCGGAATTCCTGCTGGCGCAGCGCCTGCTTGCCCGCCACGGCTTCGAGACGGTCATCGCGGAGGCCGCGGCGCTACGCCACGAAGGCGGCCGGCTGCTGCTCGCGGGCGAGCCCGTCGATCTCGTCTACAACCGCCTCGTCGACTTCGCGCTCGAGCGGCCGGAGCATGCGGCGCTGCGCGACGCCTACCTGCAGGGTGCGGTCGTCCTCACGCCCCATCCGCGTGCGCACGCCCTTTTTGCAGACAAGCGCAATCTCGGCCTGCTGTCGGACGGGGCGCGGCTGGCGTCGTGGGGGCTCGACACGCAGGTGCTGGACGCGCTGCGCGCGATACCCCGCACCGTGCTCGTGACGGCGGACAACGCGCAGGCGCTGTGGGGCGCGCGCAAGGACTACTTCTTCAAGCCCGCCGGCGGGCACGGCGGCAAGGCCGTCTATCGGGGCGACAAGCTCACCCGGGGCGTGTGGGCGCAGATCGTGCAGGGCGGCTACATCGCGCAGGAATACGCGGCGCCGGGCGAGCGCAGGATCCGCCTCGACGGCGAGCCCGTGGTGCGCAAGGTGGATGTGCGCCTCTATACCTACGGCGGACAGTTGCTGCTCTCGGCGGCGCGCCTCTACCAGGGGCAGACCACGAACTTCAGGACGCCGGGTGGGGGATTTGCGCCGCTCGTTGGGGTTTGAGCAGGTCAAGCCAGTCGTGCAGCAAGTTTCATGCGAAGGCGATGATCGGCACCGGGGCGGCACTGATTGCGACGATGGCTGCGCGTGGCATCGGAGGGAGGCTGCCGCGGCTTGGCGGAGGGTTATCACTGTAACCACTCTGGTTGCACTACCGGAACCTATTAGGTTACGATAGGACAGCATGATCAAGAGCTTCCGTCACAAGGGCCTTGAGGAGCTGTTCCGAACCGGCAGCTCAAGGAAGGTCCAGGCGAAGCACGGTAAGCGACTGCGGCTGATCCTGACGCTGCTGAATGCAGCAACACATGCCAGCCAGATGAACGCACCGGGCCTGCGGCTGCACCCGCTCAAGGGAAAACGGGCCGGGCACTATGCCGTAGACGTGGATGAGAACTTTCGCGTGACCTTCGCCTTCGAGGCGGGGCACGCCGTAGAGGTGAATTATGGCGACTACCACTGAGAAGCCCGCACGCATGGCGAAGCCCGCGCACCCGGGGGAGATTCTGCGCGCGCTGTACCTCGAGCCGCTGAAAGTCACGATCACGCAGGCGGCCGTTGCCCTCGATGTGACGCGCAAGCACGTCTCGGCGATCGTGAACGGGCGGGCGCCGGTGACGCCGGATATGGCGCTGCGGTTGGCCACGGTCTTTGCCACGGAGCCGGAAATCTGGGTGAACCTGCAGGCGCAGTATGACCTGTGGGAAATCAGCCGCGCCGCGCGGCCGAAGCTGAAGCCCCTGCCTCGGGCCGTAGAGCGCGCCGCAGTCTGAAAAGGACGCCAAGCAGCTCGTGTGCCACGCGCGGTGCCGCGCGTGCCGACGACCCCTGGGCCTGCTCATGCTCTGCTGATCGTGGCGTGGTGCGCGTGGCTACGCGTTGTGCGCGGTTCCTGCGACCTTGCCCGTGACGCGGTCCGCACGGGAATATTGGAGCCGGTCGACGTGGAAGCGGCGGAGAGGCACTAATGCGTGAAGTGTTTGTCGATGAAAGCAGTCAGACCGGTCATGCGTACATGGTGCTCGGCGCGATCGTAATTCCGTCAGACGCAGCAGCGAGCGCGGAGGCAAGGCTGACCGCCGTCCTTGAACGGCATCGAACTCTCGGCGAGATCAAGTGGACAAAGGTCAGTCAAAGCAAGCTGCACGTCTATCGCGATTTTGTAGACGTGCACTTTCAGCTCGTGCGTGAACTTGATGCCGAATTTCACGGGCTTGTAGTGGACTGCACACGCATCGATCACTCGGAGTACAACGATGGCGATCCGGAGCTTGGATTCAATAAGTTCCTCTACACACTGCTGAACACGAGAGTGGGGAATCGCTTTGGGGATCACGAAGGAATCGTCGTTCATCTCGATGCAAGAACGGCTGCCCGACAACCCTCTGAACTCCAAGAATTCCTTAACAGGGCGGCGGCTAAGAGGCGACGTGAATCTACCCATAGTCCGTTCAGGCGCGTTGCTTTCAGAGACTCGAAGAACTCCCGCCTTCTCCAGCTCACAGATCTTCTCGCTGGGGCAATCGCATGGCACAAGAATGATCGAGATGCCCGCGATGGAGCGAGCGCCGTTAGGACCTTGTTCGCAAATGAGATGGCGCAAAAGGCGGGTCGGCACAGATTTGGTGCCGATACTCCGAGAGGAAACTACGCCGTCAGCGTGTGGAACCTTCGCATGAGCGGCACGCGACGAAGTAGGTAAGGCAATTTAAGGGGCGCCCGGTAGTCTAGGCCGATCTCTCGACCACGGCGTGCGCCGATTCCCCTGCCGTAGGTAGGGGCTTCGACTACCGGAGGCTTGGGCGCATAGTGCCTGCAACGTACACGAATGAAAAGGCCACCCCGAGGGCGGCCGTAAGTGTGGAACAGACGGGCGGTTATCGGGGGAACTTCATCCGCACCGCTCGGCGAGAATCGCCGCGGCAAACACGAGTCCGTTGTGCTCGCTACATACTCGCGTCTCAGGCGGCTCGTAGTGGCCGAGCTGAATCGACTCGAGCGTGCGGGTCACGGCGCACAGCGCGTAGACGAGCGACGCAGGATCGTCTGCCGTGCCGATGCAGGGCTCGAAGGTGAGCGCATCGAGCGCGGGCCGCTTGGGTTTCAACTCCATTGCCGTGCTCATGCTTCACCGCCTTGAGCCGCGGCCGCGCGTTCCTGCGCGATTTCCGCGGCACGCTCCTCGAGCGGCCCGGCTTCAAGGCTGCCGGCGAGCTCGTAGAGCCGATCCGCCGCCCGTCTCAGCGCAAGCCATTAGTTCGAATCAGAATTCTTTTCTAGCTATCAGGATCGAGCGCGATCGCCACCATACGTAGCACTGCCTCGACCTCCCAAGCGAAATTGCGCTGCTCGGCGGGCGCCGTAGGGAGTCTCGTTACTGTCGTCATGGTCGGTTCCTCCATTGTTGGCCAATGCGAGCAAACATTCGAAGGTTTCCGAACCGGCGTCCGTACGAGGTTCTTCCGCGAGTGGAGGAAGTGACGAAAAACGCTTGAGAATCAATGGCGCGCCCGACTGGATTCGAACCAGTGACCCCTGCCTTCGGAGGGCAGTACTCTATCCAGCTGAGCTACGGGCGCCCGGACCGTGAATTATAGCCAGCCTTTGCGCTTGAACCACATATAAGGCAGCACCGCCGAGGCGACCATCAGGCCCAGCGCGAACGGGTAGCCCGCCGGCCAGCTGAGCTCGGGCATGCGGTGGAAGTTCATGCCGTAGATGCTCGCGACCATGGTCGGGGGCAGGAACACGACCGACGCGACCGAGAAGATCTTGATGATCGAGTTCTGCTCGATGTTGACCATGCCGAGGGTCGCATCCTGCAGGAACTGCACCTTGTTGCCGAGGAAGGTGACGTGGTCGCTCATCGCGAGCACGTCGCGCGAGAGCATCCGGAAGCGGGCCCGCACTTCCTGCGTGAACACCGTGGCCGGCTGCTGCGGCGCGAACGCAAGCAGTCGCCCCAGCGAGACGAGGCTTTCGCGCGATTTAGACAGCAGTTCGCCGTTCTGGCCGAGCCGTTCGAGGATGCCGCGGAAGTCGCGCGACGCCGAGCGCCGGCGGCCCGGCGAGGAGTGCGCGAAGATGCCCGCGGACTCCGCATCGAGCGCGCCGCCCGCGCGTTCGAGCACGTCGGCGACCCGGTTGATGATCGACTCGAGCAGCCCGGCGAAGATCGCCGCGCCCGAGCTGCAGTTCGCGGCGTGCCGCTCGGCATACGCGATGAAGCGCCGAAAGGGCAGCGGATCGACGAAGCGCACCGTGATCAGCCGCGTGCCGGAGAGGATGAAGGTGATCTGCGTGCTCTCGGGCAGGTCGGAATCGAGCTTGGTGACGACCGTCACCGTCATGAAGAGCGCGCCGCCCTCCTCATACAGGCGGTTCGACGATTCGATCTCGCGCATTTCCTCGCGGGTCGGGATGTCGATGCCGAACGAGGCTTCGAGGCGCTTTTCGTCTGCAGGCGTGGGGTCGAGCAGGTCGAGCCACAGCGCCTCGCGCGGCAGCGGCGACTCGCTGTCCGGCTCGAACCGCGTGAGGCCGTTCGTGCCGGGGATGAATGCGCTCAGCATGCCGTGGCTGCCGCGCGCGCCGCTTACCGGCGCTGCTCGTGGGCCGCGAGGGCGTCGATCAACTGCGTGAGCTGGGTCTGTCCGCCGGCGAGACCGACGTCGGTCTGGTACTTGCCGGCGACGTAGACCACCGGCGTCGCGTCCACCCGGTAACGACGGGTCAGGTCTTCCGCGCGCTGCAGCTGGGTGTTGACGAAAAAGCCGTCGTACTCACGCAGGAAGTCGGCCTCGGCGATGCCGTTCGCCTTGGCGAAGGCCAGCTGCATGCGGCGCGTGCTGGCGTCGTCGTTCGCGGCGAGCATGTTGCCGCGCGTGTGGATTTCGTCGAACACCTTCGCGTGCAGGTCCATGCGCTTCAGCGCGACGAGCGTGTAGAAGAGCCGTGCGTGCGCGGCATTGACCGGGTTCCACATGACCGGCACGCGCACGAACTCGATGTAGGCCGGCTTCGTCTTCTCCCAGCTCGTCATGTACGGCTCGAGCGTGTAGCAGTGGCCGCAGCCGTACCAGAAGATCTCGATGACCTCGACCTTGCCGGCTGGGACATCGGTGGGCTGCGCGGGGACGATCGGCTTGTAGTTGACGCCCGCCTTCCAGCGTCCGCCCGGCAGTTCGCTGGCCGCCGGCATCGCGGCGAGCCGCTCGAGGGCGGCATCGGGCTGGTCGTCGGCCGCCTCGCCCGAACTTTCCTGGGTGGCCGTCGCGTCGGCGGCGGCAGGCGCGGCCGCGGGCGGCGCTGCCGGCGGCGTGGCGGGCGTCGTCGCGGTGGGCGTGGCCGGCGATGGCGCGGATTCGCGCGAGCAGGCGGTGAGGACGCACGCGACCAGCGCGGCGGTCAGCAAGGCTCGGGTCATGGGTAACCTCGCCGTCAACGCATGCCCTGGATGTACGAGGCGAGGTCGCGGATGTCTTCCGCGGTCAACTGCTTCGCGATCGTTTCCATCATGTGGGCGTTCTTGGTGTCGTGGCCGGCGCCGGCCGCATCGTGATAGCGCGAGCCGCTGGCGTAGGCCGTGAGCTGCTGCACCGTGTAGACCGAATGCTGGGCGCGCAACGCCGGGTAGCCGGCCGCCGGATTGCCGCGGCCGACCGGGCCGTGGCAGGCCATGCAGGCAGGCAGGCCGCGCGCCTTGTTGCCGCCCCGGTAGAGTGCCTCGCCCGCGCGCCAGTAGGACGGATCGGCTTCGAGGCCCGACGGGGTCTGCGTCGCGAAATACGCGCCGAGGTCGGCGATGTCCTCATCGCTGAGGGCGGCGGCCTGCGCGGTCATGACCATCGCATTCGCGGAGGCGCTGCGCTGGCCGGCGCGGAACTGCTTCAACTGCTCGACGATGTAGGACTCGTTCTGGCCGGCCAGATTCGGCCATTCGGGGTTCGAGCTATTGCCGTTCGGGCCGTGGCAGGCGATACAGGTGGCCGCCTTGGCGGCGCCGGCTTCGGCCGAGCCGTCGGCGCGGGCCGCAGGCAGGGCGGCCACGAGGGCGAGGGCGGCAAGGGCGGAAAGAGTCTTGGTCATTCTGCTCACAGCTCCAGGTCGCATAACCCTAAAATTGTACACTTCCGCGAGAGGTCCCGTGAGCCGCTTCCCGACTGTCCATTTCATGCTGAGCGTCGCCGCGCCCGCCCAGTTTCCGCCCGACGAGGACGCCGAAGTCGCGTTCGCGGGGCGGTCCAATGCGGGCAAGTCGAGCGCGATCAATGCGCTCACCCAAAGGAAGGCGCTGGCGCGCACCAGCAAGACGCCCGGGCAGACCCGTCTCCTCAATTATTTCGAGCTGGCACCCGGTCGGCGCATCGTCGACCTGCCGGGGTATGGTTATGCCACGGCGCCACCCGCCGAGCGGGCGAAGTGGGCGCCGCTCATCGACCGGTTGCGCGCCCGGCAGGCGCTGCGCGGACTTTTCCTGATCGTGGACGCGCGGCGCGGCATCGGCGCCGAAGACGAGGGGCTGATCGACTGGGCCGACCCGGCAGAACGCCGGGTCCACGTGCTCCTGACCAAGGCTGACAAGCTCACGCGCAATGAAGCCCGCGCCGCGCTCGCCGCCGCCGGGCAGCAGCTCGGGGAACGCGCGACCGTGCAGCTTTTCTCGTCGCATTCGGGGGCCGGGGTGCCGGAGGCGCAGCGGGCGCTGCTCGCGATGATGTGAGGGCTCGGCGCCAAATAAAAGGCCCCGGCAGCCTGGGAATCCAGGCCGTCGGGGCCGACTTACCCGGCACAGGTCTCTTGCATCCGGGCCATACCCGCTCAGGGAGGGAAGCGGGGAGCGCTTGGGGCGCTCAGGAAGTTAGAGGCGGCGGCCTCGTTTTGGTTCCGCCGACCTCAAAGGAAAGTCCAGGTCAGGCCCAGCGAGAAGAGGTCGAGGCCGTCCGTGTTCTCGATATCGAAGGATTCGTACTCGAGGCGCGCCCCGAGGCTGCCGAAGTGCGCCTGCACCCCCGCGCCGTAGGCGAATTCGGTGCCGCTGTCCTTCAGGCTGCTGACGGTGACCGACGACAGGCTGCCCTTGGCTTCCCAGCGCGCGACGCCCGCCTTCACGTACAGGTCGACGAAGGGCAGCGGCAGCATCAGCATGCCGAAGCCCGCGAGCGCGGTCGCCTCGGCACTGAAGTTCGCCGCGCCGAGCGTGGCGCTGTCGCTGCCGAGGTCCATGTAGTTCAGCTCCACCGCGAACACATCGAGCGGCCGAAAGCCCGCGATCACCTTGTAGCCGGTGTCCTTCAGGTCGAAGTTGCCGGTGAAGCCGTCGATCTGCGACTGGCTGGCGGCAGCGCCGAGATAGAAGCCGTTGTCCGCGGCGACGGCGTTGCCTGCGCACAGCGAAAGCGCGCACGCGGGGATCAGGAGTTTGCGAAGCATGGGTCTTTCCTCGTGACGAAGCACAAACAAGCCCGGGCATTCTACCGTGCCCGTGTGCCCGCGGATCAGTGCGCTTCGTCCCAGTTCGCACCCGTACCGATGTCTACTTTCAGCGACACCTTCAGCTGTGCGGCGTCCACCATGCAGCGGCGCAGCCTGTCGCTGACCTGCGTCACCGCGTCGGCGCGCACCTCGAGCACGAGTTCGTCGTGCACCTGCATGATGAGTCGCGCGGGCGGGCGCTCCGCCTGGCACCACGCGTGCACGTCGATCATCGCGCGCTTGATGATGTCCGCGGCGGTGCCCTGCATCGGCGCGTTGATCGCGCTGCGCTCGGCGTACTGCTGCAACTGCTTGTTGCGCGCGCGGATGTCGGGCAGGTACAGCCGCCGCCCCATCACGGTCTCGACATAACCGTCGCGCCGCGCGCGCTCGCGCGTGTCGTCCATGTAGCGCTTCACGCCGGGGTAACGCTCGAAGTAACGGCTGACATACTGCTGCGCGGCGCCGCGGTCGATGCCGAGCTGGCGGGCGAGGCCGAAGGCGGACATGCCGTAGATCAGCCCGAAATTGATCGCCTTGGCCGAGCGGCGCTGGTCGCTGCTCACGTCGGCCGGCGCCACGCCGAACACTTCCGCCGCCGTGGCGCGGTGCACGTCTTCGCCGGCCGCGAACGCCGCGAGCAGCCCCTCGTCGCCGGACAGGTGCGCCATGATGCGCAGCTCGATCTGCGAATAGTCGGCCGCGATCAGCACGTGGCCGGGCGGCGCGATGAACGCCTGGCGGATGCGACGCCCCTCGGGCGTGCGGATCGGGATGTTCTGCAGGTTCGGGTCGGTCGAAGAGAGGCGGCCCGTCTGCGCGACGGCCTGGTGGTAAGAGGTGTGTACGCGTCCGGTGCGTGGATTGACCTGCTCGGGGAGTTTTTCCGTGTACGTGGAGCGCAGTTTCGCGAGCCCGCGGTATTCGAGGATGAGCCGCGGCAGCGTGTGTTCCCCGGCCAGCTCCTCGAGCACGTCTTCCGCGGTCGAAGGCTGCCCGGTCGGCGTCTTGCGCAGCGGCGGGATCGCGAGCTTCTCGAACAGCAGGAACTGCAGTTGTTTCGGCGAATCGAGGTTGAAGGGTTGCCCCGCCGCGCTGTGGGCCGCCGCCTCGATTTCGGCGAGTCGCGCCGCGAGCTCGCGGCTCTGCGACTTGAGCATCGCGGCGTCGAGCAGGACTCCGGCGTCTTCCATGGCAAAGAGCACCGGCACGAGCGGCTGCTCGATGGCCGTGTACACGTGCGCGAGCGCTGGCTGCGCCGCGATGGCGGGCCACAGCGTGCGATGCAGCCGCAGCGTGATATCGGCATCCTCGGCGGCGTACTCGGCGGCGCGTTCGACCGGGACCTGGCTGAAGCCGATCTGTTTCGCGCCCTTGCCGGCGACATCCTCGTAATGGATCGTCTCGAGGCCGAGATAACGCCCCGCCGCGGAGTCCATGTCATGGCGCGTCGCGACGCTGTTCCACACATACGACTCGAGCATGGTGTCGAAGCGCATGCCGGCGAGTGCGATGCCGTGGTTCGCGAGCACGTGAGCGTCGTACTTCAGGTGATGGCCGACCTTGCCGCGCGCCGGGTCCTCGAGCAGCGGCTGCAGGCGTGCGAGGGTCGCGGCGCGATCGAGCTGCGGCGGCGCGCCGGCGTAGTCGTGCGCGAGCGGGACGTAGGCCGCGTGCCCCGGTTCGATCGCGAACGAGACGCCCACGATCCCGGCCTTCATGTATTCGAGGCTCGTCGTCTCGGTATCGAAGGCGAAGAGGTCCGCGGCGGAGAGGGCGGCGAGCCAGCGATCGAGATCGGCCTCGGTCGCGACCGTCTCGTAGTGCTTCTCCGTGACCACGGGCGGTGTCAGCGCGGGTGCATCGGGGCTCGACTCCGCGGGCGTCGACAGCAGGCGAGGCGCGACGGGAATCCGCGGTGAGGTGGCCGACGTGCCGCCCGTCGCGTCGTCGGGGCCGCTGCCGTCGAGCTGGCGCAGGAGGTTGCGTAGTTCATAGCGGGTGTAGAGCGCCCGCAGGCTTTCCGTGTCCGGTTCGCCGCGCATGAGGTCTTCGGGGCGCTCCGCGAGCTCCACGTCGGTGCGGATCGTCGCGAGCTGGCGCGACAGGGCGAGCGTTTCGAGCCCCGCGCGCAGGTTCTCGCCGACCTTGCCCTCGATTTCGCCGGCGCTCTCGACGATGCCGTCGAGGGAGCGGAACCGGTCGAGCCACTTGGCCGCGGTCTTCGGCCCCACCTTGTCGATGCCGGGAATGTTGTCCGAACTGTCGCCGACGAGCGCGAGGTAGTCGACCATCTGCTCGGGATAGACGTCGAACTTGGCCTTCACGCCGGCGCGGTCGAGCACGCTGTTCGTCATCGTGTTGATGAGCGAGACGTGCCCGTCGACGAGCTGCGCCATGTCCTTGTCGCCCGTCGAGATCAGCACGCGCCAGCCGCGCTCCAGGCTGCGCTTGGCGAGCGTGCCGATCACGTCGTCGGCTTCGACGCCCGCGACGCGCAGCACCGGCAGGCCGAGCGCGCGCACGGCGTCCATCAGCGGCCCGGTCTGCGCGCGCAGGTCGTCCGGCATCGGCGGCCGGTGTGCCTTGTATTCCGCGAACAGCTCGTCGCGGAAGGTCTTGCCCGGCGCGTCGAATACCACGGCGATGCGCGGCGGGGCGTGCTCCTTCAGGAACTTGAGCAGCATGTTCAGCACGCCGAGCAGGGCGCCGGTCGGCTCGCCGCGCGAGTTGGTGAGCGGGGGCAATGCGTGGAAGGCGCGGTACAGATAGGAAGAACCGTCGACGAGGACGATGTCGGCAGGGGCATTCATCGGGTGGGGAGTCTTGCAGAGTCCGCGCTACCAGCGATAGTAGGGTGCGACGAAACCCCGGGCGTACTCGTTCGGGCCCGGGGGCAGCTCCACGAAGCCGTCGGTGCCGACGAGGCTCGTGAAATCGCCGGAACCATTGGTCGGGCGCGGTTCGGCCGACAGCGCGCCTTCGCCGTCGCGCGCGAGGCTCACGGGCAGGAAATACGCGAGTGGGGGCGTCACGCGCACGGACGCGGCGAGCGTGACCCTTTCGGCCGGCCGGGGCAGGCGGCCCGCCGCGGCGCGCAACGCCGGCACGACGTAGCGCGCGAGGCACACGAGCGAGGACACCGGGTTGCCGGGCAGGCCGAAGACGGCAGCGCCGGATGGCGCCGTCCCGAACCACAGGGGTTTGCCGGGGCGCTGCGCAATCTTGTGGAAATGCTGCTGTACGCCGAGTTCCGCCAGCACCTGCGGCACGAGGTCGAAACGCCCCGCCGACACCCCGCCACTCAGGATCAGCACGTCGTGCGTGTCGAGATGCAGGCGCAGCGTCGTGCGCAGCGCCTGCGCGTCGTCGACCACGTGATCGTCGGCGACGCGGCCGAAACCGCGCAGGCGCAACTGCGTGGCGAGGCCGTAGGCGTTCGAACGCCGTACCTGGTGCGGCAGGATGGGCTCGCCCGGCTCGACGAGTTCATTGCCTGTCGAGACCACGATGATCGAAGGCTGTGCGGCCACGCGCAGCCGGGCCTTGCCGGCCGACGCCGCGACCGCGATCTCGGGCGCGCGCAGGGTCGTGCCCGCCGCGAGCAGCCGCGCGCCCTCGCGGGCGTCGCTGCCGCGCCGATGCACGTTCTGCCACGGTTCGACCGCCAGCGCGTCGTCGAGCATGGCCGCGTCTCCGCGCCGCGTGATCCGCTCGACAGGCACGACGGCATCGCAGCCCTGCGCCAGCATCGCGCCCGTCATGATCTCGATGCAGTGCGCGCGGTCCACGAGCGTCGCGGGGGCATCGCCCGCGCCCTGGATGCCCTGGACCTGGAACCGCCGCAGGCCCTCGCGCACGGCCTGCGACTGCAGCGCAATGCCATCCATCGCCACGCGATCGAAGGGCGGCTGGTCGCGCTCCGCGAAGATGTCCTCGCGCAGCACCGCGCCCGCGCACTGGGCCAGCGGCAAGGATTCCACCGCGAGCGGGCGCAGGTGCGCGCCGATCAGCCGGTCGGCCTCGGCGGGCGTGAGCAGGCTCATGCGCCACGCGCTGCGCGCGGGCAGCCGGCGCAGGAATATTTGGGCGAGGCGGAGGGGATCTTCATGGCGGTTTTCCGGACGGCGGCAGTATAGTCAACGGGTCCGCGCACGGGACCTGATCCCGGTCAATCGCGTGGCAGGAAGGGCAGCACCCCATGTATGAAGATACAGGCCTTGGCGTTCCACCGGACTCAAGAGTGGCTCCCGCGTGCCGATACCGGCGCGGCGCACCGCGCCGCCGTCGGGGTCCATCTATGTGTTTGCCGCAAGCGAAGATCGGCGCGCCCTTGATCCACGGCAAAGCGGTGATGCATCGCGATACCTAGAATTTCCTCCACCAGCACCTGAAGGGCGGCGGCGACGCGATATGGGCCAATCGGCCGAAATCACGAAATGGGACATCGAGGATCCGTCGTTCTGGGAGGCGACCGGTCGTCGTCTCGCCACGCGCAACCTCTGGATCTCCATCCCCGCGCTGCTGCTCGCGTTTGCGGTGTGGATGCTGTTCTCGGTGGTCGCGGTCAACCTCAACCGGGCCGGCTTCGATTTCACCACCGACCAGCTCTTCTGGCTGACCGCGCTGCCCGCGCTCTCGGGCGCGACGCTGCGCATCTTCTATTCCTTCATGGTGCCGATCTTCGGCGGGCGGCGCTGGACTGCGGTATCGACGGCGTTGCTCGCGATTCCGGCGGCGTGGCTCGGCATCGCGGTGCAGGATCCGGCGACGCCCTACTGGCACTTCGTCGCGATCGCGATCCTCTGCGGGTTCGGCGGCGGCAACTTCGCGTCGTCGATGGCCAACATCTCGTTCTTCTACCCGAAGAAGATGCAGGGTTATGCGCTCGGCATGAATGCCGGCCTCGGCAACCTCGGCGTCTCGACGGTGCAGTTCCTCGTGCCCGCGGTCGTGACCGCGGGCCTCTTCGGCGCCTTCGCCGGCGAACCGCAGGCGGGCGCGGGTGGGGCGGCGCTCTACCTGCAGAATGCGGGCTTCATCTGGCTGCCGCTGATCGCCGCCAGCGTGCTCGCCGCCTGGTTCGGCATGCACGACCTCGCGAGCGCGCGTTCCTCGTTCAACGAGCAGGCCACGATCTTCAGGCGCAAGCACAACTGGCTGATGTGCTGGCTCTACGTCGGCACTTTCGGCTCGTTCATCGGTTTCTCGGCGGCGTTCCCGCTGCTCGTGAAGACGCAGTTTCCCGGCGTCGACCCGCTCCGCTATGCCTTCCTCGGGCCGCTGGTCGGTGCGCTCGCGCGTCCCGCCGGCGGCTGGCTCGCGGACAAGACCGGGGGCGCGGCGCTCACATTCTGGGTGTTCGCGCTGATGATCGCGGGTGTCGTGATGAAGTTGTATTTTCTGCCGCACGACGGCGCGGGCGGCAGCTTCGCCGGCTTCCTCGCGATGTCGATCGCGATGTTCGTGGTGGCGGGCATCGGCAACGGCTCCACGTTCCGCATGATTCCCGTGATCTTTCGCCAGCTGCACGAGCGGCTCTCCGCGCAGGAGGACGGCGCGGGCAAGGCCGCAGCGCAGCGACAGGCCGGCATCGAATCCGCCGCCGTCGTCGGCTTCAGTTCCGCGATCGGCGCGTACGGCGGCTTTTTCATCCCGAAGAGTTACGGCAGCTCGATCGCGATCACCGGGGGGCCGCAAGCCGCGTATTATGGCTTCATCGCCTTCTATCTGAGCTGCCTTGCAATCACGTGGTGGTGGTACCTGCGGCGCGGCGCGGAAGCGCCGTGTTGAGGGCCGCGCCGATGCGAACGATGGCTGAGAGGTTCCGACGATGAGCTACTTCCTCGACCGGCTGAGATTCCTGAAGCGCGACACGGAAGAGTTCGCGGCGGGCCACGGCATCACGAAGGCGGAAAATCGCGACTGGGAAGACAGCTACCGCGCCCGCTGGCAGTACGACAAGATCGTGCGCTCGACCCACGGCGTGAACTGCACCGGCTCCTGCAGCTGGAAGATCTACGTCAAGAACGGGCTCGTGACCTGGGAGACGCAGCAGACGGACTATCCGCGCACGCGTCCCGACCTGCCGAACCACGAGCCGCGCGGTTGCCCGCGCGGCGCCAGTTATTCCTGGTATCTCTACAGCGCCAATCGCCTGAAGTACCCGCTCGTGCGCGGCACGCTGCTGCGCCTGTGGCGCGAGGCGCGCAAGACCCTCGCGCCGGTGGATGCGTGGGCGAGCATCGCCGGCAACCCGGAGAAAGCGCGCAGCTACAAGAGCCGCCGTGGGCTCGGCGGCTTCGTGCGCGCGAGCTGGGACGAGGTCAACGAGATCGTCGCGGCCTCGAACCTGCACACGGTGAAGCAGCACGGCCCGGATCGCGTGATCGGCTTCTCGCCGATCCCCGCGATGTCGATGGTCAGCTACGCGGCCGGGGCGCGCTACCTGTCGCTGCTCGGCGGCGCCTGCCTCTCCTTCTACGACTGGTACTGCGACCTGCCGCCGTCCTCGCCGCAGGTGTGGGGCGAGCAGACCGACGTGCCGGAATCGGCCGACTGGTACAACAGCCGCTACATCATCGCGTGGGGCTCGAACGTCCCGCAGACTCGCACGCCGGACGCGCACTTCTTCACCGAGGCGCGCTACAACGGCACCAAGACGGTCGCGATCACGCCCGACTACGCCGAAGTCGCGAAACTCACGGACCACTGGCTGCACCCGAAGCAGGGCACCGACGCGGCGCTCGCGTTTGCGTTCGGCCACGTGATCCTGAAGGAATTCCACGTCGAGAAGCCGTCGGAATATTTCATCGACTACTGCCGCCAGTACACCGACATGCCGCTGCTCGTGCGCCTCGAGCGCCGCGCGGACGGGCGGCTCGTGCCGGAGCGCTTCCTGCGCGCGAGCGACCTCGGCGGGCTCGGCGAAGCGAACAACCCGGAGTGGAAGACGCTCGCGTGGGACGAGAAGAGCGGCGACCTCGCCGTGCCCAACGGCTCGGTGGGCTTTCGCTGGGGCGAGAAGGGCAAGTGGAACATCGAGGAGAAGGACAGCCAGGGCCGCGAGACGCGGCTGCGCCTCTCGCTCGCCACCTGCCACGATGGGCTGGAGGCGGTGAGCTTCCCGTATTTCGGCGGCGTCGAGCACGAGCGCTGGACGGCGGCCCCGCACCCGGAGGTGCTCGAGCGCAATATCCCCGTGCGCAAGCTGAAGCTCGCGGATGGCCGCGAATGGGCGGTCGCGACCGTGTACGACCTGCTGCTTGCGCAATACGGCGTCGATCGCGGCTTCGGCGGCGCGAACGTGGCCTCGAGCTACGACGCCGACGTACCGGGCACGCCGGCCTGGCAGGAGCGCATCACCGGCGTGTCGCGCGCCGAGGTGATCGAGATCGCGCGTGAATTCGCGCTGACCGCGGACAAGACCCGCGGCCGCAGCATGATCATCGTCGGCGCCGGCATGAACCACTGGTTCCACAACGACATGAACTACCGCGGCCTCATCAACATGCTGATGATGTGCGGTTGCGTCGGCCAGACCGGCGGTGGCTGGGCGCACTACGTGGGCCAGGAGAAACTGCGCCCGCAGACCGGCTGGGTGCCACTCGCCTTCGGCGTCGACTGGAGCCGCCCGCCGCGGCAGATGAACGGCACGTCGTTCTTCTATTTCAACTCGGACCAGTGGCGCTACGAGAAACTCGCGACGGAGGAATTGCTCTCGCCGCTCGCCGATCCCGCGAAATACACCGGCAGCCTCGTCGACCTCAACCTGCGCGCGGTGCGCATGGGCTGGTTGCCGTGCGCGCCGCAGCTCGACCGAAATCCGCTCGAGATCACCCGCGAGGCCGCCAAGGCCGGCCAGGACCCGGCGGCCTACGCGCTCGAACAGCTGAAGAGCGGCAAGCTCGACTTCGCCTACGCGGACCCCGATGCGCCGCAGAACTTCCCCCGCGTGCTGTTCATCTGGCGCTCGAACCTGCTCGGCTCCTCCGGCAAGGGCCACGAGTACATGCTGCGGCACCTGCTCGGCACCCGCCACGGCCTGCAGGGCAAGGACCTCGGCGAACGCGGCGCGGTGAAGCCCGCCGAGGTGAAATGGCGCGACGAGGCGCCCGAGGGCAAGCTCGACCTGCTCGTCACGCTCGACTTCCGCATGTGCACGACGGCGCTCTATTCCGACATCGTGCTGCCGACGGCGACCTGGTACGAGAAGAACGACCTCAACACCTCCGACATGCACCCGTTCATCCACCCACTGTCGAAGGCGGTGGATCCGGCCTGGGAATCGCGCAGCGACTGGGACATCTTCAAGGGAATCGCGCGCACGGTGAGCGCGCTTGCGCCGGGCGTCGTCGAGGTCGAGAAGGACCTCGTGCTGATGCCGACGCAGCACGACACGCCGGGCGAGATCGCGATGCCGTTCCGGGCGCAGGACTGGAAGAAGGGCGAGTGCGAGGCGATCCCCGGCAAGACGATGCCGGCGATGACGGTGGTCGAGCGCGACTATCCGAACCTGCACCGCAAGTTCACCTCGCTCGGGCCGCTGCTCGACGCCCACGGCAACGGCGGCAAGGGCATCAACTGGAACACGCAGGACGAGGTCGACTTCCTCGGCAAGCTGAACCACCGCGTGACCGAGCCCGGCATCAGCCAGGGCCGGCCGCGCATCGAGAGCGCGATCGACGCCTGCGAGGTGATCCTGCACCTCGCTCCCGAGACGAACGGCCACGTCGCGGTGAAGGCCTGGGCCTCGCTCGGCGAGTTCACCGGCCGCAGCCACACGCACCTCGCCGAAGGCAAGGAGCACGAGGCGATCCGCTTCCGCGACATCCAGGCGCAGCCGCGCAAGATCATTTCCTCGCCGACCTGGTCGGGGCTCGAGGACGAGCACGTCAGCTACAACGCGGGCTACACCAACGTCCATGAGCTGATCCCGTGGCGCACGATCACGGGCCGCCAGCAGTTCTACATGGACCACGAGTGGATGGTCGACTTCGGCGAGGGCTTCATGAGCTATCGCCCGCCGATCGACACGCGCACGGTCAAGCCGCTGCTCGGCAAGCGTGGCAACGGCAACCGCGAGATCGTGCTCAACTGGATCACGCCGCACCAGAAGTGGGGCATCCACAGCACCTACAGCGACAACCTGATCATGCAGACGCTGTCGCGCGGCGGACCGATCGTGTGGATCAGCGAGGACGATGCACGCGAGGCGGGCATCGAGGACAACGACTGGATCGAGCTGTTCAACGTCAACGGCGCGATCGCCGCGCGCGCGGTGGTCAGCCAGCGCGTGATGAACGGCATGGCGATGATGTACCACGCGCAGGAGCGCATCGTGAACGTGCCGGGGTCCGAGGTCACCGGCACGCGCGGCGGCATCCACAACTCGGTGACCCGCGTGGTCGTGAAGCCGACCCACATGATCGGCGGTTATGCGCAGCTCGCGTATGGCTTCAACTACTACGGCACCACCGGCACCAACCGCGACGAGTTCGTGATCGTGCGCAAGATGGCGAAGGTCGACTGGCTCGACGGCGAGCCCACGGCGGCGGCGGCCGCGGAGGTACTGCGATGAAAGTGCGCGCGCAGATCGCGATGGTGCTGAACCTCGACAAGTGCATCGGCTGCCATACCTGCTCGATCACCTGCAAGAACGTCTGGACCTCGCGCGAGGGCGTCGAGTACGCGTGGTTCAACAACGTCGAGACCAAGCCCGGCATCGGCTACCCGAAGGAATGGGAGAACCAGGAAAAGTGGAACGGCGGCTGGGTGCGCACCCGCGCCGGCAAGCTGGTGCCGCGCTCGGGCGGGCGCTGGCGCGTGCTGTCGAAGATCTTCGCCAACCCCGACCTGCCGCAGATCGACGACTACTACGAGCCGTTCACGTTCGACTACCAGCACCTGCACCAGGCGCCGGACGGCAAGCACCAGCCGACTGCGCGGCCGCGCTCGCTGATCAGCGGGCAGCGCATGCAAAAGATCGAATGGGGGCCGAACTGGGAGGAGATCCTCGGCACCGAGTTCGCCAAGCGCTCGGTCGATCGCAACTTCGACGGCGTGCAGAAGGAAATCTACGGCGCCTTCGAGAAGACCTTCATGATGTACCTGCCGCGCCTGTGCGAGCACTGCCTCAATCCGGCGTGTGTCTCGGCCTGCCCGTCGGGCGCGATCTACAAGCGCGAGGAGGACGGCATCGTCCTCATCGACCAGGACAAGTGCCGCGGCTGGCGCATGTGCGTGTCGGCCTGCCCGTACAAGAAGATCTATTACAACTGGAAGAGCGGCAAGTCGGAGAAGTGCATCTTCTGCTACCCGCGCATCGAGATGGGCGAGCCGACGGTGTGCTCCGAGACCTGCGTGGGCCGCATCCGCTACCTCGGCGTGATGCTGTACGACGCCGACCGCATCCAGGAAGCCGCTTCGGTACCCGCGGAGAAGGATCTCTACCAGGCGCACCTCGACATCTTCCTCGACCCGTTCGATCCGAAGGTGATCGAAGCGGCGCGCGCCGAGGGCATTCCGGACAACTGGCTCGACGCGGCGAAGGCCTCGCCCGTCTACAAGCTCGCGATCGACTGGCAGCTCGCGCTGCCGCTGCATCCCGAGTACCGCACGCTGCCGATGGTCTGGTACGTGCCGCCGCTCTCGCCGATCCAGTCGGCCGCCGAGCGCGGCCGCGTCGGCATGAACGGCCAGTTGCCGGATGTCGCATCGCTGCGCATCCCGGTGCGTTACCTCGCGAACCTGCTGACCGCGGGCGACGAGGCGCCGGTGGTGCGCGCGCTCGAGCGCATGATGGCGATGCGCGCCTGGCGGCGCGCCCGCAATGTCGACGGAGTCGAGGACCTGGCGGTGCTGCAGCAGGCGGGACTCACCGTCGCGCAGGCCGAGGACATGTATCGATATCTTGCGATCGCGAACTACGAGGACCGCTTCGTCATCCCGACCGCCCACCGCGAGTATGCGAACGACGCCTTCGGTGAGCGCGGCGGTTGCGGCTTCACGTTCGGCAACGGGTGCAGCGGCGACAGCCCCGCCGACCTCTTCTCCGCGCGCAAGACAACGACCCACGCCGTGCGGCCGCGATGAACGTGCTCAAGCTCCTCTCGGTGCTGATGGACTACCCGCAGGACGAGCTGTGGGCGCATCGCGACGAATTGCTCGCCGCGGCGGACGATCCCGGCCTGTCGAAGGAGCATCGGGGCCGGCTCGTCGCCTTCGCGCGCGACCTGCTCGACGCCGATCCGCTCGCGGCACAGGAAGCCTGGCTCGCGCTGTTCGACCGCGGCCGCTCGCTGAGCCTGCTGCTGTTCGAACACATCCACGGCGAGTCGCGCGACCGTGGCCAGGCGATGGTCGACCTGATCGAGGCCTATCGCAAGAACGGCTTCGTGCTCGCGGCGAAGGAGCTGCCCGATTACCTGCCGCTGCTGCTCGAGTACCTCGGCCAGCGGCCGCAGGCCGAGGCCGCCGACTGGCTGCAGCACGTGAGCCACATCGTCGCGCTGCTCGGGGCGCGCGCCGCCGAGCGTGAAACCCCGTACGCGGTGCTGTTCGACATCCTCGTCGAGATCGGCGCCGGTGGGCCGGACCTGCGCGCCTTGCGCGACCGTGCCCGCAGCGAGCCCCGCGACGATACGCCCGAGACCATGGATCGTCTGTGGGAGGAGGAGGCGGTGCGCTTCGGCGCCGAAGCGCCGGGCCGTGACTGCGCGCCGCCCTCGCAACAGGCCCGAACCGAGACCCGACAGGTGCCGCGATGATTCACCAGTTCGCATTCCAGTTCTATCCCTACATCGCCATCGCGATATTCTTCATCGGCAGCTGGGCGCGCTTCGACTACGCGATGTACACCTGGCGCACGGGTTCGAGCCAGCTGCTCTCGAGCCGCGGCATGCGCCTCGGCAGCAACCTCTTTCACGTCGGCATTCTCGCGATCCTCGGCGGCCACGTCGTCGGCCTGCTGACGCCGCATGCCGTGTACGAGGTGTTCATCACGAGTGCGCAGAAGCAGCTGCTCGCGATGGTCGTCGGCGGGATCGCGGGCGTGATGTGCTTCGCCGGCATTTCGATCCTGCTGTGGCGGCGCCTCTTCAATCCGCGCGTGCGTGCCACCGGCACCGTGGGCGACCAGCTGGTGCTGGTGCTGATCTTCGCGCAGCTCGTGCTCGGCATGGTGAGCATCAGGGTGTCCGCGGGCCACCTCGACGGCTCCGTGATGCTCGTACTCAGTGAATGGGCGCAGCGTATCGTGACCTTCCGCGCCGGAGCGGCCGACGCCATCGAAGGCGTGCACTGGGTCTACAAGGCGCACATCCTCCTTGGCATGACGCTGTTCCTGATCGCGCCGTTCACGCGCCTCGTGCACGTGTGGAGCATTCCGCTCAGCTACCTGTGGCGCCCGTACCAGGTGGTGCGCAAGCGGCAGGCGACGCTCGACTACGGGCGGCGGGGTTGAGCATGGCGTCCGGCTCGCACCGGCACGTGCACGATACGGACGACGGCCCCCGTTCGCTCGGTGGGCGCGCGCCCTGCCTGCTGCACGTGGGCGACACGCCGATCAGCGAGGCCGACATCGCGCAGGAGATGCAGCACCACCGCGCAGCGCGGCCCGAGGAATCCCGAGCGGCGGCGGCACGCGCCCTCGTCGTGCGCGAGCTGCTGCGCCGGGAAATCGATCGCCTCGGCCTCGCCGCGGGCGCCGAGCCCGTGGGGCGCGAGACGGCCGAAGAGGCCGGCATCCGCTTGCTGCTCGAGCGCGAACTCGTCGATCGCGTGCCGACCGAAGACGACTGCCGGCGTTACTTTGACCAGAACCGCGAGCGATTCCGTTCCCCCGATCGGGTGCGCGTGCGCCACATCCTGCTCGCGGCACCCGCCGACGACGTCAACGGCCGCTTCCAGGCGCGCGCCGACGCCGAAGCGCTGATCGTCCAGCTGCTTGCGAATCCCGTGCTGTTCGCGGATTTCGCCCTGCGCCGCTCCGGCTGCCCGTCGAAGGACGAGGGCGGCGATCTCGGCTGGCTCGAGCGTGGCCAGACGACCCCCGAGTTCGATCGCCAGGTGTTTCGCCTGCCGGCGGGCCTCGCGGCCTTCCCGGTGGAGTCGCGCTGGGGTTATCACGTCGTGCAGGTGGACGCGGTCGAGCCGGGTGTGCCGCTCGCCTTCGACGAGGTGCGCGGCCGCATCGCCGATTACCTCGAATTGCAGGTGCGCCAGCGCGAGCTGCAGCACTACCTCGGCGACCTGCAGGAGCGTTACGGCGTGCGCGGTCTCGCGGAAATCGAAGCCCTCGTGCCGGATGACCGGCAAGGCGGTCCGTGAATCGTGGCTGACATCACCCTCGGCGGTCGCGCGGCCCACCGCGCGATGTGGCTCAGCACCGCGGCCTTCACCGTCTGTTTTGCCGCCTGGACGATCTTCTCCATCATCGGCATCGAACTGCAGCAGCAGCTCGGCCTCTCCGGCACGCAGTTCGGCCTGCTGATCGCAACACCGATCCTCAGCGGCTCGCTGATCCGGATGTTCCTCGGCATCTGGGCCGACCAGTACGGCGGCCGCCTCGTGCTGACCCTCGTGATGCTGCTCGCCGCCGCGGCGACCTGGATGCTCACCTGGGCGACGACCTACCCGGGCTTCCTGTTCGCGGCGGTCTTCGTGGGCGTGGCCGGCGGTGCGTTCTCCGTCGGCGTGACCTACGTATCGCAGTGGTTCCCGCCGCAGAAGCAGGGCACGGCGCTCGGCGTGTTCGGGGCCGGCAACGTCGGGTCGGCCGTGACGAAACTGCTCGCGCCGCTCGTGCTGGTGGCCGCGGGCTGGATGATGGTCGCGAAGATCTGGGCGATCGCGCTCGCCGTGACCGGCATCCTCTTCTATCTCCTCGCCGCGGACGACCCGAAACTCGCCGAACGGCGTGCGTCGGGTGCGAAGCCGATGTCGTTCCGCGAGCAGATGGCGCCGCTCGCGAACCAGCAGGTGTGGCGCTTCTCGCTCTACTATTTCTTCGTGTTCGGCGGCTTCGTCGCGCTCGCGCTCTGGCTGCCGCGTTACCTGATGGGCGCCTACGGCCTCGACGTGAAGACGGCCGGACTGATCGCGGCCTGCTATTCGATCCCCGCGAGCGTGTTTCGCATCGTCGGCGGGCAATTGTCCGACCGGATCGGGGCGCGCCGCGTGATGTACTGGACTTTCGGCGTCTCGGCGCTGTGCACCTTCCTGCTTTCCTACCCCGACACGCAGTACATCGTGAAGGGGATAGACGGTGACATCCGCCTCAGCCTCGCGATCGGCATCGTGCCCTTCACGCTGCTCGTGTTCGTGCTGGGGTTTTTCATGTCGCTCGGCAAGGCCGCCGTGTACAAGCACATCCCGGTGTACTACCCGGGGCACGTCGGCTCCGTGGGCGGTGTCGTCGGCATGATCGGCGGGCTCGGCGGCTTCCTGCTGCCGATCGCCTTCGGGGCGCTCGCCGACTACACGAACGTCTGGACGAGCTGCTTCATGCTGCTGTTCGTGATCGTGTCCGCGGCGCTCGCCTGGATGCACTTCGCGATCCGCCGCCTCGACCTGAGCCAGTTCCCGAAGCTCGGCAAGGAGCACGACCTGCCGGAGATCACGGCGGCGTGGGCCTCGGAACGGCGCGCAGCCAGCCAACGAAGGTCGTGAGCCAGGCCGCGAGCGCCACCACGAACACGATGCGCGGCAGCGGCTCGAGGAAATCGAGCTCGAGCGCCACGTTCAGCTCGTGCGTGCTCGCCGCGTACATGCCGAGCGGAAAGACGGCGCCCCAGTACAGCGGGTCGTAGCGCAGCGGAAAGCGGCGGTAGATGTGCCGCCAGACGCCCAGCACCAGCAGCATCGGAATCCACCAGGTGCCGGTGGCCCAGTAGAAGACCGTGAAACCCTTGATGAAGGGGCGCAGCGACTGCAGGAAGGGCGCATCGGGTGCATTGACGATCAGCAGCGACCCGGCGAGGGTCGAGATGGCCATCGCGCCCATGTTGATCCAGTAGGGCGGCGACAGGTCGCCCGGCTGGAACGAGAAGAACGTGTAGCGGTAGAAGATCAGCGACATCATCCAGATGTAGAGCATGCCGCCCCACAGCCACATCGAGAGCGCGAAGAAATTCAGCTCGAGCTTGTGCGGCTGGCCGATGCGCGCGGCGAGCAGCGCGCTCAGCACCGCGATCGATTGCGTCGCGACGACCGCGAGCAGCCAGCCGCCGTTGATGCCCCGGTCGAGCGGCGGCTTGGAATCCTTCACCGTCAGGATCGTGAAGATCGCGTAGGTGAGCGTGAGCCACAGGCCGACGGCAACGCACCAGAGCACGAAGCCCGCGGCCAGCCGGTTGCCGAGCAGTATCGTCTGGCTGCCGAGCACGCCGGTGGCCGCGACCGCGGTGAAATAGCCCGGCCCGCGCAGGTGATCGACGAGGTCGCCGAAGAACGCTCCCGGGTGCCAGGCCATGCGCAGCAGGTAGAGGACCCAGAGCGTTGCGTAGCACGCGCAGTTCAGCGCGTAGAGGGCCTGTGCGAGCCAGGTGGCGCCGAGCAGGTGCGCGGCGATCGACACGATGCCCGTCGCCATCACCATGCCGAAGTAGGCAGGCGACAGCCCCGCGAGGCTCGCGCGGATCAGAAGGGCAACTCGATCTTGCCGACGTGGCCGAGCAGCAGGAACCCGCACACGAACACCGTGTTGAGCGCCCAGGCCACCGTCAGTGCGCGCGCGATGTGGCCATAGAGGGGGTTCTGGACGTTGAAGGCATTGCGCCACACGGTGCGCATGATCCACGCGGTGTACAGCACGAACCCGGCGAGCATCACGGCGAGCGTGGGCGTGTCCACGGCGCGAAAGAGATAGAGGATCGCGCCGAAGAGCAGGTGGCTCGCGAGCACGCCGTAGATCCAGAAGACCTGCCACAAGCGCGTGTGGCCGGGCGTTTCATCCAGGAACCATGTCGTCACCATGCGTCCTCCAGTGCCTGCGAACGCTCGTTGAGCATACGCCGACTGCGGGCGGCGTGTCAGCCGCGCCGCAGGTTCACGAGCTCGCCATTGCTGTCGACCGTGATGAAGTTCGCGATGCGGCCGGCCTTGATCGACTCGACCATCATCCGCAGCGGGCCCGCGGCTTCGTCGGCGTTCGGTGCCACCCCCGCGCGGCCGTCGAGGGCCGCGATGAAGAGGATGTCCCAGCGCGAAATGGCGTCGCGCGATTCCGCCTTGAGCGTCTCGAACGAATCGATCTCCGACGCGAGCTTGTCGACGCAGACGACTGGCGTCAGCGCGCCGCCCTCGCCGCGTGTGAACGCCGCCTGTTCGTCGCCCGAGCTGTCCCGCGGCAGTTCCGCCACCGCAAAAACGAGCAGCAGGCGCTGGGGCTCGCGCTGGATGCGCGCCGCCTCGAGCAGGTCGCTGAAAGTCTCGATCGTCATGGCGTGCATTCTGCGGCCTCGCGCAACATGGCCGCAACGAGCCCCAGGCGGGGCGGCGGGGCGGTGCGTGCGCCCTGGCTTGAACGCCACCCCGACAGCGTCGCGAGACCGCCTGCGATCGCCGCGGGATCGCGCGCGGGACCGAGGCACTGCCACATCAGGTCGCGCAGTGCGTCGTCCACGCCCTCGTCGCAGCTGGCATCCGTGGCCACGCCGCGCGGGCCGGGCGTGCCGCCGTGGCGCTCGAGTGCCCGGCCGAGGCGCCGACCGAAGACCACGGCCTCGAGCAGCGAATTGCTCGCGAGGCGGTTCGTGCCGTGCAGCCCGGTGCACGCGGCTTCGCCCACGGCCCAGAGGCGAGGCAGGCTCGTGCGGCCATCGAGGTCCACGGCGAGGCCGCCCATGTGATAGTGCGCGGCGCAGGTGACCCGGATGCGCTCGCGATGCGGGTCGATGCCGTGTTGCCGGCAGGCCCGGTACGCGGAGGGGAACGACTGCGCGACCTCGGTGTCCTCGAGCGCCGTCGCATCGAGCCACACGCTGCCCCCCTGGACCTGCTCCCGGTGCACCCGGCGCGCCACGACATCACGCGGCGCGAGATCGCCGAGCGGATGCGTCGCTTGCATGAGGGGAGCGCCCCCTTCGTCGAGGAGCCGTGCCCCCGCGCCGCGCAACGCCTCGGTGAGCAGCGGCAGCGGGCGCGCGGGCACGTCGAGCGCCGTCGGGTGGAACTGCACGCTCGCGAGGTGCGTGCAGCGCGCGCCCGCGGCGAGTGCCATGGCGACGCCATCGCCCCGGGCGCTGGCGGGGTTCGTCGTGCGGCTGTAGAGCGCGCCGATGCCGCCCGTCGCGATGACCACGTCGCGCGCGTGCACCGTGAACGACTGGCCGTCGGCGGACAGCGCGGTGACGCCACGGATTCCGTCGTCGCATCGCAGCAGCCCGGTGGCACGCAGGCCCGCAAGCTGCTCGATGTGCGGCGCCTGATCGACCTGCTGGCGCAGCACGCGCATGAGTTCGGCACCGGTGGCGTCACCGCCGGCGTGCAGCACCCGCGCGCGGCTGTGCGCCGCCTCGAGATGGAGCGACCACCCGGCGCCCGCGCGTGCAAAGCGCACCCCGAGCGATTCGAGCCAATCGATCGCACCCGGCGCGCCATGGCAGGCGATGCGCACCGCGTCGTCGTTATTGCGGCCGTGCCCGGCCGCGTGCGTGTCCGCGGCGTGCAGCTGCGGCGTATCGTCGGCCCCGACCGCGGCAGCGATGCCGCCCTGGGCCAGCTCGCTCGCGCACCCTTGTGCCTGCAGCAGGCCCACGCGCCGGCCCGATGCGCTCAATGCCGTGACGAGCCCGGCGGCGCCCGCGCCGAGCACCAGCACGTCCGTGTCGATCGCGGTCATGCGCCGGCTGGGCGGCTGGCATCGAGCATGCGCTGCACGGCGCGGCGCGCACCAGCGGCGATTTCCCCGGGTACCTCGATCGCCGGGGCGAGCTGCTCGAGGCTCGTGCGCACCCCGGCGAGCGTGATGCGCTGCATGTGCGGGCACAGGTTGCAGGGGCGCAGGAAATCGGTGCGCGGGAACGCACCCGCGATGTTGTCCGCCATCGAACACTCCGTGATGAGCACGGCGCGTTCGGGTTGCGCGCGTTCGAGCGCTGCGATCATGCCCGACGTCGAGCCGACGAAATCGGCCGCCTCCTGCACGTCCCGCGGGCATTCCGGGTGGGCGAGCACGTAGGCGCGCGCCGAATCGCGGAATTCGCGCACTTCCGCGCCCGTGAAGCGCTCGTGCACCTCGCAGTGGCCGCCCCAGGAGATGATGCGCACCTGCGTGCGCGACGCGACGTGGGACGCGAGGTATTCGTCCGGCACGAGGATCACTGCCGGCGTGCCGAAGCTTTCCACGATGAGCTGCGCATTCGACGACGTGCAGCAGGCGTCGCACTCGTTCTTGACGGCCGCACTCGTGTTCACGTAGCAGACGACCGGCACGCCGGGATGCTTGCGGCGCAAGGCGCGCACGTCTTCGGGCGTGATGGAATCGGCAAGCGAGCATCCCGCCTCGAGGTCGGGCAGCAGCACGATCCGGTCGGGGGAGAGGAGCTTGGCGGTCTCCGCCATGAAGCGCACGCCGCACATCACGATGACGTCGGCGGTGGACTGCGCGGCCTTGCGGGCGAGTTCGAGCGAATCGCCGACGAAATCGGCGACGCCGTGGAAGATCTCGGGTCGCTGGTAGTTGTGCGCGAGCACGACGGCATTACGCTCGTGCTTGAGCGCCTCGACCGCCGCGGCCAGCTCGTAGTGCACGTCCCACTCGGCGGCCGGCATCAGCCGCGAGACGCGCTCGTAGCGCTGCGCGTGCGCCGCGGCGTCGTAGGCGCGGCGTGCCGGGGCCGCAGCTGCCGTCACGGTTGCCCGAAGACGAGCGAAGCGTTCGTGCCGCCGAAGCCGAAGCTGTTCGACATCACCGTCCGCACGCGCATGCGCCGCGTCTCCCTCAGGATGGGGTAGTCCGCGCAGGCCGGGTCGAGTTCCTCGATGTTGGCCGAGCCCGCAAGGAAGCCGTCACGCAGCATCAACAGCGAGTAGATCGCCTCCTGCACGCCGGCGGCGCCGAGCGAGTGTCCCGACAGGGACTTCGTCGAGGACACGAGCGGCAGGTCGAACCCGAACACTTCGCGCACCGCGTTGAGCTCGATCACGTCGCCGAGCGGCGTCGAGGTGCCGTGCGCGTTGACATAGTCCACCGGGCGATCCACGCCCGCGAGCGCCTGGCGCATGCAGCGCACCGCGCCTTCGCCGGACGGCTGCACCATGTCCGCGCCATCGGCGGTGACGCCGAAGCCGAGCAACTCGGCGAGGATCGGTGCGCCGCGCGCCACGGCGTGCTCATGGGACTCCAGCACCAGCATGCCGCCGCCGCTCGCGATCACGAAGCCGTCGCGGCCCGCGTCGTAGGCACGCGAGGCGAGTTCCGGTGTCGCGTTGCGCGCCGTGGAGAGCGCCCCCATCGCGTCGAACAGCGCGGTCAGCGACCAGTGTTCTTCTTCCCCGCCGCCGCAGAACATCACGTCCTGGTTGCCCCAGCGGATCTGCTCGGCCCCGGCGCCGATGCAGTGCGCGCTCGTCGCGCAGGCGGAAGTGATCGAGTAACAGACGCCCTTGACATGGAAACTCGTCGCGAGGCAGGCGGCGATCGTGCTGCACATCGTGCGCGGCACGCGCGTCGCCCCCACCTTGCGCAGGCCCCGCGTGCGCAGCGTGTCCGCGGCCTCGACCACGTTGGCCGGCGAGGCGCCGCCCGAACCTGCGATCAGGCCGGTGCGCGGGTGGCTCACCTGCTCGGCGGTGAGCCCGCTCGATTCGATGGCGCGCGCCATCGCGATCGCCGCGTAGGCCGCCGCGTCGCCCATGAAGCGCAGGTCGCGCCGGTCGAGGTGGTCGGCGACGGTGATCTGCGGCACGCCCGCGATGTGGCTGCGCAGGCCGATGCTGGGATAGTCCGGCATCGCGCGGATGCCCGAGCGGCCTTCGGCGAGCGACGCCGCGACGGTGTCGGGATCGTTGCCGAGGCAGGACACGATGCCCATGCCGGTGACGACGACGCGACGCATCAGGCCAACCCCGCCTTGCTGAAGAGGCCGACGCGCAGCCCCTTTGCCGAGTAGATCTGCACGCCGTCCGCGGACAGCGTCGCGTCGCCCACGATCATCACGAGCTTGCGTTCGATCACGCGCTTGATGTCGATCTGGTAGTCGACGCGTTTCACGGTGGGCAGCACCTGCCCGGTGAAGCGTACTTCGTCGACGCCGAGGGCGCGGCCGAGTCCCTGGTGCTCGCTCCAGGCGAGGTGGAAGCCGATCAGCTGCCACAGCGCATCGAGGCCGAGGCAACCCGGCATCACCGGATCGTCGATGAAATGGCAGCCGAAGAACCACAGGGTGGGGTCGACGTCGAGTTCGGCGCGGATTTCGCCGGCGCCGTAGGCACCTCCCGCCGAGGAAATCCAGGTGACCCGGTCCACCATGAGCATCTGCCCGACCGGCAACCGCGGCGTGGTCGGCCCGAACAGCCGGCCCTCGCCGCAGGCGAGCAGCTCGTCCCTGGTGAAACTGCGCTGCCGTCCCGACCCGTCGTCGACCCGGGCCGTTGCGGCCTTGTTGCTGTCTGGCATGGACTCATTACAGCCCGGCGCCCGTCCCATGGCAATGATGTCGATCAATCAGGGTCGCCCACATGGCCTCCGTGCGCCGCAGGACCTCCGGGCTCATCGCCAGCGGGCGGCCCCAGCGGCGGCGTGTCTCGGCGGGCCATTTGTTCGTGGCGTCGATGCCGAGCTTCGAGCCGAGGCCGGCCACGGGGCTTGCGAAGTCGAGGTAATCGATGGGGCTGCGGCGCACCATCAGCGTGTCGCGGGCCGGATCGACCCGCGTCGAAATCGCCCAGACCACTTCCTGCCAGTTGCGCACGTCGATGTCGTCGTCGGTGACGATCACGAACTTGGTGTAGAGGAACTGGCGCAGGCTCGACCAGACCGCCTGCATGACCTGGCGCGCGTGCCCCGGGTACGCCTTGCGGATGCTCACGACCGCGACGCGGTACGAGCAGGCCTCGGGCGGCAGGTGGAAATCGACGATCTCCGGGTGGCTCCGCTGCAGCATCGGCACGAACATCTCGTTGAGCGACATGGCGAGCACGGAAGGTTCGTCCCAGGGCGAGCGGCCCATGTAGCCGCCGTGGTAGAAGGCCTGCCGGCGCACCGACAGGCGCTCGACGGTCAGGACGGGGAACGTCGCCTGGCTGTTGTAGTAGCCGGTGTGGTCGCCGAAAGGTCCCTCGAGCGCTTCGTCGCCCGGCACGATGTGCCCCTCGAGCACGATTTCGGCGCTGGCGCAGGCGTCGAGCCCCACGGTGCTGCGAAAGACTTCGCTGCGCCGGCGACGCAGCAGTCCCGCGAACTGGTACTCGGAAACGCTGTCCGGAACGGGCGTGGTCGCCGCGATCAACAAGGCGGGATCGGCGCCGATCATCACCACGATCGGGAAGGGCTTGCCGGGGTGGTCGCGTTGCCAGTCACGGAAGTCGAGCGCGCCGCCCCGATGCGAGAGCCAGCGCATGATCACGCGATTGCGGCCGATCACCTGCTGGCGATAGGGCGCGACGTTCTGCCGCGGCTTGCGCGTTCCGCGCGTGACGACGAGGCCCCAGGTGATCAGCGGGCCCGCATCCTCCGGCCAGCAAGTCCAGACGGGAAGGCGCGAAAGGTCGACCTCGGCGCCTGTCTGCACGTCGTAGTCGTGGGGCCGCGGCACCGTGCGCGGCGAGGCCTTGAGGAGCGGCAGGAAGGCCGGCAGGCGGCCGAGCGCCTCGCGCGGCCGGTCGGGCCAGTGGGGCTCGCGCAGGAAGGCGAGCGTCTCGCCGATCTCGCGAAACTGCTTCACGTCGCCGTAACCCAGGGCCGCCGCCACGCGACGCTGCGTGCCGAAGAGATTGCCGAGTACCGGCATGCCCGCCCCGCGCGGCTGCTCGAAGAGGAGCGCGGGCCCGCCCGCCTTGAGGCTGCGCTGGCACAGGTCGGTCATCTCGAAGCGCGGATCGACGGGAAAGGGCACGCGTTGCAGGTCGCCCTCGCGTTCGAGGGCGTGTACGAAATCACGCAGGCTCGCGTGCGTCATCGCCCGGCCCCCCGACACATCCGCGCGTTGATGGATATCAAGCCGTGGGGGCGCCCCACGTGGCAAGAATGCCGGCCTGTCCTGCCCGGGAGATTCCCATGTCCGATCCGGTTTCCGTCGCCCGGCGCGTCCTGCGCCATGCGCCCGCGCCGCTGCAATCGCGGGTGCTCGTGCTCGCGGTCAACCAACTGCTGCGCGGCCAGTACCTCGCGGAGCGGCTCGGCGAACTTTCCGGCAAGTGCTTTCGCCTGTGCGTCGACGACGTGCCGCTGTCGCTCACGTTCGAAGTTGCGCAGGGCGGCCTGCGACGCACGACCCGCGCGCCGCATGTAACGATCCGCGGCGCCTTGCAGGACTTCGTCGACCTCGCGCGCCGCCGCGAGGATCCGGACACGCTGTTCTTCCAGCGCCGCCTTGCCGTCGAGGGCGAGACCGAGACCGGCCTGCACCTGAAGAACCTGCTCGACGGCTGGGAGTACGACCTGCCGGGCCACCTGCGCGCGGTCCTGCCCGGCCCGCTCGCGGGGTTCACCCTGCATGGTCTATCCCTGCTTCGCCGCGTACATAACCATCGCAGTAGCCGCCCGGGAGCGAAGGCGCCGGGAATTCGAGCCTTTCACCCGTGGCGTCCACGGCCGCACGGAACGCCCTGATCACCGCGGGAAAGTCCCGCGACTGCGGCGAGAGCCGCAGGATGTCAACGCCGGCCGCGCGCAGGGCCCCGACGTGCGGCAGGAGGTTCTGCACGGCGGCCGACTGGGTCTGGATGCCGTTCAGGGTCAGGAACGGCTGGTCGTCGCGCGAGTAGAGCGTGATGCCGTCGGGGTAGTCGCCGCAGATGAAGCCGCACTCGTCCTTGGGCCGGTTCTGCGAGCGGGCCGTGAAACAGCGCGCCGAGAACGCCAGCGGCAGGCGGCCGTAGGCGAATGCCTCGATCTCGAGGCCCGGTGGCCGCGTGGCGCCGAGCGCGGCGATCGTGGCGAGCGGCAGTTCCACGGGCGCCGCCCAGCGTCGCGCGCCGCGCGCCGCCATCAATGCAAGAGTCGCCGCGTTGTAGATGTTGAGGTGCGGCCCGGCGACGAACGGCCGTCCGTCGCAGTACTGCACGGCCGCCATGTCGTTCGCTTCGATGCGCCCGGCCGCGTTGTCGACGATGCGTGCCATCGTCGCGAGTTCCGATTCCGCCTCGATGAGCGCGAGCGTCGAGAACACGACTTCCTTGCCCGCGTCCCCGAGCGCCTGGGCAACCATCGGCCAGTCCTCTTTCTGCAGCACGCGCCGCTTGCTGCACACGACTTCGCCCAGGTAGACGATGTCGACCGGTGCGTCGCAGAGCGCGGCGTAGAAGTCGAGTGCCACGTTGCGATCCCACAAGTAGAGGATCGGCCCGATCGCGAGTTTCATCGTGCGCTCCTCACTGCCACGGGCGGTGATAGGCGCCCAGCGTGTGCGTGCGCCCCTCCGCGAGTGCGTCGAGTGCCTGGGTCAGGGCGGCGACGTCACCGGCCCCCGCATTCGCGCCGGCTCCCGCGCCAGCACACAGGTCGAGTGCCCGGCGCAGCAGGCTCGTGACCTGCGCGACATAGGCGGGTGAGCGCTGCCGGCCCTCCACCTTGATCGCCTTGACGCCGCCCGCCTGCAGCGCCGGCAGCACGTCGAGCGCGTTGAGGCTGGTCGGCTCCTCGAGCGCGTGGAACACCGCGTCGTTCACGCGAAAGCGTCCCTTGCACAGCGTCGGGTAACCGGCGGCTTCACCGGGTGCGTAACGATCGATCAGGATGCCGTTCAGCCGCGACTGGCGCCCGGCCGGGGTCTCTTCCCAGCGCACCGCGTGCGCCGGGGAGCACACGCCCTGCGTGTTGGGCGAGTGGCCAGTGGCGTAGGAGGAGAGCGCGCAGCGGCCCTCGACCATCACGCAGAGGCTGCCGAAACCGAAGACCTCGATTTCTACCTGCGTGCGTTCGATCAGCCGGGTGACTTGCGTGACGGACAGCACCCGCGGCAGTACCGCGCGCCGCACGCCGAACTCGCGCCGGTAGAACTCGATCGCGCGCCAGTTCGTCGCCGATCCCTGCACGCTCAGGTGCAGGCGCAGCGCGGGGTGGCGGTCCGCTGCGTAGCGCATCAGGCCGGGGTCGGCGAGGATCAGCGCGTCGGCGCCGAGGCGGGCCGCGCTGTCGATCACGCCGGTCGCGGATTCCCAGGTGGCGGGCGAGGGGTAGACGTTGAGCGCGACGAACACCCGCGCGCCGCGTTCATGCGCGTAGGCGATGCCCGTGGCGGCTTCGCCCTCGCTGAAGTTCAGGCCGGGGAAGTTGCGCGCATTGGTGGCACCGCGAAAGCCGAGGTAGACGGCGTCCGCGCCGTTGTCGACGGCGGCGCGCAGAGCCGGCAGCGTCCCGGCCGGGCACACGAGTTCGAGGCTCATGCGCCCATGGTCGCGTCATGCGCGCCGCGGCGCGTTGACAATCGTCAAGCGGTGGGCGACAGCGAGAGCAGCGTCACCTGCTGGCCCTCGACCTCGATCTCCTTCGCGCGCCGCATCGACTGGATCATGCGGCTCACCGTTTCGATGCGCGTGTCGAGCAGGCTCGCGATTTCCTGGCGCGTCATGCCGAGCGAGAAACTGCGGCCATCGAGGCCGCGCTGCTCGAGGCGCCGGGCGAGATCGAGGATGAAACCGGCCACCCGCTCGCGGCTCGAACCGCGGGCAAGCGGCGTGCGTGGCGCCGACGCCCGGCTCAGCAGGGTGATCAGCGCCGAGGCGAGTTCACGCACGCGCGTGTACTGGTCGCTCAGCAGTGACAGCGGCAGCTCGCAGCAGACGACCGGCTGCACCGCGATCACGTCGTGCTTGTAGATGCGCGTGCCGAAGGCTTCGGTGCCGATCACGTCGCCGGGCGTGCTGATCGCGACGATGCGTTCCTCGCCCTCCGCGCCGACATCGACCGTCTTCAACATGCCCTGGCGCACCGAGAAGAGTGAATGGGCCGGTTCACCGGCACGGAAGAGGCGGGTTCCCGCGCGCAGCGTGCGCAGGTTGCCGGTGCGCTGCAGGCCGCGGCTCTCCCCGATGGCGATCATGCCGCAGAGGCGGCACACCTCGTGCAGGTCACAGGAGCGGCAGGCGATCGGACCGGCGGGTCGGGTGGACATGGATGGTTTCCCGTCTTGAGCATTGTCAACCCGATTCTCCGTGAGCCGGCCCGGCGGCACCTTGATCCAGGTCAACCGAGCCCAGGCGCAGGGCATTGCCGACGACCGAGACCGACGACAGGCTCATCGCGAGCGCCGCCAGCATGGGGGAGAGCAGCAGCCCCGTGACGGGATAGAGGATGCCGGCGGCAATCGGCACCCCGAGCGCGTTGTAGAGGAAGGCGAAGCCGAGGTTCTGCTTCATGTTGGCCACGGCGGCCCTCGAGATCGCGCGTGCGCGCACGATGCCGCGCAAGTCGCCCCGCACGAGCGTGACCTGCGCGCTCGCCATCGCGACGTCGGTGCCGGTGCCCATCGCGATGCCCACGTCCGCGCCGGCGAGCGCGGGCGCGTCGTTGATGCCGTCGCCCGCCATCGCGACCCGGTGTCCCTGTGCCTTCAGCCGGTGCACGAGCGCGATCTTGTCCTGCGGGCGTACTTCGCCGTGCACTTCGTCGATGCCGAGGCGGGCGGCCACGGCCTGCGCCGTCGCGAGCCCGTCGCCCGTCGCCATCACGATGCGCAGGCCCGCGCCGTGCAGCGCGCGGATGGCATCCGGCGTCGTCGGCTTGATCGGGTCGGCCACCGCGATCAGGCCCGCGAGCGTGCCGCCCACGGCCACGTACATGACACTCGCGCCGTCCTGTCGCAGGGATTGCGCCTGCTGCGCGAGCGGCGCCGCGTCGATGCCGAGTTCCTGCATCAGCGCCGTGTTGCCGATCGCGACGGCGCGGCCGTGCACCGACCCACGCACGCCGATGCCGCTCGAGGATTCGAAGCCTTCCGGCTCGACGAGCGGCAGGCCGCGCTGCCGGGCCTCTGCAACGATCGCCTCCGCCAGCGGATGCTCGCTCACCTGGTCGAGGCTCGCCGCGAGCGCGAGCAGCTCGTCCTCGCTGACGCCGTTCACCGTCCGCGCTGCGCGGAACGCCGGCTTGCCCGCCGTCAGGGTGCCCGTCTTGTCGACGACCAGCGTGTCGATGCGGCACAGGTTCTCGATCGCCTCGGCGTCGCGGAACAGCACGCCGGCGTGCGCGGCGCGTCCCGTCGCCACCATGATCGACATGGGGGTCGCCAGCCCGAGCGCGCACGGGCAGGCGATGATGAGCACCGACACGGCATTCAGCACCGCGTAGGTCCACGAGGGCTCCGGGCCGACATAGCCCCAGGCAAGGAATGTGGCGATCGCAACCGCGAACACCGCGAGCACGAACCAGTAGGCCACGCGGTCGGCCATGCGTTGCATCGGCGCGCGCGAACGCTGCGCCTGCGCGACCAGCTGCACGATCTGCGCGAGCACGGTGTCCGAACCGACCTTGGCCGCGCGGATCACGAGGCTGCCGTTGCCGTTCTGCGTGGCGCCGATCACGGTGGCGCCGGGCGTCTTTTCGACCGGCAGCGGTTCGCCCGTGAGCATCGATTCATCGACGTGGGAGCGACCCTCGAGGACGATGCCGTCGACGGGCAGTTTCTCGCCGGGGCGCACGCGCAGGCGATCGCCCACGTGCACGTGCGACAGCTCGATGTCCTCTTCCGTGCCGTCGTCACGCAGGCGCCGCGCGGTTTTCGGCGCAAGGCCGAGCAGCGCGCGGATCGCGGCCGAGGTCTTGGTGCGCGCGCGCAGCTCGAGCAGCTGGCCGAGCAGCGTCAGCGACACGATGACGGCCGCCGCCTCGAAGTACACGCCCACCCGCCCATGCTCGTGGAACGAAGCGGGGAAAAGGCCCGGCGCGAGCGTCGCGACGGCGCTGTAGCCAAAGGCCGCCGCCACGCCGACACCGATCAGTGTCCACATGTTCGGGCTGCGATTGGCAATCGATTGCACGCAGCGCACGAAGAAAGGCCAGCCGGCCCACAGCACCACCGGCGTCGCGAGCGCGAACTCGATCCAGGTGCGTACATCGGCCGGGAGGCCGTGGAAGCGCGAGCCGAACATCGCGAGCACGAACACGATTGCCGTGAGCGGCAGTGTCCACCAGAAACGGCGCGTGAAGTCGCGCAGTTCCGGGTTGTCTTCTTCCTCGAGGCCCGGCATTTCCGGCTCGAGTGCCATGCCGCAGTACGGGCAGTTGCCGGGCCCTTCCTGGCGGACCTCGGGATGCATCGGGCAGGTGTAGATCGCGCCCGGTGCCGCGGGCGCCGCGTCCGGACGGGGTGCCAGGTACTTTGCCGGGTCGGCGAGGAACCGCTCGCGACAGCGCGCGGCGCAGAAGTGATAGTCGACGCCGCCGTGCGTGGCGTGGTGGGGCGTCTTGCCCGGATCGACCTTCATGCCGCAGACGGGGTCGATGGCGTGGTGCTGGCAACCGCTCAAGATTCTTCTCCCGACAACGCAGTCACGATGGGGCAAAGCGCGAGGTCACCGTGCCCTGGGCAGGCGGCCACCAGCTGTCGCAAGCCGTCGCGCACGCGCGTGAGCTCGGAGAGCTTGTGCTCGACGTCGGCCAGTTTCGCGGTCGCGGCCTTCTTCACGCTCGCCATGTTCCGGCTGCGACGCGCGGTCAGTGCGAGCAGGTCGTGGATCTCCTCGAGCGAGAAACCGAGCGCCTTGGCGCGGCGGATGAAGCGCAGGCGAGCCACGTCGTCCAAGCCGTAGCTGCGATAGCCGGACGGGCGCCGCCGCGGGGCGGGGAGGATGCCGTGGCGCTCGTAGTAGCGCACCGTGTCGATCGGCACGCCGGCCGATCTTGCGAGTTCACCGATTTGCATGGCGCCAGTATGCACCCTGGACCCAGGTCCAGAGTCAAGGCTGCGCTACAATGGGGCCTCGTCGAGGAGCGCACCGATGATTGGCTTCCTGCTCTGGCTGCTGTTGCTCGTGGTCTGCTGGCCGCTCGCGCTGCTGGCGCTCGTGCTGTACCCACTCGCCTGGCTGATCCTGCTGCCGTTTCGGCTGCTCGGCATTGCGGTGGGCGGCGCGCTCGAACTGCTGAAATCGATCATCCTGCTGCCCGCGCGCGTGCTGCGGGGCAGGCCGGTCGGCTGAACGCCGCGCCGCCCCGTCAGGGCGGCTCGCCCGGTTTCTTTTCCTTCGTTTTGCCAGCGTCTTCGGCGGCCGGCGGCGGCGGTGTCTGCGACGGGCGCACGACCACATTGCCCGCCGGCTCCGGCAGGTAGAGCGGCCCCTTCTGGCCGCAGGCGGACAGCAGCAGGAGCGCCGCAAAGAGGATGGCGCGCGTCACGCGTACATCGTGCGCCGGTCGCGCAGCGCGAGCCAGCCGGTGGCGACGCGGTAGACGATCCAGATCGCGACGACCAGGGCGGCGAGGAAGAACGTGAAGATCCCGAGGCCGAGCACCAGCACGAGGGGCGCCGACACGACCGCGGCCACGACCAGCCACAGGAACGCGAACCAGAAGGTGCGGATCTGCCAGCGGAAGTGCGACTCGAGCCAGGTGCCGCGCACCTCGGACTGGCGCACGTAGTTCATGATGACGGCGATGATCGAGGGCAGGCCGAACACGAAGCTGCCGATCACGGTTGCGGGCCCGGTGACGCCGATCAGCACCGAGAGCGCGTGCAGCCCGTAGATGATGTGGGCATAGGTGACGAGGCCGGGATCGAGGCCGGCGTTCGGCTGGGCGCTCTCGTTCATGGCTAACCTCCGGGAGCAATCATACGCGTCGCGCGACGGTCGCGATCGTGATGCGCGATACGCAGGTGAGATGGCCCTGCTCGTCGCGGATTTCAATGCCCCAGACCTGGCTGCGAGCACCGATGTGGAACGGCCGCGCCGTGCCCGTGACCTGGCCGCTCGACACGGAGCGCAGGTGGTTGGCGTTGATCTCCTGGCCAAAGCACTGGAAGCGGGTCGGGTCGACACAGGCCATCGCGCCCGTGCTGCCCATGGTTTCCGCGAGCGCCACCGATGCTCCGCCGTGCAGCACGCCATAGGGCTGGTGCGTGCGCGCATCCACCGGCATCGTGGCCCGCAGGAAATCGTCGCCGACCTCGATGAACTGGATGCCGATGTGCGCCACGAGCGTTTTCGTCCGCACCGCATTCAGGACCTCAGGGGTCGGGCGTTCGAACCAGATGGCCATGGCTACTCCTTGCGCAGCCGCGCAGCCACGCGGCGGTATGCTTCCCGGAACGGAATGCCTTCGGCGACGACGAGGGCGTTGGCCTCCTCGGCGGCGTGGATGGCCGGATCGAGCGCCATGCGGTCGCGCCGAAAATGCAGCGTGCCGAGCGCCGCGGCCATGATGTCGAGCGACTGCAGCGCGATGTCGATGCCGCGAAAGAGCGGCGCCTTCAGCAACTGCAGGTCGCGCTGGTAGCCGGACGGCAGCTTCGCGAAGATGCCGAGGGCCTCGACGAGGCTCGCGTGCGCGGTCGCGGTCCTCGCGCGCACGAGCTCGAACACGTCCGGGTTGCGTTTCTGCGGCATGATCGAGGAGCCCGTCGTGAAGGCGTCCGGCAATGCGACGAACGCGAACTCCTGCGTATAAAAGAGCAGCAGGTCGGCGGCGAGGCGCCCGAGGTCCTGCATGGTGAGCGCCACTTCGAACAGCACCTGCGATTCGGCCTTGCCGCGCGAGAGCTGCACCGCCGTCACCGGCTCGTGCACGATCGCGAAACCGAGCGCCGTGCGCGTGGCCTCGCGATCGAGCGGCAGGCCGGGCGTGCCGTAGCCCGCGGCCGAGCCGAGCGGGCACTTCGCGGCGCGCCGGTGTGCGAGGCGCAGGCCTTCCGCGTCATCGCGCAGTTCGGCGGCGAAGCCGCCCGCCCACAGCGCCACCGAACTCGGCATCGCTTGCTGCATGTGGGTGTAGCCGGGCAGCGGGATCTCGCCCTCGCGGGCCGCGAGCGCGTCGAGCGCGTCCGCGACCGAACCCGCGCCCGTGCGCAGTTGCTCGATCGCATCGCGCAGGTAGAGGCGCAGTGCCGTGAGCACCTGGTCGTTGCGCGAGCGGCCGAGGTGCACCCGGCCTCCCGCCTCGCCGATGCGCGCGGTCAAGCGCTTCTCGAGCGCGGTCTGGCCATCCTCGTCGGCGAGCTCGATGTGCCACTCGCCGCGTGCATGGGCTGCGCCGATCGCGACCAGGCCGACCTCGATCGCCGTGTAGTCGGCGTCGGACAGCAGCCGCTGCGCGCGCAGCATGGCGGCATGCGCGATCGACGCCGCGACGTCGTAGCGCACCAGCCGCTCGTCGAGGGCGTAGTCCTCGCCCGCGGTATACGCGAGGACGCGTGCGTCGAGCGGCGCGCCCTTGTCCCAGAGGCGTGTCATGCAGCGCCGCCCTGCTGCTCCGCCGTGCTGAGCGCGTTGATGTCGGCGACGATCAGCGTGCCCGTGCCTTCGTTGGTGAACACCTCCGCGAGGATGCTCTCGGGGGAGGTGTAGGCGATGACGTGCACGCGCCGTACGCCGCCGCGGATCGCTTCCTCGATCGCCTTCGCCTTGGGCAGCATGCCGTCCGTGATCGCGCCACTGTCGCGCAGGCGCTTGAGGCCGGGCAGGTCGGTGTAGGAGACGACCGAGCCGGGTTCCGCGACATTCTCGAGGATGCCGGGCGCGCCGGTGCAGAGGATCAGCTTCTCGGCGCCGAGCGCCGCGCCGATCGCGGCGGCCACCGTGTCGGCATTGATGTTGAGCAGCGTGCCGTGTGCGTCGGCCGACAGCGGGCTCACCACCGGCATGAGGCCGTTGTCGAGCAGCTTGCGCAACACCGTGGTGTCGACGGCGTCGATGTCGCCGACGTAACCGAAATCGACGGTCTCGCCGTCGCTCATCTTCACCGCGGGACGCTTGTGCGCCGTGATGAGGCTCGCATCGACGCCGCTCACGCCGACCGCATCGATGTCGAGCTCGCGGCAGATGCCGAGCACCCGCGTGTTGATGAGGCCGTTCAGCACCATCGCCGTCACGTCGATCGACTTCTGGTCGGTGACGCGCCGGCCCTGCACCATGCGGGTCGGCACGCCGAGCGCCTCGGTGAGTTCCGTGAGCTGCGGGCCGCCACCATGCACGAACACGACGCGCACGCCGAAGTAGTGCAGGATCGCGATCTGCTCGATCAGCGCGCGCGTCGCCTGCGCGTCGCCGAACACGGCGCCGCCCGCCTTGATGACGAAGGTCTTGCCTTTATACATGCGGATGTACGGCGCGGCGCTGCGCAGCGAGCGGACGGCGAGGGCCTGGTCGTCGCGGTGCTTGATCATGTGGGTCTCTACACTCCGTGGGAAAGCATGCGGTGCAGGACCGCCATCTGCGCGGTCATGCGATTGTAGGCCTCGCGCTGCACGACGCTGCGCGGGCTGTCGAGCACGGCATCCGCCACCGCGACATTGCGGCGCACGGGCAGGCAGTGCATGAACTTGCAGTCGGCGGCCGCGCGGTCGAACCACCCGGGCGTCACGCACCAGTCGCCGAGCTGAGCGCGCAGGCCGGCATCGCCTTCGGCGTCGCCGTAATGGGCGGTCGAGCCCCACTCCTTGGCATAGAGGACCTGCGTGCCGGCGAGCGCGTCGGCGCGATCCGCGGTCTCACGCACCGAGCCCCCGGAGGCGGCCGCCGCGGCACGCGCTTTCGCCATGACGGCCGGCGGCAGGGCGTAGCCTTCGGGGCGCAGCACCACGACTTCCATGCCGCGCATCGCCGCCATGTGCACCGTGGCCGCGGGGACCGCGAGCGGCAGGGCGCGCGGATGCTGCACCCAGGACAACACGAACTTCGCGTGCCGGGGCACGGCGAGGTCGTCGAGCGTCTTCCAGTCGGCGAGCGACTGGCAGGGATGATTCATCGCCGACTCGAGGTTGATCAGCGGCTTGTCGACGACGCCCGCCATCGCGCCGAACTGCGTTTCCGCGAGGTCTTGCGCGAGGTCCTTGCCCTCCGCGAAGGCGCGGATGCCTAGCGCATCGCAATAGGATGCCAGCACGGGCAGGCCCTCGCGCACGTGCTCGGCGGCGACGCCGTTCATCACCGCGCCGAGGCGCGTCTCGAGCTGCCAGGTGCCCTGGCCCGGCGTGATCACGAACGAGCTGCCGCCAAGGCGGGCCATGCCGGCCTGGAAGGAGGCGAGCGTGCGCAGGGAAGGGTTGAAGAACACGAGCCCGAGGATGCGGCCGGCGAGCGCGCGCGGTTCGGGGTGGCGCTCGAGGCGGTGCGCGAGTTCGATCAGGCTCGCGATCTCATCGCGGCTGAAGTCGGCAAGGTCGAGGAAGCGATGCATGCGAATCCCGCGCGCCTCACAGCGTCGCGAGCGCCCCTTTCAGGATGTCCACGTGTTCTTCCCGCAGTATGAATGGCGGCAGCAGGCGCAGGACCTGCGGATCACCGCTCGTGCCCGCGAGGATGTCGCGCTCGAGGAGCGTGGCCTGGATGTCCTTCGCGGGCCGGTTCATGCGCAGGCCGAGCAGGAAGCCCTCGCCCTGGAAGCCGGTCACCGGGCCCACCTGGCAGGTCTCGCGCACGTACTGCGACACGCGCCGCACGTTCGCCAGCAGGCCTTCGCTTTCGATCGCCTCGATTACCGCTTCGATCGCGGCGCACGCCATCGGCCCGCCGCCGAAGGTGGTGCCGAGCGTTTCCAGCTTGACGGCCTGCGTCACGTGCGGCGCCATCAGGAGCGCTGCGCAAGGAAAACCGTTGCCGAGCGCTTTCGCCGTGGTGATCATGTCCGGCTGCACGCCATAGAGATTGGCCGCGAACGCGTGTCCCGCACGGCCCATGCCGCACTGGACTTCGTCGAAGATGAGCAGCGCACCCGTTTCGTCGCAGCGCTGGCGCAGCGCCTGCAGGAATGCGGCCCCCATGTCGAACGCGCCGCCCACGCCCTGGATCGGCTCGACGATGACCGCGGCCGTATCCTGCGTGACATGCTGCGCCATCGCGTCCACGTCGCGCCGCGGCATCCAGGACACCTCGAACGGCGTGCGCGGAAAGGCGTGCCATTTCTCGCGCGCGCCCCAGGTGATCGCGCCCGCCGCAGCGGTGCGCCCATGGAAACTGCCCTCGACGGCGGCGACGTGCCGGCGGTCCGTCATCCGGAACGCCATCTTGAGCGCGTTTTCGTTCGCCTCCGCGCCGCTGTTGACGAAGAACACGCTGTCGTAAGCGCCGCCCGCGAAACGCAGCAGCCGCGCGGCCGCCCGTTCGCGGACCGCCATGGGCACGGCGTTGCTCTGGAAATTGCACGCGGCGGCCTGCGCCTGCACGGCGCGCGTCCAGCCCGGGTGGCCGTAGCCAAGCGCGGCGACGGCGTGGCCGCCGTAGAGGTCGAGTACACGCCGACCACCGCGTGCGTGCAGCCACACGCCCTCGGCGTGTTCGACCTCGAGTGGGTACTGCGCGAAGACGGGTGCGAGCGCGCTCATGTCCAGCCCGCCGCGGGTGCGGTGAGGCCCGCCGTTTCGGGCAGGCCGAACAGGCGGTTCATCCATTGCACGGCGCCGCCCGCGGCACCCTTGTCGAGGTTGTCGACGACGCAGGTCACGGCGACGCTGCGCCCGTTGGCCGCCGCCGACAGCCGCGCGTAGTTGCTCGCCGCGACATCCTTCACGTGTGGCGCCTCGGCCGACACGTGGGTGAAGGGCGCGCCGCGGTAGAAATCACCGAGGGCCTTGAGTGCCGCGGCGGTATCGAGGGGCGCCTTGAGCGTCGCCTGCACCGTCACATGGATGCCGCGCGCAAACGGTCCCGAGTGCGGCACGAAGGCGAAGTCGGCCGTGACGCCGCTCGCCGCCGCCGCGCAAGCCGCCACTTCCGGTGCGTGGCGATGCACGAGCGCGTTGTAGGAGTAGAAGTCGCCGTGCCGCTGCGGATGATGCGTGCCGTCGACCGGCTTGCGCCCGGACCCCGTGCTGCCGGTGACGCCCGTGACGAACAGGGTGGGCGTCACGAGATCGAGCGCGAGCAGCGGCACGCTCGCGAGCAGCGTCGCGGTGGCGAAGCAGCCCGGGTGCGCGACGTGGCGCGTCGGCGCCTTGGCCAGGTGTTCTGGCACGGCGCAGGTGAACTGGGCCAAGCGCGCTGGCGCGCCGTGCGGATGCTTGTAGACGGCTTCGTACGCCGCCGCGCTCGCATAGCGAAAGTCGGCGGAGATATCGACGACGTGCACGTCGGTGCCCGCGGCGTCGGCACGCGCCAGCAACGAGTCGATCAGCGCGGCCGACACACCGTGCGGCGCCGCGCCGAAGATCGCCGCGCGTGGCAGGCTCGCGACGAGCGCCGCGATCTGCGCCTCGCCCTGGAAACGCAGGTCGCCGATCGCCGGCGCGAGGTGGCGAAACGCCTTCGCGACCGGCTCGCCGGGCTGGCTGTCGGAAAGAATGCCCGCGAGCTCGAAATGCGGGTGCGCGGCAAGCAGCCGCAGCAGTTCGCCCGACACGTAGCCGGTGCCGCCGAGCACGATCGCCGGGATGCGCGCCTCGTTGTTCATCCCGCGAGCGCCTGCGCGGCCTTGGCCGAGAGGCCGAGCGCTTCGATCACGCAGTCCCCGAGCGCCGCGCCCGAGGACAGCGCATTGAACGCCGGCACGTTCATCTGCTGCTCGATGATCTCGACGCCGACCGCGTTGTCGGTCGCGGGACCCGTGACGACGCAAGGCTCGACGCTGAAGCGTTCACGCAGCAGCTTGACGCCGCCCCAGGCGGCGACCGGGTCGTTGGCGGAAAGCACGACGCCGCTGAGCGATTTCCGGATGTCGTCGCACGACAGGATCGAATCCACGCCATAGGTGCCCATCAGGCCGTCGCCCAGCTCGAACACGATCACGTCGGGCTTCGTCGCCGACAGCTCGGTGAGCATGGTGCGGGTGAGCGCCGGGCCGGTCTTCGGGGTCGTCGTGATGACGCCGAGGTCGGTGAAGATCATCGTGTTGCGCGCGCCCGCGTCCGCCATCGCGAGGATGTCGCGGCGGAGCGAAACGCCGGTCGCCTTGAAGGCGTCGACGACGAGGCCGCGATGGCGCATGCGCGAGACAATCGAACAGGCCGCGGCCGTCTTGCCCGCTTCCATGCAGGTGCCCGCGAGCGCGACGACGGGCACGCCCTTCGTGTCGAGCGGCGCGTCGTAGTCGAGCCGCCGGTAGCCGGCGCGCGCCGGCACGCCGATGCGCTCGCCGAGATAGGGGAACTGCAGCACGACGCCGAGCACGCGGCAATCGAACGGCTTGCCCTTGTCGGGATTGACCGAATCGCAGATGCCGAGCACGCCGCCGATGTTAAGCATCTGGATCACGTCGCCCGCCTTGAGCGATTCCGGCACATGGCCCGAATAACCGAACAGCGCCTTGCGATGCCCGAGCGCGCCCACCACGACATCGCCGCGGCCAACCTTGGCCATGCGGCCACTCGTCAGCTCGAGCGTGTTGTAGTTCGACTTGTTGGTCAGCACCTCGACGACCACGATCACGCCTTCCTCGGCGGGGATCTCGGTGGAAATGCGCACTTCGTGCGACAGGCCCACCGCCTGCGTGACCGAGGCGATCTTGTCGACGACGACGGACTTCATCATGAGCGGCCACTCCGTGCGAGTTCGCCGGCGCGCGCGTGGAACACGCCCGGCAGGGCGACGAGCTTCGAGAAGCCGAGCGCATCGGCCGGCGACCACTCGCCGACCGATTCACCGTATACGCCCTTGGAGGCCGCCATGAGCGAATAGGGCGAGGTCACGCCCTCGACGAACAGGCTCCCGGGGCGCAGCAGCAGATTGACGCTGCCGGTGACGCGCGCCTGCGACGACAGCAGCAACGCCTCGATGTCGCGGCACACCGGGTCGAGCAGCTGCCCCTCGTGCACGAGGTCGCCGTAGGGCTGCGCGACCGATTCCTTGATGCGCTGCTGGCGTGCCGTCAGCACGAGCTTCTCGAGCTCCCGGTGTGCCACGAGCAGCGCTTCGGCGGCGGGCGCCTCGAACGCGACCCTGCCCTTCGTGCCGATGATGGTGTCGCCGAGGTGGATGCCGCGGCCGATGCCGAACGGCGCCGCGATGGCTTCGAGCGCCTCGATGACCTCGACGGGCGCCAGCTTGCGCCCATCGACCCCGACGGGGCGACCCTCGGCGAATTCGATCGAGTGGCGCTCGGGCGCACGCGGCTTCGCGAAGGCGTCCTTCGACAGCACCCATTGCTCTTCCGGGATGCTGCCCTCGGAAGTCAGCGTCTCCTTGCCGCCGATCGTCACGCCCCAGAGGCCGCGGTTGATCGAATACGCCGCACCAAACGGCGGCACGGGCAGCTTGCGCGCCTGCAGGTAGTCGAGCTCTTCCTGGCGCTTGAACGCCTGGTCGCGCACCGGCGCGATGATCTCGAGTTCGGGCGCGAGCGTGCGCAGCGCCACCTCGAACCGCACCTGGTCGTTGCCGGCGGCGGTGCAGCCGTGCGCGATGCTCTGCGTGCCGAGCTTGCGCGCCATGTGCGCGATGGTCTGCGCCTGCATCACGCGTTCGGCGCCGACGCACAGCGGATAGAGCTGGCCGCGGCGCACGTTGCCCATGACGAGGAAGCGCAGCACCTGCTCGAAGTAGTCGGCGCGGGCGTCGACCTGGTGATGCTCGACGGCGCCGAGCGCGCGGGCACGCTCGGCAAGCGTGCGCGCCGCGGCGGCGTCGATGCCGCCGGTGTCCACGGTGACCGTGATCACCGGGCGCTGGTAGTGCTCGGCCACCCAGGGCACGAGGAAAGAGGTGTCGAGTCCGCCTGAATAGGCGAGGACGATGGGTTGGGTCATGGCTCGATTCAGACGTTGAGGAGGGAGCGGAGACGCTTGACGAGCGCCGCCTGGTCGCGCGCGCTCGCGGTCGCGATGAAGATCGTGTCGTCGCCGGACAGCGTGCCGACGACGTCGGGCCAGTTGGCCTGGTCGATCGCGAGCGCCACGCTCTGCGCGGCGCCGGCATGGGTCCGCAGGACGGTCAGCGAGGGGCCCGCCGTGCGCAGGTCGCGAACGAATCGCGTGAGCGCGCCGAAATCCCCGGCCGTTCGAACCGGTTCGTCGCCGGGCAGTACATAACCATCGGCGGCCTTCAGCACGCCGATCTCGCGCAGGTCGCGGCTGACCGACGACTGCGTGACCGCGTGGCCCTCGGCCTTCAGCAGGCGCACGAGGTCGGCCTGCTTGCGCACGCCGCCGCTCCTAAGGAGGCGGGTGATGGCGTGATGGCGGGCGGCGGGGTGCATAACTAGCCAAAGCATTGCATAAAAATGCGAAAGTAGTCAAGGGCTACGCGTGGGCTGCGGGCGACGGGCGACGGGCGATCGCACTGCGCCGACGCGTCGCGCGGCTTCGCCATTGGCACGCCGGGTTCTCGGCGACGTCGTTCGCGATGGCGATGGCTGGCATACGCGCCCGCACGAGCGATGCAGCCGCACGTGTCGATCATCGGTTGCTTGACGCAGCGACAGCTCTCGGGCCTGCGAACATTGCGCAGTCGTCGATGGATTCCGCGACCAGTAATGGAACTCAACGCGCGCAGCCCGCGCCTCTTGCCCTCGCCCGCTACTTCTCGATGGTGTACTCGAGGTCCGCGCTCTGCACCGCGCCGGACTCGAGTTTAACGGTCCAGTTGTCGCCGAGCGTGTAGCGCATCTTGATGGTGTTGATCGCCTCGGTGAGGCTCACGCCGTAACTCACGTAGAGCCGCGGCGTCAGGTACTTGCCGAGCACCAGCGAGGTCTCGTTGTTGAGCGAGGACTCGAGGCTGATGTCCTCGAGCCCCACGTATTCCCCGAGCTGCTGGGCGAGGATCGCGCCGCCCTGCACCGCGAAGGGGTTGCTGCGGCGCGTGCCGCCATTCGCGTCCTGCGCCTGCACGGATTCGAGCGAGCCGCCCGCGATCAGGAGCGAGAGGATCTGCGACTGCGAGATCTGCGGCTCCGAGAACAGCGTGAGGCGCGGCGCACGCAGCGTGCCGCGGACGTTGGCGCCGGCGGTGACGTCGGGAAACTCGCGGCTCGCGCGGATGTCGATGGCGGGGTCCGCGAGCGGGCCGTTGTTGAAGATCAGCTTGCCGTGCTCGATGTCGAGGCGCCGGCCGAAGGCGATGTACTTGCCTTCGGCGATGTTCAGCTCGCCGGTGCCGCGCGCGATGTCGTTCTCGTCGGTGCGCGCCGCGAGCGAGCCGGTGAGCCGGCCGGAGAGTCCGTAGGTGTCGATCGTGACACGATCGCCCAGCACGAGTTTCACGTCGGTCGTCACGACGAAGCGTTTCGACGGGTCGACCACGCGCTCGCCCACGATGCGTTCATCCGCCGACGCGAAGACCGCGCCAGTGAGGTCGGCGGGATCGAGGCGCGCGTTCGGCACGACGACGGTGCCCGAGACGCCGATGTGCCTGCCTTCGATGTTGAACGCGAGGTCGGGTGAGGCGAAAACACGCGCCTCGGGCACGTTGGCGACGCGCAGGTTCTCGCCTTGCAGGGTGATGACCCCGTAGGGCAGGCCGGCGCGCCAGCTGAGCCGGCCCGCTGCCTTCGCCTTGCCGTCGCCGGCGTTCAACGAGCCGTCGAGCGCGAGCGTGTTCTCCACGAATCGCGCGTCGAGCGTCACGGCGCGCAGGGGCAGGTTCACCTGGTAGAAATCGAACTCGCCGTCGCGCAGGGCGAGCGAACCGGCGAGGCGCGGCGCGCCGAGCGTGCCCGAGAGCTGCACGTCGGCGGTGAGCTTGCCCGCCGAACGATCGATGGAATCCACCAGCACCGCGAGGAAACCGAGCGAGTCGGTGCGCAGGTCGAGCTTGCCGTCTAGTGGCCAGCCCTGCCACGCGTCGCCGGTGCGCGTGGCGACCGCGTGGGCGTCGAGCCCACCCGATTTGCCGGCGTCGAGTTTCGCGTCCAGCGAGAGGGCGGCATCCGAGGCTGCGCCGAGCAGGCGACCGCCACCGAGTTCCGTGACATCCTCGCGGCCGTTGGCGAGCCGGCGGCGCGTGCGGGCGCCGCGCAGGTCTGCCTGCAGGTTTCCGCGCCAGGTCTCGCCTGAACGGGCACCAGCCGTAGCATCGATGTCGACCGCACCTTCGTAGGTGACGCCCGGTGTGAGGCCCGCGGTAAACGTGCTGATCGGCAGGTTTTTCGCGGCAAGCGTGGCAGCCCATTCGCGCGCATCGCGATGGCCTGCGACGCAGACCCGCGCCGTCGCGCCGTGCAGGCAAGTCCGCTCGAGGTCCAGGATATTCGCGCCCAGCGTGAGCGACGAGGGCGTCGCAAGGTGCAGCGCCGCTTCGGCGCCATTTTCGAGGTCGAGCCCCGCGATGGCGAGCCGCCAGAGTCGCGCGTCGTAGCCAGCGGTGCCCCGCACCGCGACGGCGAGCTGGTTCGCTGCGGCATCGATTTTCACGTCGTGACGGTCCGTAGTGCCGAGCGCCGTCATGTTGACGGTGTCGATGCGGCGCGCACCCTGCGCGAGCCCGCGCGCGTGCAGGTCCACCGCCAGCGGCGCGCCCGCACGCGCATCGAACCGCACCCGCCCCTCGATGCCAGCCAGCCCGATGCCATCGAAGTCGATGCCTGCGCCCTGCAGGCTGGCGTCGATGGACGGCGCGTCCGGCCTGCCCCCCAGCGAGCCGCTCGTCGAGAGCCTGCCGCGTGCCGCGGCTTCGAGCAGCCCGAGGTCGGCCGCATCGATGTCGAATCGAAGGGCCCAGGCGTCGGGTGCGAGGCTGCCTTCCAGCCGGGCGCGCGTGCCGCCCGCGCGCACGTCGACGTTGCGGAAGGCGAGTCGCGCGCCATCGCGGATGAACTGGCCGCCCCCGCTGGCACGCTCGCCGCGCAGCTCGCCGCCAAGGCGAGCGATGCGCAGGTCGATGCGCCCGTCGGGAGAGAGCTCGCCCCGCGCGTCGAGGTCGAAGCTGAGGCGCCCGGGCAGCCGCGGGTCGATGCGCCCGGTGTCGAGTGTCGTGACACGCCCCGCAACGCGCCAGGTTTCGGCGGGTTTCCAGCCGACGCTGCCTTGCAGTTGCGCGTGCCCGCCGTAACCGTCGACGCGGATCAGGCTGGCTTCGAGCCGATCGGCTGCAAGTCGACCGAGGATCGAGGTGCGCACCGGGTCGAGGTTTGCAGCCGCGATCTCGCCGCTGGCGGAGAGTTCGTACGGCAGCACGCCACCGAGGCGATACTGCCCCTGCGCGCTGCGCACGACCGGTGCCTCGGCGGACAGCGGCCAGCGAAAGTCGTTCCATCGCCCCGAGAGATCGAGCCAGGGCTCGCCCGCCCCGATGCGGATGAGGCCGGTGGCATCCGCGCTCGCCCCCGAGCCCTGGTGGCGGAAATTCACGCGGCGGATCGTGAGCGCCTTCGCGGCGTATTTGCCGTCGAAGTCCACGTCGAAGGCGCCCGCCGCGAGGCCGTGCGGCGTCAGGACGCCGCTCGCCCGGATGCCGTCATCGTTCACCGCGACATCGACCTTGCCGTCGATGGCCCCGAGAGCGTGCCCGCCGCCGAATGCGGCCAGGTCGAACTGGCTTACCTGCGCGGCACCGGAGATCTTCCAGTGATTCGTGAGTGATTCCGCGGCGCCTGTCACGTCGGCACGAAACGGTTCGGCCAGCTCGCCTTGCAGCGCGAGGCGATCGAGGTCGCCCTTGCCGGTGAAGTTCGCGATCCAGCGGGTCGCCGCGGGGGCATGCCACTGCGCGCGACCGGCGGCGTCGATCTGCATCGGGTCGGCGGCGCGCAGCAGGCCGTTGGCCGAGAGCTGCATGCCGAGGAACTCGCCCTCGGCATCGAAAACACGGATCGAGCGGTGGCGCACGACGCCGCTGGCGCGCACCTTCAGGAAGTCGATGTTTCCGCCGTGCGGTGCCACGATCGTCAACGTGCCGGCACGCGCGTCACCGGCGTTGATGCGCAGCAGGCGCGGCAGGAATCGCGGCGTCGAGTCGTCGTGCGGCCGCACGCGCGGCCGCACCTCGATCAGCACGCTGCGCGCGCGGGCCACTGGCACGTCGATCGTCTGCCACAGCAGCGGCGCGATCGCGAGCCGTGCGTGCGCGGCCTCGATCACGAGATGCACGCGCTCATGCGTGAGCTCGAAGCGCGAGACATCGAATCCATCCGCGATGGTGCCGCGCACCGCGCCGATCTGCATCGTGACGGGGCCGATCCGGTGCGGCACGCGCGCGACGATCATCGCGAGCCCCTGCGGCGTGAAGGCAAGGTAATAGAGGAGTGCGAACGGCAGCGCGCAGAGGATCGCGAGCAGCACCACGAAGCCGATGGTGATTGGCCGGGCCATCAGAGTTTCGGCGAGAAATTCACGTGCAGGCGCGGCGAGGCCCCGTCGACCGACAGCGCCTGCGCGATGTCGAAGCCGACCGTGGCGATCGGCAGGCGAAAGCGCAGGCCGATCCCGGCCGAATACTCGAGCTTGTCGCCGAACTTGTTGAACGCATTGCCGCCGTCGACGAACACGGCGACGCCGAGGTTCTTCGGCAGGTCGCGGATCACTTCGACGGTGCCGACCGCCATGTGCCGGCCGCCGGTCTTCTCGCCGTTCGCGTCCACCGGGGACAGCTCGTTGAACCCGAAGCCGCGCACGCTGCGATCGCCACCGGCGAAAAAGCGCTCGGAGCCCGGCACGCCGTTGAAATCGTCGGCCCAGGTGGTGCCGAACTCCGCGCGCAGCAGCAGGTGCCAGGCACGCGCGACGTCGAACACGCGCTCCGCCGATGCGAGGAACTGCAGGTAGTCGGTGTCGGCGCCGATGCCGGTGGTCGAGCCGCGCAGTTCCGCGTAGAGCTGGCGGCCGAACAAGGGTTCGCCGAGGTAGCCCTTCGGCACCGAGGCGAAGCTGACGCCCGGGATCGCGAGCCAGCTCTCGGTGCGGGTGGTGGCGTTTTCCGTGATCGCATTGACGAGGCGGGTGTAGAACACGCGCTGCCAGCGGTGCGGCACGCGCGTGATGCTGGCGCGCGCTTCGGTGTTGTAGGTGTCGAGGTCGGCGAGCACCTGGTGTTCCCAGGTTCCTTCGAGCTCGAGTTTCTCGAGCGCAGGGTCGCCGATGGGCCAGATGTAGCGCCCGGAGATTTTCTGCGAGACCTGCGCGACCTTGAACTCCGCGCGGAAGCGGTGCCCGTAGCGGTTGACGATGCGGTTGTCCCAGCTGATCGTGCCGCGCGCCTCGGTGTCGGTCGCGTAGCCGACGCCGAACGACCAGCGCGAACGGCGGTTCGGCGTGGCGCCGATGCGGATCGGCACCGTGAGCGCCTGCCTGTCGCGCTGCTGCGGCAGCACTTCCACGGACGCGAAGTACTGGCTGTCGTCGAGCGCGAACTGGGTGCGCAGCAGTTCCGTCGCGTCGTAGGGCTGCCCTTCCCGATAGCGCAGGTACTTGCGCATCAGCTCGGGGCGAATCACGTCCTGCGCGATCTCGGTGGCGCCGAAGCGGTAGCGCTCGCCGGTCTCGAAGGTGATGTAGGCGCTGGCCGTGCGTTTCGGCGGATCGACCAGCAGCTCGTGGCGCAGGAAGCGCGCGTCGAGGTAGCCGTAGCTCGCGGCGCTGCGCTGCAGGTCGCTCTTCAGTTTTTCGTACGCCGCGTGATCGAGCTGCCCGCCCCGGCGCAGCGGCGACTGCGCGAGCAGGTCGCGGAACACGGGGTCGTCGGCGCGCGGCCCGGTGATACTGACCTCGACCGTATCGAGCATCACGGGCTTGCCCGGCTCGACGTCGATGCGCACGCGCCAGTCCTCGCCGTTGTCGCGCGCCTCGACGCTCGAGCGCACGGTGGGTTCGTAGTAGCCGAACGGCCGTAGTGCCGAGCGCACCTCGCGTTCGACGCGCTCGTGCAGTCGCTCGATGGTGTCGAGCCGCAGCCGGTCGCGCGTCTTGTAGCGCTCGAAGGAAAGATAGGCGAGCACGTTGCGCCGCAGGTCGCCGTCGACGCCGTTCACTTCGATGTCGATGTCGGCCCGGGCGGGCGCGGCGGCGAGCGCGCACAGCGCGAGCAACAGGCAGCGCGCGGTGACGGCCTTCAGGAAGTCGCGGAAATGTCCTTGCATTGCGCCCGGGCGAAAAAGGGTTGGCAGAGTTTAATCAGAGTTGCGCGGGCGCGGGCGGGTTCCCGCGGTTGCCCTCGGGCGGCCACTCGCCAGGGGCGACCTGGAACGACGCGGTCCCCGATGGGTTGCCCCGGTCATCGAAGGACCGTTCGTGGATTTCGATGCTGTCGTCATGGCCGATCGCGAGCACGGTCGAGCAGCGCGTGCCGTAGCCCGCGTGCGCGACGAACGGCGCGGACAGGGCGTACTCCCATTCGGGGGACAGGCCCGTGTCGGGGAGGTCGCCGTCCCCTGCCGCCTGGCGATCCGCGAGCGGCGCGAACAGCGCCTGCAGGTCGGCGTCCGGCGTCGCGAGCCAGCGGGCGAATCCGCGGCGGACCCGGAGCAGTTTCGGCCAGGGCGTATCGAGCGCGTGATTCGCGAGCCCATGGACGCCGGGCGGCAGCGCGCGCGCGAAACCGGGGGCGCGATTCGAGGCGTAGTGCAGCGAATCGCGATCCGCGACCAGGAGATTGAAGCCCGCGTAGCCTGGTGCATTCGCCGCGACATCCGCCGCGTAGCGTGCGAAATCGCCCGGGCAGGCAAACCAGGCCGGAATCAACCTGCCCCGGGACGGTGCGCCCGCGGGGCGCCGCGCCAACTCGCGATAGTTCGTCACGAGCCCGAAGCGCCGCCCGCGATCGATGCCGAGCCAGGCGCCGCCCGCCTCGAGATCGCGGCCAGCGAGGACCGGTGCGTCCGCCCAGGGTGCGAGCGCCGCGGTCGCGCGTGCGTGGTATTCATCGCGATTCGCCGCGACGATCAGCCGGTAGCGGGGATGCGCCCGCCACGCGAGCACGGCGAGGCACACGGGCGCTTCCTCAGCGCGCCGCGCGCAACAGGCGCCGGCCGAATCGCACGGCGAACCAGAGGGCGAGGGCGACGAGGCCCACCGCCAGCACCGGCGCGGCGATCGCGAGGACGGTGAGCACGATCGCCCCGCCGGCTTCGCCGGTCGCCACGGCGCCGTTGCCGAGGCCGCCTGTCAGGACGGTCGATTGGGCGCGCAGCGCCGTAGTCAGGCCCTGCGTGAGGCCCGCGACACCGCCGCCGGCGATCACGGCGGTGGTCCACTTCAGGATCGGCGGCAGGTCGGTCATGACCGCGGCCGCGGCGATCGCGCCGGCGACGATCGCCGCGGGCGTCGCGATCGCATCGAGCAGGTTGTCGAGGCCGGGCACGTAGTAGGCGAGCACTTCGAGCGCAGTCGCGACGGCGAGCATCACGAGGGCAGGGGCGCTCGCGAGCCACGCGAACGTGGGCGCGAGGGTGGCGTGGCCCGTCGCGGCCGCGAGGCCGAGGACGAGCAGCGGCAGGAACACTCGCAGTCCCACGGCGGCGGCGAGGCCGACGCCGAGTGCGATGGAGAGCAGCGTAGCGAGGGTGTCAGCCGTCATCCGCGGACCTGCGCGAGCGGCGTGGGCCAGCCTGCGTCGAACCAGGCTTCGATCAGCCGCCAGGAAATCGAGCTGCGCGCGCCGACGCGCGGGTGGCCCGACGCGATCGCGGCGCGCGTGAACCACTGCGCGTCCTCGAGTTCGCCGTCGCGGCGCGTGATGGCGAAACTCGTTGCCTGCGCGTGAAAGCCGAGCATCAGCGAGGAAGGGAAGGGCCAGGGTTGCGACGAGTGGTAGGTCACCTCGCCAACCCCGATCCCGGTTTCTTCCGCGACCTCGCGCGCGACGGCATCTTCGACGCTTTCGCCGGGCTCGACGAAGCCTGCGATGGTCGAGTACCGCCCCGGCGGCCAGCTCGCCTGCCGCCCGAGCAGCGCGCGCTCGCCGTCGGTCACGAGCACGATGATCGCGGGGTCGATGCGCGGGAACATCTCCTGGCCGCAGGCGCGGTTCGAGCACGCGAGCACGTGGCCGGCCCGTACCGGGCGGGTGGGCGCGCCGCAGGCGCCGCAGTAGCGGTGGCGGGTGCGCCAGATGGTGAGCGCCCGCGCGTACGCGAGCAGCCCCGCCTCGCGTTCGGGCAGGTCCGCCGAGAGCGGGCGCAGTTCCTCGAAGCGGCCGCCCGGCCCGCTGTCGGGGGCGGCGGCATCGTCGCGTGCGCCGGCGTCTTCTTCGACCAGCACGCAGCGCGCGCCGTCGAACCAGCCGAGCAACACCGCCTGGCGCTCCTGCACGTACTCGATGCGCGGATCGTCGCCGCCGAGGAACACGACGTGGGGCGCGGGTTCGTGCACGACGAGGTGGGTGGTGCCGCGCGCGAGCAGGTAGCGAGTGCCCGCGTCGCGTCGCGCGGCCACGAACCACTCCGTGTCCTCGCGTTCCCAGGCATTCCTGTCGAGGTAGGGACCGGCGAAGAGATTGAACGGTTTGGGCTGCTGTGGCATCGGGGCACCCGTAGGTGCCCACATTATAAGGTGAGCGCCGTCAGCGCCGGTCGATCGGGGCGAGCTGCGCGGGGACGGGCGTGCCGCGGGCCGCGGCCGGCTGGTCGAGGGCACGCTGGCGGCGGGCCGACGGCGCGCACGGCGACGGCGCGTAGGGCGCGGCCAGGCAGACGCCGCAGGCCGCGGCGCGCAGCGTGAAGCTGTCGGCCAGGGTGAGCGCACCGCACGCGCCGCAATGGCGCATCGACAGTTCGTCGCCGCGCGCGAGCGCGATCACGAGGAACGCCGCGTGCTCGAACGAGATGCGCGGTTCCACCACGAGCGCGAGATAGGCCTCATAGGCGATGCACAGCAGTTCGCCCTGCGCGACCGACAGCACCCGCGGATCGAGGCGCGCCTCGCGCTTCACGATGCCCACCATGCAGAAGAGCCCGGCGAGCACCGCCGCCTCCTGCTGCACGCGCGGCGAGCGCAGGAAATAGCTGCAGCGCTGCGGCGACTTGCCGCGCCGGCGCGCGACCGTCTCGCCGGGGTGCTCGGCGACATAGGTGCGGTAGAGCTTGCGTACCCGGTCTTCGGTGAGCCCCGTCCACGCGCGGATGGTGTGGGTGCGCGCTTCGTGGCCGATCAGCCGCAGGGCGAGATCGAAGCGCAGGCGGTCGCGGCAGTAACGATCGTCGGTGACGCGCATGGCAATCCACTCCCTGTGATGCCCGAAAACCGATTTGGTACAAATATCCCAAATTTGAGGATGGCTTTGAAGCCCGATTTGTGGGCAATATCGGCCGCGAACAGGGGGAAATATGCAGCCGGAGCCCACCGCCGCCGCGGTCGCCTCGCTCGCGCCGCTCGTGGAGATCAACGAGCTCGCGCTCGAGCTCATGGCGTTGCGCGCCACGGAAGATCCCGCCGGGCTGCCCGCGATCCTGCGCGAGCCCGTCGACCTGTGGCGCGCGCTCACGGCGCCGCAGCGCCGGCGCCTCGCCGGTTGCCCGTTCCTGCTGGTCGACATCGGGGTCGAGGAGATCGCCCCGGCGCCTCGTCGCGCGATCGAGGGGGTGCGCGAGGAGCAGGGGGGCGCGCGGTGGTTTGCCGAGTCGGCCTTGCCGCGCCTGTCATACCTGACACTGACTTACGCGTGGCACCTCGCGCGGACTCGACGGTTCGCCGTCCGCCTGGTCCTCGGCCTGCCCGACGAACTGGCGAGCTGGCTCGCCACCCTCAGCCTGCGCCAGCTCGGCGAATGCCTGGAATGCAGCCCGCATTTCCTGCGGCCCCGCTGGGCCGGCCGGCCCGACCTGTGGCGGCACCTGCTCGCCGCGGCGGCCAGCGCGGATCCCGCCGATTTCGAACTGGCGCGGCTGCGCGGGGTGCAACTGCTCGCCGCCCCGTACTGGCCCGCGGCCCGCTGCCCGTAGGCCCGGGCAACCGCCCGCTGCCCGCTGCCCGCCGCCGGTCGCGCGGGGGCTGTGCTACCCTTCGCGCCTCGCATGTACGCCCTGTCCGCCCACGGCCTCGCCAAGACCTACAAGAACGGAGTGCAGGCCCTGAAGGGCGTCGACCTCGACGTCGAACAGGGTGACTTTTTCGCGCTCCTCGGCCCAAACGGCGCCGGCAAGACCACGCTGATCGGCATCACCACGTCGCTCGTCAACAAGACGGGCGGCCAGCTCTCGGTCTTCGGGCACGACATCGACCGCGAGCTCGAGGCCGCGAAGGCCTGCATCGGCGTCGTACCGCAGGAGATCAATTTCAACCTGTGGGAAACGCCCTTCGACATCGTCGTCAACCAGGCGGGTTTCTACGGCATCGATCGTCGCATCGCGAAGCAGCGGGCCGAGCACTACCTCAGGAAGCTCGCGCTCTGGGACCGCCGCGAGTCGATTTCGCGGGCCCTCTCGGGCGGCATGAAGCGGCGCCTGATGATCGCGCGCGCGCTGGTGCACGAGCCGCGCCTGCTGATCCTCGACGAGCCCACCGCGGGCGTCGACATCGAGATCCGCCGTTCGATGTGGGACTTCCTGCGCGAGATCAACGCGCAGGGCACGACCATCATCCTGACGACGCACTATCTCGAGGAAGCCGAAACCCTCTGCCGCAACATCGCGATCATCGCGGGCGGGGAGATCGTCGAGCGCGACCGCATGGGGAGCCTGCTGCGGCGGCTCAAGAGCGAAGTCTTCGTGCTGAACCTGCGCGAGCCGCTGCGCGACACGCCGCGCATCGAGGGTTACGGCGTGACGCGCATCGACGACCACACGCTCGAGGTGGAGGTCACGCAGGAGCAGGGGCTGAACCAGGTCTTCGCGCGCCTCGCGACGCTCGGCCTCGACGTCGTGTCGATGCGCAACAAGGTGAACCGGCTCGAGGAGATCTTCATGCGCCTCGTCGACGGGCGCGGGGCGCCGGCGCCGGCCGCGCGGCCCTCGCCGCATGGCGGGCATCGCCATGGCGGGCACCCATGAACAACGCCGAAGGCGCCGCCCCGGCCTGGGCGTCCACGCCGACCGTCGCGCGCACGCGCTGGGTGGGCTTCAAGACGATCATCGTGCGCGAGTACGACCGGATCATCCGCATCTGGGGCCAGACGGTGGTGCCCTCGGCCGTGACCGCCACGCTGTATTTCGTGATTTTCGGCGCGTTGATCGGCCGGCGCATCGGCAGCATGGGTGGCGTCGACTACATGCAGTTCATCGCCCCCGGGCTCATCATGATGGCGGTGATCACCAACTCCTACGCGAACGTCGTGTCGTCGTTCTTCGGCGCGAAATTCAGCAAGCACGTGGAGGAGATGCTCGTCTCGCCGCTGCCCAACTGGGTGATCGTGACCGGCTATGTCGGCGGCGGGGTGGTGCGCGGACTGCTGGTCGGGGCCGTGGTCACGGTCATCTCGCTGCTGTTCGCGAAGCTCGCGATCCACCACCTGCTGATCATCGTGGGCGCGGTGCTGCTCACCGCGATCGTCTTCTCGCTCGGCGGCTTCCTGAACGCGATGTTCGCGAAGAATTTCGAGCAGGTGAACTGGATACCCTCGTTCGTGCTGACGCCACTCACCTATTTCGGCGGCGTGTTCTTCTCGATCTCGCTGCTGCCGCCCTGGGCGCAGCAACTGTCCTATGCCAACCCGATCCTGCACATGGTGAACGCGTTCCGCTACGGCTTCCTCGGCACCTCCGACGTGAACATCACGCTCGCCTTCACGCTGATGATCGGATTCGCCGCCGCCATGTTCGCGATCGCGGTCGCGCTGATGAACCGCGGCGTCGGCATGCGCGAATGACCGGCGGGGCCTATCCCGACATCTGCTCGAGCTCGAGGCCGCGCGTCTCGCGCACCATCGAGCGCACGAAGAAGAACGAGACGAACGCGCTCGCGGCGTAGAAACCGTAGGTGACGACGAGGCCGACCGATGCGGCGAGCGCCGGGAAGCTGACGCTGATCGCGAAGTTGGCGATCCACTGCGCAAAGCCCGCGACGGCGAGCGCCGAGCCGCGGATCTGGTTCGGGAACATCTCGCCGAGCATCACCCACATCACGGGCCCCCAGCTGAAATTGAAGAACACGACGTAGGCGTTGGCGGCGACGAGCGCGACCAGGCCGGCATCGTCCGAGAGCTTGAGGCTGCCGCCCGCCAGGGTCGCGGTGGAAAAGCTCGCCGCGACGGTCGCCAGCGTCACCGCCATGCCCGCCGAGCCGATCAGCAGGATCGGCTTGCGGCCGACCTTGTCGATCACGAACACCGTCACGAGGCAGGCGAGGATCGACAGCGACCCGGAGAGGATGTTGATCTTGAGCGCATCGTCTTCGCTGAAGCCGACGGACTGCCACAGCACCGCGCCGTAATAAAAGACGATGTTGATGCCGACGAGCTGCTGGAAGACCGCGAGCCCGATGCCCGCCCACACGACCGGGCGCACCCGGCCGGTGGCGCGATCGAGCAGGTCGGCGAGCTGGGGCCGATGGTGGTCGCCGGCGAGCGAGACGCGGATCTCCTGCACCTTGCTCTCCGCCTCGGCCGCCCCGAAGAGTCGGGTGAGCACGCGCCGGGCATCCTGTTCGCGGCCCTTCATCACGAGGTAGCGCGGGCTTTCCGGGATGGAAAGCAGCGCGAGGAAGTAGACGGTCGCGGGGATGAACTGCATCCAGAACATCCAGCGCCAGGCCGGGTAGCCCGACCAGAACTCGGCGGTGGAGCCGCCGGCGTAGTGCGCGAGCGCGTAGTTGACGACGAACGCCCCGGTCAGCCCGATGATGATCATGATCTGCTGCAGGCTCGACAGCCGCCCGCGGATGCTGGCCGGTGTCACCTCGCTGATGTAGACGGGTGACAGCACGCTCGCGGCCCCGACGCCGAAGCCGCCGATGATCCGGGCGACGATGAACTGTTCGGAGCTGCCTGCCGCTCCCGCGGCCAGCGCGCTCGCGACGAAGAGCACCGCGGACACCATCATGACGCCCCGCCGCCCGATCTGGTCGGCGAGCCGCCCGGCCGCGTACGCGCCGATCGCGCAGCCGATCAGGATCGCGCCGACATTGAGGCCGGTGCCGAGCTTGCTCAGGTCGAAGGCCCGGTTGAGCCCGTCCTGCGTGCCGTTGATGACACCGCTGTCATATCCGAACATGAAACCACCGATCGTCGCGACTGCGACGATGGCGGCGATGAACCCGATGTTCGTTCGCGCAGCCATTGCCTTGTCCATGGTCAGGGCCCCCTCGGTTTTTCGTCGTCAGAGCGGATAGTAGCGCGGCAGGAGCCAGGACAGGGTAAGCCACATGATCAGCATCAGCGGCACCCCGACGCGCACGAAGTCCTTGAAACGATAACCGCCGGCGCTGAACACCAGCAAGTTGCAGTTGTCGGCGAGCGGCGTCGCGTAACCCATGTTGACGCCGAACAGCACGGCGAGCACGAAGGGCTCGGGCGCGAGCCCGAGCTGGCGGGCGAGTTCGACCGCGATCGGCGTGCCGATCACCGCCGCCGCGCCGTTCGAGACGAAGTTGGCGAGTACGGCCATGCAGATCATCGTGACGCTGAGGATGGCCGGGTGCGGCAGCGAGGCCGTCGCGGCGACGAGCCCACCGGCGAGGAAAGCCGCCGCGCCGGTCTGCACGAGCGCGAGCGACAGCGCGATCGCCGCCACCGTCAGGAAGATCATCGAGGAATCGAGGGCACGCGTGGCGTCGCGCCACTTCAGGCAGCCCGTGAACACCATCAGCAGTACGCCGACCAGGGCCGCGATCGCGACCGGTGCGATGCGCAGCGAGGCCGCGAGCACGATCATCGCCATGATCGCGAGCGCGAGCGGTGCCTTGCGGGTTTCGGGCACGTCGGCGGTGGCGTCGAGCACCAGCAGTTCGCCGCTGCGCTTGACGGCGGCGATCTGCGCGGCCGGTCCCTGCACGAGCAGCACGTCGCCCACGCCGAGTTGCTCCGCCTTCAGGCGGGCCACCCGGGCGCCCCATTCGTCGCCCTCGCCGGGCCGGTGGCGCGCGAGTGCGACGAGCTGGTAACGCTCGTCGAAATCGACCTCGTCGAGGGTCCGGCCCGCGAGCAGCGAGCCCGGTGTCACGACGAGTTCGGCGGTCTGCTGGTCGCCCGCCTTGAGCGGGTGCTGTTCGTCGACGGGGACGTCGTCGGAAAACAGGTCGCCGCCGATCACGCGCGCATACTCCATCAGGCGCTCCGGCGTGTCGCGCACGTGCAGCTGGTCCCCGGCCGCGAGGGCGATGTCGGGCAGCGGCACGATCGCGAGCCCCGCGCCGCGCGTGACGGCGCGCACTTTCATCGCGCCGCCGGTCTTGCGCGTCACGTCGGCGAGCGTCGCGCCATCCGCCGCGCCGCCCGCCTTGATGCGCATCTGCGCGATGAAGACGCGCGGCGAGGTGTCGACGACCGCCGTGCCCTTCGGCAGCAGGTAGGGCGCGACCAGCCACAGGTAGAGGATGCCGACGCCGCCCGCGATCGCCGCCGGCTCGATGAAGTCGAACATGTGGAACTGCGGCACGCCGAGGCTGGCCGCGGTGCCGATCACGAGCAGGTTGAGCGAGGTGCCGATGGGCGTGCCCATGCCGCCGATCTGTGCGGCGAAGGTCATCGGCATCAGCGTCCGCGAGGGCGAGGTTCCCGAGCGCAGCGCCACCGTCGTCAGGATCGGGATCATCAGCGCGACGAGCGGCGTGTTGTTCATGAAGGCGCTGAACACCGTCGTCAGCGCGAGCATCACGGCGAGCGCGAGCACGGGACTTGCCGCCCAGAGGCGCGTGACGAAGCGGCCGAGCGGCGCGAGTGCACCGGTGCGCACGAGCCCCTGGCTCGCCATCACGAGCGCGCAGATCGCGACCAGCGCCTCGTTGCCGAAGCCGAGGAAGAAGTCCGCCGCCACGAGCGGCCCGTTGGCCGTCTCATAGGGAAAGAGGATGAAGCCGGCCGCGAGCAGCGTGACGATCAGGAGGCTCGACGTCTCGATCGGCAGGTCTTCGCGCGCGAAGAGCACGAAGGCGAAGGCCGTCAGGGCGAGGACGGCGATCGCGTGTGCATCGAGGGCCATGGTGGTGGCCGGCGGCAACGCGCCGCCGGCGCCTCAATTGCGGCCGCGGGGGGCTATTTCTGCTTCCAGGCGCCGCCGTCCTGGTAATACACGCCGGACTTGATGCGCGCGATCCAGCGGCGCGCGAAGGTCTGGCGGATGTCAGCTTCCCACTCGGGATGGCCGTTCGCCCGGGCGATGGCCGCGTACAGCGCATTGCGGTCGGTGTTGTCCTCGGCGACGAGGCGCTTGACCGTGGCGCGTTCCGGCAGCGGCACCACGCCCTGGTCGCGCACCTCGATCAGGCCGTTCGCGGTGAGGCCCACCGCGCCCGAGGAGTAGTACTTCTCGAGTTGCTGGTAGCGCTGCGTGAGCGATGCCGTGATCGCGCGGATCTCGGGGGAGTCGATGTCGAGGTTGGCGTTGCCCTGCGCGTGCGCCGCCGGCACGAGGCCCTCGATGACCGCCGCGGCGACGGTGCGCAGCAGCGAATCGGGCGCCGGCTCATGGCGGGTCTGCGGCGGCGTCTTGCTGGCCGCGCCGGGCGAGGAGCCCGTGACCTGGTCGATGATCTGGTCGGCGGCCTTCTCCGCGGCGGCCGCGGGAAAATAGACATTGATGGTGACGCATGCCGCGAACAGCAGGCAGGCGAGCGCGAGTTTGCAGGGCAGTACGACCTTCCGCATGGATCTCTCCCGAGTCACGTGAGCATTGTCCGGCAGGCGCGTGAACGCCACCTGAACCAGTGTACCTGCCACGCTATTCCACGACCACGCCTTGGGCGTTGAGGCCCGAGACGATTTGCCCGACGAGCTGCGGCCAGTTGACGCGCCCCTGGTTGCCGATGATGTCGATGCGAGGCAGGCCGCGGCCCTTGACGATGTAGTAGCCGTTCGGCGCGGGTTCGACGCCCGACATCAGGCACACGTCGTTCTCGAGCCGGCAGCGCAGGCCGATCCGGTCGTAGCCGTATTCGTCGAAGAACTGCAGCACGCCCGACTGCAGCGCCTGCGCGACGCCGCCGCCACCACCGCCGACATTGGACAGTTCCCGCACGGCCCGCGCGCTGATGCGGTGGCGCGAGCGATCGCCCGCCGCCGTCTCGAGCCGCGCATCGAAGGCGACCGGCGACCAGCCAAAGAGCTCGAGGGCGAGGATGTCGGCATCCAGGCGCCCGGTGATCGATCCGAAAGCGAACGCGCGCGTGACCAGGTCGAGGTCGAGGCCGCGGCCGCGCACGTCGGCAAAGAGCCGCGGCCACTTGCCGAGCGGGTCGATCAGCCGCAGCTTGCCCATGACGATCGAGCCGTCGAACACGCTTGCCTCGATGTCGCCCTTGACCGTGAGTTCGTTGCCGCGCAGTTCGACGCCGGGGATGCGGCCGCCGATCTTTCCCGAGAACTCGGGCCAGCCGAAGGCCTTGCAGAGCGGTGGCAGGCTGATGGGGTCGATCGCCGCGTCGAAACGCAGGTTCATCCCGGGCGCGCCGAGGCCACTGACCGCGAGCGCCTGGATGTCGACCGCGCCGTCGAAGATCGGCATGTGCCAGGGCCGGATGAGTGCAAAGTCCGCGGCTCGTGCGGTGAAGTCGATGCGCGATGCGCCGCCCGACAGCCCGTAGGCGCCGCCCGAACTCCACGCCAGCCACGATGGCGCCACGCCGGCATTTTCGGCGGCCGCCCAGTGCAGTTCGCCGGCGACGTCCTTCATGAAGAACTCGCGCTCGTTGTAGGTGGAGAAGTGCTCGAGGCGCAGGTCCACGCGTTCGAGCGCGTCGTGCGCAAGCTCGATCGTGCCGCTTGCGCGGCCGGCCGTGACGAGGTCGCCGAAGTCGGTCGCGGCGAGCCGGATCTGCATGAGGCTGGTGTAGGCCGCGGGGAACTCGAGGGCATCGATCACGAATCGGCCGCTGGTGAGCGCGGGCGTGGCGCCGAGCGCCAGTCGTGCGTTGCCGTGCATGGCAAGCAGTCGCGGCGCTGAAGCCTCGATCCGCGTGAGTTCGACCCGCTCGCCGCGCCACGTGCCCTGCGCGTGCAGCGTGAGCGGGTGCTCGTTGAAATCGAGCAGCACCTGGGCGCCGAGCGCCTGGCCGCGCGTGCCTTTCAATGTGGCGTCGAGGCCGTAGCCGCCGGCGCGCGCGTCGAGCGCGAGCTCGAGCGAGGCGGCCGCCTGCTCGGCGATCAGGGTGCTCGCCTCGTTCGACAGGTTGAGGTCGTCCAGGGCCATCGTCGCTTCGGCATGCAGCGGCGCGCCGCCGCCGCGCAGCGCGAAGCGGGCAGCCGCGCGGCCGTCGAGCGTCCAGCCTTCCGGCAACTTGAACCACGGCGCGAGCAGGGCGCGCAGCGCGGCGACGCCGAGGTCGGCCGCCTTGCCCGCCACCTGCCAGCCCTGCGCAGTGCTGCGCCCCTGCACGTCGATGCGGCCACCCGCGATCGCGAGCGTCGCGCGGCCCGCGCCCGCCGAGCTGTCCGCGCGGTACTCGCCCGATGCCGCGAGCGACAGCGGTCCGAGCGGCGTATGCCCGATCGTGACCCGCGCCTCGTTGCAGCCAAAGCGCGGATCGGCGATGACCGGCTCGTGGCAGGTGACGCGCAGGCGTTCGAGTCGTGGCTGGTCGGCGCCGGCCTGCGCGCTCGCGATCTCGAGCGTCGCGGCGGTCGTCGAGGCCGAGGTCAGCGCGAGGCGCGCGTGCACCCGCGAGAGGCGCAGCCCGCCGGCGACGATCTCGCGCGCCTCGATGCTGAGCGTGTCGATCGCGTGGGCGCGCATCCCGGCCAGCGCGGCCAGCACCGCGAGCAGGCATGACAAGCTGCGTGGAATCACGACCCAAAGTGTAGCGCGTCGTTCTGCGCTAAACTCCGCTGCCTACCGCTTGACCCAACGCGCGCTGCGCGGGAGCCTGCATGGTGACGAAACGTGCGTTGATCGTCGACGACTCGAAGTCGGCGCGCGCGTTCCTCTCCCGGATCCTCACGAAGTACGAGATCGAGGTGGACACCGCGGAGTCCGCCGAACAGGCGATCGAGTATCTCGGCGGCCAGCGGCCGGACGTCATCTTCATGGATCACCTGATGCCGGGCATGGACGGCTTCCAGGCCGTGCAGATCATCAAGAACAATCCGCGCACGGCGACGATCCCGATCATGATGTACACCTCGCAGGAAGGTGAGTTGTATGTCGGGCAGGCGCGGGCGCTCGGTGCGATCGGCGTGCTGCCGAAGCAGATCCAGCCGGCCGATGTCTCGAAAGTGCTCTACCAGCTGAAGCTCATTCCGGATCGCCGCACCGACGAGCAGCGCGCCTTCGACGCGGTGCTGCCGGGCGAAAAGGCCTTGCCGGCCGCGCCCGCGGCCCCGGTGGCGGCGCCCGCGCTGCCCGAGGCGCCGGTCGCGGCGGGGCAACCCGCAGCCACGGCGGAACTGCGCGCCACGATCGATGCCATCGTGCGCGAACACGCCACGGCATCGCGTCGCTCCATCACCGTGCACCTCGACGAGCAGGCCGCGCGCCTGATCCAGGACGTGCGGGGTGCCGTGCAGGAAGCCTTGCCGGAAGCGCTGCTGGCCGCGATGCCCCGCACGCCCGCCGCGGCCGCGCGGCCGTGGGGGTGGGTGGTCGCCGTGGTGGCCTTGCTCGCGGCCACCGGGCTCGGCGCGCTCTGGTGGCGGGAATTCGCCGCCGGCCGCACGCTCGGCGCGCAGTTGTCCGTGGCCCGCGAACAGGCCGCGACGCTCGGGACCCGGGTGGCCGCCCTTGAAGCCGCGGAGGCCGCGCGTGCCGAGGAGATCGCCTCGGGTGTCCTCACGGCGCGCGCGCTCGCCGACGCCGGCCTGCTGGCGCGGGCGCGCGTGCCCTACGGCGAAGTGCCACTCGCGAACGACCGGGTCGTCGTCGTGCGGGACGCGCTCGACAAGCTCGCCGCGGAGGGTTTTCGCGGCGAGGTCGAGGTGACGACCTACCCGGGACGCTTCTGCCTCGTCGGCAATGCGACGGAGGGCTATTCGCTCGCGCCGGACGACACCCTGGTCGGCCGCTGCGACCTGATCGGCAACCCGGCGTTCGAAGGCACCCGGCCCGCGCAGCGTGAATCGCTCGCCTTCGCGAACCTCGTCGCGGAGCGACGCCGCGAGAGCAATGGCGCCATCGAGGTCCGTGTCGTGACGGGCGGCGCCAACGAAACCGCCACGGCCTATCCGGCGATGGCGGATGGACTGACCGCCGCCGACTGGAACCGGGCGGGCGACGCGAACAATCGCGTCGAGTTGCGTGCGCGCCCCGCTCCCTGACAGCGCGTTCGGGGCCGCCGTCGCAGCCGGCGCCCGTTACCACCCGCACGCGATCGTCGACGATACTTTCCGGCCGCCGCTCTGGTTGCGGGGCGGTCACGCGCAGTCGATCCTCCCGAGCCTGCCCTGGCGGCGCCCGGCCGTCGTGCGCCGGACGCAGCCGATGCTCGCCGCGAGCGTCGAGCGGCTGATCGACTGCGGCGAGGGCACGACGCTGCAGGCCTTCCACGCCGTGCCCGCGCACGCCGCGCCGCGCGCGCCCCTGGCCGTCGTGCTGCACGGCTGGGAGGGCAGCGCGCAGTCGCTGTACGTCCTGTCGCTCGCGCAGGCGCTGTTCGCAGCGGGGCACGAGGTGGTGCGGCTCAACCTGCGCGACCACGGCGAGACCCACCATCTCAACCGCGAGCTCTTTCACTCCTGCCGCCTGCCCGAGGTGCTCGGTGCCCTGCGGGCCTTGCAGCGCGACGCGGCGGCGCGGCCCTTGCACCTCGTCGGGTTCTCGCTGGGTGGCAATTTCATGCTGCGCGCGGCGGCGTCGGCACGGGAGGCCGGCATCGAGGTGGCGCACGCCGTCGCGATTTCGCCGGTCCTCGACCCGAAGCGCACGCTCGACGCCCTCGAGCGCGGCGCCGGGCTCTACAGCCGTTATTTCGTGCTCAAGTGGGGTCGTTCACTCGCCAAGAAGCAGGCGGCGTGGCCCGAGGACTACGACTTCGCGGCCCTGCTGCGCCAGGGCGGCCTGCGCCGCATGACGGCCGAACTCGTGGGGGCCCACACGGCCTTTCCGTCGCTCGACGAATACCTCGACGGTTATGCGATCACCGGCGCGCGCCTCGCGCGGCTCGACGTGCCGACGACACTCATCGCGGCGCTCGACGATCCGATCATCTCGCCGCTCGACCTGCCGCGGATTGCGGCGCCGGCCGCGCTGCGCGTGGTGCTCACGCCCTGGGGCGGCCACTGCGGCTTCTTCGAGCGGATCACCGCGCCGAGCTGGGCCGATCGGCGCGTCGTCGGGCTCCTGGCCGCGTAGCTACCATTTGCCGGGCTTCTCGATCTCCGTGAAGCTGCGGAAATAGCACTCATGGCCGTCCACCAGGATCGAGCCGAACTTGTCGAGCGATCCCATCACGTCGCTCACGAAGCCGATCCGCGTGGCGAAATCGAGGCCGATGCACGGGCCGAAGAACGTCGCGCGGTAGTACTTGCCGTTCTGTGCGCGTACCAGCAGCGCATCGTTGCGATCTGCCCGCCAGTCGCGGATGCCACCGTAGTTCACGAAGTTGATCTCCGCGCGATCGGGTGGCGGCTTGGTGGCGGTCGTCTTGGCGGGCTCGGCGGCACCGGCCGTCGACAGGGCCGTGAGGGCCGCGAGGGTCAGGGTTGTCGTGATCTTGTTCATGGGAAGTTAGAGGGCCGAAGGCGGTCGCAGTTCGCGCGAATGAAGGATTCTTAACGGCCCGGGACCCGCGGCATCGCATCGCGCCAACGCCGGAAGCCCGCCTCCGCGCGGCGGGCGGGATCGGGATCGAACGCCTGCATCGAATCCGTGGGCAGCGCCTGGGCGCCGTCCTGCACGAGGAGGCCCAGGACGCCGAGGGCCGTCGCCTCGGATCGGGATGGCCTCTCGAGGCGCACCCCACAGAGGTCGGCCAGCAGCTGCATCAGGCCGTCGGAGCGCGCGAGACCGCCGGTGGCGATCACGCGGGTGATCGGACCGGCGCCCTGCAGCGCCTCGAAGTTCTCGCGCACGAGGTATGCGATGCTCGCGACGAGCGCGGCGAAACGTGCGTCGGCGTCGCCGTCGCCGACGAAGCGGGATTCGAAATCGCTGCGCCAGTAGGGCGAGCCGAGTCCCGAGATCCCGTTCAGGAAGAGGAGTGCGGGAGTCGCACGCGCGACCGGCCCGGTGGCTTCCCACCGGCGCCAGGCCGCATCGAGGTCGAGCCCGTCTTCCGCCGCAAGCCACTCGATGGCGCTCGCTGCCCCGTTGACCGTGCCTTCGAGCGAGTAGAGGGTGCGATGCCCGTCGCCGTAGAGCACGCTGCCGAGCAATGCGCCTGCCTCGGGCCGGCGCGCCCCCGTCGTGCGTTGCAGGAAGGCGCCAGTGCCGAGATTGAGGAACAGCGTGTCGTCGCGCGGGGGCCCCCAGGCGAAGGGCACGGCCGACTGATCGCCCGTCACGATCGCCAGGCTGGCACCAGGCACCGGTGGTCCGGTCATCGCGGCATCGGACGCCGTGGTGCCCGGCGCGGGCAGCCATTCGCGTTCGACCCCGAACAATGCGAGCAGTTCGGAGGACCAGTCGCCACGCGCTGCGTCCCACAACTGCGTGCGCGAGGCGTTCGCGGGATCGACCGCCGCGACGTGCCCGATGAGCTGGCTCGCGATGAACGTGGCGAGCGGGCCGACCGCCAGCTCGCCGCGCCCGGCCGCCGCGCGCACCGCAGGCAGGTGGTCGAGGCACCAGCGGATCTTCGTCGCGCCATAGTGGGGTGACAGCGGCAATCCCGAGAGGCGGCGCACGCGTGCCTCATGCTCGCGCAGGGGCAGGAGCGCCGCGGCCGCGCGCCGGTCCTGCCAGGAAAGCACCGGTGACAACGGCTCCCCCGTCGTTCGTTGCCAGCACACGATGCTCGAGCGCTGGGTTGCGAGCCCGACTGCCGTGGGCTGCGGCGCGTCGGGGTTCATCGCGAGCGCGCGGGTCGCCGCAAGGCGCACCGACGCGACGATCTCCCCGGCATCGTGCTCGACTCGATCGTCGCCGCCGCGCGTCGTCGTGATCGGCACGCGCGCCTGCGCGAGCTCGTGGCCTGCGTCATCGAAGAGGATGGCGCGGCTCGACTGTCCGCCCTGGTCGAGCGCGAGCCATGTCCTCCCCGGGCGACGCATGCGGCGGTTCAAGCCGGCGTCAGTGGCAGCGCGTCGACGTCCGCGACGGCGCGGCGCGCGGGCAGGGACCCAGCGACCCGGCGCAACGCCTGCGCGGCCGTCGCGCGAAAGGTCGTGAGCTTGCCGCCATAGATGGAAATGACCCGCGGCGCCACTTCGCGATCGACCTCGAAGTGCGTCTCGCGCGAGCGATGGAATGCATGGCCCGGTCCTCCGGGCAGTACCCTCAGGCCCGCGAACGCGTGCGGCGGCTCGCGGCCGGCCGTCGCCGCGGCGTCCGGAAAATAGCGGCGCAGGATGCCGAGCAGGTAGTGGGACTCGCCGGTGGTGGCCGCGACGTCGTCGGGATCGGCCCGATAGCGCAGTTCGGTGGTGCCGATCATCAGCTTCCCCTGCCAGGGCATCACGAAGATCGCACGGCCATCGCGCGGGCTCTCGACGTAGTAGAGGCCGCGTGCCGGCGCCGGCGCGGGCAGCAGCAGGTGCGTGCCCTGCACGAGTTCGATATCCGGGACCGCAATGGCAGGCGACACCTCGCGCGCCACGCGCGCCGCCCACGGCCCGGCGGCGTTCACGAGCACGCGCGCCACGCATTCGTGCAGGCCGCCGTTCGACGCATAGCGCACGACCACTTCCGCATCATGCAACTGCGCGCCGAGGAAGGTCGCGGGGACGAGCGCCTGCGCGCCGATCCGCTGCGCGCTGGCGAGCACGGCCCGCGCGAGCGCCGCGTCGTCGGTCTGCGCGTCGTGGTACCAGAAGACGCGCTCGAGCCCGTGCGTGGCGAGGCCATCGAGGGCGGCCCATTCGCGGCGCGGGACGAGGCCGAAGCCCGCGCCGCGCGCGAATCCCGCAAGGCCCGCATACAGCGCGAGGCCCGCGCCGAGGACCCAGGGTCGCCGGCGCGTATCGCCGTAAATCGGCACGAGGAAGCGACGCAGCTGCACCAGGTCCGGGGCGAGGCGCAGCAGGGCGGCGCGCTCGTGCAGGCTTTCGCGCACGAGGCGCAGTTGTCCCGTTTCGAGATATCGCAGGCCGCCATGGATCAGCTTGCTCGAGCGGCTCGAAGTGCCCGCCGCGACCGCCGTTTTCTCGAGCAGCAGGACACGCTGCCCCGCGGCGGCGGCGCGCTGCGCGACGCCGACGCCGTGGATGCCGCCGCCCACGACGACGAGGTCGAATGCCGCCGTCATGCGCTCATGCGCCGCCGGCCGTGCGCGCGCGCATCGCGACGCCGAGTTCGCGCACGGCCATCGTCTCGACGAAATCCGCGCCGCGCGCGGCGAGCGCCAGCGCCTGCTCGATGGCGGTCACCTCGTAGATCACCCAGCGCCACGTGCCGCGCCACAGCGGTTCGACGAGGCCGATCTTCTCCCGGTCGCAGAACAGGAATTCGGGCTGCAGGGCCTCGCACTTGAGGCGGGTGTGGCCGTCGTACTGCGGCAGCACCCAGCCGATCCGGAAGCCGCCGATCTGCCGCGCACGGAAGACCGCGGGCAGGTCGAAGGAGATGATGACGACCTGCGAACGCCACGGGCGCACGGCTTCGAGTACCTGCGGCACCACCTGGTCGTGCCCGAAGCGCGCGAGGCTCGCGCGCTTGATCTCGACGAACAACGTGATCTCGGGCCGCTCCCCGAGGAGCGAGGCGGCGTCGGCGAGGGTCGGGATACAGGTGCCGGCGAACTGCGCGCCAAAGCGCTCCCGCTCGGCCGCCTCGATGTTCACGAGTTCGGCAACCGGCTTGTCGAACACGCTGCCGCTGACGCCGGCCGTGCGGGCGAGCTCGGCATCGTGGATCACGACGGGCACTCCATCCGACGACAGGTGCACGTCGATCTCGAGGAAACGCGCGCCGAGGTCGAGGGCGGAATGCAGGGCCGGCAGGGTGTTCTCGGGAAATTCGGCTGCGTTGCCACGGTGGGCGACGAGATGGACGAGCCGGGCGGCCTTCATGAGGCAGCCGTGCCCATGGCTGTCGGTGTTTCCATACAGCCGACCCTGTTCCTCGCGCGCGGCAGGTGTGCAAGCATCGCTCCGGGCAGTATATCCGGGGGTGGCACATGATTCGCGCGAAGCAGCAAGGATTGCAGGTCTTCACGTTGATTGCGATGTTCGCCGTCCTCGCCGGCTGCGGGACCGGCAGTTCGCCCGACAACACGCCCAATCCGCCGGCCGGCGACACCACGCCGCCTTCGGTGCCGGCGAATCTGCAGGCCACTGCACCCTCGCCGACGCAGGTGCAGCTCACCTGGGCGGCCTCCACTGACAGCGGCGGCGCGGGCCTTGCGGGCTATCGCGTCTATCGCAACGGCAGCACGACGCCGCTCGCCTCACCCACCACCAACAATTACACGGACGGCTCGGTCGCGGCGAGCACGGCCTACAGCTACCAGGTCCGCGCCTTCGACGCCGCGACGCCGCCCAACGAATCCGGCCTGTCCGCGGCTGCGAACATCACGACGCCCGCGGTGGCCGACACCACGCCGCCTTCGGTGCCGACGAACCTGCAGGCGACGGCACCCACACCGACGCAGGTGCGGCTCACCTGGGCGGCCTCCACCGACAGCGGCGGCGCGGGCCTCGCGGGTTATCGGGTCTATCGCAACGGCGGCACGACGCCGCTCGCCTCGCCCACCGCCAACAGCTACACCGACAGCACGGTCGTCGCGAACACCGCGTATGCGTACCGGGTGAGTGCGATCGATGCCGCGGCGCCGCCGAACGAATCGGCGCAGTCGGCGGCGGCGAATGTCACCACGCCCAGCGTGCCCGTCGCGGGCCTCGACTCGCGGCCCAGCAACACGACCTGCCTCGCGGGCGCCCAGCCCACGTCGACACTGGCGGTGGCCCGCGCCTTCGCCAACCTCAGCTTCGCGAGCCCGCTCGCGCTGCTGCAGGCGCCGAACGACGCCTCGCGCTGGTTCGTGGTGCAGCAGGGCGGCATCGTGCGCGTGTTCAACAACGTCGCGAACGTCGCGACCGCATCGAACTTCGTCGACATCAGCGCGCGCGTGGAATCGGGCGGCGAGCTCGGCCTGCTCGGCATGGCGTTCCATCCGGATTTCCCGACGGACCCGCGCGTGTTCCTGTCCTACACGACGACCGACCCCGGGCCGCTCACCTCGCGCATTTCGTCCTTCAACCTGGCCAGCGGCGGCACGACGCTCGACGCCAACAGCGAGCAGGTCCTGCTGACCGTGGTGCAGCCCGAGAGCAACCACAACGGCGGCAACATCGCCTTCGGGCCGGACGGATTCCTCTACATCGGCTTCGGCGATGGCGGCTCGGGCGGCGATCCGCACGGACCGATCGGCAACGGCCAGAACCTGCAGACGGTGCTCGGCAAGATGCTGCGCATCGATGTCGGCGGGCCGTCGGCGACGGGGTACACGATTCCGCCGACGAACCCCTACGTCGCGAGCGGCGGCTCCTGCGCGAGCGGCAACACGGCCTCGCCGCAGTGTCGTGAAATCTACGCGTTCGGTTTCCGCAATCCGTGGCGATGGAGCTTCGATGTCCCGACGCAGGCGCTCTGGGTCGGCGACGTCGGCCAGAACCAGTGGGAAGAGGTCGATCGGGTCGTGCTGGGCGGCAACTATGGCTGGCGCTGCCGGGAAGGCGCGCACGATTTCAACCTCACCTGCGGCAACCAGCCGTCCCGGCTCGACCCGGTCGCCGAGTACGACCACGGTTCGGGCTCATCCATCACGGGGGGCTATGTCTATCGGGGCACCGCGATCCCCGCGCTCGTCGGTCGCTACGTATTCGGGGACCTGAATGGCGGCCTGTGGCACATCGCGGCTGACACCGCGCCGACGCTGCGGGTCACGCTCGCCGGTGGGGTGGATACCGGCCGCACGATCGCCTCCTTCGGGCAGGGCGTCGACGGCGAGCTCTACATCGTCGATATCGGCAACGGCGGTTTGTACCGGATCGTGCAGGGCGCCGGCACCGGCGGCAATATCGCAACGCAGTTCTCCGCAAGCGGCTGCGGTGCAAGCGGCAATCCCGCGCTGCCCGCACCGGGGCTCATTCCCTATGCGCCGAATGCGGGCTTCTGGTCGGACGGCGCCGGCAAGACCCGTTGGCTCGCGCTGCCGAACGGCCAGAACATCGACACGAGCGCGATCGACCACGACTGGGACTTCCCGAACGGCACGGTGCTGCGCAAGGACTTCCGCCTCGGCACGCGCCTCGTCGAGACGCGCCTTTTCATGCGCCACACGAACGGCAACTGGGCCGGATACACCTACGAGTGGAATGCCGGCGGCACCGACGCGACGCGCGTCACCGGCGGCAAGACCGTGACGATCAGCGGGCAGGACTGGATCTTCCCGAGCGAAGCGCAGTGCCTCGCCTGCCACACCGAGGCTGCGGGCCGCAGCCTCGGGCTCGAGACGGGGCAGTTGAACGGCAATCTCCTCTATCCCGCCACCGGCCGCACCGCGAACCAGCTCGTGACGCTGAGCGCGATCAACACGCTCACGCCACCGACGGGCGATCCCTCGACGGAGCCGGTCATTCCAGACCCCTTCGGTTCGGGTGGCACGGTGGCCGAGCGGGCCCGCGCGTGGCTGCATACGAATTGTTCGTTCTGCCATCGCCCGAACGGCCCCACGCCGAGCGGCATGGACCTGCGCTACACCACCGCGCTCGCGGCGACCAATACCTGCAATGCGCCGCCGCAGTCGGGCGATCTCGGGCTGCCGAACGCACGCATCGTCGCGCCCGGCGCGCCCGGCAGCTCCGTGCTGCTCGAGCGCATCGACCAGCGCGGCACCGGCGTCACCATGCCGCCGCTCGCGTCGGGCCTCGTGGATGACCAGGGCGTGCAGCTGATCACGGACTGGATCAACAGCCTCGCCGGCTGCAACTGAAACGAGGCAGGCGCGCGCCGCTCAGGCGCTGCGCTTCTCCTCGAACTTGACCACCGGTTGCGTGCCGGTGACGACGATGTCGCCCTCGATTACGGCGCCGTTCGCGATGGCGAGCGTCTTCGCCGCGATGCTGCCGCGGATTACTGCGGTCGCACCGATTTCAAGCTTGTCCTCGATCGTGACATTGCCGATCACTTCGCCGGCGATCACGCCGGCCTTCGCGTGCACGTTGCCTTGCCAGCGCGCGCCGACCGAGATCGACAGTGCGCCGCCGACGCGGCCGTCACCCTCGAGCCTGCCCGACAGCACGAGCGCGCCGCGTGTCTCGAGATCGCCCTGCATGCGGCAGCCTTCGGCGATGAATGTCGGTGACGCGCCGAACTGGTCGAGCAGGCGCCGCTTCGGCAGATCTGACATGGGTACGTCCTCCTCGCGCTAGAATATCAGCGGAACCTGATCGAAGGAGCGTGCCAGCCCATGCCTGCTTTCGTGCGGATGACGATAATCGTGACGTGCCTCGCGGTCCTCGCGGGCTGCAGCCGTGAACGCCGCGACTGGCAATCGGCGCAAACGGCGGACACGATCGAGGCGTACGGCGAATTCCTCGAAAAGCATGGCGACAGCCCGCTCGCGGCGCAGGCCGAGACACGCGTCAAGCAGCTTGGCGAAGAGCGCGATTGGCAGCGTTCGGCCACGGCCGATACGCTCGAGGCTTACCAGGCCTACCTGCGCCAGCACCCGGAGGGCAAGTGGGCCGGCGAGGCGCGCATCCGCGTCGAGAACTTCGCGCTGGCGGGCGCACTGCCCGGCGCGCCAGCAGTGTCGGGTGGGGTGGAAGCGCCCGCCGCACCCGCCGCACCTGTCGCATCCGTTGCGACCCCCGCGCCCGTGCAGGTGGCGACGCCGGCCCGTGCGGTGCCTTCACGCACCCTCGACTACGGGGTGCAGCTGGGTGCGTTCAGCAGCGAGGCGAAGGCGAATGCCGAGTGGCAGCGCCTGGCGCGGGCCCACGGCGGGGAGCTGGCGGGCCTCTCGGGCGCCGTGACCGCCGTGAAGAGCGGCGCCGGTACGCTCTACCGGTTGCGTGCCGAAACGACGAGCGAGGCCGCCGCGCGCAAGGTCTGCACGGCGCTGCGTGCCAAAGGGCAGGCGTGCGTCGTCGTCCTGCCCGTCGGAAAGTGACGCAGTTTGTCACCGCGTCGGCACGCAAGCTCGTCCAGTCCTTCCTAAAGCCCTGATTGCAAAGGGCGCTGGCGCTGGCACGCGCCTTGCTCCCTCATCGGGTGTCGATGAGTACCCGCACCCTCACATTGCTGATGCCCGCGTTGCGCCCGAGCGATTGCGTCCGCCATTGGCCGGTCGCCCTGCTCCTCGCGTCGAGCGGCAACTCGCTCGTGCAGAAGCGCGTCGATGCGCGCCTCGCGCGTGCGCGCTGCGTGGCGCTGGCCTACGCGCCTGCCGGTGGCCGTTGCTTCACGGGCGTGCACGACTGATCGACCCGTTCTCATCCGCGAACAACTTCCCCGGTGTTCGCTGACCTCGGCCGCGGGAGCCTGGCTCCCGCGGCCTTTTTATTCCAGGGGCCGGCCGCCGAACTTGTACGAGAACGTCAGGAAGTACGTCCGGCCGACGGAGTCGAACCACGACACGTCGTAATACGGATAGGCCGTGTAGGTCGGATCCTTCGGCGGCATCTCGTCGGTGAGGTTGTCAACCGTGAGCCCGACCTGCATCGTGCCGCCGATCGTGTAACCGGCCGAAGCGTTGTAGCGCCACGTGGCATCGATCCAGGGGCTGCCGCCGTCCTCGGGATCGTAGACCTGGTCGTAGGAGTCCGAATTCGGCAGCTTGCCGAGGCGCTCCGCGTGCAGGCTCGCCGACCAGCCGCCATGGCGCCAGCCGACGGTCGCGCTCGATTTCGTGCGCGGGATGTCGAAGCCGCTGTTGATCGCGAACTCGTCCTCGACCGGATCGCCACGGAACTGCTGGAACTCGTGCTCGCGCACCCAGGTGTGGTTCGCCGACAGCCGGAAGTCGCCGATGCGCGTCGCGAGCCGGTATGACGCGCTCACGTCGAGGCCGCTGGTCGTCTCGCGCGCCACGTTCACCGGGTTGACGAAGATGCCGTAGAGGTCGCCGTTGATGCGGGTGATGCGGGAAATGGCATCGACGCAGGTAGGCGAGGAGACGTCGAGGTCGCCGAGACGGCAGCTTGCTTCGTCGCGCAGGATGGCATCGACGCTCATGTCCTGCACCTGGTCGCGCATGCGGATGTCGAAATAGTCCACCGTCACGTCGATGTCCGATGTCGGCGACCAGACGAGCCCCGCGGTCCACGACTTGCTCGTTTCCGGGTCGAGCCTGCGATTGCCCTCGCGGGAGCGGATGAGGTTCTCGTCGTAGTCGGAGCAGTCGGAGGCACCGGGGTCGTCCGAGAGGCAGGCGTAGTAGTCGAGTCCCGATGTCTCGTCGTTGCCGGGGCCCGCGAACACGTAGTGCAGGTCCGCGGCGCGGAAGGCCGTGCCGTAGGAGCCGCGCAGCAGCAGGGATTGCAGCGGGCGCCACTCGAGGCCCGCGTTGTACGTGAACTTGCCGATCTCGTTGCCGGCGTAGTGGTACTGGTCGTAGCGGCCGGCCACGCTCAGGTTGACGCGCTCGAGCAGCGGCGCGCGCAGCTCGCCCGCGGCGGCCCAGCGGTTGCGGCTGCCGTGGCCATCGGAATCCTTCCAGCTGTAGTAGTAGTACTGCGTCGCGAGCGGATCGGGATTCAGCTCGTACGCCTGGTTGCCGGCTTCGATGACGCCTGCGAAGCCGACGGGGCCCGCGGGCAGGTTGAAGAGCGCCGCGTTGCCGAGGGTCAGCGCGAGCGTGTCCGTGCGCGATTCGGGGTGGTAGGTGGTCTTCGTGCCGATCGCGTCGTACTCGTCGCGGGTCAGCGGCGTGTAGAGGCGGGCGGGGTCCGCGTTGAAGATCGGGAAGCCGTCCTCGTCCACGCCGAGCTGCGGACCCAGCATCAGGTTGTTCGCCGCGGCCGCCACGATCTGCGGCCAGCGGATGGTGGCGGTGTACTGCGAATGGCTCAGCGCCGCCTCGTACGTCCAGTTCTCCGAGAGATTGCCGGCAAAGCCGGTGGTGATGCTGAAGGTGGTCTGGTCGTTGCGGATCATGCCGCGGCCGAGCCCGCCCATTTCCTCCGGCGAGAACTGCCGCTGCCAGTACTCGACCTGATCGGTCGCCTGGTTGAAGAAATAACCTTCTTCGTTGCCATCGGGCGCCATGTAGCTCCACTGGGTGACATCGCGATAGAGCGCGAGCCGGTGGTAGCCCCCCTGCAGGTCGGCGAACCACCGATGGCCGTTCGCGAGTTCGTAGTTCAGCGAGCCGTAGGCATTCACGCCCTTGCGTTCGCTGATGATCGTGCCGTAGCCGATCGACTCGTTGCTGCCGCAATAGAAGCCGTCGTCGCCGTCGATGCCCCAGCCGGGACGCACGGCGTGGATCGTGCTGCCGCCGTTCTGGTTCGCGAGCGCGCTGCAGGTCGCGGCGCCCGGATCGAGGTATTCGTCGAACCAGTTGGTGCGCAGGAATGCGCGGCGCGCGATGCGGGAACGCGCGGTCGGCCCGTCGAGCGTCGAATCCTGGATCTTGCGGTCGAAGGCCCACAACGGCCGCTGGTCGAGCGCTTCCGCGCCGAAGACGGCCGTGAACGCGCCGCGTTCGAAACCCGACGAGAAGTCGAGTTTGTACGAAGCGTTGTCGCCGCGCGTCGCGTCGCCGTAGCGCAGGTTGATCGACGTGCCGTCGGGCTTCTGTTTCAGGATGAAATTCACGACGCCCGCGATGGCATCGGAGCCGTAGACGGCCGAAGCACTGCCGGTCAGCACCTCGACGCGCTCGACCATGCCGAGCGGGATGTTCGACACGTCGGTGAAGTTGCTGCGTCCTTGGAACGGCATCGGGAAGTCGGCGATGCGCCGGCCGTTGACGAGCACGAGCGTATGGTTCGGGCCGAGCCCGCGCAGGTCGACCTGCTGCGCGCCAGGCGAGAAGTCGGCGCCGCTCGCCGACTGCTGGCTCTGCGTTTCACCGCCGTTCTGCGTGATCGAGCGCAGCAGCTCGGGTACGGCGGTGAAGCCCGCGGCCTGGATGTCGCTCGCCGTGATCACGGTGATCGGCGACGGGCCCTCGATGGCCGTGCGCGCGATGCGCGAACCCGTGACCTGCACGACCTCGAGGCCGGACGGCGAGGCGTCCGCCTGCGGCGCGGGGCCGCCGCCTTCCTGCTGGGGCGCCGGCGCGGGCGCGCGACGTGGCGCGTCGTTCCTCACGATGACGACGGCGCCCGTGGTCTCGCGATGCGGCCCGAAGCCGCTGCCGAGGAGCAGGTGATCGAGCGCGGCGTCCGCGGAAGGGGCGTCCTGCACGCCCGCGGTGCGCACGCCCTTCAACTGATCCGAACGGTATACGAACTGCACGCCCGTCTGGCGGGCGAGCGTATCGAGTGCGGCGACCAGCTCGCCGGCCGGAACGTCGATCGTCATGGGCGCGGCCTTTGCGCCCCCGGTCATTGCAGCGACAAGTGCTAGGCCTGGCAGCCCCCGGCGAATCATTCGCGACATTTTCTGCCTCTCCCCTGACGGACGCGCGGCGGCGCCCACGTTTCCCAACTAGACGAACGAGCGCGGCGAATCCCCCGCTCAGGGCCCCTCGCGACTGCGAAGCACGATGCGGCCGGGCTCGCGTTCGACCCGGATGCCGAAGCCGTCCTCGAGCAGTCGCACGAAGGCATCCGAGCCCGACCAGCGGAAATGGCCGCCGATCCGGACGAGCCCGACGGCGGCATCGCCGATCACCAGTCGTTGCGAGCCGTAACGATTGAATTCCGCCACGGCGCTCTCGAGCGACACGTCGTGGAAAGTCAGGTAGCCGCTGCGCCACGAGAGCATGCGCTCGGCCTCGGCGATCGAACCCGTGCGCACGAGCACGCTGTTGCCGCGCGCGGTCGCGACGCTGCCGGCCGGCAGCATCGCACTCGGCGCCGGCGAGCCGTCGCGAACGACCTGCGCCTCGAGGCGCACGAGGCCTTCGGTCACCACGACGCGCATTTCCCCGGGATCGCTGCGGACGGCAAAGTGCGTGCCGACGGCCACCGCCTTGCGGGCGCCGACCGTCACGGCGAAGGGGCGCCCGGTGTCGTGGGCGACTGCAAAGTAGGCTTCGCCGCGCCGCAGGTCGATGCGCCGCTCGCGGCGTGAGAGGCGCACGTCGATCGCGCTGCCGCTGCTCAGCGTGACGGCGCTGCCGTCCGCAAGCACGACCGTGCGCATCTCGCCCGCCGCCGTCGCATAGGACGCCGCTTCGCTCGCGACGAAGGCCCGCCATCCCCAGCCGAGCACGCCGGCCAGCATGAAGAGGGCGATGGCGCCGCCTGCCAGGGCCGCGTGTCGCCGCGGGCGCGCGGGCGAAGTCGCAGTCACGGTGTCCGGCAGGCCACGCCACCCGCCCCGCGGCGGCACCGTGCCCGCCGGCACGCCCGCACCGAGTGCCTGCAAGCGGCCGCTGGCGGTCCACGCGGACTCGAGCCGCACGAAGGCCACCCGGTGGGCGATGGACGCGCCGATCCACGCATCGAGCTGCATCGCGTCGTGGCGCGTCCACGTCCCGCTGTCCCGCCTGGCGAGCCAGTCGGCCGCTGCCTGCTCAATCTGCCTGCTGTCTTGGTCTTGCATCGTCATCGTCGGCTGCGCGAGCGGCTTCGGACGACGCGCCGGACTCACCGCCGTAGTACCACGCCGCCATCAACCGCATCCCCTTCGCGAGGTGCTTCTCCACCGTCTTTTCGCTGACACCCATCCGCTGCGCGACCGCCTTCTGCGGCAGGTCCTCGACCCGGCGCAGCCACACGGTCTCCCGGCAACGGTCGGGCAGCCGGTCGAGCGCTTCGGCCAGTCGCACGAGCGCCTGGCGGCCGCTGAGCTCGCGTTCGGGCGAGACGTCCTCTACCAAGACGTATTGGCCGTCGAAATCACCCATCGGGAAGATCGACACGACCTTCGCCCGACGCAGCCGGTCGGCCATCATGTTGCGGGCGGTGGCGAAGAGAAAGGACTTCGGCGCGGTCGGCAGGGCCTTGCCCGCGGCCTCGTAGACGCGCACGTAGACGTCCTGCCGCAGATCGTGCACGTCGTCGCGGTGGAGCCGGTAGCGCCGCAGGTAGCGCTCGAGCGCCTGCTCGTGCACGAGAATTTCGCGGGCGAACCAGCTGTCGAGCTCGGCGGACACGGCATCCCCCTGCCAGGGTGTCCACCTTACCGAATCCGGCTGGGCGGCGGCTACAATGCCGCCATGCAACGAAGCCTCGCCGGCGGCCTCATCGCCGCCCTGTCCTTCTTTTCCCTCTCCATGGCCCAGGCGGCAGTGCCCACGGAAATCCGGGCGCTGACGCTCGACAACGGCCTGCGCATCGTCGTGTGGCCAGACCACGATATCCCGAACGTCGCGCTCTACAACTTCGTGCGTGTCGGCAGCCGCAACGAGGCGCCCGGCATTACCGGCCTCGCGCATTTCTTCGAGCACATGATGTTCAACGGCACCGCGCGTCGCCCGCCCGGGGAGTTCGACCGGGAGATGGAGGCGCGCGGCGGCTCGAACAACGCGACCACGTCGGACGATCTCACGACCTACATGGACTGGTTTCCCGCCAGCGCGCTCGACCTCGTCTTCGACCTCGAGGGCGATCGCCTTGGCCACCTGGCGTTCGACCCGAAAGTGGTCGAGAGCGAGCGCGGCGTCGTCTACTCGGAGCGACGCCTGCGTGTCGAGGACGACAACACGGGCTTCCTCGCCGAGCAGGTGCAGAGCACCGCCTTCGCGGCGCACCCCTACCACTTCCCCACCATCGGCTGGCCCTCGGATATCGAGGCGTGGACCCAGGACGACCTGCGCGGCTTCTTCAAGACCTATTACGCCCCGAACAACTGCACGTTCGTCGTCGCCGGCGACGTCGATCCCGAGCAGGTGTTCGCGCTCGCGCGCAAGTACCTCGGGCCGATCCCCCGCGAGGCCGCCCCGCCCGCGGTGCGCACGATCGAGCCGGTGCAGCCGGGCGAGAAGCGCGTGACGGTCGAGCGGCGCGCGCAGACGCCGCTGCTGCAGCTCGCCTACAAGGCGCCGAAGGCGGACGACCCGCGCAACGTCACCCTCGGCCTGCTCGCGACGATCCTCGCGCAGGGCGACGCGTCGCGGCTGCACCGCTCGCTCGTCGAGGAGCAGAAGCTCGCGGTGAACGTCGACGTCTACCTGCAGGAAGGCTTCGACCCGGGCCTGTTCTGGGTGTTCGTGACGCTGCCGGAAGGGGGCGACCCCGCCGTCGTCGAGCGGGCGATAGACACCGCGATCGCGCAGCTCGTCAAGGACGGCGTCACCGACGCCGAGCTCGCGCGTGCGCGCAACCTGACGAATGCCGCGTACTTCCGCCAGCTCGCCACCATCAACGGCAAGGCGCGGCTCCTCGGCGAGTACGAAGTGATGCACGGCGACTACCGCAAGCTCTTCGACCTGCCGGGCGACATCGCGCGCGTGACACGCGAGGAGATCCGCACGGTCGCGAAGGAACTGCTCGATCCACGGCATCGAACCGTCGGCGTACTGTTGCCGCCCCGCGGGGAGGGTTGAGCATGCAACGCACGAGCCTGGTTACCCGCGCGTTCCTCGCCTGTTGCGCGCTCGTCGCGCCGCTCGCGCTCGCCGCCGGCGTCACGGTCCCGCCGTACACCCGCAGCGTGTTGCCGAACGGCACGGTGCTCGTCGTCATGCCGCGCAAGGATGTGCCGCTGATCGCCTTCACCGCGCTCGTGCGCGGCGGCAGCGTGGCCGATCCCGCCGGCAAGCCCGGCCTTGCCTCGATCACCGCGGGGCTGCTCGAGAAGGGCGCCGGGGCGCGCGATGCCTTCGCGTTCGCCGACACCGTGGAAGGCGCGGGCGGCAGTTTTTCGGCGGCGGCGGGGACCGAAGCAATCACGGTGTCGGGCCAGTTCCTTGCCCGCGACCAGGGCCTGATGGTCGAGCTGCTCGCCGATGCGCTGCTGCGGCCGCGCTTCGAGGCCGGTGAATTCGCCACCCTGCGTGCACGCCGCATCGAGGAACTGAAGGCCGCGAAGGATTCGGATCCTTCCGGGCTCATTCGCGTGTACGGGCGGCGTTTCCTCTTCGGCGATCATCCCTACGGCAGCCCGGCGAGCGGCAGCGAACGCTCGCTCGCCACGATCACGCGCGACGACGTGCTCGCCTACTACCGGGACAACCTCGGCGCCGACCGGCTGACGCTGGTCTTCGCGGGCGACGTCGACGCCAATACGCTCACGAAGGCGGTCACTCGCGCGTTTGCGGGCTGGCGCGGTGCGGCGGCGCCGCCGGCGACGCTCGCGCCCACGCCGCGCGCTCGTGGCCGCCGCGTGCTGCTCATCGACCAGCCCGGCGCGGCGCAGACGCATTTCTGGCTGGCCAACACCGGCGTCGCGCGCAGGTTCGCGGATCGCGCGCCGCTCGATGTCGTGAACACGCTCTACGGCGGGCGCTTCACGTCGATCCTGAACACGGAACTGCGCATCAAGTCCGGCCTTTCCTACGGCGCGGCGTCGGGGTTCACGCGCGGCAGCGTGGCCGGCGAGTTTGCAATCCGTTCGTTCACGAAGACGGGCAGCACGGGCGAGGCCATCGACCTCGCGCTCGGCACGCTCGCGCGACTGCACGCGGACGGCGTCGCCGACGCCATGCTCGAATCGGCCCGTGCCTACGTGCTCGGCCAGTTCCCGCTGCAGCTCGAGACATCGTCCGACTGGGTCGCGGCGCTCGCCGAGCTCGAGTTGTACGGACTCGATCGCAACTACATCGACGGCTACGGCGCGGCGGTCGAAGCGGTGACTCCCGCGGCCGCCCGACGCGTGATCGCCGAGGCGTATCCGCCGGCACAGGACCTCGTGGTCGTGGTGATCGGCGATGCGGCGAAGATCCGCCAGGTCGTCGCGAAGTACGGGCCGGTGACCGAAATGGCGCTCGCGGCGCCGGAGTTCCGGTCGACGCGCTAGTCGTCCGGCAAGGGCTAGTCGTCCGGCAAGGGGATGAACTCGCTCTCCCCCGGCACGGGCGCGAAGCGGCCGCTGGCCCAGTCGCGCTTCGCCTCCTCGATCCGCTCGCGGCTCGAGGAGACGAAGTTCCACCAGATGTGGCGCGGCGTGGGGAAGGGTTCGCCGCCGAGCAGCATCACGCGTGAATGATGGCGCGCGCGCAAGTGCACCGTGAGCCCGCGTGCCAGCAGCGCGAGCTGGCCTTCTGGAAGCGCCTGCCCATCGATGTGGAGTTCGCCCGCCGCCACATAGACCGCGCGCTCCGTGTGGTCCGCGGGCAGTTCGAGCGCGGCGTCCGCGGGCATCGTTGCATCCACGTAGAGCGTCGGCCAGAGAATTTGCACGGGGGAGCGGCGGCCATACGCCTCGCCCGCGATGACACGCAGGTCGCAGCCGTCGACGACGAGGTGCGGCAGCGAGGCGGCGCCGTGGTGGGCGAACGCGGGCGCGATCTCCTCATGGCCGTCCGGCAGCGCGACCCAGGACTGGATCCCGTGGATCTGCGAGCCCTGCGCACGCGCCGCCGCCGGGGTGCGCTCCGAGTGCGCGATGCCACGGCCGGCCGTCATCCAGTTCACGTCGCCGGGGCGGATTTCCTGGCTGGTACCGAGGCTGTCTCGATGGAGGAATGATCCGGCGTAGAGATAGGTCACCGTGGCGAGCGCGATGTGGGGATGGGGGCGCACGTCGACGCCGCGGCCGGGGGCGAGCACCTCGGGCCCGATGTGATCGAAGAAAATGAAGGGGCCGACCATGCGCCGACCCGGCGCCGGCAGGATGCGGCGCACGCCGAAGCCGCCGATTTCGCGCGCCCGTCCCGCGATGATCTGCTCGATGGCCATGGCGTCCCCTCGACTGCATTCCCGTACACGTGGATCATGGCGCAAATTCGATTGGGGGGCGAAACCGTGCCGTTCAACCGCATCGCCGGCTGGCTGATCGTGTCCGCATTCATGGCCTGGCCCGCCCGGGCCGCCGAACCGAAGCTGCCGGGCGCACTCGAAGACTGGCGCGGCTGGGCGCTGGCGGGTGAGGAGTATCGCCAGTGCCCGTGGCTCGCGACGCCCGGCGCCGCGCCCGGTAGTCCCGGCGCCTATCGCTGCGCCTGGCCTGGCCGGTTGCTGCTGTCGGTGCACGCCCGTGGCGGCGAATTCCGCGAGGCCTGGCAGGTCGAAGCGGAGAGCTGGGTGCCGTTGCCCGGCAACGCGGAACATTGGCCGCGGGAGGTCACGATCGACGGGCGCCGCGGGGCGATCGTCGCGCGCGACGGCGTGCCGCATGCGCGTCTCGGCGCCGGCGAGCACGTGGTCGCCGGGCGCTTCGCCTGGGCCGCGCGGCCCGAATCGCTGGCCGTGCCACGCGACATCGGGCTCGTCGAGCTCTCAATCGAGGGCACGCGGGTCGATGCCCCCACGCGCACGGGGGATGCGCTGCTGCTCGGCGCGCGCGAGGAGACCGCGCAGGCCGCGAGTTTCGACATCGACGTGCACCGGCTGCTGGGCGATGGCATCCCGGTGCAACTCGTCACGCGACTCACGCTGCGCGCCACCGGCGGCAGTCGCGAGGTGTCGCTCGGTCCGGTGCTGCCCGCCGGTTTCGTGCCCATCGCGCTCGATTCTCCGTTGCCGGCGCGCGTCGATCCGGAGGGCCACCTGCGTGTGCAATTGCGCGCCGGCGAGTTCACGATCGAGCTCACCGCGCGCGCGACCGGCGATCTTGCGAAATTGTCGCGCCCGGAAGCGGCGGCGCCGTGGCCCGAGGAGGAAACCTGGAGCTGGGCCGGCGACGATCGGCTGCGGGTCGCGGCGCTCGAGGGCGGCGAGGGCATCGATCCGGCGCAGGCGAATGTCCCGCAAGACTGGCGCCAGTACCCGGCCGCGCGCGTGGCCGGGCAAGCCGTACTCGCGGTCGTCGAGCGCAGCCGCGGGATGGCCGGGGCCGACGGCAACCGCCTGTCGCTCGTGCGGTCGCTGTGGCTCGATTTCGACCATGCGGGATTCACGGCGGTCGATCATGTCACCGGTAGCCTGCGTACCGGTTGGCGGCTCGACATGGCGACACCCTGGTCGCTCGGCAGCGCGCGGCTGGATGACGAGCAGCTACTCGTCACGCGTGGGGCGACCGACACGCTGGCGGGTGTCGAACTGCGCTCACCGGAGGTCTCGCTGCAGGCCGTCGCGCGCAGCGCCGGCACGCGCGGCGCCCTGCCGGCCACCGGCTGGTCCACGCGCTTCGAGAGCGTGAGCGGGCAACTGAACCTCCCGCCGGGGCATCGCCTCGTGGCGGCATTGGGCGTGGATACCGCGCCTGGCGCGTGGCTCGAACGCTGGGGCCTGTGGAATCTGTTCGGTGTCCTGATCGTCGCGGTCTTCGCAGGCTGGCTCGGTGGATGGGCCGGCGGCGTGCTCGCGTTCGTCGCGCTCGTCCTCACCTACCAGGATGCGCCACAGTCGATCTGGCTCTGGGCAAACCTGCTGGCCGCGCTCGCGCTCGCGCGCGCCGCGCCGGAGGGCCGGCTGCGCAGCGTGGCCGTTCGTTACCGCGCCGTGAGCTTCGCGGTGCTCGCGCTCGTGCTCGTGCCCTACTCGTGGCAGCAGTTGCGGTACGCGCTCCATCCGCAACTCGAAGGCGCGGGCCCCACGCTCGGCGTGATGGCGCCGCCGGTCGCCCCGCCGCCTCCCGCGCCGCTGCGGGAGATGGCACAGGACGCGCCCGTGCCATCGACGAAAATGGCTGCGGCCATCAGCGACAGTCTCGTCGTCGCGGCCGCGAAACGCGTGGAGCGTTATGCGCCCGGCACGATCGTGCAGGCCGGCCCCGGCATTCCCGCCTGGCAATACCGAAGCTACGCGTACTCGTGGTCCGGACCGGTCGAGCCGACCCAGACGGCGCGTTTCGTGATCGCGGGTCCAGTGTGGACGGCGATCTGGCGCGTCGCGGGTGTGCTGCTGCTGGCGGCGTTCTACGCGTGGCTGCTCGCAGGCGCCGGCCCGTGGCTGCAAGAGCGCCTGCCTTCGCGGCTACGTGCGGCATTCGTGCGGGGCGTCGTGCCGTGGCTGCTCGTGGCGGGCCCGCTCCTCCTCATGGCGGCCGCGCCCGTGTCGGCGCAGTTGCCCGACGCGCAATTGCTCGGCGAGCTGAAGGCGCGCCTCACGAAGCCGGCAGCCTGCCTGCCGACCTGCGCGGAAATGCTCGCGGTGCGCGTGGAGGCCGATGCGTCGCGCCTGACGCTCACGTTCGAGGCGAGTGCCCTCACCCAGCTTGGGATGCCAGTGCCAGCCACGTCCGCCTGGCTCGTCGATCGTGTGACCGTCGATGGTGCGGCGAGTCCGGCGTTGCGTCGCGGTGCCGATGACACGCTCTGGGTCCCGCTCGAGCCGGGTGCCCACAGCATCGCGGTCTCAGGGCGCATCGCGCCCGCCGATACGCTGCAGCTCGTGTTTCCCTGGTCGCCCAAGAGCGTCACGGTGAGCGCCGCGGGATGGGATGTGACGGGCGCCGCCAATGGACGCTTGCCGGGCGGATCGCTCGACCTGGCTCGGCGGCGTGACAAAGGCGCCGCCGCGGCCGGAGCGGCAACGACCGGCGAGGCGACACCCGAGTTTCCGCCCTTTGCGCGGGTCGTGCGCCATTTCAGCATTGGCACCGACCGTCGCGTGGAGACGCGCGTGCAGCGGCTGTCACCGGCGCGCGCGGCCTTCTCGCTGCCGATCCCGCTGATCGAGGGTGAGTCCGTGCTGTCGCAGGCGACGGAAGTGCGGGACGGCCGCGCTGCGCTTGCGGTGTTCGCCGCGGGGCAAGACGAAGTGGCGTGGGAGGCATCATTGCCGCGCGTGGAAACCCTGGGCCTCGTGGCGCCACCGGCCGATGCGCGCTACGTCGAGGTGTGGGAGTTCTCCGTCAGCCCGCAATGGCATCCCACGTTCGAGGGGTTCGCCGCGACGCTGCCCGCCAACCTGCAGCCCGGTTGGGTATTCGAGTTCCATCCGCGGCCCGGCGAGCAGCTGGCCGCGCGATTCATACGGCCGGCCGCGGTGCCCGGGGCGTCCCTTGCCGTCGAGGCCGTCGAGCGCACGCTGTCGATCGGCAAGCGCGCGACGGATGCCACCCTCGCCGTGCGATATCGGGCGACCCAGGGCGGGCGCCACGTCGTGAAGTTGCCCGCGGATGCGCGCGTCACGGGCGTCAGCGTCGACGGCGGGTCGCTCGCGCTGCGCCCGGAAAACGGCGAGCTGTACATACCGATCCTGCCGGGCGAGCACGCCCTGACGGTGACGACCACGCAGGCGCGGGGTGTCGCGGCCGTCGTGCGCCCCGGCACGCTCGACCTGGGCGCCGCGGCGAGCAACGTGACGACGACCCTCGAACTGCCCGCCGATCGTTGGCCGCTCTACGCGTCAGGCAGCGGGGTCGGGCCGGCCATCCTCTACTGGAGCGAGCTCGTGGCCTTCCTGCTCACGGCGTGGTTCGTCGGCCGCAGCGGTCGCTCGCCCCTTGCGACGCATGAATGGGTGCTGCTCGGCCTCGGGCTCTCGACGCTGTCGTGGGGCGTGCTTGCGCTCGTCGCGCTGTGGCTGTTCGCGATGCAGTGGCGCGCGCAGTGGGCGGGCGACGTGTCGCGAGTGCGGTTCAACTTCGTGCAGGTCGCGCTGGCGGCGCTCACCTTCTTCGCGGTCACGTCGCTGCTGTTCTCGGGCATCCGCGACGGCCTCCTGTCCTCGCCCGACATGGGCGTGGCCGGGCCGGGGTCCTACGGTGGCCGCTTCTCGTGGTTCGTCGATCGCACGGGGGGCGTGCTGCCGCAGCCGATGGTCGTCAGCCTGCCGCTGTGGGTCTTCAAGGCGTTCGTGTTCGCCTGGGCGGTGTGGGCCGCGTTCGCCGTGCTGCGCTGGCTGCGCAGCGCGTGGCACGCGTGGCGCAGCAACGGCTACTGGCGCTAGCACCTACTCGCAGAGGCTCTCCATGTAGCCCTGCGCGATCGGCGAGAGGCGCTTGCGCGCGAGCGCCCGTGCCTTCGGCGCATCGACGAGGTACTCGAGCGGGCCGGAGACGAACATGCGCCGCACGCCGGGATCGCGCGCGGAGATGCGCGCCATCTTGTTCAGGACCGTGAAGCCTCGCGCGATCTTGTCGCGGGAAACGCGCCGCTGTTCGATCGAGCGGGCGAGGTATTGCCCGAAGCGGGCGTAGAGGAAATAGTCGTCGTCGCCGACCTGGAAGCGCGCTTCGGCGAAGAAGTCGGGGAAATTCCGCTCGAGGTACTGGCTGACCTTGCGAAGGCGGGGCTCATCGCGATCGGCGGACGCTTTGCGCTTGTTCATCTCTTGGGTTCCACACCTCCAAGGGGTCCTGACCGCCATCTCTGGGCGTCACGGGCGGCACCACACCCCGCAACGCGGCGCGAACATTACGCGCGCACGCGTTGCGATTCAACAGGGAATTCGCGCGGCCGGAGGTGCCGTGTCGTCGAATCGCCGCTCACCGCCGCAGGATGCGGTTCTCGAGCCACGGCGACTTGCGCACCACGGGCTCGGCGAACGGCAGTGCGGCCTTGCCCGTCGCGCCATCCGGCGCGACGCCACTCGGCGCGACGCCGCACTGCCCGCCGGTCGCGCGATAGTTGAGGGCCACGGCCAGGCGGCTTTCGCTGGCATCGCCGAGGGCGTGCGTGAAGTCATCCGCCACCGAACACCCCGGCAGCAGCACGCCGGCCGGACCCACCGTGTTGGCAGGTGAAAAGCCGTCCGGGTAGTCGCCGAACTGTCTCGCGTTGACGCCGCGGAACTGGATCGAGAACCAGGTCGTGCCGCAGTTGTCGGTCGGATAGAAGCCGTAGGGCTTGCCGCAGGTGGTCGAGCCGACCTGGATCACTTCGACATCGATGCCGCGCAGGCTGTTGATGATCGACTCGCTCGCCGAACAGGTGCCTCCCCCGGTGAGGACGAACACGCGCCCGAGGCCGAGCGCCGGCAGCGGCGTGCCCTGCGCCACGCTGAATCCTTCCGCCATCGAGTGAAACGGCAAGGGAGTGAGCGCCTCGCCGGTGACGGGGTCGCGCGTCGTGTGCTGGTCGTTGAACTGCAGCAGTTCGAAAGTGCGGCCGCTCGTGCGCGCGTTGCCCGCGATCATGTAGGCGAGCTCGCTCGCGATGTCGAGGAAGCCGCCGCCGTTGTAGCGCAGGTCGAGCACGAGGTCGACGACGCCCGCGTCGCGCAGCGTGGTGATCGCCGCCACGAGGCCCGCCTCGGAGGTCGCGATGTGGTCGTTGAAGAGCAGGTAGCCCACCGGGCCGCTCGCGGTCGCGATGGTGCGGGTGTTCTGCACCGGCGTCGACGTCACGTTCGCGGACGTCATCGACACCGCGCGCTGCGGCCCGCCCGCGGCGTCCTGCACGGTGAAGGAATGCGAGACCCCGGCGGCAAACGGAAAGAGCGCGTCGTTCAGCCGATCGATTTCCGTTCCCACGTTCGTGTTGACGAGATCGATGCCGTCGATCGCGAGCACCCGCGCGCCGCGCCCGAGGCCCACCGCGGCCGCGGGCGACGTGGGGCCCGGCTCGATGTACGCAATCCTCAGTTCCCGCGGAGGTGTTTCCGACAGCACCGCCCATTGCAGCCCGTAACCGGCCGCCGAGCCGAACTGGGATTGCTGCAACCAGTCGTCGGTCGGTATCGCGAAGTGGAACCGGTCCTTCGGCTGTCCCGAAGTCGTCGCCAATGGTGTCTTCAACTGGTCGAAGTAGTCGGGCAGGCTGAAAGCGGCCGGGTCGCGGTCCGGTACTTCCCGGTACCAGAGGTAGAGCTCGTGGGTCCAGGATCGCAGCCAGTTCTTCTCATCGCGCACGCTGCCGAGCCGGTCGGGCCAGGGGCGGCCGGCAGGATCGTTGCCCGCGCGGGGCGCCGCGCAGCGTGCCTCGAAGCTGGTCGAGGCCGCGAAGATGCCTGGCGTGAAGTCGGAGCCGCCGCCGATGGGCGGAGTGCCACCGCCCCCGTCGCCGCCACCACCTCCGCAGGCGACGAGGAGGGCGGCCAGGACGGCGATCGGGAGCACGCGATTGGCGCGCATAGCAGTGATTCCTCATTGACCACGAGGACGCGGCCGGTATTATCGGGCGCATAGTAGTTTAAGGTGTTGCACGGCGTCCCACTCGGGCTACCTCCCATGGCCTCGGGTCCGAGCGGTCGACGGTCCACGATAACCCTTTGAAAGATTTGCCGTTGCAGGCCGGTTGCCTGCAGCGCGGGGGCGGTGTGCCCACCGCGCTTTCGTCGACGCAGAGGCCATGACCATGACCGCACCCGACCGCGGGCTCTACAGGGACAGCTACGAACGCGACAGCTGCGGGTTCGGGCTGATCGCCAATCTCGACGATCAGCCTAGCCATTGGCTGATCGAGACCGCCATTACTTCGCTCAAGCGCCTCACGCACCGGGGCGCCATCGCCGCCGACGGCAAGACGGGCGACGGCTGCGGTCTCCTCATCAAGAAGCCGGAGAAATTCCTGCGCGCCGTCGCGAAGGACGCCGGCATCAAGCTCGCCGCGCGCTTCGCGGCGGGCAATGTCTTCCTGCACACCGACCCCGCGAAAGCGGTCGTGGCGAAGGATCAGCTCGCCGCGCAGCTCGAGCGCGAAGGCCTCGAGGTCGCAGGCTGGCGCGAGGTGCCGACCGACCCGGGCGCCTGCGGCGAGGAGGCACTCAGGACGCTGCCCCGCATCGAGCAGGTCTACGTCAACTGCCGCATCGCCGACATCGACGAGGCGTCGTTCAACCGGAAGCTCTTCCTGGCGCGCCGTCGCACCGAAAAGGCGCTCGAAGCGACGGATCCCGTGTTTTACGTGCCGAGCCTGTCGGCCTCGACCCTCGTGTTCAAGGGCATGGTCATGCCCCAGCACCTCGGCGAGTTCTATGCGGACCTCGTCGACCCGAGGCTCGAGGCCTCGGTGGTCGTCTTCCACCAGCGCTTCTCGACCAACACGCTGCCGCAATGGCGCCTCGCGCACCCCTATCGTTACCTCGCGCACAACGGCGAGATCAACACGATCCAGGGCAACCGCAACTGGGCGGTCGCGCGCGGCCCGCTGTTCCGCTCGCCGCTGCTGCCCGACCTCGCCGACATCCAGCCGCTCGTGTCGCTCACCGGCTCGGACTCGCAGAGCCTCGACAACATGCTCGAGGTGCTGCTGATGGGCGGCCTCGACGTGCTGCACGCGATGCGCATGCTCGTGCCGCCGGCCTGGCAGACGCTCGACTCGATCGACCCGGACCTGCGCGCGTTCTACGAGTACTACGCGACGCACATGGAGCCCTGGGACGGACCGGCGGGCATCGTCACGACCGACGGGCGTTATGCCGCCTGCCTGCTCGACCGGAACGGGCTGCGCCCGGCGCGTTACGTGATCACGAAGAACCGCCATCTCACGATCGCCTCGGAAACGGGCGTCTGGGATTACCGGCCGGAGGACGTGGTCACCAAGGGCAAGCTCGGACCGGGCGACATGATCGCGCTCGACCTGCACACCGGCAAGCTCCTCTCGACGCGCGACATCGACCAGCTGCTGAAGTCGCGCCACCCGTACAAGACCTGGCTCAAGCGTGGCGTGCGCTACCTCGAGACCGACCTCATCGATCCGCGCCTCGCTGCCGAGCCGATGGATCGCGAGACGCTCGGCACCTACCAGAAGATGTTCAACCTCACGGCCGAGGAGCGCGACGAGATCATCCGCGTGCTCGCGGCGGACGAGAGCGAGGCCGTGGGTTCGATGGGCGACGACACGCCGATGCCGGTGCTGTCGCACAGGAACCGCCCGCTCTACGACTACTTCCGCCAGCAGTTCGCGCAGGTCACGAACCCGCCGATCGATCCGATCCGCGAGGCGATCGTGATGTCGCTGCAGACGCAGATCGGGCCCGAGTGCAACATCTTCGTGCCCGCCCCGGAGCACGCGCGGCAGATCGTGCTCGGCTCGCCGATCCTCTCGCAACGCAAGCTGCGCCAGATCCTCGGGCTCGAGGACTTCGGCGTCACGCACATCTTCCTCGACCTGCAGTACCCGGAAAGCGAGTCGCTCGAGGCCGCGATCCTGCGCCTCTGCGACACGGCCGAGCAGGCGGTGCGCGAGGGCACGCTCGTGCTGCTGCTCTCCGACCGTTACCTCGTGCGCGGCAAGCTGCCGCTGCACGCGCTGCTCGCCACGGGCGCCGTGCACCACCGGCTCGTCAAGACGGGGCTGCGCTCCAAGTGCAACCTGCTCGTCGAGACCGGCACCGCGCGTGACCCGCACCACTTTGCCTGCCTGATCGGCTACGGCGCGACGGCCGTGTATCCGTACATGGCCTACCAGACGCTCTTCGACATGATGAGCAAGGGACGGCTCAGGCTCGAGGTGGCCGAACGCCTCGAGATCGGCCGGCGCTATCGCGCCGGCATCAGGAAGGGCCTCTACAAGATCATGTCCAAGATGGGCATCACGACGATCGCGAGCTACCGCAGCTCGCAGCTCTTCGAGATCGTGGGCCTGTCCGACAAGGTCGTGGACCTGTGTTTCACGGGCACGGAAAGCCGCGTGCAGGGCGCCGATTTCGACGACCTGGCGGCCGACCTCGCGCAGCTCGCGGCGCGCGCGTGGAATCCGCGCGAGGCCCTCGAGCAGGGCGGCATCCACAAGTACGTGCACGGCGGCGAGTACCACATGTACAACCCCGACGTGATCGCGACGCTGCAGGCGGCGGTCATGACGGGCGACTACGAACGCTATCGCGACTTCGCGCGGCTCGTGAACGAGCGGCCGGTCTCGGCGCTGCGCGACCTGCTGCGCCTGAAGGCGGGTGCGCAGCCCATCGCGATGGACGCGGTGGAGCCGGTCGACGCGATCATCGCGCGCTTCGACAGCGCCGCGATGTCGCTCGGCGCGCTCTCGCCCGAGGCCCACGAGGCGCTCGCGATCGCGATGAACCGGCTCGGCGCGCGCTCGAATTCGGGCGAGGGCGGCGAGGACCCGGTGCGCTACGGCACCGAGAAGAACTCGAAGATCAAGCAGGTGGCGTCGGGCCGCTTCGGCGTGACGCCCGCGTACCTGGTCAATGCGGAAGTGCTGCAGATCAAGGTCGCGCAGGGCGCCAAGCCCGGCGAGGGCGGGCAGCTGCCGGGCCACAAGGTGAACGAGATGATCGCGCGGCTGCGCTTCGCGCGGCCCGGCGTGGGCCTCATTTCACCGCCGCCCCACCACGACATCTACTCGATCGAGGATCTCGCGCAGCTGATCTTCGACCTGAAGCAGGTCAATCCGCAGGCGCTCGTATCGGTGAAGCTGGTCGCCGAGCCGGGCGTCGGCACGGTGGCGGCAGGCGTCGCGAAGGCGTACGCGGACCTCATCACCGTGTCGGGCCACGACGGCGGCACCGGCGCGAGCCCGCTTTCCTCGATCCACTATGCCGGCACGCCGTGGGAGCTGGGGCTGTCGGAGACGCACCAGACGCTGCGCCTCATGGACATGCGCCACAAGGTGCGCCTGCAGACCGACGGGGGCCTCAAGACCGGCCTCGACGTGGTGAAGGCCGCGATCATGGGCGCGGAGAGCTTCGGCTTCGGCACGGCGCCGATGGTCGCGCTCGGCTGCAAGTACCTGCGCATCTGCCACCTCAACAACTGCGCGACCGGCGTCGCGACCCAGCACAACGTGCTGCGCGCGAAATTCTTCATCGGGCTGCCCGAGATGGTGATGCACTACTTCCGCTTCGTCGCGGAGGAAGTGCGCGAAATCCTGGCTGGGCTCGGCGTCGCACGGCTCGCCGATATCATCGGTCGCACCGAACTGCTCGAGATCCTGGCCGGCGAAACGTCCAAGCAGCGCAAGCTCGATCTCGCGCCGCTGCTCTCGACGGCGGGGCTCGCGCGCGAGCGGCCGCAGTACTGCGTCACGCCGTCGAACCCGCCCTTCGACAAGGGCGAGCTCGCCGAACGCATGGTCGCCGACATGCAGGCGGCCATCGAGGCGCGCGGCGGTGGCGAGTGGCACTACGCGGTGAACAACTTCAACCGCTCCATCGGCGCGCGCGTCTCGGGCGAGATCGCGCGCCGCTGGGGCGACAGCGGCATGGCGGATGCGCCGGTGATCGCGCGCCTCGCCGGCAATGTCGGGCAAAGCTTCGGCGTGTGGAACGCCGGCGGCCTGCACCTCTATCTCGAGGGTGACGCGAACGACTATGTCGGCAAGGGCATGGCGGGCGGGCGCATCGTGCTGCGCCATCCGCGCGCGGCGGGCTTCGTGCATCGCGAAACGATCATCATGGGCAACACCTGCCTGTATGGCGCGACGGGCGGCGAGCTGTACGCCGCAGGCGTCGCCGGCGAGCGCTTCGCGGTGCGCAACAGTGGCGCGGTCGCGGTGGTCGAGGGGGCGGGCGATCACTGCTGCGAGTACATGACCGGCGGTGTCGTCTGCGTGCTCGGACGCACCGGTGTCAATTTTGGCGCGGGCTTCACCGGTGGCTTCGCCTATGTGCTCGACCTCGAGCGCGACTTCGTCGACCGCTACAACCACGAGCTGATCGACATCTCGCGCCTGCACGTCGAGGCGATGCAGTCGCACGTGCAGCACCTGCGCGCGCTGATCGGCCGCCACGTCGCCGAGACCGGCAGCGAATGGGGCGAGGAGCTGCTGAACGACTTCCGCTCCTACGTCGGCAAGTTCTGGGTGGTGAAGCCGAAGGCCGCCTCCATCGACAGCCTCATCGAGAACCTGAGGCGAGCGGCGTGACCGCCCGCCACGCATGGCCCGCACATGAATGACAAATACCTCCAGTTCCTGAACGTTCCCCGGCGCGAGCAGGAAAAGCTCCCGATCGAGGAGCGCGTGGTCCGGTTCGCCGAGATCTACAAGCCCTACGACGCGGCGGGGGCGGCGGAGCAGGCCTCGCGTTGCCTGTCCTGCGGCAACCCGTTCTGCGAGTGGAAGTGCCCCGTGCACAACTACATCCCGAACTGGCTGAAGCTGATCGAAGAGGGAAATCTAGTCGAGGCAGCGGAGCTGTCCCACAAGACGAACTCCCTGCCCGAGATCTGTGGCCGCATCTGCCCACAGGATCGCCTGTGCGAAGGCGCGTGCACGTTGAACGATGGGCACGGCGCCGTCTCGATCGGCGCGATCGAGAAATACATCACCGACGAGGCCTTCAAGCAGGGCTGGCGGCCCGACATGTCGAATGTCGTGCCCACCGGCCGCAGCGTCGGCATCGTGGGCGCGGGTCCCGCGGGGCTCGCCTGCGCCGACGTGCTCGCCCGCAGCGGCGTGAAGCCGATCGTCTACGACCGTTATGCGCGCATCGGCGGCCTGCTGACCTACGGCATCCCGCCGTTCAAGCTGGAGAACGCGGTCGTCGAGAAGCGCCGCGAAATCCTCGAGGGCATGGGCGTCGAGTTCCGCCTCGGCATTGAAGTCGGCTGCGACATCGCCTTCGAGCGCCTGCTCGCGGAACACGACGCGGTGTTCCTCGGCATGGGCACCTACACGCACGTCAAGGGCGGCTTCGCGGGCGAAGACCTGCCGGGCGTGTACGACGCCCTGCCGTATCTCGTCTCGAACATCCGCCACCTGCTCGGTGAGGCGAGCGACGCGCCGCGCATCGATCTGCACGGCCAGCGCGTGGTGGTGCTGGGCGGCGGCGACACGAGCATGGACTGCAACCGCACCGCGATCCGCCAGGGCGCGGCGTCGGTCGTGTGCACGTATCGGCGCGACGAGGCGAACATGCCGGGCTCGCGCCGCGACTACAAGAACAGCAAGGAAGAGGGCGTCGAGTTCCTCTTCAACCGCCAGCCGATCGAGATCGTGGGCGGGGATCGGGTCGAAGGCGTCAAGGTCGTGCAGACCCGCCTCGGGCCGCCGGGTCCGCGCGGCCGGCGCATCCCGGAAACCGTGCCTGGCAGCGAGGAGATCATCCCCGCCGATGCCGTCGTGATCGCGTTCGGATTCCAGCCGAGCCCGGCGCCATGGTTCGATGCGCACGGCATCCTGTTGCACCCCAACGGCCGCGTGCGTGTCTCGGCGGCCAGGGCGACGCCCTTCCGGACGACGAATCCGAAGGTGTTCGCGGGCGGGGACATGGTGCGTGGCGCCGACCTCGTCGTGACCGCGGTGTTCGAAGGTCGCGAGGCGGCGAAGGGGATCCTCGCGCAGCTCGGGGTGGGCTGACGGGTTTGGCGGCTTTCCATGGGCTCGCGCGCCGGCCTCTTTACAGTACGTTGTCCCGCCAATCGGGCTCAGTTGATTCCTCCCACAAAAAGCGTCCTTCCGGATGCAGGACCTTTGTGCTGGGGCGGACATTTACCCGGATTTCGTCGTTCCAGAAAAATTGCAGGTGCCCGCCGCAAACATGCTGAAGCCCGATATCAACAGGAATCGGGTGTCCATCGACGGTCCGGGGCCTCAGCGATGACCAGGGAATCTGCGACAGCCGGGTACCCCCACACTCGAAGCAGTGGGCGGGTGCTACGCGTTGTCGGCGCCACTCGAGGTCATTGCGACGCTTGACGAGGATCGTCACCGCTCGGACCCTGAGTGCGCTCATGCTTCCAAACAGGCGCTTGCGAAGGCGTGTGAGCACCCCTCCGCGTATGAAAGTTTCCGCTTCCAGCACGGCACGCTCCAGGACTTCGATATCTTCGAGCCTTTCGGCGCTGCAGACCTTTCCGCAGGAGTGGCACCAATCGTGCGATGAACTCCCGTGGGCGAATCGGGAATCATTCAAGGCGTATCGGATGTACGGCAGATCGGCTACAAGGCTCTGCTCGAAGTTGCAGCCCGTGCAGGAAAGTTCCTGGATAGGTAACGACATCGCTCAGCATCCTCTTGAATGGGAGGGCCGGCTTACGCGTCAGGCAATCGGCGCTACCGCCGGATAGGGCGCTGCCGATGCCCGACCGTCACTACGGCCCCGTCATTGCTTTCCACCAGATAGCAGTTGAGCCAATGATTCAACTTGTGGACAACTGCACTGCCGACGTCGCGCTCAAGTTGCCGCTTCGAACGCCGGTCGAAGTAGCGCACTCTGGCGCCCTGGCCGTCGAATTGCTCAGCGCCATAGGCCTGCAGCCAATCGATGACGAGAGGCGGAATACCGCGCTCTCGTGATCGGGCGGCGGCGTGCGCTGTCAAACTTGCGCGGTCAGCCATGGCGGCCCCCGGGGTGTCGTCGGCGACGCGGTTCGTCGAGAAGTTTCGCCAATGCTTCCTCGTAGGCTGGAGCGTTCGCCTCGAACTCATTGATCTTCCGGATGACATCCGGGCGCGCGCGAATCTCCGCGCGACGCTTGGGTGAGAGTCGCCAGTACTCTTCGAATGCTCTCGTATAGGGAATATTCTCGATCTGCGCAATCGCATCGATTGCCGGCGAGCCGTTCAGCTGATCTTCTGCATCCGCTTCGGACACCAGAAGGCTGCTGTACAAGACGCCAGAGTCATCTCCGCCACCGCCGTCCAGAATGTCTCTCGCACTGTGCAGGCGATTTACGATTCGCTCCAGCAGCGTCTCCATGATCAGGTCGCGCGGAATTCCGAGGCGCGTGCTCTGTTCATCCAGCTGGTCGGCCACATCGCTTGGCAGTTTGACGTTGAGTTGGGCGTACCTGTCACTATTCTTTTCCCCAGCGCGACGGTCAACCAGATTCTTGCGCAGAACCCGTGAGGCAGGTTCTGAGTTCGGAGACATGCCGAGCAGGATGGTCATATCGGCGCGCAGCCAGCGAGTGATGAACTCATCCCGAGTCAATCTGCAGCCATTGATGTCCTCGCTTGAGAAACGGGCAGCCGAGCGAATCAACTTGTTTGCCTCCGTCAGCAGCGGCCTCGGCACCGTGAATAGCTTCTTCCTCCTGTCCTCGATTCCGGCAGTCATTTGATTTCCTCCATGGAGTGGAGGCTACCTGCACTGCTCTCTAGTCGAGACGTTACCGCGCGCCAGGTCGATGCGGGGCCGCGTGGGCAGCTGGCGGGGAAGCCCGCGTGCGCGCATGGATGTTGGAGCCTGCGAGGGCGCCCGCGGCGCTACCGCGGGCTGGCGGTCGAATCAATTCACGCTCCATTTCTGACTGGCGATCTCCTGCCTGTAGCCATGGACAAGGCGGCATGGAGAACCTGCCTTTCCAGGGCACTCCGCGACCGATTGCATATTGCATTGGCTGCAGTCAGAATGACAGCATGGCCACCCAGATCACGGTCCGTGATGTCCCTGAGAAAGTACGGGACGAGCTCGCCGCCCGCGCCGCCCTGCAAGGGAAGTCCATGCAGGAATATCTGCGAGCGGAGCTGCAGCGCCTGGCCGCCCGTCCTTCGGTGGACGCGTGGCTGGAGCAGGTGAGAAGGCGGAAGCGGGCGTCGCAGACTCGCGTTACTTCGGGGCGAATACTTAAGGAACGCGACGCTGATCGCCGGTGAGCATCGTAGTAGACGCTTCGGTACTGGTTGCCGCGCTGGTCGATACGGGATCGCGCGGCGCGTGGGCTGAGGGAGTTCTGGCAGCCGGCTCGTTACACGCCCCCGAGCTGGTGCGAGTCGAAGCGACCAACATCCTGCGCAGATTGGAGCGCGCGAAGGAAATCACGGCCGCCGAGGCCAATGCGGCGTTCGAAGACTTGATGCTGCTGCAGATGGAGCTGCACCTGTTTGATCCTTTCGCAGATCGAATATGGGAGCTACGCCATGTCGTCACAAGTTATGACGCGTGGTACGTCGCGGTCGCCGAGGTGTTCGAGCTGCCGCTCGCGACGCTGGATTTGCGCCTCGTGAGGGCAAGCGGGCCGACCTGCCGATTTGTCGCCCCCGGCGTTTGAATGCCGCTCCCGCGATCGGGATACCGCTGCCCCACACCAGAAAATCAAGATGCGGGCGAGAAGAGCGGGCCAACCGTACGCCGTACAACCTTGGTCTCGTGATGGTCGCCAACGCCAGTGGGCGAGCTCGAGCGCGTCGGGCCACGCCCGGTGCCTCGCGTGGACGGACAAGCCTGATTGGGGCTCAGCGCCGCAGCCTTCGGATCGAGGTCGCGATGGTGAAGCGGCGGCGGGTCCATCACGTCGAAGATCTGCCGCAGCTCTGCGACATGGATATCGATGTCCGCTTCGGACCGCGTCATGTGCTGTCGGCGTCGGCGAGCGGTGCGTTGAGCAGGGATTTCTGGCGTTGCCGGCCGGCGGCCAGCCGCAGGTGGTCGACTTCGGCGAGATAGTCGGCGATATCCCGATTGGGCACCACGCGCCTCGCCCCGAGCCGCACTTCGGGGCCGAGGTCCACGCGATTGACGTCGGTGTCCTCGACGCCGACCGCGACGGTCCAGGCGATGGCGCCGATCACGAGGGTCGCGGCGCCAGCGAGCGCGAGTGCCGTGCGGCGTCCGTACCGGGTCGACTTGCGCAGGTGCAGGTAAAGCGCGGCGAGCGCGACCGCCCCCGCGGCGGCGGCGCCCAGCCGGATCAAGCCCGACCATTGCGTGGCAAAGGCCAGCCGTTCCGCCAGCCAGTACCCCCACGCGCAGAGCGCCGTGCCGCTCGAGGCGATCGCCGCATGGGTCCGCACTTCCCATCTTCCCTGGTTCAGTTTCGACACCAGTGCCCAGAGTCCGGTCCACGTCGCGATCGCCGCCAGCGCGAGCAGCGCCGCTGTCGTGACGCCCCTGAACATGTGCGCCGGCGCATCGAGCCACTGCAGGAAACCGCCGAAGGCGATGCACGCCGACACGCCGGCCACGGCGAGGACCGTGCGGTGCCGGCGCACGAAGTCTCGCTGGAAGATGCGTTCAGGCCCGGTCGGCGTGTGGCGCGTGCGGATGCGCAAGCGCGTGCGGCCGACGATCACCTCGCCCTGTTCGATGACCGCGCCGCCCTCCGCGGGGACCCGCTCGCCGTCGACGCGCGTCCCGTTGCGCGTGCCGAGGTCCTGGACGCGAACGCGGCCGTCCTCGAGCAACGTCAGGAGCGTGTGTTGCGGGGCCGCGTATTCGTCGACTACTACGATGTCGCAGTCGAGGTCGCGGCCGACGCGGCATACGGTGCCGGCGCCCTCGAAGCGTCGCGGCAGGGCACGCTGCCCATGCGGGTCGGCCTGCTCGACCAGCATCACGGCGTCCACTGCAGGGCCCCCAGGTAACGTTCCATGATGCGCCGGCCCGCTTCGAAACCGACCCCCTGGAGCGCGAGCCGGCTCACCAGCGCCGCGGGTTTGTCGTCGATGCCGACCACGGTCACGTCGAAATCGTAGAGACCGGCGAACAACCGGTACTGGCGCACGCAGGTCGAGATGCGTGCATCGAAGCCGTCGAGCGAAACGAGCGCGTCGCTGCAGGCAAACGGCGCCACGTGGCCTGGTGCGCCCGTGCGGCGCTGGCCCTCGGCGATGCGGTTCACCTGCCGTGCGAACTGCAGGGGGTGCAGGCCCATCGACTGCAGGATCCGGTGCTGCATCGAGAGTCCTGCCACGCTCACGCCCGCCTGCGCCGTGATGCTGGCCGGTATCCAGCAACTGACGGTTTCCACCCGCACGCGCACGTGCGGGCTGCGCTCGTCGACCGTGCTGCATACGACGTGCCGCGAGATCCGCGTCGGCAACGTGTAACCCCGCACCTCCTGCGTGCGGGTCGCGTCCGGCGGGGCTTCCAGCACTTCGGCTTCGTAGGCGAGAACCTGTGCGGTGACCCGACTGCGCAACTGCTGCGCGCTCAGCGTCAGCCCGAGTGGTTCCTTTGCGCGTGCCAGCAGCGCCGGGATGTGCCTGGCCGGCACGACGAAGCCCACGAGCTGGCGGCCGGTGACCACGGATACATTGACTCCGTACACGCGGCCCCGCGTGTCGAGCGCGGGCCCGCCCGACATGCCGCCGTTGATCGCGCCGGTGTAGTGGATGCGCTGCGCGACGCTGCTCTCGACCAGCCCGTTCGCCACGCCTTCGGTGATCGCGAGGCCGAGGTTCAGCGGAAAGCCGATCGACCAGGCGCGTTCTCCCTGTGCGGGAATCCCGGTGCGCAGCCTGAGGGGCGGCAATTCGAGGTTCCCGGCCGCGACCACCGCGAGGTCGTTGGGCACGTCGATGGCGAGCACCTGCAGCGGACCCGTGCGCCCATCGCTCGCGAGGTATTCCAGGCGGTACTGTCGCGGATACAGCACGGCCTGCGCCACGACGTGATAGTTCGTCACGATGCGCCGCCCGTCATCGACGGCGAAACCGCTCCCGTGGAATGCGCTCGATGCGGACTTGTCGAAGAAGCCGCGGATCTGCACCACGGAGTCGCGTGCCGCGTCGAGCCGCACTTTCGCGTCGCCCGAGAGTTCCTGGTTCGCGATGTCGGCGTCGATCGCGGCAGCGTCCACTCCGGCCGCGTCGGATGTACCGGCGTCCGGCTGTCCAGCGGGCGCAGGGGGGTCTTCCGCGGCGGCAACCATGACTGGCACGGATCCGCACAGCCATATTGCGGCGACGAGGCGGACGATCTTCAAGAGGGACTCCAGCAGGGCGAACGCCGTGTTCGCCGGCTCGCGGCGGTACCCGGCGCCATCATTCTAGTGCGCGACTGCAGCGCCGTCGTGTCGATTCGTTACGCTTCGCGCTTGACGGCCGCACGCCGCGCCGGCCTGCGCGCTTTCGCCTCGGCGAGGCCGGCACGCATCAGGGCCCGCGCTGACCAGCGCAGCACATCGAGCGCTTCCTTGTTGCTCTCGATGCGGCACACGTCCTTCATGACCACCAGGGCGTCGGTGCCGAGGGTGAGGGCGAGGGCTGCGCGCAGGCGACGGTACTGCGCCCCCGTCAGATCGCGCTGCACCGGCGCGAGGACTCTGTCGATCCAGCGCATGCGCCTGCCCTCACGCACCGGGACCGGCTGGCCGCCGCTCCCGCGCGAGGATATCCAGGTGTCGAGATAGGTGCGAAGCGCGGTGCGCATGGCGACCTCCTCCGAAAGCACGATCGGATAGAAGCGGTCCAGCACCGCGAGCAGGCCCGCCTCCGGGTCATCGTCCCGCAGCGTCTCGAGCAGCGCCTCGACCGGCTCGGCGGCCGGAGTGATGTTGCCGGCTTCGAGGAGGAGCGAGTCCTGGGTGGGGAAGTAGCGATAGGCGGTCGCACGCGAGATGCCCGCCGCCAGTGCGGTTTCCGCCACGGTGGGCGCCGTGCCGGCCCGCAGCAGCCCGCGCGCTGCGTCCACCAGGGCCTTGCGGGTGCGTGCCTTCTGCTTCGCGCGCAAGTCCTTCTTGTCTGAGATTGTCATCTCGTAATGATACTAAAGTCTCTTGACTGCGGGCAAACCGCCATTCATGATACTCGCGTCTCACGAAATGGAGCTTCGATGCGCATGACGCGGCAGCAACTGGATCAGCTCGTCGACCGGCACTTCGGCTACGAGGCGGCCGACGACGTGGATGGCGTACTCGGGAGCCTCGCGGACGAGGTGCGCCACGAAGTGGTGCCCTCGCCGATGGGCGCACAGACGGACAAGGAAGGTATCCGGTCGTTCTACAGGATGTTGTTCGCCAGTCTCCGCGGCGAGGGGGTCACCCCGATACGGCGGCTTTACGGCGACGATTTCCTCGTCGATGAGACCCTCTGGAACGGCCGCATTATCGACGGCAGGCCTTTCTTGATGCCCGGCCGGAGCGGCAAGGTGAGCTTCCGCCTGCTGCATGTCTTCGAGGTGCGCGACGGCCGCATCGCCGGCGAGCAGGTGTGGTGCGATCTCGCGGCCATTCAGCGCCAGCTCGGCGAAGGAGCAAGTGTATGAAGAGAATCATGCTCGTCATTGCGCTCGCGGTTTGCCTGCCCGCGGCCGCGGCGCCCGAAAGGCAGGTCGATGCATTGCTCGAGCGTGGGCGGTATCTCATCAGGATCGCCGGCTGCAACGACTGCCACACCGCTGGCTACGCGAACCAGGGCGGCAAGGTACCGGAGGCGCAGTGGCTGCTCGGGGACTCAGTCGGCTGGCGGGGTGATTGGGGCACGACTTACCCGATCAACCTGCGCCTCTTCATGCAGGGGCTCACCGAGGCGCAATGGCTCTCGACCGCAAGGACCGCAGTTGCGCGGCCGCCCATGCCGTGGTTTTCCCTGCATGCAATGAGCGAAGCGGATCTGCGGGCCATCTATCGATACGTGCGCCACCTCGGCCCGGCGGGCAAACCGGCGCCCGCCTACGTGCCGCCCGGCAAGACACCCTCGGGGCCGTACTTCCAATTTCCGGCACCGCCGAAGTAACCGCATAAAAAATCAGCCCCGCACGAGGCGGGGCCGGAGTCGATGAACACATTCGAGGTCGGTCGCTGTCAGCTGCCATCGCCCGCACCTTGCAGCGCGCGCGATGGGCGGCGTCTACACGGACTTAATCATTTACGGCTGGAACGTTGGGGTCTTGCCCCGGCCAACTGCTCAAAGGCCCGCGTGTCAGTTCACGCTCTTCGTCGCTCCCGACAGCGGCAATATTTACCGCCGCCTGGACCCGTGCCCGCGCCGACTGCCTCGACTTTTTATCGGTAAACCGTTGTGCGCTCCCCGCATCACCTGGATGCCCAGCCGCCACACCCGTCTTGCAGCAAGTCTCGGACCAGCTTCCTGAACCTACGCTGAATCCGGCACTTAGGGCAGCTTCTGGACTGCCTTGAGAGTGGATTGTAAACCCTGCCGACGAAATGTCTACGTCGCTTCGGCGCGACATGCGACGGACGTCACGACCGGGTGAGCTCCACCAGCTCGTACCACGTCTGCATGTAGCCCGCGACGCCGCCCTTCAGGAACAGGAAGTCCCCGTCGGCCGTGCACCAGACGTCGTACGGCGGGTGTTCCTCGGGCAGCTCGGCGTTCGCGACGAACTGGTAGTGCCAGGCGTCGAAAGTGCCCGCGCCGACGGTCACCTTCTCGGCGCCCACGTAGACGATGTTGACCCCGATCGAGTGCAGCATCGGGCCCGTGGCGCCACGGTGGTCGGGCGAGGAGAGCAGCATCGGGTGGATGCGCTGCACGACCCCGGGGCGCTCGCGGTCGATCAGGCGCAGGTGCCAGGCATCGCAGGCGATCGCGTGGTTCTGGAACGTCACGAGCGGAGTGGCGAGCGCCATCGTCTGGCTCACGCGCCCCTCGGCCGCGGTCCAGGTTTCGCACTGGGCCTCGCCCGGCGCGAAGCGGAACCAGCCCGAACCCGTGAACTTGTCGCCCACCGAGATGCGCACGAAACAATCCGTGGGCATCCACCCGGCGTCGAGCGCGTAGGTGATGTCGCGCATCACGCTCGGGCGGTCGTCGATCTCGCAGTGCGCGGTGACGGTGCGTGCGCCGTTCGCGTGCGTGTCGATGCGAAAGTACTCGCGGCCGCGCTCCTGGCCGAGCCGTTCGGGCTTGCGGCTCGTGTAGAGGATGCGGCCCATCACGCTGCGATGGTCACGTTGCAGGATTGAAGTCATCGAACCTCCAGCAGGCTGCCGCGGCGCATCCAGTCCCTGAAGATCAGGTGCTGCTGCAGGCCGCGCGCGGCATTGAATACGGTGAATGCGAACCAGAGCCCGTGGTTGCCGAAGCTGCGCGTGACCCACCATACCGGCAGGAACACGGCCACGACCGCCACCAGCATCACGCCGAACATCGCGCCGGGGCGCTGTGCGCCGACGAAGACCCCATCGTAGAGGAAGGCCCACGCGCAGACGAGCGGCGAGAGCACCATCCACGGCAAATACCTATACGCCGCCTCGATCACCGACGGGACGTTCGTGACGACGCGGATCGCGAGCGGCCCCGCCACCGCGAACAGGAGCGCGATGGCGAGCGCGAGCACGAGCGTCCAGGCGAGGCAGTCGCGCACGATCGCCGCGACACCCGCGCGATCGCGTGCGCCGATCGCGCGGCCGGCGAGCGATTCGGCGGCGTTCGCGAAACCGTCGAGCACGTAGGCCATCAGGTACTGCAGGTTCACGAGGATCGCGTTGGCGGCGAGGATCGCGTCGGTCTGCCGTGCGCCCATCGTGGTGAGGAACGCGAAGGCGAACATCAGCAGCAGCGTGCGCAGGAAGAGCGCGGCGTTGGCGGCGAAGAAGGCGCGCAGGCCCTTGATGTGCAGGATCTCGGCGCGCAACCAGTGCCCTGGATGGCGCGCGAGTTCCCTAGCCACGAGCCGGGCGCCGAGCGCCGCGCCGACGTACTCCGCGACGAGCGACGCCCACGCGACGCCCCTGACCGCGAAGCCGAAGCCCGGCACGAGGATCAGGTCGAGCACGACGTTGGTCGCGTTCGCGGCGACCACCATGGCGAGCGGCGCGCGTGCATTGCCGAGCCCGATGAACCAGCCGATCAGGGCAAAGTTCACGAGTGCCGCCGGGGCGCTCCAGATGCGGATGGCGTAGTAGTCCCACGCGGCGTCCGCGACCGCCGCGCTCGGTTCGATGAGGCGCATCGCGAGGGCGCCGAGCGGCACCTGCACGAGCAGCAGCAATCCGCCGAGGTAGAGCGCCGTGCCCGTCGCCTGCGCGAGCACGGTGCGCAGGCGCGTCGCGTCGCCCGCGCCGGCCGCCTGGGCCGCGAGGCCCGTCGTCGTCATGCGCAGGAAATTGAGCGCGGTGAACGTGAAGCTGAGTATCACGGCGCCGACCGCGACGGCGCCGATGTAGTGGGCATCCCCGAGGTGGCCGACGACGGCCGTGTCGACGAGCCCGATGAGCGGTGGCGAGATGTTCGCGAGGATCATCGGGCCGGCTATCGCGAGGATCTCGCGATAGCGCCCGCCGGCGAATGCCTCTCGCCAGCCCACGCGCTATTGCGCGAGCCGTGCCGCGTCGACGCGGGCCTTCAGGTTCCGGACCTGCTCGGCGGAAAGACTGCCGGTGCCGAACGGCGCCGACGCGCGCTGGCCAGCGGGCACGGGGCCGCGGATCTGCAACGCGCCCCCCTGCTGCAGGATGCGCCCGTTCGGATCGACGAGCACGGGCGTGACGACGATGTTCGAGAGCGCAACCGGTGCGCGGTTTTCGACGATCACGTGGGCCTTGCCGCCGGCATCCAGTTGCACGCCCGCGGCGACGTAGTTGCCGGGGTTTTCCGGCAGGTCGAGCCGCACATACTCCTCGGCGGCCTCCTTGCCGTAGGCGCTGTTCGAACCTGCCGCGGCCTTGAAATGCTGGAGTGCGCTAGCCCGGTCGCCCCGGTCCCGCGCGATGGCGCCGAGATAGTAGGCCGAGGCGGCGGTGGGCAGCAGTTTCGCGCTGCGTTCGAACGCGACCGTGGCCGCCGGCTTGTCGCCGAGCTTGTAGGCGGCGATGCCGGCGCCGAGGAACGAGCCAAAGTAATCGGGGTTGAGGTCCTGCGCCTTCTGGAAGTAGCCGAGCGCTTCCTTCGGCTTGTCGCGTGCCACCGCGATGTCCCCGAGGAGCTGCTGCGCGCGCCCCTCTTGCGGCAGCATGCGCGCCGCCTCGAGCGCGAGCGCATGCGCCTTGTCGAGCTCTTTCTTGCGGGCGGCGACCACTGCCTCGTCGTACTTGTCGTAGCCGGGCTTCATGGCGAGCAGCGGCTTAATCGTCGCGGCCCAGGTGTCGGCGCCGATCGTGCCACCCCGGCCCAGCTCGGCGGCCGTGGCGCGATTGCGCTCGACACGCTCCTGCGACGGCGGATGCGAGGCGAACAGGCCGTCGAGCCAGCCCTGCTGCTTCGCGCCCTTGCCGCTCGAGAGGCGCACGAAGGTTTCCTGCAAGGTGACCGCGCCCCACGGGTCGTAGCCGGCCAGCTTCATGTACTTCATGCCGTAGTGGTCGCTCTCGAGCTCCTGCTCGCGGCCGTATTTCATCTGCACCATCTGCAGGCCGATCGATGCGCCGCCCAGCGCGAGGTTGGCGAGGCCCGCGTCCATGCCGCCGACGGCGGCGCCGATCTGCGCGGCCGCCATGCCCGCCTGCATCATCACGCCGCGCTCCTGCGCCTTGGCGCCGTGGCGGGCGGCGGCGTGCACGATTTCATGCCCGAGCACGGCGGCGAGTTCGGCCTCGCTCGTGAGCTCCGTGAGCAGGCCGCGATTCACGGCGATCTTGCCGCCCGGCAGCGCCCAGGCATTCGGCACGGAGTTGTCGAGGACGACGAACTCGTAGGGGAGCGGGCGGTCGGAAACCGCGGCGAGTTTCTGGCCGACGCCGTTCACGTACGCCGTGAGCCCGGGCAGCACCTTGAAATCGCCGCCTTCGGCCTGGCGCATCGGCGCGTACTGCTCGCGGCCGATCGCCAGTTCCTGCGCCTCGGAGACGAACTGGATCTCCTTCTCGCCGGTGACGGGATTGACGCCGCAAGCGGTGGCTGCGGCGCACAGCGCCAGGGTGAAAACCAGCCGTGCGTGACGCATGTCGAGGCTCCTCGAAGGCGGCTAGAAGGCGTTGATCCCCGTGAGCTCGCGGCCGATCGTCAGCTGGTGCACCGTCTCGGTGCCCTCGTAGGTGATGACGCTCTCGAGGTTGAGCATGTGCCGGATCGGCACGTACTCGGCGCTGATGCCCGCGCCGCCCAGCATGTCGCGCGCGTCGCGCGCGATGTCGAGCGCCATGCGGCAGTTGTTCCATTTCGCAAGTGAGACGTGCGAGGGCGCCATGTCGCCCTTGTCCTTCAGGCGCCCGAGCTGCAACGACAGCAGTTGTGCGGTCGTGATGCGGCGGGACATGTCGGCGAGGCGGACCTGGATCGCCTGGTTCTGCGCGAGCGGTCGGCCGAACAGCACGCGTGTCTTCGTGTAGTCGATCATCTGCGCAAGGCAGGCCTGCGCCGCGCCGATCACCCCCCAGGTGATGCCATAGCGCGCCTGCGTGAGGCACGAGAGCGGGCCGCGCAGCCCCGTGACGCCGGGCAGCATCTGCTCTTCCGGCACGACCACGTTGTCGAAGAAGAGCGCGGAGGTGACCGAGGCGCGCAGCGAGAACTTGTTTTCGATCTCGGGCGCCGAGAAACCCTTGGTGCCCTTGTCGATGATGAAGCCGCGGATGCCCTCGTCGGTCATCGCCCAGCAGATGCAGAGATCGGCGATCGCGCCGTTCGTGATCCACATCTTCGAACCGTTGATGACCCAGTCCTTGCCGCGCTTCTTCGCGTGGGTCTTCATGTTGGCGGGGTCGGAGCCGCCGTGCGGCTCGGTGAGGCCGAAGCAGCCGATCAGCTCGCCTTTCGCCATGCCCGGCAGGTATTTCTGCTTCTGCGCCTCGCTGCCGAAGGCGTGGATCGGGAACATGCAGAGCGACGACTGCACCGACACGAAGCTGCGCACGCCCGAGTCGCCGCGTTCGAGTTCCTGGCAGATGAGGCCGTAGCTGACGCCGTTCAGGCCCGCGCAGCCGTAACCTTCGATCGAGGAGCCGAGCAGGCCGAGGGCCGCGAGTTCGGGCACCAGTTCCTTCGGAAAACGGTGGTGTTCGAAGCACTCGCGGATGATCGGCAGCACCTTGTCGTCGACGAGCCGCGCCACGGAATCCTGCACCATCTGCTCGTCCTCGCTGAGGAGGGCGCGCACGCCGTAGAGGTCCATCGGGTCGAGGGCAATGTGCTTCTTGCTGGCGGGTGCGGCCACTGGGCGGTCTCCTGTCAGGGGGTCGCCCAGTATAGCGGGGAGGCCCGGGCGCGACGCGAGCGGGGTTTACCTACCCCGGCCGGCCTCGCCGGGCCGCCGGTACTCGAGGCCGAGGCCCCGGTAGACGAAGGCGAGCAGCCACAGCGGGCCGATCAGCAGGAACTGCAGGTCCTTGAAGAACGAGGGCCGCTTGCCTTCGATCGCGTGCCCCACGAACTGCCCGATCCACGCGACGACGAAGACGAGGGCGCAGGTCTGCCACAGGGGCCAGGGCAGGCGCTCGAGCGCGAACACGATCGCGAACATCACCGCGAATACGAGCGCGCTGCCGGCGGCGAGAGGCGGCGACAGCACGAAATAGTAGGCGAGGCTCAGGATCGCCGCGAGGGTCGCCCAGTTGAGCCACGGCGAAAGCGCTTCGAACGCGGGCGGCACGGGCAGCGCCCGGAAGAGGCCGATCACGGCGAGGACGATCGCCGGCACGCAGGTCCAGTGCAGGCGCTTGTTCACCACGTTGCGGTGACTGTCGCCATACTCGTCGAGCCACTGCGTCACCGTGCGCATGGTGTACCCTGCGGGTTGGTCCGTTCCGGTGACGCTACCCCCGCGTGTCCCCCGCCGCAAGATCGCCGCGCCTGATGCAGCGTTTCATGGGCTGGCTGTTCGCCCGCCGCTGGCTCACCGATGCCCGCAAACTCGAGTGGTACCCGCCGTTCTGGCTGATGCGCATCCGCGTGCTCGAAATGCGCGACGACTGGCGCACGGTGCGCATCCGGCTGCCGCTGCATTCGATTTCGCGCAATCCGGGCGGCGTCATGTTCGGCGGCTTCCAGGCCTCGCTCGCCGACCCCATCGCGGCGCTCGCCTGTGCGCGTGTCTTCCCGGGCCATTCCGTCTGGACGCGCAGCATGTCGATCGATTTCGACCGCGGCGGCAGCACCGACCTCGAACTGCGCTTCGAGATGGCGGCGTCGCAGGAAGCAGACATCCGCGCGGAACTCGCGGCGCGGGGCCGCGCGACACCGACCTTCGAGTACGGCTACTATCTCGCCGACGGCACGCGCTGCACGCGCATCCGCAATACCGTCGCCATTCGCCCCCGCGGCTACCATCGCGCGACGACCCCGCCGGCGTCCGGCGACAGCGTCGATTGACAGGAGATCTTCGATGACCCGATCTGGATTGACCCGCACGCTGCTCACGGCCGTGCTCGTCGCCTTCGCGGCGGCGGCTTGCTACACGACCGACCCGTACACGGGCGGGCGGGAGATGAACAAGACCTCGAAGGGCGCGATCATCGGCGCGGCTTCCGGTGCCGTGATCGGGCTGCTCACCGGCGACAACTCGCGCGAGCGGCGCGAGCGCGCGCTGATCGGCGCGGGCATCGGCGGCCTCACGGGCGCCGGCATTGGCGCCTACATGGATCGCCAGGAAGCGAAACTGCGCGAACAGCTGCGCGGCACCGGCGTTTCCGTCACGCGGGTGGGCGACAACATCACCCTCAACATGCCCGGCAACATCACCTTCAGGACCGACAGCGCCGACCTCAACGCCTCGTTCTTCCGCGTGCTCGACTCCGTGGCGCTCGTCGCGAAGGAATTCGACAAGACGATCGTCGAATCGGCGGGCCATACCGACAGCACCGGCAGCGAACAGTACAACCAGCAGCTCTCCGAGCGGCGCGCGGGCACGGTCGCTGACTACCTGCGCAGCCGCGGCATCGCGGCCGATCGCCTGATCACGGTGGGTGCGGGCGAGACGCGGCCGATCGCGTCCAACGACACGGCGGCGGGGCGCGCGCAGAACCGGCGCGTGGAACTGACCTTCGCGCCGATCCGCGCGAAGTAACGGTGCGCGGCGGCCGGGCGGCGCGCCGGGCAGCGACTACGCGGCGAGTGTGCCGCGCAGTTTCCTGAGCGCCGCGGCCTCGATCTGCCGCACACGCTCGGCGGACACGCCGTACTGGTCGGCGAGGTCGTGCAGCGTGGCTTTTTCTTCCGCGATCCAGCGCCTGCGCACGATGTCGCGGCTGCGCGGGTCGAGTGCTTCGATGGCGCTCGCGAGGTGCGCGGACGAGTCCCGCTCCCACTCGTCCTGCGCGACCTGCTCGGCGGGGTCGGCGCCGGGGGCGGGCAGGTAGGCCGCCGGGCCGTAGCCCTCGTCGTCGTCGGCATCGGGCGCCGGGTCGAACGAAAGGTCGCGCGAGGCGAGGCGCTGCTCCATCTCGGTGACTTCCTCGGGGCGCACGCCGAGGTCCCGCGCGACCGCCTGCGTTTCCTCGTGCGTGAGCCACGCGAGGTTCTTCTTCATGCGGCGCAGGTTGAAGAACAGCTTGCGCTGGGCCTTGGTGGTCGCGATCTTCACGAGGCGCCAGTTGCGCAGCACGTATTCGTGGATCTCGGCGCGGATCCAGTGCACCGCGAACGATACGAGGCGCACCCCGAGCGTGGGGTCGAAGCGCTTGACGGCCTTCATCAGGCCGACGTTGCCTTCCTGCACGATGTCGCCCAGCGGCAGGCCGTAGCCGGAGTAGCCGCGCGCCACGTGCACCACGAAGCGCAGGTGGGACAGCACGAGCTCGCGTGCGGCGGCGAGATCGCCGGCGTCACGGAAGCGTTGCGCGAGTTCCTGCTCCCGCTCGCGCGACAGCACGGGGATCTGCACCACCCGATCGAGGTAGGCATCGAAGCTGCCGATCGGGGCCGACAGCAGGAAATCGTTCCGGCGGGCGACTAGTTGCATGCTCATGGCCTCAATGTTAGCACTCGGCAGGTTGGAGTGCTAAAGACGCCCGAAGTTCCCCAGTTTGTCACCAATAAAATGTTTAATACCAATGAGTTAAGAGTCAGGCGCCAAGCCTCAAGCCCGCGGCTCGATCGAGCGCAGGTGCCGGGCGGCCGCGATTCCGGCGCCGAGCCACCCGAGTACCGCGCCGCCTGCCAGCAACCGGATCGCGTCCTCGCTGCCCGTGCCGAGCACTACGAACCGGCTGCCATACGCCTTGGCGAGGTCGGCTACGGCGGGCGCCAGCAGCGAGGTCGCGGCCTGCACGATGGTGAGGGCGAGCACGGCCCCGAGGAAACCGTAGAGCGCGCCGGTGTACAGGAACGGGCGGCGCACGAATGCGTTCGTGCCGCCGACGAGCTTCGTCACCTCGATCTCGGCGCGCCGGTTCAGGATCTCGAGGCGGATCGTGTTGCCGACGACCGCCAGCACGCCGAAGGCGAGTACGAACGCGGCGATGGCCAGCGTACGGCGCAGCACTTCGAGGATCGCGTTGAAGCGATGCACCCACTCGATGTCCATCTGCACGAGTTCGACTTCCGGCCATGACGCGAAGTAGTCCTTGAGCTTCGCGAGATCGGCGGTCGAATCGGCGCCCGCGCGCGGCCGGATGCCGAGGACGTGCGGCAACGGGTTGTCGGTGATCGCGTCGAGCGCCGCGCCGAAGCCCGAGTACCGGCGGAACTCGACGAGGGCCGCGTCGGCCGGAATGACCTTGACCGACGCGACGCCCGCGCGCGCTTTCGCGCGCTCGGCGAGCTGCCGCACCTTTTCGATCGGCGTGCCGATCCTGAAATAGACCGACAGGTCGACCGCGTTGGTGAAGTCCCCGGTCGCGGCGCGTGCATTGTCGACGAACAGCTTGAGGCCGAGCGGCATCGCGAGCGCGAGCCCGATCACGCCGATCGTGAACAGGGTCGACAGCGGCGAGCGTGCCAGGCGGCCGCTCGCGCCGAGCGCGGCCTGGGCGTGGCGCGCCAGCCAGGTGCCGGGCCCGGTCACGGCGTCGCCGCCCCGACGGTCGGCACCTGCACGTCCTCGACGCCGCGCACGTGGCCGCCCTCGAGCACGATCTCGCGCTTGCCGAACTCGCGCACGAGGTGCATGTCGTGGGTGGCGACCATCACGGTCGTGCCGACTTCCTGGAAGCGGCGAAAGACATTCATGACCTCGAGCGCGAGGTCCGGATCGAGGTTGCCGGTCGGCTCGTCCGCGATCAGGACCGCGGGCTTCGTGATGACGGCGCGCGCGATGCCGACGCGTTGCTGCTCGCCGATCGACAGCTCGAGGGGCAGCAGGCGTTCCTTGCCGAGCAGGCCCACCTGGTCGAGCGCGGCGCGCACGCGCTTGTCCATCTCGCGCAACGGCGCGCCCGCTACGAACAGCGGCAGCGCGACGTTGTCGAACACCGGCCGGTCGACGAGCAGCTTGTGGTCCTGGAACACGACGCCGATGCCGCGGCGAAACGCCGGTATCTTGCGCGCCGGCAGCGGCCCGGTGCTGCGGTCGTTCACGGTCACGACGCCGCGCGTCGGGCGCTCGAGCAGCGCGATGAGCTTCAGCACGGTGCTCTTGCCGGCGCCCGAGCGCCCGGTCAGGAACACCATCTCGCCGCGCCCGACCTCGAAACTGACGCCCGAGATCGCCTCGCGACCGTTCGGATAGCGCTTGGCCACGCGCTCGAATCGAATCACGCCGGGCGCTCCGCACCCTCGACCAGCGCTGCCGCGAAAGCCCGTGCATCGAACACGCCGAAGTCATCGGCGCTCTCGCCGATGCCGATGTAGCGGATCGGCAGCCGCAGCTCGCGCGCGATCGCGACGACGATGCCGCCCTTGGCGGTGCCGTCCAGCTTGGTCAGCACGAGCCCGGTGACGCCGATCGCCTCGTTGAACTGGCGCGCCTGCGCGAGCGCGTTCTGGCCCTGGTTCGCGTCGATCACGAGCAGCACCTCGTGCGGCGCGGACGGATCCGCGCGCTGGATCACGCGCTTGACCTTCTTCAGTTCGTCCATCAGGTGCGACTGGTTCTGCAGGCGTCCCGCGGTGTCCGCGATCAGCACCTGCGAGCCACGCGATCGCGCCGACTGCAGCGCATCGAACACGACGGCGGCCGGGTCGGCGCCCGCCTGCTGCGCGACCATCGCCGCGCCGGTGCGGTCGGCCCAGACGCCGAGCTGCTCGATCGCGGCGGCACGGAAGGTGTCACCCGCGGCGAGCAGGACGCTCTTGCCGTCATCGTGCAGCCGCTGGGCGAGCTTGCCGATGGTGGTGGTCTTGCCGGAGCCGTTGACGCCGATCACCAGCAGCACGAAGGGCTTGCGCGATGCGCTGATGTCGAGCGGCTTCGCGCACGGCTCGAGGATCTCGAAAATCGCGTTCTTGAGCGCATCGACGAGCGCGTCGACGTCGTCGAGTTCCTTGCGCCGCACGCGTTGCGCGAGCGCTTCGAGGATTTCGCCCGTCGCCTCGACGCCCACGTCCGCGGTCAGCAGCCGTGTTTCGAGCTCCTCGAGCACGGCGCCGTCGATGGCGCGGCCGCGAAAGAGCGTGCCGAGGTCGAACGACAGCCACGAATCCGGCTTGTTCAGTTTGGCGCGCAGGCGCCTGAAGAAGCCCTCGCGCGTGTTGCCGCTGTCAGTTTCGATCGTCGCCATGCGCCTCGCCCACAGTGCCGCCCGTATTGTAGCGGCAATGCTGCGGACGGGCGCCGGACTTGCGCCGCTACGGCTGCACGACCGCCGGGTTCGTGATCGCGACCACGGTGCCGTTCGTTACCGCGAAGGTGACTGCCTGCGTCTGCATCTCGACCGTGGCCGCGAGGCTCGAGGTCGGATCGAGCAGCGATGAATGCACGCCCGCGGTGAAACTGACATACGCGCGCGACACGGGATTCGCGCCCGGTGTGCCGACCTTGGCCAGCGCGCCGACGTCGATCAGGCGCTGCGTCGCTGAATTCGGGATCACGGTGTCGCCGATGACCTGGTGCAGCAGGATCGGGCGGGCCGCCGCCGCGGCCGCCATGTAGTTGATCGGGTCGCCTGCCTCGATCACGTTCTGCGCGTCGCGAAAGAACTGGTTGTAGAGCGTGGTGCCCGGCACGAGGCCCTGCGCCTGCAGGCCCGCGTTGATGCGCGGGCCGAACGTGGGCGAGTCGCGCAGCAGCTGCGTCACGAGCCCGCCCGGCACCGAAAGCGTCGCGGTCTGCACGGCGCTCGACATCGAGAGCCAGGGGATCGCGACGATGCTGCCGAGCGATTGCCCGACGAAGTGGATGCGGGTCGCATCGATGTCGGGCACCGTGTCGCCGGTCAGGTCGAGGTTGCCGACGCTGCGCACCAGGGTCATCAGGTCGGCTGACGCCTCGCGCAGGTTGTCGCGCGCGGTGAGCAGGCTCGAGAGGTTGATGAAGCTCGCGCCGGAGGAGTCGATGACGCCATCGGGGCCGGCCGCGCCCGTCGTGTTGTTCATCACGTCGAGGTTGAAGGTGCGCTCGTTCGCCTGCTGGTAGAGCGGGCTCATCGGATCGGTGATGCCGTGCAGCGGCTGGTCGATCGCGACCACGACGAAGCCCTGGGCCGCGAACGAATCGGCCAGGCCCAGCATGTTGCTGCGATTGCCGGTGATGCCGTGCTGGAAGATCACGACCGGCCAGCCGCTCGCGGGCTGCGTGCGTCCCGACGCTGCATTCGGCACGGATGCGAGCAGCGGGATCGACAGCGTTTCCGTCGCGACGGGCACGGGGTTGAAGCGGGTGAGGAAGCGCGTGCCGCCGACCGGCGACGGATTGCCCTGCCAGGAACCGGTGAGCGGCGCGGCCTTCGACAGGTAGTACGGAATCTGCAGGATGCCCGCGTAGATGTCGGCGACGCCCGGCAGCGCCGGGTTCACCTGCTTCGTGTTGAGGCCGGTCGCCTGCGCGACGATCGGGCGCGCGGTCACGCTCGCCGACAGGGCCGCGAGCGAATCGCGCGTGGAGCCCGTCGAGAAGCTGAACGACAGGATCACGTTCGCGGGGTTGAGGCCCACTCCCGCCGCGATCTGCAGGTGCGCGCCGGTGAGGCGGCACACGCCGTTCAGCGTCGGGTTGGTGATGGCCGGGCACGCCGCGCCGCCCGCGAGCGCGTTCTTGATCGTCGCATAGTCCGTGTCGGGAACGGCGGCGGCACCGGCCGCGTCGGTGATGCCGTTGGTCAGCAGGACGAGGTAGCCGACGTTGGTCGTCGCGACGCTGGGCGCGAGCGGGCGCAGCGGGCGAATCTCGACGATCTGGTTGCCGACGCCCGCGTCGGTCGCGAGGCCCACGCTGTAGTCGACGCCCGGCACGAGCACGCCGGCGACGCCCACCGTGGCTTTCGTCGTGTTGTCGATGTTGACGCGTACGACCCGCACGCTCGCGGCCGTGAGCGACGCTGCGCTGACCGCACCCGAGAAGCGCGCGCGGATCGGCGTGTTCACGCCGTAGCCGTCGATCGAATTGAGCGCCGCCTGCGCCGGGATCAGCGAATTCGCGGGCGAGATGTTGAGGGTGGCGTCGGTCGAGCCCGAAAAATAGAGATCCGTCGGATAGGGCAGCAGGCCTTGCGCGACCTGGAAGAGGGGATGCAGCCCGGTGGGCGAGGGCGGCACGGTGGAGCCGCCGGGCAGGCTGCCGCTCGAGGTATCGGTCTGGCCGATGTCGTCACTGTCGACGCCCGATCCGCCGCTGCAGCCGGCGAGCAGTAGCGCGCTCGACGCGAAGGCTGCAAAAAATGACCTACCGTGAATCGGGCGCATGGAATTCCCCTTCGATTCTCTGGTTGTCGTGCGGTCGAGCTAGGGTACGCTCCCGGGATCGTGGCCAGCAATAGCAGACGAACGGCGCGGCAGTTGCGCATCATCGGGGGCGACTGGCGCGGCCGGCGCTTCCGTTTTCCACCGGGAGATTCGATCCGCCCGACCCCCGACCGGGTCCGGGAGACACTGTTCAACTGGCTGATGGGTCGCGTCGCGGGCGCGCGCGCACTCGACCTGTTCGCGGGCAGCGGGGCGCTCGGGCTCGAGGCGCTGTCGCGGGGCGCCGCGCATGTCACCTTCGTCGAGCGTGAAGCGCCCGTCGTACGCGGCCTCGAGGCCGTGCTGGCTGCATTGGGCGCGCGCCACGCGGATATCGTGCACATGGACGCCCTGCGTTTCCTCGCCGGGGCGCCGCGACCCCACGACCTGGTTTTCCTCGATCCGCCTTTCGACAGCGATCTCATCGGGCAGGCCGCCGCTGCGCTCGATGCCGGCGGCTGGCTCGCCGACGGGGCACTCGTTTACCTCGAATTGCCCGCCGGGGCACCCCAGCCCGTGCTGCCGGCGTCGTGGCGGCTCGCCAGGTCCAGCCGCGCAGGCGACGTCGGGTATCATCTGGCGACAACCGCGAGGGGAGCACCGGAAGAATGAAGCGACACGCCGTCTACCCCGGCACGTTCGATCCGATCACCAATGGGCACCACGACCTCGTGCGCCGCGCCGCGAGCATCTTCTCGCGCGTGGTCGTTGCGATCGCAGCCAACCCCAACAAGACGCCGATGTTCTCGGTCGAGAAGCGCGTCGAACTCGCGCGCGCCGTGCTGGCCGACGTGCCGCAGGTCGAGGTGATGGGTTATGCGGGCCTCACCGTCGACTTCGCCCGCGAGCATGGCCTGTCGGTGATCGTGCGCGGTCTGCGCGCCGTCTCCGATTTCGAATTCGAGTTCCAGCTCGCGAACATGACCCGCCACCTGTCGCAGGACATCGAAACCGTGTTCATGACACCCAAGGAACAATTCACCTTCATCTCCTCGACGCTGGTGCGCGAAATCGCGGTGCTGGGCGGGGACGTGAACGAGTTCGTCCATCCCGTCGTCGCGGCGGAACTGCGCAAGCACAGGCGCTCGCCATGACGCGTGCACCGCGCGCCTTGCGCGCCGTGGCGTGGCTCGCAATCCTGATGTTCGCCTCGGCCGCGTTGCAGGCCGCCGGGCACGTACCGGGCAAGGCGGCCATCGCGAGCGCGAATCCGCTCGCGACCGCCGCGGGCCACGAGGTGCTCGCGAAGGGCGGCAATGCCTTCGACGCGGCCGTGGCGGTTTCCGCGGCGCTCGCCGTCGTCTATCCCACCGGCAACGGGCTCGCGGGCGGTGGCTTCTACCTGCTGCACCGGGCGAGCGACGGGCGCAACACCATGATCGATGCGCGCGAGAAGGCGCCGGCGGCCGCGACGCGCGACATGTTCCTCGGCCCCGACGGCAATCCCGTGCCGGGCCTGTCGGTGAACGGCGCGCTCGCCGCCGGCATCGCCGGCGAACCGGCGGGCATGGAGCACCTCGTCAGGGAGTACGGCAGGCTGCCGCTCGCCGTGAGCCTGGCGCCCGCGATCCGGCTGGCGCACGAGGGGTTCCCCGTCACGCCGCACCTGCGCGCGGTCGTCGAGCGCAAGCTCGAAGTCTTCGCGAAGCAGAAGGACGTCGCGCGGACCTGGCTGCGCAACGGCGCGGCGCCACCGGTCGGCACCGTGATCCGCCAGCCGCAGCTGGCGCGCACGCTCGAGACGCTCTCGAAGAACGGCCTGCGGGATTTCTACGAGGGCGAGATCTCGCGCAAGCTCGTGGCGGGCGTGCGCAAGCTCGGCGGTATCTGGACGGCCGCGGACCTCGCGGCCTATCGCGTCGTCGAGCGCACGCCGATCGTCGGCGAGTACCGCGGGGCGCGCATCATCTCCGCGCCGCCGCCGTCGTCCGGCGGCATCGTGCTCGTCGAGGCGCTCAACGTGCTCTCGGGCTACGATCTCGCCACGCTCGATTCGGCGACGAGAAAACACCTGATCATCGCGTCGATGCGGCGCGGGCATCGCGATCGGGCGGTGTGGCTCGGCGATCCGGATTTCGTCGAGATGCCCGTGGCGGAGCTGATCCACCCGTACTACGCCGCCGGGTTGCGCGCCTCGATCCGCCTCGATCGCGCGATGCCCAGCGCGGAACTGCCGGGCGTGATCCCCGCGCCCGAGGGCCCGCAGACCACCCACTTCTCGGTGCTCGATGCGGAGGGCAACCGCGTCGCCGCCACGATCACGCTCAACTTCCTGTTCGGTTCCGGGCTCGTGGTGCCGGGCACCGGGCTCTTCCTCAACAACGAGATGGACGATTTCTCGAAGAAGGCGGGCGTGCCGAACGGCTTCAATCTCGTCGGCAACGCTGCCAACGAGATCGCGCCGGGGAAGCGCCCGCTCTCGTCGATGACGCCGACCTTCGTCGAGACGCCGCGCGGGCTCATGATCACGGGCAGCCCCGGCGGCAGCTACATCACCGGCATGGTGCTGCTCTCGACGCTGGGCTTCCTCGATGGCGAGAGCGCCGCGCAGATCGTCGCCGCGCCGCGCATCCATCACCAGTATCTCCCCGATGTCGTGCAGTACGAACGCGATGCGCTGACGCCTGCCGAGATCGAATCGTTCGAACGGCGCGGCTACACGCTCAGGGAGTCGAAGCGCGGCTGGGGCAACCTGCAGGTGATCACCTGGGATTACGCGAGCGGTCGCGTCGATGCGGCCTCGGATCCGCGGGGTGAAGGTGAAGGGCAAGTCTACTGACGCGCTCGAGCGCGGGCTCGAGGGCAGCTGGCTGCCGGTTGCGGCGTTCGTATCGGACAGGGAGGTCCCGGTCGGGGAACTGCGCGTCGCGCGCCTCGACCTGCACGCAGGCCGCTACGAGATCCGCGACCTGAGCGGCGCGGTGGTCGACAGCGGCGATTATCGTGTCGACGCGGATGTGCTGCCGCGCATGATGGACATGGTCGGCGTCGACGGACCCTACGCGGGCCGCAAGCTCGAGGCCATCATCGAGCTCGACGGCGACACGCTCACCGTTTGTTACGACCTGGACGGCCTCGCGCGGCCCGAGTCGATGGAGCCCGACGAGGACCAGTTGCTGCTGCGGATTTCCTACGAGCGGGACGCACGGCGGCCTTCCTGATCGCGGTTTTTTTCTTCCGTTTCACCACCCGGATGCCGCGCGGCCGTTCGACCGGCGGGGGCAGCCGGCCCTCGCGTGCGAGATCGACCGCGCGCCACAGGTACCATGCCGCCGCCGTGCGATGCGGCGCCCAGCGCTCGCCCCAGGCCGCGAGGGCGCGCGGCGTCGGCATGCCCCTCAGGGCATAAGCGAGGCGAAAGCCGTTGCGCACGCCGAAATCGTCGACGGGCAGTACGTCCGGGCGCCCGAGCTGGAACATCAGCAGCATCTCGACCGTCCACCGGCCGATGCCACGCACCTGCGTCAGCCGCTCGACGATCGCGTCGTCGTCGAGCGTGGCGAGCACGGTGCTGTCCGGCACGGTGCCGTCGCCGGCCCTGGTCGCGAGATCCTTGAGGCTCGCGATCTTGGCGAACGAGAGGCCGACGGCGCGCAACTCGTGATCGGGCCGCGCGAGCACCGCGGCCGGCTCGGGAAAGGCGCCGCGGCCGCACAGGTCGATGAAGCGCGCGAGGATGCGGTTCGCCGCGGTGCCGTTCAGTTGCTGGTGCGTGATCGCACGCGCCAGCGATTCGAAGGGCGAGCGGGCAGCCTGCGGCTCGAGGCGATACGGGCCCGCCGCGCGCATCAGTGCCGCCATGACCGGGTCGCACGCGGCGAAATGCCGTTTCATTGCTGGCACTGCGGGCACCAGTAGGTCGCGCGCTGCCCCTGGACGCGCCGGCGGATCGGGGTGCGGCAGCGACGGCAGGGCTGGCCGGCGCGCTCATAGACATACAGTTTCCGGCGAAAGTAGCCGGGTGCGCCATCGGCGCCGACATAGTCGCGCAACGTGGTGCCGCCGGCCTTGACGGCATTCGTGAGTACGACGCGGATCGCCCGCACGAGGGCGGCGGTTTCGCGTGCCGTCAGGCGTCGTGCCTCGCGACCGGGGCGGATGCGCGCGCGAAAGAGCGCCTCGCTCGCATAGATGTTGCCGACACCGACCACGAGCCGCGCGTTCATGATCAGCTGCTTCACCGCGACGCGGCGGCGGCGAGTCACGCGCCAGAGATAGTCGGCGTCGAACGCCGCCGACAGCGGCTCGGGCGCGAGCCCGGCGAGCAGCGGGTGGGCGGCCGGATCGCCGGTCGTGTGCACGAGGCTGCCGAAGCGGCGCGGATCGTTGAAACGCAGCAGCTCGCCGGAATCGAGCACGAGGTCGACATGGTCGTGCTTGCCGCGCGGCGAGCACGCGGGCAACACGCGCAGGCTGCCCGACATGCCGAGGTGCAGCAACAGGGTGCCGTGTTCCAGCTCGAGCAGCAGGTATTTCGCGCGCCGTCCCGCGGCCAGTATCTTCTGGCCCGCCACCCGCGCCGGCAGGCCCGGATCGACGCGCCAGCGCAGTCGCGGCTCGTGCACGGCCAGCACGCGGATGCGGCGGCCGACGACGTGCGGCTCGATGCCGCGGCGTGTCGTTTCGACTTCGGGGAGCTCGGGCATCGGCGGATCGCCCCTGGCCCCGGGTCCCTTACTTGATCTTCGTTTCCTTGTACGAAACGTGCTTGCGCACGCGCGGATCGTACTTCTTCGTCTCCAGCTTCTCGGGATGGAGGCGCTTGTTCTTCATCGTCACGTAGAAATGGCCGGTGCCGGCGGACGAGAGCAACTTGATCTTTTCACGCATGGCGATGGGCTCCTCAGACCTTCACGCCCTTGGTGCGCAGGTCGGCGATGACGGCGTCGATGCCGTTCTTCTCGATCGTGCGCAGGCCGCGGGTCGATACGCGCAGGCTGACCCAGCGTTTCTCGTCTTCCAGCCAGAAGCGCTGGGCGTGCAGGTTCGGCAGGAAGCGGCGGCGCTTCTTGTTGTTCGCGTGCGAGACGCGATTGCCGACGGCCGGGCGCTTGCCGGTGATTTCACAGACGCGGGACATGGTAAGCCCTCGAAATTCAGTAGCTTGGGAGTTTCCCGGGGGTTTCGACCCACGGAAAAGGACCGGCTTTATACCAGTACCGTGCCGCCGCGGCAACCAGCGCCCTCAGAAATGGAATTCGGCCCGCAGCATCGGCGTGCTGGCGCGATAGCCCTGGCCGCCCGTGGCGACCTCGGTGTTGCCGAACTTGTTGTTCCAGAACTGGTATTGCGCGCCCGCCCGGAAGGCGTTGCGGCGCATGCCGAGCAGGGCGCCGACATCCGCCATGACGCGCACGTCGATGTTGGTTTCCGCGCCGGTGCGGTTGCCGACCTCATCGCGCCCCTTGGCGGCGATGAAATTGGCATAACCCTCGAACGTCACCCGCGATCCGACCGGGATGCCCCAGTTCACGGCCAGCATGGGGTGGGGATCGTAGGAGTAGCGGCTCCCTACCTGCGAGATCGGCGCAAAGGGGCCGGACGGGGCGTTGCTCTCGTGGGTCATCAGCAGGCTGGTGTTGAGGAAGCCGGGTACGTCCCACATGAACGTGGGGCCGAGCACCAGCATGTGCTTGCGCGAGTTGTAGGCGATGTCGTCCTTGTGGTTCCAGTCGAAGCCGGCGGTGAGGCCGACGCCGCGCACGGCACCCCACTGCAGGTCGCGACCGCTCAACTTGCCGAGGTCGAGCGTGTAGCGGTAGGCCACATAGGCCTCGAGCGCGCCGTCGTTGCTGCCGGTGGCAGCGGGTTCGTTGCGGTCGGATTTCAGCAGGTCGAGGTTGAAGAAATGGCCGCCGTAGCGCGCGCCGCTCGCGTAGGTGAACGACACGATGTCCTTGTGGATGTCCCGCGAATTGAACGGCTCGCGAAAGCGTTCGCCGACGCGGTAGCCGACGGAGAAATCGCGCCATTCCGCGGCGCTGGCGAGGCCGCAGGAACCAGCGAGCACGAGTCCGAACCAGGAGGCAGGCCGGAGAAAAGCTTGGCGTTTCATTGAAGGTTCCAGGTGGCCGACGGGGTCCGCGTATTGCGGCACGGTCTCGCGGCGCAGCGCCCGGGGCAAAGCCCGGGTTGCCGGGGAACCATCCTGGTATTTCAACGATGATGCGCCGCTGCCGCGCGTCCGTTCGGGGCCCCTATCGGCGTTGCCGCCTGGAACCTGAGGCAAGGCGGTGGCTTCCTTGCCGCCCCGCCAACTGCGTCACGCTACCGTCCGCCCGGCTTCGGCGCAGGCGTGACGTCCACCGACAGCGTGAAGCCGCGTTCCTCCGCGGGACGCAACGCCCCGACACCGACGACATGGCGACCCACTTCGCGGCCCCCGTCGTCACGGATCGTGATCACCACGCAGTATTCGCAGGTCTCGGCCGGGGCCGCGCCCTTGATGGTCCCGTCGATGCGCAGCGCCGTGCGGGTCTGCGCCTGGCGCTGCGCGGCGACGGGGTCGAACTTCAGGTGATGCCGGCAGCCCGGGCAGACATTCGCACTTTCGAGGATCGTTGCCTTGCAATGCGGGCAGACCCGCGTGCGTGCCACCTGCGGCACGCGCGCGGTCAGCGGCGGGCGGGCGCTCACGTGCCGCTGCCGAGGCCTCGCGCGTCGCCATGGGCCTTGCCGAGTTTTTCATCCCAGCCGAACTCGACCTGGCCGCGCATGCGCGAGCCGGCGGCCACGGTGAGTGCACCGGCCTTCACGTCGCCGCTCATGACGGCCGTTTCCGCGAGCTCGACGCGGCGGGCCGATTCGACGTTGCCTGAAAGCTCACCGGCGACGACGACGAGGTTCGCGCGAACCTGGCCCGTGAGGTGCGCGCCGGCCTCGATCGTCAGGTCGCCGTCGATGTGCACGTCGCCCTTGAATCGACCGCCGATGCGCACATTGCCGGCGCCCTCGATCTTGCCTTCGATGTTGAGGCCGCCTGAAATCACGGATTCCTTCACTTCGGTGCGCTCCTTCGGGCGACGCGGTGCGTCGGCGTTCAGGTTGAGCGGTGCGACGTTGGCGCGCTCGGGGGCGGGCGTGGGGGCCGGGCTCGCGCCGGGGGCGCCGGAGCCGGCGGGGGTCGAATCTTTCCAAAGGGCCATGGAAGCCTCCCATTAGCAATGCGAACGGCCAATGTAACGCCTGACGCGCCACGCACCAATGTCGGGACATGGCGACAGGGGCGCTAGAGCAACCCGCGTTCGGCAAATGAAAGGCAAGCGCTGTCGCCCACGATGAAATGATCGAGGACCCGGATATCCATCAGCGCGAGCGCATCGCACAGGCGCCGGGTGATCAGCTCGTCCGCCTGGCTCGCCTCGGCGATGCCGGAGGGGTGGTTGTGGGCGAAGATCACGGCCGCCGCATTGTGGGCCAGCGCCTGGCGCACGACCTCGCGCGGGTGCACGCTCGCGCCGTCGATCGTGCCGCGGAACAGTTCGTCGAAGGCGATCAGGCGGTGGCGGCTGTCGAGATGCAGGCAGCAGAACACCTCATAGGGGCGGTCGCGCAACTGCGCGACGAGGAATTCGGCGGTGTGCCGAGGTGCATCCAGCATCGGGCGCGAACGCAGGGGTTCCAGGTAGTGGCGGCGCGCCATTTCGAGGGCCGCCTGCAGGCGGCACCAGCGGGCAAGGCCCACGCCACGCAACCGGCAGCAGGATTCCCGGTCGGCCGCGAGCAGGCTGCGCAGGCTGCCGGCGTGCGCCAGCAGGGCGCGCGCCAGCGCCACGGCATCGAGGCCGGCACAGCCGCTGCCGAAGACGAGTGCGATCAGTTCGGCGTCGGACAGGCTGTGCGCGCCGCGATGGACGAGCTTCTCGCGCGGTTGTTCGCCCGCCGGCCAGGCGCGGATCCCCATGGCGACACCTCCGTTCAGGCGCAGTGTCGCGAGAGGTGTGACGGCACGCACGCCGAGAAACGGGCGTGTTTGCGCGCTTCGCAAGGCGCGCCCGATAATGGGCACATGCAAGGGTGCAAGATCCTACTCGGCGTGACCGGTGGCATCGCCGCCTACAAGAGTCCCGACCTCGTGCGACGGCTGGCCGAACGCGGCGCGGAAGTGCAGGTGGTGATGACCGCCGGAGCAGCGCAGTTCGTCACCGCGACGACCTTCCAGGCCGTGTCCGGCCGGGCGGTGCGCGACAGCCTCTGGGATCACGCGGCCGAGGCCGCGATGAGCCACATCGAACTCGCCCGCTGGGCGGATCTCGTGCTGATCGCGCCCGCCACCGCGCACGCGCTCGCCAGCCTGGCCCACGGCCTGGCCGACGATCTCCTCGGGACACTGTGCCTTGCGACCGAGGCGCCGATCGCCGTGGCGCCCGCGATGAACCGGGTCATGTGGGCCAACGCCGCAACGCAGGCCAACGTCGCCGTGCTGCGCGAGCGGGGCGTGCATGTCCTGGGGCCCGGGGCGGGCGAACAGGCCTGCGGCGAGACGGGCGATGGCCGCATGCTCGAGCCCCTCGAACTGGCCGGGCTCGTCGGCGTGCTGCTGGGTGCACCGCGCGGCCCGCTCGCAGGCCGGCGTGTGCTCGTGACCGCAGGCCCGACGCGCGAGCGGCTCGATCCGGTGCGTTTCATCAGCAACCGCAGCTCCGGCAAGATGGGCTTTGCGATCGCGCGCGCCGCGCGCGAGGCAGGCGCCGACGTGCTGCTCATCGCCGGGCCCGTGGCCCAGCCGACGCCGGCCGGCGTGCGGCGCCTCGACGTCGAGTCCGCGGACGACATGCTGGCGGCGGTGATGCGCGAGATCGCCGGCGCGGACATCTATATCTCGACGGCCGCCGTGGCCGACTACCGGCCCGCGCGCCCCGCGACGCAGAAGATCAAGAAAACCGAGTCCGTGCTCGACCTCGAGCTCGAACGCACGACCGACGTACTCGCGGCCGTGGCCGCCCGGCCCGACCGCCCCTACGTCGTGGGTTTCGCGGCGGAGACCGAGAACGTCGAACAGAACGCGCGCGCGAAACTGCTGCGCAAGAACCTCGATCTCATCGCCGCCAACGAAGTCGGCGACGACAAGGTCTTCGACAAGGACGAGAACGCGCTGGTCGTGCTGACACGCACCGATCGCACGGTGCTCGGGCCGGCGCCGAAAGGGCGGCTCGCGCAGGATTTCATGGCGCTCGTCGCCGACCGGTTCGCCGCGCACCGGGCGGCGTCGCACGACAAGGCACGCGCGTGAGCGGCGTTGCCGGCAAGCCGCACCGGGCGCTCAAGGTCCGGGTGCTCGACCCGCGCATCGGTGCGACGTGGCCGTTGCCCGCCTACGCCACGGCGGGCGCCGCGGGCCTCGACTTGCGCGCCGCGATCGACGCGCCGCTCGAACTCGCGCCCGGCAAGGCAGAACTGCTGTCGACGGGCCTGTCGATCTGGGTCGAAGACCCGCAACTCGCCGCGGTGATCCTGCCGCGCTCCGGGCTCGGCCACAAACACGGCCTCGTGCTGGGCAACCTCGTCGGGCTGATCGATTCCGACTACCAGGGCCCGCTCATGGTGTCGTGCTGGAACCGCGGCAGCGCGGCCTACACCGTGCAGCCGGGCGAGCGCATCGCGCAACTGATCGTTGTGCCCGTGGTGCAGGTGGAGCTCGAGGTGGTCGATGACTTCGCCGCCACGGCGCGTGGCGCAGGTGGGTTCGGGCATACCGGGCGCTGAGCGCCGCGCTACGCGCGGCGCGCGGCGAGCCAAGGGCTACGGGCTGCGGGCTACGGGCCAGAAGCGTCGGGTTTGCTGCCTGGGCCTGCGCGTGTCGCCAATCCCGTAACAACCACTCTTTCCGGCGAAGGGAATGTGCAGCTCGGTGTGCGTCCCATTCGGATCATGGAAAAAGGTTCCTGGATGTATCCCGTCGCACATGGAATAGAGCCCGCGACGTGCCCCACGCCAGTTCCGAATGAATGGTGGCCGGGAGTTCTCGGCGCCGAACGCAGTGGCGGGCATCGGGACGCCTCAGCTCACCCGTCAAATTGACGACCGCGCCCCGCACACGCTTGATCTTGTTGCGGCAAACGCGGTCCATGGAGTCCCTCAGGGTGAGCCTTGACGGGACGCCGGGGAAGCCGACGATTCTTGCCCGTTGCCCGTTGCCCGTTGCCCGTTGCCCGTTGCCCGTTGCCCGCCGCGCGAAGCGCGGCGCTCAGCGCGGCTGCCGCCCCGCCTGCAGCTCGGCGTACCGCTCGATGTCGAGCTGGAACTGCCGCGACACGTCGGCGTGTTCACGCTGCTTTGCGAGCAGGACATTGTTCTGCACGCGCAGCTCGTTCACGGTGCGCACGAGATCGGCGGCGAGGTCGTCGGGCATGCGGCGCGCGCCTGCGTCGCCGCTATAGGGCTTGAACAGTTGCGCGCGCGCCTGCAGCCCCGTGAGGCGCGTGTTGAGCGAATCCACGTACTGCATCGCCACGCCGGACTGGCCGACGATCTGCTCGAGTCGCTGGTCGCGCAGCGATTCGATGTCGCCAACGGACGTATAGGTCGTGAGCAGGAACCGGTCGTGCTGCTGGCGCGCGGCAGCGTCGCGCTGGCGCAGCGATTCAGCTGCGCGTTGTTCGGTCGTCCGCTCCGCTTCGAGTCTGCGGATCACGACGCCTTCCTGGTTGAGCACGGCGCGCTCGCGCTTGGCGTACTCGGGTGGCACGTAGTCGCCGTAGTGGGTGACGCCCTTCTCGTCGACCCATTTGTAGGCGACGTCGTCCTTGTCCTTGGTGGTGCGCGTGCCATTGGCAGCGGCATCGGCGTTGCCCACGGCGAGGGCCGAGAGCGCGAACGCGACCGACAGGGCGGGCCAGCGGAGCATGGCGGTATTCTGCACGACGGAGGCGCGCCTACGCTACGCCAAACGCCCGCCGGTAGTCTTCCAGGGCGGCGCGATGCTCGCCGGAAATGCGACCCGCATCACCCTTTGCCTCGGCGAGCGCCTCGATCAGCCCCGCCAGCGTGAGGATGCTGAGGCAGGTGAGGCCGAACTCCGCTTCGACCTCCTGTACTGCCGAGCGCTCGCCCTGGCCGCGTTCCTGGCGATCCAGCGCGAGGGCGATGCCGACGGGGCGCGCACCCGTGCCGCGGATGAGTGCGACGGATTCGCGCACCGCGGTGCCCGCGGTGATCACGTCGTCGACGATCAGCACGCGGCCCTCGAGGCGGTGCCCGACGATGTGGCCACCCTCGCCGTGGTCCTTCGCCTCCTTGCGATTGAACGCCCAGGGCACGTTGCGGCCGTGCTCGCGCGCGAGCGCGATGGCGGCGGCGGCGGCGAGCGGGATGCCCTTGTAGGCGGGGCCGAAGAGCATGTCGAACTCGAGTCCCGAACGCACGATCGCCGCCGCGTAGCAGCTCCCGAGGGTCGCGAGCGCCTGCCCGTCGTTGAAAAGGCCGGCGTTGAAGAAATAGGGGCTTACGCGGCCCGACTTGAGCGTGAATCGGCCGAACCGCAGGGCGTCGCGGGCGAGGGCCAGTTCGAGGAATTCGCGTTGGTGGTCGTGCATCTCGGGGTCCTGCAATCGCGGCGGGACGCTATCATGCGGCCATGCGCATCGTCACGCTGAACGCGAACGGCATCCGCTCCGCCGCCGCGAAGGGCGCCTTCGAGTGGCTCGGCCGGCAGGACGCCGACGTCATTTGCCTGCAGGAAACCAAGGCGCAGGTGCACCAGCTCGACGATCACCCGATCGGCATCCCGGGCTACCACCGTTTTTTCCACGATGCGAAGCGTCCGGGATATTCGGGCGTGGCGCTCTATGCGAAACGGGAGCCGGACGCCGTCACCCGCGGTTTCGGCGTGCGGGAGTTCGATGACGAGGGGCGGTACCTCGAGGCGCGGTTCGGCGACCTGTCGGTCGTGTCCCTGTACCTGCCATCGGGTTCGTCGGGTCCCGAACGGCAGGCGTCGAAGTTCCGCTTCCTCGACGTGTTCCTGCCGCATTTGCAGGCGCTCAAGCGCAAGCGGCGCCAGTTCATCCTGTGCGGCGACTGGAACATCGCCCACAAGGCGATCGACCTGCGCAACTGGAAGTCGAACCAGAAGAACTCCGGTTTCCTGCCCGAGGAGCGTGCCTGGCTCGATCGCCTGTTCGACGGGCTCGGCTACATCGACGCCTTCCGCGCGGTCGATCCGCGGCCTGACCAGTACACGTGGTGGTCGAACCGCGGCCAGGCGCGCGCGAAGAACGTTGGCTGGCGCATCGACTACCAGGTCGCGAGCCCGGGACTCGCGGGCGCCGCGCAACGGGCGTCGATCCACACCGCGAGCCGGTTCTCGGACCACGCGCCCCTCGTGATGGACTACGACTTGAAGCGCCCGTGAGCACCGCGGGGGCCGCCGCGCGACCGCGTTTTCGCGACGTGCTGCGCGAGCCGCGCATGGTCGCGGTGCTTGCGCTCGGCCTCGCTTCCGGACTGCCGTACAACCTGACGGATGGCACGCTGCAGGCCTGGCTCAAGGATTACGGGCTCTCGAACACCGAGATCGGCCTGCTGACACTCGTCGGGCTGCCCTACGCGTGGAAGTTCCTGTGGGCGCCGCTGATCGATCGCTACCGGCTGCCGTTCATCGGCCGGCGCCGCGGGTGGATCTTCGTGCTGCAGCTCGCGCTCGCCGGCGTGATCGCCGCGAGCACCCTGTACTCGCCGGCCGAGGCCCTGACGACCATTGCCGTACTCGCGTTCCTGACGGGATTCCTCTCGGCGACGCAGGATATCGTCATCAACGCCTACACCGCCGACGTCGCACGCCCGCACGAGCGCGGCCTCGCGGCGATGGCGACTTCGGTCGGCTATCGCGCGGCGTCGTGGTTTTCCTTTTCGATCGCCCTGATCGTCGCGCAGTACTTCGGCTGGAAGGCGGCCTACCTGATGCTCGCGGCGACGATGGTCGCGCTGGCGTTCGGTACGCTCGCCGCGCCGGAGCCGGTGCAGCATGCGGCGCCGCCCGACACGCTGCGGGAGTCGATCGCGCTACCGCTGCGCCAGTTGCTCGCGGGCCCCGGCGCGCTCGCGCTGATCGTGCTGCTCGTCGTCTACAAGGTGGGCGACGCGTTCTCGCTGCGCCTCTTCACGCCGTTCCTGATGGACCTAGGCTTCTCGAAGGCGGAAATCGGGGTCGTCACGAAGACGACGATGGCGATCGCGACGATCAGCGGCACCGTGCTCGGCGGCCTCTGGATGATCCGCCTCGGGCTCTATCGGGCGATGTTGTGGTTCGGCAGTTTCCAGGCCGTCTCGAACCTCACCTACATGGCACTCGCGGTCGCGGGCAAGAACCACGTGCTGATGATCGCCGCGATTGCGGTTGACAACCTGGCCGGCGGCATGGGTTCGGTCGCCCTCACGGCCTTCGTGCTGGCGCTCTGCGACCAGCGTTTCAGTGCGTTCCAGTACGCGCTGCTGTCGGCGATCGCCGTGATCCCGCGGACCTACCTCGGCGTGCCGGCCGGCTTTCTCGCCGACCGGGCGGGCTGGCCCACGTTCTACCTCGTGTCGTTCATCGCGGCGATCCCGGGCATCGCGCTCGTCTGGTGGCTGCGGCGTGACGTGCGCGCACTCGATGCGCGCGGCTCCACGGGCGGGGCATGACGGAGATCGACCTGTCGCGCGTGCTGTGCGCGCTCGGGGAGATCCCGGTGGAAGGTGCGCGGGGTTTCGTGTTCGGTGGGGGCGACTGGCCGTTGCGCGGCCTGCTCGTGCGCACGCGCGACGGGGTGCGCGCCTACCTGAACCGCTGCCCGCATGCGGGCCACGGCCTCGATCTGTTGCCCAACGAGTTCCTGACGCCCGACGGGCGCCTGATCCTGTGCCGCTCCCACGGGGCATTGTTCGAGAAATCGACCGGCGCGTGTGTCACGGGACCCTGCGCGGGGCGCGGGCTCACCGCGATACCGGTGCGGGTCGAGGCTGGGTACGTGCTGCTCGAAGACGGCGTCGACGCCACGTCATTCGAACATGTCGAGGCCGTCTAGCGGGCCGGCCCGCTGGCCGCGGTTTTCTTCGTATTCGTCGGAGCTGCGCGCGTCGCGCTCGATGTCGGCGTCGACGTCGACCGAACCGCTCCAGTCTTCCGGCGGCTCGACGGCTTCGAGGCGGTTCTCTTCGTCATGCGATTCCCAGTCCTCGATGTCCATTTCCTCGACGGTGCCGTCGAAGTACTGGATCTCGACCGTCCCGTCATCCGCATCGTAGGCGACGACCTCGAAGGATTCGCCACCGCCGAGGCGATACCAGGCACCGATCGTCGGGAGAGGGACTGACATCTGCGCCTCCAGGCCGAACTGCTATCCTGATGCGACGATTCCATCGTGCGCCCGCGGGACGGCGCTTACAAGCGGGAAATTTGTCGCGAAGCATCATGCTCGACCAGGTGATCAAGTTCTTCATCGTGTTCTTCGTGGTGGTCGAGCCCGTGTCGTTGCTGCCGCTCTTCGTGAGCCTCACCGAGGGCGCGAGTGCCACCTATTGCCGGCGCATGGCGCGCAAGGCCGTGATCCTCTCGGGTGCGATCCTCTTCGTGTTCGCGCTCGCAGGCGCGGTGTTCCTCGAGGCGATGGGCATCAGCCTCGAGGCGTTTCGCATCTTCGGTGGACTGCTGCTGTTCCTGATCGCGCTCGAGATGGTGTTCGCGCGCGAATCCGGGACCCGCACCTCGAGCCGCGAAGCCGCCGAGAACCGCCAGCGCGCCGACATCTCGGTGTTTCCGCTCGCCTTCCCGTTCATCGCGGGGCCCGGGGCGCTCGCCACGATCCTGCTGTGGTTCGGGCCGGTGTCGATCACGCGCGCTCCGGCGCACTGGGCCGCGCTGTTCGGCGGGGTGCTGGCGGTGCTCGTGCTCGCCTGGCTCTGCATGCGGCTCGCAGGCCCCCTGATGCGGGTGATCGGGGTGACGGGGGCGAATGTCTCGAGCCGGCTGCTCGGCGTCATCCTCGGGGCGCTCGCGGTGCAGTTCGTGATCGACGGGCTGAAAGGGGCATTCTGATACGCGGCGGCCCGGGACAGGGGGGAAGGTGTTCGCCTCCTGCGGTCTCACTTTCCAGCAGTACTCCGCGCGCACGCAGCCTTCGATGCCCCAAGCCGCTTCCCAACGCCACATCGCCGACTGGTTTCGCCGCTGGCGCAACCCGTTGCGCAAGTTCCTCGCGAACCGGGGTGCCGTGCGCGTGGCCGATCTCGACGACATCGCGCAGGAAGTCTTCCTGCGCCTGTTGCGCTACCGGGCGAGCGAAGTGGTCGAGCATCCGCAGGCCTACCTGTTCAAGATCGCCGCCAACGTCGCTGCGGAATGGGCCATCCGGGCCCGCCATCGGTACGCGCACGAGCCGCAATGGCTCGACGACCTGGCCGTCGAGGGCGGGATGGAAGAGGCCTGCGATGACGCCGCGGCGCAGCGGGAAATCCGGCGTGCCATCGGGACGCTGACGAGCCGGGAGCGCAGCATCCTCAAGCTGCATTTCGAGGAAGGCCTGACGCATGCGCAGATCGCGAAGCGGCTGGAGGTTTCCCTGCGGGTAGTGCGACGGGATTTCGAGAAGAGCTACGGCAAGCTGCGCGACGAACTCAGGCTGCGACACACAGGAGCGCTCGACCATGGATGCGAATGAACGTCGCAGGCGGGCAACGGATGAGGCGAGTTACTGGTGGAACCGGGTAGGGCTGGGTGCGCGCGCGGAGTTGTCGGCGGCGGAACGCAGGCAGTATGCGCAATGGTTGCGTGAATCGCCGTTGCACGTGGCGGAAATGCTGCACCTGGCTCGTGTCCACGATGCGCTGGGGCGCTTCCGGCTCTGGGATGACGTGTCGACCGAGGCCACGACCGCAGATGACAAGGTGGTCGCACTTCGGCCGACGCAGACTCGATCCGGCGCGCCGCCGAGACGCGCGGTGCGCAGCCGGTGGCTGGCCGCCGCCCTGGCCGCCGGTTTGTGTGCGTTGCTCGTCGGTGGGGCGTGGCTGTGGTCGGATCGCGGCGAAGTCTATGCGACCGATCGCGCGGAGCGCCGCGAGATCATGCTCGAGGATGGCAGCGTCGTGCGGCTCGAACCGCAATCCATCGTGCGGGTCGATTTCAGGGAGCGCGAGCGGCGCCTCTACCTGGAGAGCGGTCGCGCGTTGTTCCAGGTGGCCAAGGATGCGGACCGCCCATTCGTCGTCGAGGCGGACCAGGCCACGGTTCGCGCGGTCGGCACGGCGTTTGGCGTCGAGCGCAACAAGGAAGGTGTCGTCGTCACGGTGGCCGAAGGCAAGGTGGCCGTGCGGGCGGCGAGGGAAGAGGGCGCTGCGCCGCAAGCGGGTTCGCCCCAGTCCGCCGCTGGCACGGCGCGGCCTGGCGTCGTGTTCCTGACCGCCGGCAAGCAGGTCGTGGTACAGCGATCCGGCGATGCCGAGCCCGTGAGGGATGTCGATACATCGCGAGCGCTGGCCTGGTCGGAGGGCCGCCTCGTGTTCGACGGCGTGCCGTTGCGGGAGGTGGCGGAGCAGTTCAATCGCTACAATCGCACCCAGTTGCTGATCGAGGGCGAAGCCCTCTCGCGACGACCGGTCAACGGCGTCTTCGAAGCGAGCGACCCGGAAACGCTGGTCGCATTCATCAGCGCCGGCGCGCAGGTCAGCGTCACGCATCCGGATCGCCTCCATATCGTCATCTCATCCTCGCGTTAGGGGGGAAGTCCTCGCGCTCCCACGGTCTGACATGACGGGACAGTACGGGTTGACCAGGGGAGAAAGACACATGCGCATAGCCGTCGCCATCGCGGTAGCGTGCCTCACGATCACGGGCCTGGCAGGCGCCGGCGAATCGAATGCCGCCGCCAGGCACTATGACCTCAACATCGAGCGGCAACGGCTCGATACGGCGCTCGAAGTCCTCGCGCGGCAGACGGGCCTGCAGGTCGGGCGATTCAGCGACGCGGGCCGGGGCGACGTGCTCGTGGGACCGCTGAGCGGCAGCTACCCTGCCGAGGAAGCGCTGGAAGCATTGCTGGCGCCGGGCGGCCTCACTTACCGCGCGCTCAATGAGCGCGCCTACATCGTGCTGACCCCCGAGGAATCGCAGCGTGCACCGGTCCCGGCGGGCAAGCCGGCTGCCGCAAGCGGCAACGGTACGCGTTCGAGCGCCATCCGTCCCATCCGGCTTGCCCAGGCAGGGGAGACTGCCGAGACGGCTCGCACGGATGTGTCGTCCGCCGCAGTGCCGGCAACGGCCGCCACGGCAGGCAGCGCGCTGGTGGAGGAAGTCGTCGTGACCGGGTCGCGCATCCGCACGAAGAACCTGGTCAGCTCGACGCCCGTCACGACCGTCGGCCAGGATAGCCTCAGGCAGGCGGGCACGCAGTCCGTCGAGACGTATCTCAACACGCTGCCACAACTGGTCGCGGGCAACACCAAGTCGAGCAACGTGTTCGGCGATGCCGACGCCACTTCCACGCTGAACCTGCGCGGCCTGGGCGCCAAGCGCAGCCTCGTGCTGGTCAACGGCAAGCGGTTCATCGCTTCGGGCGCGAACGGCGTCGTCGACGTCAACAACATCCCCGCGTCGATCGTCGATCGTGTCGAGATCGTGACGGGCGGCGGTTCGGCCGTCTACGGCTCGGATGCGATGGCGGGTGTCGTCAACTTCATCCTGAAGGACAAGTTCGACGGCATGGACGTCGACATGCAGTACGGTATCTCGGGCGAGGGCGACGCCGACGTGTGGAGCGCCTCGACCACCATCGGCGGCACGGGCGAGCGTTCGTCCGGCTGGCTGCATATCAGCTACGAAGAGCGCGAGCTGTTGCGCGGCAACCAGCGTGCCCTGTCCCGCTACGCGCTGACGGATGCGGGCGGCACCTTCGTGCGCACGGGTTCCGCGAGCCGCCGCGGCGGCACCTTGCTGGCGATCCCGACGCCGAACGGCAGCGGCGGATTCAGCAACCGCGACTATGCGCTCGACAATCTCGTGCCGCGTCCCTATGTCGCGGCCCAGGATGCCTTCTTCGACGCCACCGGCGACTACGCCATCCAGACGCCGCTCGAGCGCACCAACGTCTACGGGCGCTCCACCTTCGAGCTGAGCGATCGCGCGACGGTGTACATGGAAGCCACCTACAACAACATCTTCTCGGCCGCGGCCCTGTCGCCCTCGGCCCCCAACGTGCGCCAGACCTTCAATGCGCCGCCCATGCCGGCGAACGCCTCGTGGGTGTCGCCCGAGATCCGCGCGTTGCTCGATGCCCGGCCGAACCCGAATGCGCCGTTCTCGGTGCGCTTCCTCGTGCCCGATTCATTCCCGAAGCGCGAGATCGCGTTCACCCGCAATATCTTCCGCGGCATCGGCGGCATCAAGGGTGAGTGGGAGTCCGGCTGGGCGTGGGACCTGAGCTACAGCTACAGCCACCTCGACACGACCGAAGTGCAGCGTGGCGACGTCTCGCGGCGCATGATCGTCGAGGCTTCGACGCCGGATCCGCTGAACCCGACCCGTTGCGCGAACGGCAATCCCGCCTGCTCGCTGCTCACGAGCCTCACGGACTGGACGCCGGAGCAGGTCGCGTACCTGCGCTCGGACAACGTCAGCACGATCAGCGGATCCGAGGAAATCCTGGCCGGGCAGCTCACTGGCGACCTGTTCAACCTGCCTGCGGGTGCGGTGTCCACGGCCTTCGGCGCCGAATATCGCAAGGTGTCGAGCCAGGACAACCCCGCGCCCATCGTGCGCGATTTCATCTCCGCGGGATTCGGCGAGCGTAGCGCCACGTCGGGCGAGTTCGACGTGTGGGAAGTCTACGGCGAGGCGATCGTCCCGCTGCTCGCCGACCGCCCGTTCATGGAGTACCTGGGGCTCGAGGTGGCGGCGCGCCATTCCGAGTATTCGCTCGCGGGCGGCGTCGGCACCTACAAGGCCGGTGGCGAGTGGCGTTTCAACCCGTCGCTGCGCATGCGTGGCGTCTTCCAGCGGGCGGTGCGTGCGCCGAACATCAACGAGCTGTTCGGCGGCGCCACGCAGACATTCCCGCAGACGATCGAGCCGTGCTCGGCCTCGGCCAATCCGATGGGTGCGGTCGCGGCGCTCTGTATCGCGCAGGGGATCCCCGCGGACCAGATCGGCGTGTACCAGCAGAACGGCGCGGCCATCTCCGGCTTGCTGGTGTCCAACTCGACGCTCGAGCCGGAAGAGTCCGATACGGTGACCTTCGGGTTCGTCTACACGCCCGAAGCGCTGCCGCGCCTGAACCTGACGATCGACTACTACGACATCAAGATCTCGAATGCCATCGAGCGGCTGGCCGGTGGTGCGATGGGCACGCTCAACGCGTGCTTCGCGAGCCTCGATGTCAACAGCGAGTTCTGCCGCACCATCCGTCGTTCGCCGACCAACTACGAAATCGCGGATTTCCGCATTCCGCTCGCCAACGTCGGTGAGCTGCGCACGGCGGGCGTCGATCTCGCCGGCCACTACACCTGGGAGCTCGACGGTTTCGGCCTGGGCGACCGCGGTTCGCAACTGAGCCTCTCGGCCCTCGCCACCTGGGTGGACAAGAACACCTTCCAGGCCAACCCGGAGTCGCGGGTCGTCGATCGCGTCGGCACGGTCGGCGGCGACACGGCGGCGATCCCGGAATGGCGCGCCAACACCGACCTCAGCTGGAGCAGCGGCGGCTTGCGGTTGACGTGGAGCACGCAGTACCTGTCGTCGGTCAAGGACCGCAAGTACGCGAACGCCATCGCCGCCGGCAGCGCGAATCCGACGGCCGGCATCGCGCATCCGGAGGTGTCCGACTACCTCTATCACCACCTGAACGTGGCCTACAGCGCGGGCAAGTACTCGATCTATGGCGGCGTGCGCAACCTGTTCGACAAGGGTGCACCGTTGCTGTCGTCGCCGATCGAAGGCAATACCGACCAGAACACCTACGACGTGATCGGCCGGTATGTCTTTGCCGGCGTGTCGATGAAGTTCTGAACCATGCGCCTGCTGCCCTGCCTGCTCCTACTGGCGGCGGCGACCGGCCTCACGCAGGCCGGCCGGACGGCGGAATCCGCCGTCCGGCCGGTCTCGCTGATCGGGACGGAACTGCGCGATCCGGACTGGAGCGCCGCCACGCGCGCGGCGCTCGAGAAGGACCTGCTGATCGCGCGCAAGGTCATGGAAATCGCACCCGAGCGCGAGGATTCCTGGATCTGGCTGGGACGACGCCTCGCGTACCTCAATCGATATGAGGAGGCGATCGGGGTATTCACGGCGGGCCTCGAGCGCTTCCCCGGCAGCTACAGGCTGTTGCGTTTTCGCGGCCGCAAGCTCGCGCGCAGCCGCCAGTTCGAGCGGGCGATCGCCGACTACCGGCGCGGCCTCGAGCTGATGGAAGGTGTCGCGGACAGCTACGAACCGGACGGCATCGTGAACGCGCGCAACCAGACCCTCGGTTCGTACCGCGGCAACCTCCACTACTACCTCGGCCAGACGCTCTGGGCGGTCGGCGACTACGCGGGCACGTTCGCGGAGATGCAGCGCTCGATCGCCGAACCGCTGGTGCAGAATCCCGACCACCGCATCGCCACGATCTACTGGCGCTATCTCGCGCTGCGCAAGCTCGGGCGCGACGAGGAGGCCGGGGCGCTCGTGCGCGACGTGCCTGCAGGCCTCGAGATGATCGAGAACTCGACCTACTACGACGGCGTGCGCTTCATGCAGGGCGCGCTCGATCACAGGACCCTCGAGGCCCGGGGCGACGCCATCAGTCGTTTCGCCGTGGCCATGGACCTGCATTTCCGCGGTGAGCAGCGCGAGGCCGAACTCATGTGGACCGACATCATCACGCAGTCGCCGCAGGGCTTCTGGCCCGCCGAAACCGAATTGCTCGCCGCGCGCGCCTCGAGGGAGCGCAAATGAACGGGCCGCGCTGGAACCGGCGTGCCCTGCTCGCGGGCATCGCCGGCGCGGTGGCAGTCGCCTCGGCGCCGCGCTCGCTGCGGGCTTCAGCCAGCGAAGCGGGCGCTGCGGCAGTGCCGCCGGTGTTCGATGCACTGGGCGAGATCCGCACTGTCTACACACCCGAGCTGCTCGACCAGGTCCTCGCGAGCGGCACGCGTGCCATTGCGGTCACGCTCACCGACCCCAAGGCTGCCGTCGACGAAGCCTTCGACCTGCTGCTGCGGGATATTTCGCTCTACAACCGCTACCTGAAGTCGCTCCCGGACCACTTCATCCTCGCGCGCAGCGTCACGGACATCGACCGGGCCGCGCGCGAGCGCAAGCTGGCGGTGTTCTACAACATCCAGGATTCGAATCCCGTCGGCCGTGACCTCGATCGCGTGGCGCTGCTGAAGGCGCTCGGGCTGACCAGCATCCAGCTGACCTACAACACGACCAACTATTCGGGTTCCGGCTGTTTCGTCGACCCCGATCCTGGCATTACCACCTTCGGTCGCGAACTGGTCGAGCGGCTCGCCGCGGAACGCGTGCTGCTCGACCTCTCGCACGCCGGCATGCGCACCATGGCCGAAGCGATCGCCGCGTCGCCCCGGCCCGTCATCGTCTCGCACACCGCGTGCAAGGCGTTGCGCAACCATCGGCGCAACACCACCGACGCCAACATGCGCGCGGTGGCCGCACGGGGCGGTGTGGTTGGCATCACGCAGATCCGGACATTCCTGACGGACGCGAAGCGCGACAACCTCGAGGTGTACTTCGGGCACATTGCCCATGCCGTGCAGGTGGCCGGCATCGAGCACGTCGGGATCGGCAGCGACCGGGACCACCGGGTGATCCCCGATACCGAGGAGGAGCTGAAGATCCTGCTCGCCGAGGAGGGTTCGCAGGTCCAGCCCGCCGACTGGCCACTCTATCTCGAGAAGCTCAATGGGCCGCGGCGGATGGAAGTGGTGCGGGATGGGCTGCGCAGCCACGGGTTTGTCGCGTCGGATATCGACCGGATCATGGGCGGGAACGTCTATCGCCTTTATCGGGAAATCGAGGGGAAAGCATGAAATTGCATCAGGCACTGTTCGCCGGGGTCGCATCGTTCGCGTTCTGCGTGTCGGGGGTCGTCGCGGCGGATGCAGCCGGCCAGCGCAGCCTGCAAGGCAAATCGCTGTTCGGCGAGCCGCTCTACACGGCCGGCCCGAATCCGGTGAATGTGGGCGCGACGGACAAACTGTTGCGGGCCGTCGCCGAGGCGAAGGTGGCCTACGAAAGCAACCTCACGATCGACAGCGCCACCTGGTACGGGCGGCTGCTCGGTTACCAGGGCCTGATGCGCGAGGCCATCGAGGTCTACAGCGCCGGCCTCAGGAAGTTTCCGGATTCGGCGAAGCTGCTGCGCCACCGCGCGCACCGCTACTTCAACCTGCGCGAGTTCGACCGCTCCGTCGAGGATGGCCTGCGCGCGGCGGCGTTGTACGAGAACCGGCCGCTCGAGCGGGAGAAGCTCGGCCCCGACTACTTCCCGAGCACGCCCGATGTCGTGCAGTTCTACCTCTACTACCACCTCGGCCAGGCCTGGTTCGCAAAGCACGACTTCGCGCAGGCGGCGAAGTGGTTCGACCGTTCGCGACAGGTGGCCGTTGGCGTGTATGACGTGTCGAGCGTGACGGCCGCGACCTACTGGCAGTACCTCGCCCTCGCGCGGGGCGGCCAGTACGACGCCGCCGATGGCCTGCTGGACCGGTACACGACCGACCTCGTCGACCTACGTGACAATGAAGAAGCCAACAACTACTTCGAAGGCCTGCAGCTGTTCAAGAACCGCCGCGACCCCGCGAGCTTCTTCGACGACAAGGACAGCGGCAAGGCGTTCGGCACCGCGGACGGCATCATCGCGAGCACCAGCTACTCGCTGGCGAACTACTACCTGATCCGCGGCGAGAGCGACCAGGCGAAAGCGCAGCTCACGCGCGCGCTGTCGGTGTCGACCTGGAGCTATTTCGCGCGGGTACAGGCCGAGGCGGACTGGGTCTATATCTACGGCAACGTGAAGCCGTAGGACTGCAGCCGCTGCGCGGGCCGCCGCTTCAGCGGCGCCGGTAGCCGAGGTCCCACACGCCGTGGCCCAGTCGCTGGCCACGGCGTTCGAAGCGTGTCGCGGCGCGCGATTCGTCGCGCGCCGCGTAGCCGCCGCCCGGCGTGAGGTTCTCGAAGTCGGGCGCGGCATTCAACTGCGCGAGCATTTCTTCCGCGTAGGGCTCCCAGTCGGTCGCGAGGCGAAAGACACCGCCAGGCACGAGCGCCTTCGCGACGAGTGCGATGAACGGTGCCTGCACGATGCGCCGCTTGTGGTGGCGCTTCTTGTGCCAGGGGTCGGGGAATAGCAGCAGCACTTCGTCGAGGCTCGCCGCCGGGATTGCGCGCTCGAGCACTTCGACGGCGTCATGGCAGATCGCGCGCACGTTGCGGCTGCCCTGTGCGTCGCAGGTCAGCAGCAGCCGGCCGACGCCGGGTCGGTGCACTTCGATGCCGAGGTAGTCGCATTCCGGATGGCGCGCCGCGAGGGCCGCGAGGTGATCGCCATTGCCGAAGCCGATTTCGAGCGTCCGCCGGGCGCGGCGGCCGAAGCAGGCGTCGAGGTCGAGCGCTTCGTCCGTCGTGTCGAGCCCGTAGCGGGGCCACAGCTCATCGAGCGCACGCTGCTGCGCGTCGGTCATGCGGCCACCGCGGACGACGAAGCTGCGGATGGTGCGCATCACCGCGGCCTGCCCGGTCGCGCGAGATCCCAGAAGAGCGCGTCGATGCCGATGCGGATGCCCGGGTCGGCCTGCCAGCCGTACTGGCGGTCCCAGCGCACGAGCGGCTCGACGAACCAGTAGAGCCAGCCGCTCGCCGTCGGGTGCTTGCGGAAGATCGAGGCCTCGTAATAAGTGGCGCCGTGCATGTCCTCACCGTTGGCCAGGAGTTTCACGCCCCAGCCGCGCCCGATGTCGCTCGCCCGCAGGTAGGAGCCGTAGCGGTCGGGCACGATGATCTCACGCGCCTTGGCGTAGATCAGCGTCTGCGACCACTCGGTGCGATCGCGATCGTCGCGCCACTTGACGTAGCTCGAGGTGCGCAGCAGGCGCTGGCCGGACCAGCGATCGAAGGTGATCGCCGTGGCATACCCGACGCTCTCTTCGGTCTCGGCGAACAGTTTCGCGAACGGGTAGATGTCCCAGCGGCCGAGTTCGATCTCGCGAGCCCATTTCAGCGACACGAACGCGACGGGCGGCACGTCGAGCTTCAGCCCGACATCGAAGTTGAGATGCCGGCGAAACTCGTAGCGCAGGCCCGCGCGCACGGCCGTGTCTTCGTTGGCAGCACGCGGTGCCTCGTCGACGTCGTTGCTCGTGATGAACACACGCAGGCGCTTTTCCGTGTTCGGCAGCCGCAGTGTCACGTCGAAGTCGAGGTCGAGATCGAAGTCGGTGCCGTCGCTGCGGTCGATCGCCTCGCCGCCGAGGCCCACCCGGAAGGGTGCGGCCGGCACGGCCAGCAGTGCGGCATTCTTCCGCGCAAAACGGCGGTCGGTCGCCTCGACGAGCTCCTGCATCCTGGTGTAAACGCGGTCGTGGGCATGGTCGAGCCGCTCGCGTGCGTCGAGCGGGGCGGCTGCTGCCGCATTGCTCGCCTGGATCTCGTCGGTCGTGCGTTCACCGGGCCCGTGGCGCTGCGGCGAGCGGTGGCCGTTGCCTTCGGCCACGGCTTCGGCGGTCGTCAACGCTCGAGGCTGCGCAGCCACCGCCGGTGGCGCCTGCGGAGCCGTCGTCGCGCAGCCCACGAGGGCCGCGAGGAGGCCGGCCAGCGGGAGATGGGCTGCGTGGTGAGGGGCGCGGCGGGTCATTCCCGCCAAGGATACGGGGCGCGCGCGCGGAAAGCTGCCGAATGCAACATGGAGCGCCGGCGGCTAGCATGGCCCGATGCGGCGCCTGCGTTCGATCTTCGGTGGCTCGGTCGGGAACCTGGTCGAGTGGTACGACTGGTATGTCTACGCGGCCTTCTCGCTCTACTTCGCGCATGCGTTCTTTCCGGCGGGCGACCGGACCGCGCAACTGCTCAACGCCGCCGCCGTGTTCGCGGTGGGCTTCCTCGTGCGCCCGATCGGCGGCTGGTTCTTCGGGCGCCTGGCGGACCGGCGTGGGCGGCGGGTGGCGCTCACGGCGTCGGTGACCCTGATGTGCGCCGGCTCGCTCATGATCGCCGTCACGCCGGGCTACGACACCATCGGGGTGGCGGCGCCCATCCTCCTCGTACTCGCGCGGCTGCTGCAGGGCCTCAGCGTCGGCGGCGAGTACGGCACGAGTGCCACCTACCTGTCCGAAATCGCGGGCCGCGAGCACCGCGGTTTCTACGCAAGCTTCCAGTACGTGACCCTGATCATGGGGCAGTTGCTCGCCCTTGCGGTGCTGCTCCTGCTGCAGTTCGTCCTGCTGAGCGAAACGCAGCTCGAGGCCTGGGGCTGGCGCATCCCCTTCGTGATCGGCGCCGCGTTCGCGGTCGTCGCCTTCTGGCTGCGGCGGGGCATCGACGAGACGGAATCGTTCGCGAAGAGCGCGGCGCCGACATCGCAGGCCGGCGCATTGCGCACCCTGGCGGCGCACCCGCGCGAAGTGCTGATCGTCGTCGGGCTCACGATGGGCGGGACGCTCGCGTTCTACACCTACACCACCTACATGCAGAAATTCCTCGTCAATACAGTGGGGCTCTCGCGCACGGACGCCTCGCTCGTGTCCGCGGCGACGCTCGCCGTGTTCATGTGCCTGCAGCCGCTGTTCGGTGCGCTCTCCGATCGCGTGGGCCGACGCCCGCTGCTGCTCGGCTTCGGCGTCCTCGGCACGACCTGCACGGTGCCGTTGCTCTCGGCGCTCAGCACCGCAACGTCGGTGACGCAGGCCTTCTGGCTGATCATGGCGGCGCTCGTGATCGTGTCGGGCTACACCTCGATCAACGCGGTGGTGAAGGCCGAGCTCTTCCCCGTCGGCATCCGCGCCCTCGGCGTGGGCCTGCCCTACGCGCTCGCGGTGTCGCTCTTCGGCGGCACGGCCGAGTTCGTCGCGCTCTGGTTCAAGGCCGCCGGCCGCGAGTCGTGGTTCTACTGGTACGTCACCGCGTGCATCGGCTGCTCGCTCGTCGTCTACGCCGCGATGCGCGAGACGCGCGCGAGCTCGCGCATCGACGCGGATCAGGTCGCGATCGTGGAGAACAGCCGGCCGTAGACCTGCGGGTGCACGAGCGCGACGAACGCGAGGCCGGTCAGCGCGCCGGCAAAGTGCGCATCGTGGTTGATCCGGCCCCGCGCCTGCTTCGCCGACCACCAGGTGTAGGCGAGGTAGCCCACCGCAAAGAGCGGCGCCGGGATCGGGAAGGGAATCGGCAGGATGAAGATGCTTTGCGACGGGTTGTAGACGATCGAGGCGAAGAGTACCGCGCTGATCGCGCCCGATGCGCCGAGGGTGGCGTAGTCGGGATTGTTGCGATGCTTCTGCCAGGTGCCGAGCTGGCTGAATGCCAGGCCCGCGAAATACAGCACGAGGAACAGCCGCGTGCCGATCAGCCGCTCGAGCGGAATGCCGAAGAACCAGAACGTGATCGAATTGAACAGCAGGTGCGGCAGGTCCGCGTGCACGAAACCCGCGAGCAGTGCGGTCGAGTACTCGCGCCTCCGCAGGAACCAGTAGGGTCGGAAGAGGCAGCGCGCGATGAAGGCCTGCGAACCGAAGAGCCCGATGAGGCTCAGGGCCACGATCAGCAGGAGCAGGCTCCCCGCGCCCGGGCCGACGCCGCTCATGCGAACGGCTGGTCGATCGAGGGCGGCGGCACGGAGAACCACTGCGGGCCCGCGGCCGTCATGTGGATGCAGTCCTCGAGGCGCACGCCGAAGCCGCCCGGGATGTAGATGCCGGGTTCGTCCGAGAAGCACATGCCCGGTGCGAGCGGCGTCGCCTCGCCGTGCACGAGGTTCACCGGTTCGTGACCGTCGAGGCCGATGCCGTGGCCGGTACGGTGCGAGGTGCCCGGCAGCTTGTAGCCGGGGCCGTAGCCCGCTTTCACATACGCGGCGCGCACGGCGTCGTCGACTTCGCCCGCGGGTGTGCCGACCTTTGCTGTTTCAAAGGCGATCTGCTGGCCGCGGCGCACGAGTTCCCAGACGGCGCGCTGCGCCCGGGTCGCCTCGCCGAACACCATGGTGCGGGAAATGTCCGACTGATAACCCTGGACGGTGCAGCCGCAGTCCATCAGCACCACCTCGCCGTCGCGCACCGCCTGCGGCTGCCCGGAACCGTGCGGATAGGCGCTGGCCTCGCCGAGCAGGATCAGCGTGAACTGCGTCGCGCCGCCGCGCTTCGCCATGGCGGCCGACATGATCGCGCCGATGTCCTGCGGCGTCATGCCGCGCGCGATCTGCGGGGCCGTCTCGCGGTAGGCGGCGATCGTGATGTCGCTCGCGGCCTGCATCAGCGCGATCTCGGCCGGGGACTTCACGACGCGGCAGGCGCGCACGACGCCTGCGTCGTCACGGATGGTGATGCCGAGCTTTCCCAGGCCGTCGAACGCGAAGAAACGGACCGTGTCCTCGACGCCAACCGGGCCACCGCCGAGTCGACGGGCGCGCAGCCAGTCGGCGACCAGGGCGTGCGGGCTTTCGTGCTCGTTCCAGGTCCGCACTTCGGCCGGTATGGCGAGCGTCTCGCGCACCGAGGGCTCCTCGAACGCGGGCGTCACGATGAGTGGCTCGCCGTCCGCGGGGATCACGGCCGCGGTGAGGCGTTCGCTGCGCCACCATTGCACGCCGGTGAAATACACGAGCGAGCTGCCCGCCTCGACGAGGATTGCCTTGAGCCCTGCCGCCTGCATCAGCTTCTGCGCCTTTGATATCCGCTGCAGGCGCTCGGCCGCGCCGATCGGCGGCGGCAGCGCGAAGGCCGGTGCCGCCGCGGCGGCGTGCGCCGGGCGGCTTGCCGACAAGGGATTGAGTGCCACGACGCCCGCGGCGGCCGCGGACATCCCGAGGAAAGCCCGGCGTGCTTTGATCATGCGGCTATCTTGACCGCACGCCGCGGCGCCGTCGACTCCTGCGGCTCAGATCACCCCGAGCGCGAGCATCGCCTCGGCCACCCGCCGAAAACCGACGATGTTCGCGCCGAGCACATAGTTGCCCGGGCTGCCGAATTCGGCGGCGGACTCGTGGCAGTGGCGATGGATGCCGCGCATGATGTCGTGCAAGCGCTCCTCGGTGTGCCCGAAGCTCCACGTGTCGCGGCTCGCGTTCTGCTGCATCTCGAGCGCCGACGTCGCCACCCCGCCCGCATTGGCCGCCTTGCCGGGGCCGTAGGCGATGCCCGCTTCCTGGAAAACACGCACGCCACCGGGCGTCGTCGGCATGTTGGCGCCCTCGCCGATCGCCCGGCAGCCGTTGCCCACCAGCGTGCGGGCGGCGGCTTCGTCGAGTTCGTTCTGCGTCGCGCAGGGCAGGGCGATGTCGCACGGGATGTCCCACAGGCTGCCACCCGCGATGTATTTCGCATCGCGATGCTCCTGCGCGTAGTCCGCGATGCGGCGGCGCTCGACCTCCTTGAGGCGCTTGACGAGCGCGAGATCGATGCCGCGCCCGTGGTGGATGACGCCGTTCGAATCCGAGCACGCCACGACGCGCCCGCCGAGCTGCTGCAGCTTCTCGATCGCATAGATGGCGACGTTGCCGGAACCGGAGACGACGCAGGTCTTGCCCTCGATCGACTCGCCACGGGCCTTGAGCATCTCCTCGACGAAATAGACGGTGCCGTAGCCCGTCGCCTCGCGACGCACGAGCGAGCCTCCCCAATGCGGGCTCTTGCCGGTCAGCACGCCGGACTCGTAGCGGTTCGTCATGCGCTTGTACTGGCCGAAGAGATAGCCGACTTCGCGGGCGCCGACGCCGATGTCGCCCGCCGGCACGTCGGTGAACTCACCGAGATGGCGGTGCAACTCGGTCATGAAGCTCTGGCAGAAGCGCATCACTTCGGCGTCGCTGCGGCCCTTGGGGTCGAAGTCCGAGCCGCCCTTGGCCCCGCCGATCGGCATGCCGGTCAGGGCATTCTTGAAGATCTGCTCGAAGCCGAGGAACTTGACGATGCCGAGGTAGACCGACGGGTGGAAACGCAGGCCGCCCTTGTAGGGGCCGAGCACGCTGTTGAACTGCACGCGAAAGCCGCGGTTGATCTGCACCTCGCCCTGGTCGTCGAGCCACGGCACGCGGAAGATGATCTGGCGCTCGGGCTCGCAGATGCGTTCGATGATCTTGTGCTCGGCGTACTCGGGGTGCTTCGCGAGCACCGGGCCGAGTGTCTCGATCACTTCCTTGACGGCCTGGTGGAACTCCGCTTCGCCGGGATTCCTGCGGACCACCTGGTCGTATATGCGCTCGATGCGTGCTTCGTTCGACACCCGCTGCTCCTGTGTGGGACGCAGGGGATGATGCGGGGCGGCGCCCGCGGTGAACATTCGTGCAAATACGAGCAGCGCCTGCACGGCTGTCGCGGGAGCTCATCCTGCCAGCTTGTATTGGCGCATCATCATGGCCGCGGCTGCGGAAAACAGCGCGACGACACCGCCAGTGAACAGGCCGAGCGACAGCAAGGATTCGGGCGAGGCTTGTGTGCCGGTAGCCGGGCCCACGCTCGCAAGCAGTGCGCCGGAGAGCAATGCCGAGACGGCGGCGGCCGGCTTGGCGACGATGGCGGCGGTGCCAAAATAACTTGCCGCACGACGCTGGCCAGTCACTGCCTGGTCTGCATCGATGACATCCGCGATCAGGGCGCCGACGTACAGCGGGGCCGCGGCGGAGAGCGCACCCCCCAGGGCCGCGCCCCCGAACACGATGGCGGCAAAATTGTCCGACGCGACCGGCGGCAGCCATCCGAGCGCGAGCGTGCCCGGCATCGCGATGGCGAGCATCGCGTAGGCCGCCATGGCGCCCATGTAGCAGCGGCGCTTGTCGATGAAGCGGCTCAGCAGTGTCCAGAAGACAACGCCGGCGAGCGATCCCAGCAGCGACGCCACCGGAACGAGCAGGGCGCGGGATGTCGGCAACAGCCAGAAATAAGTGGCCAGGTAGACTTCGGTCGCGCGGGCGATGCCCGCGGCGATCGCGAATGCACCGACGCACACCATGAGGCGCAGGAAGGGCCCGGAGCGCAGCGTGCTCGCGAAATCTTCCCTCACGCGCGTGAGCGTGCCCGTCAGGGGCTGTGCAGGCGGCCTTGCGGCGGGCAGGACGGCGAGGCGCCAGGTGCCGAACGTGGCGATGAGCATGGCGCCGAGTGCAACGGCGGTGCAGTAGATTGCGAGGACCGGGTAGTGATCGGGATTGACCTGCGCCAGGGGAAACTCGGGCGTCGGCACCATCAGTTCGCGCGCGGTGGAGAACACGAGTACCCCGCCCAGCACGTGAAAGAAGAGGCGAAACGCGACATTCGCCGTTTTCGCGAATGAGGAGTCCGCCATGTCGGCGCCCAGGGCGAAATGTGGCACCGTGAAGAACGTCATGGCGACACGGCAGGTGATCAGCCAGGAAGCGAGCCAGGGAAAGAGCGCCGCGCCCCGGATGAAGGCGGGCGGCCAGAAAAGCGCAATCAGCGCGGCCCCGGTGGGCAGGACCGCGACGAGCATGAGCGGATGGCGCTTGCCACGCCGGTGCCGCAGTCGATCCGAAATGCTGCCCGCCAGGACGCCGCCCGCCGTGTCGGCCAACAGCCCGCAAAAGAGGGCCAGCCCCGTGGCGCCAGGCGACAGCCCGAGCACCTGATGGTAGTAGAAGAACAGCAGGCCACTGAGGGAAGCGACCTTGATGCCTTCAGCCGCCTGCCCAATGCCGTATGCCAGGCGGGTCCCGACCGAGGCCGGTCCGGTCATCCGTCGATGATTTCCAGCGGTGCGAACGGTGGACGTGGATCGGTGGGTTCTATCAGGGCCGCCCGCACCGCAAGCGCCACGGCGTGGGTGCGGTTGACGGCGTCGAGTTTGCGAATCGCAGCCTTGACGTGAAAACTGACCGTGTCGGCGGAACGCCCGATCCGGCGCGCTATTTCCTTGTCGCTCATGCCACGCGCCGCCCAGTGCAGGCATTCGGTTTCACGCGGCGAGAGCGGCGAGGCGGCAATCCAGAGACGGCTGCGATCGATGCCGTCGAAGAAGCGCTGCACCGCCGTCTGCAGGAGCTGGATCAACTGGCCATCGACGGCCGGGTTCTCACCATCGGACGCGAACCAGGTAACGCAGCCCGTGCGTCCGAAGGGCAACCCGACCGGAACGGTCAGCGCCTTGCGGATACCGAAGCTGCGCATGTATTGCACCGCACTGCGTTGACGATTGTTGAAATCGCTGGCAACGCGATCCTGCGGTCGATCCGGCAATGTCCATTGGCAGGCCGCGCCCGGCCTGCGCATGACCTGGTTGATCGGGAAGTGCACGCCATGCCCTTCGGCGATCCAGCCGGCGACGAAGCCCGCCGGCCAGCCGAAGCGGCGCTCCCAGGCGTCGTGGTCCGGCAGCCGTGGTGCGATCGGCCGCTCGATGTCCTCCCGGAAACCCACGATCTGGAATCCCAGGCGCCGGGGTGTATCGGCCAGGATATCGAGGCATTGATGCGCATTCGTCGACGACGCGAGTTCGCCGACGAGGTCGGTCACGGGCAGGCCCATCTGCTCTCCTGGGGCGACTACCGAATCCGGTAGTTCCAATACTGTGCCGCATTCCCGCTAATAACGACAGGGTCCATTGAGGGAAATGCATCGTGCTTCGATATCTGCCCGCCGCCGCCGTCATCGCCATTGCAGCATGGCCGGTGCTTGCCGAAGAGGGACCCATCGAGGGCGAGTCGCTCGATGAAGTCGTCGTGACCTCGCAGCGGCGCGCAGAATCGCTGCAGCGCGTGCCCCTCGCGGTGTCGGCCTTCACCGCCGATGACCTGCAGTCGCGCCAGGTCACCTCGGCCGTGGACGTCGCCAACCTGGTCCCGAACCTCCTCGGCCAGAACAACATCGGTGCCGGCACCGCGAATACCTATTTCATGCGGGGACTGGGTTCGGTGGCGCAGGTCGCCCTGCTCGATCCGGCCGTGTCCACCTACGTCGACGAAGTCATCATTCCGCGCCAGAACGCGAACAACTACGCGATGTTCGACGTCGAGCGCCTCGAGGTGCTGCGCGGCCCGCAAGGCACTACCTTCGGTCGCAATTCGACGGGTGGTGCGATCAGCATCGTCACGCGCAAGCCGGGATACGACCGGGGCGGTTACCTGACCGTCGGCGCGGGCGAATACGATCGCCGCCTGGTGCGTGCGTCGGTCGACCTGCCAGCCAGCGACCGGATCCTGACCAAGTTCTCCGGGTTCTACGTCGAGGACGACGGCTGGCTCGACAACCAGGCGAACGGGGAAACCCTGAATGGCGGCCTCAACTGGGGCCTGCGCGCCGCAACAAGATTCCTGCCGAACGACGCCGTGACGTGGGACCTGACCGCGGAGTACATGGTGTCGGAGGGTGTCAACCTGCGCTCCAACCTGGGCGATCGCGACACGACGAACACCGCCTATTCGACCACGGGCGCGACTTCGGATCTCGTCGCCGACATGCTTGCGCGGCGCGGGCTGCGCAATGAAGCCGCGAGCCTCGGGCTCATCTCGAACCTGGAATGGCGGGTCGGTGGCGAGACGACCTTCAATTCGATCACTGGCTACCGTTCGCTGGCGCAGGAGTTCCTCGTGGACTTCTCGCTGGCGCGTGCGAACGCGACGCCCGCGCCGTTCGCACTCGGCATCGATGGCGACTTCAGGATGTTCTCGCAGGAGTTCAAGCTCACCGGGCCGATCGGGGCGCGCCTGCGCTATGTCGCCGGCGTCTATGGATTCTACGAAGACAACAACACCCAGGCGGGCCAGGCGACGGCCGCCAGCGCGACGGCGCCGCCCGTCATGTCGTGCAGCAACGGTCTTTTCGGTGACGGCAACGTGCTGTGCCCCAATGGGCGCCCGGGTTACGCGAGCTGGCGCGACATCGACAATGAGACGAAGAGTTTCGCCGTCTATGCACAGTTCGACTGGCAGCTCACCGATCGCGTCACCGCCATCGCCGGCGCGCGCTATACGGACGAAACGAAGGAAGTCGATCTCAAACCGACTGCGTACGGCAGCCTGACCAACGCGAATCTCGTCGCGGCCGGGATTCCGACGAGGCTCGATACGAGTCTCGTGACTCCCAAGGTGGGCGTGAACTTCCAGGCGACCGACGACGTGATGCTCTACGCGAGTGCGACGCGGGGCTTCAAGGCCGGGGGCTGGAACTCCCAGACCGCCTATCGCCCGCAGGAGTTCCAACCCATGGAGCCGGAGAAGACCTGGTCGTGGGAAACCGGCTTCAAGAGCGAACTGTTCGATCGCCGCCTGCGCGTGAACGCCACGGCGTTCTTCGCGAAAACGACCGGCCTGCAACTCTCCTACACCACTCCGGGGCCGGTGGCGGGCACGGTCCTTTCAACGCAGGACAACGCGGGCGATATCGAGGTCAGGGGCGTCGAGCTCGAGTTTTCGGCGCGCATTACCCGTGACCTGTTCGCCTACGGTTCCGCCGGCCTGCAGGACGGCAAGTACACGAGCGTCAATCCCGCCGCGCGCTCGTTCTGCACGAACGGCGGCTCGGTCGTGAACGGCGCCTGCGCCAACCCTGCGCCGCCCGCCACCACGACGACCTACACGAACGCGATCGATCCGGGTGACGAGCTGTCCCGCTTCCCGGAGCGTACCTTTGCCCTGGGGCTGGATTGGGGCATGCCACTTGCGGCGACCGGCGGGACCTTGCGCACGACGGTCGAGGCGACCTGGAACTCGGGCTTCTGGACGACGGCGTCCAATTCATGGCCTGGGCTGCGTCTCGATCCGGCCGGCCCGCTGGTCACGCCGAACTCGCTCGATACCTTTGCCGACAGCTACGCGCTGCTCAACATTTCGCTCGCCTATGAATCCGGGGACGATCAGTGGCGCGCGGCGCTCGAGTGCAGGAACTGCACCGACAAGGCTTATCTCGCGTCGGTCTTCAACGGTGAGTTCTACGGCGAACCACGCCGCGTGGGCGCAACGTTGAGCTACCGCTTCTGACTGGAATGGAGGGCTATCGGATGGGGAAATGGTTGCGTCATGCCGGTGTCGTCGCCGGATTGATCGTGTCCTGCGCCGCGTCGGCCGAAGTGACGCTCTGCGATCGCCTCGCGACGCATCCGGACGATCCGGATCGTAATGCCGCGGGCCTCGAGCACGAGGAAGTCAATCTCGTCGCCGCGGAAGCGGCGTGTCGTGCGGCAGTCGCCGCTGAGCCGCAACGCGCACGCGAGCACTACCACCTCGCGCGCGTGTTGTATTACGGCGGCAAGATCGACGAAGGCATGAAGGAGCTGACGATTGCGGCCGACGCCGGCTATCGACAGGCCATTTTCGTGCTGGGCTACATCTATTCAGACGGCAAGGTGAAGCGGGACGATTGCCGCGCCGGAGAACTCTACTTGCGTGGGGTCGCGCTCGAACACCCATGGTCCGGCTACCACCTCGTCGACAAGGCGCTGGCCGGCAGGTTCGCGAATTGCGGCTTCAAGCTGGCGGACGCCGACCTCGAGCACGCCATGCGCCTGGCGGAAGAGCACGTGACGCTCACCGCGTCCGGCGGGCGCCTCGAGAAGCTGCGCCAGCGGCTGGACGCACGGCGAACGCCGGCAGCCGGCGTCACCAAGTAGGACGGTATCGTGATTTCCCCTGGAGGATCGAAGTTGTTCAAGCTCACAGCGTGCCGCATCACCTTGGCGGCCCTTGCCATGTCCCCCGCATCCGCCGTGCTGGCACAGGAGGAAGCCGAGGGCCTCGAGGAAATCACCGTCACCGCCCGCAAGCAGTCCGAGACCCTGCAGAGCGTGCCCCTCACGGTCACCGCGTTTTCGGAAGAAGACATCGAGCGTCGCGGACTGCGCTCGATGACGGACATCGCGGCGTTCAGCCCGGGCCTGTACTACTCGGAGCAGGGCAGCCAGCGTGGCGGCCGCTCTGAGTCGGTGATCCGCTTTCGCGGCATGGATACCAACGACATCACCCCGACCCGCGCGCTGGCTTCGGCCTTCATCGACGGCGTGTACGTGTCCGGTGGCCTCTCGAGCATCAGCCTCGAGGAAGTCGAACGCGTGGAAGTCATCAAGGGCCCGCAGAGCGCCTACTTCGGGCGCACCACGTTTGGCGGGGCGGTGAATTTCGTGACGCGGCCCGTCAGCGAGCGCTTTTCGGGGCGCGCCGCGCTGACGATGGCCGAAGACGGCGAGTACGACGTGACGGGCAGCATCGAAGGCCCGCTCGTCGGCGGGCTGTCGGGCCGGCTCACCGCGCGCTACTACACGAAGGACGGCCGCTTTCGCAGCGCAGCCGACGGTGGCCGTCTCGGCGCCGAGGAGACGCAGTCCGTCGACGGAACGATCGAGTGGCAGCCGGTGGACCAGCTGAAAGTGCGTTTCCGTGCGCACGTTGCCGAAGACGATGACGGCCCCGCGACGACGTTTGCGCTGACGAGCGCCCACCACAACTGCGGCCCGTTCTTTCCCGGCGGCGTGACCTACATCTGCGGCGAACTGCCGATCATCGACAATCCCGGCACGAACACGGTGCTCGACCCGGTGCCGTACGACATCTACGTCAACAACAGCCGCAACAGCGCCGCACTCACGCGCGGACCAAGCCTCGATCACCTGGGCCTGCGCCGCGATACGCAGCAGTACAGCCTGAGTGGCGACTGGCAGTTGCCGGCCGACCTGGTCCTGTCGTTCGCCGGTTCCTATGGCTCGATCGAGCAGCGGCGCATCATGGATCTCGACTACACGCCGCAGAAGATCTGGCTGGAGGCCCACTTCCAGGACATGATCGATCGCAGCGGCGAGCTGCGCCTCGCCCAGCACCGGGACCGGCTCAAGTGGCTCGTCGGCCTGTCGTCGTTTTCGCTCGACTTCGCAACCCCAAACGGCGCGTCGATCGGCTATCTCTATCCGAACGCGGCGTTTCCGGCGGGCTTCTTCCTCAACCAGGTCGTGTCGACCACCTACGTCGATACGCAGGCCGTGTTCGGCTCCGTGTCCTACGACCTGACGGACCAGTGGAACCTCAGCCTCGAGGCGCGCTACCAGCAGGACAAGATCGACCAGGGTCAGGTCGCGAATACCGCGCTCCGGAAGACCTACGACAATTTCCTGCCGCGCGTGATCCTGCAGTGGCAGCCGACCGACGAGACGAACGTGTACGCCACCTTCGCGAAGGGCAACAAGCCGGGCGACTTCAACAGCAACCTGATTCCGCTGACGCCAGCCCAGCTGGCCGAGGCCCAGGCACAAACCGGGGCCAGCCTCTACGTCGGAGAAGAGGAGCTCAAGAACTACGAGATCGGCCTCAAGCAGAGCCTGTTCGACCGTCGTGTGCAGATCAATGCTGCCGTGTACTTCATGGACTGGCTCAACCAGCAGACCCGTACCACGGCCGTGATCACCGATCCGACGAATCCGGCGGGCGTGCGCACGATTCCCGTGACGATCGCCGCCGGCCAGACCTGGCTGCACGGGGTCGAACTCGAGTCGCGTTGGCGGGCCACGCACGCCCTCACCCTCGGCGCGACGTTCAACTGGGCGGCGTCCGAGTACAAGGAGTTCATCTGCGGGTTCTGCGCACGGGTAACGGGCACCAGCGACGTGTCGGGCAACGAATCGCCCCGCTTCCCCGAGTTTTCCGGGACCCTGAGCGCCGACTATGTAGCGCCGCTCGGTGACTCGAGCGAATGGTTCGCGCGGGCCGACCTGATCTACACGGGCAGCGCATGGGACGAGGCGTTCAATCTCGCGAAGAACCCGGCGTCCTGGCGTGCGAACCTGCGCGGTGGGGTGGCGCTGGATCGCGTACGCGTGGAAGCGTTCGTCACCAATCTCTTCGATGACGACACCTATCTCTCGGCGGCGCGGTTCACCGACTTCACGCTGGGCAATTTCAACCTGAACTACTTCGTGACCAACGTGGTGCCCGCGGACCCCCGCAAGTTCGGCCTGCGTGTCAGCGTGCAGTTCTAGAAATGAGGCGGAACATGACCATGAAGACCGGATCTCGCTGGTTGCTGGTGGCGGCGACATTGGCCGTCGCGCCTGCCTTTGCAGACGAGTTGCTGAAGTTCGATGCCAGCAAGTACTCGCAGGCCGTAACGGGTTGCGACCTGCTTGCTGCGCATCCGGACGACCCGTACAAGGTTGCGCCGGGACTGCAGAAACCGCAGATGGACCTGCCCGCGGCGATCGGCGCCTGCCAGGCGGCCGTGGCGCGCGATCCCGCCAATCCGCGCCTGAACTACCAGCTCGGCCGGGTCTACGGCTACAGCGGCCTCGGCGAGAAGGCCGCACCGTATCGCGATGCGGCGCTCGCGGCCGACTATCCGCAAGCGCTGTTCGTCTACGGGTTCCTGCACCTGGATGGCGAGAACAAGGCGACGAAGGATCCGTGCCTCGCGGGCGAACTGATGCGGCGCTCGGCGCTCTATGGGCGGATCGCGGGGCAGGTCGGCTTTCCCTTCTGGTCGCTCAAGGGGCGGTTTGTCGGCTGTGCGGTGAAACAGGACCCCAGGGAAATGCTTGAATTCCTCGAGGCCGCGGATCGGCAGACCACTGATTTCTACCGCGAGACTGCCATCGAGCTGTTGCAGGACCGGATCAAGGCGCAGATGGCAAAGCAGCAATGACCGGCGCCGCGCTCACCCGCCGCTGGGTGCTCGGCACCCTCGGTGCCATGGCTGCGACGGGTGCCCGCGCGGAGCTTCCCCGGTCGGTCGCGCGGGCGCGCTGGGACCTGATTGTCGTGGGGGCCGGCACGGCCGGCCTGCCTGCGGCGCTTTTTGCTGCGCGCCGCGGTGCGCGCGTTCTGCTACTCGAGAAGGCTGCCCAAATCGGCGGCACATTGTGGTTCTCGGGTGGACAAATGAGCGCCGCGGGAACGCGCCTGCAGAAGGCGAAAGGCATCGTCGATTCGCCGGCGGAGCATCTCGCCGACATCATGAGGATCAGTCGCGGCACCGCCAATGCCGAAGTCGTGCGGCTCGCGGTCGAACATGCAGCGGGAACAGTCGACTGGCTTGAGACGGCCGGACTCGAAATGGCGCCGCGATATCCGGTGCGCGCGACGGGCCATGAGCCCTACAGCCGAGCCAGAGTCTGCGGCGCCGAGGATCGGGGAATCGCAATCCTGCGCGTGCTCGAGAAGGAACTGGGACAGGCGCCCTCGTCGCTGCAGGTGCTGACGGGTGCCGATGTCGTCGAGCCGATCCTGAATCGGCGTGGCGGGATCGCCGGCGTCGTCGCGACCGACGAAGCGGGCGTGCGCCGCGACTATCGCGCGCCACGTGTTGTGCTCGCGAGCGGCGGCTACATGGCGAACACCGCGCTGTTCCACGAGCTGAACGGCGTGCCGAAGTATCGCGCCGCCGGCTGGCCGCACAATACGGGCGCGGGCATCGGGATCGGCTGCGCAGCGGGCGGCTGGGTGCGCGGCCGCGAGAACTATCTGTGCGACGTCGGCAGCATCCCCGCGGATCTCGCGATTCCGAGCCCCGAGTTCGCGCGCTCCCTGCACCATCCCGAGCGTCGCCCGCCTTGGGAAATCGCCGTCAACGGCGCCGGTCGGCGTTTCATGGCCGAAGACGAGCCGAGCGTCGATGCACGCGAGCGGTCCCTGCTCGCGCAGCCGAACCATCGATACTGGCTCGTGTTCGACGACGAGATCCTGCGTAGCGCGCCCGCCCTCGTGCACGGCGCGCCGCCGGGCGAGGTCCGCGACTGGACGACCGACGAACTCGCGGATGTGTTCAACGAGGCACCTGCATTCACCGCTGCGCCGACGCTCGAGGCGCTCGCCGCGCGTGCGGGCATCGACCCGGGCGGTCTCGCCGCGACTGTGCGTGAGTACAACGCCGCGCAGGCGGCGGGCCGCGACCCCTTTGGGCGACGGCACCTGCCGCGGCCGATCCTGCGTCCGCCGTTCTATGCAATCCGCCATCAGGGCGGAACATTGATCGCCGTGGCAGGACTGGCCGTCGACTCGCAGTTGCGCGCGACGAAACCCGACGGCGCTCCGATCGAAGGGCTTTATGCCGCGGGGGAGCTGCTTGGCAATGGCACGCTCTCGGGCAAGGCGTTCTGCGCGGGCATGATGGTGACGCCGGCGCTTACCTTCGGACGCTGGCTCGGCGGGAACTTGCCGTTCAGTGGGCGCGGCTGACCGGGGCGCGTCAAGCCGCGTCGGCTTCGGTCACTGTCGTCGATCCGTACGACGCGTCACCGCACTTGCCGTGCGGGCAGAGCCCTTCCATGTAGACCGTGTCGAAGCTGAGGCGCTCGACGAGGAAATCGACGAATGCGCGCACCTTGGGTGATTTGCCCTGTCCGCGCGGGAACACGGCGTTCAGGTCCACGGTCGGGCCCTCCCATCCCGCGAGCACGCGGCGCACGAGTCCCTGCGAAGCCTCGGGCTTCAGCATGACGTCCGCGCCCAGCATCATGCCTTCGCCCGCGAGCACCGCCCCGCGCAATGCCGCCGGATCGTTCGCCACCAGCACGGGGTCGATCCGGTAGTCGATCGGGCCGCTGCCGTCATTCATCCGCCACACGAAGTTGTTGCCGTTGTGGTGGTACTTGCGCATGGCGAGCGTGCGATGGCGGCTCAGTTCGTCCGGATGGGCCGGCTCGCCGTGCTGCGCAAGATAGATGGGGCTCGCGTAGACCTGCGTGCGAAACGAGGTGAGGCGGCGGGCGACCAGGCTCTCGTCGGTGAGCGGGCCGATGCGCAGCGCCAGGTCGATTTCCTGGTCGATGAGGTCCAGCGTGTCGTTGCTGAGTTCCATGTCGACGCGCACTTCCGGGTGGCGCAGGAAGAATTCGCCAAGGAGCGGCGCGATCCATGTGACGCCGAACGAAAAGGGCGCGGTGATGCGCAGCCAGCCACGCGGGCCGCTCTGCAGTTGGCCGACCGCGCTTTCGGCTTCGTCGAGCACGCGCGCGATGTGCTGGCTGTGTTCGTAATAGATGTTGCCCGCCTCGGTCAGCCCGAGCTTGCGCGTCGTCCGGTGCAGCAGCTGGGCGCCGAGGCGCGTCTCGAGTTCCTGCACCTTGCGGCTCACGGTCGTCTTCGGCAGCCGCAGTGCGCGCGCCGCCGCGACGAAACTGCCGTGTTCGACGACCTTGACGAAGACGAGGGTGTCATTGAGGTCGTAGGACATGGCGGTTTCCGGCGTAGGGGCCATTGGCCCGGGTGCGGGACAATTATTTCCAAAAGTCCCCGCTAATCAAGTCGGCTGGCACCCACTATCCTTCGTCCCTGCGCTATCGGAGGTGAGGACCATGGGCGACCAGCAGGATTATCCCGTTCGCGGGAGGAATAGGGCCATATTTGGAACAATCGCGGCGTTCGTCGCGTTGGGCGCTCTGTTGGTCGCATGGGTCGCGACGGGCGCGACTGGCCCCGACGGCGCGGGTGTCGGGTCGGCCGCACCGCCGCCGCCGGAGGTGAGCGTCGCGAAGGTCGTCGAGCGTCGGGTGAAGCAGTGGGACGACTTCACCGGCCATGTCGCGGCCGTCGAGTCGGTCGAGTTGCGGCCGCGTGTCAGCGGTTATGTCGAGCGGGTCGCCTTCGACGAAGGCCGGGAAGTGCGCAAGGGCGACCTGCTCTTCGTGATCGACCCGCGCAGCTATCGCGCCGAGTACGAACGCGCCACCGCGGAGCTCGCGCGCGCGCGCAGCGAAGCGGACCTGGCGCGCAGCCAGGACGAGCGCACGCAGGCGCTGCTCGAGGCGAAGGCCGCCTCACGCGAGGAATCGGACACGCGCCATGCAGCGGTGGCGCAGACGGTGGCGGCCGTGCGCGCCGCGGAGGCCGCGGTGGCGCGGGCGCGCCTCGACCTGGAGTTCACGGAAGTGCGCTCGCCGATCACGGGTCGCGCGGGGCGCGCACTGGTCACCGCGGGCAACCTGGCGCAGGCCGATGCGACGTTGCTCACCACCATCGTGTCGGTCGACCCGATGTACGTGTATTTCGAGGGCGACGAGCAGGTTTACCTGCGCTACCTCGAACTCGCGAAGCAGGGCGCGCGCCCGGCCTCCGGCAACCCCGTGCGCGTCGGGCTCGCGAACGAGGCGGGGTTCCCGCACGCGGGGGTGCTCGATTTCCTCGACAACCGGATCGATCCGCGCACCGGCACGATCCGCGCCCGTGCCGTCGTGCCGAATCCCGACCATACCCTCACGCCCGGCCTCTTCGCGCGCGTGCAGATGGAAGGCAGCGCGGAGTTCGCCGCGCTGCTGATCGACGACAAGGCGGTACTCACCGACCAGGACCGCAAGTACGTCTATGTGCTCGGTCCGGGCAACACCGCCGTGCGCAAGGACGTGGTGCTCGGCCGCAGCGCCGATGGCCTGCGCATCGTCACGAGCGGGCTCGCCGCGGGCGACCAGGTGATCGTCAACGGCGTGCAGAAAGTGTTCTTCGCCGGCATGCCCGTGGCGCCGCAGCCCGTTGCGATGGGCGCGCGGCTCTCGGTGGCGAAGCAGGCCGTAGCGGGCGCCGCCGGCTCCCCATAGGAAACCGCCATGGACTTCTCCAAGTTCTTCATCGACCGGCCGATCTTCGCGGCCGTGCTGTCGATCGTGATTTTCGCCGCGGGCCTCATCTCGATCCCGCTGCTGCCCGTGACGGAGTACCCGGATGTCGTGCCGCCCACGGTGATCGTGCGCGCGGTCTATCCGGGCGCGAACCCGAAAGTGATCGCGGAAACGGTCGCGACGCCGCTCGAGGAGGCGGTGAACGGCGTCGAGGACATGATGTACATGAAGTCGGTCGCGGGCAGCGACGGCGTGCTCGTCACGACCGTGACCTTCCGCCCCGGCACCGATCCCGACGACGCGCAGGTCGCCGTGCAGAACCGCGTGAGCCAGGCCCTCGCGCGCCTGCCCGAGGACGTGCGCCGCCAGGGCGTGGTCACGCAGAAGCAGTCATCGACCCTGACGCTGGTCGTGCACCTCACCTCGCCCGACCGCAGCCACGACTCCCTCTACCTGCGCAACTACGCGACGATGCGCGTCAGGGACGAGCTCGCGCGCCTGCCGGGCGTCGGCCACGCGCAGATGTGGGGTGCGGGCGACTACGCGATGCGCATCTGGCTCGACCCCGGCAAGGTCGCGGCCCGCGGCCTTACGGCTGGCGACATCGTGCGCGCCGTGCGCGAGCAGAACGTGCAGGTGTCCGCCGGCCAGCTCGGCGCCGAACCGACCCCGGGGCACAGCGATTTCCTCGTGTCGATCAACGCGCAGGGTCGCCTGCAGACCGAAGCGGAGTTCGGCCAGATCGTCGTCAAGAGCGGCGAGGACGGCGAAATCGTACGGCTCGCCGACGTGGCGCGCGTCGAAATGGGTGCGGGCGACTACACGCTGCGTTCACAGCTCGACAACGACGACGCCATCGCGATCGGCATCTTCGAATCCCCGGGCGCCAATGCGATTTCCGTATCGGACGCGGTCCGCGCGCGCATGGCGGAACTCGCGACGCGCTTTCCCAAGGGCGTGAGCTACAGCGTCGTCTACGACCCCACCGTGTTCGTGCGCGAATCGATCAAGGCAGTGATCGTCACGCTGTTCGAGGCGATCGTGCTCGTGGTGCTGGTGGTGATCCTGTTCCTGCAGACCTGGCGCGCATCGATCATCCCGCTGCTGGCCGTGCCGGTGTCGATCGTCGGCACTTTTGCGGCGCTGCACCTGCTCGGTTTTTCCGTGAACACGCTGACGCTGTTCGGCCTCGTGCTCGCGATCGGCATCGTCGTCGACGACGCGATCGTCGTCGTCGAGAACGTCGAGCGCAACATCCAGGAGGGCAAGGCGCCGCTCGCCGCCGCCCACCAGGCGATGCGCGAGGTGTCCGGCCCCATCATCGCGATCGCGCTGGTGCTCTGCGCGGTGTTCGTGCCGATGTCGTTCCTCACCGGCGTCATCGGCCAGTTCTACCGGCAGTTCGCCGTCACGATCGCGATCTCCACCGTGATCTCCGCCGTGAACTCGCTGACGCTGTCGCCGGCGCTCGCGGCACTGCTGCTGCGCCCGCACGACGCGCCGCAGGATGCGCCCACGCGGCTGATCGACCGGCTGCTCGGCGGTGTGTTCCGGCAGTTCAATCGTTTCTTCGGGTCGGGCGCGACGCGTTACCAGGGTGCGGTCGCCCGCAGCCTGCACCACCGCGGCGCCGTATTCGCCGTTTATGGCGTGTTGCTCGCGGCGGCCTGGGGCGTACTGCAGCTCGTGCCCGGCGGCTTCATCCCGACGCAGGACAAGCTCTTCCTGATCGCCGGCGTGAAACTGCCGGAAGGCGCCTCGCTCGAGCGCACCGATGCGGTGATCCGGCGCGTGAGCGGGATCGCTCTTTCCACCGAAGGCATCGAGCATGCGGTGGCGTTCCCGGGCCTCAACGCGTTGCAGTTCACCAATACGCCGAACACCGGCGTGGTGTTCTTCCCGCTGAAGCCGTTCGGTGAGCGCAAGCGCAGCGCCGCCGAGATCAACGCCGAGCTCAACGCGAAGCTCGCGGGCATCCAGGACGCGTTCGCCTTCTCGCTGATGCCGCCGCCGATCCTCGGCATCGGCGCGGGGTCGGGTTACTCCTTCTTCATCCAGGATCGCGCCGGGCTCGGTTACGGCGCGCTGCAGAATGCCGTGACTGGCCTGTCCGGCGCGATCGCGCAGGCGCCCGGGATGGGGTTCCCGATCAGCACCTACCAGGCGAACGTGCCGCAGCTCGACGCACAGGTCGATCGCGTGAAGGCGAAGGCGCAGGGCGTGCCGCTCACCGAGCTGTTCGACACGATGCAGACCTACCTCGGCTCGACCTACATCAACGACTTCAACCGTTTCGGGCGCACCTGGCAGGTCATCGCGCAGGCCGACGCGCCGTTTCGCGACAGTGCCGAGGACATCGCGAACCTGCGCACGCGCAATCTCGCGGGCGACATGGTGCCGATCGGCAGCGTCGTCACGCTGAGCGATTCGTTCGGCCCCGATCCGGTGATGCGCTACAACGGCTACCCCGCCGCGGACCTGCTCGGCGAGGCCGATCCGCGGGCGATGTCGTCGAGCGAGGCGATGGCGGCCATTGGGCAGATCGCGGCGAAGGTGTTGCCGCAGGGCATGAGCCTCGAGTGGACGGACCTGTCGTACCAGCAGGCGACGCAGGGCAATACGGCACTCGTCGTGTTCCCGCTCGCCGTGCTGCTCGCGTTCCTCGTGCTCGCGGCGCTCTACGAGAGCTGGACCCTGCCGCTCGCCGTGATCCTGATCGTGCCGATGACGCTGCTCTCGGCGCTGATCGGCGTCTGGCTCACGGGCGGCGACTTCAATGTCTTCGTGCAGGTGGGCCTCGTCGTGCTGATGGGCCTTGCGTGCAAGAACGCGATCCTGATCGTGGAGTTCGCGCGTGAACTCGAGCTCGCGGGCAAGGGCATCGTGGAGGCGGCCCTCGAGGCCTGCCGCCTGCGCCTGCGGCCGATCGTGATGACGTCGATCGCGTTCATCGCGGGCACCGTGCCCCTCGTGCTGGCGCACGGGGCGGGCAGCGAAGTGCGCACCGTCACCGGCATCACCGTGTTCGCCGGCATGCTCGGGGTGACGCTGTTCGGCCTTTTCCTCACCCCCGTGTTCTACGTCGCGCTGCGCAAGCTCGTGGCACGCGGCGCGGCGCCGCGGCAGCTGGAGAGTCAACATGCCTGAGTTTGCAAAGGTCCTGGCCGGCGCCGTCGCGGCCGCCCTCGCCGGTTGCGCGGCCGGTCCCGACTACGTGCGACCCGATGTCGCCGTGCCCGCGCAGTTCGTGTCCGGCGATGGATCCGCCGAAGTCGTGCTGGCCCCGGGTGTCGACCCGCAGTTCTGGCGTGGGCTCGGCGACCCGGAGCTCGCGCGCCTCGTCGAGGCGGCGCTCGTCGCCAACCACGACCTGCGCATCGCGCTCGCGAACCACGATCGGGCGCGGGCACTGCTGCGCGGTGCCCGGTTCGACCAGCTCCCCACCGTGACAGCGAGCGGCAGCGCGAGCAACACGCGCCTCAGCGCAAGCGATGCACCCGGCGTTGCGCGTGCGGACCGCGACACTAACGGTTTCAATGGCGAGATCGACGCCTCGTGGGAGCTCGACCTCTTCGGGCGCGTGCGGCGCAACGTCGAGGCGCAGCGCGCCGATCTCGCGGCGAGTGCGGCCGACCTCGGCGCGGTGCAGGTCGCGATCGTCGGCGCGGTCGCGCAGGGATACATGGAACTGCGCGGGCTGCAGGAGCGGCTGCGCGTCGCGCAGGCGAACGCGGCGAACCAGCGCGAGACCGTGCAGCTCGTCGAGGCGCGACTCGCGGCGGGTCGTGGCACCGAGTTCGATACCTCACGCGCGCGCGCACAGCTCGAGACCACGCTCGCACGCGTGCCGGCGCTTGAAGCGTCCGTCGCGGTGACCCTGCACCGCCTCGCCGTGCTGACCGGGGTGGCGCCCGAGGCATTGACGACAGAACTCTCGACTGCGGCGGCATTGCCTGCGCTGCCGGCGCGCCTCGATCCGGGCACCCCGGGTGAGCTGCTGCGGCGCCGCCCGGACGTCATTGCGGCCGAGAGTCGCCTGCACGCCGCCACCGCGCGGGTCGGCATCGCGACCGCCGACTACTTCCCGCGCTTCACGCTCGCAGGACTGATCGGCACGAAGGGCATCGACACGAGCGCGCTCTTCGAGCGCGACTCGGAGACACGCCTTGCCGCGCTCGGCGTCGACTGGTCGTTCCTCGACGTCGGGCGCGTGCGGGCGCGCGTCGCTGCCGCCGACGCCGATGCGTCCGCGGCGCTCGCGGCATACGAGCGCAGCGTGCTGCTCGCGCTCGAGGACACGGAGAACGCGCTGGTGCGCGTCGCGAAGTCGCGCGTGGAGGACGCGCACCTCGAGCGTGCGGCGAAGGACAGTGCGACGGCCGCGCGGCTCGCGCGGCTGCGCTTCGAAGCGGGCGCGGTGGACCTGCTCGACGTGCTGGATGCGGAGCGCACGCGCCTGGCCGCGCAGGATGCCTTCGCCGACGCGCGCACGCGCAGCGCGACGGCGACGGTGGGGCTCTACCGGGCGCTCGCCGGGGGCTACGGCAACTGAGCCGCGGCGGCGAAGCCCGGGTCGTCGAAGAAGGCTGGGTACGCGCCGAGGGCGCCGTGCACGAGCGCGGCGCCGTCGTGGCGCGTGCGCGCCGGATCGCCGCCACGCATCTCGTGCACGCCGCGCATCAGGTCGGCGACGATGAAGTGCAGGTTCGCGTCGGCCGCGGGCGGCAGCTTGCAGTTGCGCACGATGTCCTGGACCTGGGCTTCGATGCGGTCCGCGAGCGCATCGTACTGTGCGTCGCTCGCGCTGCCGTCATCGATCGCGGCGTGCTCCGCCTCGAACGCCGCGTGGATCGCGCCCAACCCCACGCGCAGCGGCCCGTCGGTCTGCCATTTCCGGCCGGCATCGAGCGCGAGCTGGGCGATCGCCGCGCCGCCCGCAGCATGGGTGTCGTGCTGCGATCCGTCGTGCTGCGCGACTTCGTGCCTTGAACAGCCCGCCGGCAGCGCGCCGAGCGTTATCACGAGCGGGACGAGGAGTGCGGCGCGGGCGCGTGGGAAACGATATGTCATGGGCGCCATTGTAGCGGCCGTTTGCCCGGGCTGCCGAAGGCCCCTAGAATCACGGCATCGCGCGGGTGTAGTTCAATGGTAGAACTGCAGCTTCCCAAGCTGCTAACGTGGGTTCGATTCCCATCACCCGCTCCATTCCATCGCTGGAGACGACGCCGTTCTGCCGTGTCAGGACGCGGTGGTGGTTCGTGTCGCGCCCGTCGACCTATACTCGCCGCATGGAACTGCCCGATCCCGCGGACGAAGCCGGCCTCCACGAATCGGACGGAGACGATTCGCTCATCCGCTGGATGCTGAGCCTGTCGCCGGCCGAGCGGTTGCGCGTGTTGCAGGGATTCGTGGACAGTATCAGCGAGTTTGGACTTGAACAGCCCACCGCGATTCAAAGACGCCCTTGAGGTCTTCGCCAGGCACGACGTCGAACTGATCGTGGTGGGCGGTGTAGCTGCGGTCATCGGTGGTGTGCCGCTGGCGACATTCGACCTCGATGTCGTTCACGCGCGCGATGCTGCGAATCTCGATCGACTTCAACGCGCGCTCGAAGACCTCGACGCACGCTACCGCGATCCCGGGGGACGAACGCTTCGACCGGACGTGTCCAGCCTCGCGGGCGCTGGTCATCACCTGCTGATGACACGTTGTGGACCGGTCGACGTTCTGGGCTCCATTGGACGCGGGCGCAACTACGAGGTTCTCCTTCCGCATGCGCTCGCAGTCCAGCTTGGTGGCCTCACTATCCGCGTGCTTGGACTTGAAGTGCTAATACAGACCAAGGAGGAGGCGGGTCGCGACAAGGATCGCGCCGCGCTGGAACTTCTTCGTCGGGCGCTGCGCAATTCTAAGGAACCGCAGTGACAGCAGTGACCGCAGGCGCCGGCGTCGCATCGATCCGCCACGGCTGCTCGCGCGCGAACCGGTCGGCCAGGAAATCGACGAAGCCGCGCACTTTCGCGGACAGGTGCCGGCGGCTCGGATAGACCGCCGAAATGGGAAAGCGCGGCAGCGCGTATTCCCGCAGCAGGCGCACGAGCGCGCCCGATCGCACCTCGGGCGCCACGATGAAATCCGGCTCGAACACGATGCCGGCGCCCGCGGTGGCGAGCGCCGCCAGCATGCGGCCGCTGTTGGCGCGGTGGCGCGCGGCGACGCGCAGTTCGAAGTGTTCGCCCGGCGCCGTTTCGAAGCGCCATGTATTCGGCAACGGCATCAGCGTGTAGGAGAGGCATTCGTGCGCGGCGAGCTCCGCGGGCGTGCGCGGCGTGCCATGTTGCGCGAGATAGCCGGGGGAGGCGCAGCACACGAACTGCGTCCAGCCGATGCGGCGTGCCACGAGCGCCTGCGGGCCGATCGCGCCGATGCGGATCGCGAGGTCGAAACCTTCCTCGACGAGATCCACGGCGCGATCCGAGAGATCGAGGTCGAACACGAGCTCGCGATGGCGCGCCGCGAACTCGCTGATCGCGGGGGCGAGGAAGCGTTCGCCGAAGTTCACGCCGCTGGTGAGGCGCAGGGTACCCTTCGGCGCCACGACCTCGGCGCGCACCGAAGCTTCCGCTTCCTCGAGGTCGCCGAGCAGTTGCACGCTGCGTTCGTAGAAGGACTGGCCGGCCTCGGTGAGCGAGAGGCGCCGCGTCGTGCGATGGATCAGGCGCGCCTCAAGATGCGACTCGAGGTCGGAGACCAGTCGCGATACGGCCGATGTCGAGGCACCGAGCCGTTCGGCGGCGCGGGCGAAGCTGCCGAGCTCCACGACTTTTGCGAATGCCTGCACGGCCTTGAAGCGGTCCATGTCGTAGATTATTGCATCGTTCGCAATAGTCTGTCCTCGGTAGCTATCTTTATCCCGGGCGGAATGCCACGGATGATGGGCGACAGTGAAAACGACGGAGTCCCGGCCCATGAAGCTCTATTACACCCCCGGCGCCTGCTCGCAGGCCCCCCACATCGCAGCCCTCGAACTCGGGCTGCCGCTCGAGGCGGTGAAAGTCGACCTCGCGAAGCACACGCTGCCCGACGGCTCGGACTTCTACAAAGTGAACCCGAAGGGCTACGTGCCCCTGCTCGTGTTGAATGACGGCACGACGATCTCCGAGGCAAGCGTCATCCTGCAGTATCTCGCGGACCAGAAGCCGGGCACGCTCGCGCCTGCATTCGGCTCGGTCGCGCGCTGGAAGATGATGGAGCTGCTCACCTTCCTCGCGACGGAAGTGCACAAGGGTTTCGGCCCGCTGTGGAATCCGCAGACGCCGGCCGAGGTGCGCGCCGCCGCGATCGACCGGCTCGGTACGCGCTTCGATCTCCTCGTGAAGATGCTCGCGAAGCAGCCGTACCTGACGGGTGAGGCGTTCTCGATCGCGGATGCCTATCTCTTCGTGCTGCTCAACTGGACGAAGATCCACAAGGTCGACCTCGGCCGCTGGCCGGCGCTCACGGAGTACCAGGCGCGCGTGGCGGCACGCCCGGCCGTGCAGGCGACGCTCAAGGCCGAAGGGCTCGTGAAGTAACCGGACTGCGTCGATGGAACGCCTGCCGACCCTGTTCCTGTCGCACGGCTCGCCGCTGCACGCCGTCGAGGCAGGCGGCGCGGGCCCGGCCTGGGAGGCGCTCGCGGCCTCCCTGCCGCGTCCGCGCGCGATCCTGATCGCCTCGGCGCACTGGGAGACGCAGTGGCCGATGCTCACGGGCAGCGAGCGCCTCGGGACGATCCATGATTTCGGCGGCTTTCCCGCCGAGCTCTACCGGCTGCGCTACGATGCGGCAGGCTCGCCCGCACTCGCAGCGCAGGCCGCAGCGCTCCTGAAGGCCGCCGACATCACCGTCGCGGTGAATGGGTGCCGCGGCATCGATCACGGCGCCTGGGTGCCGCTGCGCTGGATGTATCCGGTGGTCGACGTGCCGGTGGTGCAGCTCTCGGTGCAGACCGAGCTCGGGGCCGCGCACCACCTGCGCGTCGGCGAGGCGCTCACTGCGCTGCGCGACGAGGGCGTGCTCGTGATCGGCTCGGGCCACGTGACGCACAACCTGCGCGACTGGGCGCAGCAACGCGGCGAGCCACGCACGGCGGAATACGCAGTGGCGTTCGCCGACTGGCTCGAGCGCCGCCTCGTGCACGGCGATCGTGACGCGCTGCTCGCGTGGCGCGACCAGGCGCCGTCCGCGGCACGCGCGCACCCGACGGAAGAGCATTTCCTGCCGCTCTTCGTCGCACTCGGCGCGGCAGGCGCGGCGGCGCGTGCCACGCGCTTCTACTCCGCGATCGATGCCGGGGTGCTTTCGATGGATGCCTATCGCTTCGACTGAGCGCGCTGCGTGATTACCGTTGCAGGCCGCCCGTGAGTACGACGCGCATCGCGGCCTCCACGGTGAGGTCGATCGGTTCGATGCGGCTTCGGGGCAGGTACACCGTGTAGCCGCCGATCTGGTAGCTCATCGGCAGGTAGACGGCGACGAGGTCGTCGTTCGTGCCGCTGCCCGGCAGCGTCGCGTGTTCCTGTGTCACGAAGCCCATCACGCGCCCCGGTCCGAATTCCACCATCACGACGCGTTCGAGCTCGCTCTTCCTGCCGCTCGTGTTGACGAGCTTCGTCACGTCGCGCAGCGCGCCGTACACGGTCTTAACGACGGGCACGCGCATCACGAGGCTTTCGACCACATGCATGCTGCGGCGGACGACGTACGCGTTGACGAGGAGGCCGACGATGAACAGTACGATGAAGCCCGCGACGAGGCCCATGCCCGGTACGTATTCCCTGTCAGGCACGAACCAGCGGATCGGGCCGGAGAGGAGGGTCTCCGTCGTGACACCGAGCCAGTAGATCAGGTAGACCGTCAGTCCGATCGGCAGGATCGCGACGAGGCCCTTCAGCAGGATGCGGCCAAGCTGGCTCAACGGGGACTCCCAGGGGGGCGGGGAGCGGAATTCTAGTCGATCGGGGCGTCGGCGCTCAGCGGGATCGCAAAAACGCTGAAGAATCGGGCGCCGTCGATCTCCATCGACACGATGAGTGGCAACTTCGCCGGTGCGTTCGCCGCGTGCGTCAACGCGAACGCATGGCGATACACGCCGGCCGCGGCCGCCTTGCCCACCTTCAACGGCGCGGACGGCGCCAAGACCGCAACTCCCGGTGTCGCCGCGAGTTCGATCCGGAGGTTCTCGCCCTGGACGCGCGGTATGACCGCGAGCTGCAGGTTCGTGGGGCGACCCGCGACCATCACGCCGCTGAACTGATAGCGCACATCGACCGGCACGCCGATCTTCCCGCCGCTGCGCTGCGCCGGGATCATCGCGGAAAGGGCGGGCGCCGGTTCAGCCGCAGATGGGGTCGGCGGTGGGGTCGCCGCGCAGTTCGACGCGGCGACAGCGAGAAGCAGGATCGCGGCAAGGTTCGGATGCGTGCTCATCAGTTGCTCGTGATGGTGACGTTGATGTCGATGCGCGTCGGCGCCGACGGGGCCGAGGTGCAACCCGTATTCACGCAGTCGTAGACATCGAGTACGTAGGCGCCTGCTTCCGGCAACGCGACCGTGAAGTTTTCGTCGCCGGCGACCTCGCCGCGATCGATCTCCACCCCCCGCCGATAGACGATGACATCGGCGCCGCGGGGCGAAGGCGCGGTGGCGACGATGCGCACCGTACGCGGAGCCGCCACGTCGAGGCGCAGGAAGCGATGATTGGAGAGCTTGTTTGGGCTGCCGAAGGCCGGCGCGCCCCCGCCGATGCTGCGAACGAGCGCCGGGCTGCCGTCCACGGCGATCGGACTGAAGACGGGCAGCACATCCGCCGAGTCCGCCGAATTGGACTCGGTGCTCCCGAAATCATCGATGGTGGCGGACTGGATCTGCTGCCCGGCAACGAGCGCGTCGATGGCCGGCGCATCCGTCGGTTGCAGCGATTTGAGCGCGGTGATGAACGGGAAGATGCTGGTGACGGCTTCGGTCGAGCGTTGCGGCCCGGTGAGGACCTGCCACAGCGGCGCGAATCCGAGCGCCATGTCGTCGCCGAACGTATCGCGCGAACTGTCGAACAGGTCCCACAGGATCGCCCAGACGGACGATTCGCTGTACCAGCCCCGGACCGATGCGTCGTGTTCGACGTCGAACACGCCCGCGAGCGCCTGGAACTGGCCGAACGAGTCCGTGATGATCGAATCCCCGGTCACCATCGCCGCGAACGCGTCGCCAAAGCCCTCGCCGAATGCGACCCGCGGATCCAGCCGGTCGCCGACGCTGTGCGGGCCGCCGATGCTGTCGGATCGCGAGAAGATGTCCTCGACGTAGTGGCCGAATTCATGCGCGATGATGTCGGGATCGTATTCGTCCGTGTCGACCTGGGCTTCGCCGGTGAGCGTGATGCGCGGCCCGTTCACGCCGTTCGAGTAGTGGCTGCCGTCCACGGCCGTGTTGGCGGGACTCCAGTCGATGGTGAGCGGCGCAAAGTTGAGCGTCGGCGCGGTGCCGAGCAGGAACTGCGTTGCCTGATACACCGTGTCGAGCACGGCGAACGGTGCCGCATCGCGAGTGCCATTCACGACGCGGGTGGCGGGATCCCATCCGGAGGGAATCGCGACATCGAGCACGGCACCCGACGCGCCGCTGTTCGCCGCGGCGCTGCCATAGGCGTAGGTGGCCGCTGCGGCGCTCGCGTCCTTCACTTCGAATCGCCAGGTCGGCGCGGCTCCGGTGCGTACCATTTCCGCGAGCACCCGGATCACGAGGCTCGTCGAGGGCGGCACCGCGAGCGTGAATTCACCGCTTGCGCCGGTCTGCCCGCGTGCGATCTCGGCCAACGACCCGGCGTTCAATGCAATGATCGTGACGCCCCTCGCCGGATCCTGGCGCATCTGCGTATACGCGAGACCTTGCTGGGTCGACGGGATGCGCGCGAACGTGACGAGACCGGCGAGCGGCACGGTTCCTTGCGGGGCGGGGCGCACCAGCACGGCGACGGTATCGGGCGCGCTGGCCGCGCCTGCGTCATCCGCGACGACCAGCCTGAAAGTTAGCGTCGTGTCGGTCGCGACGCTTGGCGCGACGAACGAGGCCGTCGCGGTGTTCGCGCCGCCGAGACTGACCGCAGGACCACCCGTCTGCGTCCAGGCATACGACGCGATGAACCCGCCTGCATCGCTGCTGCGCGTACCCGAGAGCCGTACCGTTGCGCCCGACAGCGTGGCCTGGTCCGCACCTGCGTCCGCGACCGGGGCATTGTTCGCGCCGCTGACTTCGACAAACACGCCCCCTGAGCCGGTGCCGCCCGGACCCGTGCAGGACAGGTCGAAGGTGGTCCTCGTATTGATCGGGCCGCTGACCTCGGTGCCGGACGTCGGGCGGCTGCCGGACCAGCCGCCGGACGCCGTGCACGACGTTGCATCGGTTGCCGTCCACGTGAGCGTCGATCGACTGCCGGCCGTGAGTGATCCCGGTTGCGCCTGGATGCTGACGACAGGCGGGAAAGCGGCGACCACGGAGACTGTCTCCGATGCCTGCGCGGACGCGACCGGGTTCGTGCAGGTGAGCGTGTAGGTCGTGGTCGAGTTGAGCGGGCCGGTGCTCTCGGTGCGTCCCGAACCTGCGGCCCGGGTCCCCGACCAGCCCCCCGACGCGACGCAGGAACCCGTATTCCCGGTCGACCAGCGCAGCGTGCTCGATTGGCCCACGAGGATCGGATTTGCAAGCGCGTCCAGCGAAACGAAAGGCGGCGCCGGGGATGCCACATTCACCGTGATTGTTGCGCTGCCCGTTCCTGCTGGTCCGGTGCACGCCAACGTGAAGCTCGTGGTGGCAGTGAGCGGCGCGGATTCCTCGGATCCCGAGACGCTGCGATTGCCGCTCCAGCCGCCCGAGGTGGTGCAGGAATTCGACGAAGTGGCGCTCCACGTCAGCCGAACGGGCGTGCTGTACTCGATTGAACCCGGGCCACCCGGCGTCGCCGTCAACGTGACGACGGGGATCGTCGCCACGGTGACCGTCGTGGAAGCGCTCGCGGACCCGCCGGCCCCCGTGCACTGCAATCCGTAACTCGTGGCCGGGCCGGCCGGCGTGACGGTTTCACTGCCGCCGGTCGGGCGGGTCCCGGACCAGCCGCCGCTGGCAGTGCAGCTGGTTGCGTTGGTGCTCGACCAGGTGAGCGACACGGTCGCGCCATCCACCACTTGCGAGGACGCTGCGGTCAGCGTGACGGTCGGGACAGGCGGTGGGGTGGGCGGGCCGGAGTCGCCACCGCCACCTCCGCCGCAGGCCGACAGGCCGAACGGCAACAGCGCAAAAAGGGCAATTCTCATGAACTGGCGGCGCCGCCCATGAGCCATGCGCCGGAACCCGGCGCTGCGCGACGCGTACCCCCCGCGACGCAGTATGGCGTAATCCCCGCCGGGATTACAAAGGTATCAACTTGACGGCTGGTCCAGGACGACCTTGCCATCCTTCACCGGCAGGCGCGCGCCGGGGTCGTGGTCCATCTTCACGGTGTGCTCGACGTCATCGAGCCGGTAGCGCACCTTGAACTGCCCGGTCGGGACCTGTTTCGAGTCGAACACGGTTTCGCAACGACGCTGCGTGACCTGCTCGGTGTTGCGCTCCTGCATGCGCTCCTGCACCTTGTTGCCGGCGTAACCGCCGGCCGCGGCGCCGGCCACGGTCGCGATGTCGCGCCCCGATCCGCTGCCGACCTGGCTGCCGAGCACGCCGCCGAGCACCGCGCCGACGACGCTGCCGGTGACCTGGTGCTTGTCCTTCACCGGCTTCTGCTGCGTGACGAGTTCGTCGTGGCAGACCTCGCGCGGCGTCTTCACCGTGCGCATGATCTCTTCCGACGAGAGCACTTCGGCGGATGAGCCGCCCGCCATCACGCGATAGCCCGCGAACGCGGCGACACCCATGACGAAAACCGCGCCCGCGACGGCGCCAATCAGCGTTTGCCTGTTCATGGCGCCATGCTCACCGTGCGATCGCCCGGCAGGCAGCCCCGCCCATCGTATTCGCGTGTCCGACGCGTCCTACACGGGCGCCTTTTGCAGGCTGGCCGCGCTTTCCGGCACGAGCCGCAACCAGATGCGCTCGCCCTGGCGTTCGGGCACCCCGGCGGCGCGCAAGGTGGCGAGCGCGGCTTCGTCGGTCACGCCACCACCCGAGCGCACCACGGCCAGCGCGCCGGTCAGCCGCCCGAGGCGGACACTGCGCCCGAGCGCCGACAGGGCGGCTTCTTCCGTATCGAGGTGCTGTTCGCCAATCGCAGCCAGCACGCCCTCCGACAGCTCCCAGCTCGCCGCGACGGCATGCGCGGCGCGGGGCGCGTGCGTGTCGATCAGGTGGGCGACGAGTTCGGGCGAAGGCGCGAGGCCGCCTTGCCCGACATAACGGTCCATCGTCGCGCGAAACACGATGATCGTGCCGAGCCCGAGCAGCAGCGCGAGCAGTTGCGCGGCGAACGGATCGCTGTCGTCGACGATGGCGGCGAACGTCTCGGCGGCAATGCCCGCGCGAAAGGCATGGTCCCACGCGCAGTCGGGGAAACGGGAGAAATGCCCCGTCTTCACGCGAAACACGGGCTGCATGATCGCCGCCGCCACCAGCCTGCGCAGTCCCTCGGTGCCGAGCACGGCGACGGCCCGATCGATGCTCTCGACCGGTTTCGCAGTCAGGCGATAGTAGGGGCTGTTCGCGAGGCGCAGCAGGTCGCCCGCTAGCGCGGGATCGCGGGCGATGATGCCGGCGAGCTCGCGGCGCGAGGTCTCGGGATCGTTCACCGCGCGCAGCAGTTGCGGCAGCAGCAGCGGCCGGCGTGGGAGCGCCGCCTGCGCCGACGCGTTGGCGATGTCCTTCGTTACCTGCGCGGCCACGTGTTCGTGGCCGGGAGGGACGTGCGGTTCGAGTTGCGGCGCCGAGAGCGCCACGCGATGTAATGCCGTCCAGGTCTCGCGAGCGGCGGGCCCGACTGCATCCGCGGCGGGCTGCGACACGCCGGCGGGCGGCGATGGGGTCGGTGCCGGCGCCGCGTGGGCGCGCCGGCGCGCGATCAGCACGACGGCGAGCGCGGCCAGCGCGAGCAGCGAAACGGCGAGCGACAGGGCGACGGGCAGGTCCATCGCCCGCTAGCTTATCGTCAAATCTCGTGGGCGCGTGCAAAACGCCCGATGTGCTCCCCGGCGCGGAACGCGAGCGCCTGGATCGTCATGGTCGGCTGGCCACGCCCGGACGTGACGAAGCTCGAGCCGTCGCAGATGAACAGGTTCGGGACGTCGTGCGTGCGATGGTAGCGGTCGACCACGGAGGCGGCCGGATCGTTGCCCATGCGGCAGGTGCCGAGGAGATGCGGCGAGTTGATGCTCTCCGCCACCGGATAGCGCCAGGTGCGCAGGGCGCCCGCGGCCTGCAGGATTTCCTCGCCGCGCGCCTGCAGGAAGCGCACGTTGGCGAGGTCGTCGGGGTGGTCGCGGTAGGTCACGCGAATGCAGGGTTGGCCCCACGCGTCCTTCAGTTTTGGGTCGAGGCTCACGCTGTTCGACGCGAGCGGCAGCGACGTGGCGTGTTGCGTCGACAGCGCGGTGCGTGGAAATGCCTGCAGTTGCCGCTTGAAGCCGCGGCCCCAGCGCGGCTCGCCGGGCGGTCGATCGAGGGCCCAGACCATCGGCGCCGGGCCGATGCGCGCGTCGATCCCGCCGCCGCCGTAGTGGCCGCGCTTCGGGTCGCTGTCGTAGAAATCGTGCGAGATGCGCGTGACCTGCACGCTCTTGTACTCGTTCAGCTCGTGTTCGAACTCGGCCTCGACCTGCGCGTAGGTGTTGAACATGAGGTGCTTGCCGACGAGGCCGCTCGAGTTGGCGAGCCCCTGCGGGAAGCGGGCGCTCTCGGAGGCGAGCAGCAGGCGCGTGGTCTCGGCGCCGTTCGCCGACAACACGACGGCGCGCGCTTTCTGGAAGCGCTCGCGCCGCTGCGCGTCGAAGTAGTGCACGCCCGTGACGCGCCCCTTGCCGTCGGTGGGCACGCGAAAGACGTAGCTCAGCGGGCGCACTTCGCAGCGGCCGGTCGCTTCGGCCTCGGGGATCACCGTGTAGAGCGTCGAGGACTTCGCCATGGCCTCGCAGCCGAAGCCGATGCAGAAGCCACAGTGGATGCAGGCCGGCCGTCCGCGGAAGGGCACCGACGCGATCGCCATCGGCGCGGGAAAAGGATGCAGCCCGAGCCTGCGCGCGCCGCGCTCGAACAGCACGCCCGACGATTTCACCGGCAGCGGCGGCATCGGGTAGGGTTTCGAACGGGGCGGATCGTTGGGGCAGGCGCCCGCGAGGCCCGAGACGCCGATCTCCCATTCGACCTTCGCGTAGTAGGGTTCGAGTTCGGCGTAGCTGATCGGCCAGTCGGCGAAGGCCGTGCCGGCGATCTCACCGAGTACGCTGCGTTCCCGGAAGTCGATCTCATGGAAGCGCCAGAAATTGGCGGTGAAATGCGCGGTGCTGCCGCCGACGGTTTGCGCGTACCACGCGGGCAGCAGGCCACTCTCGACCGGCTGCGCCTCGACGGCCGGGTCGTTGCGGAAGGACTGTGGCGTCGTGCGCGCGCTGTTCGTCAGGCCGTCGAGGAAGAAGTTCTCGAGTTCGTCGTGCTTGAACGACGCTGCCGTATGGCGCGGTCCGCGCTCGAACACCACGACGGAAAATCCCGCCTGCGACAGCTCGCGCGCGATCACGCCGCCCGCCGCGCCCGAGCCGACGATCGCGAAGTCGACGGTCTCGCTGTCCCGGTACTGCTTCGCGCTCATGGCGCAAACCCCGGGTAGTCGCGGTCGTACCAGCCGAAGGGCGGTGCGTAGGCGTGGGTGTCCTCGAAGCCGACCAGTAACCAGCCGAGCCCGTCGCGATTGCCGCCGTAGCCGGGCGAAGCGAAAAGCCCGAGGACCGTGAGGAAGCGCAGCTGCTCGAACAGCGGCTGGCCCTCGAGCGTCGCGAAATCCGGGAACGGGCGCGGCAGGGCCGCGAGCTCGCGCAGGACCCCTGCGCGCTGGCCGGCGAAGAAGCTGCCGAACGCGCGGTCGATGAAGTACACGACCCCCGCCTCGTGCGCGCCGGGGCCGTCGTCGCCGGAAGGGACGATCGCGGCCGTGAACGCATCGATGTCGCGTGCTTCGTCCGCGGTCAGGTTCGCGAGTCGTGGCGGTGCGCCCCCTGATGTGGCGGCGGCGACGCTGGCGTGCGCGTGTTCCGACGCGGCGGCGATCGCCCGTGCATTCGCGGCCAACCATGTCGCGCCGAGGCCCGCCGCGCCGAGTCCTTCAAGAAATCCGCGTCGAGAGTGCATCCGTGCCCCCGCATTCTTGTTGTATGGCCGAATGCTACAGCGGCGACCCCGGCTTGGCGATGCCGATCCAGGCGGCGAGCGCGAGTCCCACCCAGATCGCGAGCACGAAAGGTCGGCAGGACCTGAGGCCCTGCGCCATGTCGCGATCGCTCTCTTCGGTGGCGCCGCTCGTGAGCAGTTGCCGGTAGCCGCTGACGAAGCGCGGCAGCTTCGTGCGGATCACGAGGCCGCAGAAAATGAGCGCCGCGAAGATCAGCAGTTTCGCCGCCAGCCACGGATAAGGCCGCAGGCGCCCGTCGCCGTAGGCATAACCCACGGATGCAATCAGCGCGACGATCATGAAGCAGCGGAAGAAGTAATCGAATTTCGCGAGCTTCTGCCCAAGCGGCTGGCCCTGGTAGTGGTGCACGGCCCAGACGAGCAGCGCCCAGAGCGGGCCGAGCGCGAGGATCAGCGGCAACTGCCCGGGCAGGTGGGGCACGCCGATGTAGTAGGCGAGCAGGCCGCCAACCGACAGCATCAGCGCGAGGCAGTAGCGCGGCAACTGGTCGAGTTCGACGAAGATCCTGAATGCCGTGAGGCGCGAATCGCGCGAGAGCTTCGGATCGATCACGAAGCCGCTCGAATAGAAAACGCCGACATCGCCGCCGAGCCAGTAGACGAACAGCAGGATGTGCGCGAACTTGACGATCGAGTAGGCGATCGGTGCATCGACCATGGTGTCTCCCTCCGGTACCGGCGCGATCTTACGCGTCTTTGCCCGCCACGATCAGTCGCGCGCCGCGACCGTACGTGAAGAACGACCAGCCCCATTGCAGCAGCACCGACGCCCGGCTGCGAAAGCTCGTGAGTCCCATGATATGCACGAGCAGCCACAGCCACCACGCGAGCCGGCCGCCGAACGTGAAGCGCCCGATCTCGCAGATGGCGCGCTGGCGGCCGATGGTGGCCATCTGGCCCTTGTCCCGGTAGCGAAAGATCGCGCGCGGCGCACCGCGCTGGTCGGCCAGGATGCATTCGGCGGCGTAGCGCCCCTGCTGGATCGCCACCTGCGCGACGCCGGGCAGGGGCCGCTGCGAAACGGGGTCGGTGCTCGCCGCGAGGTCGCCGGTGACGAAGACGCGCTCGTGGCCCGCGATCGTGATGCCCGCGGTGACCGGCACGCGCCCCGCGCGATCGAGCGGCACGCCCAGCGACTGCGCGAGCGGGGAGGCGCGCACGCCGGCGGCCCAGACCACGGTGCGCGTCGCCACCCGCTCGGCATCGATGGTCACCGCGCTCGCCGTGACATCGGTGACCGCGGCGCCGAGGCGCACGTCGACGCCGAGCGCCGCGAGGTCGCGGCGGGCGCGCGCCGAGGAGCGTTCGGTGAAGGCCGGCAGCAGCCGCGGGCCCGCCTCGACGAGCAGGACGCGCGCCTTGCGCGGATCGATGCGGCGAAAGTCGCGGGCGAGCGTGTGGCGGCTCATCTCGGCGATCGCGCCGGCCATCTCGACGCCCGTCGGGCCGCCGCCCACGACCACGAAATTGAGCCACGCCTGTTGCAGGGCCCAGTCCGCGCAGCGCTCGGCCTGCTCGAAGGCCAGCAGGATACGGGCGCGCATCGCCGTGGCGTGCGGCAGCGTCTTGAGTCCCGGCGCATGGGGCTCCCATGCGTCGTGGCCGAAGTAGGCATGCGTGGCACCTGCGCCGATCACCAGGTAGTCGCCGGCGAAGGGCCCTGCGTCCGTGTCCACGCGCCGCGCCGCAAGGTCGATCCGCTGCGCATCCGCCATCAGCACCTGCACGTTGTGCGCGCGGCGCAGGATGCTGCGCACGGGAGCGGAGATGTCGGCGGGGCTCAGCGCCGCGGTTGCGACCTGGTAGAGGAGTGGCTGGAAGAGGTGATGGTTCGAGCGATCGAGCAGCGTCACCTCGACGCCTGCGCGATTCGCGAGCGTGCGGGCTGCGGCCAGGCCCGCGAACCCGGCGCCGACGATGACGATCTGTGTCATGCCGGCGCCCTCAGGGCGTCGCGAGCTTGCGCGCCGAGGCGGTGAGGATGCCGGAGTAGCCGTAGACGGAGTTCGCCGGGCACGGGATGACCTGCACGTCGATGCTCGCGCGCGCCATGCCGCTTTCCAGCAGCGATTCGGCCATCGCATCGACGGTGACGCCCGCACCGGGGAACATCCGCTCGCCCACCTTGTACGCCGTGCAGTTGTGCAGCGCATGGATCACGGCCGTGCCGCCCGGCGCGAGCATCGACAGCACGTTCTGCATGCAGGCGCGCCAGACGCCACGGTCGCTCGAGACGGCGTCGAGGCAGAAGCCCGAGACGATCAGGTCGTAATAGCCGCGACGTTCCTCGCCGAGCGGCTCGTGCCAGCGCGCGTCGCTGACATACAGGCCGCGCACGCATTTGCGCGCCTGCGATTCGCGGCGGATGACACGCGCGCGATCCGCGTCGGGCGTGCCCTCGCACGCGAGGATGAAGCGGGTGAATCGGCTCCAGTCGCTCTCTTCCGGATCGCCGCGCAGCCACTCGCGCACGAACACGAGGTTGTCGGCGAGCCAGTCGGCCATGTCGATGCGAAAGGCGTAGGCGGCCGCTGCGATCGCACGATGCAGCGTCGGGCCGCAGCCGTATTCGAGCGCACGCCCGAAGCGCGCGTCGGCGCGGCCCATCACCTCGAGCTGGTAGGCCAGCACGGCCTGCTCATCAGGCAGGACGACTTCGCTGTAATAAGTCTCGAAGTAGTCGCGCGCCCGCCACGCGGAATAGTCAGCAAGGCCCCCCGGCGATCTGGAATCGACCACAGACTTCCTCCCTATCCCCTTGGCTTCGTACGTATTTGTAGCGGAAATGCCACCCAAAAGGCCAGAGTGCGACCTGGATCATTCGGGGCGGCTATGATCCACGCCGATAATTCCGTCAAATTGCCGCCCAGGGTCCCGAGCCACCACCCCGCCATGCACCCCGCCCCCCGCCCCACGGTAACCGGAGACCTCGCCCCCGACCTGTTCCGGGACATGGCCGAGCAGTGGCCCGGCGCGGTCGTGATGGTCAACCGCGACGGGGTGATCCGCTGGGCCAACGACATGGCGCTCGACTGGGCGCCGGCGGGCGCCGATCTCGTCGGCCGACCGCTCGGAGACCTGTCCCTGCCCTGGCTGCGCGAAGAGAACGACCTTTCGGCGGTGCTGGGAGGCGGCGCGCGCCAGTTCCCGCCGCGCGCCGTCATCGATCGGCGCGGGCGCGAACGACACTGCGGCGCAAGGTTCGTCCCGCTGCGCCGCGGCCAGCTGGTCTGCGGCGCCTTGTTGTACATCGAGGAGTCGCCCGGGACCGATGGCTCCACCGTCGTGCAGGCGGCCGCCATCTCGGATACCTCGCGCGCCGCGGCGCTCAGTGCCGCGCAGGTCGGCGCGTGGCACCTCGACTTGCACAGTGGGGAAGGCGGCGTCGATGCCGGCTGGTGCGCGGCCCTGCGCCTCGATGCCTGCGCAGGCGCGGATCACCTGACGCGCTGGGAGAAGCGTGTCCACCCCGACAACGCGGCGGAGTTCCACGGTGCACGCGAGGAACTCGAGCAGGGCGTCACCACGTCCTTCGAAGTGGAGTTCCGGGTCCTGACCGACGACTCGCGCTGGATCTGGCTCCTGCAGCGCGGCCAGGTGATCGAATTCGACGACAAGGGCCGGCCGCTGCGCGCCGCCGGCATCTGCATCGAGATCGACGCGCGCAAGCGCGCCGAAGTGGCGCTGCAGGAGAAGGAATCGCGGCTCGCGACCGCGCTGTGGGGCGCGCGCGCAGCCTTCTGGCACTGGAACATCACGAGCGACGTGCAGACGCGCAGCGCGATGTGGTTTGCCATGACGGGCTACCAGCGCGAGGAATGGGAGCGCGACGCGCGGCCCTGGCACACGCGCCTGCATCCCGAGGACACCGAGCGCGTCGAACGCACGATCCGCGATCACTTCGAAGGGCGTAGCCAGTCGCTCGAGATCGAGTACCGGATCCGCGTCGCCACGGGCGAGTATCGCTGGTTCCAGGATCGCGGGCGCGTCAACGAATGGGACTTCCAGGGCAATCCGACCGTCGCGATCGGCGTGTCGCTCGACATCGAGGCGCAGAAGCAGGCCGAACTCGACCTGCGCAGCAGCGAGGCACGCCTCGAGACCGCGCTGTGGGGCGCGAAGATCGGCCTGTGGGAACTCGATTTCGCCACCGAGCAGACCCGCTGGCACAACGACTGGTGCGAGCGCCTCGATGTCGAATCCTGCGAAGGCTCCGACCACGTCAAGCGCTGGGATGAAAACATCCATCCCGACGACGTCGGCGAGGCGCAGCGCAACTTCTCGGCACATGTGGCCGGCCGCTCGGACCACTACGACGCGGAGTATCGCCTGCGCACGCGCGGTGGTGAGTGGCGCTGGCTGTTCGAGCGCGGCCGCGTGGTGGACCGCGCGCCTGACGGGGCGCCGCTGCGCATGGTCGGCGTCTGCATGGATATCGAGGATCGCGCGGTTGCCGAGCACGATGCCCGCGAGATGCAGCAGCGGCTCGAACACGCCATCGGCGTCGCGCGCATCGGCATCTGGTCCTGGGACCTGGCGGACGACCGCTTCCATTGCAACGACCTCTACGCGCAGTACGTCTTCGGCGGCGAACGGCCGCAGGGCCCGCTCGAGCGGCGCGATCGGCGGTTCGCGTGCCTGCATCCGGACGAGCTCGCCGCGGCGCGCGTGATCGACGAGGAAATACGGGCCGGCAAGCGCGACGAGTTTGAGGTGCAGGGTCGCCTGCGCAATGCGCAGGGTGAGTGGCGCTGGGTCCTGCAGCGCGGCCGCGTGACCGCCCGCACGGCCGACGGCGCCCCGGCACGCATGGCCGGCTTCCTCGTCGACGTCTCGCGCATGCAGGAGCAGATCGACGCCCGCGAGCGGGCGGTCGCCACGCTGCACGCGGTGACCGGGCACGCGCCGGATCACCTGCTGCTGCTCGACAGCGACCTCGTCGTGCAGTTCGCCAACCGCGCCTGGCCGCCGCACATGAGCACCGGCCTCGTCGGTGGGCGTATCGCCGACTTCCTGCCCCCGACCTGCCGCGACCTGCTCGTGGCGCATTTCAATCGCGTCCTCGATTCCGGCCGGTCCGAGGAGATCGAGGTGGCGGACCACTGCCACGGCAGCGCCTCGCCTCGTTACCTCGTGAGCCGCGCGTCGCCCGTGACCGAGCGAGGGGCGATCATGGGCCTGAGCGTGGCCATCACCGACAACACCGCGCGGCATGTGGCCGAAGAGCGATCGCGCGCGACCGAGTCGGTGCTGCGCACGATCGCGGACGTCACGTCGGACTGGCTCGTCATGCTCGACAGCGACCTGCGCTTCGTGTTCATCAACCACGGCTTCGGCGGCCATGCACCGGCCGAGATCGTCGGGCGCACCTTGCGGGAATTCGCGCCAAGACAGCGGTCGGGCAACCTGCTCGCGCTCGCCGAAGAGGTGCTGCAGTCGGGCGAGCCGCGTGTCGAGGAACAGGAGTTCATCGCGCCGGAGGGCGTGCAGCGCTGCCTCGAGTTGCGCGTGCGGCCGGTGCATTCGGTGGCGGCGTGCGGCGCCGGTGGCCCCGGCATCGTGATCAACGCCACCGACATCACGGCCCGCAAGGCACTCGAGCGCGAACTGCTCGAGATCGCGCATCGCGAGCAGCAGCGCATGGGCAGCGACCTGCACGACGGCCTGTCGCAGGACCTCACCGGCATCGCGCTGATGCTGCGGGGCGTGGCGGGGCAGTTGCGCAAGGAGCGCTCGGAGGCCCGCGCCGATGTCGAGGAAGTGATCGGCCTCGTCAACTCGGCGATCGAAAGCACGCGCGTGCTCGCGAGCGGCCTGTCGCCCGTCAACATCGAGCGGGGCGGGCTCGTCGCCGCGCTCGAGTCGCTCGCGGCGCGCATGCGGGACCGCCATGGGGTTGACGTGACGGTCGTGACGCGGTTCGATGCACATCCCGCCCTCGCGGATGCGGCGCTCAATCATCTCTACAGGATCGCGCAGGAAGCTGTGATCAATGCGATACGACATGGAAATCCGAAGCACGTCGGGATCGAACTTGGGCACGCCGCTGGCCAGGTCCACCTCCACGTTGCCGATGACGGCCGCGGCTTCGGTGCCCACGCCGGGGCGCCCACCGGGCTTGGGCTCAAGATCATGCGTTACCGCGCCCAGATGCTCGGCGGCTCGCTCCGGGTGGGATCGGCAGGCGCGAAGGGCGTGCGCGTGGAGTGCGTATGCCCGTTAGCGGCAAACCAGCGCGCCAGCGCGTCCTGATCGTCGACGATCACCCGATCGTCCGCCACGGCCTCGTGCGGATGATCGAGGCGTCGCCCGATCTCGCGGTGTGCGGCGAAGTCGAAACGGTCGCGGACGCCAAGCGCGCGATCCGCGAACTCGCGCCGGACGTCGTGACGGTGGACCTCACCCTCGGGCAGGGCGATGGCCTCGAACTCGTGCGCGACGTGCGCGCGCAGCTGCCCCGCCTGCCGATGCTCGTGCTGTCGATGCACGAGGAAACGATCTATGCCGAGCGGATGCTCGCCGCGGGCGCGCTCGGCTACATCATGAAGGAAGCGGCGTCCGACCAGTTGCTGATCGCGCTGCGCCGCGTGCTGTCGGGCAAGGTCTACCTCAGCGAATCGCTGGCGGCGCGGCTGCGCACGCGCGGTGCGCTGCCGGCGGGCGGGCAGGCGGAAGATCCGCTCACGCGCCTGAGCAACCGCGAGATCCAGGTGCTCGCGAAGATCGGCCGCGGCCTGTCCTCGCGAGCGATCGCCGCCGACCTGACCCTGTCGGTCAAGACCGTCGAGTCCCATCGCCAGAGCATCAAGCGCAAGTTGAACCTCACGAGCAACTCGCAACTCCTGCAATACGCGTTGACCTTCGACCGGACCTCCCGGGGCGAGGGCTGACCCCGCCCCATTCAAACGCCGCCGCGCCAGGTCGCGTCCAAGCCATGCAGGAGGACAATCCCTTGGCGGACGGTGGCGTGGCGTGCATCGACGAGGCCCTGGTGGCACGCGCCGGCGCCGGCGACAGGCGGGCCTTCGAGCGGCTGTACCGCGAACACGTCGGGCGCGTGCACGGGCTGTGCCTGCGCATGGTGCGCGACACCCAGCTCGCCGAGGACTACACGCAGGAGACCTTCATCCGGGCCTGGCGCGCGCTCGATCGCTTCGAGGCGCGCAGCCGGGTGTCGACCTGGCTGCACCGGATCGCGGTCAACGTGGTGCTCGAACGCCGCCGCCGCCGCGAGCCGCCGGTGGATTACGTCGAGGACGCCGCGGAATACGACCGTGACAGCAATGTGCTCGATACCCCGGTGGAAGAGGCGGAGCTCGAGGCGACGATCGCCTCGCTGCCGCAGGGGGCGCGCGACGTGCTGACCCTCTGCGGCATCTACGGTTACGCGCACGGCGAAGCCGCGGCCATGCTCGGCATCGCCGAAGGCACCTGCAAGGCCCAGTTGCATCGCGCGCGCGCGCTGGTGCGGGCGCGACTGGAAAGTGGAGTGCGATCATGAGTGGCGACGAGCACGGCAAGGTGGGCGCGTTCGGGGACCTGCCCCGGGACATCGCGCCGGCGCGGGATCTCTGGCCCGGCATCGCGGCGGCGATCGGCGCGTTGGCGCCCGTCACCACGACACCCCCCGCGACGCGCGCGCGCGCGTGGCGGCCGGCCCCGGCGTGGGCGCTGGCGGCCGCGGTCGCTTGCGTCGGCGTCGGTATATGGATCGGGCGTACGTCGTTGCCGGCACCCGCGCCGCCGGCCGCGGCGGCCGTATGGGCCGTGAGTTATGCGCCGGGCCTGCGCTTCGAGCGCACGCGCACCGAATTGCTGCGCGACGTGGGCGAGCGGCTCGGGACGCTGTCGCCCGCAACGCGCGCCCGGGTCGAGGCGAGCCTGGCCACGGTGCAGCGCGCGCGCGTCGACATCGAGGCGGCGCTCGGCCGCGACCCTGGCAATGCGCTGCTGCAGGAAATGCTGGTGAACTGCTACCAGGACGAGATGCGCGTCCTCACGACGGTTCGGGAGATCGGGACATGACAAAATCACTGCGACTGTGGATGGGGGCCGTGCTCGCCGCGGCCCTGGTGACGGCGCCGGCGCTGGCCCGGGAGGACCGGGACGTGAACCAGCGCGTGGCGGCAGACCCGGGCGGCCAGGTCGTCGTCAACAACGTGACCGGCACGGTGAACGTCGAAGCCTGGGAGCGGGCGGAGGTCGAGGTCACCGGCACGCTGGGCGCCGACGTGCAGCGGCTCGACGTCGGGCGCGACGGCAACCGCGTCACCGTGAAGGTCGTGCTGCCGAAGCTGGCCTCGTTCGACGACGCGGACGCCGACCTCACGGTCCGCGTGCCCAGGGCATCGTCGCTCGAAGTCACGGCGGTGAGCGCGGACACCACGGTACGCGGCGTCGCAGGCCCGCTGCGGCTCAAGTCGGTGAGCGGCGAGATCGTGGCGCGCGACGCCGCGAAGGATTGCGAGCTCAAGTCGGTGAGCGGCGATATCCGGGTTGTCGCCGGGGGGCCGCCGGCCCGCCTGGTCGCGTACACCGTGAGCGGCAACCTCGTCGTCGACGACCTGTCGGGCGAGATCGAGGCGACGACGGTCAGCGGCGACATGCTGCTCGACCTCGGTACCATCACGAACGCGCGCCTGCGCAGCACCTCGGGCGACGCGCGTTTCGGTGCGCGCCTGGCGAGGAGTGCGCGCGTCGAGTTCGAATCGGTGAGCGGCAACCTGACGGCCAAGGTGGTGGCCGACGCGGGGTTCGGCGCCGAGGCGGATTCCTTCAGCGGCACGCTGTCGAACTGCTTTGGCGTCGCGCCCGAGTCCGTGAGCAAGTTCGGGCCGGGCGAGCGCATGGCGTTCACGCGCGGCGAAGGCAGTGCGCATGTCCGGGCGAAGACCATGAGCGGCGACGTGCGGATCTGCGATCGCTGAGCGGCGGCCCCGCGCCGCCGCGGATAGAATGAACGTGTGCGCGTCGCGAAACAGGTGTGGGCGAGCCGGATCTGGCTGCAGCGGCTCGCGATGGGAGTCGGGGGCCTGCTCGTGCTCCTCGTCCTGGCCGGCTTCGCCCTCACGCAGCTCGTCGATCCGAACCTCTACCGTGGCCTGATCGAGCGGCAGGTCTCCGCCGCGACGGGGCGCGCCTTTCGCCTGACGGGCGACATCGAGCTCGCGTTCTTTCCCTGGCTCTCGCTGACGACCGGTGCCGGCGAACTGCCGTCGCCCGCGGGCTTTCCCGAACGCCGGTTTCTCCGCTGGCAGAAGGCGCATGTCGGCGCGAGGCTGCTGCCATTGCTGCACGGCGAACTCGTCGTGGATCGCGTGCGGCTCGTGGGCCTCGACGCACGCCTCGTGCGGGCGGCCGATGGGCGCGTGAACTGGACGCTTGATTCGGGCACGGCCGGCGACGCGGCGCCGGGCCCACGGCCCGACATCGCCGGCATCGAACTGCGCGATTCGCGCCTCACCTACGAGGACGCGTCGTCGTCCACGCACCTCGACGACCTGCGGCTCGACATCGAGCCGATCCGCGACGGCGTGCCCCTGCGGATTGAACTGGCGGCTACCATGTCGAGGACAGGTGTCGCGGAGCGCGTGACCGTGAACGCCGCCACCGTCATGACGTTGGGGCCGTCGATATCGCTGGCGGACACGACGATCGCCGGCAAGTTGCTCGGCGCACGCCTTGGCTCGGGCGGTGTGCCATGGCATTTCAAGGCGCCACAACTGCGGTTCGGCAGCGACAGCTCGCTCGCGCTGCCCGCATGGGAACTCCAGTTCAACGACGCGGTGCTCCGCGGCGCGACGACCGCGCGGTTCGGCGACACGCTCGTGGCGGCGGGCACGCTCTCCCTCTCGCCCGTTTCGTTGCGCGAGACGCTCGCCGCGGTGGGCGTCGAGTTGCCACCGACCCGCGACCCGGGTGCATTCGGGCGCGCAAAGCTCACCGCTGGTTTCAAGGTCGACGGCGATTCGTTCGTGGTCGACCCGTTCGACGTCATACTCGACGACACGCACCTCACGGGTCGGGTGACGCGCGAGGCGGGCACCCTCCATTTCGCCCTGCGTGCCGATGCCGTGGACCTCGACCGCTATCTCAAGCCCGACGGCGCGCCGAGCGAGCCGTTCGTCTTCCCGACCGCTGCGTTGAAGGCGCTGCGCGCGGAAGGGACGCTCGACATCGACGAGGCGACGCTCGAGGGCGTACGGATGAAGGGCGTGCGCCTCGGCGCCGGGCCGTGAGCACGCTCGCGGAGGCGCTCGTCGCCTGGCATCGTGCGCATGGCCGGCACGACCTGCCGTGGCAGCACGCGCGCACGCCCTACCGGGTGTGGGTGTCGGAGATCATGCTGCAGCAGACGCAGGTGGCGACCGTGATCCCGTACTACCTGCGCTTCATGCAGCACTTCCCCGATGTCGTCGCGCTCGCCGACGCTCCACTCGATGAAGTGCTGCATCACTGGTCGGGCCTCGGCTACTACGCCCGCGCCCGCAACCTGCATCGTGCGGCGCAGTGCGTGCGCGACGAGCATGGTGGCCGGTTCCCGCACACATTCGATGCAATCCAGGACCTGCCCGGCGTCGGCCGCTCGACGGCGGGCGCCATCCTCGCGCTGTCGGGCGGTGCGCGCCACCCGATCCTCGATGGCAACGTGAAGCGGGTGCTCGCGCGTCGCTTCGGAATCGAAGGGCCGCCCGGCGGGCGCGCCGTCGAGCAACGGCTCTGGTCGCTCGCCGAGGAGCACACCGCCCACGCGCACGTCGCCGAGTACACGCAGGCGATCATGGATCTCGGCGCGACGGTGTGCGTGCGCACGCGGCCGCTGTGCTCCGCCTGCCCGTTGCAGGCGGACTGCATGGCCCACCGCACGCACCGCACGCACCTGATCCCCGCGCCGCGGCCGCGCGCCGCGCGGCGCGTGCGCGCGGTCGTGATGCTGGTCGCGCAGCGCGCCGACGGCGCCGTGCTGCTCGAGCGGCGCCCGCCCGCAGGCATCTGGGGTGGCCTGTGGTGCCTGCCGGAGTTCGCGTCGGAGCGCGCGGCACGCGGTTTCGCGGCCGCCGAACTGCACGGCGCGGAAATCGCCGCGCAGGCGCTCGCGCCCGTGCCGCACGCATTCACCCATTTCGACCTCGTGATCACGCCGCTGCTTGCGCGCTGCCCGGCCACCGGAAACGCGGCGGCGGCCGTCCACGAGGCAGATCGCACGCTGTGGTATGACAGGCGCGCGCCGGCCCGGGTAGGATTGCCGGCCCCCGTCCAGCAGATCCTCGCGAGCCTGACATGAGCCGAACCGTACAATGCGTCTTCCTCAAGAAGGAGGCGCCGGGCCTCGACCGCGCCCCGTATCCCGGGGCTCTCGGCCAGCGCATCTTCGAATCGGTGTCGAAGGAGGCCTGGCAGCGCTGGGTCGGCCACCAGACCATGCTGCTCAACGAATACCGCCTCTCGCCGGTCGACCCGAAGGCGCGCAAGTTCCTCGAGGGGGAGATGGAGAAATTTTTCTTCGGCGAAGGGTCGGCGACGCCCGGGGACTATCGTCCTCGATGACGCCGATGCAGAAGATCGCCTTCGATTGCCTGCGCCCGGCTCAGACGCCCATCGGCCGCCGCTTGTTCCGGAACGCGCGGATCCGGAAGCCCGCGAGGACGAGCACGACGCCGATCGCCAGCGTGAACGCGCCGATCAGTGTGGCCATCGCCAGCGCACCGGCTGCCGGGTTTCTCAGCACGAGTGCGCCGAAGACGATGCTCACCACGCCCGAGAGGGCGAGCCACCACTCGAAGTCGATCTCGCGGTGGAACTTGATCGCCGCGTAGATATCGAGCAGCCCGCGCACGATCGCCCAGGCCGCGATGATGATCAGGATGGAAATCGCCGCGATGCCGGGCGCGGCAATCGCGCCGACACCCGCGACCACGCTGATGAGGCCGCCCCAGAACGGCCAGCCGCGGTTCTTCGCGGCGGTGGCGTAGTACATGGAGCAGGCACCCTCGACGATCCAGAATGCCGCGATCAGCGACAGGAAGACGAGGATGCTGATGCCCGGCCAGGCGAGCACGAGGGCGCCGAACAGGATCGCGAGGATGCCGCGCACGAGCGGCACCCACCAGTAGTCGAGCAGGGTCTTTTGCATCGGGGCCCGTTGCCTTTCGCGGTTGGCGGTTTGTCTCCCCCTAGCATGGACCCGGGGCGGCGCGGCGGGCAAATGGTCCGCAAGGAATCAAGGACTTGGCGGTGCGCGCGCTTGACGCCCCGCCCGGTCGCGGCTCTAATACGCGGCCCTTCCCGACGGCGGCCAGGTAGCTCAGTTGGTAGAGCAGCGGATTGAAAATCCGCGTGTCGTTGGTTCGATTCCGACCCTGGCCACCATTTTTCATCGGTCCATTCCGGACGCATTCGTCACGAACCCCGCAGTACGCTGAATTCCTGGAACAACTTGCCCGGCAACGGCACGTGCAGTTTCCAGCAGATCGTCATCGGCTTGCTGCCTTCGGCGCGCTCGAGCGTGAGCGGGCCGCACGCACGATAGGGTTTGCCCTTGGCCGTGCGTACGAAGAGCTGGAAGGTCCAGCCGTTGACTGCACTTTCCAGGTAGCGCCGCCCGGCGGCGGTTTCGGGGCTGGCGGAATTCTGCGACTGCCAATGGAAGCGATCGGGGCTGATGGCGTAGTCGTGGTACGCGATGCGTTCGTGGTAGCCCTCGCGCTTGTCCAGCGTGACGAACAGGAGTTCGAGCTTTCGATCGTGCAGGGCCAGCACGCCAGCCTGGAATGGCTGGCGCCGCGTCGCGGTGAGCCAGCCTACGGCCGTCAGGATCTCGCGGATGCCGTAACGGGCGTGCAGGCACAACGGCAGATCCTCGAGCCCCGGAACGGCTCTCGCGGGCAGGCTGCTCCGCGCCTGCAATACTTCGGCGATCTCGCCGAGTTCGGCGCGCAGTTCGGGGTGGCCATCGAGGCGCTGCAGGAAATCCAGTCCGCTGCCCGTCTGTTCGTGCCGGGCGTCGATCTGGTAGGCGAGCATCTGCAGCCGATGTTGTTCGTTCGTGTCCGGGCTGTCGTAGCGCGCCGTGGGTTCGGCCACCCGGCTGAGCAGCGCGATGCGCGCTGGGTCGTCGAAGTGCAGCAGGTCTGAATACCGCCGGCTGAAATAGTCGTCTTCCGGGCGCGCGGGCGTACCGATCAGTCCCGCATCGCGCTGCAGGCTGGTCCAGCCGCTGCGCCCGCTGCCGCGATAGAGATCCTCGATCTCGATGGACTGCTCGTGCAGGAAGTCGATCAGTCGCACCCGACTGCGCCCACGCAGGGCCACGTAGGCCTGCAATTCGCTGCGCAGCCGCCGCCAGTTCTGCTGTAGCAGGTGGCGCAGGCTCGCGAGCACCTGGTCGCGGCTCTGTCGCTGCAGCTGGATGTGGCAGCCCGGCGGCAGGCTGCCAAAGCCGTGCTCGACGGACTCGATCAGCTGCCGGCGCGACAGGCCGGTGAAGGTCGACAGCAAGCGATCGAAGCGAAACTCCTGGCGGTGCCGGCCCACGAAATCGAGGATGAGGCAACTGTCCTTGCCTTGCGCGAGGCGCAGGCCGCGGCCGATCTGCTGCTGGAACAGCACGGGACTCTGTGTTGGGCGCAGCAGCAGCAAGGTGTCGACCCACGGCAGGTCGACGCCTTCGTTGTACAGGTCGCAGGTGACGATGGCCGCAATCTCGCCGCTCGCCAGGCGTTGCGGAGCGCGCTGCCGCTCTTCCGCCGGGGTGGCACCCACGATGCAGGCAGCCGCGATGCCCGCGGCATTGAGCTGCGCGGTCATGAACTCCGCATGCGCGACCGAGACGCAGAACAGCAGGGCTTTGCCCGCCGCCGGGTTGCCTGCCAATCGCCGCCACTCATGGAGCACGAGGCGCGCGCGGACATGGTTGCCGGTCACGAGATTGTCGATGGCGGCGACTTCGCCCGCCTGTGCCCACGGCACTTGCGAGAAATCCGTGTCGTCGTCGCAGGCGTAGTACTCGAACGGACAGAGCAGTTGCAGCTCGAGGGCGTGCCACAGGCGCAGCTCCACCGCGGGCGATCCGTCGGCGCGGTTCTCGAAGTAACCGAGGATGGGCTTGCCGTCGCTGCGCTCGGGAGTCGCCGTGAGGCCGAGCAGGATGCGCGGTCGCACGGTCGTGACGAATGCATCGAAGCGGTCGGCCGCGAGGCGGTGGCATTCGTCGATGACCACCGTGTGCCAGTAGTCGGCGCCGCACCGGTCCACGAGCGCGCGCGTCGCCATGCTGTCGATGGTGGCGAACAGATGCTCGTGGCTTGCAGGCGCGTGGCCGCCGGCGAGCAATTCGCCGAAACTGTGGTCACGCAGCACTTCGCGATAGGTGCGCAGCGCCTGGCGGAGGATTTCTTCGCGATGCGCGACAAACAGCAGGCGGGGTCGACCGCCGCCCTGGGCACAGATGCGCCGATAGTCGAATGCCGCCACCACGGTCTTGCCAGTGCCCGTGGCCGCCACCACCAGGTTGCGATTGCGGCCGCGCTCGCGCTCCAGTTGCAGCGCGTCCAGCATTTCCTGCTGGTAAGCCTTGGGCTGCAGGTCGAAGTAGGTGGGGCGCGCGATCGGGCCATCGCCCGATTCGCGTTGCAGCGCGTCTCCGAGTGCCGCGCGGTGCCGCGGGTCCCGTGCGTCGTAGGCCTGGAATTCGGGATCTTCCCACAGCGTTTCGAAATGGGCGCGGGCGCGTTCGAAGAGATCCGCCTGTCCGTGCTCGGTGAACTTGAGCGTCCACTCGAGGCCACCCATCAATGCCGCGCCGGACAGGTTGGCGCTGCCTACATACGCCGAGCCGAAGCCCGTGCGGCGCTGGAACAGCCAGGCCTTGGCATGCAGGCGCGTGCGCCGGCCGTCGAGCGAGATGCGGATTTCGCAACCCGGCAGTTCGGCGAGCGCATCCAGGGCTTTCACTTCCGTGGCGCCGGTGTAAGTCGTGGTCAGTACCCGTACACGGGTGCGCGCCAGGCCGTCGGCGCCGATGGCGGTGGCCGCCTGCAGGATGTCGAGCAGTTTGCGCACGCCGGAGTAGGTGATGAAACTCACCAGGATATCGACCTGGTCGCAGGCGGCGAGCTCGCGACGCAGTTCGGTCAGCAGTGAAGGGGAGCCCTTGCCGGCCGTGAACAACCACGGTTGCGCGAGGCCCGTCTCGGGCAGCGCCGATGCCGGCGAATGACGGTGGATGGCGTGCAGGAGTTGCGCGGGCGCCGAGATGGGATCGACACCATCGGCGCGGGCGCTTTGTCGCTCGCGAGCGTGCAGCAACAAGGCATTGGCCAGCGCCAGTTGCTGGCGCAAGCGCTCATCGCCCTCGCCGTGCATGTCGTCCAGGATGCGCGCCAGTTGCGCGCCGATCGCTTCCGCCAGGCGTTGCGAGGCATCGGCACCCGACAGCGCCTGCAGCGTGTGATGATCCGGATGGCCCGCCTGCGTCAGCTGGCCACGCAGTGATTCGGTGAGCAGCAGGTCGTAAAGGCCATCCGGCAGCGCCATGGTGTTCAGTCGGACATTCCGCATTCGCAAACGGGCGCCAGACAGTACCACGCCGCAATTGCCCGATCGCAGCCAACCCGCCACACTCGATGGGTCCCGCCACCACTCGAACCCGCAACCGGGGAGGGCCACCACGATGTCGAAGCACACCCGCAGGGATTTCGTCGCCACCACCGTCGGCGCCACCGCGGCGCTCTGGGCTGCGTCGCAGGCGCAGTCGGCGCCCGGCCGTGGCGCGAAGGACCTCAAGCCGATCTACGACGAGATCGAGCGCCGCCACGACGAGACCGTCGCGCGCCTGCGGGAGTGGATCAGGCAGCCGTCGATCGCGGCGGAAGACATCGGCATGAAGGAAGGCGCCGAGCTCACGAAGCGGCTCGCGCTCGATGCGGGCTTCCAGCATGCCGAGGTCGTCGCCACGAAGGGGGCACCCAGTGTCTTCGCGACGCTCGATGCCGGCGCGAAACACACGCTGGGACTCTACTTCATGTACGACGTGAAGCAGGTCGATCCCGCCGAGTGGAGTTCGCCGCCGTGGGAGGGAAAGCTCGTCGAGAAGCCCGGGCTCGGCACCGTGCTGATGGGTCGCGCGGCGACCAACCAGAAGGGCCCGCAGTCGGCGCTGTTCGCGGCGCTGCATGCGATCCGCGCTGCAGGCCGCAAACTCCCGGTCAATCTCGTGTTGGTCGCGGAGGGCGAGGAGGAGATCGGCTCGCCGAACTTCGGGCAGGTCGTGCACGACACGCCGCATGTCCGCCGCGCGCTGGAGAAGTCCATCGGCATCTTCATGCCGAGCCACTCGCAGGACCTCGACGGCAGCGTCACGATCTCGCTCGGCTCCAAGGGCGACATCGAATGCGAGCTGGTCGCGAGCGGAGAGAAGTGGGGCCGCGGTCCCACTCGCGACGTCCACTCGAGTGTCGCGGCGCAACTCGACCAGCCGGCCTGGCGCCTGGTGCAGGCGCTCGGCACCCTCGTCACGCCGCAGGGCGATCCCGCGATCGACGGCTTTTTCGAGCACGTGCGGCCGCTCACGAAGGAAGAGCATGCGATGCTCGATATCCTCGCGCACCGCATGGACGAAAAGGCGGCCCTGGACTCGGTGGGCGCGAAGGTGTGGGCGCGTAATGCGAACTGGCGCCAGGCGCTCGAAGACTATGTCTCGCGGCCGACTCTCACCATCGAGGGACTGGTAGGCGGTTATGGCGGCATCGGCGGCAAGACCGTCCAGCCGCACCGGATGACCGCGAAACTCGACATGCGGCTCGTGCCCGACATGACGCCCGAGGACATCATGGCAAAACTCGCCGCGCACCTCGCGAAGCGGGGTTACGGCGACATCGAGATCGTGAAGAACGGCGGCTTCAACTACGTGACCTCGACACCCGCGACGTCGCAGCTGATCCAGGCACAACGGCGCGTCTACGGGCAGTACGGTATCGACGCGATGTTGATGCCGCGCATGGGAGGCTCGTGGCCGGGCTCGCTCTTCACGGCCGCGCCGCTGAACCTGCCCGCCGGGCACTTCGGCCTCGGCTACGGCGAGCGGGCCCATGCGCCGGACGAGTTCTGCCTGATCGAATCGAGGAATCCAAAGCTGCACGGGATGAACGACATGGTGCGTTCGTGCGTCGATTTCCTGTACGCGCTCGCCTGACAGGAGCGCGGTCCGCGTGGCACGATAGTCGGCATGGACCTGCTACCCAACACGCCGCTCGCGCGGCTCAAGCGTGAACAGCTTCCGGCGCATATGCAGCAAGCGTGGGACCAGGCCCTCGCGCTGCATGGCGATACGACGTTCATCGAGGTTTTCGGCCAGGCGCCCCAGGCCTATGACTGGTACCTGCAGGAGTTCTACCGCAAGTTCTTCTACTCGGGGCGCATCGAACGTAGCGTCGTCGAGCTTGTGCGGTTACGACTGGCGAACATCCACGGTTGTGCGTTCTGCAACCGATCCGACACGCTCGCCGCGCTCGCGGGTGGTGTGCCGCAGGCGCAGATCGATGCGCTCGCGGACTACGAAAACGGCCCTTTCAACGAACGGGAAAAGGGTGCGCTTGCGCTGGCCGATGTCATGTCGCTGACGAACACCCGTGGCCGCATCACGCCCGAACTGCACGCGCGCCTGGCGGCACGGTTCACCGATGGCGAACTCGTCGAACTCGGCGTCATGATGGCGATGCTGTGCGGCATGGCAAAAATGATCTTTGCGTTCGATCTCGTCGAGAAAATGCCGACCTGCCCGCTATGAACATCGGCGCCAGGTTATTTCATCTCGGTTTCGACGAGGATGCCCGCTTGCAGCAGCCGCTCGAGGTCGGCGTGCAGTTCCTGCCGGTCGACGCCCGCCTGGCGCGCGAGGGCGTCCTCCAGCGCGAACATGCGCTGCGACAGCATCCATTCGACCGTGGGCCACGTCGCGCCGATCGGGATCTCGCCGCCGTCATGCACGACCGCAAAGCCCTTGTCCCGGCGCAGGACGCGCGCGCGCTTCGCAAGTGAATACCACGCGGGGGGCGCCTGCGTCGGCAGGTGGTATGCGGCGGGAACGCCGGCCAGGTCGCGCTGGCCGTTCAATACGTCGATGGCGAACGCGGGCGACGACATCAGCTCGCGCACCCGGCTGCCGAGTTGTGCGAGCCGCGCCGCGAGCGCTTGCGGGTCCCGCGCATCGGGCAAGTAGGCTCGAAACCCGCTCTCGGTCGCCAGCACTTTCTCGAGCAGCTTGAACAGCGCAAGGCCGGTCAGGGGCGCGACGCCGAACGTGACGTGCAGTGACGCCTGCGCGCCGGTCAGCGCATCGTGGTACTGGCCGCGCGGCAGATAGAGCACGTCGCCCGGCCGCATCACGACTTCGGCCAGGACACGGCCGCGCGTCGCCGTCAGGAACTGCTCGCCCTCGTCGCCGGGCGGCACGGGGGCGATCGGGGCGTCGGCGCGCGCTTCGTAGATGCGCCAGGTCTTCTCGCCTTCCATCTGCACCGCGAAGACGTCGTGCAGGTCGAAATGCGTCTGGAAGGCCTGCACGCCCTGGAACGAGCAATAGACGTTGGCGAATGCGCGCGCCGCGAACTCCCCGGCGAGCAGGCTCGCCACGGCGCCTATGCGCGGGCAGATGCGGTGGACCTGATTGGCCACCACGCTCGCGCCGAGGCCCACGAGTGCGGATACCTTCGCCGGATTGACGGGTGCGGGCTGGCCGGTGCGCGCGTCGGCCGTGTCGCAGTAGTTCTCGCGCAGCGCCGCGCGGCTCCTGAAGTAGACCTTGAGCGTCTCTTCATTCCAGTAGGGCGTGAGCGCGAGCACTTCGTTGAAGCGCGCCCACGGCAGGAGGGCCCGGCGCTGCGGCGACTCGCCGCGGATGTGCAACGGCTCCCTGCCGAAGTACTGCGCGCGAAACGCCGCAGGGTCGAAGGGCGCGATGAACTGCGCGAAATCCATGGCGCGAGACGTTAGCATGGCGCATGCACAACGGGCAGGGGGATTGGTTGCCGGCGCGCGCGGCGCTGCATCCGACGGGGCTTTATTTCGCGTTGCGCGAGATCGGTCCGCGGGAGCTGCACGACCCGTTCATGCAGGAGACGATCGCGCGGGTCGCCGCGGCGGAGGAGTTCGTGCAGATCGTGCCGGCGGATCTCGGCCGGGCCGCGCCCTCGACTGCGCCCGCGGGGCTCATCTTCCACGTGGCGCGCTGCGGCTCGACCCTCGTCTCGCAGCTCCTGAAACAGCAGGGTGACCTCGTCGTGTACGCCGAGCCGCCGCCCGTCAACGAGATCCTGAAGCCGCCGCAGCCCTGGCCGAGAGGCGAGCTGATCGCGGCGCTGCGTTCATTGGGCGATGCTTTCGCCCGGCACGCACGCGGCCCGTATGTCCTGAAGTGCACGAGCTGGAACACGCTCTACTGCGACATCGTCGCGGAAGCGTTCCCGGCGTCGCCATGGGTACTGTGCCTGCGCGATCCGGTCGAGGTGTGTGTCTCGTTGTTGCAGCGGCCGCCCGGCTGGCTGCTCGGCACCGACGAGATGTCGCAGCGCTTCGCGGCGATCTGCGATCCGCAAGGAGCATCCTCGTCGAACGAAGAACTCGTGGCGCGTGTGTACGCGGCCTTCTGCGAAGCGGCCGCGCGGCTCGACCCGAATCGCGGCCGGCTCGTGGACTATCCGCAGTTGCCGCAGGCCGTCTGGCACGAGGTGGCCCCGCACTTCGCGGTGCCGGTGAGCGACACCGCCCGCGAGCGCATGGCGCAGGCCGCGACGCGGCACGCCAAGGCGCCGGCCGCCGCGGCAGCACTCTTCAGCGGCGATGCCGCGGCCAAGCAGGCCGCCGCGACGGCAAGCCTGCGCGCGGCCGTCGAGGCGCACACGCGACCGGCGCTCGAGCGGCTGCGCGCCAGGTTCGGGATTCGGGGATAGTCGGCTTGCGAACCGTGGCGACGATTACGCCGGCACAGGCGAGGGGCATCTGGCTTCGTGCGCAGCGCCTGGATGTGCGCGCGCCCTTCGGGGCGGGCGCCGAAGCAACGCGCGCGGCCGTGGAGCACCTCGGCTACGTGCAGATCGACACGATCCACGTGATCGAACGTTGCCATCACCAGATCCTCTACACGCGCATCCCGGATTACGAACGCAGCCACCTGCACAGGGCGCAGGCGATCGACAAGTCGGTGTTCGAGTACTGGACGCACGCGCTTGCCTACGTGCCGACACGCGACCTGCGCTACTTTCGCCGCGCGATGCTGAGCGGCTGGCGGCGCCACAGCGGCTGGTTCGGCACCGTGACAAGTGCCGACCTGCGCAAAGTCCTGGCGCGCATCCGCCGCGAGGGTGCCCTGACGATCCGCGATATCGACGATGACGTGCTCGTCGACAAGACACACGAGTGGGCGAGCCGCAAGCCTTCGAAGCGTGCGTTGCAGGCCGCGTTCTTCCAGGGCCGGCTCGTCGTGAGCGAGCGTCGCGGCATGGTCAAGACGTATGAACTCGCGGACCGCCACTTCGGCTGGGCGAGGCCGCCGGCCGCGGCGCCGGAGCGTGAGGTCGCGGGATATCTGCTGGACCGCGCTCTGCGGTCGCAGGGCCTCGTGAGCCTCGACTCGATCTGCCACCTCGACGCGCCGCGCAAACCCGCGCTGCGCAGGCTGATCGGGCAGCGCGTCCGCGCGGGAGCGCTCGTGCCGGTGAGCTTCGAGGGGGCGGGGAAGACCGCCTACTGGGCGTCACCTATGGCGCTGGAGGAGGCGGCGCCGCTCGACAGCGCGCAGGTGCATGTCCTCTCGCCCTTCGACCCGCTCGTGATCCAGCGTCGCCGCCTCGCGCAGTTCTTCGGCTACGAGCATCGCTTCGAAGCGTATGTGCCCAAGGCGAAGCGCCAGTTCGGCTACTTCGCGCAGCCGGTGCTGGTCGGCGACCGGATCGTCGCGGCGATCGACCTCAAGGCTGATCGCGAGCGCGGCCGGCTGCTCGTGCAGCAATGGAACTGGATCGGCAAGCAGCCGCGGCGGCTCCTCACGCCGACGATCGAGGAGGCGCTGCACCGCTTCGAGCGCTTCCAGCTGGCACGAGGTGCGTGAGCAGCGCCACGATCGCCATCGTCCACACGATCACCGCACTCGAGGGCAGGTCCGTGATCACGGACAGGGCGAGGCCTGCGACGTAGCTGGCGAATGCCACTGCATAGCCGAGCGCAAGCTGGCGATTCGCCGCGAGCCGACAGGTCGCGACCGCCGGCACGATCAGCGTCGTGAAGACGAGGTATACGCCGACAAGTTGCACCGAGGCTGTCACGACGAGGGCGAACAGCACGTAGAAGCCGACGCGGCCGATCTGCTCGCGCCAGCGGAACCAGGCGAGGGCGAAGATCGCGGTGACGATGGCAGTGCGGATCAGCTGTGCTTTCGACACCCAGAGAATCTGCCCCGCCAGCAGTTCCTTCAGGTTGTCGCCGCCATGGGGGTCGTTCGCGAGCACCAGGATCTGCGCGGTCGAGGCCAGCACGAAGAGGATGCCGATCAGCGCCTCCTGCACTTCCGGGCGCTTGCGTTCGGTCCAGGTCAGCAGCAGCGCGCCCGCCAGCGCCGCGGCGCCGGCGGCAGCCTGCGCACCCCAGCCCGTGATCGGCAGGCCGAAAACGCTCGCTGCGATGACGCCAAGGCCCGCGACCTGCGCAATGGCGAGGTCGATGAACACGATGCCGCGTGCGAGCACCTGCTGGCCGAGCGGCACGTGCGATACGGCGACGAGCAGGCCTGCGACCAACGCTGGCCACAGGATCGTGAGATCGGTCTCGAGGAGGCTCATGGCTTCACCGCCAACAGCCGGTCGATCGTGTCGTCGAAGAGTCCGAACAGATCCTTCGCGCCCGGTGTGCCGCCGACCGAGAAGGGCAGCAGTACCACCGGTGCGTGGATGCGCCCCGCAAGCCAGTCCGCGGCCTTTGGATCGTTGTAGGCATTGCGCAGGATCATGCGCGGCGGGGAGGCGCCGAGTTTTGCGACGAGTTCGCCGAGATAACCCGCGCTCGGTGGCACGCCGGGCTTCGGTTCGATCGCGGCGACCTCGACGAGGCCGAGCCAACGGCACAGGTAGACCTGGTCCTTGTGCATCACCACGATCGGCGCGCCCTTGAGGGGCGTCGCGCGCGCCTCCCACCGCGAGATCGCCGCGGTCCAGCGCGTATCGAAGTCGTGGCCGCGCTGCGTGTAATACGCGGCATTCGCCGGATCGATCGTCGCAAGGCGCGCCGCGAGCGCTCTTGCCACGATCGCGATGTTGCGGGGATCGAGCTGCACGTGCGGATTGCCCTGCGGATGGATGTCCCCCATCGCACGATCGAAGTGCGTCGGCACGTCGAGCAGCCTGAGCTGCGCCGCGGCCTCGAAATAGCCTGCGGCACCGGGCTGGATGCGTGGATTGCTGGATTCGCGCACGAGCACCGGCAGCCAGCCGATCTCGAGTTCCGCGCCGGTCGCCACGATGAGGTCCGCCGTGCGGGCGCGTGCGACGAGGCTCGGCTTCGCGTCGACCCGGTGCACGTCCTGCAGCGCGGTCGTGGCGACATACACGTTGACTTTGTCGCCGCCGATTTCGGTCGCGAGGGCGCCCCAGTCGCTCGTCGTCGCGAGCAGCTTGACGGCAGCCAGGGCCGGGGCGCTGAGGCCGGTGGCGAGGAGTACGAGCAGCAACATCGTGCTGCGCGGGATTTTCTTCATGTGGGCGGCTCCTAGTACTTGTGCGCGCCGTGCGCGCCGATGCCGAAGAGGTATTGCAGCCGGAACTGCCGGTCGCGCACGCCGTCGGCGCGCGCATCGTCCCAGGCGTACTGCGCGCGCAGCCGCGTGAACTCGCTCGGATTCCAGTCGAGCATCAGCGTCAGTCGATCGGGATTGGCTGCGCGCAGGAGCGGGAAGGCTGCGGCGGGCAGCGCGCCGTCGTCCACCAGCGCAATGCGCGACGAACCGGCGTCGAGCGCGTCGTAGCGCGTGCCGACGCGCCAGCGTGGCTGGAACTGGTAGACCGCCTGCAGGTACCAGCCCGACTGCTTGCTGCGAAATGCCCCGGCGAGATCGGACCCGTCGAGATCGTAGGACAGTTCGCCATCGGCTTCCCGGCGCAGGTACTCGCCCTGGATCTTCAGTTGCCGGCGTGTGACATCGCCGTTCGGCGCCCATTTGAGCACGGCATCGACGACCCAGGTCTGCGACTTGCCGGCAAACGCGTTGACGACGGGAGTGCCGAGGTCGTTCGAATCGCCATAATCGCGACTCTCGGCGCGCTGGTCGAGCCAGGCCATGCCCGCGCGCCAGCTCGTCGAGACGCCGAAGTCGCCGCCGACGTGTGCGAACAGGGCGGTGGCCGGCAGGCCGTTGCGATGGCGGCGCGTGCCCGGAAAGGCATCCCCGTTGCCTGCCTCGGCGCCCAGTTCGACGAACAGATCGGTGGGCGCGAGCCACTTTACCTGCAGGCCATCCTGTGCCAGCTGGTTGCCGAAGAATGCCTGGTACACGAGGGGCTGGTCCGCGAAATCCCAGGCGTGCGCGTGCACTTCGTTGAGGTAGCCGAAACCCGAAAAGAATCGACCGCCCTTCGCGGTGAAGCCGGCGGGCAGCGCGAGCGTGCGAAAGAACGCTTCCTCGACTTCGATCTCGTCCTCGCCAGTGATTGCAGCGGTCAGCGTCGCCGCGAAGTACGGGTCGACGTTGGCCGACAGGGTCAGTTCGGATTCGCCAAGGTTGAAACTGCGCGCGCCCGGGCCGACCTCGCCGCCGCTCGGGACGAAGCCGGCAATACGCCAGTCGTCGGGATCACGCGACGTGTCGGTGTAGCGGCCGCCGAGGATCAGCGAAATCGCCGGATTGAAGGCCGTGGCGCTACGGTTCGCAGCGGGTGGTGGAGGGGGGGCCGGCTCCGCGGGCGGTTGCGGTATGGCGGTGGCTGCTTCGAGGCGGGCAAGGCGCGCCTCGAGCGCCTCGACGCGTGCAGCATAGTCGGACTTGAGATGGGCGAGTTCCGCACGCAGGGTCGCGGCGTCGTCCGCCGTGGCCGCGATAGCGCGTGAACAGTGGAGCCCGAGCGCGCACAGCGCCGCAACGGACAGAAGACGAGTCATGGAAGTACTCCTTCCGCATCAAGGGATCACGACCGCGCCGGGCGCGGTTGAACGATCAGTTGTCGCGGAGGAGTGCGGGCGGTGCGCGGGAGCGGAAGGCGGGAGCAGGCGGATGATAGGGCAGCGCGACCGAGTTGGCAGGGACTGCGAATTCGGCTTCGCGCAGGTCCGTCGGCAGAATGAGGGGCGTGGGACCCACCGCCCCCTGCAGCGGGGCGATCGACAGGCAGGCGCCGCACAACTGCGTCGTGGGCACGCCGTGCGTGTCTTCGCCGGCGTGCGTGTACGCGTGCGCCTCCGCGCCCAGCTGGGCGAGGAGTAGCGCGAGCGACAGCGCGCGCACGATCAGGCGGACTCGGGCTCTGGTCAGGGTCCGGTGCTCCGGTCAGGACCCCCAGTATCTACTTTGGACTGCTCCCTGTCATCGGTTTGCCCCACGCGGGATCGAAGGGCACGCGATGTTCAGCCCCGAGGTTCAGCGACGACACATCCATGATGTAGGTGCGGATGCCCTGCATGCCAGGGCCGCGGGCGCGCGCCCAGTTCATCTTCTTCCCATCGGGTGAAACCTGCGGCAGCAGGTCGATGTTGTCGTAGTAGGTAAGCCGCCGGGGCTCGCCGCCGGCGAGATCGCCGAGGTAGATTTCCCAGTTCTTCTCGTCGAGCGCTTTCACGTAGACGTAGTGGCGGCCGTCCGGCGCCGGCACCGGGTGCCAGTTCATGCCGTTGTCGTAGGTGTGGCGGCGCCAGTCGGTGCCGTCGCGCCTGATCGTGAAGATCGTCATGGGCGTCGGCTTCACGTTCTTGTAGTCGGTGCGGCGCCACGCGCGGAAAATGATGTGCTCGCTGTCCGGCATGAAGAACGGCGCACCCTCCTGCCAGTCGTCGGTGCGGGTGACCTGGAATTCGCCCGTGCCGTCCGAGCGCATCACCCAGATGTCCATCTTGCCGTCGATCTGGCGGCCGAAGGTGATCCACTTGCCGTCGGGTGAGACCGAGACCTCGGCTTCATACCACTTGTTGTTCGTCAGGCGCTGGATGTTGCCGCCGTGCAGGTCCGAACTGTAGAGCTCGGCGCCCTGCGGGTAGTCGTCGGAATCCGACCAGTTGCCCACTGGCATCGACATGTTGTCGCGCGTCGAGGTCCAGACGATGCGTTTGCCGTCGGGGAAGAAGAACGAACAGCCGTCCTGGCCGTGGTCGTTGACGTTCCACATCTCCGTGCCGTCATCCGTGAATATCCAGGTGAGCGCGCCGAGGCCGCCGTGCTTCGAGGGCAGCGCACGCTTGTCGCGCGTCTGCGCGATCAGGTGGCGAGAGTCGGGCGCCCAGTAGGCTTCGGCAGCATCGGGAATATCAGGAATCATGCGCCAGGGCAGTTCGCGCGGATCCGCGGCGGGGGCCTGCGGCTCGGCGGCCTGGGCGCTGCCAGCAGCCAGCAGGCACGACAGCATCGCGAGGGTCAGGGAGGGTTGCAGCGTCATTGCATTCACCTTTTTGGCTCGACGACCGATGGCCGATCTTCTGCCCGTGCCGGGGTGCCCGCCATCACCCGTTGCCCGCCTGACCGCAGCGAGGCCGTGCTGCGGTCGTGCCTGGTGCCGGGTTTTCGGGTTTTCGGTTATTCGGGCGACACTCCGCAACAACCGAACAACCGAAAACCCGGCACCAAGGAGTGATCGATGAAAAACCTGTTCGTTTCCACGTTCCTGCTGGTTCTCGCCGCGACTGCCACCGCGGCGTCGCCCCCGGACTTCAGCGGCACCTGGAAGCTCGACACCACGCGCGGGGAGAATCTCGGCATGATGTCCGCCTTGCAACAGGTGGTCGTCATCACCCAGTCGAATGGCCAGCTCACGCTGAAGGAAGAGACCGACTTCCAGGGGCAGAAGAGCCAGCGTGAAGTGCACTTCGACCTCTCCGGCGCCCCCGTGAGGAATCCGGGATCCATGGGCGGCGACGCCGAGACGGCCGCGACGCTGGCCGACGGCAAGCTGGTCGTCACCTGGACCACCGAGGGTTCGGTCGCGGGCACGAAGAAGGTACGCACCGAGACGCGCTCGCTCAGCGCCGATGGCCAGGCCATGACCGTGGTGAATTCGCGCGGCACCGGCAAGGACGTCGTCATGGTGTACGGAAAGACCGAATGACACGCCGCGTTGCCCTCGCCGTTGCCGTCATCGGGGTGGCGCTTGCCGCCGGCCTCTGGTGGTGGCTGGCGCGCGAGGGCACCGCGTCGTCGGCTGCAACAAGCCCGGTGCGCATCGTCACGCCCGAGCGCCGTACCGTGGCGTCCTCGGTGCTCGCGACCGGCGTCGTACGCCTGCGGGTCGGCGCCGAAGTGCGCGTCGGCTCGCAGGTGTCGGGCATCGTGCAGGAGCTCAATGTCACCGTGGGATCGCATATCGAGCGCGGTGCGGTGATCGCGCGCATCGACTCGCGCAGCCTCGAGGCGCGCCTCGCGCAGGCGCGTGCGCAGGAGGCCGTGGTCGGACAGGAAGTGGCGCGCGCCCGCGTCGAGCTCGCCCGCGTCCAGCGCCTCGAAGCGCAGAAGCTCGTGGCGCAGAGCGAACTCGAGGACCGCGGCCTCGCGCTCGCCGAAGCCCAGGCGCGCCTCGAGAAGGCGCGGCGCGATGCCGCGGTGGTCGAAACGGATATCGGCTACACGGTGATCCGTGCGCCGATCTCCGGCACGGTGGCTTCCGTCACGACGCAGAAGGGCGAGACGGTGGCCGCTTCCTTCGCCACGCCGACCTTCGTCACGATCATCGGCGACGATGCGCTGCAGCTCGTCGCGATGGTCGATGAGACCGACATCGGCGGCGTGGCCGCCGGCAACCCCGTAACCTTTACGGTCGAGGCCTTTCCGGCCGACGAGTTCCACGGCCGCGTCGAGCGCGTCGCCCCGAAGGGCACGATCATCTCGGGCGTGGTGAACTACGAAGTGATGATCGGCATCGACGGCGAGGCGCAGCGGCTGAAGCCGGACATGACCGCGAACGTGACGATCGAGACGGCGCAGCGCGAAGCGCTCGTGGTGCCGAACGCAGCGATCCTGCGCGACGACAGCGCGCGCTACGTCCTCGTCGACAGCGGCGGCCAGGCCGAGCGGCGTGACGTGACCGTGGGCGCGCGCGAGGGAGGCTACACGGAGATCCGCCGTGGGCTTGCAGCGACCGATCGGGTGAGGGTGGGCGTCGAGGTGCAAGGGCAATGAGCATGATCGAAGCGAAACATCTTTCACGGACCTACCAGCGGGGCGACGGCACGCCGGTCACGGCGCTGCGCGACGTGAGCTTTGCGATCGCCGCGGGCGAGTTCGTCGTGATCCGCGGGGTGTCGGGCTCCGGCAAGTCGTCGCTGCTCAATATCCTCGGTTGCCTCGATACACCGAGCACAGGCGAGTACCGGCTCGCGGGCGAGGATGTCTCGGGGCTGCCCGACGATGCACGTTCGCACGTGCGATCGAAGCGCATCGGCTTCGTGTTCCAGAGCTTCAATCTGCTGCCGCGCGCCACGGCGCTCGAGAACGTGGAGCTGCCGGCACTCTATACCGGCGCGACGCCGGATCGCGCGCGGGCGCAACAGCTCCTCGAGCGGGTCGGGCTCGGCGCGCGCGCCGGGCATTTCGCAACCGAACTGTCGGGCGGCGAGCAGCAACGCGTCGCCATCGCTCGCTCCCTGATGAACGATCCGCCCCTGCTGCTCGCCGATGAGCCGACGGGCAACCTCGACTCCGCCGCGGGCGAGAGTGTCATGCGGCTGCTCACGAGCCTGCACGAAGGCGGCCGCACGATCGTGCTCGTGACCCACGACGAGCACGTGGCGTCCTTCGCCGATCGCGAGATCGTGATCCGCGACGGGGTGATCGCCTCCGACACCACGCGCGCGGCGCGGCGGCCGGCATGAGCGCGGCCCGCGTGGTCGGGAGCGCCTGGCGTTCGCTTGCGCGCAACAAGCTGCGCAGTTTCTTCATGATGCTGGGCGTGATCGTCGGGATTGCCGCGCTGACGGCGCTCGCGTCGGTGGGCGAGGCGACACGGCAGGAAACGCTGCGCCAGTTCAAGCGCATGCTCGGCACCTTCGATACGCTGACGATCCGCCCGGGCGCCGGCAGCACGCGCGGCATGCCGTCGCTCGGTTCGGTCGAGCCGTCGCTCAAGTTCGAGGATGGCCCTGCCATCGCCGCAGCCGTGCCGGGCGTGAAGCGCGTCGCCCTCGTGCAGCAGGCCTTCGATGTCGACGTCACCTATCGGGACGCGACGTCGGTGCCGCTCGTGCTCGGAGTCTCGCCGAACTGGGCCGACGTGCGTGGCGAGAGCGTCGTGAGCGGCGCGCACCTCTCGGACGAGGACGCGCGCTCGCTTGCCCGCGTAACCGTGATCGGGGCCGATGTCGCCCGCGATCTCTTCCACGGCGAGGATCCCCTCGGCAAGGTGATCCGCATCGCCGACGTGCCGTTCCAGGTGAAGGGCGTGATGGCGTCGCGCGGTGCGGGCCCGGGCGGCTCGAGCCTGGACAACATGCTGGTGATCCCGGTCACGACGGCCGCGAAGCGCCTGTTCAACCGCGATTACCTGACCACGCTCGTCGTGCAGCTGGACGACGCGCAGGCGAGCGACCGGGTCGCCGAAGGCGTGCGGGCGCTGCTGCGCGAACGCCACCGGATCATCCCGCCCGCGCAGGACGATTTCACCGTCGGCAGCCCGCGTGCGACGCTCGAGCAGGTCTCGAAGGTGGGCAGCACGTTGTCGAAGGTCGTCACCGGAGTCGCGATGATCGCGACGCTGATCGGCGGCGCCGTCATCATGAGCCTGATGCTGATCGGGGTGTCCGAGCGGCGGCGGGAGATCGGCGTGCGCCGCGCGGTGGGGGCGACCCGCGCCGACGTGATGCGCCAGTTCCTGGTCGAGGCAATCCTGATCTCGGCGCTGGGAGGCGCGATCGGCGTCGTGCTCGGTGCCGGTGGCGCCACGGTCGGCGCGCTGCTGCAGAAGCTGCCGCCCGCCTACATGTGGAGCATGATCGGCGGGTCCGTCGCGCTGTCGATCGCGGTCGGCGTCGTCTTTGGCCTCTATCCCGCATGGAGAGCCGCGAACGTCGATCCCATCGAGGCGCTGCGCAGCTGAGCCGCCATCGTCACCTCACGGCGGCCGCGTGGCGCCAGCTCTGGCGCTACCGCACGCGCTCGCTGCTCGTGATGGCGTGCGCGGCGCTCGGCGTCACCGGCTCGATCGCCGCCGTCAACTATGCGGCGGGCGGCCGGCAGCAGGTGATCGACCAGGTGGCGCGCCTCGGCACCAACGTGATCGTGGTTTCGGCGCTGCAGGACCGCGGCAGCGGCGGACGGGCGCGCAGCGGCGCGATCGTGACGACCCTGCGCGAAGCGGACCATCGCGCCCTGCGCCGCGAACTACCCGCGATCGCGCGCTCCTCCGCGCTCGTCTCGGCGGGCCTGCGGCTGAAGGCGGCAGGGCTTTCCAAGGTGGCGCCCGTGGTCGGTTGCGAGCCCGACTTCTTTCGCATCAAACACTGGAGTGTTGCCGCGGGCGATGCGTTCGATGACGCGCAGGCGCGCCGCGCCGCGCGGGTCGTGCTGCTCGGCGCCACCGTCGCGAAGGATCTCTACGGCGAGGCCTCGCCGCTCGGCGAGCGGCTCTTCATCAACCGCGTGCCCTTCGAGGTGATCGGCGTGCTCGCCGAGCGCGGCCAGGGGCTCGACGCGACGAACGAGGATGCACAGGTCTACGTGCCACTCGGCGCCGCGATGCGGCGCCTGTTGAACGTCGACCATTACAACTCCCTCGTGCTCGAAGTCGGCGAGTTCGCCGCGCTGCCCGGCGTGTTGCGCGAGGTCACGGCGTTGCTGCGCGACCGCCATCGCACCGGCGCCTTCCGGCCGGACGATTTCTCCGTGCTGAACCAGCAGGCGCTCGGCGACACCCGCCTCGCCGCATCGGACCGGCTCGGCTTCTTCGTGCGCTGGATCGGCCTGTCGGCACTGCTGGTGGCCGGCGTGGGCGTGCTCGCGATGGCGTGGATCACCGTGCGCGACCGCACGCGCGAAATCGGCACGCGCCGCGCGCTCGGCGCCACCGCCGCGGACGTGTTCTACCAGTTCGCCTTCGAAGCGATGGTGCTCGCGGTCGCGGGTGCTGCCTGCGGCCTGGTATTCGGCTGGATGGCATCGAGGCTCATTGCCGCACGCACCGCGACGCCTTTCGTGTTCGATGCCGGCAACGCCGCGCTCGCCTTCGTCGCGGCGATCGTCATCAACCTCGCTTTCGTGAGCTGGCCTGCGCGACGCGCGGCGCGACTCGATCCGATCGTGGCGCTCAGGGATCAGTAGCCGGCTTGCGCGGGAAGCGGGCGTCGGCTTCGCGGAATGTCCGCAGCGCATTTGCAGCCGCCGTCGACGCGGCCATCGGCGGCCGCCGCTCAAGCGGCGGGCCTTCCTCGATTTCACGACGCCGCGGCTACGGGCCCGATTGCGCTGAAAAATCAGGCCATTCTGCGGCGCAAGCTACCCGCCACGAGCCAGCAGAGCAGCGCCCAGGCGGTGCCGACGCACCAGCCGGCGAGCACGTCGGTGGGCCAGTGCACGCCGAGGTAGACGCGGCTCACGCCGACGAGCAGCGCGATCGCGATGCCGACGCCGAGTACGTACGACTTGAGCCGCAGCGTCGGCTGCACGGTCGCGAGCAGGGTGCCGAGCGTGAGCCAGGTGACGATCGACAGCATCGCGTGCCCGCTCGGGAAACTCTTCGAACTCACTTCGACCAGGTGGGCCACGAGGTCGGGGCGTGGCCGCTCGAAGCCGGCCTTGAGCAGCGCCGACAACAGGCTGCCGCCGAGCATGGCACTCGCGACGAGCAGCGCGGTGGCGCGCCTGCCGGCCAGCAGCAGGTAGCCGAGCGTCGCGAGCGTGACGAAAGTGAGCACCGAGGTGCCGCCGAGCGTCGTGAGGTCGCGGAAGGCGGCCTCCACCCACGGCGGCCCGATCGGATCGGCGGTGTCGGTGGGGCTGCGCAGGGACAGCAGCACGGCCTCGTCGAAGGCGCGTGTGTCGCCCTCGACGACCTCGCCGGCAAGTTCCGCAAAGGCCAGCAGCGCGCCGGCCACGAGAAACAAGGCGGCGAGCACGCCCGCGGAGCGCCGCCTCGCGGCGGCCGGATCAGCGGGCGGTGGCACGGCGCTCCCGCCCCAGCCGCACGGTCACGGCGAGATCGGCTGTCACGTTGCAGATCGTGCGGAAGATGTCCGGCAGCACTTCGACCGCGAGCAGCAGCGCGAGTACTTCGACCGGCAGTCCCATCGCGAGGCAGATCGGCATCACGCCGAAGAAATAGCTCACCTGGCTCGAAACGCCGACGCTGCCGATGCTCGTCGCCACGGACACCAGTGCACCGGTCGCGAGTTGCGCCGGCGAGAGCGGGATGTCGTACAGCGCCGCGACGAAGATCGCGGCGGCGAAGTTCGCCACGGCGGTGCTCAGGCGAAACAGCGAAACGGCGAGCGGCAGGACGAGTCCGGCGATGCCGGTGGGCAGCTTGAAGCCCTGCTGCGCGGCGTCGAGCATCGCGGGCAGGGTCGCGAGCGAGGACTGCGTGCTCGCCGCGACGATCTGCGCAGGCGCGGCGCCGCGCGTGAACTGCTGGTACGTCAGCGCCTTGCCTGCCGCGGCGACCGGATACATCGCGCCGGTGGCGAGCAGGCACAGGACCGAGAGCAGCACGATGTAGTAGAGCAGTGCGCCCGCCGCGTCGAGGCCGCCGTGGTAGCCGACGCCTAGCGCGAGCGCGAACACGCCGAGCGGCGCGGCCCAGAGTATCCATTTGACGATCACCACCATCGCATCGGCGATCGCCTGGAAAAAGCCCGTGAGCCGGCCGCGCAATTCCGGGGCGATGCGCGTGAGCGCAAAGCCGAAGAACAACGCAAACACGATCAGCGGCAGTACGGCGCCTTCGGCGGCGGCCCCGACCGGGTTTGTCGGAATGATGCCGACGAGCCACTCGTTCAGCGGCGCGACGGGCGGGAGCGCCTCGTGCAGCGCCAGGGCGCCGGCGCGCAGGGCGGCCGCGCCGCTTTCCGGAATCGGAAATGTGGCGAGTATCGTGGGCACGAGCACCGCGGTCGCGGCCACCGAAGCGAGCAGGAAAACCGCGAACAGAACCATCGCGCGTGCCGCGAGGCGACCGGCGCTCGCGGCGCTCGCCGCGGTTGCGACGCCGGTCACGAGCACCGCGAACACGAGCGGAATCACGGTCATGCGCAGCGCGTTGACCCAGAGCGTGCCCACCGGCTGCAGGAACGACACGGCGCGCGCGAGGCTCGCCTGACCGGTGCCGGCGATCGTGGCGCCGGCCGCGAGACCAACGGCGAGCGCGAGCAGGGTGCGGTTCGTCGGGGACATGCGGTAAAAGTGTCGCATGTCCACCGCCACATTGACCATTGCGCAGGAGGTCACGCTGCTGCGCAGCCTCGCGGCGCCCACGGCGCCGCTGGTGCGCGCGATCGAGGCCATCGCGCAGCGCGCCCCTTTCCGGCACCTCAGGACGCCCGGTGGCGGCACGATGTCGGTCGCGATGACCAACTGCGGCCCCTGGGGCTGGCACAGCGATGCGCGCGGTTACCGCTACGTCGGGCGCGATCCCCTGAGCGACCAATGCTGGCCACCGATGCCGCCGCCATTTGCAAAGCTCGCGGCGCAGGCGGCCGCGTTGGGTGGCTTCCCCGGCTTCGAGCCCGATGCCTGCCTCGTCAATCGTTATGCGCCGGGCGCGCAGATGGGCGCGCATCGCGACTGGGACGAACTCGACAAGCGCCATCCGATCGTGTCGGTGTCGATCGGCCTGCCTGCGCTCTTTCTCTGGTATGGCGCGCGGCGCCAGGGACGCCCGGTCGCGACGCTGGTCGAGGATGGCGACGTGGTGGTCTGGGGAGGCAGCGCGCGGGCCGGCTACCACGGCGTGCGGAAACTGCCGCCGGGTGAGCACCCGGCGGCAGGTGCACTGCGCTACAACCTTACTTTCCGCCGAGCGCGATAGCCGGGTTCGTCGTCGCCTGCAGTTCGCGGGCGACCTTCTCGGCCTGCGTCATCGCACGCAGCACGTTCTCGCCCGCGAGCTTCCGGAGGTTCTCGTCGGACCAGCCGCGGCGTATGAGCTCGGCGAAGAGGTTCGGGTACATCGACACGTCGGAGAGGCCCTCCGGCCACTCGTCGTTGCCGTCGAAGTCGCCGCCGACGCCCACGTTGTCGTAGCCCGCCACCTTGACGACGTGCTCGATGTGGTCGGCCACGTCCTTGATGGTGACCGGGGGCAGCTTCACCTTCGACAGCGTCGCGTAGACCGCACGACGCTCCTCGGGTGTTTTCGCCGCGGTCATCTTGCGATAGAACTCCTGCATCGCGGGGAACATCGCATCGGCCGCGTCCTGCGAAACGAAGCCCGCCACGAAGGTGACCATCAGCACGCCGCCGTTTGCGGGCAGGCGCGCGATCACGTCGTCGGGAACGTTGCGCGAGATATCGACGAGCGCACGCGCCGCGGCGTGCGAGAAGATCACGGGCGCCTTCGAGACATCGAGCGCGTCGCGCATCGTGTCGGCCGAGGTGTGCGAGAGATCGACGAGCATGCCGAGGCGGTTCATCTCGCCCACGACCTTCTCGCCGAAGGGGGAGAGGCCGCCGAACTTGGGCTTGTCCGGCATCGCGGAATCGGCCCAGTCGGTATGCGAGTTGTGCGTGAGGGTCATGTAACGCACGCCGAGGTCGAAGTAGGCACGCAGCGCACCGAGGGAGTTCTCGATGCCGACGCCGCCTTCCATGCCGAGGAGAGACGCGATCAGGTGGTCGCGATGCGCGGCGCGGATGTCCGCTGCGGTGGTCGCGAGGCGAAACGTGTCGGGGTAACGATCGATGATCTGGCGCGCGATGTCGATCTGCTCGAGCTGCGTGCGTGCCGCGCCGACGGTCGATTCGCCCGGGATGTACACCGACCAGAACTGGGCGCCGACGTGGCCCGCGCGCAGGCGCGGAATGTCGGTCTGCCCAGGCGCGTGGCCGCGCAGGTCGTAGGCGGCGACATCGCCAGGCGCGCCCTTCGCGCCGCGTATCACGATCGGCAGGTCGTTGTGGCCGTCGATCAGGATCGCGTCCGTCAGCAGCCGATTGGCGTGGGCGAGCGCGTCGTCCGCGGCGAACGCCGGCGCGGCGGTCGCCAGGGAAAGGATGAAGAGCCATGCGGCCGACTTCGAGGCAAGTTGCGTTACCATGCGGTCATATCCTTGTGGAGAGCTCGCCATGACTTTAATGCGCCTTGCCCTCGTGAGTCTCGCCTTTCTCGTTACTTTGCCGGTACGTGGCGCCGATCTCGCCGCGCGCGACCGCGCTTTCCTGCTGGGCTCCGTGGACGCCCACGCGAAGCAGGGCAGCGAGGCGGCCCTCGCGATCTGGCGTTACGCCGAAGTGGGCTACCAGGAAAAGCAGAGTACCGCGGTGCTGCAGAAGGAACTCGCGGACGCGGGGTTTGCGGTGCAGGCCGGGGTCGCCGACATGCCGACGGGCTTCGTCGCGACCGCGGGGTCGGGCAAGCCGGTGATCGCGATCCTCGCGGAGTTCGACGCCCTGCCCGGCCTGTCGCAGGCGGCCGTTCCCGCGAGGAGCCCGATCGAGGGCAAGAACGCGGCGCATGCCTGCGGCCACAATCTCTTCGGTGCCGGATCCGCCGGGGCGGCGATCGCCATCAAGGAGTGGCTCGCCTCGCGCAAGCTGCCGGGAACGATCCGCGTGTACGGCACGCCGGCCGAGGAGGGTGGCGCCGGCAAGGTGTACATGGTGCGCGCGGGCCTGCTCGACGACGTCGATGTCGCCCTGCACTGGCATGCGGCCGATCGCAACGACGCGAGCCAGAACGGCTCGAACAGCAACAAGTCGGGCAAGTTCCGCTTCCACGGCGTGTCGAGCCATGCCGCGTCCGCGCCGGACAAGGGCCGCTCCGCGCTCGACGCCGTCGAGGCGATGGACATGATGGCGAACATGATGCGCGAGCACATGCCGCAGGAAGCGCGCATGCACTACGTGATCACGCGCGGCGGCTCGGCGCCGAACGTCGTGCCCGATTTTGCCGAAGTCTTCTACTACGTGCGCCACCCCGACCCGAAGGTCGTGCAGGCGCTGTGGGAGCGGCTCACGAAGATCGCGGAGGGCGCGGCGCTCGGGACCGGCACGACCTGGGATGTCGAAGTCATCCACGGCGCCTATCCGCTGCTGCCGAACCACACCCTCGGCCACGTGATGCAGGCGAATCTCGAGCGCGTGGGGGGCGTGCACTATGACGCCGCGGACACCGCGTTCGCGCAGCAGATCTACGCCACGCTCGCGAATCCCGCGCGCGCGCTCGGCAGCGAGCGAGTGGTGCAGCCGTACGCACCCGAGCAGCACTACGGCTCGACCGACGTGGGCGACGTGAGCTGGACCGTGCCGACCGTCGGCCTCAATACGGCCACCTGGGTGCCGGGCACGTCGGCGCACAGCTGGCAGGCCGCGGCTGCGGGCGGTACGGGCATCGGCCTCAAGGGCATGCAGAACGCATCGAAAGTGCTCGCGCTCACGGCCGCGCGCCTCTATCTCGATCCTGCGCTGGTGAAGCAGGCGCGCGCCGAGTTCGACAAGGCGCGCGGCGCGGATTTCGTCTATCGACCGATGGTCGGGGATCGCAAGCCGCCGCTCGACTACCGCGACTGAGTCAGAGCAGCGCGTCGATCGCCGGCACGGTGGCGAGCGAAAGCACGACGCCGATGGCAAGCATGGCGTTCGCCACCGTCGCGTCGAGGCCGTGTTCGTCGGCGAGGATGGCCGCGGAAACCATCGGCCCCATGGCGGCCTGCAGCACGCCCACGACGAGCGGGAGATCGCGCACCCCTGCGGCGAGGCCGAGCACGTAGACGAGCGCGGGTGCCGCCGCGAGCTTCCACGCAAGCCCCGCGCCGATCGCCTGCCACGCCTCGGCGCCGACGCGCAACCGCAGCTGCAGCCCGATCGAGAGCAGGGCGAGCGGTGACAGGGTCGCACCGACCGGGTGCAACACCGCCTGGATGCCCGTGGGCCAGCCGCCGAACTGGCCGGCGGCGAGACCGGCGAGGCAGGCGAGGAAGGGCGGGAAGCATGCGATGCGCGCGACGAGCTTCGCAGGGTGCGTACGATCCCCGCCGTACCACGAGGCGAGGATCACGCCGCCCGTCGCGAGCGCGATGAAACAGCCGAACTGGTCTGCAACGACGGCGAGCGGCAGGGCCTCGGCGCCGCGCAGCGCTTCGATGAGCGGGTAGCCGGTGAAGGCCGTATTGCCGAGTCCCGCGACGAGCGCGATGGCGCCGATGCGCGCGCGCGACCAGCCGAGGCGGGCGCCCGCCAGGGCCGCGACGAGCCAGCCGCCGGCGAACACGACCCACATCGCGGCGACCAGGAACCACAGCTCGCGCGTGAAGGCGAGGCGCGGCAGGAGCTCGAGGATGAGGGCAGGCAGCGCGATGCGCAGGATCCAGGCGTTGAGCAGGTGGATGAGGCGCTGCGGCACCGCCCACGTGAGGTTGACGACGACGCCGAACAGGAAGCAGCCGGCGAGCGGCAGGAGCGCGGGCACGGGTTGCGCTATTGCGCCGACTCGGCCCCGGCCGCCACCCAGGCGAGATCGGCGCTCGAGACTTGTTTGGTATCAAAGCGCCTGGCGGACGCGGCCATGCGCACGAGCGCCTGCGCGATCGGCATCGCCGGGGCCGTCTCGCCCTTCTTCGCCTTGTGGAAGCGCACGGGGTTGATGCGCGCGATCACGTAGTTGCGCAGGTAGGGTGATTTCAGGCCACGCGCGGTGAGCGCCGCGACGATGCGCCTGACCTCGGCCTCGATGGCGACCAGTCGCGCGGCGTGGGCCTGCCGGTCGCGCAGCGTGGTCGCGAGCGGTCGTTCGGCGAAGCGATCCACCTTCTTCAGGAAGGGGCTGTAGGCGCCGCCGCCGAAGCGTGGGTTCTTCTCGTACACGATGCCGAGTGTCAGCAGCTCGGGCGCCTCGAATTCGGCGGCGAGCGACGCTTCGCGGCGCGCCCCGTCCGCCTTCGCGAGCGCGCGGGCCATGCGGATCACCTCGAGGCTCTTGTCCTTGAGGTTGTGCGCCTTCTCGGTGTTGAGCGCGAGGATGCGATAGGCGAGCGATTCGTCGGGCGACACGAGCGCGGTGATCTGGCGCAGGCCGAGCACCTTGCCGGCCGCGAGCCGGTGGCGTCCGTTCGGGGTCCACAGGCCACCCTTCGCGCCGCGCACCACGATCAGCGGGTCGAGGAAGGCCGCCGCCTCGTCGATTTTCTGCGCGAGGCGCTTCGCGTGGGTGGGCGACAGGTCGCGCTGGAAGGGTGTCGGCTGCACGGCGGAGAGCGGCAGCGAGGCGAGCAACAGCGGGCGGCCGCCGAGCGGGTCGCGGTAGGCGCCGATCGGCGTGCCCCCGGCCTTCACGATGTCGGCGACGAGGGGCGCGATCTCCGGTGACTCGATCGCCAGCGCGACCGCCGCGGCGTCGAGGCCACGGCGCTCGCGTGCGGGCGCGAGCTTGCCCCGGGCGCGTGCCTTCGCCGGCGTGCGGGTCGCGGTCTTGCGTCGGGCAGCCACGCTGCGAGTGTGCGCGAGAGCGGGCGGGGAGGCCAGCGCGCAGCCACGTCCCACCGTAATTTGTTGCATCATGGGACGTGCCCACGCTCCAGTGCCACGGCGACTGCGCCGGTTCGCCCATCGAACGGATCGAAGCGACCCTCGACCTGACGTCGGTCGCCGGGCAGGCCATCGTCACGGCGCGCTTTCGCCTCCTCGGGGACTGCTCGCGAATCGCGATCCCGCCGCGGGGCAGCGTGCGCCGCGAGGACGGCCTCTGGCGCCACACCTGTTTCGAATTCTTCCTGCGTTCGCGCGCAGCGGCCGGATACGTCGAAGTGAACCTCGCGCCGTCCGCGGAATGGGCGGCCTATGCCTTCAGCGGCAATCGCGCGGGCATGCGCCCGATCGAAGCGGCGGCGCCGGCGATCGATGTCTCGGTGTCGGACTGCGCCCTCGCGCTCGACGCAAGTCTCCCGCTGGCCGCACTCGCCGATCCGGCCGCCACGAGCTACGAGGCAGCCCTGTCGGCCGTGATCGAATCGCGGGAGGGCACGCTGTCGTACTGGGCGCTCGTGCATCCCGATCCGCTGCGCCCCGATTTCCACCACCCGGGAAGTTTCGTGCATGAAATTCGGCATTGATCGGCTCGTGAGCGAAGCAGGGTTGCGTCGGGCCCTCGCGGGTCGGCGCATCGCACTGCTGGCGCACCCGGCCTCGGTGATGCCGGACCTCGCGCATTCGCTCGATGCGATCGCGGCGCTGCCGGACCTGCAACTCTCCGCGGCGTTCGGCCCGCAGCACGGGCTGCGTGGCGACAAACAGGACAACATGGTCGAGTCGCCCGATTTCGTCGATCCGCGGCTCGGCATCCCGGTGTTCAGCCTGTACGGCGCGGTGCGCAGGCCGACCGACGCCATGATGGACGGTTTCGACGTGCTGCTCGTCGACCTGCAGGACCTCGGCTGTCGCATCTACACGTTCATCACGACCCTGCGCTACGTGCTGGAAGCGGCGGCGAAGCACGGCAAGTCCGTCTGGATCCTCGATCGGCCGAACCCGGTGGGGCGCCCGGTCGAAGGCACGCGCCTCGCGGCGGGCTGGGAAAGTTTCGTCGGTGCGGGCCCTCTCCCGATGCGCCACGGCCTCACGATGGGCGAACTCGCGCACTGGTTCGTCGGTGCCCTGCGCCTGGACGTCGACTACCAGGTCGTGACGATGCTCGGCTGGCAGCCGCACGCGGCGCCCGGACACGGCTGGCCGCTCGGCGAGCGCGAGTGGGTCAACCCGAGCCCCAACGCGCCGAATCTCTCGATGGCCCGCTGTTATGCCGGCACGGTGATGCTCGAAGGCACGACCCTGTCGGAAGGGCGCGGCACGACGCGGCCGCTCGAGCTGTTCGGTGCGCCCGACCTCGATGCCGAAGCGGTGCTGCGCGAGATGCAGCACATCGCGCCCGACTGGCTGGCCGGTTGTCGCCTGCGCCCCTGCTGGTTCGAGCCGACCTTCCACAAGCACGCCGGCAAGCTGTGCGCAGGGCTGCAGGTGCACGTCGAGGCGGCAAGCTACGCACACGAGGCCTTCCGTCCATGGCGCCTGATGGCGGCTGCATTCAAGGCCATACGCCGGTTGCATCCGGACTATCCGCTGTGGCGCGACTTTCCCTACGAGTACGAGCGCGACCGGCTCGCGATCGACCTCATCAATGGCGGCACTGCGCTGCGTGAATGGGTGGACGACGCGACTGCAACGGCGAATGACCTCGATGCGCTCGCGTCGCGGGACGAAACGGGCTGGCGCGCCGAGCGCGAAAGCGTGCTGCTCTACTGAGTGGCGATCAGGGCGCGCAGCGCCGCGAGCTTGTCCTTCACCACGGCCGAGTTGGCGGGACCCATGCGCAGCAGCAGTTTCTGGCCCGCCGGGCGAGCCTCGAGCGCGGGGTCCGCGAAGCGATAGTAGACGCTCGGCTGCACGAGTTCGGGGTTGCCCGTGATTTCCGGCGTCTCGAGCAGGTTGTCGATGACGGCGACCACGCGATCGTTGAAATAGTGGCCCGGCCGGCCGACCTCGCCATACGCCTGCTGCAACAACGGATAGACGCGCTGGTACAGCGCCGCCAGCTTCGCGACGTCGAGTTGCGCGATGACCTGCACATAGGGCGCATAGCGCGCGTAATTCGCCTCGCTGAGGAAAATGCGCTCGCCGTCGCGCGTCACGACGAGGGAGCCGGGGATCGCGCCGACCGCGCGTGTCAGCAGCGGCACTTTTTCGCGCGCGAGGTTGTCCACGGTGACGACGAGGCGCCGCACGATGCCGGGTGTCGCGAGGAAGTCGTGCGCCGGCTGTGCGCCGACGAGGCCCGCGAGCGCGTCGCCCATGTAGGCGTCGCTGTCGGCGAGCGCGGGCAGGGCGGCGGCCGCTTCGGCGGGCGGCGGTGGCAGCGGGTGCTCGGTGACCGGCTCATCGATCGTGGGGCCGGCCGCAGGTGGCGGTGGCGGCTCGGCCATCCGCATCGGCCAGAAGAGCAGCGCGAGCCCGGCGACCGCTGCGAGCGCGACCACCGCGCCGAGGACGAGACGATGCCTCATGCGCGTACCGTAATCGACCGGCCGTGATTGTCAATGCCGCCGCTGCGGTAGGATGCGCGCCAGGAGGACACCACACATGTCAAAGTTTCGTGGACCAAGCCTGATCGTCGCGGCCGCGCTTGCCGCGCTCGTGGCCGGCTGCCAGAAGTCCGGTACCGAGGCAACGCAGCCGGCCGTCGCGCCGGCCACCGCATGGGCGAGCTTCCGTGACGAATTCATCGAGGACCGGCTGCGCAGCAATCCGCCGTCCGCCGTGGACAGCGGCCGGCACGAGTACGACGGCAAGCTGCCGGACTGGAGCAAGGCGGGAATCGCGGCGAACATCGCGCGCCTGCACGCCGCGCGCGATGGGGCGATGAAGATCGACCCCGCGCACCTCGATGCCGCCCTCGCATTCGAGCGTGACTACCTGATCGCCCGTGTCGATCGCGAGTTGTTCTGGCTCGAGACGGCGGAGCGGCCGTTCACGAACCCGACCTACTATCTCGACGGGCTGAACCCGTCCGTCTACCTGACGCGCGATTACGCGCCGCTCGCGGATCGCATGCGCGCCTATGTCGCCTATGCGAAGGCCGTGCCCGCGGCGGCGACGCTGATCAAGGAGAACCTGCGGTTGCCGCTGCCGCAGACCTTCGTCGAGCGCGCGGTCTCGGGCTTCGCGGGCTACGCGAGCTTCTTCGACACGGATGTGCCGAAGATCTTCGCATCGGTGGAAGATGCGCCGCTGCAGGCCGACTTCAAGGTGGCCAACAAGGCGGCGGCCGACGCGATGCGCGACCTGTCGAAGTACTTCGAGGCGCAGCGCGCCAGCGCGACGCAGGGCTACGCACTCGGCGCGGAGAAGTTCGCCAAGATGCTGGCGATGACGGAAGGCGTCACGACGCCGCTGGCCGAACTCGAGAAGATCGGCCGCGCCGACCTCGATCGCAACCTCGCGGCCGTCAAGGAAGCCTGCGGCAAGTTCGCGCCGGGCAAGTCGATCCCCGACTGCTTCGGGAAACTGAATGCCCACAAGCCGAAGGGCGGTCCGGTCGCGGCAGCAACCGAGCAGCTCGTCGAACTGCGCAAGTTCGTGATCGACAAGAACGTGGTCTCGGTGCCGAACGAGGAGCAGGCGCTCGTGCGCGAGGCGCCGCCCTACAATCGTGCCAACTCGGCGTACATCGAGATCCCGGGGCCGTACGAAAAGCCGCTGCCGGCGATCTACTATATCGCGCCGCCCGACCCGACCTGGAGCAAGGCGGACCAGCTCGCATACATCCCGGGCGCGGATGACCTGCTGTTCACTTCGGTGCACGAGGTCTGGCCGGGTCATTTCCTCAACTTCCTGCATGCCAATGAATCGAAGTCGATGATCGGCCGACTGTTCGTCGGTTACGCCTTCGCCGAGGGTTGGGCGCACTACACGGAAGAGATGATGTGGGACATGGGGCTCGACGCCGGGGACGCGGAAGCGCACGTCGGCCAGCTCTCGAACGCCCTGCTGCGCAATGTCCGCTTCGTATCGGCGCTCGGCCTGCATACGGGCGGCATGACGGTGGAGCAGTCCGAGCGTTTGTTCCGCGAACAGGCGTTCCAGGACCCGGGCAATGCGCGCCAGCAGGCCGCGCGCGGTACCTACGATCCGGCCTATCTCAACTACACGATGGGCAAGCTGATGATCATGAAGCTGCGCAACGACTGGACCGCGACCCGCGGCGGGCGGGCGGCGTGGAAGCAGTTCCACGACGAATTCCTGTCGTACGGCGGCCCGCCGATCCCGATGGTGCGCAAGGCCATGCTCGGGAAGGACGATGATGGGGCCCTTTTCTGAGGGCCGCGGGCGTAGCGCCTCTGGCCCGTAGCCCGTAGCTTCTTGCCCGTAGCCCGCCGGGGCGCGCGCAGCGCGCGCCCCGGCGCTCATCCCCCCGCGCGCTTCGCGTCGAAGCCGCGCGCCCGCAGCGCGGCGACCAGGGTGTCCCGGTGATCGCCCTGGATCTCGATCACGCCTTCCTTGACCGTGCCGCCGCAGCCGCAGCGGCGCTTCAATTCGCCCGCGATCGCCTCGAGCTCGGCCGCGGACAACCGCAGGCCCGTGATCACGGTGACGCCCTTGCCGCCGCGTCCCTTCGTTTCACGGCCCACGCGCACGGGGACCGGCTTGCCTGGTTTGTTTGCCACGCGCGTATTGTACGCAGCGCAGCTGCCGGGCTTTAATGACGCCAAACGGGGGAGGGGGCATGGGTACCGCTACACGCGAGGCAATCGCGGCACTGCGCGGGCGCTTCGATGAATTCGTTGCCTGGTGGGTCCGCCGTTGAGCGGGCGCGGCATCGCCCGGTCACACCGCCGGGTCATCTTCGCCTCGTCGCTCGGCACCGTCTTCGAGTGGTACGACTTCTACCTGTACGGCTCGCTCTCGGCGATCATCTCGCGGCAGTTCTTCTCGGGCGTCAACGAAACGACCGGCTTCATCTTCGCGCTGCTCGCCTTCGCCGCCGGGTTCTTCGTGCGACCCTTCGGCGCGCTCGTGTTCGGGCGACTCGGCGACCTGGTCGGGCGCAAGCACACGTTCCTGATCACGATCGTGATCATGGGCACCTCGACGGCGCTCGTGGGATTCCTGCCGTCCTACGCGTCCATCGGCGTGGCAGCGCCCATCCTGCTCGTGGCGCTGCGCTTGCTGCAGGGCCTCGCGCTCGGTGGCGAGTACGGGGGTGCGGCGGTCTATGTCGCAGAACACGCACCCGAGGGGCAGCGCGGCCTCTATACGAGCTGGATCCAGACGACCGCGACACTCGGCCTGTTCCTGTCGCTGATCGTGATCCTCGCCTGCCGCCTGCTGCTGGGCGAGGACTTCGAGACCTGGGGCTGGCGCATCCCGTTCCTGCTCTCGACCGTGCTCCTCGGCATCTCCGTCTACATCCGCCTGCAGCTCGAAGAGTCGCCGGTCTTCGTCGAGATGCGCCGCGAGGGCACGCTATCGAAGGCGCCGCTCGCCGAGGCGTTCGGCCGGCGCGAGAACCTGCGGCTCGTGTTGCTCGCGCTGGTCGGCGCGACGGCGGGCCAGGCGGTCGTGTGGTACGGCGGGCAGTTCTACGCGCTCTTCTTCCTCGAGAAGGTTCTGCAACTCGACGCGCAGGCGGTCACGGTGGTGATGATCGTGTCACTCGCCCTCGCGACACCGTTCTTCGTCGTGTTCGGCGCCCTGTCCGACCGCGTCGGCCGCAAGACCGTGGTGCTCGCCGGCTGCGCCCTCGCGGCCCTGACTTACTTCCCGAGCTTTCGCGCCCTCACGCACGCCGCCAACCCGGCACTCGACGCGGCCGTGTCGAGTTCGCCCGTCACCGTCATCGCCGATCCCGCGCGCTGCACGTTCCAGTTCGATCCGGTGGGCCGCAAGGTCTTCTCGACCCCCTGCGACGTCGCCAAGTCCGTGCTCGCGCGGGCCGGTGTGCCGTACGGAAATGAAGCGGCGCCGCCGGGATCAGGCGCGCAGGTTCGCATCGGGCAAGGCAGCGCGGCCGTCGTCATCGACGCGGCGGGAGACGCCACGAAAGTGCGTGCAGCGTTGCGCGCGGCGCTCGATGCGGCCGGCTATCCTGCGCGCGCGGACATGAGCCGCGTGGACTATCCGGTCGTGATCGCGCTCACGACGTGGCTCGTGATCCTGGTCACCATGGTCTACGGCCCGATCGCCGCCTGGCTCGTGGAACTGTTCCCGCCGCGCATCCGCTATTCGTCGATGTCACTGCCCTATCACATCGGCAACGGCTGGTTCGGCGGCTTCCTGCCCGTGACCGCGTTCGCCATAGTCGCCGCGACCGGCAATATCTACGCCGGACTGTGGTACCCCGTGGCCATCGCGGGGCTCACGGTCGTCATCGGCGCATTGTTCCTGCCGGAAACGGCCGGGAAAAAAGGGCAGGGCGCCGCGGGAGGCTGACGCCCTGCCGCCCGCGTCAGCGGGACTTGACCGCGTCGTCGAACCGGGCGAGCTCGAGTGGGGACACGCTCGAGCGATGCAGCGCCGTGAGATTGCGGCTCCCGACCTTCGCGACGGCAACCGACAGTGCCTCCGATCGGCAGGCGTTGAAGTCGCTGCGCGAGGCAAGGTCGCTACCGGGCGCCGTGCCGCAGGCTGCCTTCGCCGCGGACCGCAGGCGCGCATAGAGGGCGCGCGCGCCATCCGCGGTGTTGGCATTCATATCCGTGTAGTGCACTTCGACGGAACGATGGACGGTGTTGTCGTTCGTGGCGGCAAACAGCGCCGCGCTGCAGGTGAGCGCGGCGATGGTCGCCGCGCCGATGAATATGTTCCTCATGTCCTGGCTCCTCAGCGAAACGGGGGAAAACCTGTGTCTCGCGAGATTGGATGCGAGCTGCTGCCAGTGGGTTGCACGCCTCATCGCGCCGTGAGGGCGGTTCGCCGAACGGGCAACGGGCTACGGGCTACGGGCAAGAGCGCGCGCCTGGCTTGCGAAGTGCACGGAGCAAGGTCGTCAGCATTCGCGATGTGCGATCACAGCGCGCAGACGCATCGCGCGGATTCGCCATCAGCACGCCGAGTTTTTCTGCCAGGGTGAGTTGGCATTCGAGTTCGCGGGCCGAGCCCAGGGCAATTTCAATGAAGCGGGCGAAATCCAGATCCGTGGTGCGCGCAGAACCTTCGGCGATGTTGCTCGCGATGGAGACGGCTGCTGCACGCATCTGCGCACGCAGTCGATAGCGTTCCTCGAGCGCCATCGACGCGGTGCAGCGGTAGGTGTCAATCACCAGCTGCTCTGCGCATCGGTAGACCTCGAGCCTGCGATAGTCCCGCATCGGCACCCTGCTCGCGTGGCAATGGCTTGACGATGCGGTCTCGTGTCCGCGATCGAAACTCGTGAATCAGTTGCGATAGAGCAGAAATCCAAGGGAACTTTTCAGTCGGCACGACGCCAATCTTGCCCGCCGCCCTACGCCCCCGCCGCCACGCGCTGCGCGACGAGCGGCGGCGGCAGCGGATGCCGCGCGGCCTCCGCGCGCAGCCAGTCACGGAAGCGCACGACCTTGGGCATCGTGGCGTACGACTCCGGGCAGACGAAGTAATAGGCGAAGCGGAACGGCCGCACGACGTCGCAGGCGATCGCGAGCCGGCCCGCGGCGATGTCGCGTTGCACGAGCGACCAGCGCGCGACCGCGTAGCCGAGCCCCTCGAGCGCCGCGGAGATCACCGAGGCGGAGTCGTCCAGCATCGTCGGCTTGGTCTTCGCGGACTTCGCGGTCTCATCCGAAACGAAGGCGGACCACGGCTCGTCCGAGCTGTAGAGCAGGGGGAACGCGCTCAAGTCCTTCGTGCACGGCACCTTGCCGTACTTGCGAATGAGCGCCGACGTCGCGACGGGCACGAGCCAGTCGTCCATCAGCTTTTCGGAATAGAGGCCCGGATAGTTTCCCGTTCCGAGGCGAATCACGGCATGGAAGTCGCTGCGCGCGAAGTCGACCGCTTCGCGCGAGGTGTGCACGCGCAGTTCGATGTCGGGCAGGTGCTCGCGTTGTGCGCCGAGTCGCGGTGCGAGCCACTTCTGCAGGAAGGACGACAGCATGCTGACGTTGAGCACGCCGGACTCGCGCTGCCGACGCGACTGTTGCAACGCCGCTTCGAGTTCGTCGAGCCCGCGGCGCACGCGGGGCAGCAGGTCGGTGCCCTCGCTCGTCAGCTCAACGGTGCGGCCGCGTCGCCGGAACAGCGGCGTCTGCAGGTAGTCCTCGAGGGATTTCACCTGCTGGCTGACCGCCGCGGGGGTCACGTGCAGCGCTTCGGCTGCGTCCGCGAAGTTGAGTCGCGTGGCCACCGCTTCGAAGACGCGCAGGGCGTTGAGGGGCAACCGGTCGTAGGCCGCTTCCATCGGCATTCCTTCTTAACGTCGCTTCAGTTAGTCCGTTTGTTCCGCAGTCGCTGCACGCGGAAAGTACCCCCGTGGATTATCACGGACCCGACCCCTGCGGAGGAAACATGGACGGCAGACTGATCGGCATTCGCATCTTCGCGCTCATCGGCGCAGCGCTCGTCACGGCGTTCGGCGTATCGCCCTACGACTTCGCCTATTACGCCGGGCTCCTGTCGCTGTGAGTGCCCATGCATACGCGACTGTCCGCGGACGTGTCCGGTGTCCGGGACCGGACACTTCCGCACCAGCGGTCGCAGGGCGGCGTTGAGGGAATGCCCAAGATTCTCAATGACTTGCGGGTGGCCGGCTCGTTGGCACACAAGCTGCAACAAGCAGGTCATGAAGATCACCGCCCTGCGCAAGCCGACGACCCCCTCGACCGCACCCGGCGATGGTTCGATCCGCAATACGTCGTCACAGGACGTCGAGCGCGATCCGGCGCCACGCAGCGAAGCCCGGCGCCGACGGCTGTTGCTGATCGCCGGGGGCGCGGCGCTGGCGATCGTGGTGATCGGCTGGCTGGTGCGCGGCTGGTTCGCCTCGGCCCACACGGTGCCGCTCGAGCGGCTGCGCATCGCAACGGTGACGCGTGGACACTTCGTGCGCGACGTCGCGGCGCAGGGCACCGTGATCGCCGCCGTGAGCCCGACGCTCTTTGCGACCGCGCCGGGCACGATTGCCTACCAGGTGCATGCCGGCGACACCGTCAAGCGCGGCGACACGCTCGCGACGCTCGACAGTCCCGCGCTGCGCAACGAGTACGAGCGTGAGCGCGCGACGCTTGCCGGCCTCGATGCCGCACTGGCGCGCCAGGCGATCGAGATCCGTCGCCAGAACTTGCTGAACCAGCAGCAGGCCGATCTCGCCGACGTGCAGATCCGCGCCGCCGAGCGTGAGCTGGCGCGTGCGCAGACGGCCTGGGCCTCGCGGGTGATCCCCGAGCGTGACCTGCGCAAGGCGCAGGACGACGTGTCGACCGCGCGCCTCAACTTCGACCATGCCAGCGCGACCACGGGGCTCGAACGCGAAAGCTTGCAGCTCGACCTGCGTACCCGTCGCCTCGAGCGGGATCGCCAGGCGCTCGTCGTCAAGAACCTCGAGCGGCGCGTCGCGGAGCTCACGGTGCGTTCGCCGGTCGATGGTGCGGTCGCGAACCTCGCGCAAGCCGAGCGCGCCAACGTCGCCGAAAACGCGCCGCTCGTGACCGTCGTCGACCTCGGCGTGTTCGAGATCGAGTTCCAGGTCGCCGAGAGCTACGCGACGGAAATCCGGCCGGGCATGTCCGCGGAGATCACGCTGGACGGTCGCACCTACGCGGGCACGGTGGCGTCGATCTCGCCGGAAGTGCGCCAGAGCCAGGTGACCGGCCGCCTCAAGTTCGCGGGCGAGCCGCCGACGGCGTTGCGCCAGAACCAGCGGGCCTCGGTGCGCGTCGTGCTCGACGAGCGCGATGGCGTGCTCGCCTTCGATCGCGGTGCGTCGCTCGATGACCTGACCCGCGCGGTGTATGTCGTGCGCGGCGATCGCGCCGTGCGCACCCCCGTGCAGCTCGGCGCCGCCTCGATCGCCCGGATCGAAGTGCTGTCCGGGCTTGCCGTGAACGATCGCGTGATCGTTTCCGATACCCGCGATTTCCAGAACGTCCCCGACATCACGATCGTCGACTGAGTCCCAATCCGAAGGAAGTCATCCATGCTTGCCATGCGCCACATCAGCAAGGTTTTCCGCACCGACCTCATCGAGACGCACGCGCTGCGCGACTTCTCGCTCGAGGTCGCCGAGGGCGACTTCGTCGCCGTGACCGGCCCCTCGGGCTCCGGCAAGACGACGTTCCTGAACGTCGCGGGGCTGCTCGAGGGCTTCGACACCGGCACCTACCTGCTCGACGGAGTCGACACGAGCCACCTCTCGGACGATGCCCGCTCGCGCCTGCGCAACGAGAAGATCGGCTTCATCTTCCAGAGCTTCAACCTGATCCCCGACCTCGACATCTTCGACAACGTCGACGTGCCGCTGCGTTACCGGCGCATGAAGGCGGCCGACCGCCGCGAGCGCATCACGAGCGCGCTCGACCTCGTCGGCCTCGGCTCGCGCGCGCACCACATGCCGTCGCAGCTTTCGGGCGGCCAGCAGCAGCGCGTCGCGATCGCCCGCGCGATCGCCGGCGACCCGAAGTTCCTGCTCGCGGACGAGCCGACCGGCAACCTCGATTCGCTGATGGCCCGGCAGGTGATGGACCTGCTCGAGCAGATCAACGAGATGGGCACGACGATCGTGCTCGTCACGCACGATCCCGAGCTCGCACGCCGTGCGCAGCGCAACGTGCAGATCATCGATGGGCAGGTGTCGGACTACCGGCCCTACGAGCCGCACGCCGCACGCGAGCAGGCGCCGCTCGCGGCCGGCGCGGGCGCCTGAGGAGCCGCCGCCATGATGGGCTACTACATCAAGCTCGCCGCGCGCAGCCTGGCCCGCACCCCGGGCATCAGCGTGCTGATGGTGCTCGCGATCGCGCTCGGCATCGCGGTGTGCGTCATCACGCTGACCGTGCACCACGGCATGTCGTCGAATCCGATCTGGTGGAAGAACGACCGCCTGTACGCCGTGACCCTCGACAGCTGGGACCCGGAGCGGCCGGCCGACGAGGACCATCCCGAGTTGCCGCCGTCCGAGCTGACCTGGCGCGACGCCGAAGCAGTCACCCGGTCGGACATTCCGCTGCGCTCCGTGCGCATGCACAAGGCGGGCGGCGTGCTGAGTTCCGGCGATTCCCGGGGCCCGGCGCGGCCGGAGCGCGTGATCGCCCGCATGACGACCGCGGGTTTCTTCGACATGTTCGACGTGCCGTTCCGCTACGGTGGCGGCTGGAAAACCGCGGCCGATGCGGGCCCCGAGCCCGTGGTCGTGCTCAGCTCGAAGGTCAACGAGCAATTCTTCGGCGGCACCGACAGCGTCGGCAAGACGATCCGCTGGGATGACCGCGAGTATCGCGTCGTTGGCGTGCTGGCGCCCTGGCATCCCGCGCCCACCTTCTACGATCTCAACAACGGCGCGTTCGATGATCCGGAAGACATCTACGTGCCGATCGGCTGGACCGAGAAGCTCGAGCTGCCGAGCGGCGGCAACACCAACTGCTGGAACGCGGAGGACATCCAGTCGTTCGCCGATTTCCTCAATTCGGGTTGCGTTTGGATACAGGCGTGGGTCGAATTGCCGGACGCCGCATCGAGGGCCCGCATGCAGGCCTTCCTTGACAACTATGTGGCGGGAGAGCGTCGTGGCGGACGATTCAAGCGACCCAACAACAATCGCCTGACCAACGTCGATCAGTGGCTCGTCGACAATGAAGTGGTGGGCAACGACAACCGGATGCTGGTCGCGCTGGCGTTCGCATTCCTGAGCGTGTGCCTGATCAACACGGTGGGGCTGCTGCTCGCGAAGTTCCTCGGCCATGCCGCGATCACCGGGGTACGCCGTGCGCTCGGGGCCAGCCGCCGGCAGGTCTTCCTGCAGCACCTGACCGAGGCGGGCCTGCTCGCCGTGGTGGGCGCTGCGCTCGGTGTCGTGCTTGCCGGCGCCGGTCTCTGGGCGTTGCGCATCATGTACGCCACGCCGCGCGACGGCTTCACGGGCCTCATGCACGTGAGCGGCTGGAGCCTCATGATCACCGTCGCCCTCGCCGTGTGCGCCACGCTTGCCGCCGGCCTCTATCCCGCCTGGCGCATCGGCCGGATCGCGCCGGCCGTGTACCTGAAGTCGCAGTGAGGATCCCATGATCACCCAGGACATCCGCCCGATTCTCTCCGCGCTGCTGCGCAATCGCACCGGCGCCGTGCTGGTCGCGTTGCAGGTGGCGATCGCGCTCGCCGTGCTCGTCAACGCCGTGTATGTCGTGAAGCAGCGCGTCGACAAGATCGGCAGGCCGACCGGCATGGACATCGAGAACATCTTCATGGTCACGAGCGCCGGCTTCGCCGCCGACTACGACCATGCCGCGACGACCGCCGCCGACCTGTCCTGGCTGCGCAGCCAGCCGGGCGTGCGTGCGGCGACGTTGACGAGCGGCCTGCCGCTGAGCGGTGGCGGTTCGCAGAACACGCTGTATCCGACGCCGGAGGTCAAGGGCGAGGGAACGTCGATGAACTACTTCGACGTCGACGAGTCCGGCATCGACACGCTCGGGGTCCGGCTCGTCGCGGGCCGCAACTTCCGCGCCGACGAGATCCTTCCGGAGGACCCGACCTACCGCAAGCCGGTGCCGGGCTTCATCGTGACGCGGATGCTGGCGAAGGCGCTGTTCGGCACCGAAGACGCCGTCGGAAAGGTGACCTACGACGGGCTTGGCCGGCCCATGACCGTGATCGGCGTGATCGATCATATGCAGGGCTCCTGGGTCGACTGGGACAAGATCGGCCAGGTGGGCCTGCTGCCGCGGCGCGCATTCGGCCCGCGCGCCCTTTACCTCGTGCGCACCGCGCCGGGTCAGCGTGATGCGCTGATCAAGTCTGCGGAGGAGCATCTCTCCGTTTCCGAGCCGCGCCGCGTGTTGCAGTACGTACGCTCGCTCGACTACTACCGCGATCGCAGCTACCAGAACGATCGCAACATGGCGATCTTCCTCGTCACCGTGACCGCGCTGCTCGGCTGCGTGACGGCGCTCGGCATCTTCGCGCTCGCCACCTTCAACGTGAACATGCGCACCCGCCAGATCGGCACCCGGCGCGCGATCGGCGCCCGCAAGGCCGACATCGTGCGTTATTTCCTGGTCGAGAACTGGCTCGTCACCACGGGGGGCGTCCTGCTCGGCGCCGCCCTCGCGCTCGGCGTGGGCTTCGCGCTGTCGCGTGCCTACCAGCTGCCGCGCCTCGACCTCTACTACCTGGTGGGCGGCGTGGTCGCGCTCTGGGTGGTCGGGCAGGTCGCGGCCTGGCAACCGTCGTTGCGGGCGGCGAAGATCGCGCCCTCCGTCGCTACCCGCACGGTGTAATGCCGGGTACCCTGCAACCCTTCGCCAAGCATCCGCATCCAAGCCATGAGGTCAGCCACCACGGACGCCCTGCGTCGCAGCCTGATGAATCGCACCGTGCTGGTGATCGACGACAACGATGCCGTGCGGACCGCGTTCGAGGTGCTCCTGTCGATCCATGGCGTGCGCACGCTCACCGCGGCGTCACCGGCCGAAGGGCTCGCGACGCTCGCGCGCGAGCCGGTGGACCTCGTGATCCAGGACATGAACTTCCGGCGCGAGGCGACCAGCGGCGAGGAAGGCTCGCAGCTGTTTCGCGCGATCCGCGCGCAGCAGCCCGAGCTGCCCGTGATCCTGCTGACCGCCTGGACGCACCTCGAGACCGCGGTCGAACTCGTCAAGGAAGGCGCGGCGGACTACGTGGCCAAGCCGTGGGAAGACGCGCGCCTGCTCACCTCGGTGCGCAACCTGCTCGACCTGCAGCGCGCGCAGGCCGACGCGCGGGCGCTGCGCCGCGAGCGGGCCGCGGCGCGCGAGATGCTCGCGGCCCGCTACGAACTCTGCGGCATCGTCTACGCCAGCGAGCGGATGCACACGCTCGTGTCGATGGCGGCGCAGGTGGCGCAGGCCGACGTGCCGGTGCTGATCACCGGTCCGAACGGCGCCGGCAAGGAAGTGATCGCCGACATCGTGCAGGCGAATTCGGCGGTGCAGCGCGGTCCGTACATAAAGGTGAACATCGGCGCACTGCCGGACGACCTGATCGAAGCCGAACTCTTTGGCACCGAATCGGGCGCCTTCACCGGCGCGCGCGCCCGACCGGGGCGCTTCGAGGCGGCCGACGGCGGCACGCTGCTGCTCGATGAGCTCGGCAATCTCTCCGCGAGCGGCCAGGCGAAACTGCTGCGCGTGCTGCAGACGGGCGAGTTCGAGCGGCTCGGCTCGAACCAGACCCGCCGCGTGCGCGTGCGCCTGCTCGCCGCGACGAACACGAACCTGCGCCAGGCGATCCGCGAGGGCCGCTTCCGCGAGGACCTGTATTTCCGCCTGAACGTGATCGAGCTCGAGCTGGCGCCGCTCGCCGAGCGTCGCGAGGACGTCGCGCCGCTCGCGCGCCTGTTCCTCGACTCCGATCTCGCCCTCTCGCCCGACGCCGAGCGGGCGCTCATGCGCCACGACTGGCCCGGCAACGTGCGCGAGTTGCGCAATGCGATGCAACGTGCCGCGCTGCTGGCCACCGGGCCGGTCGTCACGGCCGCGACGCTCGGTCTGCCGACTGCGCGCGAAACCACGCCCGCCATGGCCGAGGAGATGCAACTCGACCGGGAGACGATCGAGCAGGCCCTCGCGCGCAGCGCGGGCATCGTCGCCCACGCGGCGCGTGACCTCGGCCTCTCGCGTCAGGCACTCTATCGGCGCATGGAGAAACTCGGCCTCAAGTCCACGGCCTGATGCGCCGGTCACTCGAAGGCAGCCTGCTGCCGGCCATCGGTGCGGTTGCGCTGGTCGCGGCCGGTGGCACCTTCCTTGCGGTGCAGTGGCTCGCGCCATGGGCCGCGGGGCTCTGCGGGCTGCTCGCGGGCATGCTGGCCGGACTCGCCGCCGTGCGCGGCGTCGCGCGGCGCTGGCGCGACACGGCAAGCGCGCTGCGCGACGGGATCGCGAGCCTGCGCGACCGGGATTTCAGCGTGTCGATCACGCGCACGTCGGACGACGAACTGGGCGAACTCGTCGAGGCCTACAACTCGCTCGGGGCGGTGCTGCGGCGCGAACGCGTCGATCTCTACCAGCGCGAGTTGCTGCTCGACACCGTGATCCAGACGACGCCGCTCGCGCTCATCCTCACCAACCCCGGTGGCGTCGTGATCTACAGCAACGTGGCGGCACGCGAGCTGCTGGGTGGCGGGCGCAAGCTCGAGGGTCTCGCGTTCGAAGGGGTCATCGAGCACGCGCCGCCGCCGCTGCGCGAGGCGCTCACCGGCGCGGACGATCGCCTCTTCACCGTCGACGTCGATGCCGAGCCGCAGGTCTACCATCTCTCGCAGCGTCGTTTCCTGCTGAACGCGCAGCCGCACCGGTTGCAGCTCCTGAAGCGGCTCACGCGCGAGCTGGCGGCCCAGGAGGTCGAGATCTGGAAGAAGGTCATCCGCGTGATCGCGCATGAGCTGAACAATTCGCTGGCGCCGATCTCCTCGCTCGCGCACTCCGGCCGCCTGCTGCTCGCCGAGGACGGCGATGAGCGCTTCAGGCGCATCTTCGCGACGATCGAGGACCGCGCTGCGCACCTCGCGGGCTTCATCGACGGCTACGCGCGATTTGCCAAGCTGCCGAAGCCGCGGCCCGCGCCGCTCGACTGGTCGGCGTTCGTCGCACGATTGCAGGCGGTCATGCCGTTCGCGCTGCGGGGCGAACTGCCGCGGCGGGCGGCGGAGGTGGATGCGGCGCAGATCGAGCAGGTGATCATCAACCTCTTGAAGAATGCGACCGAATCGGGTTCCCCGGCCGCGGAAGTCGAGCTCGCGATGCGCGCGCATCGGGGTGGCGTGCTGATCGAAATTGCCGATCGCGGTTCGGGCCTCACGGGCGATGCGCTGGCGTCGGCGCTGCTGCCGTTTTTCTCCACGAAGGCGAGCGGCACCGGACTCGGGCTCACGATCTGCCGCGAGATCGTCGAAGCGCATGGTGGGCACCTCACGATCGCGAACCGCGAGGGGGGTGGGGCGCTCGCGAGCGTGTGGCTGCCGGGTGCGCCCGGGGTGCCGTTGCATTGACTGGGCCGCCCGGGCTCCGGCATGGTGGCCGTTCAACGAGGAGGGACGATGAAGAAATACCTCGCTTTGGCCATGTTGCTGGTCACCGGCGTGACCGCCGCGTCGGCCGCGGACCTGCGACCGATCACGCATGAAGATGTCTGGCTCGCGAAGCGCTTGTCGGCGCCGCAGGTCAGTCCCGATGGCCGCTGGGTCGTGTTCCTCGTTTCAGAGCCGGCCTACGACGACAAGGACAAGGCCGCCGACCTGTGGATTGCGCCCGCCGACGGCAGCGCGCCTGCCCGGCGCCTGACAACGAGCCGCGCGGCCGAGTCGGATGTCGCATGGAGCGAAGACAGCGCGCGCATCGTGTTCGCCGCGAAGCGGGAAGGGGACGAGGCGCAACAGGTCTATGCCCTCGATCTGGCCCGGGGCGGGGAAGCGCGCCGCCTCACGAGTGGCGCGCAGGGCGCGCGTTCGCCCGTGTTGTCGCCGGATGGCCGCCAGCTCGCCTATGTAAGCGACGTTCCGGACGATCCGAAGGCCGCCGAGCACAAGTACAACGTGCGCGTCTACGACGGCTTCCCGATCCGCAACTGGGACCATTGGCGCAAGGCGGAGCAGCCGCACCTCTACGTGCAACCGCTCGATGCCTCGGGTGGCCCCGAGGGCGAGGCGCGCGACCTGCTGGCCGGATCGCAGCTCGTGAAGGCGGCCGGTTTCGCCGGGCGCCGGGGCAATGGCGACGGCGAGCTCGATCCCGTGTGGTCGCGCGACGGCCGCGACCTCGTGTTCGTTGCGACCACGAGCCAGGACCAGGCCGCGCGTGCCTTCGTCAGCTGGCACCTCTATCGGGTCGCAGCGAGCGGCGGGGAGCCGCGGCAAGTCACCTCGGGCGAGGACAGCTACAGCAGGCCTCGATTCTCCGCCGACGGGCGCCGGCTGTTCGCGAAGTACGAGCGGAGCACGCCCAGGGTCTACAACATCGAAAACGTCGCCGTGCTCGGCTGGCCGAACGTGGGCGCGCCGATCGTGCTGACCGCGCCGCTCGACCGACCGGTCGATTCCTACGCGGTGTCGCCGGACGGTCGCACGCTCTGGTTCCTCGCCGAGGACCAGGGGCGCACGAAACTCTTCAGCTCGCCGACCGACAGAGCCGCGCCCCGCCTCGCCTACGCACTCGAGGGTGGCAGCTACTCGGGGCTCTCGACGGCGGCGCAGGCGAAATCGCCCGTGCTGGCGGCGACCTGGGAAAGCGCCGTGCATCCGCCCGAAGTCGTGCGCCTCGATCCACGGGCGCGTCGCCATGTGCAGCTCACGGCGTTCAACGACGCGCGCGCGGCGGCGATCGACTGGCAGCCGCTGCGGGAGTTCTGGTCCACGAACCGGCGCGGCGAGCAGATCCACAGCTTCGTGGCGTTGCCGCCCGGATTCGACGCGCAGAAGAAATATCCGCTCCTCGTGTTGATGCACGGCGGGCCGCACAGCATGTGGTCCGACACGTTCGGGATCCGCTGGAACCCCCACCTGCTCGCGGCGCCGGGGTATGTCGTCGTCATGACGGACTACAAGGGTTCGACCGGCTATGGCGAAGCCTTCGCGCAGAGCATCCAGGGCGATCCGCTGCGCGGGCCGGCGGACGACATTAACGATGCGGCGGACGAGGCGATCAAGCGCTTCGGTTTCATCGACGGCAGCCGGCAGTGCGCCGGCGGCGCGAGCTACGGTGGGCACCTCGCGAACTGGATGCAGGCGAGCACGACGCGCTATCGCTGCCTCGTGAGCCACGCGGGGCTCGTGGACCTGCGCTCGCAGTGGGGGACGAGCGACGTGATCTACCACCGCGAGGTCAACATCGGCAGCCCGCCCTGGAGCGGTGCGCCGCTGTGGGCGGACCAGAGTCCGTTCACGTACGCCGCGAAATTCAGGACGCCGGTGCTGCTCACCATCGGCGAGCGGGATTTCCGCGTGCCGATCAACAACACGCTCGAATACTGGAGCGTGCTGCAGCGACAGCAGGTGCCGAGCCGCCTGCTCGTGTTTCCCGACGCGAACCACTGGATCATGGCGGGCGAGGACAGCCGGTACTTCTACGGTGAGGTGCAGGCCTGGCTCGCGAAATACCTGAAGGACTGAGGCGGGTCGTGCGCAGCCTGCTCGTCGCCGCGCTCGCGCTCACGGTCGGCATCCTGGCTGCACGGGCGTGGTGGGGGCGCGCGCCGGCCGACCCGATCCAGGTGATCGTCGCCGAGGTGAAGACGCACGCGATCATCGAGCACGAGCGCCAGATCGCAATCTGGTACCGTTCGTGCCCGGAGGTCGTGGGCGTCAATCCCGAGATTTTCGTCGCGTGGCCCGGCAAGCTCTCGTACGAACTCGACCTCGCGGACGTCGCCATCACCCGCGCAGGCGACGTGATCACGGTGAAGACCGGCGCGATCCGGGCCGACGAGCCGTCGATCCCGACCGACTTCCTCGACTACCTGAGCACGTCGCCGTGGCTCAACCTCGTCAACGAGCAGGCGCTCGTCAATCGCGAGATCGCGCGGGCGTCGCCGATCGCGCGCTACCTCAGCGTGTACTACCAGCGCCGTGACCCATCCCTCGTGGAGGATTTCCGCAAGGAACTCGCCGAGTTCGTCTCGCGCCTCGCCGGGGCGCTCGGGCTCGGCATCCGGGAAGTGAAGGTCGAGATTCCGCTTGCCGACGTGAAGTTCCCGAAGCTGCCCGCGCTCGAACTGTGCGCGGGTTCCACGGCGTCCGTGAACGGCGTGCCGTTCGCGAAAGTGGAGGACGGCTACACGCTGCCCTTTGCGTTCGACGCCGCGGCTGCGGCGGGCCGGACCGGTGCGCGCGGCGTGATCGCCGGGATCGGCAAGGAGTAAGCCCGGCACCAACTACGCAGCGCGTGCCGCCGGCACCATGCGCGCCTTGCGCCACGCGCCGCTCTTGTAATAGATCACCGCGAGCACCATCGACAGCAACGACGACGCCGGGAAGCTCCACCAGATCGCATCGTCGCCGTAGCGACCCATCAGGCTCGCCGCGGCGGGGAAGCGCAGGCCCCAGAGCGTGACAATCAGGATGATGAGCGGCATCACGACGGCGCCGGTCGAGCGCACGACGCCGAACAGCACCATCGTCACGCCGAAGAAAATGAAGGACCACGACGCGATCAGGTTCAGGTGCACGGCGGTGTCGAGCGCCGGGCTGCCCTCGGGCAGGAAGATGCCGAGCAGTGGCCGCGCGAAAAGCGCGATCAGCACGACGGACGCCGCGGTCACCGCCGTCTGGTAGGTCACGCCCGCCCTTGCGATATGTGCGACCCGGTCCCAGCGCGCGGCGCCAATGTTCTGCGCGGTCATCGACGACACCGCCGCGCCCATCGCGAACGCCGGCATCTGCACGTAACTCCACACCTGCATGCAGGCGGCGAAGCCCGCGGTCGTGTGCGAACCGAACTGGTTGATGAGCCCGAGCATCAGCAGCGCGCTCACCGAGACGACCACCATCTGCAGGCCCATCGGCACGCCTTTTTTCACGAGCGTTGCCGTGATCTCGCGGTCGATGCGCAGCAGGCGTGCCTCCCCCCGGTGCAGCGCGAGCGGATGGCGCTTGCGATAGAGATAGGCCAGCAACGCGACGAGGCTCGTGATGTTCGCGATGAGCGTGGCAAGCGCCGAGCCCGCGATGCCGAGGCGGGGCAGCGGGCCGACGCCGAAGATGAGCAGCGGATTGAGCACGATGTCGAGCCCGACTGACAGCAACAGGAAGTAGAACGGGGTGCGCGAGTCGCCGGCGCCGCGCAGCACCGCCATCACGAACGCATACATGAAGATGAACGGGATCGCGATGAAGATGATGCGCAGGTAGTCATGCGCGAGCGGCAGCGCGTCGGCCGGCGTCTGCATCGCAACCAGTATCCGGTCGGAGAACGCCACGCCGAGGAGGGCGATCACGACGGAGACCAGCGCGAAGAACGCGGCGCTCGATCCGACCACGCGCCGTGCTTCCTCGATGCGCTTCGCGCCGAGGTGCTGCGCGATGAGGATGGTCGCCGCCATCGACACGCCGAAGATCGAGCCGATCAGCAGGAACATCACCGTGTTCGAATTCGACGTGGCGGTGAGCGCCGCCTCGCCAAGGAAACCGCCGACCCAGATCGCGTTGACGGACCCATTCAGCGACTGCAGGACGTTGCCTGCGAGCATCGGCAGCGCGAAGACGAGCAGGGTGCGGGCGATCGGCCCCTCGGTGAGGGCAGTGGTGCGAGGGGACATCGGGGCATTCTACCGGCGCGGCGCCGTCGCGCCGCGATAAATCAGCCCGCCTTCCAGGCTCCCGTCTCCAGGTCGACGCCGCCATCGTCGAGCGCGGCGATGAGCGGCGCGAGGTGCGCGCGGTACCGATCGGCGCGCCGGCTTACCTTGACGGGTTCGCGTGCCTCGATCGCACTGAAGGTCGCGATGGGGCGCGGCGAGCGCGCGTAATCGAGGCACTGCGGTTCCCACTCGAGCCCGCAGAAGCGGACGATGTCCGCCGCCTTGTGTTCGAAGTCCGCCGCCAGGTCCTCGTATTGCAGCGTCATCACGCGCCCCGGCAGGGCCTGCTCCCAGTGCGCGGCGAGGCGGGCATAGAGGCCGTAAAAATGGCCAATGTCGGCCAGCCGGTGGGCGAATTCCCAGTGCTTGCTGAATTCCTGCCGGAAGATCGACAGGCCCGTCTCGGTCGGATTGCGCCGAAGCATCACGATGCGCGCGTCCGGAAAGAGTTGCGCGATCAGGCCGACGGCTTCCAGGTTGCGCGGATGCTTGTCGGTGATGCACGTGGCGCCGCCAGTGTCCGGCAGGTCCCTGTAGTATTGCTCCGCCCATTGTGCGAGCAGGCGCGCGTCGGGGCTGCTGCCCGCCCGATCCTGCTCGAGGAACTCGCGCAGGACCTGCCGCATCGCCGGGCGCTCGCCGCAGGCGAACACTTTCGAATGCGCGCCGAGCATCGCCTCGACGAGCGTCGTGCCCGATCGGGGCATGCCGACGATGAAGAGGGGCCGGGGGCCCGGGGGTGCGATGGCCGTCGCTTCACGCGGCGCGGGAAAACGCTCGATCAATCGCGCGATACGCGCGGCTTCGTGCCCGGGGTGGTAGCCGCGACCCTCGAGCCGATCGCGCTCGATCGACAGCGTCTGCGCGGCCTGGCAGGCGGCGAACGCTTCGTCGATTTCGTTGCGGGCATCGAGGACCAGTGCGGCCGCGAAGGCCGCTGCGATCCGGTCGTCGAGCAGGGCATCGGGGTGCTGCGCGAGTTGCGCGAGGCATGCGAATTCGCCGTCGGAGACATCGCCACGCCGTACGCGCGCCAGCACCTTGAGCGCCGTCGCATCTTGCGGCGCACGAGCGAGGCAGCGGCGCGCGCAGTCTTCGGCCTCGGCAAGACGCCCGTAGTACATGTGCACGAGCGCGAACTTCGCGAGCATCGAGGGCAGGTCCGGGTCGAGGGCTTCGGCCCGGCGCAATGCGGCGACCGCGCGGTCGTATTCGAAGGCGTGCAGGTGCAGGCCTGCGAGCATGGACAGGTCTTCGGCCGTGGGTGGTGCGATCGCCAGCGCGTTCATGAAGGTCGTCGCGGCGTCGCGCACCCGGCCGAGTTCGAACTGCGCGAAGGCGAGGTGCCGCAGCGCTTTCGGATTCGTGCGATCGACTGCGCACCACTGCAAGGCCGTCTGCTCGAGCGACCCCCATTCGCGCTGTGCGGTCAGGCCCTGGCACCACAGGTCGAGGACCTCGGCGTCGCCCGGCGATTGCTGCAGCAGGGCATCGAGGATCAGCATGGCCTCGGCCACCTTGCCGCGGCCGAATTCCAGCCGCGCGAGCCGGGTGATCGGCCCCGAGGCGCCCGGGTGCGCATCGTGTGCGCGGTTCCAGGCTTCGATCGCGCCCGGCAGGTCGCCCTGCAGTTGCGCGATGTCTCCCGCCCGCAGCCACGCGGGCAGATTGGTCGGATCGCTGTCGAGCACCGTGTGCAGGACCCCGAGCGCGCGGCTGTAGTCGCCCCCGGCCACGAGCCCATCCACGAGGTTGAATCGCAGCCCGGGTTGGCGAGGGTCGAGCTGCACGGCCCGCTCGAGCAGCTGCGCACCCTCCTCGAGGCGGGCGGCGCGTGCCAGCGCGAGCCCCAGCAGGCTGGTGGCCTCCGGATCGTTCGGCGCGATCGCGAGGGCCTCGCGAAAACACGCCTCCGCCTCCAGGAACCGGCGCGCGTGGTGCGCTGCAACGCCCCGTTTCAGGGCGATATCGAATCGGGACGCATTCATGGGGGCGCAAGCATAGGCAATTCAGGGCCGGGCCGCCCACCGTTGCGGCAAATTTGCAATGCGACAGGGAATGTTGTCGGTCAGCTACAGCCTACGCATTGCCGCGACAGCGAGCGACGAAGCGGCTGTTTTTGCGGGTCGAAGCGACGCTTCCAGCGAGTCCAGGCGTTTGCGGCGAGCCGTTCCGACTGTGGCGAGTATGCAACGGCCCTTGTATCCGGGCCGAATGTTGCCTAATAATCGGGCGCAACGCGGGGACAGGTCGGGCGCTGGAAGGGTTTGGCGGCCCCCGCAGAGTCATTTGATGAGCATCAATACAGAATTTCAGGACGGTCAAACCGTTCGCGGGAGGATCCAGATAATGGAATTGAACAGTCACGTTCGGCAGGCGGTTCGCCGCGCGCTCGTACTGGGCGCAGTGACCGCAGCGAGCACGTCGATACCGGCGCTCGCACAGGACCAGGGCGAGGGTGCGCAGTCGGTCGAGACGGTGGTCGTCACCGGATCGCGCATTCGCTCCGCCAACCTCGAGGGCACCACGCCCGTCACGCAGGTCACGAGCCAGGACATCGCGACCCAGGGTGTGACCCGCGTCGAGGACCTCGTCAACCAGCTCCCGCAGGCGTTTGCGGCGCAGAACGCGAACGTCGCGAACGGCTCGGCCGGCACGGCCACCATCAACCTGCGCGGCCTCGGCTCGCCGCGCACCCTGGTGCTGATCGACGGTCGGCGCCTGCCTTATGGCGGCGTCACCAATTCGGCGCCTGACCTCAACGCGATCCCGAGCGCCATGGTCGAGCGCGTCGAGGTGCTCACCGGCGGCGCATCGGCCGTGTACGGTTCGGACGCCGTTGCGGGCGTCGTCAACTTCATCATGAAGAAGGACTTCGAGGGCGTGCAGATCGACGCCCAATACGGGTTCTACCAGCACAACAACGACTTCGGCGGCCCCGGCGCCACGAAGCTGCGCGACGTGATCGCGGGCCGCGCGGCGACCAACCCGGCGCAGTTCGCGCTGCCGCCCGACAACGTCACCGACGGCTACGGCAAGAGCTTCAACTTCATGATGGGTGTCAACTCGGCCGATGGCCGGGGCAACATCACGCTGTACGGCGGCATCGAGGACCAGGACCAGATCCTCGAGCGCGATCGTGACTACTCGGCCTGCTCGCTGAACGTCACCGCGCCGGCGGATACGTCGTTCTCGTGCGGTGGCTCGAGCACGGCCTATCCCGGCCGCATGACCGACTTCGGCGCGAACAGCAACGCCAACAACGGTCCGGACGGCATCGCCGGGACGCCCGACGACGTGCCGGATACCAATCCGCTGCCGTCGTTCAACCTGACGCCGCAGGCCGGCACGGGTGCGGGCAGCTTCCGCAATTTCAACAACTCGCTCGACCAGTACAACTTCGGTCCGGTCAACCACTTCCTGCGCCCGAGCCGCCGCTACAACCTCGGCGCGGCGGGCCACTTCGAATTGAACGACCACGCCGATGTGTACAGCCGGCTCGCCTACACGAACTACAGCTCGACCGCGCAGATCGCGCCGGGCGGTATCTTCATCGGCGACCAGTCGACCATCAACTGCGGCAACCCGCTGATGTCGGCGCAGCTGAAGACCGCGATCGGTTGCGACGTCGATCCGGCGGCCAACGAGTCGGTGCCGATGTACATCGGCCGCCGCAACGTCGAAGGCGGCGGGCGCGTGCAGATCTTCGAGAAGTCGGTGTACTCCGGCCTGATCGGCGTGCGCGGCGACATCAACCCGGCCTGGCAGTACGACGTGTCCGCCCAGTTCTCGAGCGGCGTCGGCAGCCAGAAGACGGGTGGTTATTTCGTCAAGGAGCGCCTCAAGCGTGCATTGAACGTCGTCGACGTGAACGGCGTGCCGACCTGCCAATCGGTGATAGATGGCACTGATACGGGCTGCGTGCCGTACAACGTGTTCGACCCGAACGGCATCACCCCGGCGCAGCTCGCCTACGTGCAGGCGCAGGGCATCCAGACCGGCACGATCAGCCAGGAGGTCTATACCGGCCAGGTGACCGGCGATCTCGGCTGGACACTGCCGACCGCGGCCGAATCGATCAAGGTGGCGGCGGGTGCCGAGTACCGGCGCGATTCGCTGCGCAACGACGTCGATGCGCTGCAGGAGCAGAATGCACTGTCGGGTGCCGGCGGCGCCACGATCGGCATCTCGGGCTCGACCAAGGTCGTCGACCTCTTCGGCGAAGTGCGGGTCCCGCTCGTGCAGGACAAGCCGGGCTTCGACCAGCTGGCCCTCGACGCCGCATATCGTTATTCCGATTACGGCGACGTCACGACCGACACCTACAAGATGGGCCTCGAATGGGCGCCCGTGCAGGACATCAAGCTGCGCGGCAGCTTCCAGCGCGCGGTGCGTGCGGCGAACATCGTCGAGTTGTTCACCGCCCAGGGCCTCAACCTGTTCGATGCGGACGGCGATCCCTGCGGCTCCAAGAACCCGAATCCGAACGCCACTCTGGCCGAGTGCGTCGCGACGGGCATGCCGGCGGGCCAGTACCACTCGCCTTCGCTCGACAGCCCGGCCGGGCAGTACAACTTCCTGCAGGGCGGCAGCACCACCCTGACGCCGGAAGAGTCGGACACGAAGACGGTGGGCTTCATCCTGCAGCCGCGCTTCCTGCCGAAGTTCAGCATGTCGGTCGACTGGTTCAACATCAAGATCGACAACACGATCTCGACCGTGGGCCCGACCGTCACGTTCGATGCCTGCTACACGAACAACGACCCGGTCGCCTGCGCGCGCATCCAGCGCAATACGCAGAGCGGCAACCTCTGGGCCGGTGACGTGGGCCGCGTGGTCGATCTCAACACGAACATCGGTTCGCTCGAGACGACCGGCTACGACATCAACATGAACTACGCCGGGGTCGAGATCGGTTCGGCGGGCAGCCTGAGCTTCAACCTGACGGGCACCTACCTCGAGGAACTGGTCACGGATCCGGGCAGCCCGGGCACCGACCCGTACGATTGCGCCGGCAAGTTCTCCTCGTCGTGCGCCTCCGGCACGGCCGGTGTGCCCAGCCCGCGGTGGCGCCACCATGCCCGCCTCGGCTGGCAGTCGCCGTGGCCGCTCGACATGTCGCTGACGTGGCGCTACTACTCGGAGGTGACGCAGTTCGGCGTGGCCGCGAATTCGACACGCATCGACCGCGTGCTCGGCGCGCAGAGCTACCTCGACCTCTCGGGTAACTACGCGATCACGGACAAGGCCTCGGTCCTCGTGGGTATCAACAATATCCTCGACGACGATCCGCCGCTGAGCGGCTCGGTCGGCACGACCGGCAACGGCAACACGTATCCGCAGCTGTACGACGCCATGGGTCGTTTCATCTTCGTGCGTGCCAAGGTCTCGTTCTAAGAACGCACTGATCGAAAAGATCAGGCTTGGTTGAAAACTGGCGGCGGCCTCGCAAGGGGCCGCCGCTTTTTTTGTCCTGGCACCATATCCGCATGCTGTACCCGTTCAAGCTGGACCTCGCGCGCTCGCGCGTACTGCAGATCGAGATGGACGAGGCTGCCTTCCGGGCCGCGAGCTTTCTCGACGAGCGCATCCTGACCCCGGCAACGAAGGGTGGCTGGGCGCCCCTGCAGGCCTTCCTCGAGTCGGCTGAACTGTCCTCGCCAGGGCCGCCGCTGCATTTCATCTTCCATACGGGACACGTCGGCTCGACGCTCCTGAGCCGCCTGCTCGACGAAACGGGTCGTGTACTGCCCCTGCGCGAGCCGTTGCCGCTGCGCACGCTCGCCGAAATGCAGGATGCCCTGCACCAGGCACCCGCCCCGGGTGCCCGGGAACTCCACGAAGGCCTGCTGGCCGCATTGCTGCGCCAGTGGCGCCGCGGCTTCGCGACGACCGAAGCGGTGATCGTCAAGGCAACGAGCAGCGCGGCGCGCGTCGCCCCCGCACTGCTCGACGCCGCGCCGGGCGCGCGGGCGGTGTACCTCAACCTGCGCGCGGAACCGTGGCTCGCGACCCTGCTCGCCGGGGAGAATTCCCCGATCGACCTGCGGGGACACGCGCCGGAGCGATTGCGGCGCCTTGCCGCGCAGCGCGGGTCGCCGCTACCCGTCCCCGAATCACCCTCGCCCGGGGAGCTCGCGGCCCTCGGGTGGCTGGCGGAAACGACGACGCAGCAGGACCTGCTGGCGCGCTACCCGGGGCGGGTGCTGGCGGTCGACTTCGAGGCTTTCCTGGCGGACGTGCCTCGCCACCTGCGTGGGATCCTCGAACACTTCGGCTTGCCGGTGGAGCCTGCATTCCTCTCGCAGGTGCTGCACAACCCCGTGCTCACGCGCTACTCGAAGGCACCCGAACATCCGTACGATCCGGCACTACGCGCCGCCGTGCTGCAGGATTCGAGGCAGCGCAATCGCGAAGAAATCCAGAAGGGCCTGCGCCTGCTCGACCGGTTGCGGGCGGCACCCGCCCCGTAGCTAGCGGTTGCCTTCCCGCAGCAGGGGCGAGCCGTACCACTCGCTCATGCCGGCAATCGCCGTGCTCACCATGGCACGCTCTTCGGCGCTGACCGCGGGATTCCAGATGTCGAAGATCATGACGGCGCGCGGCTCGTCGCTGTCGTTCCACGCCTCGTGCTCGATCGTGTCGTCGAATACGAAGGCCTTGCCGGGCTCCCAGGGGCGCGTCTCCCCGCCCACGCGAAAGCCGCAGCCGGGCGGCACGATCAGCGGCAGGTGCACCAGCAGGCGCGTGTTGTTCACGCCGGTGTGCGGCGGGATCCGGGTCTTCGCATCGAGGATCGAAAACACCGCGCTCGGGCTCGACCCGGGAATCTCGCAGCGAGGCCAGTGCTCGAGCGCCGCGGCCGTACGGGGGCAGCGTGCCAGGTTGTCCCGTTGCGCGGCGCCTTCACGCCACAGGTAGTAGACGCTCCAGCGGCGCGACTGGTTCAGTTCGCGCCATTTCCGGTCTGCCGGCCGCACCGTGCCGTGCGACAGGTAGGGTTCCAGGTTCCCGCTATCCTGCGCCAGCACCTCGAGCAGCTCCGCGCGGATGGCATCGGTGGCCGCTTCGATTGCATCGAGCCAGGGGAAGTTCGCGCGGTCATGGAACTCGATGGCTGCGAGTTCAGGGAAAAACAGGAACGTCGGCTGCTGCTGGTAGATGCGCGTGCGCTGCATCAGGATCGACAGGCACCGGTCGAACCGGCGCCGCGGCAGCTGCGGGTTTCCAGGCAGCAGGGCCGCGAGGCGTTCTTCGAGGAAGGCCTCCAGCGCGCGATTGTTCGCTTCGACCTTCTGGCTTGCGTGGGCCAGCACGTCGCGCATCCAGGCCGGCACGGGCGTGTCCGGCGCCACCGACTGCAGCGCCCTTCGATAGGTGACCGCGGCCCCGCGCGCATCGTCCAGCAGTTCCTGCGCGGACGCCTTCTGCAGCATCGCCCGCAGGTTGGCGGGTTCGAGCGCGAGAGCGCGGTCGAGCGCCCGCAGCTCTTCGTCGTGGCGGGCAAGACTGCGCAGCGCGGCGGCAAGGTTGATCCACACGGCCGGGTTGGCGGCATCCGCCTGTGCCGCCTGCGCGAACAGCTCGCGCGCCCGCTCCGCATCGCCTGCGCGCAGCAGCCGTTGCCCGTCCTCGATGAGGTTGTTCGATGCAGTCATTCAGGTCGACGACCACATCCGCATCAGGTTCTGCCGCACGACGTCGAGGCGCACGCGGTTCTCCCACTTCATCGTGTTGCCTTCGAGCGCCGCGAGCTCGTTCAGCTCGTACACCTGCGCCCGGCGATGCTGGTCGGCGATCAGGCTCTCGATGAACGTGATGGAGACGAGGCGCCGGCCGCTGCGCACGGGCACGACCTCGTGGAGCGTCGTCGAGGGATAGACGATCGCCTCGCCCGCCTCGCACTTGAAGGCGATCGTCTGGTTGCCCGCGACGATGGCGAGTTCGCCGCCTTCGTAGGAGGCGGGGTCGCCGACGAACACCGTGCAGGAAAGGTCCGAGCGCAGCCGCGCATTGCCGATCTGGAGCACGGCGGCGTCGGCGTGCGCGCCGTACTTCATGCCGGGCTCGTAGCGGCACAGCAGCGGTGGCGCGACGCGTTTCGGCATCGCGAAGTCGGCGAACTCGCGCGAGCGTGACAGCGCGGCGCTCACGATCTGCACCGATTCCGCGTACCGGGGGTCCCCCGCATCCGCCTGCAGGTTCTGCTTGGTCAGGTTCGCCGGGTTCGACACGCGACCGTCGACGAAATGCAATTCTTCGGCGAGCGCCCGCAGGCGCGTGATATCCGCGTCGGACAGCAGGTTTCTGATCTTGAGGAACATCGCGGGGTACTCAGACGCTCGATGAGGGAACGGTGCCGTTGTAGGCGTCGGTCGCGGCGATCACGTGCGCGATGGCCTGCCGCTCCTCGATGGAGAGGTGCGGATTCCAGAGGTCGCAGATCAGGATCACCCGCGTCTCGTCGCTGTCGTTCCACGCCTCGTGCTCGATCGTGTCGTCGAACACCCATGCCTCGCCGAGGCGCCATTCGCGCGTCTCGTTGCCGACCCGGAAGCGGCAGCGGCCCGGCAGTATCAGCGGCAAGTGCACGAGCAAGCGGAAGTTCGCGACACCGGTATGCGGCGGGATGTGCGTGTGCGGCTTCAGCACGGAAAAAAGGGCGGTGGGCGAGCGCAGCGGCACCTGCGCCTGCGGCAGCAGGCCGATAGCGGCCATCGTGTTCGGTGCGCGGCGGCAGTGCATCTCGATCGGCTTGCCCTGCTCGTAGAAATGAAAGGCCGTCCAGCTCGGCGAATTGTTCAGGTCGCGCCACTGGTCGAGCGGCAGGTGGTCCGGATAGTGGATGTACGGCCCGAACTCGGCGGCGTCCTGCGCGAGGATCGTGCGCAGTTCCGCCTGGATCGCCGGGGTCGCGGCCTCGAACTCCTCGAGCCACGGGAAGTCTTCGCGTTCGTGGAACCCGATCGGCGGCAGGCCGGGAAAGTAGTATTCGAGCGGCAACTGCGGATAGCGCGGTTCCACGCGCAGCGTGATGCCGATGAAATGCTCGAGCCGCCGGCGCTCGGCGGGCGTGCACTGGCTCGCCACGTCGGCCGAAGCGGCCCGGATGTAGTCGCCCATGTCCTGCGCGTATTTCGCCTGCACTGCCCGCCCGTGGCGAACGGCTGCCAGGGTCGGCGGGTCGAGCAGCGAGTCCGGTGGGGCGTTGGCGAGCGCCACGCCGTAGGCGCTCGCCGCCGGTTTCGCGTGCCCGATCTGCTCGAGCAGCGTGGCGCTCATCAACAGCGCGCGAAAATCCCGGGCATCGAGGCTCAGCGCCTCGCGCAGCGCCTCGAAGGCCCCGTCGACGTTCTGGAGCTGGCGGCGAACGGTGGCGAGATTGAGCCAGGCCGCGAGATTGCCCCGGTCGCGCGCCAGGGACTGCAACAGTGCGGCCTCGGCGCCTGCGAAATCGCCCGCAGCCATCGCCCGCACCGCCGCCTGGTTCGTGGCAGGCAATTCCGCGGTCGTGCTCATGCCGCACGACTATACAGGGCTTTGCCGACGGTCGCGCCGTCGGCAACAATGGCGCACATGCAAACGACTCCGACTCGCGATACGGATCTGCAGGCGGCCCTCGACGCATTGCGTGCAGGCCATGCACGCAAGGCCCGCGACCTGTACCTGCGCGTCATGGAGGGCGGGCGCTCGGACGCGCCGGTGCTGCTGGGTGTCGCGCATGCCTGCCGGCTGCTTGGCGACGAGCCCGGCATGGTGGCCGCGCTCGACCGGTTGCTGGCGGCCGAGCCGCGCCACACACGGGGACTGCTCTTCAGGGCGGACTGCTATGCGGCGGTGGGCGACGCACGATCGGCGGCTGCCTTTTACAGGCGCGCCCTGCAGACGGCGCCCGCGGGCGGCGAATTGCCCGCCGACCTGGTACAGGACCTGCGCCGCGCCGAAGCGATCTGCGCGCAGTACTCGGCGCAATACAAGGAATGGCTGCGCTCGCAGCTCGTGGCCCGGGGTTTCGACCCACGCCGTTCGAGCGCCCGCTTCGCGCAGTCTTTCGACATGGTGATAGGCGAGAAGCAGGTCTACGTGCAGCAACCCAAGACGTACTATTTCCCGGAGCTGCCGCAGATCCAGTTCTACGCCCGCGATCTCTTCCCCTGGCTCGACGAGGTCGAGGCGGCGACCGATGCGATTCGCGCGGAGCTGCTCGAGGTGATGAAGGACGAGGGTGCGTTTTCGCCCTATGTCACCGGCAGCGAAAACCGCCCGCGCAAGACGCAGCAGGGCATGCTCGACAATCCGGCCTGGAGTGCGTTCTACCTGTGGAAGAACGGCGAGGTCGTGGCCGGCAACGCCGCGCGTTGCCCGGCGACGATGCATGCGCTGCGGGCGGCGCCGCTCGCGATCGTGCCGAACCGCTCGCCCTCCATCCTGTTCTCGCTGCTGCAGGCGGGCGCGCACATCCCGCCGCACCATGGCCTCGTCAACACGCGCCTCATCTGCCACCTGCCGCTGATCGTGCCGCCCGGTTGCGCGTTCCGGGTCGGCAATGACGAGCGCGCCTGGCGCGAGGGCAAGGCCTGGGCCTTCGACGACACGATCGAGCACGAAGCGTGGAATCGCAGCAGGGAGACGCGCGTGATCCTGCTGTTCGACATCTGGCGGCCCGAGCTCACCGACGAGGAGCGCTCGCTCGTCGTGAGCCTTTTCGAGGCGATCGATGCGCACAGCGGCACGAAGCCGCAATGGGAGATCTGAACATGGCAAGCAGGCACGTGTTCGCGGCGGTCGCCGCGGCGTTTTCGTTCGTCGCCACCACGTCGGCGCACGGGGGTGAGGCGGCAACGCCGGCGCTGAAGCAGTGCGTCGCGGAACGTGACGATGCGCGTCGACTGGCGTGTTTCGACGCCGAGATGGCGCGCCTCGAGGCACAGCCGCCGGCCGCACCGCTGCCGACGGCCGAGGAGAAGTTCGGCGCACGAGGCGATCTCAAGCGCGACATCGAACAACCGGCGCAATCCTCCGAGCGGGAGCTCGACCGGCTCGACGGGACGGTCGAGGCGATCGCCCTGCGCCCGGGCGGCGGGCTCATCGTCACGCTCGATAACGGCCAGGTGTGGCAGCAGCTCGCCACGGGCGAGCGCTTTCGGCTGGAAGTGGGGGACAAGGTGACGCTCAAGCCGGGCGTGCTGGGCTCCTATTTCCTGGTCGGGCCCCGCAACCGCTCGACCAAGGTGAAACGAATCAAATAGCACGCCGAGCCGACTGCCGCAGTGCGACGAGGCGAATTGCCGCTCGCCGCCGTCGCGCCCATACTGGTCCGCATGAAGGGCCTGGCAGCCATGGCTCTGGCGCTCGCGGGAACGCTCGCCACGTCACTCATTCCCGCCTCCACCGAGCCCGTTCCGGTCGCCGGTGCGGAGCCGGTTTTTGCCACCCCCACCACGCTCGATCGCATCGGTCGCATCGTGGTGCCGGTCACGATCAACGGTCTCGGTCCTTTCCGGATGCTGGTCGACACGGGCGCGAATCGCACGACCATATCGACCGACATGGCCCGTCGCCTCGGGTTCGATCTCACGGCGGCGCCCACGGTCATCCTGAACGGCGTGACCGGCAGCGCCGAGGTGCCGACCGTCCAGATCGAACGCATCCGCGCGGGCGACCTCGTGCTCGACGACCAGCAGGTCCCCGTCGTCGAGCCACACCTGATCGGCGGCGCCGACGGCATCCTCGGGGTCGCGGGCCTGCGCGACCAGCGCCTGGTCGTCGATTTCAAGCGCGATCTCGTGACGATCTCGCGTTCGCGCTTTGCGCTGAGCAACGAGCTGCGCATCCGCGCCGATCGCGTGGTGGGCGGGCTGCTCGGCGTGCGCGTGCGCATCGGCCACGTGCGGGCGCTCGCGGTGATCGACACCGGCGCGGAGAAGACGCTCGGTAATCGCGCCTTGCAGGAAGCACTGCGAGCCGATGCACGCGCGCAGGCCACGGTCTACGGCACCACGGACGACACGATGGTCGGCGATGTCACGGCGGCGCCCGACATCTCGATGGACGGCGCGGTGTTCCGCCATATCGTCGTCACCTTTGGCGATTTCCACATCTTCGACGTCTGGGACCTCACGACCGAGCCGGCGCTGATCATCGGCATGGACGTGCTCGGTGCCATGGACACTTTCTCGATCGATTTTCGCGTCGCGGAAATCCGCCTGCGAAGCTGATCCTTCCCCCGCGGTATCCCGCTGTGGCCGGCGTACGACGCTCGCTTCGTCGCGCGTGCACTGGTGCTTCGTCGCATGTGCCATTCCCGTCACATCCCGCCGGGAGTAGCGTCGATGCAGGCTCAGTGACATTTTCCCGGAGGGATGACTTCCATGATTTCAGACACGAATCCATTCGTGCGCCGGGGCGTGCGCCTCGCGCTCATGGCCGGCGCAACGGCCGCGGTGGCCGCCTCGCTGCCTGGCGTGGCCCATGCGCAGGAGCAGGCTGCCGCCGGGGAAGGCGATGAGGTCGATACCGTCGTCGTGACCGGCTCGCGCATCCGGCGCGTCGATGCCGAGACGGCGAGTCCCGTGCTGTCGATTTCGGCCGACGAGATCGCGAAGACCGGCCTCACGACCATGGGCGACGTGTTGCAACGCCTGCCGACCGTCGCGGGCGCTGCCACCAACCCGACCGTGAACAACGGCGGCGGCACCGGCGAGTCGAACGTCGAACTGCGCGGCCTCGGCGCGCAACGCACGCTCGTGCTGGTCGACGGTCGGCGCGTCGGTGTCTACGGCAACACGCAGACCTCGGCCGTCGACATCAACATGCTGCCGATGAACATGATCGAGCGCGTCGAGGTGCTGAAGGAGGGCGCGGGCGCCGTCTACGGCTCGGATGCGATCGCGGGCGTGGTCAACTTCATCACCCGCCGCAGCTTCGACGGCGCCGAGATCGGCGTGCAGTACGGCCAGACCGGCGAGTCGGACGGCGAGCGCCAGTCCGCGAGCGCCACGCTCGGCGTGCAGAACGAACGCCTCGGCATCGTGTTCGGGGCCAACTACAACAAGCAGGAAAGCGTCTCCGCCGCGGATCGCGCCTTCGCGAAGGACGCGCTCTATCTCTACGGCGGCGTGGTCACGGCGGGCGGCTCGAGCCGTACGCCGAACGGGCGCATCAACCTGACGGCGGCGCAGCAGGCGCAGTTCGGCTGCGGCAGCCTCACGCGCCTGCCAGGCGCGAGTGGCGCCACCCAGGCGGACTACCGCTGCTTCACCAACGCGGACCTCTACAACTACCAGCCGTTCAACCTGCTGATGACGCCGCAGGAGCGCGGCAGCCTGTTCACCAACGTCAACTACCAGCTGGGCGATGACGTCGAGCTGTACGGCCAGGTGGTGTACAACCAGACCCGCTCGGGGTTCGCGCTGGCGTCGCTGCCGTTCGACGCGGTGGCCGACGACACGATCGTGTCGGCGAACAGCTTCTACAACCCGTTCGGCAACGATTTCGGTGGCATCGACGGCATCAACCCCAACGTGCGCGTGCGCCTCGAGTCCCTCGGCAACCGCCGCAGCGAGGTCACGACCGACCAGACGTTCGCGAACGGCGGTTTTCGCGGCTCGTTCGGCGGTTCGTGGGAGTGGGACGTCGGTGCCGGCTTTGGCCGCATGGGCCAGGCCACGAACATCAGCGGCTACCTGCTGAAGGACAAGATGGCCCAGGCGCTCGGACCGTCGTTCTCCGACGCGAGCGGCGTGCATTGCGGCACGCCGGGTGCCCCGATCGCGGGGTGCACGCCGATCAATATCTTCAATGTCACGGACCCCGCGCAGATCGCGGCGCTGAAGGCCATCTCGACGAACTACCGCACCGACTACACGTTCCGCAGCTCGCAGTTCACCGCGGGGCTGAACGGCGACCTGTTCGACCTGCCGGCGGGCGCGGTGAAGGCCGCGTTCGGCGCCGAATATCGCACGCAGGAAGGCCAGTTCGAGACCGACTCGCTGACTCGCGGCGTGGCGCCGCTCTTCCTCTCGTGCCTGCTCGCGCAGGAGACCTGTACGGGCAACTCCTCCGCGAAGTACAACGTGCGGGAACTCTACGGCGAGGTCTTCGTGCCCTTGCTTGCAGACCTCCCGGCGGTGCACGCGCTCAACCTGACCGCCGGCGTGCGTTACTCCGACTACAGCAAGGACACGATCGGCGACGACACGACCTTCGAGGCGAAACTCGAGTACCGGCCGGTGCGGGACCTGCTGTTGCGGGCCTCCTATGCCGAGGTGTTCCGTGCCCCGACCATCAACGACCTCGCGCTCGCCCCGACCCAATCGGCGGCGACCTTCAACGACCCCTGCGCCAACCTGACCTCGGCGCAGCTCGCCGCGAACCCGAACCTCGCGCTCGCCTGCGTGGGTGTCGCGCCGGACAGCGGCTTCACGCAGCCGCAGAGCCAGATCACGAGCCTGCTGATCGGCACCTCGTCGCTCAAGCCCGAGACCGGTGACGTGCTGACGGCCGGGTTCGTGTACGACTCGAGCTTCGTGCGCGGACTGTCGTTCAACGTCGATTACTGGCAGTACAAGATCGACGACGTGATCACCGCGCTCGACGTGAACTTCGCGGCCGACCAGTGCGTGCAGACCGGCAGCCCGGAATTCTGCGGCCTGATGCATCGCTACGAGACGGGCCCGAACGCGGGCGAGTTCCTGGTGTTCGAGCTGCCGAACGTGAACCTCGGTTCGCTCGAGACGGACGGCATCGACGTCGGCATTCGCTACCAGCTGCGCGACACGCCGCTCGGGTCGTGGAACCTGCAGCTCGAGGCGACCCACATCAACAGCTTCTCGGCGATCGCGACGCCGGGCGCCGCGGCGGTGGAGGTGGCCGGCACGTTCGATCCGCAGTACGGCAACTACGCGAAGTGGCGCGGTGTGTTCGGCATCGGCTGGTCGATGGCCGGCTTCGACGGCCTGCTGACCACGCGCTATTTCGACAGCCTCGTCATCAGGGATGCGGATGGCGCGATCCCGAACCAGCGGCTCGACGTGCCGTCGGTCACGTATCTCGACCTGACACTGGGTTACACGCTCGACAAGACGAATACGCGCATCCAGCTCGGCGTGCAGAACCTGACGGACGAGCAGCCGCCGTTGATGTACCAGAACAACGTGGCGAACGCGAATACCGATGTCTCGACGTACGACCTGCTGGGGCGACAGTGGTATCTCGGCGTGACGCAGAAGTTCTGACGAGCCAGGGCACAGGCCGGGCCGCGGCGCTCACGATGCGGGGCGCCGCGGCCCACGGCGAGGGGCGCTACGACGCGGCGGAGCGGGCCTTCAGCACGCTCGCCGCGCTGCAGCCCGGCGTGGCCGGGCACTGGCTCAACCTCGGCACGGCGCTGCGTGGCCTCGCGCGCTACGACGAGGCGCTGTGCGCCTTTGCGAAGGCGCATGCGTTCGGCGGCGTCACCGCGGACTTCTGCTTCAACGTGGGCCTCACCCACCTCGACCGCTTCGACTACGAAGCCGCCCGCGCAGTGCTCGGGCAAGGCGTGGCGCTGGCACCGCGCGATGCGGAGATGCGGTTGCAGTTCGCGAAGGCGTGCTTCGAAACCGGCCGCACGGAGGAGGGCACGGTGGCGCTGTCGGGCTGGCAGGAATGGCAGGGATTGCAGCCGGCGCTGGTGGCCGAGATCGGCCGGCGGCTGCAGGGCGCCGGCGCGTCCGATGAAGCCGCCGCCGCGATGGGGGCGCTTGCCGCGAAGGATGATCTTGCACCCGAGGCGGCTCTCGAACTCGTCCACCTGCTCGAGCGAGCTAATCGCCTCGACGACGCAAGACAGGCCCTTGCCCGCGTACAAGCGAAGCTCAGTCTCTGGCCCGTAGCCCGTAGCCCGTCGCTCGCTGCGCGCAGCGAAGCCGCGGCAGGCCTGCTCGCCCAGCGCGCGGGCCGACATCCCGAGGCGATCGGACACTACGAACGCGCGCTCGCCCTCGACACCCAGCCGCACCGCCGCTACTACTCGCAGTTTCCGCTCGCCCGTTCGCTCGCCGCCGTGGGACGGGCGGACGACGCGTGGGACATGCTCGGCGCCGCGCATCGTTCGCAGGTGGCGCAACTGCGGCTCGCGGTACCGCTTACAGTGGCGCGCGGCGCACCTGCATTCGCAATCACCCGGCGTGGCGCACAGCGGCAGGATGTGGCGGCATGGAGCCATGCCGGCGCGCCGGCCGCCGGGGCCAGCCCGATCTTCATCGTCGCCTTTCCGCGCTCGGGCACGACCCTCCTCGAGCAGGTGCTCGATGCGCATCCGGCCTTGTGTTCGATGGACGAGCAGCCGTTCCTGCACCAGGCGCTGGAAGACCTCGTCCACGCGTCGGGCGGGCGGTATCCCGAGGCGCTCGCCGCGATCCCGGATCGCGAACTCGATGCCATCCGCGCGCGCTATTTCGAGCGGGTGCGCTCGAAGGTGGCGCTCGCACCGGGGCAGCGGATCGTCGACAAGAACCCGCTCAACCTGTTGCGACTGGCCGCCATTCGCCGGCTCTTTCCGCACGCGCGCATCCTGCTCGCGGTCCGCCATCCCTGCGACGTACTGCTCTCCTGCTACATGCAGCAGTTCACCGCGCCGGAATTCGCGTTGCTGTGTGCCGACCTGCCCACGCTCGCGGCCGGCTACCGGCGTGCATTCGATGGCTGGTACCGCGAACAGGCCGTGCTCGCGGCCACGGTGCGCGAGGTGCGTTACGAAACGCTCGTGGGTGATTTCGAGGCCGAGGTGCACCGGATCGCGACCTTCCTCGGCCTCCCCTGGGACGACGCGCTGCTGGCCCCCGCTGCGCACGCACGCGCGAAGCCCTACATCAGTACGCCGAGCTATGCGCAGGTGGTGCAGCCGGTCACTGCGCAGGCCGTCGGCCGCTGGCGCGCCTACAGGCGCCAGTTCGCCCCGGTGCTGCCGATCCTCGCCCCCTGTTTCGAACGCTGGGGCTACGACGCGGGATGATCGGTGAAAAGCAGGTAGGTCGACACGATGTACTTGTCGCCGGAGACGGGCGGCACGCCTTCGTGCTGGTACATCCAGTAGGGCGGGAACATCAGCAATCGGCCGGCGCGCGGCGCGATGGCGAGATCGAGCTGCGGAAAGCACGTCTCGCCGCCGTCCGCGACGTCGTTCAGGTACCACAGCAGCACGAGATAGCGGTTGGCGACATGATGGATGGCATCGAAATGCAACTGGAACTTCTCCCTGCCGCCCGGCCGGTACTGCTTGATCACGAGGTCGGAGGTCACGCCGCTATCGGGTACGCCGATCGTGAGGCCGACATCGGCGTTGTAGCGCGCGAGGGCCGAGGCGATCGTGCGGCGGAACGATCCGAGGAACGCGGCATCGGCGAGCCGGGTCACGTTGAGCTCGGTCCAGGCGGATGCCTCGAGCCCGCGCCGCACTGCCGCGCCGTTCGGCTGGTGGAAACGCGCGAGTTGCGCGAACGAATCGAGCATGCGCGCGCACAGTGCCGGCTCGAGGCTGCCGTCGTAGACGCGCACGTAATGACGCAGGTCGGCGATGTCCATGCCGCCGCGTACGCTAGCACGGCGGGGCGCGCATGAGCGCGCCGCGCGACGAGGCGCGCGCCGAGGCGTTGCGGCTGTTTCGCAGCGGCCACGTGCTCGAGGCGGAGCAGGCCTGCCTGTTGCGACTCGAGACCGATCCCGACGACATCGAAGCGCTCAAGGTCGTGGCGGTCGCGGCGCTGCGTCGCAGTGATGCCGTGCGCGCGATCGCAAGGCTCACGCGCGCAACGACACTCGATCCCGCCGACACGATCGCGCGCTACCACCTGGCGCGCGCCCACGAACTCGCCGGCAACACCATCGCGGCACTCGCGTGGTACGACACGGCGTTGCAGCTCGATCCCGGCTTTCATGTTGCCCGGCTCAACTACGGCGCCGCACTCGAACGGGCGGGCGAGGGTGAGCGGGCGCTGTGGCAGTGGGCGCGCGCCCTCAGGGACGCGCAGTCGCTGGGCCGATGGCACGACGCCGCGACCACGCCGTCCGGCCTCGCGCCGCTCGTCGAGCGCGCGGTGGGGGCGGTGCGCGCGCGGCGGCGCGCCATGCTCGCGGGCGTCGTCGAGCCGTTCGAGGCGCGCCATGGTCCGGAAGGGCTCGCCCGCGTGCGTCACGCGCTCGATCTCTACCTCGGCGATGCGGTGGCGGCGAACTCCGATCCTCGCCAGCAACCCTCCTTTCTCTGGTTTCCGGGACTGCCGGCGGCGCCGCTCCCGGATCGGTCGCTGTTCGGCTGGATTCCCGACCTCGAGGTGCAGGCAAGCGCGATCCGCGCCGAGCTCGAGGCGCTCCTGCCCCAGGCGGCCGGCCGCGAGCGCGTGTTCGACTCCTCGAGGCTCGAGCGCGACAACCTGCGTGGCACGCGCGGTGCGCCCGACTGGAGCGGTTACTACTTCTACCGCCACGGCGAGCGCCGCGACGAGAACTGTCGCCGCTGCCCCCGGACGGCCGCCGCCCTCGAAGCCCTGCCGCTGTCGCACGTTCGCGAGCACGGGCCCGAGGTGCTCTTCTCCGTGTTTGCACCGGGCACGCACCTGTTGCCCCACCGCGGCGTCACGAACACGCGCCTCGTCGCGCACCTGCCGCTGCTCGTGCCGGGGGAGTGCGCGCTGCGCGTCGCAGACGTGCAGCACGCCTGGCGCGAAGGCGAGGTCGTGGTGTTCGACGACACCTACGAGCACGAGGCCTGGAACCGCAGCGGTTCCACGCGGGTCGTGATGATCTTCGACGTGTGGAATCCGCACTTGACCTGCGTCGAACGCGAGGTGCTCGCGGTACTCGTGCCGGCGATCGGCCACTTCCGCGCCCGGGTGGATGCCGCCTGACCATGCGCCTCGCCCGCCCCTTCCAGCAGCTCGCCGTCCGCTTCGACGCGCAGCGCCTGCGCGAGGAAGTCGAGGCCCTGCCGGCAGAAGCCTGGGTCCGACACCCGGACGGCCACCCGGGCAACAGCGCGCTGCGCCTGATTTCCGTGGAGGGCGGCGAGAACGATCTCGTGGACGGGCCCATGCAGGCAACGCCGCATCTCGCGCGCTCGCCCTATCTGCGCCAGGTGCTGGCTAGTTTCGGCGTGGTCTGGAGCCGCTCGAGGCTGCTGCGCCTCGCGCCCGGTGCGAACGTGCCCGCGCACGCCGACATCAACCACCACTGGTTCAGTCGCGTGCGCGTCCACATTCCCGTCCGGACGCACCCGCAAGTGCGCTTCCACTGCGGTGGCGAGTCGGTGCACATGGCGGCAGGCGAGGCCTGGATCTTCGACAACTGGCGCCTCCACGGCGTCGAGAACGCGAGCCCCGAGGCGCGCATCCATCTCGTGGCAGATACGTCCGGCAGCGCAGCCTTCTGGCAGTTCGTGCAGCGGGGCGCGCTGCAGGGCACTGACGTTCGCCCCGTGCCCTACGAGGCGGGGCGGGAGTACGAGCCCCTGGTCGAGCGCACGCCGCCGCCTCGCGTGATGGCGCCAGGCGAACTCGAGCTCCTGCTGCTCGACCTGCGCGGCGAACTGGCGGCGTCCGACGACACGCCGGCGAGTCGCGCGCGACTCCTGCACTACCTCGGGATGCTGGATGCGCTCGCCCGCGACTGGCGGCAATTGTACGCCCTGCATGGCGAGGACCCGTCGGGCTGGACCGAGTTCGAGCGCCTGCGCGACAGCGTGCGCGACGCGGCAGGCGTGCTCGGTGCGGGGATCGTCGCGGCGACGAACCGCGTGGCCGGCAATCGTGTGCTCGAGGCGCGCGTGCTGCGCGCCTGCCTGTCGCTCGATCGGGTGGCGGCGCGGCGGCCGAAACGACCGGTTTTCATCATCGCCGCGCCGCGCTCGGGCAGCACCCTGCTGTTCGAGACGCTTGCGGCGAGCCGCGACATCGCCACGCTCGGCGGCGAGGCGCACTGGCTCATCGAGGGGATACCGACCTTGCGGCCCGGGGCCCCGGGTGTCGAATCGAACCGGTTGTCCGCGCGGGAAGCGACCGATGCCGTGGCGGCGCGAATCGCCCACGACGTCATGGCGAACCGTGTCGATGCGGACGGCCGTGCCATCGGCGCGGACAGCGCCCTGCGCCTCCTCGAGAAAACGCCGAAGAACGCACTGCGCATCCCGTTCATCGATCGCATCTTCCCGGATGCGCAGTTCGTGTTCCTGTGGCGTGACCCGCGTGCCAACCTCGCCAGCATCATGGAAGCCTGGGAGGCCGGCGGATGGCGCACCTACGGCCGCCTCGAGGGCTTCGACGGCCCGTGGTCGATGCTCTTGCCGCCAGCGTGGCAGGCGATGCGGGGCCGGCCGCTCGAGGAGATCGCTGCCTTCCAGTGGGAGAGCGCCAATCGCATCGCACTCGACGACCTCGCGTGCCTGCCGCGCGAGCGCTGGATGTCGCTGCGCTACGAGGACCTCGTCGACGATCCGCGCGGCACGGCGGCCTCGCTGTGCCGCTTCATCGGCATCGACTTCGACGCGGCGCTCGAGATCCGCGTGCGGGGCGCGTTGCCGCTGTCGCGCTACACGCATACGGCGCCAGCCGCGGACAAGTGGCGCCGCCGTGAACGGGAAGTGCAGTCGGCGTTGCCGTCGGTCAGGGCGACGTGGGAGCGGCTCGAGGCCCTGGAGATGCGTAACCGAACCGCCGGATGATCGGGGCATCGCGCTCGGCGACGAGCGCGGCAAGGTCCGGGTCCCAGCCCGTCGAGGCATCGGGAGGTGCTGAAGAATCGACCGGCGCCGAAGCATTGCGCGGCGGCGCATCGTGCAGCCAAGCTAGCAGGGGCGCCCCCGCGGGCGCGCCGGCCGCCGCCATGGCAGCGGGCAGTTCGTTTCGCAACTGCTCGAGGCGGGCGACGTGCACGTCGTCCGCCTCGCCAAAGAGATGTCGAAAGAGGAACGAATAGAAGCCGAGCCCGGTGCCGCGAATCGCGGCGAGTGCAGGTCCCGGCAGGTTGAGCCCGTGGTTCGTGTAGTGCGCGGGCAGCGCGGCGATCACGCGATCGAGCAGCGCATCGTCAACGCCCAGCGTGAGCAGGCGGCGGATCGTCGCGGCGAATCCCGCGGCGCCGCCGTCGCCCAGCAACCGGAAGAGCATGTTCGGCTGCGCGCGCGCGGACTGGAAGGCGTACCAGGAGGCGTAGTAGCGGTAGGGGCTGCGCATGAGTCCGAGCACGGGCAGGCGACGGCAGGCGTCGGGCAGGAGGCTGCGGGGCAGGTGGTAGCCGAGCTGGCGCGCGCCCGGCTCGTGCCGCAGCAGGCCCTCGTTGACGAACGTGCCGCCCGACCTGTGCAGGTGGAGGAAAACGAACCGCGGCGTGACGATCACGGGTTGCGCTCGCCGCGCAAGAGCAGGTCGAGCAGCGCTGGGGTGGGCAGGAAGTCGCAGATGAGATGCGTGCGCGGGCGCAACGGGTCGTCGTTCGCCACCGCGTGCGGCGCGCTGTTGTTGAGGGCCCAGGCTTCGCCGAGGGCCATCCGGTAGCGGCGCCCCGCCGCCATCATCCAGGCACGCGCGTGTGTCTCGACGGGCACGTGGATCCGGATCGTCTTGGCGAAGTACGGCGCCTGGTCGACATGCGGGGCCACCATCGCGCCACCCGGCAGGCGCGCGAGCAGGCAACGCTGCGCGGGAGCCGGTACCAGTTCGGTGATCAGGTGGCGCACGTACGGCAGCAGGGCGAGCGGCGCCCGATCCTCGATCGGCCGGTCGCCCTCCGCGGGCGCGTGGCCTCGCAGGAAGATCGCTTCGGCGACTTCGTGCACGCCGCCGCGACCACCCCGGGTGCCCCAGGCCGCGGCCGGCAAGGCCGCCACTTCCGCGGCGAGTCGCGCCGCGTCGATCGCGAGCGGCAGGCGCGTGCAGCCACCCACGAGCAGTGCCTTGTCGATGACCGGGTGACCGGGGAGGTCCAGCATGCGGCCACTGTGCCGCGGCAGCCCGGCAAGAAAAAGGCCCGGCACCTTGCGGTGCCGGGCCTTCGTCGCATCGACAGGTCGGCTTATCGACTCGTGCGCACGAGCAGCACGCGGCGATTCTGCGCGCGGCCTTCGGCCGTCGCGTTGTCCGCGATCGGGCTGCTCTCGCCCTTGCCGATGGCGTCCAGCCGCGACGCAGGCACGCCCTTGTCGACCAGGTACTGGCGCACCGATTCGGCACGACGCTGCGACAGCTTCTGGTTGTAGGCATCGCTGCCGCGACTGTCCGTGTGGCCCTCGATCGTGCCGGCGAGGCGATCGTTGGTCGTCATCAGGCGCACCGCGCGATCGAGGTCCGGGAAGGACTCGGGCTTGATCGCGGCGGAGTCGGTGTCGAAGAACACCTCGAGGCGCAGGTTGAACGAGCAACCGACCTCGTCGACCTTGTCGCCGGCGGGCGTGTTCGGGCACTGGTCGATGCGATCGACCACGCCGTCGCTGTCGGCATCGAGCTCGCAGCCGTTCGCGTCGACCTTGGCGCCGGCGGGCGTGCCCGGGCACTTGTCGAGGCGATCGACGACGCCGTCGCCGTCGCTGTCGAGTTCGCAGCCGTTCGCGTCAACCGCGGTGCCGGCGGGCGTGCCCGGGCACTTGTCGAGGTTGTCGTTCACGCCATCGCCGTCGGAGTCGCCGACCGGCGGCGGTGCGACGGGTGCGGGCGCCGCGACCGGCGCGCCCCAGTTGTACTGCAGGCCGATGCCGGCCACCGTGTCGCTCAGGTGATCGCCGTTCGGCGGTTCGGTGCTCGAGCTGACGAGACCGTAGATCTCGCCGCGCAGCGCGAGCGCGGTGCCGCGCGCTTCGTTGCGCGTGAGGTTGGCGAGGACGCCGGCGCCGTACGCCAGGGTCCAGGTCGTCACGTCGGTGCCGAACATCGGCGACGTGCTCGAGTAGTGCGGGTCGACGCGGCCCACGCCGAGCTTCAGGAACGGCGAGACGCGCGCATCGCGGTAGAACACGCGATGCAGGTTGACGAAGACGTTGTTGAAGTCGAGCGAGCCGCCGCCCAGCGTGTCGGGGCTGGCGTAGTTGTACTGCAACTCGACATCCCACTTGTCGAATGAGCGGCCGATGGCAAACGCACCGCCGAACTCGTCGTCGGCGAGGCGATCACGGTCGGTCCACAGGTAGATCGCCTCGGGGGCGACATACCAACTTCCCGCCGGCGGTCCGGCCGTGGCGGGCAATGCAGCGAGCAGCAATGCGGCTGCGCCACATGACATGGCAACGTTCTTTTTCATGTTCACTCTCTGTTGATTCTTGGGGGGTGTTGCGCTAAAGGCCTTCGGGCATCCAATGCCGGCCTGCGACAACACGTGGGAAATCATAGCCGAAACGAGCGCCCTTGACCATGCGCAAGGCGCGGCGCGGACGAGGATGCTAGGTCTTGTCGGGGCTGACCCGTACGTGATCGCCGACCGCGATCCCGCGTTTTTCCGCTTCGCCACCGCGCAGCTCGAGCACCATCGTGACCGGTCCGTTCGATGCGATGCTGTCGAGGGAATGCGGCGTCGTGCGCGCGGCAATGCGCACGATGCGGCCCTTCGCGTCGATGAACAGCATGTCGAGCGGAATGAAGGTGTTCTTCATCCACATCGACATGACCCGCGGCGCGGCTTCGGGAAACAGCATGCCCCCGTCCGGGGCGAGATCGCGCACGAACATCAGGCCTTGCGCGCGCCGCGGCGGCGTGTCGGCGACCCAGACGTCGAAGCGATGCGTGCCGGCGGGCCCGGAGATCTCGAGGGCGGCGCGCGGGAAATCCGCGAGGTCTTCCAGCGGCTGCGCGGCCTGCGCCGGCCCGCACGCGAGCGCGGCGAGCAGCAGCAACGGGAAGGCTCGCGCACGGCAGCGAAGGGCCTGCAGGTTCATGGGAGCGCATCTTCCTGCAGATCGATCCGGCCCGCAAAGTCGAAGCGGGTCACGAGCAGGCGCGTGTCGCCAGCGAGGGTGGCGGCCGGGCCGGTGCAGAATCCGTGCGCCTCGACGCGCCAGCTGCGCTGTGGGCCGCCGAGCGGCCCCGTGCGCGCCTGGGTGAGCGAGTCGACCGTGCACTTGTCGTCGCCCTGGGTCGCGAAGAGTCGCCGTTCGCCCTCGAAGATCACGGTGAGATTCGTCGGGCGCTGGCGCGCGGCGGCGCCTTCGGCCGCGCCGACGATGCCGAAGACGAAGCGCAGGCGGCGGCCATCGCTGCGCAGCGGCCCCGCGATCGAAACCCGCACGCCGCTGCCGTCGGGGCGCACGCCGCCGGTGCATTCCATTTCGTCGTTGCGCCAGTCGAGGTCGAGGTCGAGCGCACCGCGCACGCGTGCGCGCAGGTAGCCGTCGCCATCGGGAAGGCAGCCGTTGGCGGCCGCGCCGGCTGCGGCGCGCGATGGCGGATCGGCGGCCATGCACGCCGCGGGGGATCCAAGTGCGATGGCCAGCACGAGGGCCGCGATCGATCGCGGCATCACGATCCGATCACCAGCATGTGCTTCGCGAAGCGCGCGTGCGCCCGGCCGAGGAAGCGTGCGAGATGCATCAGGGCGGTGGTGATCGCGATGCCGAGCAGGATCGCGACGGGCAGCAACAGGGCGCTGCCGAGCCAGGCGGGGCTGAAGTCGGGCGTCACGCCGCCAGATACCTGTATCCAGCCGAAGCGTCGCGCGAGCTCGAAAACCGGCGCGAAGGTCAGCGACAGGCCGAGCGCGAGCCCGGTCACGGCGATCACGAAGTAGGCGATGCCGAGCGGCAGGGAAAGCACGAAGTAGGCGAGCGTGGTCCAGGTTCGCGTGTCGCGCAACATCGCGCCGACGCGCGCCCAGAACGACAGCCGCGGGCCGGGGTGGCGCGGCCGCCGCGGCATGCGCTCCCCCGACACGGCCTCGACGAGCCGCCCGTCGGCGAGTGCGATCACCCGGGTGAGGCCGATGAAGGCGATGAAGAACGGCACGCCGATGATCAATACCGCAAATCCGACCGACAGTGAGACGCCAACCACCGCGAAGACGAAATGGAAGATGCCGAGGGCCAGGGCAAGGAACAGGTAGAAGAGGGAGGCGTAGGCACGCGGGTCGGAATAGACAGCGAAGAAGCGCCGCAGTGCCCCGCCGCCCGGCTTCGGCTTGGGCGTGTGCAGGGCCGCCGCCACTTTCGCTTCGGTTTCGCGATAGGCAGCCGCGACTTCGTCGGGTGCGCCATAGGTGCTCGCGATCAGTTCGAGCACGTCGGCCTCCGACTTGCCGGGGTGCGCCGCGATCTCCGCGCGCAGGTATTCCTCGGCGTCGTACAGCGCATCCTGGGCGAGAGCGGGGTCGGCATCCGCCAGTTCGTCACGTAGCTGTTTCAGGTACGCATCAATCGAGCGTGGTGCTGCCCTGTTCATGATGATTTACCTTCTAATGTGAATCGATCTACGAAGTCGCGCGTCTGCGCCCAGATGTCGCGCCATTCACCCAGGATGACCCGGCCGGGGGGCGTGATGCGGTAGTACTTGCGGGGTGGGCCGGTCAGCGAGGGTTCGACGCGGCTCGACAGCAGCCCGCTGGCGGACAGCGAGCGCAGCACCGGGTACACCGTCCCTTCCTTGAAAAGCGGATCGCCCACCGCGGCGCGTTGCAGTTGCTTCGCGATCTCATAGCCGTACAGCTCGCCCTCGGCACGGTCCAGCACCGACAGCAGCACGAGCGCGACCAGGCCCCCGTTGAGGTCTTTCTGGAACTTGCGCGCGCTGCTATCGTCCATTTGTCAGTACTATAAAGTCGCTAGTACTGCTCAGTCAATCGTAGATGAGGTTCCTGTTAGACTGCGCGCCGGCCTCCAGCGCCACAGACCACTGGGGCCCATCAATCCATGAGCGCGTCGATTCTCGTCGAAATCACCCCAAACATTCCTGAACGTCTGCAAAGACTGCCGGAACTGGCCGGAAACCTGTTTTTCAGCTGGCATCGGCCTTGCCGCTCGCTCTTCGAGGACCTCGACGAGGCCCTCTGGCGGCAGACCGATGGCAATCCGAAGCTGATGCTCCGGTGTGTCGATCAGGCCGCGCTCGACCGCGCCGCTGCCGATGCGGTCTACCTCGCGCGCTACGAGCAGGTGCTCGCCACGTTCGACGCCTACCTCGCGCCGCCCCCCGGGGCCGCCGCCGACAGGCCGCTGGTGGCGTATTTCTGCGCGGAATATGGTTTTCACGAGAGTTTCCCGATCTACTCCGGCGGCCTCGGTGTGCTCGCGGGCGATCACTGCAAGGCCGCGGGCGATGAACGGCTCGAGTTCGTCGCGGTCGGGCTGATGTACGGCCAGGGCTATTTCGTGCAGGCCGTCGACAGCGACGGCGTGCAGCACGCGGCCTACGAAGACCACGATCCGCGCGACCTGCCGGTCAAGCCCGTGCTCGGTGCGGACAACGAGTGGCTGCGCGTCTCGATCGACATCGCGGGTCGCGCGGTGCATGCACGCGTCTGGCGCGCGGACGTCGGGCGCGTGCGCGTGTTCCTGCTCGACACGAACTGCGCCGACAACGCGCCGGCCGATCGCGAAATCACGCACCGGCTCTACGGCGGCGACAAGGCCATGCGCATCCGCCAGGAAATGGTGCTCGGCATCGGCGGCGTGCGTGCGTTGCGTGCACTCGGGCTCGCGCCCGCGGTGTGGCACATCAATGAAGGGCACGCGGCGTTCCTGATCCTCGAGCGCATGCGCGAGTGCGTCGCGCAGGGCGCGAGCGCCGAGGTCGCGCTCGAGGCGGTCGCGGCACAGTGCGCCTTCACGACGCACACGCCCGTCGCCGCGGGACACGACAGTTTTCCGCACGATCTCGTGCAGCGCGAATTCGGCGGCTACCTCGACACGCTCGGCTGGCCCGCCGGGCAGGTGCTGGCCCTGGGTCTTGCGCCGGGGGCGCCCCACGAGTTCAACATGACCTGGCTCGCGCTGGCCGGCGCGCGCTCGGTGAACGGCGTGAGCCGCGTGCACGGCGGGGTATCGGCGCAGATCTGCGCGCCGCACTGGCCGGAACTCGCGCCGGCGGAAAACCCCGTGGGATTCGTCACGAACGGCGTGCACGTGCCGACCTACCTGCACCAGACCTGGGCTGAGTTCTTCGACCGGCACCTGCCGGCGGGCTGGATGGATCGCCTGTCGGATGCGGCGCTGTGGCAGGCGCTCGAGCGCGTTCCCGACGAGGAATACTGGGCCGCCTCGCAGGACGTCAAGGCGCGCATGCTCGCGAGCGTGCGCACGCGCCTGCAGCGGGAGTTTGCGGACAAGGGGCTGAGCGGCGCGCAGTGGCGGCAGGTCGTGCGGCTGCTCGACCCCGACCGCTCCGATGTCCTCACGATCGGTTTCGCGCGGCGCTTTGCCACCTACAAGCGGGCGGCGTTGCTGCTGAAGGATCGTGCGCGGCTCGCGAAACTGCTCGGCGACCCGCAGCGACCGGTGCTGCTGCTGTTTGCGGGCAAGGCGCACCCGGCGGACGAACCGGGCAAGGCCGTGCTGCGCGAGATCAAGCAACTGATGCTGACGCCGGAGTTCGCCGGGCGCGTGGTGTTCCTCGACGACTACGACATGCGCCTTGCGCGCTGGCTCGTGGCCGGCTGCGACGTCTGGCTCAACAATCCGGTCGCGCCGCTCGAGGCGAGCGGCACTTCGGGCATCAAGGCGGCGGCGAACGGCACGCTCAATCTTTCCGTGCTCGACGGCTGGTGGGCGGAAGCCTTCGACGGCGACAACGGCTGGGGACTCTCGCCCGTGAGCGTCGAGGACCCGCAACGGCGCGATGCACTGGAGGCGGCGAGCCTGTACGAGACGCTCGAGGGCGAAGTGGTGCCGCTCTACTACGCCCGTGAAGGCGCGCGCTACTCGCAGGGCTGGGTACAGCGCTGCAAGCATGCGATGGCGACGGTGATCCCCGGCTTCAACATGAGCCGGGTGGTGAACGACTACGCGGAGGGCATCTATCGTCCCGCCGCGCGGCGCGGCGCGGCGCTGTCCGCCGCGGGCTTTGCCGGCGCGCGCACGATCGTCGAGTTCAAGCGGCGCGCGCGCGAGGCCTGGCCGCATGTGTCGCTCGAGCGTGCGGTCGATCCGCAACCGCAGATCGCACTGCAGGGCCGGCTCACGATGCGGGTTGCCGTGCAGCTCGGCGGGCTGCATCCGGACGAGGTCAGGGTGGAGATCGTCGGCGAGCGGCGCCTGCCGCATCCGCTGCCCGATGGCCCGCTGCTGTCGTCATTCCGCAGCCACCGCCGCGACGGCGAATGGCGCGTGGCGTTCGAACCGACCGACGAGGCGCGCTCCGACGGCGCGCGTTACTACGCCGTCGACGCACCCGCGCCGGCGAGCGGCCAGTACGCGCTCGAAATCCTCGCGACGCCGACCCACCCGCTGCTTGCGCATCCGTACGAACTCGGGCTCATGAAACGTCTCGCGTGAGGATCACGCCGCCGAGCGGCGGCAACGTGATCTCGAGCGACTGCGCCCGCCCGTGGTGCGGGACCGCCGAGGTCGCGAGCGGCAGGGGATTGCCGACATTGCTGCCGCCGTAGAACGCGGAGTCGGAATTCAGGATCTCGCGGTAGCGGCCCGCCTGCGGCACGCCGATGCGCAGGCCGTGGCGCGGCACCGGCGTGAAGTTGAGCGCGACGACCACGAAGGACTCGCCGCTCCTGCGCACGTAAGCGAGGATCGAGCTCGCGGCGTCGTCGCAGTCGAGCCACTCGAAGCCCTGCGGTTCGAATTCATGGCGATGCAGGCCTGGTTCCCCGGCATACAGGCGGTTCAGGTCGCGGATGAGCGGCCGGATACCGGCGTGCCCCGGTTCATCGGCCTGCGGCCACGGCAGCCCGCGCGCGAAATCCCACTCGCTGTCCTGGCCGAATTCGCCGCCCATGAACAGCAGCTTCTTGCCGGGCAACGTCCACATGTAGAGGTACAGCAGGCGCAGGTTCGCGAACCTTTGCCACGCGTCGCCCGGCATGCGCCCGAGCAGCGAGCGCTTCAGGTGCACGACTTCGTCGTGCGAGAGCGGCAGCACGAAGTTTTCCGTGTACGCATACATCATCGCGAAGGTGAGCTGCCGATGGTGGTGCGAGCGAAAGAGTGGATCCTTGCCGAAGTACCCGAGCGTGTCGTGCATCCAGCCCATGTTCCACTTCATCGAGAAGCCGAGGCCGCCGGTTTCGGTCGGTCGGCTCACCATCGGCCAGTCGGTCGATTCCTCCGCGATCACCACCGCGCCGGGGTAGCGCGCGTGCACGAGCGCATTGAGCTCGCGCAGGAAGGCGATCGCCTCGAGGTTCTGGTTGCCGCCGTAGCGGTTCGGCAGGAAATCGTCCTTGCGGCTGTAGTCGAGGTACAGCATCGAGGCGACGGCGTCGACGCGCAGGCCGTCGAAGTGGAATTCGCCGAGCCAGAAACAGGCGCTCGAGAGCAGGAACGAGCGCACTTCGTGGCGCTCGTAGTCGAACACCAGCGTGCCCCAGTCGCGGTGTTCGCCGCGTCGCGGGTCGGCGTACTCGTAGAGCGGCGCGCCGTCGAAGCGTGCCAGCCCGTGGGCGTCGCGCGGGAAGTGGCCCGGGACCCAGTCGAGCAGCACGCCGAGCCCGGCCGCGTGGCAGGCGTCGATGAAGTGCCTGAGGTCGTCGGGCGTGCCGTGGCGGCTCGTCGGCGCGAAGTAGCCCGTCGCCTGGTAACCCCAGGAGTCGTCGAGCGGATGTTCGGTCACGGGCAGCAGCTCGAGGTGCGTGTAGCCGAGATCCTTGGCGTAGGGAACGAGGGTCTGCGCGAGCTCGCGCCAGGTGCAGTAGCCCCCGTCCGCGTGGCGACGCCACGAGCCGGCGTGCACCTCGTAGATGCTCATCGGCGCGTGCAGCCAGTTGCGCGCGGCGCGGGCGGCCAGCCAGCCGTCGTCGCGCCACGCGTACGGCGCGAGGTTGCCGACGCGCGAGGCGGTCGCCGGCCGTAACTCGGCTTCGCGCGCGTACGGGTCCGACTTGAGCGAGAGGGCGCCGCTGTCGCGGTGGCGGATCTCGAACTTGTAGAGCTCGCCGGGCGCAAGGCCGGGCACGAACAGCTCGAACACCCCGCTCGAGGCGCGCGCGGACAGCGGGTACTGGCGACCGTCCCACTGGCAGAACGGACCGACCACGCTCACGCGTTCCGCGTGCGGCGCCCATACGGCAAAACGCACGCCCGCGATGCCGTCGCGGACGGACGGCAGCGCGCCCAGCATCTCCCAGGCGCTGTGGTGGGCGCCGCGTGCAAAGCTCGCGAGTGAGCCGGCATCGATCTGCGGCGCGAAACTGTACGGATCGTGGCGCGCGTGTGTCCCCAGCGCGTCGCTCCACTGCACCCGGTAGTGCACCGGGACGAGCGCCGCGCTGCCGCGCCAGGCGAAGAAATCGGAGTGGTCGAGCCGCTGTGCTTCGAGGCCGTCCTCGATCGTGACGCCGCGCGCACGCGGCAGGTGCAGCAGGATCGTGCATTCCCCGTCGGCCCCGTCGTGCCGGCCGAGTACGCCGTGCGGATGGTGGTGGCGGCCGGCCGCGATGCGTTCGAGGTCCCGCGCGAGCGGCGCGAGCAGCGGGTCGGTTGTCGGTGCGTGGCGTGTGATACCGTGTATCTACCATATGCCGAAGCAAGCCGCACGCACGTCGTCCGGCCGCTACGTCAGCCGTCTGACCGGCGGCGCGCTCGCGGTGATCATGGCGGGTGGCCGCGGCGAACGGCTGGGCCCGCTCACCGCCAATCGCTGCAAGCCCGCGGCGCCCTTCGGCGGCAAGTTCCGCATCGTCGATTTCGTGCTGTCGAACTGCGTGAACTCCGGCATCCGCCAGGTCATGGTACTCACCCAGTACAAGGCGCAGTCGCTGATCCAGCACGTGCAGCGTGGCTGGGGTTACCTGCGCGGCGAGTTCGGTGAGTTCGTCGACGTGATTCCCGCGCAGCAGCAACGCGGCGATCACTGGTACCTCGGCACCGCGGATTCGGTCTACCAGAACCTCGAGGCGATCCTGGGCCACCACCCGAAGTACGTGCTGGTGCTCGCGGGCGACCACATCTACAAGATGGACTACGGCCCGATGATCGCCTCCCACGTCGAGAAGGGCGCCGACATCACGGTCGGGGTGGTCGAGGTGCCGCGTGCCGTCGCAGCGAAGGCGTTCGGCGTGATGACGGTGACCGAGTGGCATCGCGTGACGAAATTCACGGAGAAACCCGCCGATCCCGATCCGGTGCCGGGACGCCCCGACAGCGCGCTCGCCTCGATGGGCATCTACGTGTTCAACACGCGCCTGCTCGAGGACCTGCTGGTGGCCGATGCGGCGAGCCCCGCCTCGCAGCACGACTTCGGTCGCAACATCATTCCCGACGCGATCGAGCGCCTGCAGGTGTACGCCTATCCCTTCCAGGACGTGAAGACGCGCGCGCAGAGTTACTGGCGCGACGTCGGCACGATCGACGCCTACTACGAGGCGAACCTCGAGCTCGTGCACGTCGCCCCGGAACTCAACATCTACGACGAGGAATGGCCGATCTGGACCTACCAGCTGCAGCAACCGCCGGCGAAGTTCGTGCTGGATGACGGCGAGCGGGTCGGGACCGCGATCAACTCGATGGTGGCGGGCGGCGCCATCGTGTCGGGCGCCCAGGTCCGCGAGTCGCTGCTGTTCACGAACGTGCGCGTCAACGAACGCAGCAGCGTGTACCGCTCGATGATCCTGCCGGGCGCGACGATCGGTCGCGATTGCCACGTGCGGGGCGCCATCGTCGACGAAGGCTGCGAGGTGCCCGACGGCACGCGCATCGGTTTCGATCCCGCGCAGGATCGCGAACGTTTTTTCGTCACCGACCGGGGCGTGGTGCTCGTCACCGCCGGGATGCTGCGCCCGACGGCGGCCTGATCGCATGGCCGCGCGCCTGCCCGTCGTGCTGCTCTGGCACATGCACCAGCCGCAGTATCGCGATGCGCTCACCGGCGAGTACGTGCAGCCCTGGACCGCGCTGCACGCGATCAAGGACTACGCCGACATGGCGGCGCACCTCGAGGCCACCCCGGCCGCGCGCGCCGTCGTCAATTTCACGCCCGTGCTGCTCGAGCAGCTCGAAAGCCTGGCGGGCGAAGTCGGGCGCTATCTCGACTCGGGCGCGCCCCTGCGCGACCCGGTGCTTGCCGCGCTCGTCGAAGCTGCGCCGCGCGATCCCGCCCTGCGCCTCGCGCTCGTGCGCGCGCTGCTGCGCGCGCAGCGCACGCAGATGATCGAGCCGCTGCCGATCTTCCGTGAGCTCGTCGACCTCGCGGAATCATTCGCGACGCCCGCGCGCATCGCCTATGCGAGCGATGCCTATATCGCGGACCTCGCGGTCTGGTACCACCTGGCGTGGACGGGCGAGACCATCCGCCGCAGCGACGCGCGCGTTGCCGCCCTGATGGAGCAGGGCCGCGGCTTCCAGCCGGACGACCGCCGTCGCCTGCTCGGCGTGATCGGCGAGACGCTCGCCTCGATCGTGCCGCGTTATCGCGCGCTCGCGCAGGCAGGGCGCTGCGAACTTTCGGTGTCGCCGTATTCGCATCCGATCCTGCCGTTGCTGTGCGATCTCGCGGTGGCACGGGAATCGCTGCCCGACAGCCCGTTGCCGCGGCATGCGGCCTATCCGGGCGGGCGCGAACGCGCCGATTGGCAGATGGCGGAGGCGCTGCGCGTGTTCACGCGCGCGTTCGGCGCGAGGCCCGCGGGCTGCTGGCCATCGGAAGGCGCGGTGAGCGATGAGGCCCTCGCGGTCATCGAGCGGCACGGACTCGCGTGGGTCGCCAGCAGCGCGGGCGTCCTGCAGGCCAGCCTGCCCGGGGCGGAGGCGGACCGGCCGTATCGCAGGCCGGGGCGCACGCTCGACTGCTGGTTTCGCGACGACGGGCTTTCGGACCTCATCGGCTTCACCTACGCCGGCTGGCACGGCGACGACGCGGTCGCCCACTTCGTCGCTTCGCTCACGGAAATTGCGCGGCGTCGCGCGGGCTCCAGCCAGCACGCCGTCCTGGTCGCGCTCGACGGCGAGAACGCCTGGGAGCACTACCCGCAGAACGGTTACCACTTCCTGAAGGGGCTGTATGCCGCGCTCGCGGAACACCCCGCGCTCGAGCTGACCACGCTCGGCGCGCTCGGCGCGCGCGACCTGCAGCCGGCGGCTCTGCCGCGCGTGCGCGCCGGAAGCTGGGTGCATGCGACGCTCGCCACCTGGATCGGCGATGCCGACAAGAACGCGGCCTGGGACCTGCTGTGCGTAGCGAAGCTCGCCCATGACCGCGTACTTGCGAGCGGCGCCCTCTCGCCCGAAGCGGTCGTCGCCGCCGAACGCCAGCTCGCGCTGTGCGAGAGTTCCGACTGGTTCTGGTGGTTCGGCGACTACAACCCGGCCGAAGCCGTCGCGCAGTTCGACCAGCTCTTCCGCCGGCAGCTGGCGACTCTCTATCGCCTGCTCGCGCTCGAGCCGCCGATCGCGCTCGAAAATCCGGTCTCCCGCGGTGGCGGCGCGATGGAGCAGGGCGGCGTCATGCGGCGGGCGACGGCCGGATGACACGCCGCGCGGGCGTACTGCTGCCGGTGTCCTCGCTCTGGCAAGCCGACGACGGTCTCGCCGGCGCCGCGCGTGCGTTCATCGACTGGCTCGTCGCGGCGCGGTTCTCGGTGTGGCAGGTATTGCCGATCGGCCCCACGGGCAGCGACGGATCGCCTTACTGGCTGCGATCCGACCATGCCACGCACCCGATCCTGATCGATCGCCGGGACCTGGATGCCGGCGAGTTCGCGGCGTGGCGCGCACGCGAATCCGCATGGGCCGACGACTACGCGCTGCACGCCGTTCTCTCGGCCGCGCACGGCGACGCCCCGTGGCGGGACTGGCCGGTGCCATTGCGCGACCGCGAACCGGGGGCGCTCGCCGCGGCGCGCGATCGGCATGCTGCCGCGATCGAACGCGTGCTGATCGAGCAATGCCTCGCCGAGCGGGGATGGGCGGAGCTGCGCGGCTACGCCAATGCCCGCGGCATCGCGCTCTTCGGCGACTTGCCGATCTATGTCGCGCCCGATTCAGTGGAAACCTGGGTGCATCGAAACCAGTTCCAGCTCGATGGCGGGGGCCGGCCGCTCGCACTCGCGGGGGTGCCGCCCGACTATTTCGCCGTCGACGGCCAGTTGTGGGGCAACCCGCTCTACGACTGGGAGGCGATGGCGGCGGATGGCTACGCCTTCTGGCGCGCGCGCGTCGCACGCGCGCGCGCACGCTTCGACCTGCTGCGGCTCGATCATTTCCGGGGCCTCGCGGCGTACTGGCGCGTGCCTGCGGGAGCGCGCACCGCGCGCGAGGGAGAGTGGCGGCCCGCGGGCGGTCGTGCCCTGCTGCGTACGCTGGTGGACGACGCTCGCGCGCCAGCCTTCGTCGCCGAGGACCTCGGCATCATCACGCCCGATGTCGAAGCGCTGCGGCGCGAATTCGCGTTGCCCGGCATGCGGGTGCTGCAGTTCGCGTTCGACGGCTCGCCGGACAACCCCTACCTGCCGCACCGGCATACACGCGATTCGGTCGTCTACACGGGCACGCACGACAACGACACGACCGTCGGCTGGTATCGAAGCCTCGATGCCACGACGCGCGCCCGCGTCGATGCCCTGTTGCATGCAAACGCGGGCGACATGCCCGAAGCGCTGGTCCAGGCGGCGCTCGCTTCGGTGGCGGAACTCGCGGTGATTCCCGCCGCGGACCTGCTGGCGCTCGACAGCGAAGCGCGCATCAACGTCCCGGGCACCACGGCAGGAAACTGGCAGTGGCGGCTGGCGTCGGGTGCGCTGACGGACGAACTTGCGGCGCACTACGCCGGCGCCAACCGGCGGCACGGCCGCGCTCTGCTAGGATATGCGGCATGAGGATACTGTGGGCCGCGGCCCTCCTGCTCGTCGTCAGCGCGTGCGCGGCCACGCGCTTCGAAACGCCGAAGCTGCAGGTCGTCGGCATCGAAATGCAGCGCAGCGAGCTGTTCGACCAGCGCTTCAAGGTGCGCCTGCGCGTGCAGAATCCGAACGATCGCGCGCTGCCGGTCAAGGGCATCTCCGCGACGATGGACCTGAACGGCGAGGAGTTCGCGCACGGTGTCGCGGGCGAGGCGTTCACGGTGCCTGCGTTCGGCGAAGCCGAGTTCGACATGTTGCTTTCGGCGAACATGGCGGGCGCGATCCTGAGGCTCGTCTCCGGCATGCGGGACGGCAAGGCCCGCGAGGCGCTCGAGTACCGCGTGCGCGGCAAGCTGTCGCTCTCGTCCGGCCTGTTGCGATCGATCCCGTTCGAGGAGACCGGCTCGTTCCGGCTGGGCGACCTCAAGGGCGCGCCGCGGCCGTAGCGGGGCGCACCTGCAACCGCCCTAGCGACCCAGCAGCCCCTCGTACAACGCCACATATTCCTGAACCTGCCGCGCCCAGGAGAAATCCTGCGCCATGCCGTTCTGCACGACCCGCGCGTAAGCCGCGGCATCCGCGTAGAGCGCCAGCGCCTGCGACAGCGCCCACGCCATCGCCGGCGCATCGAAGTCGTTGAACACGATGCCGGTGCCACGGCCGGTGGCCGGGTCGAAAGGTTCGACGGAGTCGGCAAGGCCACCCGTGCGCCGCACGACCGGCACGGCGCCATAGCGCAGGCTGTACATCTGGTTGAGCCCGCAGGGTTCGTAGCGCGACGGCATCAGGAAAAAATCGCTCGCCGCCTCGATCCAGTGCGCCTGTGCCTCATCGTAACCGGCGCGAAAGGCCGCCGCCTGCGGGTAGTCGCGCGCGAGCCCGGCGAAAAACTGCTCGTACCTGGGCTCGCCACTGCCGAGCGCGGCGAGCTGCACGCGACCCTGCGCGAGGAGGGGCGGCAGCGTGTCGAACAGCAGCTCGAAGCCCTTCTGCGCCGCGAGCCGGCTCACGACGCCGAGGAGTGGCACGTCGGGTCGTTGCGGCAGCCCTTCGCGCGCCAGGAACAGGCGCTTGAGCTCGGCCTTGGTCCCGAGTGAGCGCTCGTCATACCGGGTGGGCAGGTGGCGGTCGCGCCGGGGATCCCATTCGTCGTAGTCGACGCCGTTGAGGATACCGGTCAGCGCGATCGCCCGCTCGCGCAGCGCCTGTTCGAGGCCCGCGCCGTACTCGGCGGTGCGGATTTCCCGCGCATACGTCGGGCTCACGGTGGTGATCGCGTGGGCGTAGAGGATGCCGTGCTTCAGCGGATTGACGACACCGGCGTGCAGGTCGTCCTGGTGGAGCCAGCGCAGGTCGGCGAGGCCGAGGTCGGGTGCAAACCGCGCATCGAACACGCCCTGGTAGCCGATGTTGTGGATCGTCAGCACGCTGCGCGTGTCGGCGAAAAGCGGGTCGCGGGACCACTCGGCCTCGAGCAGCAACGGGCTGAAGGCCGTGTGCCAGTCATGGCAATGCAGGATCTGCGGCGCAAAGCCGATGCGGCGGCAGGTGTCGAACGCCCAGCGGGTGAGGGCGATGAAGCGCCGATGCTCGTCGGCGTCCGTGGTGTAGAGGCTGGCGCGGGCGAAGAGCGCCGGGTCGTCGAGGAAGTGCATGCGGGCGGTCGAGCCCGGCACGGTGGCCATGTCGATGCCCTGCGCGATGCCCGAGTAGCGCGGCGTGAAGACATGCACCTCGTGACCGGCGAGCGCCAGGTGTTTCGCAAGCGCCCCGGTGACGTCGGCGAGCCCGCCGGTCTTGGACCAGGGCGTGATCTCCGAGGTGAGCAGGGCGATGCGAAGCGGCACGTCGTGAGTTTAATTATCATGGCGACATGTTGCGACGCCTGCTCCTCGCGCTCGTCACGTCGGCGGCTCTCATGCTCTCCGCGGGGATCGGGTTCCTCGCGGCGGACTGGCCGTTCCTGCATCGCCTGTGGCAGCTCACACCCGACGGGACCGGCTGGCGCGCACCCGCGCAGGCGCCGGTGGAGGCATTCGGCGGGCCCGCCACTGCGTTCTTTCCTGTCGCCACGCCGGCGAGGCGCACGATCGATGCGGGCGCGCTCGCGCAGGCCGAAGCCTGGGCCGCGGCGAACGACAGTGCGGCGCTGCTCGTCCTGCATCGAGGCGAGGTGCAGCTCGAGCGCTACTGGCAGGGGCTCACGCGCGAGACACCCTATCCGATGCGCGGGTTCAGTCCGTCGCTGCTCGGTCTCGCCTACGGGCGCGCGGTAGCGGAGGGCCGCGTCCCCTCGCTCGATGTGCGCGTCGAACACTGGCTCGAGGAGTGGCGCGGGGAACCGCGCGGCGAGATCACGCTGCGACAACTCCTCGGGAATGTTTCGGGCCTCGAGCCCGCACGGCTGGACGACTGGATCGCGCTCTTCGGCAAGAGCGGGCGATTGCGGTTCGGCACCCGCACCGGGCGCGCGGCGCTGGCCTTCGACCTGGCGCATGAACCCGGCACGCATTTCGCGGTGTCTCCGGTCGATGCCCAGTTGCTCGGCGTGATACTCGAGCGCGCCACCGGCGAACCCTATCCGCGATTCATCGCGCAGGCGCTGTGGCAGCCGATCGGCGCAGGCGTGGCGGAAATCAGGCTCGATCGGCGCGGCGGCATGGCCGCGGTGTTCGACGGCCTGCGCGCGGCGCCGGGCGACCTGTTGCGACTCGGTGCGTTCCTTGCCGACGAGGGCGTCGTCGCCGGCAGGCCGATGCTGCCACCCGGCTGGATCGGCGAGCTGGCGCGCGGCTCCGTGCCGAATCCGCACCAGGGACTCGACGCGCGAGGGCTCGACGGCGGCGGCGTTTCGCTCGCCGGCGACGGACGCATCGTCTGGGCCTGGCCGGGCGAACGACTGGTCGTCGTGCGGCTCGGGCGCGCGACGCCGGGCTGGGATGCGGACACCCTGCCGCGGCTGCTGCGCGGCGCCGTGCGATAGATGCGCACCCGGGATTTCTCCGCGATGCTGTTGCTCGGCGCGATCTGGGGCGGCGCCTTCGTCTTGCTGCGCATCGCCTCGCCCGTGTTCGGCGCCACGGCGCTCGCCGGCGTGCGCATCGCGATCGCTTTTTTCGTGCTGCTCGTTTTCCTGCGCGAGTGGTCGGTGCTGCGCTCGCAGCCGCTCGCGCTGTTTGCGCTCGGTGTGATCAATACCGCCGTGCCCTTTGCCCTGTTCGCCTATGCCACCCTCAGCATCACGAGCGGGCTCGCGGCGCTGCTCAACGCGACGACGCCGATGTTCGGCGCGCTCATCGCCTGGGCGTGGCTCGGCGAGCGCCTGACCGCGCGGCGCGTGGCCGGCATCGTGATTGCGTTCGCTGGCGTCGCGTGGCTCGTGCGCGGCGCGGTCGGCACCATGGGCGTTGGCGTACTGCCCGGCGTGATGGCAGCGCTCGTCGGCGCTGCACTCTACGGGTTCGGCGCGAGTTTCACGCGCCGCTACCTCGGCGCGCGCGATCCCGTGGCCGTCGCGGCAGGTTCGGTGCTCGGCGCGACACTCGCCATCGCGCCCTTCGCCGTTGCAACCTGGCCGCAGTCGCCGATAGCACCGCGGGCCTGGTTCGCCGCCGTCGCGCTCGGCGTGCTGTGCACCGGGGTCGCCTATCTCATCTACTACCGCTTGTTGCGCAATGTCGGCGCCGGCCGTGCCGTCGCCGTCGCGTTCCTGTTCCCCGCTTTCGGCATCCTGTGGGGCGCTGTGGTGCTGGACGAGCCGGTGACGCCGTCCCTGCTGGCCGGTTGCGGCGTCGTTCTCGCGGGCACGGCGCTTTCGGTCGGCCTCGCCGATCGCGTGTCGTTCGCACGGTAACGATGCAATACTTTCCCGATGGCCGATACACGCAACCTCGTCACCACCATCAGCCTCGTCGCCGCGGTGCTCGCCTCGGGTTGGGCCATCTATGCCACCAAGCACGCCGACGCACCGGGCACTTCCCGGCCGGCGGGCATGGGCGCGCAACCCGGCCAGGGCCAGCCTGCGCCGGCCACGGTGGTGGTCAGCGCCGAGGTGCGCAGCGAGCGCGTCTCGCATGAGCTGACGGCGCTCGGCACCGCGATCGCGAACGAGTCGATCGACGTGACGACCAAGGCCTCGAACCTCGTCTCGGCCGTCCGCTTCCGGGACGGCCAGGCGGTCAAGCGGGGCGAGGTCCTGATCGAACTCGATCCGGCCCAGGCGCGCGCGGACCTGGCCGAGGCGACCGCCGCCGCCACCGAGAGCACGGGCCAGTACGCGCGCGCGCGCGACCTGCTGTCGACGCGCGTCGTGTCGCAGTCGCAGTACGAGCAGCTCGAGGCCACGATGAAGGCCGACCAGGCGCGGGTCGCCGCCGCCGAAGCGCGACTTGCCGATACGGTGATCCGCGCGCCCTTCAATGGCCGGGTCGGCCTGCGGCGCGTGAGCGTCGGCAGCCTCGTGAGCCCGGGCACCGTGATTACGACACTCGACGACACGAGCCTGATGAAGGTGGACTTCGCGGTGCCCGAGAACTTGCTCGGCAGCCTGCGCGAGGGGCTCGAACTCACCGCGCGCACCGCCGCGCACCCCGACCGGGGCTTGAAGGGCCGCGTGCTGACCATCGATTCGCGCATCGACCCGACCACGCGTTCGGTGACGGTGCGCGCACTCGTCCCGAACAGCGAGTTGCTGCTGCGCCCCGGCATGTTCGTCAATGTCACGCTCAGGAAGGACGAGTACGACGCGCTCGTGATTCCCGAGCAGGCGCTCGTGCCCGAGCAGAGCAAGCAATATGTCTTCGTCGTCGACGGCGACAAGGTCGCACGGCGCGAGGTGCAGATCGGCCGGCGCGAGCCGGGCAAGGTGGAGATCGTCAGCGGCCTCGCGCAGGGCGAGCGTGTCGTGGTCGAAGGCACGCAGAAGGTGCGCGACGGCAGCGTCGTGCGCGAGGCGCAGGGTTGACGATCTCCGACATCTCGATCCGCCGGCCGGTGTTCGCCACCGTGCTGTCGCTGTTGCTCGCGATCCTTGGCCTGATGGCGGCGCTGCGCCTGCCGATCCGCGAGTACCCCGACATCTCCCCGCCGATCGTCACGATCGACACTTTTTACCGTGGCGCTTCCGCGAGCGTGATCGAGAAGCGCGTCACGGAGCTGATCGAGGACGAGATCTCCGGCCTCGAGGGCCTCGACAAGCTCACTTCATCGAGCCGTGACGAAAATTCGCGCGTCACGCTCGAGTTCTCGCTCGATCGCGACCTCGACGCGGCAGCCAACGACGTGCGCGAGCGCGTGTCGCGTGTCGCCGCGCGCCTGCCCGAGGAAGCCGACCCGCCACAGATCACCAAGGTCGACTCGGGCATGGACGCGATCATGTACATCAACGTGTCGAGTCCCGCGCGCAGCCAGCTCGAGCTGACCGACTACGTGACCCGCCACCTGGTCGACCGTTTCTCCGCGGTGCCGGGCGTCGCGCTGGTGCGTACCGGCGGCGCGCGCCAGTACGCGATGCGCATCTGGCTCGACCGCGACGCGCTCGCCGCGCGCCAGTTGACGGTCGCCGATGTCGAGGATGCGTTGCGTCGCGAAAACGTGGAGTTGCCGGCGGGCCGCATCGAATCGCGCGAACGCGAGTTCACGCTGCGCACCGACACGAACTTCACGGACGAGGCCGACTTCCGCCAGCTCGCGATCGGCAAGGGCGCCGACGGCTACGTCGTGCGCCTCGGCGACGTGGCGCGCGTGGCGCTCGCGGCGGAGAACGAACGCAGCCTCGCGCGTTCGAACGGCCTGCCGGGCATCTCGCTCGCCATCACGCCCCAGTCGAAGGCGAACGTGCTCGAAGTCGCGCAGCGGACCAAGGCCGAGATCGCGCGCGTGCAGGCGAGCCTGCCGGACGACATCGATCTCGAGGTCAACGTCGATTTCTCGGTATTCATCGTCGAGTCGATGAAGAGCGTCGCGAAGGCGCTCGCCGAGACGCTCGTGATCGTGCTCGCGGTGATCTACCTGTTCCTCGGCACCGCGCGCGCGACCCTGATCCCGGCCGTCACCATCCCGGTGTCGCTGCTCGCCGCCGCGCTCGTGATGGCCTTCCTCGGTTATTCGATCAACACGCTGACGCTGCTCGGCGCCGTGCTCGCGATCGGCCTCGTGGTCGACGATTCGATCGTGGTGCTCGAGAACATCGTGCGGCGCGTCGAGCGCGGCGAGCCGGCGCTGCTCGCGGCCCTCTCCGGCAGCCGCGAGATCGGCTTCGCGGTGATCGCGACGACGCTGGTGCTGTGCGCGGTGTTCCTGCCGGTCTCGTACATGGAGGGCAACGTCGGGCGGCTGTTCGGCGAGTTCGGCGTCATGGTCGCGGCGGCGGTCGCGTTCTCGGCGCTGGTTGCGCTGACGCTGACGCCGATGATGGCGTCGAAGCTCTTTGCCGGCGGCCTGCACCGCGGCCGGGTGGCGCACGCGGTCGATGCGCTGTTTCGCCGTGCGTCGGGTGCCTACGAGCGGCTCGTGCGCCGCTCGCTCGCGGGTCGCGGGCCGCTCGTCGTGCTCGGCGCCGCGAGTGCGTTCACGACGCTGGTCGTCGCGCTGATGATCGCCGGCAAGCCGGTGCCCTGGCTCAAGCTGCCGGTGATGTTCGCGCCGGTCGAGGATCGCGCCGTGCTGCCGGTGATGATCACGGCCCCCGAAGGCGCGAGCCTCGAGTACCTCGACCGCCACATGCGCGAGGTCGAGTCGGTATTGATGGATGAGGTGAAGCGCGGCAACGCGAAGCGCGTCATCAGCCGCTCGGGCGGCTTCGGCCGCCAGGGCGAAGTGAGCACCGGGATCATGTACATGCCGCTGACGCTCTGGGACGAGCGCGAGGAGGGGGCCGGCCAGATCGCCGCGCGCCTGCGCCAGCGCGTCGCCGACCTGCCGGGATTGCGCATCGTCGTGATCCAGCCGCCGGGCCTCGGCGTGCGCGGCGGCGGCAAGCCGCTGCAGGTCGTGCTCGGTGGCAGCGACTACGACCAGCTCGCGGCCTGGCGCGACAAGGTCATGGCGCGCGTGCAGGCCGAGAACCCGCGCATCCTTTCGCTCGAGTCAGACTACCTCGAGCGCAAGCCGCAGATCGCGGTGCGCATCGACCGCAACAAGGCGGCCGACCTCGGCGTGTCGCTCGCGACGGTCGGGCACACGCTCGAGACGATGCTCGGCTCGCGCATCGTGACGACCTTCCTGCGCGGCGGCGAGGAATACAACGTCGTCGTGCAGGCGCGCGACGATGAGCGTGCGTCGGTGAACGACCTCGGGGCGATCTACGTGCGCTCGACGGCGACCGGCGCGCTCGTGCCGCTGTCGGCGCTGGTGCAGGCCGAGGAAGTCGCCGGGCCGAACGAACTCAAGCGCTTCGGCCGGCTGCGATCGATCACGCTGTCGGCGAACCTCGCGCCCGGCTACTCGCTCGGCGAGGCGCTCGCCGACGTCGAGCGCGTGATCCGCGAGGAGGTGCCGCAGGGCGTCACGATCAACTACGACGGCGAGTCGCGCGAATTGAAGCAGTCGGGCGGCAAGCTCTGGCTCACCTTCGGTTTCGCGCTGCTGATCGTGTACCTCGTCCTCGCCGCCCAGTTCGAGAGCTTCGTGCACCCGCTCGTGATCCTCGCCACGGTGCCGCTCGCGCTGTCGGGCGCGCTCGTGGGCCTCTGGCTGTTCGGTTCCTCCATCAACGTGTTCAGCCAGATCGGTGCGATCATGCTGATCGGCATCGCCTGCAAGAACGGCATCCTGATCGTGGAGTTCGCGAACCAGTTGCGCGACCGCGGCATTGCCTTCGTGGATGCCGTGGCGCAGGCCGCGACCATCCGCCTGCGACCAGTGCTGATGACGAGCCTGTGCACGGCCTGTGGCGCGGTGCCGCTGATGCTCGCGACGGGCGCCGGGGCGGAAAGCCGCCAGTCGATCGGGTCGGCGGTCTTCTTCGGCACGCTCTTCTCCCTCGCCCTCACCCTGCTCGTGGTGCCCGCGCTCTACCTGCTGATCGCGCGCAACACCCGCTCGCCGCACTACGTGAGCGGCCTGATCGACAAGCTCGCAGCGGCGGTGTCAACCGTGCCGGCGACTGATAAGCCATTGAATATAAAAGAATAATGTACTGGTAAATGGGCCGCGGGGCCGGGCGGCGGGTACAATGGGTCATCCCCGGTCCTCCGCTGGTGCCCAGTGTCCGCCACGCCCTATCAGCAGCTCGAGCAGGAATGGAAGCGTCTCCACGCATTCCGTGGTGCGCTCGCGTTGCTGCGCTGGGACGCGGCGGTGATGATGCCCAAGGGCAGCGCCGACATCCGCGGCGAGCAACTCGCGGCGCTCGAGACCGAACACCACGCGCTCCTCACCGCGCCCCGGATCAGCCGCCTGCTCGATCGCGCGCAGGCCAATGCCGCGGGGCTCGATGAATGGCAGCTCGGCAACCTGCGGGAAATGCGCCGCCACCATGACCACGCGATCGCGACGCCGGTGGCGCTCGTCTCGCGGCTGGCGCGCGCGACGTCGAAAGCCGAGGTCAAGTGGGTCGAAGCCCGCCGCTCGAACGATTTCGCGCTCTTCGCGCCGCACCTCGACGAAGTGCTGCACCTCGTGCGCGACAAGGCGCAACTCCTCGGCCAGGCGCTGGGTCTCGCGCCCTATGACGCGCTGATCGACGAATTCAGCCCCGGCGTCACGATGACCGACATCGATGCGATGTTCAAATCGCTGTCGCGGCGGCTGCCGGGGCTCGTGCGCGAGGCGATGGCGTTGCAGGCCAAGCACCCTGCGCTGCCGATCAGCGGCAGGTTCCCGGCCGCGAAGCAACGCCAGCTCGTCGTCGAGATCATGAAGGCGGTCGGGTTCCCCTTCGAGGGAGGCCGGATCGACGAAAGCGAGCACCCGTTCACCGAGGGCGTGCCGGGCGACATCCGCGTCACGACGCGCTACGACGCCGATGACGTGTTCTCGGGCGTGCTCGCCGCGCTGCATGAGACCGGGCACGCCATGTACGACCTCGGCCTGCCGCGCGAGTGGCGCGACCAGCCGGTCGGGCGCGATCGCGGCATGGCGATCGAGGAGAGCCAGTCGCTGCTGATCGAAATGATCGTGTGCCGCAGCCGGCCGTTCGTCAGCTACCTGTTGCCGCTGCTGCAGAAACATTTCGGCGTGAGCGGCCCGGAATGGGAGCCGGAGAACGTCTACGCGCACCTGACGCGGGTGCAGCGCGGCCTGATCCGCGTGGACGCCGACGAGCTGACCTATCCGCTGCACATCCAGTTGCGCTACGAACTCGAGAAGCAGCTGCTCGCCGGCACGCTCGCGGTGCGGGAACTGCCGGATGCCTGGGCGGAGTTCATGCAGGCGCGATTCGGCGTGCGGCCGTCGACCCAGCAGGAAGGCTGCCTGCAGGACATCCACTGGGCCGTCGGCTCCTTCGGCTATTTCCCTTCGTACGCGCTGGGCGCCGCGATCGCGGCCCAGCTCTACGAGAAGCTGCGCGCGGACCTGCCCGGGCTCGACGAGCAGATCGCACGCGGCGAGTTCACCGGGCTCTTCGGCTGGCTGCGCGAACACGTGCACGGCCTCGGCGCGAAGCTGGCGACGCAGGAATTGCTGAAGCGCGCGACCGGCAAGCCACTGGCGGCCGTCGCCACGCTGCGCTACCTCGAAGGCAAGTACCTCGAAGATCCTGCGTCCCGCAGCGCCGCCGCGTAGGGGCGGGTAACATGGCGGCCATGGCCGCGACACACCCTTCCGATTCGAACACCTCGAAGCGCCTCGCCGCGCAACTGCGCGGCCTCGTCGGCAAGGCGATCGAGGACTTCCGCATGATCGTGCCGGGCGATCGGGTGCTCGTCTGCCTGTCGGGCGGCAAGGACTCCTACACGCTGCTCGACCTGCTGCTGTCGTTGCAGCGTAGCGCGCCGGTGGAGTTCGAGCTGGCCGCCGCGAACCTCGACCAGAAGCAACCGGAGTTTCCCGCCGAAGTGCTGCCCGGCCACTGCCGCGCGCTCGGCGTGCCGTTCCACCAGATCGAACAGGACACCTACAGCGTCGTGAAGCGCGTGATCCCGGAAGGGCGCACGATGTGCGGCCTGTGCTCGCGGCTGCGCCGTGGCGCGCTGTACCGGTTCGCCGCGGAAAGCGGTTACACGAAGCTTGCGCTCGGCCACCACCGGGACGACATCGTCGAGACGCTGTTCCTCAATCTCTTCCATGGCGGACGCCTGAAAGCCATGGCGCCGAAGCTCGTCTCGGAGGACGGGCGCAATGTCGTGATCCGTCCGCTCGCCTACGTGCCCGAGCGCGAGATCGAGCGCTACGCGCGCGCGCGCGCCTTCCCGATCATCCCCTGCAGGCTCTGCGGTTCGCAGGACAACAACCAGCGGCTCGCGGTCAAGCGCATGCTCGAAAGCTGGGAGCGCGAACACCCCGGTCGTGTCGCGTCGATTTTCTCGGCGCTGGGCCAGGTCGAGCCCGCGCACCTCGCCGATCCGAAACTATTCGATTTCGCCTCGCTCGCGCGCCAGGCCCAGTGACACGCCTGCCGCTCGCCAACGCGTACTGGGTGCAGCCCGACCGCTGGCTCGCGGGCGAGTACCCGGGCGGGGCGAACCGCGACGAGACGCGCGCGCGCCTCGCGGCGCTTGCGGCGCTCGGCATCAACGCCTATCTCGATCTCACGGTGCCGGGCGAGCTGCCCCGGTACGACACCGAACTCGCGGCCGGCGTGCTGCATGTCAGGAAGCCCATCCCCGACCACGGTGTTCCGCTCGAGCCCGAACACATGGGCGAGATCATCGCGGCCATCGACGAACTGCTGGGCGAGGGCCGCCGCCTCTTCCTGCATTGTCGCGCGGGCATCGGCCGCACCGGGATGGTGGTGGGCTGCCATCTCGCGCAGCACGGCGCGCGGGGCGACGCGGCACTCAGCGCGCTCGAGGCCCTGTGGGCGGGGAGCGCGCGTGCGCGTTCCTGGCCGTCCATTCCCGAGACCGCCGAACAGCGCGACTACGTCTATTGCTGGCCTGCGCCGCTCGATCCGACGCTCGACGGCGATGCGATGGCGGCGACGCACGCACTGCGCGAGCGCTTCACCGGGGCGCTGCTCGGGCTCGCCGCGGGAGATGCACTCGCGGCGGCCACCCAGTACCGCAAGCCGGGCAGTTTCACGCCCGTCGGCGACCTGCTGGGCGGCGGGCCGTTCGACCTGCCGCGCGGCGCGTGGACGGACGACACGGCCATGGCGCTGTGCGTCGCCGACAGCCTGCTCGAGCGCGACGGCTTCGATCCCGTGGATCAGGTCGAGCGTTTTGCGCGCTGGCAGCGCGAGGGTTATCTCTCGGCAACCGGCCAGTGCGTGGGCATCACCGCGGGCGTGACGCGCGCCCTCGGGGCGGCGCGCTGGCGCCGGCAGCGCTATCCCGGCTCCCACGACCCGGCGCAGCTCGACCCCGAGCCGCTGTCACGGATCGCGCCGGTCGTGATGTTCGGTTTCAACGACCCATCCACGGCGATCGAAAACGCGGCGGATGTCGCGCGCACCACCTGCCAGGCCCCGCTCGTCCTCGACGCCTGCCGCGTGCTCGCGACGGCCCTGCACGCCGCGATCGCCGGGCGCGACAAGGCGGCGATCCTGGGTGCCGTGCGCGAGCTGGCTGCCGGGGGGGCACTACGACCCGAAGTCACGGCCATCGCCGCGGGTGGGTATCGCGGGGCGCTCGCTGGAGCCGCGCCTGCGCAATCCACGGCACTCGATGTGCTCGCCTGCGCATTGGGCGCGTTCGAGGCCACCGCGACGCTGCGGGACGGTGCGTTGCTGTGCGCCAACCGCGGCCGCGACTCGGACGTCCTGACGGCCGCATTCGGCCAGCTCGCGGGCGCCCACTACGGTGCCGCGGCACTCCCCGCGGCCTGGCGCGCGAGCCTCCTGAAGCGCGAGCAGATCGTCGACTTCGCCGACCGCATCCTCGTGCGTGTGATGGAGGCGATGGCGGGGTGAGGGCGGGCGGCTGGCGGCGGGCAAGCGGCGGCGGGCCGGGCCGGGAGCGGGTCCTGCGGTTCCTCACGGGTCGAGCGCCGCCTGCGGCGGTGCCCTCGTCGCGGCGGCGCCCGGCGCATGGGGTCGTCAGGAGCTGGGAGAACGGCGGCCGCCGGGCGCAGCTCGCCGCTCCTCGGCGCTCTCCACGCTCGTCACCGCAGGCCCCGCT